>CALOES010000001.1:0-234938 GCA_942492405.1 uncultured Planctomycetaceae bacterium
AGCCATTCTTGACGGGGGTGCGAGAATCGGGGTTTTTGTGACCTCGTTTCTGGAGCGTGTAATGGCACGGGCAGCGGATCCTGCGTTGGCGGAGTGGTGGTTCGAATTGATTGAGCTGGCGGATGAGAGTTCGCTCACGGTGGCTGAGTTGTGTCGGCGGCACGGTGTTTCGACAGCATCGTTCTACAACTGGCGGCGGAAGTTTCGGGACACGGATCGCGATACGTGGCGGGTTCGTGCCGGTGAATGTGACCGAGACGGAGCAGCGAATCGACCAGGCTCTGCCTGTGCGAATCGTGTGGCCGCAGGGTGTGATCATGGAGATTCCGGCAACCGATCGCGAACTGGTGCTCCTGGTGGCCGGCACGCTGGCTGGTTCGGAGGTTCGGTCATGATTTCCCTGCCGACATCCGCATCGATCTTTCTGTATTCACAGCCCACGGACATGAGAAAAAGATTCTGCGGTCTCTCCGGCATCGTGCGGTCGGAGCTCGGACGCGAACCGAACGACGGCAGTTTGTTTCTTTTCATCAATCGGCGAAAGGACCGGCTCAAGGCGCTGTACTGGGATACGGACGGAATGATCCTGTTCTACAAGCTGCTGGAGACGGAACCTTCGAACGCATTGAATCGGGAGACCGTCCGGCCGTGAACATTGATGCGGCGGAACTGTCGATGCTGCTGAGCGGCATCGACATTCAGTCAGCTCGGCGACGAAAACGTTTTCGCAGGCAGGCCAGGTGATCATGCGGACGCTGCCTGAGCCCGGACTGTGAGCTCCGCGCTCAGCTGATCACGGCGGCAGAAAGTCACCTGAAGTCCATCAACAGACGAGCAGGTTTTGAAGTCGATCAGTCGGCGGAAAAACCTGCTCTGTTTTTTGAAAAACACGCCAACTGGACTTGCGCGATCGAGAGACGCTGTTACGTTTCGCGGCATGAGTGAGCTTGCCGAACTTCGTCGACGTTTCATGCACAGCTGCAGCAGCAGAATGCCGCGCTCAGTGCACGCAACGAACAGCAGAAGGAAAGTATCGAACAGCTCACACGCGACAACGAGCGGTTCCTCAACGACGCGAAGTCGGCCGCCGCGCAGGTCAGCGATCTTCAGCAGGAAAACACCGACCTGCGGACACAGTTGCAGCAAAGTCGCGATGAACTGGCGGCGTTGATTCGTCGGATCTTCGGCCGCACCAGCGAGAACGATACCACGGAGACGCCGCGGGCCAGTTGCTGCTGGCGTTCGATTCCGAAGACGACATCGAGGATGCCCGGGCCGGCATTCTGCAGGCGCTGGAGGAACATCGCCAACAGGCAGGAGCGAAACAGAAGAAGCGTCGGCGTCGCCGCGGCACCGGCGAGTTATTCCCGGAACACCTGCCGCGTCAGGAGATCATCGTTGACTTCGACAACGACGAGAAGGAGGGCCTGCAGCGGATTGGTGAAGACATCACCGAGACACTGGACTTTCGTCGTCCGGTGCTGCATGTTGTCAGGAAGATCTATCCGAAGTACGTGCGTCCGGCGGAACCGGATGCCGGCGTACTGCAGGCTCCTCGGCCGCCATCGCTGGTTGCCGGTGACCGCTATGACACATCGATTGCCGCTCAACTGATCACCGGCAAGTACGGTTATCACCTTCCCGTGTATCGTCAGGAAGACATGTTTGCCGGCAGCGGCGTTCATCTTCCTCGCAGTACGCTGCTGAATGTACTGAGCGCTTCGGCCGAACTGATCCGCCCGTTCATCGACTACCTGAGTGACGTTGTCCGCACCGATCCGTGTCTCGGAACCGACGACACGGGCGTGTGCCTGCTGCTGCCGGATGCGATTCCGGCGATCGATCCGGACGATCCCGAAAAGCAAACGCGTTCACGAAGTGATCAGCCACGCAATCGCCACGAAGAAGAAGAGCCTCACGGCGAAGATGTGGGTGTATCGCGGGATGAGCATTCCGCTGAACATCTTCGACTTCACGGTGAGCCGTCATCGCGACGGCCCGGACCTGTTTCTGATCGACAACGATTACGAAGGGACCTTGATCGGAGATTGTTACGGCGCGAACACCGGCATCATGATGCGTTCGAGCGGCTCGATCGTGCATGCGGCCTGCAATGCGCATGCGCGGCGGAAGTTCGAGGCTGCGCTGGACAATCATCAGCGTCACGCGAAGTTCGTTCTGGAAACGTACACGGCGCTGTATGACATCGAAGACCAGGCCAGGCCTCTGGACGACGCGGGCCGTCTTGCACTTCGTCATCGTTGCAGCCGACCAATCTGGGACTCACTTCGAAACTACGTCGACACGCAGATGACGAACATTTCGAAGAAGGAAAAGATCGGTGAAGCGCGCGGCTACCTGCTCAATCAGTGGGACGGCCTGGTGCGTTACCTGGACGACGGGAGCCTCCCGATCGACAACAACCTGAGCGAACAACTGATGCGTCAGGTGGCCCTGGGCAGGAAGAACTGGCTGTTCTGCGGCAGCGTGCCGGCCGGTTACCGGGCGGCCGACCTGATGACCCTGGTGAGCAGTGCTCAGCGAAACGATCTGGATGCGTGGGAGTACGTGAAGGATGTGCTGGACCAGCTGCTGGCCGGCTGCACCGACTACGAGTCACTGCGCCCGGACGTCTGGGCAGCGACTCACCCGGACTCAATCCGTACCTACCGCGTGGAGGAACGCCGCGAACAGTCCGCCCGCCGCGACCGCGACCGCCTGCGACGCCGCCTGAGCCGACTCGACCGCCCAGAAGCAACGTAGCCAAAGCCGACCACGCCATATGGTGCCGATGTGCGCTTACACGCACGATGCAACCAACGAGGCCGATGCTCAGGCGGCGCGTTGGTAGTACTTCAGCATGCCGCCGAGCCTCTCGTGACATTGGATGTCGCCCGTTGCGGATCCGACCTCATCGGACGGAGCAATGAGCGTGTTGCTCAACCCCTGATGATTTCGTTCGGCGTGGTAGTGCTCGAGATACTGAAGCACAGCGCGTTCGAGTGACTTCTGACCAAAGAAGATCAGTTGGCCGAGACACTCGGACTTGAGGCTTCTGAAAAACCTCTCCACAAAGGCATTCAGGTTCGGGCTGCGGTGGGGAAGCTGCAGCGGAGCAGCACCGGCCTTCTGCAGGACGACCTGGCGAAAGCCATGACTGAACTTGGTATCGCGGTCCATGAGGACGTGCTGCTTCCCCGCCAGGAACCCGTCCTCCGCATCAGTGAGGTTGCGGCCGATCTGCCGCATCCACGTGTCATCCGGGCTGGCAGTGCATCCAGCGAAGTGGACACGCCTGGACTTCAGTTCCATCACGAACAGCAGGTAGAACGTCACCAGACCATTGCGGGTCCAGACTTCGACTGTCGTGAAATCAACCGCCGCCAGAACGTCCCAGTGAGCCTTGAGGAACTTGCTCCAGTTCCCTGTCCGCTGTCGATCGGGAGCCGGTTCAAGTCCATGTTGCTTGAGGACGTTGGCGATGGTGGTATCCGAGATATCGTAACCGACGTTCGACAGCCGCTCCTTGGATGCGTTCGTAGCCCCAGTGAGGGTTCTCCCTCGCGAATCGCAAGATCAAGTCGACAATCTCCTGGCGGATGCGGGGTCGGCCGACACCCCTCTGCGGGTCACTGTAGTCCCACTTGCGGGCGACGAGTTCACGATGCCAGCGGAGGATTGTGTCAGGCGTGACGATCGTGGTCAGTTGACGAAGCGCCTTGCGTCCCAGGGCGAAGGCCTTCACGGCCAGCATCCGTCTCTGGTCGTCGGTCAGCAGGATGCGTTTGCGGCCGTGGAGTTTGAGGAGAGTTTCGATCTGGGCATTCTGGAACTCGATGATCTGCTGCTGCCGCTCGTTGACCCAACCTGCCAAAGCAGCGAAGGCGATGTGCCAAGGGGTGAGGATGAAGTTCATGGTCTGTCCGGGTGGTCGTAGAGAATGAGATGCCATGATCCGGGCGTTCTCGGGGAGATTCAATGACGGAGCGCTCGGCCCAATGCGCCTTGACTGTATATCATATCTGATATACAGTTGATAATGTTGCATCGAGGACCGTGGGAATGTCAGGATCGACGTCAGCCAGGGAGGACGAATTGGCACCGAAGCCTCTGGTCTGGCTGCATGGCGAGATCAAGACTCCGCCATTTACGCCAGAGGGGCGGCAAGAGGCTGGGATGCTGCTGCGATTGCTCCAGGAAGGGGAGCGACTCGGGATGCCGCAAGCGGAGGCGCTGCCTGATGTGGGTTCCCGTTGTGGTGCATTGAGAGTCCGAGACGCCGAGCACAACTGGAGAATTATGTATCGCATCGATCCCGATGCCATCTTGATTCTGGAAGTCTACAGCAAGAAGACGCGGAAGATTCCGGATGAGGTGATGCAGCGGTGCAGGCAGCGTTTGAAGCAGTACGACGCGGCCGTGAAATCGGCGGATAAGAAACGCAAGAAATGAGGTTTGTCTGATGGATGCCAAAAAACGCAAGGCTCTCGAAGCGGCGGGTTGGAAGGTTGGAAGTGCCGCTGAGTTTCTGGAGATGAGCGATGAGGAGCGTCAGTTGCTGGAGACGCGTGTCGAGTTGGCATTAGCGATCCGGAGGCAGCGCAAAGCCCTCAGTCTATCGCAGAAGCAACTCGGCGAGATGCTCAAGACCAGTCAGCCTCGCGTCGCCAAGATCGAACGAGCGGCTGCTGACGTTTCCATGGATCAACTCGTCCGTGCGTTGACGGCCATCGGTGGCAAGATTACGGTCAAGATGTCGAAGTCCAGGAAGACACAAAAGGGATCACGACGGAACGAGTCAATCGTACTGGAAGTGGCGACGAAGTAGGCAGATCGATGTTGGCACGGGTTATCACACCGAGACTTTCGCGAAATGTCTCAAAGTCTCTTGTGAAGAGAGGCAAGACCACACCACTTTTAGATTTGGGTCGGAAACGAACCGACCCAACGGTGAACGCAGAGAGCCGAGGCAAACGCCTCGGCTCTTGTCGTTTCTACGCAAGTAAGCGCCCATCAGAGCCATTCTTGACGGGGGTGCGAGAATCGGGGTTTAGTGACCTCGTTTCCGGAGAGTGGAATGGCACGGGCAGCGGATCCTGCGTTGGCGGAATGGTGGTTCGAGCTGATTGAGTTGGCACGTGAGAGTTCGCTCACGGTCAGCGCGCCGTGGTAGTCGAGACCGATGACGTCTTCCAGAACCTGGTGTCCCCGCCGCCGATCGATGCGGTACAGCACCGCTTTCTCACTCACGAACACATGCAGCCAGTGGAGCACGCCGCTCACCTTCCAGCCGGTCTCGTCGCTCTTGATCACCGGCGAGCCCCGCACCTTGTCGACGATCTCCCCGTACGCCGGCTGGCACTTCTGAGAGGTTCTCAGCACCGAGCGGCACGAGGTCGAACGCTGGATGCTGATGCCGAACAGAAGTTTCATCAGCCGCGCGATCTTGCCGTGCGAGAGACCCAGTTCCTTGTTGAGAATCGCCTGCGCCGCGTGCACATGTGGTCCCAGTTGACTGGCGGCCGCTCCCAGGGCGTCGGAAGTCTGCAGTTCATGCCGGCCCTGCACGCGAGTGCCGCAGTCGGAGCAATGCCCGCAGTGAATGTCGAACCGCCGCACGATCGGCTGCGTGGGCAGGTCGGTCTGCCACTGCGACTGCGTCCCCTCGTCGAGCAGGTCTGCCGAATCGCACGCGGGACACCGCGACGGCAACGGCACGTTGTAGACTTCGTCCACATGGTCGGGGACCGCACGCCGCTGATGCCGGCCGTAGTCCTCCCCCGGCTTGCGACCGGGCGGTTTCGGCTGGGCCTTGGGCGGCCCCTTCGAGAACGGCGCGGCCTGCCGTTTCCCCGAGCGTGTCTTCTCTTCGAGCAGCTTGGTCAACTTCTCGACCTGCGCCGTCAGCGCGGCGACCTGGGCCTCCAACTCGGCGACCCGCTGCTGCCACTCTTCCTGTGTCCGATGATGACCTTCCATGGTCTCCACAGCATGCACTCACAACGCCAGACACACAAGACCAATCAATAAGACAGTAAACTGGTATAACTTGAGAGTCCCAAGGCCAGTGTCAACCTGACTGCGGCCAAGTCGAATTTGAAGGAGTGCATCTGTTTACCTCGTAGATCGAGAAAATGTGTGAGCGTTGCATCGGCTGCGTCTTTTCGTGGGTGGTAGCGTGACTTGTTCTGTCACGATCACCCCAGGAGGCCAGAGATGCCTAGACGAAAGAGTGCCGAGAAAGAACTGCGCTGGCAGGAGATTCTCAAGCAGCAGGTCGACAGCGGTCTGTCGATTCGCCAGTTTTGTTTGACCCGATCCGTTTCGCTGCCTTCGTTCTATGCGTGGCGCAGGAGATTGCGGGAGCCGTTGGACGATGACGCAACCACGCGCAAGGCAACGGTCGCGCCACTGGACAACCGACGACTCTTCGTTCCCCTGCAAGTGCTCGATCACACGGCCAGGCTGGAGATCATTCATCCCTCTGGTTGCCGCATCCAGTTGACCGGTGAAGTGGACGTGGTGGCGCTGCGGCTGGTGATCGAAACACTCGATGCCGCAGAACACCGGGAGGGTGCGACGCGATGATCGCCTTTCAATCGCAATTCCGCGTGTTCCTTTATCGCACACCGACCGATATGCGAAAGAGCTTCCACGGTTTGATCGCATTAACTGAGTCGGCATTGAAGCAGGATCCGTTGTCAGGAAGCCTCTTCGTGTTCCTCAACAAGCGGCGCGATCGCATCAAGGTTCTTTACTGGGGGCAGACCGGCTTCTGTATCTGGTATCAGCAACTTCAGCAGGGAACGTATCAGCTTCCCGATGCCAAGGCGATCGAGCAGCAGGAGACGATCGAGGTCACGCGAGCACAGTTGTCGCTCATTCTCGACGGCATTGATCTCGGCTCGGCGCGTCAGCGGCGGCGATTTCAGTTGCCACGAGAGATGCTTACTGTCGACTCAAGCACACATCACTGAAGTACCGCTGGTGATGTTTTTGGTGACGTCTCGACACACGCTGCGACTCGGAGTTTTTCCGGGTCGCATTCTTTTCAGAAAGTTCACGAACTGGACTTGCGCCATTTCTTCTGCTGTGCATAATTCGCTCATCGTCCTTTCCCCTTTGGAATCGATCCGACCTGTCGCTGCAATCGATGCCTTCTCTCGGCCCTGAACTTCCCGACGACATCGAGAGTTGCCACGCGGTGATCGTGCAACTTCGGGCCGAGTTGCAAGCGACTGTTTCCCAAAGACACGACGCGGAGGCACACATCGCGCATCTGGAAGCCTTGCTCGCTGAGGCACAGGAGAGAATTGCCGAGCAGCAGCAGACGATCGATCGCCTGGCCGCAGACAACGCGCTGCTGAAACGTTCGATCTTCGGATCGCGTCGCGAACGCTTTACCGATCCAGCACAGACGTTTCTGTTTGATACCACCACGCTCGAATCGCCACCGCCGGTCGACGCGACACAGCAAGCAGCCGAAGCCAAGAAGAAGCGGACCAGTCAGGGACGCCAGCGACGAGTGTTCCCTGAGTTTCTGCCACGTCACGAGCAGCGGTTTTATCTGAAAGAAGAAGAAGTCCCGGCCGACGTTTTGAATCATCCCAACGCTCGCCGATTCTTCAAGAAGATCGGCGAAACGCTGGAGATGATCCCGATGCAGTTGAAGGTCATCGAGCAGTTTCAAGAAGTGATCGCGCTCGATCAGCCCGATCAGAGCACGACCATGATTGCCGCCCAGCGGCCGGTCGCGTTGATCCAGTCCTTCGCCGGTCCGAGTTTGTGGGCGTACCTCACGGTCAGTCGCTTTGCCGATCATTTGCCTTACTATCGCCTGGAAGACATCCTGGGTCGTAGCGGCGTGAGAATCGATCGCAGCACGCAGTGGCGGTGGATGCGAGGTCTTGCGCGAGGCGTCACGCCGCTGGTGGAGTTGATGTGGAAACTGGCCCGACAATCGGCTGTCCTGGGGATGGACGAAACTCCAGTGATGGAACTGGGCGGACCGGGTCGCGCACTGAAGGGTTATCTCTGGGCCGGTGTGGGCGATGCCGATCATCCTTACGATTGTTTCTTCTATACGTCGGATCGCCGCAGCATTCGGCCGGAGTCGATGCTGGAGGGATTTCAAGGTTACCTGACGGCCGACGCCTATGTCGCGTACGAGCGCATCGGCAGACTTTGGCCGGACGTGATCAAGGCGAGTTGCTGGGTGCATGGACGGCGCAAGTTTGAAGCCTGTCATCATCTCGGCGCGACGCCTCAAACACGTTCGGCGCTAGCGTATTTCCGACAGCTGTTCGACATCGAAGACCGGTATCGATCCAGTGATGAGGCAACTCGATTGGCGGCGCGTCAGCAATTGTCGCGTCCAATCGTCCAGTCGTTTCATCACTGGCTCCAGTCGCAGCGAGATCGCGTCCTTCCCAAATCAAAATTGGCCGGCGCGATCCACGACATGCTCAATCGCTGGGAGTCGTTTACGCGATTCCTGAAATGCGGCGCAGTCCCGATGGACAACAACGCGGCCGAACGCGCGCTGAAGTATCCGATCTTGGGACGCAAGGCATGGCTCTTCGTCGGTAACGCGACGGCTGGCCAGACCGCAGCGAAGTTATTCACTCTGACCAAAAGCTGCAATCGATTGCGAGCCGATCCGTTTGCGTATCTGCAAGACGTCTATGCACGGTTGCCAACCACGCCGCCGGATGAGTTACCATCACTTCTTCCGGACCGTTGGATCAAGGAACATCCTCAACATCTTATTGAACAACGAGTGTACGAAGCCATGGACCGAGCTCAGCGTGCGCGCGAACAGCGCGCCGAGCGCCGGCGCCGAGCGGCATGACGCACCATCGCTTACGGAGCAGCTTGCCAATGTCGCGTAAAGTCCAACTGGAGTTGTTGCCGCATGAGCGTGCGATCGTGCTGAAGTGGAACGACACACCTGAAGTCCAGGAACAGCTCGATGCATGCGCATCGAGCGATGATATCGAAACGATCACCATGACGTCGGTGGACATTCGCTGGCTGGCGAGCGACCTGACTCACGCGATCGTCAAGAAGGGCTGTCGCGATGCAGATGTGATCGATCTGAGCGAGCGATTAGACTACGTGCAAGACACTGGCGACGGCACGCTGGAAGCCTGGTACGAGTAGACGACCTCCAAAAACTCCAACTCGAAAGCTCAGCCCAACGTCAAGACGCCGCGGATGCAACGCTCACGACAATGTGATCTTGCTAGTCGACCATTTTCAGTTCTTACACGACTTCGCAAATGCCAGTCCGTTGTGTGATCTCGACTGTCACTTCGCGTTCGATCTCGATATTGCAGAACCACATTGAGTGATCAAAGAGAAGCAAAGAAAGCGCTCCGATCATCCAATTCGGAAGATTCTCCTCGACCCAGAAACCCAGATTAGTCGTAGCTGTCCATTGTGGTGTTGGGATTGGTGTTTTGTGAAATGATCGAGTGTGGTAAACGTCGTTCATGGATGGATCCGTGCGACAATTGAGCCACGAGGAACTCGTCCGGCTGGTGATGCGGCTGCAGGCGGAGCTGACGGAATTGCGTGAAGAGAACCGGCGGCTGAAGCAGCGCATTTCAGAACTGGAGAAGAAGAATCCGACCCAGCGGCTGCAGCAATCGTACTCGCTGAGTGCCGAAGAGAAGCGGCGGGAGAATGCGACATCCGGCGGTAAGAGGAAGCACGGTGCGAGCGGAAGTCGGCAGCAGTCAGAACGACGAGGACGACGTCCCACGCAGGACAAGATTAACGAGGCCGATCAGCATGAACTGATCCTGCCCGAAGGATTCGACCTGGCGGACTGCCGTCACGTGATTGACCGCCCGGTGTGGCGAATTCGAAATGGCAGAGCGACTCGCGTGGTGTATGAAATCTGGCGTGGCCCCGGCGGCGAAACACCGCGGACATCGACGGCGTGCCTCGCCGATCGGAGTTTGGCATTGAGATTCACGTGGCGGTGGCATTTCTGGTGTCGATGGTCGGCCTTTCGATCGACAAAGTGTGTGCTCAGCTGAGATTCTTCTGGCAGCTGGAACTGTCGAAATCGCAGGCGGATTCGCTGTTGAATCAGTTGGCTCAGCAGTGGGCGGACGAGTTCGAAGCATTGTGTCAACTACTGGCTGTGAGTGCCGTCGTGCACGCAGACGAAACGAGCTGGAGCCGGAATTCCGTGTGGGCGTTTTTGTCTGAGAAGGCCCGCGTGCTGGTGTTTGGCTGCCGGAAAGACAGCGATACGCTCGCTCAGATTCTTTCGAAGGACGACTTCAACGGCGTGCTGGTCAGCGACGATGCGGCTGTGTACCGCGGCTTTTCCAATGCACAGAAGTGCTGGGCGCATCTGCTTCGCAAAGCCATTCGATTCACACTGCTCGACCCGGACAATTCCGAATACCGATTGTTTCTTGACGGACTGCTCGCCGTGTATCGCAAAGCCAAACGCTTCGCCGCAGACGGGCGGTTAGGCAAGTCCGGCCGAAGGGCTCGTGTGGCAGAACTGTTTGACGACGTGTCCGAACTGTGTGTCAGCCGTTGCGGGTACGATGCCACTGAGACGAACGCTGAAGGAACGGATCACGAATTCAGCAATCTGATGCATGAAGTTGTGCGGCTGATGTGTGACGAAGAACTGTTCACGTTTGTGCTGCATCCCGAGGCACCCGGCACCAACAATGAAGCTGAACGCTCCCTGCGCGCGCAGCGATGGACCGCCGGACCGGGCACCAGCAAGACCATTGGTGGTGCGCGACGACGAACGATTCTGATCAGCGTCCTTGAGTCGCTGAAACTTCACCTTCCCCAGTTCACGCTGGCGAGTGTGCAGTTGGAAATCCAGAATTGGTGGCAAACCGGCGAGAGCCTCTTTCACCGGCTGCTCCGCGAAAACGGTCTCGATCCGCCCGACAAATCCCGGCTCGAAATTCTCGTTCCCCTCGCTGACGCAACCTGACCAAGCCGCAAACAGCTCCGCTGCGCTGAAATGGACAGCTACGATTAGTCGTACTTGTGATCTCTAAGTGAGAGTACTTGTGGATCTGCTCCAAATCGGCGTTGCGTCCTCGAAAGCTGCATGTAAAGCACTGTGGGCAATCCTTAGATACGCCTCCTGTGCGCTCATGCAGGACCTCTAGAAAATGTCCGTCAGGCAACACTTTAGTGGTCGTGCATCAATAAGCCACCGAATCTGGGGTAGCGGTGAGAGGGGGGTTGTGTCATGGTTCGGGGATGCCGGAGGCGCAGGTTATTGAATGGATTCGTCAGAAGTATCACGCCATGCTTCCCGAACTCGATGAGCGGGGGCGCAGGCGTTGGGCCGCCGCCGAAGCGCGATCGTTGGGGTGGGGGGGCGTGACGGCCGTGGCGTTGGCGACCGGGATGTCCGATCGCACGATCCGCAACGGCCTTCAGGAACTGGAGTCTCCCGAAACATTGCCGGCGGGTCGGCAACGCCGGGAAGGGGGCGGCCGCAAGTCGCGGGAGGTCGAGTCTCCGGGTTTGGTCGAGGCCTTGGAGCGATTGGTCGAGCCGGGCGTGCGGGGGGATCCGATGTCTCCTTTGCGGTGGACGTGCAAGAGCGTGCGAACGCTGGCGCAGGCGTTGCGACGGCAGGGATTCGTCATCAGTCCCAGCAAGGTGGGCCAGATGTTGAAGACTCAGGGGTACAGTCTGCAAGCCAATCGCAAGACCCGCGAAGGCTCTCAGCATCCGGACCGCAATGCCCAGTTCGAGCACATCGCCCGGCGGGTGAAGGCCCGGCAACGTCGTGGAGAACCGGCCCTGTCGGTCGACACCAAGAAGAAAGAAGTCCTGGGAAACCTGAAGAATCCGGGCCGCACGTATCGTCGCCGGGGCCAGCCGGTCGAGGTGAACGTGCATGACTTCCCCGACCCTCACAAGGGCAAGGCCATTCCTTACGGAGTGTACGACCTCGGCCACAACGAGGCCGGGGTTTCGGTGGGAATCACGCATGACACGGCCGAGTTCGCGGTGGCCGCCATCCGTCGCTGGTGGCAGCGCCTGGGGAAACGCCGCTATGGTGCGCCGCGCCGCGTGCTGATCACCGCCGACAGCGGCGGCAGCAACAGTTCCCGGAATCGGCTGTGGAAACTCGAACTTCAGAAGTTCGCTGACGCGACCGGCATGATCGTGGAAGTCTGTCACTTTCCACCGGGCACGAGCAAATGGAACAAGATCGAGCATCGGCTCTTCTGTCACATCACCCGCAACTGGCAGGCCGTCCCGCTGGAGACCCTGGAAGTGGTCGTCCAACTGATCGGCACCACGCGGACCCGCGAGGGACTCGAAGTTCATGCGTGGCTGGATCAGAAGCATTACCCCAAGGGCCGCAAAGTCACGGACGCCGAAATCGACGACCTCTACATCGTTCCCCACAAGTTCCACGGCGAATGGAACTATGAAATCCATCCCAGATCGAAGCACTAATTCGATACCTCTAATTCGGTACCTTAAAGTCACGCTGTTCCTTAGCCGGTGGAAACAGTCGCTCGATAGCTGGTCCCAAGAATGCAAGCACCCACTTGTTCGCACGACTACACCACTGTCTCAATTCGACTTTGCGATTCATGTTCGGAACAGCCTCGACGTCTGATGATATAGATATATACGTAGCGTCCATGATCGAATACGTTGCTAGCGCACATTCGCATGGATTTGGGAACTCAATCATCTGCTGCACTCGCAGTAGCAACTGGTCGACATTGAGGAGCCTATGAAACAGCTGCCAATACAAGTTGCGAATCACGTCGTCGTCAGTACCCGCACCAGGAGTGTGTTGTGAAGAAGGATCGTCTATGGACTCGTGAAGTCCTGTTGGGTCGAAATGTTCTACAACGGCGTTAGCTACATAGCAATATGCTTGCGTGACGAGCAGGGGTACCAGGAATGGATCCTGACTGATCCACCTGCCAATCCCCGGCTGATAGACCCTGGCCCTGACGTAGTAGTCGGAAGTCACGGGCACGAACAGATACCCCAGTTCCCCAACCCACCTGAACGGCACCGCCAGCGTGGGGGCTGAGCCGACCAGGTTGCCCCAGGCGTCGTAGAGCAGGCTCTCGGCCACGCTCTCCGAGGCGTCGGTCACCAGCCGCGTCGAGCCGAGGGCGTCGAACAGGTAGTAGTGGCTGGCGCCTGACTTCCGCTGCGAGATCAGGTTCCCGTAGGTTCTGGGTTCGTTGGTGTAGGTCACCTGCGTCACGTCCGAGGCATCGGTCTGGGTTGCGGTTGGACGCGACGATGCAACTGCCGATGAGCAGGATGCCCAAAGCAGCATCGATCTCGCTTAGAGACATGGAAGTCTCCGGGACATGCTGGATCGTTGCATTTCATGGCACGCACGATTCGTGCGGCGCACCAGAAACTGTACGAAGCACTCCAGACGGCTCGTGTTCATGAATCAACCGCCGGCTTCACTTTGGAAAGCAGCAGACGTTCCAGTTCCGGTCGGGTTGTTGGATCCAACGCATTGATGGCCGGCAGTCCCGACAACTCCTCCACCACGGCGCAGCCTGCCGAGGTCGATGTCGCCACGCCGGAAACAAAGTCCGGATCGAAGCCAAATCCCTGCGTCACTCCGACCACGGCATACGGATCCGAAGCACACAGCACCGTGCAGCACACATGGGGCTCGATCAGTAAAGTGGCCGACTTGCCGTTGTAGGGTTCCAATGGCGAAGCGCCGGCCTCGGCCACGACGACATCGGGATGAACCGCAGCGACCTTACTCAGAAGCAGTTCCAGCGCTGTCTCATACTCCTCTCGTGGACAGACCGTCGAAGGGAGTCCGCAATCGACAAAGTCGAAGACTGCATCGGCTCCGGCGTCATGCCACGCCAGCATGTCGCGATACCGTCCCGCACCAGTCAGCTTGACGCCCACTACCTTTAGGCCGGCCTGCTTCAGGATCCTGACGATCACACCACCGGTCTTGGTTTTGCCTGCAGACATTGACGTGCCGATGATCAGCACCGTCGCGCAGTTGTATTTGAGAGGAGGGTATTCTGGTTGGACGAATTGCTGCATCGTGACTTTCGCGCCGTCGCGAGTTACATGCCCCACATATCTCAGCTCGACAAAGTCGCCGATCGACTGCGACATCGATGTGATCCGTCCAAAGAGGCCAGCGGCCGTCATAGCCTGCATGACATTGTCGTTCTCGATGTGCTGCCAGTTGCCAACAGCTTCGAGCGTTGCCGCTCGTGCCCCCAGTGCTCCGATGACGAAGTCGCCGGGCGAGGGTGTCGTCTCGCGGCCCGTTGTGAGCTCCAGTCTTGCCGTCGACCGAACGGGAGAGAGGACTTCGCCCAGAACGTAATCCGAGGTCGCCCAATCGTTGCGCGACCAGGATTGAATCTCAAAGGGAGCCCGCTCGAAATCAGCAATTCGAGTCAAGGATGTCAGGAGCGGGCGCATGGTGGATGGTTTCTTCACGGAGTCACCGGCGAAAGACGGGGAAGTACCTGTTTCGATGGTGGAGTTTCCGAGAACGCGGGGAGTATCAGGAGGCCTGCAAGTAACGCCGCGCGCTCCGGGAGGCGATCGATGTCCACATGCTCGTGGACGGCATGAGCGCCGTCTCCAACGGCCCCGAGGCCATCAAGAGTCGGAGTCAACTGACTCGTCGTATTCCCGTCCGAACCTCCCCCGGCCGTCCCTTCATCCAGTTCGATCCCAATTTGACTGGCCACATCGAGGGCAGCCTCCCATAGCCGGCGATTGCCGGGCGTCGGCTCCAGAGGAGGTCGACCGATGCAGCCTTCGATCTGCAGCCGGGTACCGGGAACACTCGGTTGAAGTCCATGGATGGCGGCCTCGATGAAGCGCGCATCCTCCTGCGTCAACACGCGAACGTCGGCTTCCGCACGCGCCTCGGGTGCCACGACGTTCGGTCGCAGGCCGCCATCAATCGTCCCGACATTCACGGTAATCCCGCGCTTCGCGTCATTGAGCGCGAACAGTGACTGCACGACATGCGAAAGTTCCAATATCGCGCTCACCCCCTTGCCCGGATCGAGCCCCGCATGGGCCGCGACGCCGATCACACGGACGGTGAATCTACCCACGCCTTTGCGGGCGGTCTTGAGTTTGCCGGACGCACCCAGAGAAGGCTCCGTGACGAAAACGCGATCCGCGATCCGCGCCAGACGCTGAATATGCGGCGTCGATTCGTGACTCCCGATCTCTTCGTCGGAATTAATCAGCATCACAGGAGTCACGCCTGGGGCGATGCCGGTCTGACGCAGTGCGTCCACGGCAAGAATGGCCTGCACGAGCCCGGCCTTCATGTCATACACCCCCGGCCCGTACAGTTTACCTTCGCGCTCCTCGACCGGCATCGTATTGAGAGTGCCGAGAGGCCAGACTGTGTCACAGTGCCCCAGCAGCAGTTGCATCTTTGCGCCGCGTTTTCGAGAGGCAGGCACTGCCAACAGGTGCCCTCCGGATTCTCGGCCGGCAATTCGCACGACGCGAAAGCCGCGATCTTCCAGCGCTCTCACGAGTAGGTCTTGAACTGAGTGCAGTGCAGCCCGATCATGCGACGGCGACTCGACTCGTGCGAGTGCGACAAGCAGCTCCACGATCTCTGACCGCCTGCCGGCCAAGTGATCGCGCAATCGGCAAATCGTGTGATTCGTCTGTGCCGTCACGTCGGCTCCCGTATGAACCCCGCAGGAAATGGAAACGACGAACTCTCACGAATCTCCGTGAATCGGCCAGGTGACAGGTACGCCAGCACGGGTGAACGCCGGATGACGTCTTGGTCATCCTGATCCATCGATCGCAATGCACCTGGAGTCGCATGCGCCGCGACAATACGTCCTGCAATTAGGCTGTTGATTCCAAAACCATCGGTGATCGAGTGCAGACGGCATTCCAGGAACAACGCGGCATCTCGAAGGAATACACCGTCGATCGTCTGTGCCGCAAACGTCGGCAATGCGACGAGCGACGGCTTCGTGCTTGTCTCGCAGCGCGGTGACGCCGACAGACTGGTCAGCACGACCTGTTCCGCTCGCGGGTAGCTGACAGTAAACACTTCCTCGCGGAGTATGTTCTGGTAAGTTCCATGACTGGGCGTGCAGACGAATCCGAAATAATTCTCCCAAGAAAGCGGCGTCACCATGTGCTTCGGTGCCAGATCAAAAGTGCCATCAGCCTCCTTGGTGCCAACCACGACGAGCGGGGCGACCATGAAGAACCGATCCCAGATCGGGTATTCCGTGTCGAGCGAGACCAGATCGGGCAGCGACGCCGATTTCGAGGACTGAGAGTCGTGCATGTTCGCTCCAGATGCTCGTGATGAATGAGGGCGCGCTGCAGGGGATCTCAATGTATGCACGGCGCGTACCATATGTATTGGCGATCGAATTGGCCGTGAGTTCTGAGCAATTCTGCTGGCCATTGAGTTCATGGTGTCTCAGAACTAAGCACCGCGTGAAATGGCGCACCAAGATCTGTGCGAATCCGCACGCGATCGTTCATTTCGTAGCCTGCAACGCCGATCGTGATGTCCGCGATTGAGCATGACAGAATCTTCGGCGCAAGTTCGTGCTGTCGAATGTGGGCATCGCGTTGTCAGAGGAGTGCTCGGACGTACTGTCCTGCCTCAGTTGAAAATGGAATCGGTTTCTGGTTGAGTTAGTACAACCTGACTGGAGAGATTCCATGAGTCGCAAACGTCGTCGTTTCACGGCTGAGCAGAAGGCCCAGATCGTACGTCGGCATCTGGCCGGCAAGGAGCCCGTCTCGAAGTTGGCGGAGGAGTTGGGCCTGCAGCCCAGCCAGATTCATACCTGGGTCAATTAGGTGCTGGCGCAGGCCGACAAGGCCTTCGAGCGGTCCGCTGAGAACGGCCGTTCGGAGAAGGCCAGGGACCGCCGCATCGAGCAGCTCCAGGCCAAGCTGGCCACCAAGAACGAGGTCATCGCCGAACTGCTGGAGGAGAACGTCCAGGCAAAAAAAGAGTTTGGGGAACTCAGAAGGGACGCTGGGTTCCCCATGACACGCGGGACCAGGTGGAGGATGGGCGGCTCCCTGCTGTTGCAGTACAAGTTTGAACCGGCGCGGGATGTCGAAATCGACGATCAAGGGCTGGTCACGTGATCCAGCGACAAGCCTGCGATACATGCGGCTGTGGCTGAGTGTCTTCCGGCGCGGAGGGAGGATGGTTGAAGTGACATCGTGGTGACGACGCGTCAACATCAGCGATGCACAGGAATTCCAGAGGCATTTCGACGAGTTTCAGCCAGTTCAATTCCAGGTGATCGAGCCATGCACAAGTACGTCATCATGGGCGTCCAGGGTTGCGGTAAGGGAACCCCATTGGCATCAAGTTAAGGCATAAGGCAGTGCCTTGGGGTTAATGAGCAGTTCGAATGTGCTTGGCTGTTTGCGTTTGTTTTTTCGGATCGTCGATTGAGTCACTCGAAAAAGCTGCTGGAGTGTCGTGCGTAGTAGTTCTGCATGGCTCACGTTCATCGCGATGGGCAGAGCAAACGATTGAATGACATCCCAAGCCTTCTTCAGGCTGATTTCGGGACGACCCCAGACTCCGGTTTGCAGCCATTGCTGGAGCACGATCGCCAGCAGCCGCGACCACAGTTTCACCAAGCATCTGGTGACAGATGCCTCAGTTGCGTCCGCCACACGGCCTTGTGATTTCCATCTCTTGAACAACAACTCGATCTGCCAGCGGGAGCGGTACAGCACGCGCGCTTCATCGAAGGAGAGTTTTTCCACGGGAAGGTTTGTCACGAGAATGCCCCAGTCGCAACGTGCCAGCCTCTCGGCGGATGGGCTGCGTCCCTTCTTCCGGGCCGACTCACGGACCTTTTGGCGACGGCGATTGGCAACCGTTTCGGGAAGGCGCCAGGCGATGATTCGCGCGGCAACTTTCCGTTTGGCTCCGATGCGAATTGGGGCGTCCACAATCGGTCCGTTGTCATTCAGAAAAGTCAGGACATCGATCTGGCTTCCCTCGTGGTCGTAAACATTCGTTCCCACCAACAGTGGACTCAGCCACCACGCTTGATGTTGAGAGAACTGTTCCAGAACTTGTGTGTTGAAATAGCCCAAGTCGGTGATACGCAGCGAATTCGCCTGCGGCGGTTGCTGTTGCAGAGGCGTTTTCATGTCACAGTCACGCCCGGCCTCAATGCGGACGGCATGCAGGTTGCCAAACTTCAGACTGAGATATGTCTGCAGTTTCATCGCGGCGGTTCCACCGTGTGAGCCACCGCAACCGGGGTATTCTTCCGCCAGTTCCGCAGGCAGTGCGATCACCGTGCTGTCGAGGATACACACGTCGGAGAATCGCTCCAACAACGGAGCCAGCACACGCTCGGCAGGCACCGAAGACTCAAGCACGGCCTTCAGGAAGAGTTCTTTGAGAAACTCGACCAGCTTCATGGAATATCGCTGCTCGACGGCCTGAGTGGTGACATGCACTCCCAGCACGCCCGCCACCTGAGCCAGCTCCTCATCACGCGCTCTCGGGTTCCGCAAAAAGCCCAGGATGAACGTGCAGGCCAGCGTCGTGGGAGAAAACTTCCTTCTGCGCACGATCACTCCCGACTTCAACGCCGCCTCCTGACTCCGCTCACCCACCAACGACTGCACAGAACCCACTAACTTGTCTAAACTCAACATGGGAAGTTCCTTCTTCCAGACTGTCGATCGTTCACAACCGACTATGGTCGAAGGACTTCCCTCTCATTCGCAATACCAGTCCCACTAACTTGATGCCAATGGGGTTGCGGTAAGGGAACCCAGGCCCGAATGCTCCAGAAGAGCTTCGATCTGGTGCATATCAGTGTGGGAGACATTTTTCGCTGGCACATTCAGCATCACACAAAGCTCGGGGCCCAAGTGAAACGCATTGTTGCATCCGGTCACCTGGTTGGTGATGAAGTCGTTGAAGGAATTGTCCGGCGACGGCTCGAGGAGCACGACTGGAACTTCGGTTTCATCCTCGACGGCTTCCCAAGAAATGTTTCGCAGGCCCGATTCTTTCTGGAGAGTTACGATATTGACGCAGTCATTCATATTCAGATGCCGGACGCAGTTGTTCGTGAACGTGTCCTGTCTCGACGACTGTGTGGAAACTGTGGCCTCGACTACAACCTGATCTCGCATCGGCCAGCGGAAGAAAACGTCTGCGATGTCTGCGGAGGTCAGCTCGTTTCACGCCCCGACGATACACCGGAAGTACTTGCTGACCGGCTGCAAGACTACCACAGCAAGACCGAGCCGATTCTAGACCATTTCCGAAACAAGGAACTCGTTCTCGACATCGATGGAACTCCCGCACCTGAGGCGGTGCAACAGGAGATTCGTTCACGACTGAAAGTTTAAACGCGCGTCCAGTCGCTCATCGGCCGATGGTTCTCCATCAGCAGGATCCGCTTCCTGTCCAGTTTCCGGAGCAGAGCCTCAATCTGGTCATCCTGAAACTCGGTGATCTGTTGCTGGCGCTCGTTCACCAAGCCCGAGAGCGCGGCGAAGGTGATGTGCCAGGGCGCGAGGTGAAAGCCCATGGTGTGTCTGGATGACCGGATAAGCACTTGAGCGTTGCCGCACCGGCAGACTTACTCCGGAGGTGAGCCTTTCGGCACAGTTGAGGGAGTTTCTTGAGTTCCGACCGACTCACTTCGGTGAATGTCACGTGCATGACTCCGTGCAAGCCCATCCGGTCGTACCCACCGAAGCGGTTTTGCGTACTGACAGATTCTGTACATTCTGTCAAACGTCGAATGAGACGTTATTCGGTTGTCAACGTAAGTCTCGCTTCGATCTCACTCTCTCCGGATTGCTCGTGGAGTTGAAAGGCGTACTTCTTCGCCAACGCCAGCATTCTCGTATTGTCCGGCAGCAAGTGACCGATGATCTGTGACGTGCCACGTTTGCGGCAGTAGTCGATCAGTTTTTGCAAGAGAATAGATCCGAGCCCCTTCCCCTTGAGATCGGATCGAACAACGACTGCGAACTCCGCGGTGAAGTTATCTGGATCAGTGGCTACTCTGACGACACCCAAGGTCTCCGGTTCGTCTTTCCTGGTAGCGATGAATGCCATCTCTCGCTCGTAGTCGATCTGAGTGAATCGAGCGAGTTCGCTATCGACCGGCTCTCGGAGCAGACCAAAGAACCGAAAACGAATGTCGTCCGGATGGAGCTTTGCAAATAACTCGCGATGAGCTGGTTCATCCTCCGGCCGCACGGGCCGCAGGACGAGGGGACGATCGGCGAACGAGATCTCTTCTTCAAGTTCGCGCGGGTAGGGGCGAATCGCCAGGCGCTGGGAACCTAGCGTTTCCGTTTTCGCGACCCGCAACCGCGCATCCAATGCGAGCACTCCAGTTTCGTCGGCCAGCAGGGGATTGATGTCCAGTTCGGCCACTTCGGGAATGTCGGAAACAAGCTGAGAGACTTGGGCAATGGTCCGAAAGATGGCTCGCAGATTCGCGGCCGGCCGATGGCGATATCCAACAAGCAGCCTGGAAATGCGGGTTCTCGACACGAGTTCTTGTGCCAATGAGGTATTCAATGGAGGCAGCCCAACCGCCCGGTCGGCGACGACTTCCACGGCCGTGCCGCCCTGCCCAAAGAGCACGACCGGACCAAAAATCGGATCTTCGCTTGCACCGACGATTAACTCGTGTGCTTCAGGCCAGCGTGCCATCGCTTGCACCGTGAAACCATCAACGCGGGCGTCAGGCTTGAGCCGCTCGATCCGTGTAAGCATGGCGACGGCGACGGCCTCGACTTGCTCGGCGGACTCCAGGTCGAGCGCAACGCCACCGACGTCTGACTTATGCGTGATGTCCGGAGAGAGAATCTTGATGGCAACTGGAAATCCGACTTCCGTCGCAACGCGCGCACTGTCTCTGGGACTACTTGCGATGCGAGTTTCCACCGTTGGAATCCGATAGGCGGCCAAGACCTCTTTCGCTTCCGGTTCTGTCAGAAGATCACGACGGGCAGCAACCGCACGCTCGATAATCTGCCGCGCGGTGGCCGTATCCGGGGTGAAGTCCTCAGACACCGATGACGGTGTTTCCAGCAGTGCCTGCTGATTATGTTGGTAATTGACAATCTGAATAAACGCGTTCACAGCGTCTTCGGGCGTGTCGTAGGTAGGGATTCCCGCCTGCGAGAAGATCCGTCTGGCCTTGGCAACTGCGTCTCCACCGAGCCAGCAGGCAAACAATGGCTTGCGCATCTGTTGGATATGTGGGGCCACGGCCTCAGCGATCGAGTCGCTCGAAACGATTGCTGTCGGTGCATGGATGAACAAGACTGCGTCCGTTTCAGGATCGTCGGAGAGAATCTGCATTGCATCAAGATATCGCCTTGCAGGTGCGTCGCCGATAACGTCCACCGGGTTTCCTTTCGACCAAGTGGCGGGAAGCACCCCGTTCAGTTGGCTCAGCGTCCGCTCGGACAGACTTGCAATTCGGGCTCCACGAGCGATTGCCACGTCGGTCGCCATCACTCCGGGACCGCCACCGTTTGTCAGGATCGCGAGACGATCACCGCAAACCGGCTTTGCTCGACCTAATGTCTCAACCGCATCGAACAAATCCTCAATGGAATCCACCCGTAACATTCCTGCGCGTCGAATTGCGGCATCGTAGACATCGTCAGAGCCGGCCAGCGCTCCGGTGTGTGAGGCGGCGGCCCGCGCTCCTTCGGCGACCCGTCCGGATTTGAGCACGATGACCGGTTTGTTGCGTGCCGCCGCGCGGGCCGCCGACATGAACTTGCGTGGATTCTTAATCGATTCGATGTAGAGCAGGATCGATCGCGTAGTTGGCTCGCTGCCGAGAAAGTCGAGGACATCTCCAAAGTCGATGTCGGCGCTGTTGCCAAGTGAGACGAAGTGCGAGAAACCGATCTCTTTGGTTCTCGCCCAGTCGAGTACCGCTGTGGCCAAAGCGCCCGATTGCGAAACGAAAGCGATCTGGCCGGCGTGCGCCATCGCGTGGGCGAAGCTCGCGTTCAATCCGACGTTTGGAATAATAAGTCCCACGCAGTTCGGACCGAGGATGCGCAGCCTCTTCGATCGGGACGCTTCGAGCATGCTTTGTTGAAACGTTTTTCCCGTCGATTCCTCAAGGGCCTCCAAACCCGCGGTGAGTACGACCGCCGCCTTCGTTCCCCGTTGACCAAGTTCAGAGATCAAACCGGGCACTGTTCGCGGGGGCGTACAGATGACGGCAAGGTCCGGCGTCCGCGGCAACTCGGTGACATTGGGCCAGGCCAGGACTCCGCACACCGCCTCATACTTCGGGTTGACCGGCATGATCGGCCCTTCAAAGCCACCAGCCAGCAGGTTCCTCATGACGGTTGCCCCAACGCTATGCGGTCGATTCGATGCCCCGATGACGGCCACGGAGGCGGGCCGGAACAGATAATTGAGGTTTCGTATGCTCATGCGGTTTCTCGAAGGGGAGAATGCGGTGTTGCGGAAATGTTACCATTGAACCGGCGTATCACGGAGCGGGTTGGGAGCCTCATATCACTCCGCCAACAGCGGTGCTGTCGGCACGGACATCCGTTTCTCGAACTTCCGTTAGTCACGCGGGACGGCGAGGTCGTGGTCTTGTTACATGTGATCGTCGCCCGCCATGGTAAAGTCGCGCAGCGCCCGCTGCGTTTCATTTGACGCCACCATCATGCTCACTCTCGATCACAGCCGGGTGCACGACCAACACTGGACATGAAGCGTGCCGGACGACTCGTTCGGCGACGCTGCCCATCAGGAGCCGACCTAGTCCCGTTCGTCCGTGGCTTCCGATGACGATCAGATCCACGTGATGCTGTTCTGCATACTCGACGATCTGCTCGAACGGTCTCCCTTGGCGAACCGCCAGAACTGGATACTGTTGTTGAGCCTCGCCCTGGGCTGCCACAAGCTCTTTCAAGCTGCTTTGAGCCCTCGATTGCATCTGCTCAAACAATTCCTTCGGCCACTCAACAGCCCCATAGTGGTAGTCGGGAACGACCGCTCTCAGGTCTTCAATCACGTGCAGCATGTGTAATTCGGCACCGAGCTGAGCAGCGAGGTAAAAAGCGTGCTGCGTGGCTTGCACTGAGCATTCGCTGAAATCAGTCGACAGCAGTATTCGCTTGATGGGGTCCATTTCGAAGCCTTCTGCAGAGTTCCAACTCTACCTGTTCAATTCTCTCCAACGTCTGGATTCAACTACCGCGGAACTCCGGCAGCTGCCGATTCAGACACGCAACCGAAGTATTCTGACGGTACACCTACGGTGTCTCAACGCCATTGAAATTCATCGTTTGTTGATTCTGCGTTGTGTGTCATCGAGAAGCCTCCGATAGATGTCGGCGAAAACACTTGACTGACCCGGTTCTGCGTGAACTGAAATTGAGGCGGGCCAGCGACAGTGTGCGGATTTGCGCGCTTGATCGCTCCGTAGAAACCTCAACGAGCCCGCCGAACTCCTCTGTCACGCCGCAGCAATCCTCTCGCCGCGCTCGAGACAATTCAACAGGCATTACTCCACATCCAGTTCATTGATGACACGCTCGACTCCCTCCACTTTCAGGACGGCGTTCTGGGCCAATTGCTTGGCGTAGTAGGTGTCGACCTGCCCTTCCAGATGAACGCAGCGTTCCTCGACGCTCACCGCGACGTTTCGCAACGAGATGAGGCCCATACCTCCTAGTAGCTACGGCCCTTCAGAATTTGAGATATGGCGGCCGCGACGTGGGGGAGTTTGACGATCTCGTCCGCGATCCCCGATTGCACAACGTACTTGGGCATACCGTAGACTGTGCAGCCGTCGGCATGCTGAGCGATGATGTGGCCACCTTGTGCGTGCGCGAGTTTACCGCCTTCAGTACCGTCGCGTCCCATTCCGGTCAGAATCACCACCAGCAGCTGGTGATCGAATGTTTCGACGGCCGAACGTAATGTGTAGTCGACTGCGGGCCGACAGCGATGCTCGGGCGGGTCTTCCGTAAGTCGGATTTCAATTCCGCCAGTGCGTCGGACAATCTTCAGGTGAAGGCCGCCGCGGGCGAGAATGACTTGGCCGACGCGAACCCGAAGGCCGTCGGCTGCTTCGAGCACTTGCAGTTCGCTGGCCTCATCCAATCGCGCTGCAAGAGTCGCGGTGAAGCCTTCCGGCATATGCTGAACCACAAACACGGGCGCAGGCAGATCCGCTGGTAAGTCCGGAATGACTCTGGCCAAAGCATCAGGCCCGCCTGTCGAGCAACCGATGATGACGGCATCGAACTTGCTTGCTGCACTTCGTCGTTGATGCGGCACCGGGGCGGCGACGGCGGTGTCATCGTCGACCTCCGAGGAATCCCCGCGGAGTGCCGAGATGCGTTCTGCGAGTGCATCACGCAGCACCGCCTTGTTCTCGGTGGGATTTGTTCCGGAAGGCTTCAATATAAAGTCGAACGCCCCTTCAATGAGGGCGTCGGTGGTGACTTGAGCTCCCGATGTCGTGTATCGGCTGACCATCACGACCTTGACGTCGACGCCCTGGCGCCGGAGTTCACGCAAGACTTCGATGCCGTTCATGTCGGGCATTTCGACATCGAGCGTCACCAGATCGGGCTTCAATTCGCGAATCTTGTCAATCGCCTTGCGTCCATCCCCGACGCTGGCGGCGACTTCGCAACCCGGAATCTCGGCGACGACGTTTCGCAGAAGCGTTCGAAACAGGGCGGAGTCATCCACGACGACAATGCGAAACGGATTCATGGACTAGCGTCCCTGCGGTAGCGCTCGAAGAACGATTGCAATTGACCCGGATCAAACGGCTTGATGACGAAGTCCATTGCCCCTTCGGTGATGCAACTGCGAAGCAGATCCTTCTGGTTGACGGCACTGACCATCACGATCTGAGCTTCGGGATCGGCGCGGCGAATCGCCTTGAGGGCCTCCAGACCGTTCATTTCGGGCATCACCATGTCGAGAGTCACCAGGTCGGGGCGGTGCTCCTCGAACAACCGCACTCCTTCCGCGCCGTTGACGGCTTCGGCTACGACTAGCCAACCTGCCTTGGTGGCAACTTCGCGGATCTTCATCCGCATGATTAACGCATCGTCGACGATCAGCAGGCGATTCATGGTTGTTACTGACTCTGGACTGTGTTTCGCGTTCGATCAAATCACTTCCACAACGCCGCCGACGATTTCGATGGACATCGCTCCTGTCTCAATGTCGAACTCAACACGCCGTCCGCGATTGCCGCCGCAGTGTCGGGCAATGACCGGAACGGCAGCCTCTTTCAGAAGAGTCTCCACCATCGTGACATTGAGATCCCCCACGGCGTTCGGACTGTTCGTGGCGAACATGTTAGCCCCCCCCGCGAACTTCGCGACGATACGACGCTTTTGTCCTCCAAACCCTTGAATCGACTCAATGAGTGCCGGGATAGCCGTATCCGCGAACTTACCGGGCTCAGCCGCGTTACCGTTGCTGGCAGGAAGGACGATGTGGGCCATTCCTCCGATGCGGTTCTTGGGGTCGTGCAATACCAAGCCGATGCAGGAGCCGAGCAATGTGCGAAACACTCCCGGCCCTTGATGTACATCGATACCTCCCATCCCGACCTTGCGGACGAGCGGCTTCGTGACGGCGTTGATGACTTGCAAGCTCATATGCCTGTTGAATTGCCAGTTTTCGTCTTTGCCAGCACTTGCGTCATTGTGGAAACGGAGTCGGAATCAGGGATCAACAAAAACGTCCAACGCAATGGTCGGTCGTCCAATTCGAATCGTGTTTGAGCGAAGACAATGTACCTTCCCGCCTCTGCCTGTTCGACGAATGCCGACTCAAGCAGGCTTTCGACAAAGTCTCTCAGGAATCTGGGAGGAGTGGGAATGAGCGACACACGTTCATCGCGACGTTCGGAAAGTGAATCTGCGATGCCGTTGAGATACGCGCTGCCGACGATGTTCATGGTTTCGAGAGCGGCGGAGATCTCGATATCACCCCAGTCAGTGGCAGTCCCATCGGGCTTCGCGAGGAGTAGGTCGGCGAGAGTAAGACCGCTGGCATCGTCAAACGCCAGCAACAATTGACCAGTCAGCGTACCCTGCATCTGCATCTGGCACATGCAGGCAATCTCATCTCCGTTGCCAAGCACCTGGGTCGCGTCCTCCAGTGGACACTGATCGATCGATTCAATGACGACCGCTGCTTTGGCATCGAGCCATTTCCCCAAGGCAGCGGCACTGTCGGCGACGCCCCGATGAAACGCTTCGGTGAGAAAGGTGATCTGCTGATCGGTGAAGGGGAGTTGCTCGTCGCTCAAAACGCCATCCTATTCGTTCAACGTCCGAATTCCATCAAAGGGCCGTGCGGACGGAAGTCCTTTCCGTCGCCAACTCGATGAGAGAAGTCGTGTCGAGCATCAGAGAGACCGAACCGTCACCCAAAATGCTCGCCCCCGACAACCCTCGCACCGGACTAAAGTTCTCACTGAGAGATTTAATGACAATATCTGCTCTACCGACCAAGGAGTCGACACTTAGGCCAAGCGTCTTGCCGCGCGACTGCAGGATGACGACATTCAGAGAATTGCGATCTCCTCCAATTGTTTCCCTCGCATGGTCGTCGGCATTCTCGCTCCAGTCAAAGATCCCTACCATGTCCATCAATGGAATGAGTTCGCCTCGAACGTCGATCGTGGAGTAACGATGCACCTTGTGGACCTGATCTTGCGAAACGGAAACAATCTCACGCACATCGTCGATGGGAATTGAAAAACAACTCTCGCGAAACCGTACCAGAAGTGAGTGAATAATGGCCAGAGTCAGCGGCAGTCGAATCGTGAACGCGGTCCCCGTCCCTGGCGTCGAGGCCACGTCGATCGTGCCGTTGAGAGCGGTGATCGCGCTCTGAACGATGTCCATTCCCACGCCACGCCCCGAGATCTCCGTCACCTTCTCGGCGGTACTGAAACCCGGGTGCCAGATAAAACTAAGGATTTGCTGATCGTTGAGTTCTTCGACCTGCGAGGCCGTTGCCAATCCGCGTTCGGCAACACGGGCGCGGATCTTGGGAATGTTGATCCCGCCGCCGTCGTCGCGGACCATGATCAGCACGTTGTTGCCGCGATGCGCGGCTTCGAGGCAGACCGTGCCAATGTCGGGTTTGCCCGCCGCACGGCGATCCGCGGCTGACTCCAGACCATGATCGATCGAATTTCGGACGAGATGGAGCAATGGGTCTCCGAGGGCGTCGATCATTCTCTTGTCGAGTTCCGTCTTTTCACCAAGTATCGACAAATGCACCTGTTTTCCACGGCTGACTGACAGGTCTCGGACGACGCGTTTGAAACGATTGAAGAGTGGAGCGACCGGGACCATTCGGGTACTGAGCACGCCGCGCTGCAGATTCTTGGAAACCCGCATTAACTGGTCAGTCGCCTCAGCGATGCCGCCGAAGTATTGTCGCCCTTCTTCCCAGATTGTTGATTGCTGATCCAGGATCTCCAGATCTTCATCGAAACCAAGAAAATGAGCGGTCAATCTGTCATTTTCGTCCTCAGCATTTTCAACCTCCATTCGCATCTGATGAATGCGCTGACGCAGGCGGTCGAACACTTCTCGCGAGCGGTTGGAGACGCCGCCGCGGCGAAACATGGGACTCATCTCGTCGGTGATCTGCGAAAATCTTGCCTGGGCGACGACGAGTTCGCCGGTCAGATTCAACAAATCATCAAGTCGACCGATGTCGACTCGCAAAGATTCGCTAACTTGGGTCTTGCCTTCGTTGGTCTCTTCAGTTGCTGTTGATACGGCTGGGCCAGTTTCGGCAGTTGCAGTCGGTTCAACGAGAAGTGACTCTTTGGCGAAGGATGCTGAAGGGGGCTCGACAGGCGTTTCGACGATGGGATCCACGTCTGGTGAAGCAGCAGCGGCCAGTTGCTTTGAAGTGACGCCCCCACCTTCGATTTCCACGGATTCGACGCCGTCGACATTCGCCACTTTGCGAATATCGTCGATCGGACGATCGGTGATCAGAACCATCGAAAACAGAGGGAGTTCCTCGAAACTACGAGTGTCGTCCATCGGAGGATCACAGCCGATGATCTCTCCCAGCGACGAAAGCCTGGAGACAATCAGTCGAGCCTTTAGGTCTGCCAGCTGCAGTCCTCGACGAAACTTGACGACGATCTTCATCCCTCCCGACATCGTCATGGCCGGGAGATGCAAACTCGATAATGGCGAAGCAATTGCGGGACTGGACGGCGATGACTCGGGAACTCTCCGCTGTTCCAGTTCCCGTAGGCGCGCGAGGAGTGGCTGCGGATCCCCTTCCGACATGTCTCCAGTACGCAACCGTTCGACAAACGCCTTCAAGAAATCGACGCACTCGAGGATCAGCGTCGTGGTATCGCGATCGAGCGTCGTCTGTCCCGATCGGTAGCGTTCGAATCGGTCTTCGAGTTCGTGGGCGAAACCGCCGACAATCTCGAAGCCCAGCATGCCAGATGAACCTTTGAGTGAATGCAGCATGCGAAACGACTTGTGCAGCGCCTCGTCATCATGCGGATTTCGCTCCAGTCGCAAGATCGCTTCGACGAGACTCTCGAGTTCCTCGTCGGACTCTTCGATATAAACTTGCAGGTACTGCGCCATCTCGTCAGAGGCCGACGTATCCGGATCACTCGATGCAGGATCGCGATCGTCAGTCATGTGCGCACCGCCTCACTCCTCTGATACAGAAACGTCTCGCGCTTCTGCAACATGCCCAGCATGTCGTAAATGCCTTCCGAGGGGCCGACGACCAGGTAGCCGTCGTTGGCCAGCGAATTGACCAGATGGTCGATGACCACCTGTTTCGATTCGCGGCTGAAGTAGATCAGCACATTGCGCACGAAAATGCAGTCAAAGTTCCTCTCGCGGAATGGCTGCATCAGGTTGTGTGCTGTGATCGTCACCATCTCTCTGAGAATCGGCCGCACACTCCAAGTGTTCGACTCGGTATTGTGTTCGAAGTACTTCGTCCGTAGCTTCTCAGGGACGTTATCAAGTGTCTTGGCTGCAAAGACACCGCTTTGTGCCTTATCGAGAGCCGATGGGCTAATGTCGGTGCCGTGGATCTCGATCGTCCACCCTGGGAGTTTCGCGCGATTTTCGGCCAAGCAGATGGCCATGGTGTAGAGTTCCTCGCCGGTACTGCAGGCAGCCGACCAGATGCGAATTCGCTTAGGATGCTGACCGGAACGTGCCCGTTCTATCAGATCGTTGACGAATCGAGTTTGCAGCCATTCGAAGTGCTTTTCAGTGCGATAGAACGACGTTTCATTGGTCGTAACGGCGCTCAGAAAGCCATCCATTTCGTCACGGCCGCGCGGCGACTTGAGCAACGCAAAGTACGCCTGGAAATCAGTCATGCCAGTCGCTTTGAGTCGGCGTCGAATTCGGTTGCTCAGCAACATGACCTTGTTCTCGGGAATACGAATTCCGCTGGACTCAAACACGAGCCGCTGAAACTGCTCGAATTCTTGTGGAGTTAACTGAGTTGGTGTCACCACGATCCTCATGGCTGCCGCACGCGCGAACATCAATCTTCACTTCACACTTTGAATCGCGCCACCAGATCTTGCAATGTCGCCGCCTGTGCACCGAGTTCTTCGGCACTGGCCGCCATCTCTTCGGCCCCGGCCGCGTTCGATTCCGTCGTCTGTCCCACCGAGCGAATGGCGACTTGCACTTCTTTAGCGCTCTCGGCTTGTGTGCCGGTCGATTCGTCAATACGAGCAATGCCACTCGCGGTTTGCTCGACTGCTCCGACGATGGCATCGAGCGACTTCCCGACCTTGGCAGACAATGCCGCCCCTTCCTCGACCCGACGAGTCGATTCCTTGATAAGCTGCGTGATCTCTTTGGCGGCCAGGCTCGAACGCTCGGCCAATTTGCGAACTTCATCGGCGACGACGGCAAACCCCAGTCCGTGCTCACCGGCCCGGGCTGCCTCGATGGCGGCATTGAGTGCCAGCAGGTTCGTCTGGCTGGCGATTTCGCTGATCACTTGAATGATGTCGTTGATCTGCTCGCTCGACTTCTGGATGAGTTGCATCGACGTAACCGCCTCACCAACCGATGCGCCTCCCGTGCGTGCCAGTTCCGAAGTCGCGACGGCCTGCTGACGGGCCTGCGAAGCGCTCTCGGAAATGACCTGGATCGACTGCAGCAGGTCTTCAACTGAAGCCGACATCTGCTCAACAGATGCTGCCTGCGTCTGTGCCGATTCGCTGAGGTTTTGCGCGCTTTCTGCGATGGCATGGGAGCCCTCGCTTTGCTGATTAGCCGACTCCACAACTTGGCTGATCAGTTCGCGCAGGTCACAGCTCATGCGGCGCACGCTTCCCGCCAGATTGCCAAGGTCATCGGTTCCGGCATCTGAGACTTCCTGGGTGAGATCACCATTTGCGATCGCTTCAACGATTGTCATCAACAACGTGACACGCTGACGAAGATCATCGGCCGCTTCCCGCTGTTGAGCGGCGATTCGTTCCGCTTCCTGTTGCGCCAGCACGGCCTCGGTGATGTCGGTGGCGAACTTCACGACTTTCACGACTTTGCCGCGCGTGTCGCGGATCGGGTTGTAAGCCGCACGCAACCACACTTCGCGGCCTCCCTTCGCCATGCGTTCAAAGTCGTCGGATACGAACTCGCCACGCGCGAGCTTCGCCCAGAACTCGCGGTATTCGCTACTCTGGCCGACTTTCTCATCTGCAAACATGCGGTGGTGCTTTCCGACGATTTCATCGAGATCGTAGCCCATCACTTTCAGGAAGTTCGCGTTCGCCGTGATAATCGTGCCGTCGGGCTTGAATTCAATGACCGCGTTGGTCCGTCCAATGGCTTCCATCTGCGCAGCAAGATCTGCAGAACGTTCTTCGAGTGCCCTCTTCTCAGTAATCACTTCCCACGTCACCATCGGTCCGACGTATTCTCCCGCGCGATCGCGAGTCGCAGTCACCAGGAGATCGAGAATCTCGGGCCCCAATTGAATGTCGGCCCGGTGGGGCAGGTTTTTTGGATCGCGAAGCAACTCACGTTGTCTCTCGGGCTGATCGTGAAAGATGTCGATCGACTGTCCGAGGATTTCGTCGACCTTGCACGGAAGCAGGTGCTCCAATTCCTGCAGTGTCGCGATCGACGCTGGGTTCATATAGATAATCTTGAGATCGCGGTCTGCAACGATGATGCGAACGCTGGAGTTCTGAACCAATTGCTCGAAATCAACTGCGTTGCTCGCGACAGGTGCTGTCGAGCGTCGTCGAGTGCGTGTAGGACGGTCTTGGGCCATTGATATTCCTGTGGGTCAATCTTGTGTCTACTCGTTGTGAGCTACCAACAGACTACGCTTGCATCCCTGACGCGGCGCGGTGCACTTGTTCGAGTTTGTCGGGATGCAACAGCTCGTCGATCTCGAGCAGGATAATCAGCCGATTGTCGAGCTTGGCAAAACCACTGATGTATGCCGACTCTGCCGACTTGGCGATCTCCGGCGCGGGCTGTATCTGCTCAGGAGAAACTCGCATCACCTGCGATACGGCGTCGACAGTACAACCGATCGTCCGCGGACCGACGTTGGCGACGATCGTTCGCGTCTCGTCGTCCCGTGCCTTGGGTTCCAACTCAAATAAGAGTCGCAGGTTGATAATGGGAATGATCGATCCGCGCAGGTTGCTCACTCCTTCGACGTAACTGGGAACCTGCGGCAGCCTGGTGACGCGATCGGGGATCACGATCTCCTGGATCTGCTCGATCCGAAACGCATACTCCTGATCGGCCAGTCGGAATCCGACGAACTGCAGCGATGTCTTGGACTGAGCCATCGCGGCAGAGAGGGCGGGTGGAGGGAGAGTCTGATCGTTCACAGGGAGATTCATCTATCTGCCGAGATCGGTGTGCAAGAGCGTTGCTCATACGTACCCCGAGCTAAAAATGGTGCAGAGCTTACGGTCGCGTGATAAGGGACCGCTCTATCGTGCTTGGTGGAATCGACCGATGTCAAGAATTGCCACAATGGACAATGAATTCCAATCTATTTGATGTCAGCAGCGCACGTCTGGAGCAATCGCTCCATTCTTTCCGCGCCAAACACGCGTTCGGTAACGGCCACCACGCCCTTTCGAGCGACAGCCCGGAGAATGAGTTGGTCGCGGTCAACTTGAATCGAGGCCGCCGGTCCCGCAATCTCAACTGCGGATATGGCGAACGCGGCCTGATTGAGTACTGCGTTGCCGGAATGCAACAAGAGCGTCAAATCGGCAGGATCGGCGCTTCGAAAGTTGGCATCCGCTCTGAAGATCACGTCGACGTTGAGCAACTTCGACTGCCTCATCAGGTCGGCCATCGCGGCCGGAATCTGAGCCGTATCGAGCACTATACGCACACGCGTTTGTGACGGATCGACGATTGAGTCTTCAACGATACGGCGAATGGCGAGTGAACTCGCGGCATGGATGACTCGCTGTAGGTCATCGGGCTTCGATTTCTTTGGTGCCAGCACCAGACACGCAGCTGGTGCAATCTCGAGCAACTCCTCGATGGTCGAATCGTTCGAGTTCAAGACGACCGTGGTGCGGTGGAGCCTGTCACGCTGTGCGAGGTCTTTCAGTAGCTCCAGGCCGCGTCCGTCGGGCAGTTCCATCGCTGTGATCAACAGATCGAGCGATTGGCGTTCCGCCTCCGTCCGAGCGTCAGCAGCAGTTCCGGTCAACATCACTGATTTCGCGCCGGCCCGGTTGAATGCGTCCTTGAAGACCACCCCTTGTAACTTCGACGGCTCCACGATCAACACCGAATCGAGATCGCGCAGGTCGTCGATCGGTGCCGATTGAATCTGCTCACGGCGACCGTCGATAAGCCTCTGCAGATCGTCAGCCATTTCGGCGACGGACTGAAACCGTTCGTCTCGTTTCTTCGCCATGGCTCGCGCCACGATGCGATCGCATTCAACCGGCACATGGGACACGAACGTCGTTGGGACTGGGGGCGGCTGATTCATATGAGCCGCCATCACCTGCACGATTGACTGACAGTCGTGATATGGAAAACGACCCGTCAGCAATCGAAACAGCGTTGCTCCCAGACTGTAGATATCGGTTCGGGCGTCGACCTCGGCAGTCTCGAACTGCTCGGGACTCATGTATTGCGGCGTCCCGAGTATCTGACCCTCGCGGGTGACTGCCGTGCGGGTATCGTTCACGGCGTCGACGAGTTTCGACAGCCCGAAATCGACGACTTTGACCGACCCGTCGCTGGCCCGCATCAGGTTCTCGGGCTTGATGTCGCGGTGAATCATCCCGGCGGCATGTGCGCTCGCCAACCCGCGAGCTGCTTCGGCGACGATCTTACACGCCAATTGCCAAGGCAGCGCTCCTGCCTTGTCGGAGAGGTCTGCGACACTGCCTCCCGTGAGCAGTTCCATCACAATGTAGTACTGTCCTTCCCATTGATCGATGTCGTAAATCGACACAACGTGCGGGCTGTTCAAGCGTCCAATGGCTCGAGCCTCACCAAGAAACCGTTGCAATGCGGACGAGTTGCTCCCGACCGCTTGTGTCAGGATCTTGAGGGCCACTTCACGTTCAATCAGCGGATCGAACGCCAGATAGACGGCCCCCATGCCCCCTTCGCCCAGCAGTGCCCTGATCTCGTACTTGCCGATCTTGCCGCCGACAAGAGGATCGCGAAACGTGAACTCCACATCGTCGGCGTCGCCTCCGACTAGAGTGTTCGTATCTGTATTCTTGCCTGCGACACGCGTTGTCGCCTGCAGCAATTCTTCCGCCTGTCCACTGCATTCTGCGGCCGACTCACCATCGGCAGGCCCGGAGTTCTTGGGTTCGGAACTATTCATGACAACGACAATGATCGGACAGACTTCTTGCGAGGGCTGAAGGATACGCGCTCATCTGACATCACAACGTCCCCGGTATGGGGACAACGAACCGTCGACAATCGCTCAACTTCAGATTGCAGTGTACATTCCCCGGTTTGCAAAGACATGAAATCCGTCTTGAATTCCAAAACCAGCATTGAGTTGACTCGATGACAGTTGATTCGCGAATGAGAGTCGTGGATCCCCGCAGCTTAAAGGCGACTCCCTTTCGCTCACCCTAGGTCTCGAAGTGTGCGATATGGCGCGCTTGGAGGAGCTGTGTTGCCGAGCGTGCACACGCGGCGAATTCGTCCAGTCGTGCAGACAATTCATCGAATCAGTTCTCACGAACAATTGGGGGGTTGCGAGAGGAGTCTCGCATTCAAACGACTCATATGACCAGCGTTTGATCGTGAATCGATACAGCCCAGTACTCCTGCGGCACACGCTTTGCGAGATGTCTGTTTGGATACCGTTTACCGATATTCTCGTTTGAGAGGTGATACAATGATCAAGATCAATCGCATCCTTGCAGCAACCGATTTCAGCGAGTGTAGCAACCACGCATTGCGGTATGCGTATGAACTATCCGACGTGTTCTCCGCGGAGTTGCACGTTCTCAATGTTGTCGAGATCCCGGCAGGGGCCTATCCCGAGTTCGGAATCAGCGTGCATGATATCGAGCAAACAGCGATTAAGTCGGCAGAGAGTTGCCTTGCGGAGATTCCAGGTTCCCGATGGCAGGACAAGCTGTCGATTGTCAGGAGTGTCGTCAAAGGGACGCCTTTCGTTGAGACCGTGCGCTATGCCAAAGAGCACGACATCGACCTGATTGTAATCGGAACTCATGGTCGAGGGGCAATCGCGCATATGCTGATGGGGAGTACTGCGGAGAAAGTGGTCCGCAAGGCCCCCTGTCCCGTATTGACGGTAAGGCCCGACGCACACGAATTCGTAATGCCCTGAGTGAATGCACATGAGTGGGAGGCGACTTGCGGGAGTGTGAGCCATGGAACTCGAATCTTGGATCAATCAGACAACTGCCGAGCAGTTGATGAACTGTGAGCTCGTCAAGTTGCGTCCCGACATGTTGATGTCCGACGCGGCCGCCGTGCTGTTGAAGCATCAGATCAGCGGGGCTCCGGTCGTTGGCGATAATGGTGTCTGCGTGGGAGTCCTCTCGGCAGCCGACTTCGTAAAGGTGGAAGAATCCGTCGCGGATGAACGCCGCCGCTTTGCGGAATCGAGCTTTTGGAATTCGAATCTCGTGTTGCCGGAAAACGTGTATGCTGCCAAGCTCGCGGAGGTGCGTGATAAACTGATTCCTGCCGCAGAGCACATGGTTGCACAAGTAATGACGCGTGATCTTGTCACGGTCTCGCTGTATTCACCTCTTGCAGCGATCATGCAACACATGGTTGATGGACATATTCATCGTGTGTTCGTACTGGACTCCGACGATCGTCTGGTAGGAATCGTCAGCAGCAATGACATCCTCACTGCGTTGTTGCAGGCGGCGCCTGACTGATACTCACTTTTGTCGACGTGCCAATATGCACGGAAACGGTTTCACTCTCAGAACGGAATGGCACGCCGATCTCGAGTGACGATATCTGGGCGGTTTGAGAAGTCCAACGACAAGGCATTCAACGCGGGAAGCAAAAATGCAACGGTTTCGTTACGAATGGGTAGTCGGTCGCGATCTCAGTCGCATCAATAGGTTGCTCTCACAGGGGTGGAAACCGGCTCGTGAAACGGTGGTCGCTCAGACGCCTGCAGGCTCTCCAAGTGGAGAACTGTTTGTCGTGCTGGAACGAGACGACGCCTTTCCAAGCTATCAAGGAGCACATCTGTGCGAGGGAGTGCCTGCGGAATTCTTTGACGACATTCCCCTGTTTGCCGGCCTCGGTGAGGACCATCTCCGGGAAGTTATCAGTGCTTGCGAGGTGGCTCGATACGATGCCGACACTGTGATTTTCGACGGCAGCACGAACGAACACCGACTCTATGTCGTGCTGGAAGGAGCGGTGTCGATTCAACTGATGGGACTGCCAATCGATGATCCGATTGTCCTGGAAGCTTCGTCCAAGGACGTGTTCGGCGAAAGCACGTTTTTCGCGGCTGGAGCGCATTCCACGTGCGCCACGGCGACAGCAGCAACCCGCACACTTGAATTGACTCGTGCGAGATATGAGGATCTGCTACAGGGACAGCGGACGAGCGCTCTGCTACTGGCTGTCAATGCTGCCAGTATCCTGGGCCACCGACTGCAGACAACGGACCAATGGATTCGAGAGATTCTGCAAGGTGAGCAGACCTCCGATGTGGTTCGCAGTTGGCGACGGTTTCGACGGGGCATTCACGGTGGCGGAGCAGGATCGTCGGGAAGTTTCTTTGGAGTTTGATTGTCACGATGGTTGATAAGAGTTGAAAGTCAATCGCAGAACATTTGACAGCGGAACCGTTGAATCCAGGTTTTCAAATGTCACTCACCGTAGACGAAGCACTTCATTCCCTCGTATTCATTCGAGATGTGCCCGGAAGCGTTGTCCAGGAGTTGGCGGGCATCGGCTCGATACAAACATTCGAAGCTGGCGAACGCATCTTCGTCGAAGGGGAACTGCGTGAACAGTTTGCTGTCGTGTTGGATGGCAATGTCATGCTGGAAATGAATGTTCCCGGCCGGGGAGATCTCAAGATTCTGTCACTGGGGCCGGGGGACATTCTCGGCTGGTCAGCGCTCGTCAATGGTGGCCGCATGACGACTAGCGCACAGGCGATAGACCGTGTTCGCTTACTCACTTTCCCGGGCGACCAAATTCGCAGATTGTCTCAACAGAACCATGAACTGGGCTTTTTCCTGTTTCAGCGTCTGGCGACCGCGTTGTCGCGGCGACTGCTGTCCACCCGACTGCAGCTTCTCGATCTTTACGGGACTTCTTGTCCACCTGTCGATCCCTCGATGCATACGAGTTCAGAAATGCCGCCGGTCTACTGATTCCATTGTTCCGACTCGATGCGTCCATCCGGCAACACGGAGGAGTTACTTCCATAATGAGCGACTCGACACCTCAGTTCCTGCAGAAAGAACGCTTACAGGTGTTACTGGATGTGCTGCTGAACAGAGGTTATTCCGTCGTCGGCCCCACGATCGACCAGGAGGCGGTCGTTTACGACGAGATTCGCCATGTGAGCGATCTCCCCATCGGCTGGACCGATGACCAGCACCCTGGCTCGTATCGACTGGCACGACGAGACGATGATGCGTACTTTGGGTACGTCGTGGGGCCGCAATCTTGGAAGAAGTATCTGTTTCCACCGACAAGTACATTGTCCCGCGCCACGAAGAACGAGAACGGCTGGGTAATGGAGACCGTCGATGAAGTGCCTCCTCGCTACGCTTTGCTCGGCGTTCGTGCATGCGAACTGGCGGCGATTCGCATTCAAGACAAGGTCTTCATGGGGAATGGGTTCGTCGATCCGATCTATGCGGGGAGGCGGGCTGGCACATTCATCATTGCGGTGAACTGCACTCAGGCGGCAAGCACCTGCTTTTGCACGTCGATGAACACCGGACCTCGATGCACCAGTGGATTCGATCTCGCCTTAACGGAATTACCGGAAGGCTTTGTCCTCGAAGTCGGGACCGATATCGGACGCGAAGTCCTGGACGAACTCACGACGTTGAAAAGTACTCCGGAACAACTCTTATCGGCTGACAGCGCCCGGCAGCAAGCGGTCGACCAGATTGAGAAGCGGATGGACACCGACAATATCCGCGATCTATTGCTCGACAACCTCGAGCATCCGCGCTGGAAAGAAACTGCCGAGCGTTGCCTGTCATGCACGAACTGCACGATGGTCTGCCCGACCTGTTTTTGCAGTACCGTGAGCGAAGTTGCTGATCTTGCGATGGAGAATGTGGAACGCCATCGGCAATGGGATTCGTGCTTCAACCCCGATTTCAGTTACGTGCATGGAGGACTCATTCGCAACGACGTCCGTTCGCGATATCGACAATGGATGACGCATAAACTCGCAACCTGGCATGACCAGTTTGAAACGTCCGGTTGTGTTGGTTGCGGGCGCTGCATCACCTGGTGCCCGGTGGGGATCGACCTCACCGAAGAAGTTGCCGCCATTCGGGAGTCGCCGGCATGACACCCACCATGACTTCTCCATCCGCGATGACTGCGAATGTGTGGACGCCGTACGTCGTCCGCATTGCTTCGATTGCGGAGGACACTGCCGACACTAAGACATTTGAATTGGAGTTTGTAGACCAGGCGATCGGAAAGGCATTTACCTTCCAGCCGGGGCAGTTCAACATGCTCTACCTGCCTGGAGCGGGAGAGGCGGCAGTCTCGATCAGCGGACGCTCGCTCCCTGGTGAGCCATTGCTGCACACTGTTCGTAAGGTGGGCAACGTCACAAGTGCGCTCTTTCGACTGAGACCCGGCGACACACTCGGCCTTCGCGGCCCATTTGGTAGCAGTTGGCCGATGGAGCAATGCCGGGGGCAAGACGTGCTTGTCGTAGCCGGCGGCATCGGACTGGCACCGCTGCGGCCGGTGGTCTATTCCCTCATGGACGGCAGACAAGCATTCGGTCAGGCAACAGTTCTTTATGGAGCCCGCGATCCGGGGGGGCGTCTCTACACACAGGAATTTGAAATCTGGAAGAAGCACGACACTGTTTTCCGAGAGACAGTCGATCAGGCACACAACAACTGGAAGGGCCATGTCGGTGTGGTGACATTGCTGCTGGAACGGCTGCAAGTACCTAGGCCAAATGACACTCAAGTCCTCATCTGCGGACCGGAAGTGATGATGCACTACACCGCCTTGGGAGCACTGGAGAAGCAGATCCCACCGGAAAACATCTGGGTTTCACTGGAGCGCAACATGAATTGCGCCGTTGGCTTCTGTGGCCATTGTCAGTTGGGACCGGCGTTCCTGTGCAAGGATGGCCCGGTCTTGAGGTATGACAAGATCGTCCGTTACCTGGGAGTGCGGGGATTGTGAAGGGAGCAAAGCCAAAACTCGGCGTCTTCAAGTTCGCATCGTGCGACGGCTGCCAGCTTTCGCTGCTGGATGCCGAAGATCATCTACTGGAGGTCGCCGGGGCGGTCGAGATCGCGCACTTTCTCGAAGCCAGCAGCCATATTGATCCCGGCCCGTACGATGTTGCGCTCGTCGAAGGGTCGATCACAACGCCGCACGACAAACAACGAATTCATGACATTCGGGCAAGCAGTGGCTATCTCATCACCATCGGAGCGTGTGCGACCTCAGGTGGCATTCAAGCGTTGAAGAACTGGGCCAACTCCGACGACTTCATTCGTGCCGTCTATGCCTCTCCCGAGTACATCAGCACGTTGTCGACTTCGACGTCGATCGCGGACCATGTACACGTTGACTTTGAACTGCGAGGTTGTCCGATTAATCAGTATCAGCTCATCGAAGTAATTGCCGCGTTGATTCACGGTCAGACGCCGCGTGTTCCGCGACATGCGGTCTGCCTTGATTGCAAGCGTCGTGGAACAGTCTGCATCGCGGTCGCTCAAGGCGTACCCTGTCTGGGGCCGATCACTCATACGGGCTGCGGGGCCATTTGCCCCGCTTACGACCGCGGCTGCTATGCGTGTTACGGTCCCTCGTTTCAATCGAATGCGGGTAGTCTGGCAGACTACTATCATTCGCACGGCTCGTCGGCGGAATCGTTGATTCCGCTGTTGAGAAACTTCAACAGTGCAGCACCCGAGTTTCAGACGCAAAGCAACCGACTGGAGCAACTCGTGCACGCAAACACTTCCACCGAATCACAGAATCAATGACGGACGAGAACGGAGTTCGCACCATCAAAGTCGAGGCCCTCACTCGGGTCGAGGGGGAGGGAGGACTGCATGTGCGACTCGTTGATGGCAAGGTCGAAGACGTACAGCTTGCGATTTATGAACCCCCTCGATTCTTTGAAGCGTTTCTCTGTGGCCGTCCGTTGGAAGAAGTGCCGGACATTACCGCTCGTATCTGCGGGATTTGTCCGGTGGCGTATCAGATGAGCGCGGTCCATGCCCTGGAGCGAGCGTCGGGGGTGACTGTGACACCTGAGATCCGCAAATTGCGCAGGTTGCTCTATTGTGGCGAGTGGATCGAGAGCCATGCCTTGCATATGCATCTGTTACATGCCCCTGACTTTCTGGGAGTACCGAGTGGGCTGGCAATGGCCGAGCAGAATCCTGAAGCGGTCCAGAGGGGCCTCAGGCTCAAAAAGCACGGCAATCAACTGCTGGAAGTGCTGGGCGGAAGGGCCATTCATCCAATTAACGTGGCCGTGGGAGGTTTCTATCGTACCCCAAAGAAGTCAGAGATTCAGGCATTGATTCCGGACTTCGAATGGGGACTGGAAGCCGCCGTCGCAGCCACGAAATGGGTAGCAGGATTTGAGTTTCCGGAGTTCACTCAAGACTACGAGATGGTTTCCTTGCGACATCCGGACGAGTACCCGATGAACGAAGGACGGATCGTCTCGAACAAAGGACTCGATATCGATCAGTCGGAATACGAAGCCTCTTTCGCCGAAATCCATGTCGCGCACTCGACGGCTTTGCATTCCAAGCGTATTGACACTCGGTCCGACTATTTCGTTGGACCTCAGGCACGCGTCAATCTCAACCTCGATCGGCTTTCCCCCACGGCTCGACGAACTTCCGACGAGGTCGGCATCGACTGGCCCTCGTTGAACCCGTTCCAGTCGATTATCGCTCGTGGCCTCGAGTTGATTCACGCCTACGAAGAGGGCCTGCAGATCCTGAAGGAGTACGAACAGTTTCGGCCGGCGAGAATCGACTACTCACACATCGCGGGCGAAGGTTGGGCCGCGACCGAGGCACCGCGAGGGTTGATTTATCACCGGTATCAAGTTGATGAAGCAGGCAAAGTAGTGTTTGCCAAGATCGTGCCTCCTACGTCGCAGAACCAGAGTCAGATCGAGGCCGACTTGCGAGATTGGATTCCGAGCATCCTGAGTGAAGACGAAGCCGCCACAGCACTCAAGTGTGAGTGTCTGATACGCAACTATGACCCGTGCATCAGTTGTTCAACACACTTCCTGAAGCTGACCATCGAAAGAGTGTGAGCTGTCGTGAGCGAACGCCTGAATCCGCCGACCACCTTGTCCACGATCATCGATGATCGTGTGCTATTAGTCGGACTCGGCAGTTCGCATGGCGATGACAGAATCGGGTGGCTGGTGTCTGCCCGCATTGCCGGAGATGTTCAGGGACTCAGGGCGGTCCAACTCGCCACGCCGGTCGACCTGCTGAACGTGATTTCCGACGTGGATCATCTCGTCATTGTCGACGCCTGTCGCGGAACCGGCGAAATCGGGACTGCTCACCGTTGGAGATGGCCCACTCGTGAGGTCGCGGTGGTGCAGGCTGCGGGAACCCACGCCATCGGCCTGCCGGAAGTGCTGGAGATGGCCGAGCGTCTGGGCATCCTCCCCAACTCAGTGATCATCTGGGGCATTACAGGGCATTGTTTTTCTCCGGGCAGTGTGACATCTCTGAAACTCTTGCACGCCATCGATCGTTGCATTCCACAAATCGCGGCAGACTGTCAGATGGCGCATTCACCAACAGAAACGGGCGGCTGATATGCACGAATTCTCGCTGGTGAAATCGTTGCTCACTCAGTCAACCCACCTGTTGCATGAACATGGTGGTGTCGCGGTCGAAGCCATTCGTGTGGAACTCGGTCCGTTGTCGGGTGTCGAGCCGATGTTGGTCACGCTGGCCTTCGAGCAACTCGTCAATTCCAGTCCCTGCCGTGGCGCGGTACTAATCATCATCGAGATCCCATTGACCTGCCAATGTCAGTCATGCGAACACTCGTTCGAAATGGAAGACTTCCGATTCGTATGTCCCGCTTGCGAGTCTCGCCATCTGCGCATCGTGAGCGGTGATGAGATTCGCATCGTCGATGTAACGATGCGCACATGTGCCTCACCCGATCTGGTGAAACAATGACGACACAAACCATCCCCGTGGGACGCGATATAAAGGCGGCACTCAAAGAAGAGGCCGAGCAGTTGCGGCGTCAACTTGGCCGGCGCGGCACGCTGGTCGTGAACATTCTCTCCTCGCCGGGAGCCGGCAAGACCAGCCTGCTGGAGGCGACCGCCAGGCATTGGAATGGCCGCTACCGGATTGCCGTCCTGGTCGGCGACCTGGCCACCGATCGCGATGCAGAACGGCTGGCCCCATACGTCCCCGTGCGGCAGCTCACCACCGGCGGGGCGTGCCATCTGGAACTTCCACTGGTGAAAATAGGACTTGATGAACTGGGCATCGACGATCTGGAATTCTTGTTCATCGAGAACGTCGGCAACCTCGTCTGCCCGGCATCACACGACCTGGCGGAACACCTGCGAGTTGTCTTGCTGAGTACCACCGAAGGAGATGACAAGCCTGGCAAGTACCCGAAGATGTTTCGCACCTCTCAAGCGATGGTCATCAGCAAGACCGATCTGCTTCCGTATGTGCCGTTCTCGGTCGAACGCGCCGTTGCCGACGCTCGCTCTATTCAACCTGAGATTGACGGTCTGTCGGTCTCCGCGCTGAAGGAGGAAGGTGTTGCAGCCTGGTGCGAATACCTCACACAGTGTCGTGAGCGGCTCCTTCATCCCGATTCAACAATGTCAAAGCCGGCAACAACGGTTGGAGTCCATGCCTGATCAAGCAGTCGCCATGGGGATTGTTGCGGCCCGCGTCCGGTTGTTTGGACATGTGCAGGGAATAGGCGTGCGTCCCGCGATTTACAACCTCGCGCAACAGATGCAGTTGAGCGGACGCGTTGTCAACGATGCCACTGGAGTCGACATCTTCATTCAAGGAACCGACAAGGAGTTGGACGAGTTTCGTTGTCGGCTCGTAGACTCGCTCCCTGGAGGAGCTCATGTGGAGCGACTTGATTGGGAGTTCACGGAACTCGAAGAGCTGAGCCACTTCCGCATTGTCCAGTCGAATGCGAATTCGCGTGTCGCCACGCATGTTCCGAGCGACCGCAAAGTTTGTGATGCCTGTCTTGAGGAGATGTTCGACTCGAAGGGGCGTCGTCATCACTATCCCTTCACCAGCTGTACGCAGTGCGGACCTCGCTATTCGATCATCGATCAGATGCCTTACGAGCGCAGGTCAACGACGATGACGGCGTTCCCGTTATGTCAAACATGCAATCAAGAGTACGCGACATCGTCCGATCGCCGATTTCACGCACAGACGAATGCCTGCGCCGAATGCGGACCTAGAGTGAAGGCGACGATGCAGGGATCACAAACAGCACTGGGAGATGCCGCGATCCAAATGGTGGTTGAGGCCCTTCACTTGGGGCGAATCGTCGCCCTCAAGGGAATCGGGGGCTATCAACTGCTTGTTGATGCGACAAATGAACAGGCCGTACAGACACTCAGAAACCGCAAGGGACGACCCGAGAAGCCGTTGGCCGTGATGATTTCTGCCACGCCGAAGGGAGCTGGTCATGCGCGTCTGTTGCCCGATGAACAGGAGTCATTACGGAGCTGGGAAAATCCAATTGTGTTGACGCGGAACAGTGGTCTCGACCTGGCGGCGTCCGTCAGTTTTGGCCTGAGAACCGTGGGAGTCCTTGAGCCAACGACGCCATTGCACGCACTCCTGTCGCAACAAATTCGTGTGCCGCTGGTCGTGACCAGTGGCAATCGCGAGGGAAATCCATTGGCCGTCACGCCCACTCAGGCGGAATGCGAACTGTCCGACATGGCCGATGTCTGGTTGCACCACGACCGGACGATTGCCCATCCCATCGATGACAGTGTTGTGCGTGTGATGGCAGGTCGGCAGGTCACGATTCGATTGGCCCGGGGACTGGCTCCGTTGCCGCTGAGCCTGCCTGCCCATCGACCCGGCTTGGCGATTGGCGGACATCAGGCCGTGGCCATCGCATTGACCAATGGCTCCGTCGCGGTACTGGGGCCACACCTGGGGGACCTCGACAGTTTGGCCATGCGAGAACGATTCGAGTCGCATGTGGACGAATTGACTCAGTTGTATGACTGCCAACCGGAGTTCATTGCCTGCGACTGGCATCCCGATTACTTCTCTAGTCGCTGGGCCCAGCAATGTGGCGGGCAACAGATTCGTGTCGGATCGCGGCCATCGACGACAACTCACCTCGCCACGACGCCGAGTCGATGTCTTTCTTCGGTAAAGCACATCATCCGTGTACAGCACCATCATGCGCACATCGCCGCGGGCATGTTGGAACAGGGCTGGCACGATGAGACTGTGCTGGGCATCGCCTTCGACGGCACCGGCTATGGAGACGATGACTCCATCTGGGGAGGAGAGTTCTTGTTATGTTCGCTTCAAAGCTTTGAACGTGTCGGACATCTGCGACCGTTTGTTTTACCGGGAGGTGAAATCGCGATCCGGCAACCCTGGAGAGTCGCTCTTTCGCTGCTGTCACAGATCATGGAATTCGATGCAGCGGTGGCTGAGTTGTCCGAATTGATTCCGACCTCGGTCGATGTGGAGAGATTGCGTTCGCTCCTGAAGCCATCACAGTTCTCGCCTCGAACAACCAGCGCGGGCCGTTTGTTTGACGGAATCGCGGCCTTGGCATTGGGAGTTTCCATAGCGAGTTTCGAGGGCCAGCCCGCCCTCCTCTTGGACGACGCCTGCGACGATGCCGAGGTTGAGGGCTACAAGATGCCTCTCGTGGACGGCCAGCCTTTCGAGATCGACTGGCGAGGAGCGGTCAGGGAACTGCTGCGTAATGCTCGGCAGGGTGTCTCCCCCAACCGCATAGCCATGCGGTTTCATCGCGGACTGGCGGATGCGATGATCTCGGTCTGTCGACTCATTCCGGAACATCGCATCGTTCTGGGAGGGGGAGTGTTTCAGAACCAACATCTCGTCGAAATTCTCGCGGCCGATCTCCCGGTCCGTCGCCTTGGTTTGCCCGGAGCAATCCCGCCCAACGACGGCGGCCTCGCGGCCGGCCAACTCGCGGTTGCAGTCAGTTGGCTGGAGTCCACCAGCATTACAACCTGAATCGAACGAACACAGACCCAATACCATGTGCCTTGCCATACCTGGACGCGTTGTGAACTGGATCGACCGCGATCCTCTCTTCGCCCGTGCGGAGATTGAATTCGACGGCATCTGCCGTGAGTGCAGCATGGCCTGCGTTGTCGATGCCGCAGTGGGGGAGTACGTCATCGTCCATGCGGGAATCGCCATCAGCAAAGTTAATGAAGTCGCGGCGGAAAAGGCGTTGCAGGAATTACGCAGCCTTGGCGAATCGATCGCATCGGAGTGGGAGTCCGACCCATGAAATTCTTGGATGAGTTTCGCGATTCGCGGATTGCGCAGAGTCTCATACATCAAATCCGCCAACGAGTCTCCCAGCCCTGGGTATTGATGGAGGTCTGCGGAGGGCAAACGCACAGCCTGCTGCGTCACGGCATCGACCAGGAGCTTGCGGGGGTGGTCGAACTCATTCACGGTCCCGGTTGCCCCGTGTGTGTGACACCTGTCGAAGCAATCGAACTGGCGATTCGTCTGTCCCAGCGTCCTGATACCATCGTGGCTTCGTTTGGAGATATGTTACGCGTGCCGGGCCGAAAGGAATCGCTCAACGATGCCAGAACGAAAGGGGGGCGAGTGCAGGTGGTGTACTCACCACTCGATGCCGTCGAGCTTTCAAGCCGGCATCCGGAGAATCAGGTCATCTTCTTTGCCGTCGGATTCGAAACGACTCTGCCCGCAACCGCGTTGGCGGTGTTACAGGCAGAGAAAAGAGGACTCGAAAACTTTTCGCTCCTGTCGGCCCATGTGCGTGTGCTGCCCGCCATGAGAGCGATCGTGTCGGCCCCCGGCAATCGCGTGCAAGGATTCCTGGCCGCAGGCCATGTATGCACCGTGACTGGTTTCGAAGAGTACGAAGAGTTTGTCCAGCAGTATCGCTTGCCGGTCGTGGTCACAGGATTTGAACCTGTTGATCTACTGCAGGGGATTCTGGAATCTGTCACTCAACTCGAAACTGGTGTTTCCGAAGTCAGCAACCGTTATGGCCGCAGCGTGCGACAGGAAGGAAATCGGCAAGCTCAGGAGATCATCGATCGAGTTTATCAGGCAGCCGATGTTCCCTGGCGAGGTATGGGAGTCATTCCCGGAGGCGGTTTCGTCCTGCGCGACGAGTATGCCCAGTTCGATGCCCAGCGACGATTTCCTGTCCACTTCGAGTTATTGCCAATCCTTGCGGAACAACCGTGCCATAGTGGCGAAGTGCTGACGGGAGTCATCAAACCTCACGAGTGCCCCAGTTTCGGCACCGCGTGCACTCCACTGACGCCACTCGGTGCACCGATGGTCTCGTCGGAAGGTGCGTGTGCTGCATACTATCGCTATCACGGGGCGGTGACGCTGGAGGCGATGAGTTGTCCGGTATCTGTCGACAAACTTTAGAATTCGGGAATCCAGGGCGCATTCATTCGGGGCAGATACTGATGTTTCCAAAGTGCCAAACTCGGACGCCGATACAATGATCACGCTCGCACACGGCGAAGGGGGGTGGCTGACTCGGCAGCTCATCCAACAGACGATCGCTCGCCGGCTGGATAACGGTGTCCTCCGGATGTGGGGTGATTCGGCACTGCTTCCCGCGACACAATCTGGCATGGCCTTTACGACAGACAGCTATGTTGTAACACCGCTTTTCTTTCCTGGCGGAGACATCGGCAAGTTGGCCGTGTTTGGAACGGTAAACGATCTTGTTGTGGCCGGCGCGATTCCGCGCTGGCTCAGTTTGTCATTCATCATCGAAGAGGGGCTGCCCCTGGACGTGCTCGAACGCGTGTTGGAGAGCATTTCGGTCGCCGCCGAATCCACGAATGTACAGATTGTGACAGGGGATACGAAAGTCGTGCCGCATGGGGCTGGCGACAAGTTGTTTATCAACACCAGTGGAATCGGTGAGCGTCAGGCGGGCTTTGATTCCGATCCGGCTCGGATTTGTGAAGGAGATGCTCTGATCGTCAGCGGCTCGCTCGGGCGACATGGGATCGCGGTACTCAATGCGCGTGAGAATCTGGGTCTGCGTCCTCCGCCGGAAAGCGACTGTGGAAGTCTGATGCCAATCTCTCAGGCTCTGCGAGATGCCGGTATTCCGGTGAAGGCCATGCGCGATGCGACCCGAGGCGGTTTGGCCGCCGTGCTTCATGAATGGGCAGAGAGTTCGGGATGCACACTGACGGTTCAGGAAGACCTGCTGCCCGTATCGGCCGACGTTCGTGGTGCCTGCGAACTGTTGGGATTGGACGCCATTCATATCGCCAACGAAGGGGTCATGGTACTTGCCGTTCCTGCGCAGTTCGCAGACAGGGCGATCGATTCCATCCGCACGACAACGATTGGGAGTCCGTCAGCCATCGTAGGCCGCGTGGTCGGTCGCAAGTCGGTACCCGTCACCATCACCCGCGGCATGCGGACTGAACATCCCCTCGATCTCCCCTCGGGAGCCGCACTTGCCGCGAATCTGTTAATTCAATGGAACTTGACTGCACTGAGCCGGAGCCATTTAATTTGACGGCAAGGGCGTGCGAACACGCACTCCGTCCCCATTCAAAACGCTCCAGTTTGCACATTCCGATTCGGCCGTGACGCTGTCAATCTCGAATTGAATAATGACGCAACGGAATTCGGCAGCGTCAAACGTTCACAGTGGCGTGTTATGCGTTGGGCGCGACAATTGCTGTCACTTTGATGCCGTCCCCACAACGCTCATTCAAACCCAACGGAGTTGACGATGAATCGACGTGTGATTGCTGTATTGGTGCCGTGTCTCTTCGCGGCGTTGACTGTCGCTTTCGTCGGATTCGGAAGTTCCACCGCTGCGGATGACCAAGCTGAAGAGCAAACCGAACATGATCGCTGGATGGCCAGCAAACTGAATTCCGCACAGCAAATCTTTGAAGATCTCACGCGTGGGAACTTCGAGCGGCTGGAGGGGAATGCACGTCGCATGCAGGTGATCAACTTGCTGGAACAATGGGCGCGCGACGAAGAGTTCGAACGAATGTCCGACTACGCCGGCCAGCTCAATGCTTTCGAGTTCTCAATCAAGGAACTGGTTCGCCATGCGGGCGATCAGAATACCGCCGGAGCCTTGCAGGCCTATCAAGACATGACGGCCTCGTGCGTGCGATGCCATGAGCTGATTCGAGACGGGGACGGCAACTGATGCCATTCGCGATTGGTGGATAGTCAATTCACTCGTGCGCCTCAGTGGAAATGCGTGTTACGTCGCGAACATGTTCGTGGCAGGTGATGCACGTGGTCGTCAGGCCTTGGTATGCGTACGCTGCTCCATCCGGGTTGTTGTCCAACGCCATGCGTACGACTCGTTCGGAAAGCCGCTGGAATTCGGCGTTGAAGTGCAAGTAGACGGGATCGTTGGTCGTCTCCATCCAGGCTGCCGACTTGGCGAGAGATATCAGTTCCGACCCTCCTTCGTGGACGACATTCATGTCCCGATTGACGAGACCAACCAGAATGAGTTGAGAACTCGACATCTTCTGATGCATGAGATCAGACATGCTGGTTTCATGTTGCGGCTCTGTGTCGTCCGATGCGGCAATCGGCTGGCGCCACAGGAGATTCATTACGACTGCCACGAACACGAAGGCTGACAGGCCGCCAAGCATGAGTCGTCGATTCATTGCCATTCAAATCTCTTGAGAGTAGAGTCCTTGCTGATTCCGTGGGACCGCCGCAGGCATCATCAGGCACGAATTGAGGATGGGGAATCTAAAGCGATCGTGGTAATTCGTCGAGATGAGTCTCACTTTTGCTTGGCCTGAATGAAATGATTGAGTCACGAGGAGCACACCGTGACAAAATGCGCTACGGCGCGCACGATCGCACACTTCTGATTATGCGTCATTGCGGCGTTGGCACATCGCACTCAGGATGCTAAATTCTCGACCAAGCGAATCCGCTCTGCTGCCGTTTCTCTCGAAATTCTATTCTCGATGCATTCACATTCGAATGAGTCCCGGGCTCAGGATGCCGGGCCAACAGGCGAACCCCGCCGACGCTTTCTCGCGCGCTGGCCTTCGTGGTTGATGGTGAGTGGGCTGGTCGCCGGATATGGCACGTTTGCAGGCATTATCGGTCGATTCTTGTTTCCCCGTTCGGTAACGCGAACTTGGCAGTTCGTGATCGATGTGCAGAGTGTCAGAATAGGAGAGTCCCTGACGTACCGGTCTCCAGGCGGTCAACAGGTTGTGATCTCGCGCATCGGACAATCAGGCACCGATGACGACTTCATCGCGCTATCAAGTGTTTGTCCCCACTTGGGCTGTCAGGTGCATTGGGAACCGCAAAACGATCGGTTTTTCTGCCCCTGTCACAATGGTGCCTTCGACCCCGAGGGAAATCCGATTGCCGGACCTCCCAAGGATGCCAATCAGGCGCTGCCAAGGTATCTCTTGAAGATCGAGCGCAATAATGAACACGATTCGGGCCTGCTCTACATACAAGTCGAGACCGAACGCCTTGTCGCTAGTGGGTGCGAGTCGTCGTGCCAAGGGATCTGCCGCATCGCTCGCGGAGACAAATTGGAGACGATTCGTCTAACCTCACTGGTCGATCAACCGATCTCCGGCATCACCCACGGATCAAACCTCGGTTGAAGGATAAACACGTGGGAATGATCTCATCCTGGTTTCAGGAACGGTTGCCGATTTCGGGTGTGCAGCTTGCCGAGCTCACGAACGAGCCGGTCCCCAACCACCTCAAGCGCTGGTGGTGGTGCCTGGGAGGGACTCCTGCGTACCTGTTCGTTGTGCAGATCGTTACGGGGATCTTGCTGGCTTTCTACTATCAGCCTGCGCCCGAGACCGCCTATCAGTCGGTGGCACGCATCACCAACGAAATCAATTACGGTTGGTATCTCCGCAGCATGCACAAGTGGGGGGCTACGCTGATGATCGCGGCGGTCATCCTGCATCAGATGCGGGTCTACTTCACCGCGGCCTATCGAAAGCCACGCGAGATCAACTGGATGGTCGGCATGTGCATCCTGCTATGCACACTGCTTATCGGATTCACCGGGTACAGTCTCGTTTTCGAGCAATTGAGCTATTGGGGGGCGACAGTCGCCGCCAACATCAGTGATACGATTCCCGTCGTCGGCAGTCTGGGGAAGCAACTCTTGCTGGCGGGTGAGACGTACAACCGCAACACGCTACCCAGGTTTTACATTCTCCATGCGGCCGTGCTGCCGGTCACTTTGATCGTACTGCTGATCGTGCATATCGCCATCTTGCGTCTGCAGGGGGTTTCGGAACTGCAGTTTGAGGATGAACCGGAAGAGGGACCGAAGACGTTCAGTTTCTTTCCCGATCACTTCTACACCGAACTGATGATCGGCCTCGTGCTGATGATCTTGCTCAGCGTGCTGGCGACGGTGTTTCCCGCCATTATCGGACCGCAAGCGAATCCACTCTCGACGCCGGAAGAGATCAAACCGGAATGGTTTTTCTACGCCACATTCCGCTGGCTGAAGCTGTTCTCGGCTACGGTCGCCGTACTGAGCATGGGATTCATCGTGTTCGTCATGTTTGTCTGGCCCTTCATTGATTCCTGGCTCATGAAGGTCTTCAAGAACAAGGATATCAGCTTTTACATCGGCATCGTTGGCGTCTTCCTGCTGGTCGGACTCACGACCTGGGAAGCTCTCGTCGCACACTAGCAACGTCGTTGATAATTCACACTTAGCTCCTGGCAACTACCAACTCTCACGACCAATTACCATGCAACTCCGCACCAAGCGAATTGTCATCGGCGCGCTGGGCTTTCTGTTCCTGCTTTCGTTGATTCTTGTGCAAGCTCTCGAAGTTGCGAAACGCAGGCAAGAAGCAGGCTTGGCCGACATACATATTGCCGTACCGGCGAGTTCTGCCCGGTGCGTTGAATGCCATCAGCAGCCTTCGCAATCGCCCGGCATCGTCGATCACTGGGAAGGGAGTACTCACGCCGAGAAAGGAGTCGGCTGCGTGGAATGCCACAAGGCCTCTCACGGCGATGCCGACGCCTTCGACCACTACGGCGAGTTGATCGCCACGATTGTGACTCCGAGGGATTGTTCTCGCTGCCACTTGCATGAGTACGAAGAATTCGAGAATAGCCATCACGCAAAGGGAGGCAACATTCTGGCTTCGCTCGACAATTTCCTGGCCGAGGAAGTCGAAGGCTTCCGTGACGACGAAGGAGGCCATCACTTCTTCAATCCCCATTCACCGACACCGGGGCGGCCTGATATCACCGAAGTCAATGGAATGGCAAGTTCGATGGTCGGCTGCCAGCAATGCCACGGCAGCGAAGTCGCGTTGCTTTCCAGAGACGGCGGAATGATTACGGTCAACGACCTGATGCCTGATGAGAATGGTCAACCCACCAATCTCGCCGTTTTGGATCAGATTGTGATGACTGACGATGGCCGCCCGAAGTTTCACTCCGATACTTGGCCGAACACCGGCATTGGGCGAATCAATCTCGATGGATCGCTGGGTTCGTGCTCAGCGTGTCACAGTCGCCACGACTTCTCTCCCCGTCGGGCGCGACAACCGGAAAACTGCGGCAAGTGTCACCTGGGACCCGACCATCCACAGGCTGAAATCTTTGAAGAATCGAAGCATGGTGTCGCCTTCCGCGACCTGCGTGAGACGATGAACCTCGACGCCGAGCACTGGGTGCTGGGCGAAGACTATACGCAGGCTCCGACGTGTGCGACATGTCATATGTCAGGCAACTCGCGCAACGGCGGCCGTGTGACACACGATCCAGGCGAGCGCATTTCGTGGTCGAATCGGCCTCCCGTCAGTCTGGTGATGGATACTGACGAAGACGGTCACATCATCGATCTCGATGAAAATGGCAGGCTGTCGCCGATCCTCGATCCCGCCGAACGTCGTGAGCGAACTGCTATTTCGGCAGTCGAGCGCCGCACAGAAATGCGTAACGTCTGCCTGCATTGCCACACGCCCGATTACGTAACCAACTTCTACGACCAGTACGATGACTTCATCGTGCTTTACAACGAGAAGTTTGCGAAGCCGGGGCAGGCGATCATGGGTGCTCTGACACAACAGGAGTTGATTACACCCACTCAGTTCGATGAAGAGATCGAATGGACCTGGTTCTATCTCTGGCATCATGAAGGGCGCCGAGCCCGGCATGGAGCGTCGATGATGGCTCCCGACTATGCCCATTGGCATGGAATGTACGAGGTCGCCGAGCGCTTCTACATCGAACTCATCCCGCAGGCTCGCGAGATTGCGGCCCACGCTGCCGAAGAAGGTCGACAGGCCGAGGCGGATGCAGTGAATGCCGTGATCGACGAGATTCTTGCTCGACCGGAACATGCCTGGCGGCCGACGCGGGGTGACGCCGGGCTGATTGAACAACCCATGTCCACGGAAACGGAGTCGAGTGATGCCGAGAACGCAGCGTCTGATGCAACACAAGACGTCGATGCCGCTGAACCACCCGCGGACGACGCCGCCGAGGTAGACTCGGAAAGCGTCTCACAAGGTGATGCCCCTGGCGAATCGGATCCGAACTCTCCCGATGACACTCCGCCACAACCTGCGGCAACCACAGAGGAGACGGAGATTGAAAATGTCCCCGACACCAATAACTAAGACGGGCCGACGAGAATTCCTCACGCAGATCGGAGTGGCTACTTCCGCCGCGACTCTGGCATCGTGTTCGGGAAACCCGGAGATCGCCGAGGTCGCGGGGAATCCGGATGATACATCGCTGACATGGGATAAGGCTCCGTGTCGTTATTGCGGCACGGGGTGCGGTGTCGAAGTCGGTGTCAAGGACGGTCAAGTGATGGCTGTTCGTGGGGATGTCAACGCGCCGGTGAATCGCGGGCTCTTATGCGTGAAGGGCTATCACCTGCCGGCAATGCTGTATGGAAAAGATCGCCTCAAGTTTCCCATGAAACGCAAGGCGAGTGGTTCAGGCTTTGAACGAATCTCCTGGGAGGACGCACTCGACCTGATTGCCTCGAAGTTTCAGGAAGCTCTCGATCAACATGGCCCCGATTCAGTGGCAATGTATGGCTCAGGCCAATGGACCGTCTTCGATGGTTATGCCGCCCTCAAATGGGTCAAGGCGGGTATGCGCAGTAACAACCTCGACCCGAATGCCAGGCTGTGCATGGCAAGTGCCGTGATGGGGTTCGTCACTCAGTTCCAGAGTGACGAACCCATGGGCTGCTACGACGATTTCGAACACGGGAACGATTTCGTCATGTGGGGTAACAACATGGCGGAGATGCACCCAGTGCTCTTCAGCCGCATCCTCGAGAACAAGCGGCTCAATCCCGGCGTTCGCATCATCGACATCGCCACACGCTGGACGCAGACCTCCGACTACGCCGACGCCTATATCGAGATCATCCCTGGCAGTGACCTTGCCCTCGCCAACGGCATTCTGCATCTGCTCCTCAAGGAAGGTCACATCGACCAAGCCTTTGTCGACGAAAACATCGTCTTCAAACGCGGCATCGAAGATCTGGAACTGATCGGATACGGCTGCTACGACGAGCAAGCTGAGTCATATACCTTTCAGGACGAAGCGCGAGATAGTTCACTCGAAGAACTCGAAGAGTTCCTCGCCGACTATGCTCCCGAGCAGGTTCAAGCGATCACGGGGGTGCAGTTGCATCAATTGGAGATGCTCGCGGACCTGTACGGCGATGCGTCGCGAAACACGGTCAGTCTGTGGTGCATGGGAGTGAACCAGCACACGCGCGGCACCTGGATGAACAACCTCATCACCGATCTGCATTTGATTACGGGAAAGATCAGCCGTCCCGGAAACAACCCCTTCAGCTTGACGGGGCAACCTTCCGCCTGTGGTACGGCTCGCGAAGTGGGAACGCTGTCGAACCGGCTTCCGTCAGACATGGTGGTCAACAACCCTGAGCATCGCGCGAAAGCTGAAGAGATCTGGGGATTGGAGCCGGGCACGATCAATCCCGTCCCGGGGTATCACGCCGTCGACATGTTCCGAGCGCTTTCTCGCGGAGACGTCAAGGCGATGTGGATTCAGACGACGAATCCCTGGGTCACGATGCCGAACCTTACGCGGTTCGAGCGACAGCCGAACGACGGCAGATTCATCGTCGTGAGCGACATCTATCCCACGCCGACAACCGAAGTCGCCGATCTGGTTCTGCCGTCGGCTGCTTGGGTGGAGCGTGAAGGAGTGTTCGGCAACTCCGAACGCCGCACGCAGCAATGGCACCAGATGGTTGATCCGCCGGGCGAAGCTAAGGAAGACGCATGGCAGATCATCCAAGTCGCTAAGAGGATGGGAATGGAGCATCTCTTCCCGTGGCCTGAAGACGACTGGCATGAAGCGATGTTCGAGGAGTATCGTCAGTTCACCCTCGGTGCGGGCAAGGATCTGGCCAGTTACGAACAGCTTCAAGAGGCTCGCGGGCTTCGGTGGCCCGTTGTCGATGGCAAAGAGACTCCTTACCGCTATGCCGCGGGCATCGACCCCTACGTGAAGAAAGAGAGCGGAGTTCACTTCTACAAGGCGAAAGGTTACGGAGAGAAGGCCGCATTCTGGTTGCGACCTTACCACCCACCGGCCGAAGTTCCCGATGACGAGTACCCCTTCTGGCTGACGACCGGCCGTGTCCTCGAGCATTGGCACTCAGGTTCAATGACGCGGCGAGTACGGCAGCTTCACCAGGCAGTGCCAGAGGCCTATGTGGAAATCAGCCGATCGGATGCCGCGATGTTGGGGATCGCGGCTGGGAACCGAGTGAGAGTCACCAGTCGGCGCGGCAGCCTGGAGTTGCCCGCCCTGATTGATGGACGCGGCAAGCCTCCGGGTGGGACTGTGTTCATCCCATTCTTTGACGAAGGTCGACTGGTCAACTTACTGACGCTCGATGCGATGGACTGCATCAGCAAGGAACCCGACTACAAGAAGTGTGCCGTAAAGATAGAGAAGGTGTGAAGATGCGATCGATGGTTCTCATGGTCGCGAGCCTGTGGTTGATCGGCGCGGGATGCTCCAGCGAAGAGTCCGAAGTTGCAACGCCTGCTTCGTGGGCTGAGCGTGATGCTCGTCGAGCCTACGCCGGCGCGCCGCCGGTCATTCCCCACCCCCCTCTGACCGGCAAGTGCGCGGACTGCCATACCCCAGAGGGAGGTCGCGTCATCCCCGAGGTCGGTATCGCTCCTGCCAATCCACACTCACTGACGGCAGGCATGAGTGCCGAGTCACGGTGTCGACAATGCCATGTGTTCCAGCAATCCGAGGAGCTCTTTGTCGACAGCGATTTTTCTGGTTTGCATTTCGATGTGCATACGGGAGAGCGTGCAACAGCAAGTTCCCCCCCCACGGTGCCACACACCGCTTTCATGCGAGAAGATTGCAGCGCCTGCCACTGCGGGCCGGCAGCCCGTCCCGAGATTGTCTGCGATCATGCGGACCGCGTCCGCTGCCAGCAATGCCATGTGCAGGGCCACGATCGCGTCGAATTGACGCTGGGTACAGACACCGTTGAATTCGGCTCAGACTGATTGCATTTCAAAGTTGTTGCTCAAGACTCAAGATTCTGTTGCAAGTGCCCAGGGAGGCATAACAGAACGACTCTGCAGCCCACCGAAGTCGTCCAGGATCACTTTGCGGAATTCTTCCGCCAGATGCGCCCACAACGTGGCACGCCCCGGAGAGACGCTCCAGAGATGTTCGTACTGGGGCGAGTCGTGACGATGGTTCACGATTGTCGGCAAGGGTGCGTGGCCTGGCTCGACTTGGTCCACATGCAGTATCTGCATCGTCGTACCGGCCCATTCGCGGATGCTCTTACACTTATGGAGATGGATTATCGGGAAGTACTTTCCGATCTGTTGCCAAAGCAGGTCGACCGCTTCTTCATCGACGGATCGATGGGTCGCATCATGCACGACCGGCCAGTGTCCATTACCAAAGACGCTCGTCTGCCAGTGCGGCAAATGATTGAATCCATCGTCATCGACGACGCAAAACGGACTGCGCTCCAGTTCCGGCTGCACCGAGACGAGATGCGTTTTTAGAATCACTCTTGTGTAATCCGACTGTTCGCCGACATGCGGCGTCAATTCCGTTGAACTCTCCGGAATGACAACAGCACCCGTGGCCAACACAACTCGGCTGGCATGAATCTCTTCTCCGGGTCCGGTGCGAACGCCAAAAACGCATCGGTCATCATGCAACAAGTTCGTCACCGCGGTTTGAGTGCGAATCTCCGCTCCCATGCCGCGAGCCGCGGCCGCCAAAGTCTCAAGCAGGACGTGTGGACGAAACGAACGGTCTGGTAGACGGTATGCGTGCTGAATCCGATCGGGAGCAACGCCGGCTAATTGGTGACACGCCTCATCATGAGGCACTTCTTGATATGGAATCCCGGCTGCGTCCCAGGCATCCGTCCAAGTCGATCTCTGGGACGCCATGTTTGTGAAAACGTAAAGCATCTCCGGGCAGTCTGGCTCAATTGCTTCCGGGCAGAACTTAAGCGTCTGTTCCAGCGACTCGTGGCATTGCCTGGCGAGCTGCGGATGCTCGCGAGCGAAATAGGCTCCGCTGTGCAGCCATCCCTGGTTGCGAGTCGACGCATCGATGCCAAGTTGACCGGCTTCCAGAAGTGTCACTGGGAGTCCGGACTGCGCAAGGCGAGCAGCGATCGACAACCCGGCGAACCCACCGCCGACGACAACGATTCGTTCACAGGTCTCGGTCGCCACAAGTCTGCCTCATTTTGAATGAGGTCGTTCAATCCAGACGGAGCAAGGAGCGTGGTGCAGAACTCGCATGGAGACACTCCCGATAAGGAATCGCTCCCAGGCAGCTTTTCCCGTGGCGCCAACAACAACCAAGTCTGCATCGTGTACGGCAGCGGCTTCGACCAAAGCATCACCTAAGTTGTCGGTCTGTTTGATATGCGTTTCGACATGCGCCTTGGTGTGCTCTAATCTGGCAGCAGCCTCCGGCAGCCGTTGTTTCGCCAGTTCGTGCTCACGACGATAGATTCCCTGGGCCTCGACGGCAGCATTGATGCCATACGCATGCACCTCTTCGATCAAACTGTAGAGGTGTATTGATCGGGCCTCTCCCAAGGGCATCGATGCAAACCGATCGATCGCTGCTTCGGAGAGACTTGCCCCATCATGGCCGATGACGATGTTGTTGATGTCGGTTCGATCAGCGTGCCCGCGCGCCACGAGCACGGAAGTCGGCGCGTACTTCGCAATCCGTTCCGACACACTCCCCAGGAGTACACGCGAAATTGTGCCGAGTCGTCTGGCTCCCACAGCCACGAGGTCGGGCTTCAACCGGTCAATGGCGACGAGCAACTCCTTGGCCGGGTGACCATCCAACAACTCCGACTCGACGCTGGCTGCCCAACCTCGACATCGTTCGGCGGCTTCGTTCAGATGGCGATCGGCCTTCTCGCGACACTCATCAATGATTTCGTGTATCGCAGTCGGAATCGTCGCGATGGCATGCAAGCTAGGCGCGGGACAGACCGAAACGATCTGCAAATCGACGGGTTCCGAAAAGGGAAATGTCGACAGCACGGCCTCGGCTGTTCGGGAACAGGGCGATTCATCAACTGCAAGCAGCACTTTCACTGTGGGTCTCCATCGACAACCAGCATCCCGCGCGTAAAGCGGTGACAATCAATGCAACACATCGTAGCATCCATCCATTTGAGTGCCACACGATCGTAGTTTTCCTCCTCGGCGGCCTGATTGAGTTGCTGGATGATATCCTGAAAATCACTGCTGAACTGCCGATACATCGGATCGGTCGATACGCGCCACCTCTCGGCACGTCCCAGTTCCTGCAGAATCAATGTTCCTTGGCGAATCAGCGTGGCATCTTCGATGCACAAACCCTCCAGAATCTGACTAGAGGCATCGAGCTTTCTTCGCATGAACTCGGACAACTCCATATCCGCCTGACGATCACCTGGCTGAGCGTCATCTGTGTCGTCGGCACTGGCCAGAATCCACCCTCCGACGAGGACAAAAGAAAGCGCAAAAAACGGCAGCCAACTAGACCAGCGAATGGACGGTGTCATTTCAGGTTCTCCTTTTGAGTTGAATAGATACGCATCAACAGTTAAGGCAAATGACATGCCAGCCAAAAGTTGACCACCAAGTCAGAAGCTGCGTGTAACCGACGTCTCGATTTGACCCAAATTAGACACGACGAGTGCGGATCTGCACACTCACGACAGTCAGGAATCGTACCCCAGATCCTTAAGCAACTGGTACTCGCCGGCATCATGTGCCTGGAGTCGGTCCAAAAAGGACTCAAAGACAGCTCTCGCATCTCCCCAGCAGACGGAATTCGAGCCGCAGGCATCCAACCGGGAAATGATTACATCGAGTTCCTCGACCAGACTCCGGTGCTCGGCCCATAATTGGAGAACACATTTCCCCAGAGGCTGTTTTGACGATTCCAATTCGGCCAATGGACTCGCTTGTTGCTCGTGCAAGAAGTGATTCTGCAAGTGATCGCGAAACTGTCGCAATCTTCCGCCCATTTCTCCGAATCGCGGCTCTCCGATTTCGCGAAGTTCACGCCACCACTGACGCCAATCTTCGATCTCACACTGGAGCGCCTGGTGCTCTTGTTCCAGTTCCAGAAGGTCAACACCAATAACAGCCATGTTCTACCTCCAGCCACTGGCCGCATTGCATGGAGTTATACAAACTGCATGCACGCCGCACACAGGTTGACATCAATTACTCAATCAAAAGGGAAGTCCTGCAAACCTGATACCATTTGGAGAAATAACGTGAAATTCTCATTACAGGGCATTGAGATTGCATGGGACAACGGGTTGGGCCATCCTTCGCGATAGATAGTGTCTCTTGAAAGCTTTTTGGAGTGGAAACGATGCCTGCCAGCACTTTGTATGAAAGGATCGGCGGCGAGGAGGTTATGCGCTCGTTGATCGCCGCCTTCTATGACCGAGTGCTTGCCGATCCTGTACTGGAACCGTTCTTCCACGACGTGTCGATGGATCGGCTGCGACGCATGCAAAGAGAGTTTCTCGCAGCCGCGCTGGATGGTCCTGTTTCCGTGAGCGAAATTGACATCGCTTATGCGCATCACAATCGAGGCATCACCTTGCATCACTTCAACAAATTCACCCAGCATCTCTTGAAGGTTCTTGAGTTCATGGGAGTCGATGAAGATGATCGCATGGAAGTCATTCGACGCGTTTCAACATATGTCGACGATGTGACGGGCGAGGTGGGCGCGGCTGGCGATTGACCGGGAATGCTGTTCCCGCAGTTCTCGAATCGCACCGCTATCCCGCTATCCTCGACAGGAGCATTCCGCACAAGTACGACAGCCCTGCCGCCAGCCCTCCCACGAGCAACGTCTCCATCCCTGCTCGAAACCAGTGCTGATCGACAAAGCGCGACTTGACGGTTCCCACGAGAAAGAACGCACCACCAGTTCCGGTGGCGCTCCACAGATACGGTGCCGCGAATGTCGCTGGAAACAAGAGATTGACGAGAAACGGTAAGAGTGGGAGCAACCCCACGGCAACAAACGCGATGAACGTGGTTGTTGCAGCACGAATGGGAGAGGGGATGGCGGACGAGAGGCCATGTTCTTCACGCAGCATGACATCGACCCAACGCTGGCGGTCAGAAGACAAGACATCGACGACTCGTTCCAGGTCATCTCCCTCGAATCCCTGATGACCGAAGATCTGCCGAAGTTCTTCGCGTTCGCCTTCGGGAACTTCGTCGATGTGCCGCTCCTCCATGCGTCGCAGTCGGTCCCGCAGTTGCTCTTCCGCCCGCGTCCCGAGGAAGTTGCCTGACGCCATGCTGAATCCATCGCCCACCAGATTGGCAACACCCAGGATGACGACGATGCTCGACGATAGTCCGGCACCAGCAACGCCAGAGACGACGGCAAATGTCGTGACCGCTCCGTCGATGGCCCCATAGACGAGGTCTTTCAGGTAGCTCAGCGACGATCCCGCATCCAAGCGTCGACGTATTGCTTCGGGTCGATGCGACGCAACCAGTTCTGCATGAGTCTTTCCATCATGGTGTGGAACTGGGTGTCGCACCACATCGGAAGATTCAGTCATGTGATGAACACGTCGTAGGGAAGCGATTACGGTTTCACGAAGTCGTGCCCCTTCGGGCGGACTGTCAGGACGGGGCAAGGAGCCTTGCGGACGACTTTCTCGGCCACGCTGCCCATCAACATATGCACCAAACCTGTACGTCCATGCGTTCCTAAGACGATGAGATCAATTTCCTGCTCGCGTGCGTACCGAACGATCTCCACGAAAGGAGTGCCCACCTCAACAGCTCGTACGACATTCTGGCCTGCGGATTTCTCGGAGTCTGGCAGTTGTTCGAGCATTTGACCAGACGATTCAATGAGCTGATTGATGTACTCGACGTGTGAGACCGTCAACATGCCAGCCTCCGGAACAAGAGGGAAGGCATCCTGAACGACATGCAGGACATGCAGCTCGGCATCAAAACGCTGCGCGAGTTCGCAACCGTACGCGATGGCGTGCTGGCCAAACTCGCTGAAGTCTGTCGGGATCAGAATCCGTTTCAACTGAATCATTAGCCATCCTTATACATGCAATTCAGAGAGCCTCAACATCTATACCGAGTCTCTCGATGAGTCGATAGAGTTTTCGACGATGAATCCCCAGTGACCGCGCCGCTCGGGCCTTGTTGCCTTTTTCGTGTTTGAGCGTGGCAACGATGTGAGCCCGTTCGATCGAAGCCAGATCGCTGCCGCATTCAGGAGCCACATGAGCCTCGAGAGAGTGAGGTCGCAACTCGGCCAAGACCTCGCGCGGCAAATCATCGATCGTAATGACTTTGTCGTCAGCGAACACGGTTGCACGATCTAGTGCATTGATCAACTGTCGCACATTCCCAGGCCAGTGATAACTCTCGATGGCCTGCCGGGCCTCTGGCTCCAATTCCCAGCCAGGTTCGAGGAAATAGTCGATCAATGGCGGAATGTCCTCGGGCCGGTCCCGCAGCGGCGGCAGTACCAGCGACATCACATTAATGCGGTAATATAAATCCTCTCGGAAGCGGCCATCCTCAACCTCGCGGTGCAGATCGCGATTAGTGGCGGCAATGACTCGCACATTGACTCGACGTTCCTGGTGAGAACCCACGCGACGAAGCGATCCATCCTCCAGCACGCGCAGTAGTTTCGGCTGTAACGCCAATGGCAACTCGCCGATTTCGTCGACAAATAGCGTGCCGCCATCGGCCACTTCAAACAGTCCATCCTTGCGGTTGGTCGCTCCGGTGAAGGCTCCCTTTTCGTGCCCGAAAAGCTCGCTCTCCACGAGGGTCTCCGTAAGTGCGGCGCAGTTGATCGTCACGAATGGTTTGTCGGCACGCCGGCTCCGCTCCTGTATGGATCGCGCCACGAGTTCCTTTCCCGTACCACTCTCTCCTTGTATCAGCACCGCTTTTTCGGTTGGTGCCACACGCTCGATCAATCGCTGCACATCCTGCAACGCCGAGGAACTCCCGATGATCTGTGTTTGCGGTCGCTGACGATCGAGCAGGCTGCGAAGTTGGCGATTCTCCTTTTGCAGCCTGCCGCGAGTGGCCGAAAGCAACGCGCGGCGTTCCAGTTCCGCCATTGGGAATGGCTTTGTCAGGTAGTCGGAAGCACCGAGTTTCATGGCCTCGACAGCGTTTTCGACGGTGGCCTGTCCCGTCAGAATAATGACCTCCGTCTCAACGCTCTCTTCACGCACCCGCTGCAGCAACTCCAGACCGGAGATGCCGGGCATGTTCATATCAACGATGGCGACATCGAAATGCTTGCGATTCCATTGATTAAGCGCTTCCTGTCCATTGGCCGCCTGTTCGACCCGATGTCCCTTGCGTTCCATCCAACGTGCAGCGGTTTCGCGGAAGCCGTCATCGTCTTCCACAATCAATAGTTCGATGGTTCCATTCTCGGACATTGGTACTCTCTCTGTGTGCGAATCCGCACGATACCTTCAATACAGGCAATCTCCAAGTGCATCAATCACCCATGAACGGTATCGCCATTTTGCAGTTTGGTAACCTGTAGAACACCGAACCTCCTCAGATGCAGACGCCGTGCCAATTGCAGCATCACCATGAAGCGGCTTGGCACATCAAGTGCGTACAACAATGTGCCACGCGACTAATTCGATCCTTGACACATGGAATCCGCCTCCACTCTCGTCGACGCCCTTCAGAAATGCGAAGCCTATCCTCACGACGTTCAGAAGATCACTGTGCGAGAAACGCACATTTCCTGGGTCATTCTCACCGGCGACTTGGCCTACAAGATTAAGAAGCCGGTTGAACTGGGGTTCCTCGACTTCACAACTCTCGATCGGCGTCGATACTTCTGTCATCAGGAAGTTCAGTTGAATCGACGCTATGCGCCTGAGTTGTATCTCGATGTCGTGCCGATCACGGGATCACTAACCGCTCCACGCATTGAAGGTTCGGGAGTCGCCATTGAGTACGCCGTGCGCATGCGACAGTTTCAAGAAGAGAAACTCTTCAGTCGCATGATCGCCGACGGCACATTACAGCCAACTCATGTGGAGGAGTTGGCACAGGTCGTCGGTCGATTTCACGCGAGTGCTGATCGTGCCGTTCCAGCGTCAGCTCTTGGTTCCCCCGCGGAGATTGAACGTGAAGCACTGGAGAATGTGCAAGAACTAAATCATCCGGTCAGCGATCAACAGGAAATTGTTGAAGAGTTGGGCCAGTGGACTCGTTCAGCCTTCCACCGCCTGCGAGCCACATTTCAAAATCGACGGGATGCAGGTTTTGTTCGCGAATGCCACGGCGATCTGCATCTCGGCAACCTGGTGATCGTGAACAATCAAGTCACCATGTTCGACGGCATCGAGTTTAACGATGAGTTTCGCTGGATCGACGTCATGAGTGATGCGGCCTTTGTCGTCATGGACCTCAACGATCGAGGCCGTCCCGACTTATCGCATCGTTTCCTGAATGCTTATCTGGAGATCACCGGTGACTACGAAGGCATTCAGGTCTTGGTGTGGTATCTTGTCCATCGATCATTGGTGCGCGCCAAGGTCGCGAAAATCCGCGCATCGCAAGCCGACATAACTTCCGACGAACGCCATCACCGACAACAACAGACCGACGATTATTTACGCCTGGCGAGATACTATACGCGCGGTCGATGGCCAGCGATCATTTTGACTCACGGCGTCAGTGGCAGCGGCAAGACCACTGGTACAACGCGTCTGCTCGAGGAAATCGGAATCATTCGAATTCGTTCTGACGTGGAGCGCAAGCGACTCGCGGGACTCGAATCCAACGATTCGAGCGGATCTGCACTCGATGCAGGTCAATACACCCCCGAAGCGAGTCGCAAGACATACGATCACATGGCCATTCTCGCGAAACACGTTGTTCAGGCAGGTTTCCCCGTGGTCGTTGATGCTACGTTTCTGAGTAGCCTGAAACGAGATGTGTTTCACCAACTGGCCGCAACACTCCGGGTGCCGTTCTTCATTGTCCCTTTTTCAGCCGATATCGACGTGCTGAGAGCCCGCATTCGCGACCGGCATTCCACGGGAAAAGATGCGTCTGAGGCAACGGTCGCTGTCTTGCAAAGACAACTCGAAACGCAGGAACCATTAAGTGATGAGGAATTGAAACAATGCCGAACCGTCAAGGATCTGATACCGCTGTGGAAGCGAGGGAGACCGCATGAGTGACTCGCATGAATCAGACACGGATCTCGCTGTTCTGCGAGCGATCCTTAACACCGCGGTCGATGCCATTATCACCATCGACAAGTTTGGCAGGATCCATAGCGCGAACGCGGCTTCGACACGCATGTTCGGCTATTCGAATGACGAACTTGTCGGCCACAATGTTTCGATGCTGATGCCCTCGCCGCAACGAGAGGAACACGATGATTATATCGGGAACTACATCCGGACCGGAGAGGCCAAGATCATCGGCATCGGTCGCGAAGTAATCGCGAGAAAGAAAGATGGAGCACTGCTTCCCGTCGATCTCGTTGTGAGCGAAGTGCCGCTCCAGAAGTCGATGCTGTTCACCGGTATTGTGCGCGACATGTCAGACCGCCACCGTATCGAAGACGAACTGCGCCGCGAACGAACATTCGCCGACGACCTGATCGAGACGGCCAATGCGATCGTGCTGATCTTGGACGAGAGGGGGCGTATCTCTCGATTCAATCACTACATGGAAAGAATCTCAGGTTACAAACTGGATGAAGTTCGCGGTCGTGACTGGTTCGAGCAGTTTATCAAGAAGTCCGACCGCGACTGGCTGCGAAAACTGTTTGAAGGAATCGTGGCGGGAGAAGAGATCGAAGGTAACGTCAACTCGATCGTGACAAAGTCCGGCGAGGAACGCGTCATTACTTGGTCGGCCAAGTATCTCGTCGATTCCGAGAACGTCGTTAATGGCATCCTCGCTGTCGGAAACGACATCACGGAACTCATGGAGACCGAGCGACTACTCATTCAAAACGAACGGCTGGCGGCCATTGGGCAGATGGTAACCGGCCTCGCTCACGAAAGCAGAAATGCACTGCAGCGATCACGTGCTTGTCTCGACATGTTGGAACTCGATACCACCGAGAAGCCCGAACAGCTCCAACTTGTGAAACGCACGCAAAATGCCCTAGACGAACTTCAACGACTTTACGAAGAAGTTCGTGGCTATGCCGCCCCATTGAAGCTTGACCAAATGCCCTGCAATATCGCGGAACTTGTCAAGGAAGCCTGGGAAGAACTCCAGAACGATCGACAGGGACACGATATCGATTGTCGCATCGCCGGCGAAACGGCATCGTGCAATTGCTATTGCGATCCCGCCCGCATCAAACAAGTGCTTCGCAATATCTTCGAGAACTCGATCGCTGTGGTGCCAGAGGAGAGCGCAATCGCTGTCCATTGCGAGGTGTCCGACTACCGAGGGACGCCTCTGCTTCGTCTCTCGATTCATGATCAAGGGCCGGGACTCAATGCAGAGCAAGCTCAGAACATTTTTGAACCGTTCTACACGACAAAGACGAAGGGGACCGGGTTAGGAATGGCAATCGCGCGACGCATCGTCGAGGCACACGGCGGTGACATCACGGTCGGCAACTCCACACCCGGAACCGAAATTATTATCACTCTTCCCGCTCAATAATGGGTTTATCAGCGAGATCATGAAAGATCCTCGGCGAGGTCGTCCGCCAACTTGAGCCGGCGAAACTTAGGGCGTTTCTTGTCTTGATGGCTCTGCATACGTGACAGAATGTCGTGGAGCGAGCGAACGGCATTCACGATGTAGGGGCCTTTGTTGAGCATCACGCATTCGGCCCGCACGCTCATCGCGGCATCCGTCACTTCCGCCCTCGATGGGAGCCCTTGCTTGGCAAGTTGTTCCAGCACCTGGGTGGCCCAGACGACAGGCACATGAGCAGCTTCGCAGATCCAGAGGATCTCTTCCTGCACCTCTGCCAAACGCTCAAAGCCCATTTCGACCGCGAGATCTCCACGGGCGATCATGATGCCCGCCAATGGACTCTGCATCAATTGCAGCAATAAAGAAGGCAAGCGCTGGAAGGCTTGACGGTTTTCGATCTTGAGAATGATCGGCATGTCGGGTCGACCACGATCCGCGAGTTCACGTTGCAGATGCTGCACATCTTCGGGGCGTCGCACAAATGAATAAGAGACGATGTCTGCGTGGCGTGTGATGAAGTCGAGATCGGCGATGTCCTTCTCGGTCAACGCATTGAGCCGCAGATCGCTATCGGGGAGGTTGATCCCCTTGTCCCCCCTCAACTTGCTCCCTCTGGCCGTCGTTGCGGTGATCTTCACAAGCAAGCGATCGGGATGAGCTTCCGAGATGATGCCGCCGATCTTGCCGTCGTCGAAGAGAATGCGCTCACCAGGACGAATGTCACGAAAGACCTGACTCAGCGTACACGCCAGATGAGGGATCTGCGCCGTGAGTGCCTCTCCGGCACTGTGCCGCCATTGGTCACCAACGATGACGAGCGAGTCGCCTGGACGCAGATTGATCGACTTGATTCCGAAAGGAAGCGAACCCGTGCGAAGTTTGGGGCCGCCCAGGTCAACGGCCACGCGGCACGACCGACCGACATGTTCTTCCGCCTGCCGCAAGTTGTTGATCATTTCCAACCAGATCTCTGGGTCGTCGTGGCTGCAATTGATCCGTATGCAACTCATGCCATGCTTCAGCAGTTCACACACGAGATCTCGATCATCGGCAGCCTCACGAGGCATTGTGACCATGATGTGTGCGATCTGAGTTTTGTGAAGGGAGCCGAACAGTGCCTCGGTTCTGCGGTTGATCAGTTCCTGGGCTTCATCCAGCCCACAAGCCAACGGCAGGTGATCTTCACGAACAGGTTGTCCAGTGACGCGTTCCAGGATTTCCAACACTGCATTGACATTGTCAAGCACATGGGATTCACAACGTCCCAACGAAGAAAGCCCGTTTTGCGTCAACTCTTTCTGCAATGGACGAAGATCTCGGTGTCGCAAGGCGACATAGTGGACCAAGTTTCGCGCGCTCATCCGCTGATCAGCATGCACACGATCCAGTAGTTTCTGTTGACTCGACTCCGCCGCAAGGATCGACTTCTGGACCGACAGCAACTCTACCGACAGTTTCTCGATCGCCGCTTCGGACAGGCGCGGGGGAGGTTGCCGTTCCAATATCGACCGTTCAGTTTCAGAGTCCGACATCTGTGCTCCTCCTCGCAATACTGCCTGTTCGGGTAAATGCCTGGATCTGCGCTCGGTTGGTGTCGTAACAGGGGATGTGCCAGTTCGCTCGCTAACGCTTGTGAAACGATCCATTTCCAACGGACTCTGCGTTCGGAATCGTTGGGCAGCCATTGTCCCAGCTCCAAATCTCAGGAATTGCAATTCTCATTCCTCCACGGAATCGGCGTCTTGTACTCCGTGGCACCGGCAGAGCCCGGATCGATTCGTCCACCGCAAACCTATTCTCACGACAGATATCACCTGCCTGAACTCGGATACTGATTCAGTAGATCTCAATCTACGGCTCGTACTTGATCATGACTGAAGCGACAGGATGGCAATGCCGAACACGTGTGTGCGAAATGGAGCGAATGTGATGCCAGTGAGCGAATGGGCGCGCGATGTCTCGGATATTCTGGCAGTTACCCTAGAACAACCGTGCCTTATTGCAGAACGAATTGCTGTGACAAGATGGCACGTCATTCGCGTTCGACGTCATGTCAACTACAACACATCGAGTTGGCATCTCGATCAAGTACCTTCTCAGTGAGACACCGCTGCATGTCTGGAACTCGTATCACGGTTGATGGCAATGAGGCCGCAACTCTTATCGCCTATCAGTGCAGCGAAGTAGCTGCGATCTATCCGATTACACCGGCTTCCCCGATGGGAGAACTCGCCGATGCTTGGTCGCATGCGGGACGAAAGAATCTGTTCGGGACCGTCCCCCGGGTCATCGAGATGCAAAGCGAGGGAGGCGCGGCGGCGACCGCCCACGGATCACTGCAGGCCGGGGCGCTGACGACGACATTCACGGCGTCGCAAGGCCTGTTGCTCATGATTCCGAACATGTTCAAGATCGCCGGCGAACTCACGCCGACGGTCTTTCACGTGGCGGCACGATCCATCGCGACGCACGCGCTGTCGATTTTTGGCGATCACAGCGACGTGATGGCGGCCCGGATGACCGGCTGGGCCATGTTGGCGGCATCGTCCGTGCAGGAGGCGCATGATTTTTCCCTTGTTGCTCATGCGGCGACGCTCAAGGCTCGTGTGCCGTTCATACACTTCTTTGATGGATTTCGCACTTCACATGAACTCAATTGCATCGAGACGGTTCCGCCGGATGTGATGTCACAGATGCTTGATCCGAAACTCGTGAAGGCCCACCGGGACCGAGCCTTAAATCCGGATCGGCCGGTGCTCCGTGGATCAGCGCAGAATCCAGATGTCTTCTTTCAGGCCCGCGAGGCAGTCAACTCGTTCTACGATGCCTGCCCGTCAATTGTGCAGGAGGCGATGAACCGTTTCGCGGAACTGACCGGCCGGCGATACCGTTTGTTTGAATACACTGGAGCCGTCGATGCCACTCGAGTCATCGTGCAGATGGGCTCGGGTGTCGGGGCCGTCGAGGAAGTTGTCGAACATCTGGTGGCCACGGGAGAAAAGATTGGCGTCTTGAAAGTTCGTCTGTATCGACCGTTTTCAGTGACCGACTTCGTTCAGGTGTTGCCGTCGACGACCGAGACGATTGCTGTTCTGGATCGAACGAAAGAACCCGGGGCTGTCGGCGAACCACTGTATACCGATGTCGTCGCTGCGATCGCCGAGCAATGGGATCGTGTTTGGCCAGGTCGAAAGCGGCCGCACATTATCGGTGGTCGGTATGGCCTCTCTTCCAAAGAGTTCACGCCGGCGATGGCACGTGCCATCTTTGAGGAATTGCAGCGGGATGAGCCGAAACGGCATTTCACGATCGGGATCACCGACGATGTCACACATCTCAGCATCGCCCACAGCGCCAACGGTTGGCAGGAACCGGAAAGCGTCCGCCGTGCGGTATTCTATGGACTGGGCAGCGATGGCACAGTCGGCGCGAATAAGAACTCGGTCAAGATTATCGGCGAAAACACCCCGATGTTCGCTCAGGGGTATTTCGTTTACGACTCAAAGAAAGCAGGGTCCGTGACTGTCTCGCACTTGCGTTTCAGCGAACGGCCCATCGCGTCTTCCTATCTCATCGAGCAGGCCAACTTCGTCGCCTGCCACCAGTTTCAGTTTCTGGAGTCGTGGGACGTGCTTTCCGTCGCGGCACCGGGCGCGACGTTTCTCCTCAACAGTTCCTTCGGACCTGATGAGGTCTGGGACAAGATTCCAGTGGAGGTTCAGCAGCAAATCATCGAGAAAGGTCTGCGGTTGTTTGTTATCGACGGATACGGCGTAGCGCGCAAGGCCGGGATGGAGGGCCGGATCAACACGGTCATGCAAACCTGCTTCTTTGCTCTTTCGAAGGTTCTCCCGATGGAGCGCGCCATCGAGGCGATCAAAAATGCCATTCGCAAGACGTATGGTGCTCGGGGAGAAGCGATCGTCCGGCGCAACATGGACGCGGTGGATCACGCGGTGGCAGCCTTGCATGAGGTATCGGTCCCAGGCACAGCGACTTCGACTCTGCGTCGGCGGTCACCGGTTCCCGACCAGTCTCCCGACTTCGTGCAGCGGGTAACAGCACTGCTTTTGGCCGGGCTGGGGGACAAACTGCCCGTAAGTGCAATGCCTGTCGATGGCACTTTTCCTACAGGCACGGCCCAGTACGAAAAACGGCGGATCGCCGCCTCGATCCCCATCTGGGATCCCGATATCTGCATTCAGTGCGGGCTATGCGCACTTGTCTGTCCCCACGCTGCGATTCGGTCCAAGGCTTACCCCACCGACTCACTGAACGGCACCCCGGACGGCTTCAAGTCGCGCGCCTGGACCGCGAAAGACCTGCCCGGCTATAGCATGACGATTCAGGTCGCTCCGGATGACTGCACGGGCTGCAGTGTATGCGTTGAGGTCTGCCCCGCGCGCAGCAAGGAAGTCGCACGGCATAAGGCGATCAACATGGAACCGGCCCTGGAGCACGCCGACCAGGAACGAACCGCGTTCGAGTACTTTCTCGAATTGCCGGAGATCGACCGGACGGCGGTCTCACACGATGTCGTCAAGGGTTCGCAACTCCTGCTGCCGCTGTTCGAGTTCTCTGGGGCGTGTGCCGGCTGTGGCGAAACCCCCTATCTGAAGTTACTGAGCCAGTTGGTCGGCGATCGAATGCTCATCGCCAACGCGACAGGGTGTTCGTCCATCTACGGCGGCAATCTTCCGACGACGCCATGGACGACGGATTCCGATGGCCGTGGCCCCGCCTGGTCGAATTCACTATTCGAAGACAATGCCGAGTTTGGCCTGGGGATGCGGATCGCGTTGTCTGCGGAAGGGAAGCTTGCCTCGACCTTCCTGCAACGTCTGTCCGCTGAGATCGGCGACAATCTGGTGCAGGCAACAATCGGCGCGTCTCAGCAGACAGAAGCCGAGATCAACGAACAGCGAAACCGCATCGCGCAGATTCGACAACGGCTGCAGCAGATCAACTCGGTCGACGCCCGCCTGCTGGAAAGCACGCTGGATGCCCTGGTCCGCAAGACTGTGTGGATCATTGGAGGCGATGGCTGGGCGTATGACATCGGCTTCGGCGGAGTCGACCATGTCCTGGCGTCTGGCGAAGACGTCAACATTCTCGTGCTGGATACACAGGTCTATTCCAACACGGGGGGACAGGCGTCCAAGGCGACTCCCTTGGGGGCCGTCGCCAAGTTCGCTTCGGGAGGGAAGTCGGTTCGGCGGAAGGATCTCGGCTTGCTCGCTGTCGGTTATGGCGGAGTGTATGTCGCACAAATCGCAATGGGGGCTCAGCCGCTTCAGACCCTTCGCGCCTTCCAGGAAGCGGAGTCCTATCAAGGTACGTCTCTGATCATTGCCTATTCGCCCTGCATCGCGCACGGAATCGACATGTCGCAGACAATGAGCCGCGAGAAAGAGGCCACCGGTAGCGGGTTCTGGCCTTTGTTCCGCTACGACCCTCGCAACGCGCGTGAGGGCCAGCTTCCGTTTCATCTCGACAGCCATCGGCCGAAACAGTCGTTCAAGGAATTTGCGATGAAGGAAGCTCGCTTCGCCACATTGCTGCGGTCCAATCCAGAACAGGCCGAGCACCTCTTCCATCTTGCACAGCGGGAGATTGACGATCGGTGGCACTTCTATGAGCAAATGGCCGGTGTCGAAAGAGAACTGGCTTCAAATGACCCGCAGGAGGTGACGACATGAGTGCTGATCTTACGTGCTACTATCTCGGAATGCGGCTGTCATCTCCAATCGTCACTGCAGCCTGCCCAATGAACCGGGACATGGACATTCTGAAACGCCTGGAAGCTGCCGGCACAGGCGCGGCGGTGCTGCCATCGTTGTTCGAAGAACAGATTGAGTTCGAAGAGCGGCACTTCGGTGGATTGGCGGATTACGGCGCAGAGTCCTTCGCTGAAGCAACAACGTACTTTCCGGTGTTCGACTCGTACAACACTGGGCCCGACGACTACCTGCGACTCATTGGCAATGCCCGCGCTGCCGTCTCGATGCCGATCATCGCCAGTCTGAACGGCGCGACTCCCGGCGGTTGGACACGGTATGCCAGTCTGATGGAACAGGCAGGAGCAAGCGCGCTGGAACTCAACATGTACGATCTAGCAACCGACGCCAATCTTACGGCAATGCAGGTCGAAGAGCGGTATCTGGAATTGGTCGGCATGATCCGTGAGTCGATTTCGATTCCGCTGTCGGTGAAGATCGGGCCATTCTTCAGTTCACTGCCTAACTTCGCTCGACGTCTGGTTGCCGCCGGTGCCGACGGACTCGTGCTATTCAACAGGTTCTTTCAGCCCGACCTGGACGTGAGTCAAATGACGATCAATCCCCAGATGGAGTTGAGTCGCCGTGCCGAATCACGTCTCCCCATGCGCTGGATCGCCATCCTCGACCCGCAGATTGAATGCTCATTGGCGGCGAACTCTGGTATTCAGACGGCGGTGGACATTTTCAAGATGTTGCTGGTCGGTGCGGATGTGACCATGCTCGCGGCCGTATTGATCCGGCTTGGCCCGGAGCACGTCAGAAAACTCCTTGATGATCTGCGGGCATTGCTGGTAGAGCACGACTACAAATCGGTCGATCAGTTTCGCGGAAGCTTCAACCATCGCAATACGCCCGACCCGGCGGCGTTTGAACGCCACAACTACATGAAAGCCCTGACAGGCTACATCATGAACCTCCCCTGACGATCCGTTGGCAGTCTTGATCCGATACATGCCAGTCGGGCAACGTCCCGGTTTCGCACACCACGAGTTCTGCGTCCGCGCGAAAACGCACAGACGCGAGGCACCTTTAGGTCTCGGCACGGAATTCAGTCAATTACAGTCGATAACGTCCATCCGCATCCCCATCCGGAATGGAATTCGCTCGGTGAAGTCTGGGTACTAGCCATGGAGTACCACAGCAATTGCAATCAAGTCACCGATTCGACAAAGGAACACTGCGATGGGTCTGTATGAGAACTTGCAAGTGGAGCCCGTGAGTCGTCTCGCATTGAGATCTGCGATTCTTGTGGGGCGAACGAGTAGTGTTTACGACGTCGTAGTCCAAATGCGAGAAGGTCGGCTCGGGTGTGCAATCGTCGTGGACGAGGAGCGTCACCCCGTGGGTGTTTTCAATGAGGCCATGCTGAGAACCTTAATGGCAGACACGCCTGCCATCCTCTCTGACAAGGTTGAGTCACATATGGCAACGACCTTCCCTTGGGTGGAGTCCACGGACGCGATCGAGATGGTGCTGAACGCGATGGAGGAGAAGAACGCTCGATTCGTTGTTGTCGTCGACGAGGAGGGTCGCGTTGCAGGCCTGACAGGACAGAAGGGACTCATGGAGTATGTTGCCGAGCATTTTCCTGGCGAGGTCATGGTGCAACGTGTAGGCACTGAGTCCTTCCCGGATTCGCGAGAAGGGGCATAAACGATGTCATTCGACCCGGAAAGCACCGACACGAAGAAGTTTCAGGATCCGCTGGAAAACTACGATCCCCCAGTCATCGTCGACCCCATTGAACGCGCGCTGCGCGAGCAACTGGTTACGGCCATCCAGACACAGCCTTACGCCAGTATCTCGCCGGAGACGACGGTTGGAGCCGCTCTCAAGCGTCTCGCGAGCGAACACATCTCCTGTCTGCTGATCGAACAGGATCGAAGACTCGTGGGGGTATTCAGCGACCGCGACTTCCTCAGTCGAGTTGCACTTGAGTATGAGAAACTGGTGGACGAGCCCGTTCAGAGAGTGATGACATCGAACCCCGTATTCGTCTACGAAACTGACTCCGCCGCTGCCGCGCTCTGCGTGATGGCAGTCAGCGGGTTTCGCCATGTCCCAGTTGTGGACTTGGAACAGAAGCCTGTGGGGATCATCAGCCCGCAACGTGTCACTCAATTCCTTCGAGAGTTCTCGAAACGTGATTGATCGAATGAGCGCGCGTCGCTCACGGCTGAGTCCAGCACTCAATGACAGTTCTCGAAAGTGGAAGTCCCCGATGACGTTCTGCTAGCGAGGGGAAGGGACGGCGTTTTCAACGGCCTCAACGTCCAATCCCCAGATCTCTCGCGCGTAAGTGGTTGCGGTTCGATCGCCCGAAAACCGTCCTGCCTTGGCGACATTGACGATCGACATACGCGTCCAGCGGACAGGATCCCGATACGCACAGGCGATGTCGTGTTGTGTCGCGACATAGTCCTGAAAATCGGCCAGCACCATAAAGCGGTCACCCTGACCGAGTACCGATTCAAGCAGCGACCGATAGATCGTTTCGTCGCCTGACGAGAAGTATCCATCACGAATCATATCAAAGGCTTCGCGCAACGCGGGGTCGCTGTCGTAGACCTGTCGGGGGTCATACCCTTCTCGACGCGCACGTTCGACTTCGCCGGCGGTCATACCGAAGATAAAGATGTTCTCCGGGCCGACGGCCTCAGCAATCTCAATGTTGGCCCCGTCCAATGTCCCGATCGTCACGGCACCATTTACCATCGCTTTCATGTTCCCAGTTCCCGAGGCTTCCGTGCCAGCCGTCGAAATCTGTTCGGAAACATCGATCGCGGGAAGAATCAACTCCGCCAAAGAGACATTGTAGTTGGGCAGGAAGACGAGCTTCAGCAAGTCGGAAACGCGTGGGTCGTTGTTGATCACATCGGCCACGTCGTGGAAGAGTCTGATAATCGTCCTGGCGATTGCATATCCTGGTGCCGCCTTGCCGCTGATCATGACTGTCCGCGGAACGATGTCCACGACGTCGCCGTGACGGATTCGATTGTAAAGCGAAATCGCGTGCAGGATATTAAGCAACTGGCGTTTGTATTCGTGGATACGCTTCACCTGGCAGTCGAAAATCGAGTCGATGCGAACCTCGATGTGCTGCTCTTCACGGATATGCGCCGCGAGTCGACGCTTATTTGCACTCTTCACCTCTGCCCAGCGTGAAGCGAAGTCGGGATCGTCCGTGAAGTCCAGCAGCTTTTCCAGTTGCGAAAGATCCTTAACCCAGGAGTCACCGATGGATTCGGTGAGGAGTTTGGAAAGCGCGGGATTCGCGAGCTTCACCCACCGACGCGGAGAGATTCCGTTCGTCGTTGCAAGAAACCGCCAAGGATAGAATTCGTCAAAGTCGGTGAAGAGTTGCTGGCGGAGCAACGTGGAATGCAATTGCGAAACGCCGTTCACCGCATGGCTGCCGACGACCGCCAGGTGGGACATCCGCACGCGTTGATCATCCCCCTCCGCGATCAATGACATCCGCTGCAGACGAGCCACGTCACCCGGATGTTTCTGCCGAACGCGTTTTAGAAAGCGATGATTGATCTCGTAAATGATCTGTAGATGCCGCGGCAGGAGACGCTGCAGGAGCGACACCGGCCACTCCTCCAGCGCTTCCGGCAGCAATGTGTGGTTTGTGTAGCCGAATGTTGCCACCGTGATGTCCCATGCCTCTTCCCATTCAAGTAGTTCCTGATCCACCAGAATCCGCATGAGTTCGGGGATCGCCAGGGCAGGATGGGTGTCGTTCAGTTGAATCGCCACCTTGTCTGGGAACTCTTCGAATGTTTGTCGAGTCTTTTTATACCGCCGAACGATGTCTTGCAGTGACGCGGCAACGAAAAAGTACTCCTGCTTCAGCCGCAGTTCCTTGCCCGAAAGGAAATTGTCGTTGGGATACAGGATGCGCGAGATGCTTCTGCTGCGGCTGGTCTGCTCGACGGCAGCGACATAATCGCCACGATTGAAGCACTCCAGATTGAATCCGTGCGGAGACTCAGCGGCCCAGAGCCGCAACGTATTGACCGTGTCGCATCGGTAGCCGGGTACCGGCATGTCGTAGGCCACGGCTGTCACGTCTTCGTCGGCAATCCATTCGTGGTGCAGTCGACCGCGTGCGTCCTGCAATTCGCGCACATGTCCGCCGAAACGAACGCTGTAAACGTCTTCGGGCCGTGCAATTTCCCAGGGATTTCCAAATCGAAGCCAATGGTCCGGCGTTTCCACTTGGCCACCATTTACGATCCGCTGCTTGAAGATTCCATATTCGAAACGGATTCCGTAGCCATAGACGGGTAGCGAAAGCGTGGCAAAGGAATCCAAGAGACACGCTGCGAGACGCCCCAAGCCGCCGTTACCTAAGCCAGCTTCCGACTCAGCCGCGATCAACTGCTTCACGTCGACGCCAATCTCCGCCAATGAAGATCGGCATTTGTCCAGCAGCCCGAGATTGATCAAGGAGTTCTCCAGCATCCGGCCGGTTAAGTACTCCATTGACAGATAGTAGACGCGCTTTCGGTCTTCGTAGTAGTACTGCTGTTGCGTCCGTAGCCACTGCACCACCAGTTTCTCGCGGATCGCGTGGACCAAAGCGATGTAATAATCATGCGTCGTGGCGCTAAAACGGTCCTTTGCCAGCGAACAATGCAGATGTCGTAGTAGCGATTCACACAACGAACATTGGCCGACGTACTTCGTCGGATCATTGAGCGCCAATTCTGCTGAATCGGGAAGAGACGGCTTTGCGGACACGTTCAGCAACTCCAAGGCTTGTGGTGCGAGTTTCGTGGGAAGATGCGAAGTCGACGAGACGATCTGAGTTCGACATTCAGCACAAGGTGAGCGCATCGCCAGCGCGCGGATTCGCGCGCACAAGTGCGCGGACGCACAACACAAGACGCGGGATGACGAGTCGGCAACCGGTAAAGCCGGAGATCTACTAATTCGGCCAAGTGCGAACGACGCGAGGCTTCAAACGACCTATCGCCTTTCGGTAATGGCATCTCGACGCCAAAGCTGTCCGCGACGTGACGGATCGTGGGGCGGCGTTCAATACGCCACGTGGTACACGCAATGCTGTTGTTACTGGCCAAATCGACCATCCTCATTGGAGAATGAACAAGGACTCGTGAGATGATTGACGGAATCGTGGAAATGATAGACGACGTGGCGGACTCGCTGCTGAATCGTCAACGTGAAACAATTGTGAATCGTTTGCTGTACATTTCTGGTCTAGACATCGTCGTTGAATACTGCGATTTGCGCGACCTGAGTCCACCTGCCCTTGCTAACCTGCAAAGGCTATTCCACCATGGTCGACTTGCTGACATTGAATACCTCTCCATTCTATCAATTGATCAAGTTGCCGCGCACTCATCCGCGGAACGCGACATCCCAAACTCCCCAGACGCCGCATCTGGAAGAGCCGATTTCGCTCGCGCGATGCGCGGTTCACTCTCCTCAAGATCCCCAGCGGATTGGAGTTCATCAGTGGTTACAACCCGTCTCGGTGACTGCGGCAAGAAGTCTCCAACTTTCCCCTGACATTCAGGATGCCCACTCAAGCAGCTCGGCTAACCGTCTGATGTGGCGACCCGCGACCGTCGGGTGCCGGACGATTCGCGGAGTTCATGGCGGCGGCAATCGCAAATTCATTGCAGGATACTGAATCGATCATGTTCCTAATCAAGCAAGCCACGACTCTCGCACCCGAGGTGAAGCTCTTTCGCATCGAAGCCGGGCGCATTGCCCGCCACCGGAAGGCGGGCCAGTTCGTCATCGTGAGGGTCCATGAACATGGAGAACGGATACCGCTGACCATCGCTGATTCCGATGCGGATGAGGGAACCATTACTATCATCGTGCAAGGAGTCGGCAAGACGACAAGATTGCTCAACCAGCTCGAGGCGGGTGATTCAATCCTGGACGTGGTCGGCCCCTTGGGCGAGCCATCCGAGGTTCTTCGTTTCGGGACTGTGGTCGTCATTGGTGGTGGCGTAGGGACTGCGATCGCGTATCCGACCGCCGTCGCGATGAAGGAGGTTGGCAACCACGTCATAAGCATCATCGGAGCCAGAACGAAGGAACTCGTGATTCTTGAAGACGAGATGCGAGCCACCAGCGATGAAATGTTTATAATGACTGACGATGGCAGCCACGGTACTCAGGGGTTCGTGACACAGCGACTTACGGATCTTATTGCAGCTGGGCGATCCATCGACCGCGTGCTTGCCATCGGCCCCATCCCGATGATGAAAGCAGTTGCTGACGTGACGCGTGCATACGGGATCAAGACCATTGTCAGCTTGAACCCGATCATGGTCGATGGAACAGGAATGTGTGGAGGATGCCGGGTGACCGTCGGCGGCCATACCCGATTTGCCTGTGTCGATGGTCCGGAATTCGACGCGCACGAAGTCGACTTCACGATCTTGGCACAACGCAACACGCTCTATCGACCGCGAGAGAAATCAGAACTGGAGGCATTCGAAGCCAATCCCAACCGTGACCTCGAAGAGGTCCGCGGCTGTCAACTGCAACGACAACATCCCGAAATTGGTCCCCAAACTGTCTGAGAACCCATGGCCGAGCGACTCCCTCCCAAAGAACGTACCAAGATTCCGCGGCAATCGATGCCCGAACAGGACCCGCGGGAACGCGCTCACAATTTCGCGGAAGTCAACCTGGGCCTGCAGATCTTTGTTGCCGAGAAAGAAGCACAACGATGTCTCGAGTGCAACGATCCAAAATGCGTTCACGGTTGTCCGGTTGGGGTAAAAATCCGTGAGTTTGTCGATCTTGTGATGGATGGAGAGTATCTCAAAGCCGCGGCAAAAATCCGCGAAGACAACGTGCTTCCGGCCGTCACGGGACGAGTTTGTCCCCAGGAGAATCAGTGTGAAGGCTCGTGCATTCTCGGGAAACGATTCAGTCCACTGGCCATCGGTCACCTTGAACGATTCGTGGCAGACTATGAGCGCACCAGTGGCCAGGTTGGACTTCCCGACCCGGCCCCACCAACCGGCAAGAAGGTCGCGGTAGTTGGCAGCGGACCTGCCGGGTTGAGTTGTGCCGGCGATCTTGTGCTGAAGGGCCACAGAGTCACGGTGTTCGAAGCGTTGCACGAGATCGGCGGAGTCCTGGTCTATGGAATTCCCGAGTTTCGTCTGCCGAAGGAGATTGTCCGCAACGAAGTGGACAACCTTCGGGCGATGGGCATTGAGTTTCAGACAAACGTGGTTGTCGGCAAGACCGTCACCGTTGATGAGTTGTTCGATGAGGAAGGTTACGATGCGCTCTTCATTGCGACCGGCGCGGGATTGCCAAAGTTCATGAATCTCGCAGGGGAGCATCTCGGCGGCGTTTACTCAGCCAACGAGTTCCTGACTCGCGTCAATCTGATGAAGGCCTACGATACCGAGAACTACGACTCTCCCATCTACGATTGCCGTGACCGCGATGTCGCCGTCATCGGTGGGGGCAACACGGCGATGGACGCCATTCGATCGGCACTGCGGCTGGGCGCGCGGAATGCATATATTATTTATCGCCGTAGCGAGGAAGAAATGCCCGCGCGTCGCGAGGAAGTCCATCACGCTAAGGATGAAGGTGTGCAGTTTCTCAATCTGCACAATCCCGTTGAGTTCCTTGGCAACGATGATGGTTACCTGACGGCTGTCAAACTGGCCAAGATGGAACTCGGTGAAGCCGATGATTCCGGCCGCCGAAGTCCAATTGCCATCCCAGGTTCCGAGTTCGATCTGCCGCTGGACGTGGCGATCATCGCGATCGGCACCGGTGCCAATCCGCTCGTCCAGTCGACGACTCCTGAGGTAAAGACGAACAAATGGGGCTACATCTTGGCCGACGAGAAAACCATGAGAACAACGAAGCGCGGCGTCTTCGCGGGGGGTGACATTGTCAGCGGATCGGCCACCGTGATTCTCGCGATGGGGGCGGGTCGTAAGGCGGCGCGCTCGATTCACGAGTACTTGACTTCCGGTGAATGGTAGGGATTTCCGTGCCGCCCCCGATCGCTCGTTGAGCCGCCTGAGTATCCGTTTTGTCACGAAAGTGATCGAGACCGCACACATCGAGTGATACATTGCTGCAATCGCACGCTCACTGATCGCTCGACGCTTGTTAGGAATCTCATCTGACGATTCTAACGGCGTCCGCAACCTGCTATATGACAACGAGTTGCTGTCATTGTGTGCCTGCTCGTCTACGAGACTTCGATCGCGAATGCTTAAGAACGTCCACGGATCGAGGATCTGGATCAGTTTTTGCTATTAGGGGTAATTGCTGTGAACGCAGCAATTGCATTCTCAATGTGTTGGAGAATCAGTCTCGGAACACTTACGAGGAAAGGTGCCATGTCTACGCAAACCAATGATTTGTTCAACAACTTCGTGCAAGGAGTTACCAAAGCTGCGGAGACGAATCTCCGGTTACAGCAGGACTTGTTTGTCAACTGGACGCGGCTCTGGCCCGGATTTACCGGGCGACCGACGGCACCTTGGGACAACATGAGCCAATACTGGAAGCAATGGTCGGACAATACTCTGAATGCGGTCCAAGCCCAGCAGGAGTTGCTATCCGAGCAGTACGGATCCGCCATGGATCTAGTCAAGTCGGCAGTAGGAATCCAGGGCGGCGAAGAATCGCCGCCAGCCCCTGAAACACGACAGGAACCTGTCGGGGCGACTCCAATCGCGGCCCCACGGAAACCGGACGGCAGCACGCAGTCCAGCGATGTTTCTGGGCCGACGAGAAACATTGCCCAAAAAGTGGCAATCGTGACCGGTGCCGCAAGTGGGATTGGCGAGGCGGTGTCACGCGAGTTGGCGAATCGAGGCGCGAGAGCCGTGCTCCTGGTTGATCGTAGCGATTCCGCACAGGAATTGGCCGCATCGATCAATGGATCTCTGGGACGCACTGTGGCGGTGGCCAAGATTGGAGATACAACCGATCAGGCATTCCGGAAACGAGTCTTCAACGAGGCTGCCGAAGAGTTCGGCCCCGTTTCGATCTGTGTCCCTGCTGCGGGGATTACACGCGACGGACTTTCCGTTCGCATCAATAAAGATACAGGCCATGCGGAGATCTATCCGATCGAAACATTCCGTCAGGTGACGGAAATCAATCTGCTGGCGCCGATCTACTGGGGTATTGAACTGGTTGCGCGCATCGCGGAAGATCGAAAGCAACGTGGGCTCGGCCGCTGGGAGCCAGAAGAAAGCACTCAGGGTGCCGTCATTTTCCTGGGATCGGTCTCGTCTTTAGGCAACAAAGGTCAGATTTCCTATGCCGTCGCCAAGGCAGGACTGGAAGGTGCAGCGGCGACGCTTCAAAAGGAAGCGATTTTCCACGGCGTCCGCTGCGGCATCATTCATCCTGGCTTTACGGACACTCCCATGGCGCGTGCGCTTGGTGAAGACTTTCTGAACAAGAATGTCTTGCCGTATACACAGCTTCGCCGGCTGATTCGTCCAGACGAGATCGCGGACGCGATCTGCTTCATGATCTCCAACTCGGCGGTCAGCGGTGAGCTGTGGGCAGACGCGGGCTGGCATCCACCAGCATAATGTGGCCACACTCATTGAGGAGAATCACGTGTCTCTCGACTCCACTTGCTTGAGACGTTCTTCAAGCTGCTCGATCCGTGCACTCACTGGATCGGGCGCGGAGCCGGGGCGGCCAGGCAGGAGCGAAGAGACCCCATCAAACCACGCCTTTGCCCATTGCATCGGTTGGAGTAGCGTCGACGCGGTCGTTCCGTGTTGCTGCAGATAATGGAGGTAAGCCAGCGAATGTTGCAAATAATCTCGCAAGAATCCAGACATCGCATCATTCGAACGCAGAATGAAATGGAGCATGTCGGTTGGAAACAGCGACACTTTTTCGGGGTGACGCTCCATAATGATTTGCGTCAACACGGGCCCAGTGAGATCGTCACCGGTCTGGCTGTCTCGAATCTCGACGGTTTCACCAGACTGCACCATCTCTTCAATTTCCTGCAGCGAAACGTAGCTGCTGGTGTTGCGAGCATAGTAGCGGCGGTTGGGATACCGCTTAATCTGAATGGGACCATCGGACATTGATCAAGCTCCTGAAGGCACTCGATTGTAACAGGACGTTTGCTGCAGATGCGAGACACAAGTGTTACATACAATTGACGGACAACCACCAAGACCAATTAACCATGGAGGCCAGTAGCCCTGGGAAATACCCAAGGCAGCAATGCAAAGACAGCAGTATTGAGTTACGAAAGAGTGCGGCGGTGTCATCCGTCGCGCACACGCCTTTCCACTTTTTTTAGAGGAGATAGAGAAATGGCAACAGCTACCGAGACGAACACATATGAGGACGTAATTGCAAACATGAGTAAGGCGGTTGAAGCCAACCTCAAGATGCAGCAGGATATGTTTCAGCAGTGGATGACGATGTGGCCAGGGCTGCCGTCACCGCAAGCGATGTTGCTTGACAAGATGAGGGACTTTCAACGCCAGTGGAGCAATACCATCTCGGATCTGGCACGCAAGCATCGTGATACGCTCGATCGGCAATACCAGGTGGCCCTCGAGTCTCTCGAGGAAACGCTGCGATTGAGTGAGTCGACCAACCCGGAAGAATTCCGCAAACGAACCGAGCAACTCTGCCGCAAGTCGCTCGACTGCATGCGCGAGGTTTCGGAGGCGCAGATGAAGGAGTTTCAGGAAGCGACCAAGAAGTGGAGCGAACTTGTCATGAAGACCGGATCGTAAACTCGCCGCCAGAACGGTCCACGGTTCGATATCCCAATCGCGGATAACAGCCTCGCGAGTTCTGTCGGCACCCACCGATCGGGCCCGACCGTTCAACACCGCCACGCATTGGGTCGGTGCGTGACGAGGGATTCGTGTTTCGTTTCAAGAGGTGCTAAACAATCAATACTTGTATCGGAATGCAGAATGGAATCGAAGCTCGATGCCGTTCGGCAAGAGCGACAGGAGTCTGAAGAGAGTTTGCTAGAGAAATCGATTTGAGGATTTCATGCCATAGGATCTGCGAGCGATTTTCAGCGTTGATGTCCGATCACAACACCACCACTACCGACATCGATCCCCTCTTCCAGCTCCTGATGAATCTCTGGGAGAGTTACGTTCGAGAGGCCGACACGGCTACGATGAACATCGGTAATCGTGCTGACCTGTTTGCCCAGCGCCGACAATGGTTCGACCTGCTGGGACGCAAGACCGACGCGTATCTTCGCAGTCCGCTGTTCCTGCAGGCAATGAAGGCTCACATCGATACACTAATCGATGTCATGCAGCGGGCGTCCATGACGCAGAATGAAACCATTACGTCCGGTACGCACTTGGGTGCCCTTGAGCGAGCCGCGCATTCGCAGCTGAAGCAATTCAGTCAGCAAGCGGATGCAGTCGCGGCTCGAGCCGGCGACGCATGTTCCCCCGTCAATTGGGATCAGCTTTTGAATGCGGTCTGCGAGTTTCAACCTGCGTCGCAAACGAGACTCAAACCGACGCCATGCGATGTCGTATACGAACGAGGCACGATGAAGCTGTTGCATTTTCGCGGTCACGTCACCAAATTCGCCGAGCCCATTCTCATCTGCTACGCGCTTGTCAATCGGCCGTACATCCTCGATCTGCGAGACGATCGCAGTGTCGTGCGGCGGTTGTGCAATGCTGGATTCGACGTCTACTTGATCGACTGGGGCGTGCCTACAGATGCCGACCGGACATTGCACCTCTACGATTACGTCTGCCGATTGATGAAGGATGCTGTCGATGAGGTGTGCGTTCGTGCGCATTCACCCAACGTCAACCTGCTTGGATACTGCATGGGTGGGACCATGGCGACGATGTTTGCGGCGTTGTATCCAGAACACGTCCGCAATCTGATTCTGCTGGCCACGCCGATCGATTTCTCAAGTGATGAAGGGTTGTTGAACATCTGGACTCGGGAGGAGTATTTCAACGTCGACAAGTTCATTGATGTCTGCGGCAACTGTCCCGGCGCGTTCCTCCGCTACTGCTTTCAGCTGACAAGACCGGTGCAGAATTTCGTCGAGAAGTCTGTGACGATTTGTGAGAACCTCAGCGACAGTGCGTTTTTGGATAACTTTCTGGCCATCGAGCGCTGGGCGAACGACAGCATCCCCGTGGCCGGAGAGACTTTCCGCGAGTTCGTCAAGTTGTTGTACCAGCAGAACCGCCTGGTGAAAGGCGAGATGTCGCTCGACGGAGTGCCTGTGAAACTGAACGCGATCAACTGTCCTCTGTTGCTGCTGGTCGCCGGACAGGACCACCTTGTACCACCAAGCTCGGCTTTGGCAATGGAACGCCATGTGCGATCAGTTGACGTGCAGACGCTGTCGATCGACACGGGACATATTGGCTTGGCAGTCAGTTCGAGAGCGCATCGTGAACTCTGGCCGACAACCGCATATTGGATTGGAGAACATTCAACCCTGAAACATTAATGTTCTATCGGAGTCGTTCTCCCACCTTCGGACAAGTGCCGCGCCCCCCAAAGGCGCACAACACGAGAGACCCGCGAGCGAGCAGAAACATGCAAGACATCATTCGGCAGTTGGAAGAAAAACGTGCTGCTGCCCAGTTGGGTGGCGGAGTGGCACGAATCGATGCACAGCACAAGAGGGGCAAGCTGACCGCCCGGGAACGCATTGAGTTGCTGCTTGATCCCGGTACGTTCGAAGAATGGGACATGTTCGTCGAACATCGATGTTCTGATTTCGGCATGGAAAAGCAGAGTATTCCCGGCGATGGCGTTGTGACCGGATATGGAACGATCAACGGGCGAGTGGTCTTTGTTTTCAGTCAGGACTTCACGGTCCTTGGCGGCTCGTTGTCTGAATCCCATGCCGAGAAGATCTGTAAGGTCATGGATCATGCGATCAAGATCGGAGCGCCCGTCATAGGTATCAACGATTCCGGAGGTGCCCGCATCCAGGAAGGTGTGGCATCACTGGGAGGGTATGCCGATGTCTTTCAACGCAATGTCCTGGCGTCGGGAGTCGTCCCTCAGATCTCCCTGATCATGGGGCCCTGTGCTGGTGGTGCCGTCTATTCGCCGGCAATGACCGACTTCATCTTCATGGTCAAGGACAGTTCCTACATGTTCGTCACTGGGCCAGAAGTCGTGAAGACCGTAACGCACGAAGAAGTGACGCAGGAGGAATTGGGGGGTGCCGTGACGCATTCGACCGTTTCGGGCGTTGCCGACCGTGCCTTTGAAAACGACGTCGAAGCGTTGAGCATGCTAAGGCGGTTTATCAACTATCTTCCCGCTAACAATCGCGTGCAGCCGCCCCACCGCCCCACTCCTGACCCGGCGGACCGCGTCGAGCCATCGCTGGATACGCTCGTACCCGATTCCTCGACGAAACCGTACGACATGAAGGAATTGATCCTGAAGATCGTCGACGATACAGACTTCTTCGAGCTCCAGCCGGAATACGCGAAGAACATCGTTGTCGGATTCGCTCGAATGGAAGGCTATTCCGTCGGTATTGTCGCCAATCAGCCGATGGTGTTGGCTGGTTGCCTGGATATCAAATCGGCGATCAAGGCGGCACGCTTCGTACGATTCTGTGATGCGTTCAGTATCCCGGTCCTTACTTTCGTCGACGTTCCCGGCTTCCTGCCCGGGACGGCGCAAGAGTATGGGGGAATCATCAAGCACGGCGCGAAACTGCTCTATGCATACGCCGAAGCAACAGTTCCCAAGATCACGTTAATCACGCGCAAGGCGTATGGAGGAGCGTACGACGTGATGGCGTCGAAACACCTGCGCGGCGACGTGAACGTCGCCTGGCCGAGCGCTGAGATCGCCGTCATGGGTCCGAAGGGGGCCGTCGAGATTATTTTCCGCAAGGAGCTTGAGGATCCCGGTCGAATTGCAGAACTGACGGAAGAATACCGAGTCAAGTTTGCGAACCCCTTCATTGCTGGCAAACGAGGATTCATCGACGACGTCATCATGCCACGACACACCCGTCAACGGATCTGCCGATCGCTGGCCATGTTGAGAAGCAAGAAACTGGAGAACCCCTGGCGCAAACACGGAAACATTCCACTGTAAATCGTATTCAATGTCAGATTGACCGTAACGACGAAGAATGACGACCTTCCCTGAAACGTTAACCAATCCTTTGCTCCAAAGATGTTCAACAAAGTTCTTATCGCGAATCGTGGCGAGATTGCTTGCCGTGTCATCAAGACGGCACGCAAAATGGGAATCTCAACTGTCGCGGTCTATTCCGAGGCCGACCGCGACGCATTGCACGTGCTACGCGCGGATCAAGCGGTCTGCATCGGTCCTCCTCCGTCGTCTCAAAGCTACCTGAACATCGACAGCATCCTGCAGGCCTGTCAGCAAACGGGTGCCGAAGCCGTACATCCCGGCTATGGCTTCCTATCGGAAAACGCCAGGTTTGCCGAGCGAATTGCGGATGCAGGCATCGCGTTTATTGGTCCTAACGTCCATGCGATCCGAAGCATGGGTGACAAGATCGTTTCCAAGCGATTGGCTCAGGCTGCCGGCGTCAACACGATCCCCGGTCATACCGACATAATCGAGGACGCCGATGAAGCCGTGGAAATTGCCCGCAGGATTGGTTACCCGGTGATGCTGAAAGCGAGCGCCGGCGGCGGTGGCAAGGGGATGCGTATTGCCCGAAACGATGACGAGTGCTTAAGTGGCTTTGAACGCGCGAGTGACGAAGCCATGTCGTCCTTTGGTGACAAACGCGTGTTTCTTGAAAAGTACATCGAACAGCCGAGACACATCGAGATCCAGGTGCTGGCGGACAAGCACGGCCATGTGATTCATCTGGGCGAACGAGAATGTTCGCTGCAGCGTCGGCATCAAAAGGTCATCGAAGAGGCACCGTCACCGTTCCTGAACATGACGACACGTTCCGCAATGGCGGAGCAAGCCGTGGCGTTGGCCCAGTCCGTGAACTATGAGTCCGCGGGAACGGTCGAATTCATCGTTGATCCCGATCGGAACTTCTACTTCCTGGAAATGAATACCCGGCTGCAGGTGGAGCATCCGGTGACCGAAATGGTGACAGGACTCGACTTGGTGGAGTTGATGATTCAGATCGCTGCCGGCGAGCCACTTCCGCTTTCCCAATCCGAGGTCGCGTTCGATGGCTGGGCGATCGAGGCGCGGATCTATGCCGAGGATCCCTTTCGCAGCTTTCTGCCGTCGGTCGGGAGGCTGGTGCGGTATAGCCCTCCAGCTGAGTCGCACTCCGTGCGCGTGGACACGGGTGTCTATGAGGGGGGCGAGGTGTCGATGCACTACGACCCGATGATCGCGAAGCTGATAACTCATGGCGTGACGCGTGATCTGGCGATCGCACACATGCGCGAGGCGCTCAACGAGTTTCATGTCCGCGGCGTCTCGAACAACATCAGCTTTCTCGCCGCGCTAATTGAGCATAAGCGTTTTCGAGAAGCACGCCTCAGCACGAACATGATCGCCGAGGAATACCCGGATGGCTTCCATCCCTCGGACATCATTCACGACGACCCTGCGTTGCTGACCGTCGTCGCCGCTTCGATCCATCGAAAATATCTGGACCGCGCCGCCGGAATCAGCGGTCAACTGCCCGGATACGAAAGGATTATCGCTGACCAATGGGTCGTCGTGATGAATGGAGATCATTATCCAGTCGTCGTCAAGCCAATCAACGGTGGTCATGACGTCGTCTACGAAGGCGAGACCTATCGCGTGCTGAGTGATTGGCAATTCGGCCGACCGATGTTCAAGGGCACGGTGAACGATACCGATGTCTGCATCCAGATCGAGCGGCGGAATATGATCTACCGCCTGCTCCACTGGGGGACACAATCGGACATCATGGTCCTCTCAGCGCGGGCAGCAGAGCTACTCGCCTGCATGCCGGAGAAGTTACCGGTGACTACATCGAGGTTTCTTCAATCTCCGATGTCGGGATTGCTGATGCAGTTAAACGTCGAGCTTGGTCAAGAAGTGCGAGCTGGGCAAGACCTCGCGGTGATTGAAGCCATGAAAATGCAGAATTTACTGCGGGCGGAACGTGACGGCAAAGTGGCGAAACTACTCGTCGCCGTGGGAGAAACGCTCGTCGTCGACCAGCCGATTCTCGAATTCGAATGATGCGACCTGTTCGCGGAATACGTTGAACTGGTCGCGCGACGAGACAGGAATCGTCCTCACACCGAAACGGGCGTGAGTCTTCTTTGTCCATCTTGGGCAGCCAGGTGACTTGCCGCAAATCGCTCGAACTCTTCCATCTCGGATCGACCGCCAACAATGAGCGGAGTCCGCTGATGAATTCCTGTCGGCTCGATTTCCACGATTCGCTGACGACCGTCTGTCGCCAGGCCACCTGCCTGCTCCGCAATGAACGCCACGGGGTTTGCCTCATACATCAGCCGCAGCTTTCCCTGCGGATCCTTGGCGGTCGGTGGATAGAGGAAGACACCGCCTCGAAGAAGCGTGCGATGGAAGTCGGCAACAAGCGAACCGATGTATCGCAATCCGTAAGACCGCCCCATTCCCCCGGCGCGCAAGAAGGTAATGTAATCGCGATAGTGCTCAGGGAATGATTCCCAATAGGCATCATTGGATGAATAGTACGTCCCGTCCTCTGGCATCCGGATGTTCTCGTGACTGAGGACGTAGGCTCCGATCGAAGGGTCAAGTGTAAATCCGTGAACACCGTGCCCGGTTGTGTAGACCATGATCGTTGATGACCCGTAGACCACATAGCCTGCGGCGAGTTGCTGTGTCCCAGCCTGCAAAACAGCCTGCAACGGATCATCATCTGGACTGAATCCCGGGGGCAACGGCAGGATCGAGAAAATCGTTCCAACACTGACGTTGACGTCGATGTTGGACGAGCCATCCAGCGGATCGAAGACCACGACGTACTTCCCCGCCCCCAGGCGGCCATCGAACGAAATGGCGTCCGGATTCTCCTCGGAGGCGATGATCGCGACGTTCTCGCGTACGCCCAAGCAGTGGGAAAGTGCCCTGTCGGCGTAGACATCCAGCTTCTGCTGGCGTTCTCCATGCACATTGATACGTCCATCAAGGCCGAGCACATCGAGCAGCCCCGCGCGGCGGACGCGGGCTTCTGTCATCTTGGTCGCCAGCGTGATGCCGGAGAGTAGCCAAGAGAAACTGCCGGTTGCATGCGGGGAGTGTCTTCGCTGCTCGTAGAGAATGTGTTGCTGGACGGTGACGATCGTCGGTTCGTGCGAGCCATCGGCATGCGTTCGACTTTCCATAGTTCGTTTCCTTTCGTAGCCATCGAACTCTCTAACCGTCTCAATTGCTCAACAACTCTCTGCAAACCCTATGCCGTGAATATGTCACGACCTCAACTCCATCGAATACGGAGTTTGGCAGGTCCGCGTGCTTGCATGGCGTGCTCAATTGCGCGGGGAATCGCACAGTCAACATGCGCGAAACGTGGCACGCGACGTGCAGTACATACTGAATCGTGTGAAATGTCGCGCCCCATCTCAATTGGGAGAGGAGAACACCATGGAATCGCACATGTACAAGATGATCGAACTGGTGGGAACCAGCACCGAATCGTGGGAGAAAGCTGCCGCCACAGTCGTCGAAGAGGCCGCCAAGCATTTAAAGGACTTGCGAATCGGCGAGGTCACGGACCTGGACATGCAGATCGCCGACGGGAAGGTGGTCGCCTACCGTGCCAAAGTTAAGGTGTCGTTCAAATACCACCCCGAGGCTCATGCAAAGATGCCGTAGCGGGCAGTGCGACGACGCCAGGATGTCTGCGTTGACAGTTTGATATCGTTGGCGAATGGGTCTTGTTTCAGCTTTGAAGTCTGGTATCACTCGGCGATTCATCCGATTCATTTCGCCAATTGCGACCACAGGACTCCCGCCGCAACTGCGGAACCGATCACACCCGCGACGTTGGGAGCCATTGCATGCATCAGGAGATAATTGGTGGGGTCTGCCTCCTGACCAACGACGTGGACGACACGAGCAGAGTCGGGGACGGCGGAAACCCCGGCGGCTCCGAGCAGCGGGTTGATCTTTTCCGTCAAAAAGAGATTCATGAACTTTGCGAAGAGCACGCCACCGGCTGTGGCGACCGCAAACGATGCAGCGCCTAGAACAAAAATCAAGACCGACCTGGGCTGCAGAAAATGCTGTGCGTTGGTGCTCGCTCCGACACAGAAACCGAGCAAGATTGTCACGATGTCGATCAGAACCGTGCGCGCGGTGAGTGCCAGGCGATCGGTGACCATGCACTCCTTCATCAGATTGCCAAAGAACAGCATCCCCATCAGCACCGCCGCCCCCGGAGCCAACGTCGTACAAATCAGGAAGGCGACAATCGGAAAGACGATACGCTCTTGCCGCGACACTTCACGCGACGGTTTCATGCGGATGCGTCGCTCTTTGCTCGATGTGAGCAGCCGCATGATCGGCGGTTGGATAACAGGGACTAGTGCCATGTACGAGTAGGCAGCGATGGCAATGGCTCCGAGCAGTTCAGGCGCTAGTTTCGATGCCAGAAAGATCGCGGTCGGCCCGTCGGCACCTCCAATGATCCCAATCGCACCGGCCTCCTGGGGCGTGAAAGACAGCGTCAACGCTCCAAGGTAGGTCAGATAAACACCGACTTGAGCCGCGGCTCCCAAGAACACCAACTTTGGGTTGGAGAGCATGGTCGAGAAATCCGTCATGGCACCAATCCCCAGAAAGATCAGGGGCGGGTAGATCCCCTTTTCAACTCCAAAGTACAGATACCGGAGCACTGTGCCTTCGTCGTAAACGCTGAAACTCATGCCGGCCGCCGCAGGGATATTCCCGACGATCACGCCAAATCCAATGGGTACCAGCAGCAATGGCTCGTACTCCTTGGCAATCGCCAGGTAGATGAAGCAACCTCCGATGACGATCATCATCACGTTGCCAAATTCGAGACCAGCGAATGCCGTGGTCTGGTAGAGCTGCAATGCCTTAGTGCTTAGATAGTCGAAGGCACTCATCGGCGATCCCTGTGATGAAGTTGGTGCGATTGATGGTGCTTCATACGGCCTTCGAGCGACCAGCCGAGATCCTGGGGTGTCAGCCCTCGGATCCGCACGATGCGATGCGGCGTCGCCAGCACTTCGGCCACCGCGGCGGCGATGACAGCGACCGCCTCCTCGGACAATTGGTCCTCGGTTATCGCTGAACTTTCCTGTACGGCTGGCGTGCCAATTCGGGCCAGCACGCGAGGAAGGAGAGTGATGGAAACCACAACGAGTGCCAGTGCCAGAAAAACGACTAATATTCCCATGATCGCTAACGAAATCCCCTTGTCGTCCCAAAGCGGCGACAAGCTAATCTCCATCAGCAGGCGACTGTTTTGTTGATCCCAGAGCATCGGTTATTCCAATACGAGAAGCATGCGACCTTCCTGCACCGTATCACCCACCGCCACATCCACGCTCTTGACGGTTCCCGAAACGGGTGCAGTAATCTGATTCTCCATCTTCATGGCTTCCAGGATCACCAGTGGCTGCCCCTGCTTCACGGTGTCGCCAGCCTTAACCAGAACCGACTTGATCGACCCCGCCATCGGGCTGGTGACGGCTCCTGATTCGATCGGTAGCTGCGGTCTGGGAGCACCAGAAATCGACGGAGATTGTGTCGGCGTTGAAATTGGCGGCGCGAACGCCATGGGGGTTTGCTGCGGATGCTCCTCGGTCAGGTCTTCGACCGTTACATCGTATGACTTGTTGCCGATCGTAATTCTAAGTCTTTTCATAAGGGGATCAGTCCGTGCTTTTTGGGAGGACGTGTTTCGTTCTTACAGAGTGTATTCCGCAGCGCCAGCGAAACGACGCCGCGAGTCACCGCAGGTGAGATGATGTCTGTAATCATGCCATGAGCAGCGGCCATGTACGGCGATGCAAATCGCTTGCGGTACTCATCGATGAATTTCTCGCGCATCGCGGCCTTGTCTTCCGCCTCGTCCAGTTCTTTGCGGTACAGCACATTGACCGCGCCTTCCGCGCCCATCACAGCAATCTCCGCGGTGGGCCAGGCAAAGACCATGTCCGCCTTCAAGTCGCGACTGCACATCGCCAGGTACGATCCGCCGTACGCCTTGCGAATGATGACGGTGATCTTGGGTACCGTGGCCGCCGCATAAGCGAACAGCATCTTCGCACCGTGACGGATGATGCCGCCCTGTTCCTGGGCGACTCCTGGCAGGAATCCCGGGACATCGACCAGTGTCAACAGGGGGATGTTGAAGGCATTGCAGAAACGTATGAAGCGGGCGCCTTTGTCCGATGCATCGATGTCCAGCGTCCCCGCCTTGACATTCGGTTGATTGGCAATAATCCCCACAACCACGCCGTCGACGCGGCCGAAACCGACAATGATGTTGGGAGCAAATTCGCGATGCACTTCCAGAAAGCAACCTATGTCGACGATTCGAGTGATGACGTCGTACATGTTCATCGGCCCCTTGGGATCCTCGGGAGGCACGTCGTTCATCGACTCGTCCGGATCGAGGCTGATCTCGGAGGTGGGGAAGTGGGGCGGATTATCGACGTTGTTCTGCGGCAGATACGACAATAGTTCCGTCGCGATCCGCATGGCGTGCTGGTCGTTCTCCGCAACGAAGTGAACGTTGCCGCTAATGCGGGCATTTGCCGAGGCACTTCCAATCTCGGCCATCGTGCAATCAACGCCTGTCGCCGCCTTTATGACCTGCGGACCGCAAATGAACATGTTCGCGCTCTCGCGAGTCATGATCAAAAAATCCATCAACGCCGGCGAGTACGCGGCGCCACCCGCACAGTTTCCGGCGATAATGCCGATCTGCGGAACGCAACCCGATAACAGCACGTTGCGGTAGAACACTTTGCCGTAACCGGAAAGAGACTCGACTCCCTCTTGAATACGTGCTCCTCCGGAATCGTTTATGGCGACGAGCGGCATGCCTCCTTCGATCGCGTAGTCCATGATGTCGCAGATCTTCTGGGCATGACGCTGGCCGAGCGCTCCGCCTCCGACCGTGGCATCCTGGCTGAAAGCCGCCACCGGACGACCGGCCACACGGCCGACTCCAGTCACGACCCCGTCACAAGGCATCGCCTTCCCCGACATTCCAAAATCGTGGCAGGAATGGTCAACGTGCAGGCCCCATTCCTGAAACGTATTTGAGTCGAAGAAGATGTCCAGCCGCGCTCGTGCCGAAAGCATTCCCTTCTCACTCCGCTGCGCATGACGGCTCTTTCCTCCGCCGAGTTGCAACGACTCCCGCCGTTGTTCCAGTTCGTCCAGCAGTTCTTTTCGAATGCTCATGGCGTTTGCCGATCCTCTTGCCTGAATGTCGTAGGTCGAAAATCCACGAGACCGAATGCGTCGAGGATCTTTCGGGCTGCGACCTCCGGGGGAAGCGCGCCCGCAAGAACGTCTTGTTCGAGTCCGTGGCGAATTGCCCTCACCTCGGGATGCTCGCGAATTGACTGACGCAGTCGGTCTTCGATGATCGCCCATAACCATCGGATGCCTTGGCGGCGGCGGCGTTCAGCCAGTTCGCCGTTGCTCTTTATCTGTTCGTATCGCTGCTCAACCGCGGACCAGACCGCATCGACCCGCTGATGGTGCAGCGCGCTGCAAGTCAACACCGGGGGAACGTGCTGACGACTGCCCATGAGCGTCTGCAATGCCGAGGTGAATTGCCGTGCAGCAGTTTCCGCAGCGGCGAGAGTTTCTCCATCGGCCTTGTTGATGGCAACGACGTCAACCAGTTCCAGCAACCCGCGTTTAATCCCCTGCAGGTCGTCACCAGCACCAGGGAGCATAAGTACGACAAAGCAATCGGTCATGTCCGCGACCATTGTCTCCGACTGCCCCACGCCAACCGTTTCGACAAGGATGACGTCGAAGCCCGCAGCTTCGCAGACAAGCAGGCTCTCGCGTGTCTTGCGTGCCACACCACCGAGCGTGCCGGCCGACGGTGAGGGGCGAATGTACGCTCGGGATTCGACGGAGAGCTTCGTCATGCGAGTCTTGTCCCCCAGAATGCTGCCACCGCTGATGTCGCTTGAGGGATCGACCGCGAGAACGGCGGTCCGTCGTCCCTCTCGAACGAGCATCAAACCGAGTGATTCGATGAACGTGCTCTTCCCCACACCGGGAGGCCCAGTGATTCCCACACGCACGGCGCGGCCTGTGAGTGGCAGCAGCCGTGTCAATAACTGCTCGGCCAGCCTCTGGTGAGCAGAGTGGTTCGACTCGATCAGCGTCAGCGCGCGTGCCAGGATGGTGACGTCGCAGCAACGCACTCCGGAGTCGTATTCGTCCAGCGTCAAATCGCGTCGGCGAGGGATTTCATGCGTCATGCCAGTGATTATCGGTCACGCCTCATTCGGCTCGGTATCGTCCAGGGGGAAACCGAGTCGATCCGCAAGCTCTCGCAACAGCTTCGCCGCTGCTTCACCAATAACGGTTCCGGGTCCGAACACGGCGGCAGCACCAGCAGCATACAGAGCTTGATAATCCTCTGGTGGAATCACGCCGCCGGCAACGATCATCAGATCATCGCGCCCCAACGCGGCAAGTTCCCTGCGGAGCTGCGGGATCAGCGTCATATGGCCGGCTGCGAGCGAGCTGACACCAACGATGTGGACGTCGTTTTCGACGGCTTGTCGCGCCGTTTCCGCGGGCGTGCGAAATAAGGGGCCGATGTCGACATCAAATCCCAGATCGGCGAAGGCGCTGGCAATCACTTTTTGGCCACGGTCGTGACCGTCCTGGCCCATTTTCGCGACAAGAATCCGGGGACGTCGGCCTTCGATTTGTTCGAATCTTTCAATCAGTCGGCGGACGTCCGCCATCGTTTCCTCGCTCTCCAGTGCTGCTGCATAGACTCCGCGGACTGATTGTACCGGAGCCTCGTAGCGGCCGAAAACAGTTTCCAGAGCACCACTGATTTCACCGACGGTTGCCTTCGCTCGAGCGGCGTTCACAGCAAGTTCGAGCAGGTTGCCATGACCGCCGCGCGCCGCCTCGGTGAGGGCATTCAACGCCACGTCGACCTCCGATTGGCCGCGATCCTGCCGAAGTCGTTGGAGACTGGCGATCTGGAATTCGCGCACAGCGGTGTTGTCGACTCGCAGGACATTGATGGAGTCTTCCTGTGTCATGCGGTACTTATTCACTCCGATCACGGTCTGCTGTCCGGAGTCAATTCTCGCCTGAGTACGAGCTGCCGCTTCTTCGATCCGCATTTTAGGAATACCCGCCTGGATGGCTCGCGTCATCCCGCCATGCTCTTCAACTTCGCGAATGTGGCTCCATGCCCGTTGAGCCAGATCGTGGGTCAATCGTTCGACAAAGTAACTCCCGCCCCAAGGATCGACGACTTCGCAGGTGTCTGTCTCCTGCTGCAGGAACAACTGCGTGTTGCGCGCGATTCGAGCCGAGAAATCGGTCGGGAGGGCGAGCGCTTCGTCGAGTGCATTCGTGTGCAGGGACTGCGTGTGGCCGTGAGTTGCCGCCATCGCTTCCACACAGGTACGGATGACGTTGCTGTAAACATCTTGCGCCGTCAGGCTCCAACCGCTCGTCTGGCTGTGCGTCCTTAGCGACAAGCTCTTGGGGTCTTGCGGATCAAACTGTTTGATCAGCTTGGCCCAGATCATCCGGGCAGCCCTGAGTTTGGCGACCTCCATGAAGTAGTTCATTCCAATTGCCCAGAAGAACGACAGCCGCGGACAAAAGGCGTCGACACCCAGACCTGTCTGAATGCCAGTTCGGACGTATTCCAGGCCATCCGCCAGCGTGTAGGCCAACTCCAGGTCGGCGGTCGCACCCGCTTCCTGCATGTGGTAGCCGCTAATGCTGATGCTATTGAACCTCGGCATCCGTTCGCTCGTGTATCTGAAAATGTCGGCGATAATCCGGACACTCGGCTCAGGAGGATAGATGTACGTATTGCGAACCATGAACTCCTTGAGGATGTCGTTCTGGATCGTGCCGGTCAGCAGTTCCGGTTTCACGCCCTGCTCTTCCGCCGCGACAATGTACAGTGCCATGATCGGCAGCACGGCACCATTCATCGTCATCGAGACGCTCATTCGGTCGAGCGGGATACCTTCGAAAAGGGTTCGCATATCGTAAATGCTGTCGATGGCGACGCCCGCCATGCCGACATCGCCGGACACGCGCTCGTGGTCCGAGTCGTAGCCGCGGTGAGTCGCGAGATCAAACGCGATACTCAGTCCCATCTGGCCGGCAGCGAGGTTACGGCGATAGAAGGCGTTCGAATCCCTGGCCGTCGAAAAGCCGGCATATTGTCGCACCGTCCAGGGCCGTTCGACATACATCGTGGCATACGGTCCCCGGAGAAACGGCGGCAGACCGGGCATTGTGTCAAGGTGATCAACACCTTGACGGTCGGCAGACGTAGAAAGCGATGGGACGGGAATCTGCTCCGGAGTCTGCCAAGTGAGATGTTCCTCCGAACCGGCGATGGCCGCACGCCAGTCGTCGAGCCGGGCTGTGTTCGTGCGCTCCAATTGCAGCGGCACTTCGGCAAAGTTGGGAATTGTGGTCATTGGTCTAGCTCACGTCCTCCAGCACACCTTCCTCGGACAACAGGTCGCGCAATGTGGCCAGCACGTCGCATTTGATGAATATGAACCGGTCGACGCCAGCTTCGCGCCAGGCTGCTTCACTGTTGCCCGGATTGCCTGCCAGCACAACGGTTCGGGCACCGGCCTCTTTCAGCTTTCCGGTGACCGCTGGGACAACTTCCGGATACAGCTTGTCCGAGGAACAAATGACTGCAATCCTGGCCCCGCTTTCGACAAAGGCTGCAGCCGCGGCTGCTGCATCTGCAAAACCGTTGTTGTTAATGACGTCGAATCCACCGACTTCGAAAAAATTCTTCGAGTAAGTTGCCCTGGCCGTGTGGTGGGCAATCGAACCCATGTTCGCCAGAAAGACACGCGGTCGCCGGCCGTGGATGGCTTGCCAGGTGTCGCTGGCAGCGCGCAGGTCTTCAAATTCTCCGGCAAAGCTCCGCAAGGGAAATGGCGTGATGGATTCTGACGGACCTGTACGGAAACCGAGAGCCTCAGCCATTTGCCCCAGCGTGGCACCCTGTGCGGCTGCCTTGATCAGGTCATCAAAATGATGATTGGACGGTAACGCTGATTTGAATTCGCCATCCGGCTGACGCGTCTTGGTTATCCGTGACGTTGCGATGGCCCGCAGCGCGACGAAATCTGGTTGCACACGAGAGACCTGCTGCTCGCTTACGTCTGGAAATTCACTTACACCAGTGATTCCCGCCTTGCGGCGAGCGATGTCCTTGGGCGCGGAGGGCATACGCGGCGTCGATCTGGTTTGCGATCCATCCGTTCTTGAGCGAGGCAAGCATCCCGCCTTGACGTTCAACACCTTGAAAGACTTCCCACCCCTTTTCCGCGAGCTGTCGAGTGAGTCGATCGAGAAACCAACTGCCGCCGGCCGGGTCGATGGTCCGGTTCAGATGTGTTTCCTCCTGGAGTACGAGTGCCGTGTTGCGGGCCACACGACGACTGAATGCGTCAGGAAGTCCGATCATTGTGTCGAATGGCACCGATGTGATGGAGTTGGCACCTCCCAACCCCGCCGCGAAAACTGCGACCGTGTTACGGAGCAGGTTGACGTGTGGATCGCGCCTGGTCAGCACACGCGGACTGGTGCGCGCGTGAATTCGCATGGCACCGGATTCCGCAGATCCACCACACGCTTCAATCATCCGATACCAGAGCCAACGCGCTGCCCGCAGTTTCGAGATTGCCAGAAAATGGTGCGTTCCCAGATCAATCCGAAACAGGATCTGTCTCGCGGCCGTGTCGACGTCCAGTCCGCGGATGGTCAAGGCCCGCAGGTATTCGAGGCCCGTACCAATGGCAAAGGCGATGTCCTGTGCGGCGGTGGCACCGGCGTTGTGATAGGGAGAAGTGTCGACTCCCACTGCTGTGACGTGCGGATGGTTTCCTGCCGTCCATTGAGCCAAGTCCGCCAGCGAATCCAGTGCGGACTCGGTGGAAATGGGAAGTTGACCATCACGGGCGAGGGTCGCCAACGGATCCGCGTTCAATGCGCCATGACATTCCGTGGGTGAAACGTCGTGTCGGCGCCAAAGCCCGATGAGTGCTGCAGCAGCCGGGGAAAATGCCGCTCCGGCATCGAGGGCAATTCCCACCATCTTGAGTTGGACTCCGTTAAGAGCCAAATCGAAATCATCGACACTGTAAGCCATGACGCCGTCGCGACCCGCGAGTTCGGCTGCCTGGCTGTGATCGGGATCAAACCCACTGCGGGCGGCAGCGTCCAACCGAATATGAGTCGAGGTTGTGCCCCCTTCCAGATCGTCAAGGATCTCCCGGTTGGTGACTGTCAGATCCGGGTGTGAATACTCCTGTCTCAGATCCCAACCCCTCTGTACCGCTCCCAGGGGATCCGTTCCTCGAATAAACGGCGCGAGACCAGGGAAGCCGAACGGATCGTCACCACCAGATTCATCCGAACGGGAATAGACTGGTTGAACGTCGAATCCTTCGTATTTGCGCGTTACGAGCTTTCGATCGAACGGCGCTCCCTGCAACGATGCCTCGACAATGGCTCGCCACTGGTCATACCCGACCGGCGGGAAGTCGTCCTTGATAGTGAATTCGTTGGCGAGGGGCGTCGTCATTCTCGTGCTGCCGTCCGCGGTGGAACGGCTTTCAAGTGAGGCCTGAGTAAGGGGAGAGATTGCAAGTCAACATGTGTCTTTATGCTTCATCATGCACTGGTTGGTTCGCACAATTCGGTCAAGACCCCGAACGAGCTCTTCGGATGGACGAATGCAATCTGCATGTGATGCGCGCCTCGACGAGGTTCCTCATCGATCATTCGCAATCCAGATTCCTTTAATTCCAGAATTCTGGCACGAATGTCCTCAACCGTGAACGCCATATGGTGCAGGCCCTCGCCTCGCTTCTCGAGAAACTTTGCGACTGGGCTGTCCGGATCGGTCGGCTCGAGCAACTCGATACGCGTGTCGCCGGCGCGAAAGAATCCCACCCGCACCTTCTGGCTCGGGACATCTTCGAGTCCTTCGAACTCCAAGCCGAGCGTGTCGGCATAGTAGGACTTTTGTTCGTCGATCGACCGGACCGCGATGCCGATATGATTCAATGATTTGACAGACATGAAGACTCCTTTTTGACAGCCGATAGGAAGGCGGCACTCCGATTTCGCCCGCACGCTTGCATCATATCTATGATGTGGCCGGTCCAGAATCGGGTAGCGGTTGCTGGTCCACTCATAAGCGTTCGCGTCAGGTCGATGTTCGAGAGTCGCGTGGCGAAATCGCGTGACCGCGGCCCTCGCAGCCAGCGATTCGGCCATTCGCTGACGAAATGACGCACAAACTGTGCACACAATGTCGTGTCAATCTGGCCGCGCCCCTCGCCCACCTCGGCGACAACGCCTTCCAATGTGTGCAGCGACTTGCGGAACAGCATCAGGTCTGCGGTCACCCGCAACCTCGCGTGTTGCGTCGCCTCGTCAAGCATTCCCACCAGCCACCGCAGTCCGGGAATCTGACCACGTCGAATCCGCCGCAGCCAGCGCTGGACGACTGCGTCGAGTGCGACGACGTCGATCCGCGAGGGGTCAGACAATTCTTTCAAGACGGAGACAATCAGGCACGAATCGAGTGTGATGCCACCGAGGACGATCTGTGCAACGGCAGCGCGCTCCAACTCATCCAGTTTTCCGACGAGGCTCCAGTCAAGAATCGCGAGACGGCCATCGTCGGTCAGGAACAAGTTGCCCGCATGCGGGTCGCCGTGAAACAGCGCACGGTCGGATGGCGAAAATACTGGCTTTGCGATCAACGCCCGGGCGACCAACCCTGCCAGGCGGCCCTTCTGGTGTTTGCGCTGCAGACCGTGGTCGGTGACTTTGCACCCCACGATGCGCTCCATGGCCGTGACTCGCGATGTGTTCAGTTCGAATAACTCAGGAATCTGGACTTGCGGTTCGTCCGCAAAGCAGGCTCGTGCTTCCTGAAGATGACGCTGTTCGTGTTCAAGTTGCACTTCATCCTGCAGTTTGACGCGCACCTGCTGAAACGAGTCACGGTAATCAAGGTGCGGTATCTGCAAATCGTCGCAACGCTCATCGAGGTGTTCCCCAACGCGCTCGAGCAGGATAAGTTCGAGCTCCAGTCGCTCTTGAATCCCTGGTTTCAGGATCTTGAACACACCTTCCGTGTTGCGCCCTGCTTGGCGGTATGGGATGACGACGGCCACGCTCGCTTCGGCGATTGCCGGAGGCAGCAACGTCACTCCCTGATGATTAAGGCTGCCAAGTTCCTCGGTAAGCAGTTGTTCAATCGTTTCCAGCGAAACCGTTGGCGGCAGCGATTCCAATTCGCGGAGTTGTTCGCGAAGTTCCAATGACAGCCGCTGATCGCGTGCCAGAATCTGTCCCAGCTTCTGAAGCACCGGGCTGCTTCTCGCAAGAATGCCCAGTCGCCGGGAAAACGTCGCGTTCAACGGCAGTGCTGTCTGGGCCAGGAAAATCGCCGCTTGATCCGCATCCGGAAGTCCGCCGAAGAACACAGCCAATCCATCACAGATCGGGCGAGCAAAACGAGCGTACTCGCGAGGAAGAACCTCGGTAAGCGACGTTTCGTCGAGCAGAAAATCCCAATGGAATGCCATAATTAACTCGATCGCGCTGCTAACCACGACTCGATGTGAGGCCAGGTGCTCTTTTCCGCTCCGCGGCCGGCCATGATGCCGATGTGGCCGCCACGAACCCGGAAGACTTCTTTCTGTTCGCTTCCGACGAGATCCATGATTCGTTCTGATTGGCAGGAAGGCGTGATATGGTCAGATTCCGCGATCACGTTCAAGAGGTTGGCTTTCAGCTTGTTCAAGGCGACACGCTCTCCACGCAATGCCATCGTTCCTTCCATCAGCCGATTCTCTTTGTAGAGTTCGTTAATCAACTGACGATATGCGGCTCCGGACATCGGGATGATGTCTCGAACCCAAGTGTTCATGGCGTGCCAGGCCTCCACGGTCTTGGGATTTTCGATGTTCTCCCAGAGCATCGTGAAACTGCCGAAATAATTCTCGATCGGTTTGAGCATCTTCGCTCCGGTATCGATCATCTCTCCGGGGATGTTCCCGAGCGCGTCGACAATCGTATCGGCATTGAACGCCGGATTGCTTGCCCAGCGCGTAAAGCCGCCGGCGGTCTTGTCGGAGAAGTCGAGCGGCGCTGTAAGCAGGATCAGGTTCTTGAGTCCGTCGTCGGGCCGCAGGGCCGCGTACATCGTGCTGATGAGTGCGCCCAAACACCAACCAAGCATGCTGAACTCGTCGCAACCCGAGACCTTTTTCAGTTTGCGAACAACGCGTGGCAGATATTCGAGGGTATAGTCATCAAACTTCAGGTTCTTGTCCTCTGGACCAGGGGCACCCCAATCGAGCAGATACAGGTCGTAGCCCTGCCGGAGCATGTACTCGGCGTAACTGTGCCCCGGACGGAGGTCGAGCACATGGGGCCGGTTCATGATCGCAAACACCATCAACAGCGGGATGCGCTTGCGCTCGGATTCCGGAACGACCGGAGCGAAGCGATACAACTTGGCCTTGTTCAGCGTCCAGACGACCTCCTTCGGGGTCTGCGCGATTTTCGCGTCGGTCGTCAACAGCCGTTGAAACCGATCACAGTTCTCGGCGAACTTGTGCCAGGCCGCACACAGGTCGGGAAACTCCGGGGCTTTCGGTGACTCTTCAGCGACGGGTGCTGCAGTACTCATGTTGACTCTCCTCCGCGTTGTGCGGGCTGAAGTACCTCATCCAGTTGGGCTTCGAGGTCGTCAAGTCGCATCTCGATATTTGTCAATCGCTCAGCGATCCGGTTCACGTCATCCCGCGACGGCAGGTTGAGTTGTGCCATGACTTGAGCCATGCTCGTTTCCATGACCTTGCGAAAAGGACCGGAGCTGGTCAGCCACGCATCCAACATGGCCCCTGTCGATTCCGCGTAAGCGTCGCTGTTGACGAGTTCGACCATCATCTTGGACCAGGAATCGAGATTCGCATCCCGCATCGTCTTGAGCATTCCTGTCGGATCAAAGGGATTAAATTCGCCGTTGGCAGTCATTTCATCTCCCGCGTAGGACGGCTGCCACAGATAGTCGACAACCGCGGATAGTGATTCGGTTCTACTGGTGTCTTAATATCCCCATTCATTTGCGGATCCGGTTCCCCAGGGTGTCACCGTAAGACAGTTGTGAACGTGCCGGATTCCCGGCGCGGCCCAAGCGATGCGCACAGCTTCTTCAAGTTCGGCAAATGAGTGCACATCTCCACTCAGTATCACGGTGGAGCCGTCCAGTTCGGCCGAGAGTTTTCGGTTGTGAAGTGCGGCACTCCGTCCCATTGCTGATTCGATATCCCTTTTGATTTCACTGATATCTTCCCGGGGAGCTATCACGATGGAATTCGTCACTCCGCGAACGCCCTGCAAATGGCGTACAGTCCGTTCCGCCTCGACGCGTTGGAATTGTTTCTCGACGATCCCTTCGAGTGAAACCCAACCGTCCTCCACCGCGATCTGGATCTGCTGATCAGGCATGTTTGCATTCCACATCATGGCATGCACCGCAGCCGATGCAATTTCCTCATCGTCTCGCACTTGTGCCTCCGGCGGCCGGACTTCGATTTCGTTCGCGACCGCACGGACGCCGTGTACACACTTCGTCACTTCTTCGGCATGGTGCTTCTGGACGTACGCTGCAATGTGCCCAGTCAGCGTGACCACTCCTTCGTGGACCGTCACACCGATCTGCGCTTTGCCCAAGCTCGGATCCCAGTTGAGTTCATCCAAGACATCACGCTGCAATTGTACGTCGGTTTTCATCGAAGTCCCCTGGCTTACCGCAAATGGTGCCGGAATGTCCCTACTCTACATGTGAGCGCCTCCGTTGACGCTGATCTGTTGGCCAGTGATGTAGTCGCCATCGGCGACCAGAAAGATCACCGCCTTGGCAATTTCCTCGGGATGTGCGAAACGTCCCATCGGGATGTGGCCCTTAATCTTCATTTGCAAGGCCGGAGGCACGGCGTCGAACATGTCCGTCTCGGTGTAACCGGGCGCAACCGTGTTGACAGTAATCCCGGAATGGACCAACTCGGCGGCGGCTGTCCGGGTGAAGGCGATGATTCCGCCCTTACTGGCGCTGTAGTTTGCCTGGCCGATGGCCGGTATCTGCCCGTTCATCGAGCTGATATTGACGATTCGGCCATAGCTCTGCGCTGTCATGTAAGGTATCGCCGCAGATGTGCAGAAGAAACATCCATTCAGATTCGTCTGGATGACCTCCACCCACTGTTCGTCAGTCAACTTGGACAGCATGGCATCTCGCGTGATGCCGGCATTGTTGACCAGAATGTCGAGGTGAGTGAATTCCTTCGCGACCTTGTCCACCATCCCTCGCGCCTCCTTGGCGTTGGCGATGTTCGCTTTCACCAGCATGCAGGTGCCGCCGAACTTCGCAATCTCGTCGGCCACCTCTTGCGCCTTCGCTTCGCTGCTGGCGAAGTTGATGGCGACCTTTGCCCCCTCTCGAGCCAGTTCGACAGCGATTGCCCGTCCAATGCCGCGTGAGGCACCAGTTACCAAAGCGGTCTTTCCTTCAACACGTCCCATGATCTCTCCTCATCAATTGAATCGTAAACGTCAGACCGGATGGACAATCCGTTCCGCGAAGTCTCTCGTTAGGCATGTTCCACAATCGCTGCAATTCCCTGTCCGCCACCAATACACATCGTGACCAAGGCTCGTTTCTTACCGGTCCGATTTAACTCATACAGCGATTTGATGGTCAGAATGGCTCCCGTTGCACCAATCGGATGACCCAGCGAGATACCGCTGCCGTTCGGATTGGTGCGGTCCATTGGTAGCTTGAGTTCTCGGCAGACAGCAAGCGCTTGAGCCGCAAAGGCCTCGTTGACTTCGAACACGTCGATATCGTCGATTCCAAAGCCCGTCTTCTCTAGCAGGCGTTTGACGGCTGGAACAGGGCCGATTCCCATATATTTCGGATCGACGCCGGCGTAGGCGTAGTCGATCAACCGGCCCATCGGTTTATGTCCTCGGCTCTCTGCCCACTCGCGATCGGCGAGGACGAGCGCGGCTGCGGCATCGTTAATACTGGATGCGTTGCCCGGCGTGACAGACCCCTCAGGGTCGAAGACCGTGGGAAGCCTGGACAGTTTCTCCACAGTGGTTCCGTATCGCACAGTCTCGTCCACTTCAAATGGAACAACATCGCGCTTGACCTTGATGTCGACCGGCACAATCTGAGCCTTGAAGTATCCATGGTCGATCGCAGCCCCCGCCCGCCTATGGCTTTCGACGGCTAACTCATCCTGATCCTGGCGTGAGATACCGTATTTCTTCGCGACGTTCTCGGCAGTCACTCCCATATGGCAGTCATCGAAGGGATCACTCAAGGCACCGACCATCATGTCGACCAATGTGGTATCGTTCATGCGTGCCCCGAACCGCATCGCAGCCGACGCATAGGGGCTGCGGCTCATACTCTCTGCTCCGCCAGCGACGGCGACTTTGGCATCGCCCAACAGGATTGCCTGGGCTGCCGTGATGATCGCCTGGAGACCGCTTCCGCACAGACGGTTGAGCGTGAGCGCGGGAGTCTCGTGAGGCAAGCCTCCCTTTACGCCAGCGACGCGTGCCAAGTAATGGTCGTGCGCGTCGGTGTGGATAATGTTGCCAAAAACCGCATGACCAACGTCGCTTGGTTGCACCCCAGAACGTTGGACGGCTTCCCGCACGCACTTGGCGGCGAGTTCGGTGGGGGGGATATCCTTCAAACTGCCACCGTAGCCTCCGATTGCAGTCCGCACGCCACTCAGAATCACGATCTCCCGAATCATTTCAAGGAACTCCTGTTAGCGCCACTCTTAAAAAGCCTTAACAGACGTTACCTGAAGGCAAGTTACGTACCAGTTGATTCGCATTGTCGTAGAGCAGAATCGCACGTTGTTTTGGTCACACTCTGCCAGGACCGTCGGCTTGTCCGCGCGAATTCGCACACATTGCGCGCGAGTTTGCGGCACGGAGACGCAAGAAGTCGCTCGGACAGCGAAAACGACGACCGACCGTCCGATTTCGCAAGACCGCCATTTGGCTGGCTCTAGTCGGACTCGAGCGAAAACTCGGGCAATTGCGATCCACACTTCTTGACGAGCAGCGACCGTGTTGCATTGAGTCGCTGGGAAATTACCTGCGCCAAGAGCTGCATGAACTTGACCCCAAACTGAGGGTCTTCGGTGCACAACGCGAGTACTCGCTCTCCGTCAATGGCAATTGCCTTGACGGGTTCCAGAGCATGTGCGGTATCCGACAGTCGGGTACGCCCCACGAGCGCGGACCAACCGATCAGATCTCCTTCTCCAACTTGCATCAACTCGCGACCGCCGAGTCCCGGTTCAAAGATCACCAACGAGACCCGACCGCTCACAATCACGTATACGTCGCGGGCAGTCTGAAGCTCGCGAAAAATCACGCTCTTCGCGGGGAATTCGACGAAACGCGACATCTCCGCCAGCAGTTTCAAGTCGGCATCCGGAACCTCTTCAAAGAAGTTCATCGCGCGGAGAATCTGAACGATCGATTGGGCACTCATGACTGTTGACTCCTGTCGGCGCTAAGGGCAACGCTGTTTTTCACCCCGGCCAGTCGATCGCTTCAGAAGCGACCCGATCTGCCACAGAGGCTATGTTGGTACTTCAATTCTGTTTTCAATCTGGCTGACCCCACAAATCCCCTGCACCGAGGTTTGGGCGATCTGCTTCATGTGATAATTCGGCACGTTTCCACCGAGGATCAGCACGCCGTTACAAAAGGTGCAACTCACGTGTCGGATCGAGTGGTACGTACTTCTTGCCAGAATCATCCTGGCCGTATCGGCCGGAGACTCACACGAGGTTTTCAGAGGGGTGGATTTCACCATTTCAGCAATCCTTCACATCTTATACTAAGTTACGTCGGCGTATGGAATGACTCGGTTTCTGGCTTGGGGCGTTCGACATTTGAGGTTTTCCCGGACGACATCGAGCCCGCTGTGATCGAACAAGAAATCAATGAAATTGCATGGAACAGACGGCCAAGACGACTTAATCATCGCCTGTTCACCGACATGTGGGTGAACGACCTTTCGTCCAGCCACGCATGCGAGAAATGTCGCAAAGCATGTACCCTTTTCGTTTGGGAATGCGTTATGCAATCAAGAGCCGGCACTTGTTCCTGTCACGCGGGAACCGACGCGAATTGATCCAAACACAACGTCATTCTAAATGAAGCTGTGCAACTGCGCAGCGCGCTGGGATTGTGCGGGTTTGCGCACAATGTGCGGCATCGGAATACTTAAGACTGAGAGAATCATGACGAGCTGGCTGTCGAACGAAGGTGCACCGATCCCATTAGGAGTGACTTGGATCGAGGCCGAACAGTCCTACAACTTCGCCATTTTCGCGAAGTACGCTCATCGCGTGACGCTATTGATCTATCGCGAAGAAGAATTAGTCGAGCCGTTTCTTGTCATTGACCTGGACTACTTGAGGAACAAATCCGGTCGCATTTGGCACTGCCGAGTGTCGAAGGCATTGCTCGATGGCGCTCGATTCTACGGTTGGACGATTGACGGCCCTCGGTCTCGCGGTAATCCCATCTGGCACACGTTCGACTGCGAAAAGATTCTACTCGATCCTTACGCGAAAGCGGTTTACTTCCCCAAGACTTTTGACCGCAAAGCCGCTATGTCTGCCGGGAAAAACGCCGGCAAGGCACCTCTGGGCGTTCTTCTGGCGGAAGAACCGGGATTTGATTGGGGGAACGAGCGACGTCCACGACACGAGTCCCAACTCATCATCTACGAGATGCACGTCAAGGGATTCACACGTCACCCGAGCAGCGGCGTGGCTCAGTCAAAGCGTGGCACATTTGAAGGTGTGATCGAAAAAGTTCCGTACTTGAAGCATCTCGGAGTGACTGCGGTCGAACTGATGCCGGTGTTCCAGTTCGATCCGGGCGAAGGCAACTACTGGGGATACATGACTTTGAACTTCTTCTCGCCGCATCAGGGGTTCTGTTCAGCAACAGATCCCCTCGAACAGCGCAATGAATTTCGTTCCATGGTCAAGGCGCTGCACGACGCCGACATCGAGGTCATTCTGGACGTGGTCTATAACCACACCGCCGAAGGGAGTCACGACGGACCGACTTTCAGCTTCAAGGGGATTGACAACAGATCCTACTACCTGTTCTCGGGGGATCCCGAGACGCCCTTCGCCAATTTTTCCGGAACGGGCAATACGCTCGACTGCAGCAACCGCTATGTGCGGAGGATGATTCTCGACAGTTTGCGATACTGGGTCAACGAGATGCACGTCGACGGTTTTCGTTTTGACCTCGCTTCCGCTTTCGCACGCAACTCAGACGGCTCGATCGATTGGAGCGATCCGCCAATCTTTGGAGAAATCCGGGCTGACCCGGACTTGGGAAATGTCCGGCTGATCGCCGAACCATGGGATGGCGGTGGTGCATACCAGCTCGGCGAGTCGTTTCCAGGGACTCGCTGGTTTCAGTGGAACGGGCGCTTCCGCGACGATGTGCGACGATTCATTCGAGGTGACGCCGGAATGGTCCCGTCGCTGATGTACCGCATGTACGGCAGCGACGACTTGTTTCCCGACCGCCGGCTGTATGCATATCACCCCTATCAAAGCGTGAACTACGTGGCATCACACGACGGGTTCACGCTCTACGATCTGGTCTCGTACACCAAACGTCGTAACTGGGCCAATGGACACGAGAACCAGGATGGTACGTTGGATAATCTCAGTTCCAACTGCGGTCACGAGGGTGATGACGATGTGCCGAAACGCGTTCTCGACTTGCGGCGAAGGCAGGCCAAGAACTACTGCTGTCTGCTCTTTCTCGCGAACGGCACGCCGATGTTTCTGGCAGGCGATGAGTTCCTGCATACGCAAGGAGGAAACAACAACCCCTATAATCAAGACAACGAAACCACTTGGCTCGACTGGAGCCGACTTGAGCAGAACCACGAAGCATTTCGCTTCTATCGGCTGATGATCGCGTTTCGAAAGGCACATCCCACCCTCTGCCGCAGCCGATTCTGGCGTGAAGACGTCCATTGGCACGGAGCGACGGGCGATGTCGACATGGCGGTCGAGTCGAGCCACTTCGCATACTTCCTGCGAGGAGAATCCGTTGGTGACGATGACCTGTACGTGATGATCAACGCGGAGGCCAGAGAGAGGACTTTTAGAATCCAGAATGACGGTACCAGCCACTGGCGACGAGCCATCGACACCAACCGACAGCCGCCACACGACATCTGTGAACCGGGCCAGGAAGCTCGAATTCGATCGGACCAGTATTCCGTAAAGGCACGATCCATCGTGGTGCTGATTCGTTCCCGTGACAAGTAGTCGCCACTTGTCGGTCTTGCCCGCAAAGTGAGCAGTCGACTGGAATCCAACCGACGCCGGTTGAAGATTGGCCCACCCTCGGCTATGTTAAAAACCCCGCCGGCACAAGGGTTTGACCTCACTCCTTGGATCGGCCGACGTCTCACCTTGAGGCTGGCTCGCTGATGTCATCGAGCTGAATGCGAGGTCGTCAGCGGATGCCTGTCGGCCAAGGCATTACCACGAACAGATTCCCCATCCAATCCCCTTGGAAACCCTCATCAGGATATCAGGATCAACTCAATGAAGCGTGCATCCCTCGGGGCAGCGTTAGTTTACTGTCTGTGCATCGGCACAGTCGACTTGCGAGCAGAGGACTGGACCTATTGGCGCGGTCCTTTCATGGACGGCACCTCGGTCGAAACGGGCCTCGTTGAATCGTGGGATCCCGATGGTGGCGAAGGGAGCAACCTGCTGTGGAAGAACGAAAGCCTCGGCGGGCGATCGACTCCCGTCGTGATGAATGGTCGGCTCTACACGATCACCCGCACCGATGTCGAAACTCCCCGTGAAGCCGAGCTGGTCGTGTGTGTTGATGCAGCCACTGGCGAACCGATCTGGGAGACCCGATTGAACTTCTTCTTGTGCGAAGTCCCAGACACGCGCGCCGGCTGGTCGAACATCGTCGCTGATCCCGAATCGGGAGATGTCTTCGTCCTGGGAGTCAACGACTACTTTCAATGCATGGACGGTGAAACGGGTGCTGTGAAGTGGGCGCATTCGCTGTCGGAAGAGTACGGCATGCTCAATACCTATGGCGGCCGGACCAATCGTCCGATCGTGCATGGCACCTATGTCATCATCAGCGGCATCATGATCAATTGGGGCACGAACGCTCCGCCGAATCATCGCTTCATCGCATTCGACAAACGTAACGGTGCCCCGGTGTGGTTCACGGGGACGCGCGTCAGTCCCTATGACACAACTTACTCATCACCCGTGATCGGTGTGGTGAATGGACAATCGGTGCTGATCCAAGGTGCAGGCGATGGTGCAGTCCATTGCTTTCAGGTCGGGACGGGCATCAAGCTGTGGACGTACAATGTCTCCGAACGAGGCATCAATTCGACGCCTCTGCTTGTTGGCGACCGTGTCTATTGCGGACATGCCGAGGAAAACATCGGCAGTACCGAGATGGGCGCGCTTTTCTGCCTGAATGCCGCAACCGGAGAGGAAATCTGGAAGACTCGCGAGTTGTTCATCGGCCGCAGCACGCCGGTCTTGATTGATGGTCGACTTTATTTGGTCGATGACCGCGCCAAGATGTTCATGGTCAACCCCGATACGGGTGAAATCATTGGCGAGGCGCGCGGAAAGTCGTTGGGCACTGTGATGGAAACCTGCCCGCTGTATGCGGACGGAAAACTCTACATCAGCGAAGCGAATGGCCGGTTCTGGATTCTGAGGCCTACCGACGAGGGGGCGGAAGACGTCTTTTCACTTCGCCTCAGAAACCACGATATGGAAGGTTCGCCGATCGTATCGAATGGTCGTATCTACGTACCCTCGAGCGAGGCGCTTTACTGTCTTGGCACTGCCGACCATGTTGGCGAAGACATTGTCCCTCCGGAAGCATTGCAGCCGATTTCACGAATGGAAGATCCCGATCCTGCTCATCTCGTCGTGGCACCCTGCGAAGTGTTGTTGCGACCGGGCAACCGCCAGCAGTTTCAAGTGCGGGCCTACAATTCTCACGGGCAGTTCTTGAATGTGGTTGATTCCGCAGAGGTCGAATTCACGGTGACCGGCCCGGGAGCAGTCTCCGCCGAGGGAGTTTACAGCACTCCGGAGGGGATGACGGAACAGGCTGCGGTAACCGTCGCCGTGAAGTACGGCGAACTCACCAACAGCGTGCGGATTCGTGTCGTTCCCGATCTCCCCTGGTCGTACGACTTCGACAACGGCGATATTCCGATCACCTGGGTCGGATTGCGATACCGTCACGTCGTGATGGACTACGACTTAATCAGTGCCTTAGGGACCGACAATGAAACGGCACGCGATCTTTACATCTATCTGCGAGCGGGATTCGTGAACGGACGGGGCGCGACGGAACTTACCTACAACGACTCAACGCCCGATGAGGAATGGAAGAAACTGCTGGCATTCCTGGATCTTGATTCCGAGGAAACGAAACCTCGTGATCTGGAACAGGCGATGGCGGCACTCGATCCCTCGTTGCAGCGGCTCAAGGACGAGCGCGTGATTTCCGATTGGACATGGTCTACCTGGGATCGCGATCTTGGGGACGGAATGACACAAGACGAACCGAGCCTGACCGTTATGAAGGGCGAACGGGAGATCGAGGGCAACGGCGTGATGACCAAGATCACCACGATTCCTTTGGGTACGCGCAGCCAGGGCTGGATGGGGCATACCGATCTCTCGGGATACACGATCGAAGCCGACGTCATGGCCTTCGCGCGCGACAACAAACTCCCCGACATCGGACTGCAGGCCCAGCGTTATCGCATCGAATTGATGGGAGCAAGCCAGGCGATGCAGATCAGTACGTGGTCGCCGCAAACCCATACACATGTCTCCGGGTCCGCACCAATCGAGTTTCTGCCGGATACCTGGTACACGCTCAAGTTTCAGACAGCGCTCGAAGATGGACAGGCGATTCTTCGCGGCAAAGTCTGGGTCCGCGGTGAAGAGGAGCCGGCGGAATGGCTCGTCGTCGTCGAAGATCCTTCTCCCAATCTCGAAGGGAGTCCCGGCATGTTCGGTAACGCGAAGGACGCCGAGATCTTCTATGATAACCTGCGGGTCTATCCCAACCCCTGATTCACCCCGTTGGGGTGCCTTCCTGACGACTCCCTCCATATCCGGAACACTGGAGCAATAGATGCGACTTTTTACCTGCTGCGTGCTGGTACTTGTAACGGCGACCTTGGCAGCCAGTCTGCCGGGGGATGATGCCGCAACGGAAACGACCGCGTACGATCCGACGGCGGTCGCTTTGGCCGAGATTGCCACAATGAATGTTGGCGAAAGCGACTGGCCTCAATGGGGTGGCTGGAGCGGACGCAACAACACTCCGCAAGGCGAAAACATTCCCACCGAATGGGATGTCGATTCGGGCGAGAACATCCTCTGGTCGGCCCCGCTCGGTTCGCAGACCTACGGCAACGTCGTCGTCGCCAACGGCAAGGTGTATATCGGCACGAACAATCAGAACGGGTACATCCCCCGCTATCCCAGCGAGCAAGACTTGGGTTGTTTAGTCTGTTTTGATGCCACATCCGGCGAATTCCTCTGGCAGCATTCCAGTCCCAAACTCCCGCAAGGTCGCGTGAATGATTGGCCCGAACAGGGAATCTGCGATGCTCCGTACTGCGATGGCGATCGACTTTGGTACGTCACCAGCCGAGGGACGGTCTGTTGCCTCGATGTCGAGGGCTTTCGCGATGGCGAGAACGACGGCCCCTATACCGTCGAAGACAGCAAGAGCACGAACGAAGCCGACATCATCTGGGTCTACGACATGATGGGTGAACTGGGAGTCTCTCAGCACAACATGTGCAGTTGCTCTTGCACCGCGTATGGCGACATTCTGTTTGTGAACACTTCCAACGGTGTGGACGAATCGCACATCAACATCCCCGCCCCGAACGCACCGAGCTTTATGGCGATGGATAAGAACACCGGCGAAGTGCTGTGGACCGACAAGTCCCCAGGTCTCAATATTCTGCACGGCCAATGGTCGTCCCCGACCTTTGCGGTGCTGGGAGAAGTGCCTCAGGTCTTGTTCGCGGGCGGTGACGGCTGGATGTACAGCTTCACTCCCGAAGGGGACGGCAATGGCAATGCGGAACTCCTTTGGAAGTGCGACTGCAACCCCAAGGATTCGAAGTGGATCATCGGTGGTCGTGGCACGCGGAATAACATCATCGCGACTCCCGTCGTTTATGATGGCCTTGTGTATGTCGCGGTCGGCCAGGATCCAGAGCATGGCGAAGGCCCCGGACATGTCTGGTGTATTGATCCCACGATGCGCGGCGACGTGAGTCCGACGCTCGCGGTCGATGCTGATGGAAATCCGTTGCCGCATCGTCGCATTCAGGCCATCAACACCGAAGCGGGCGAGCAGGCGATCGAAAATCCCAACTCTGCCATCGTCTGGCACTATGGTGAGTACGACCAGGACGAAGATGGCGAGATCGACTGGGAAGAAGAGATGCACCGTTCGGTGGGAACCGTTGCCATCAAGAATGACATCCTGTATATCGCCGACTTCAGCGGGCTGTTCCATTGCCTCAACGCGAAGACGGGCGAAGCCTATTGGACGCACGACATGTTTTCCGCTTCCTGGGCGTCACCACTCATCGTGGAAGACAAGGTCTATATCGGCGACGAAGAAGGGGACGTAACAATCTTCGAGTTGAGTACGGAGAAGAACATCGTCGGCGAAGTCTTTATGGACAACTCCGTCTACAGTTCGGCGGTGGTCGCCAACAATATCCTTTACATCAGCAATAAGGATACGTTGTTCGCGATCGCTCAGAAGGCCGAGTGACGATCGACGTTCAATCGCGGCATATGTATCAACCCGCCGGTCGACTTCATGTCAGCCGGCGGGTTTTTGTTTTTGCCTATGCCAACAGCGGTGCGTAGTGTCGATACCAGTCGCTTTGGAACATCTCTGCGGGATCATACTCGCGTTTGAGTCGAAAGAACTCGCGAATTCTGGGATAACAGGCTTCGATATGCTGGGGAGTCGCCCAGCGGTGATAGGTCAGGAAGAACGATCCCCCATAGCCGACCACGCGGTCGAGAATTCGGCGAAAGTGTCCTTGAGCCTCGTGGATCCCCTGTTGGGAATGTTCGACGAACAGATTGCACACGATGCATGCGAATCGTTCCCGCGCCCACGGAAGGAACGTCTCCGTATCGGGTTCGATGAATCGAATCGTCCCATACGAGACATCGGCTCCATGTGTCAGCAGGTCGCGGCGGACATCAATCGTGAAGGGAATGAGATCCTCCAGCCGGACGTAGGCTTCGGTGATCATCTCCGTTCCACGATGCGCCTCGACGGCGTCGCGATGACCATCGAAGTTGCCGGCAAGTTGAAACGTGTCGGACCAGTAGACCTGCCCGTCGGTCCGCAGATACCCTGCCGTGAACTCCTCGAACGCTCTCGGTTTGTCGGTTCGAATCAGTCGGTACAGCCGTGCCCAGTCTTCGCGTGAGAATCCGACCGCCTGCGAGGTGATCGGCGTCTCATCAGGCATCGGCTCGTAGAACGGGCAGACTCCCGGATGAGTCTCTTCGTCACATGTCAGATCGATCGAATACTGACAGTCGCCGAACTGAAAGCCCTCCTGAACTCGCTGCTCGAAAAGAGTAGGCAGGTCTCGCACGGGCTGAACGCGCACGCGTCTGCGAACCTTGAAGCGTCGCGTCAGCCTGAGTGTCACGCGTGCCACGACGCCGAACAATCCATATCCGCCGATTGCGAGCGAAAAGAGTTCCGAGTTTTCCGTACGACTGCAATGCCTCAGTTCGCCGTCGGCGTCGACCAGATCGAACGCTTCGATGTCGTTTACGAACGGAGGGAGTCTGAGTCCGCGGCCATGCATGTTGGCCGCGAGCGACCCGCCCACCGTCACGCTGTCGACGCCCGTCTGCTTGACGCGAATCGTCCAGGCATCGTCTCGCCCCGGCTGCAGCCGATGCAGTTCCGCGATCAGTTGCGGCCACATCATTCCCGCACCGACGGTAGCCAAGCCGCGTTCGCCGTCCAAATGTTCGACTTGATTCAACCCTGTCAAATCAATCTGAACGTTGTCGGTGCCGAATTGCTGCGTCCCCATGGAATGTCGGCCCCCCGAAACGCTGACGCAACGTGCCATCTTGCGTGCTAGGCGGACGGTCTGTTGCACACCCTCCATGCTGTCGGGGCGCAACATGTGTGTGACCCGCGTCGAGTTGAGTTGGGACTGGACATCGTTCAGCCATACGCCGCCGGATGATTCCAGCGCCGTTTGCTCCGTGTTCTCACAGGCATCTTGTCGAGTTGGCTGGGCCGGCATTGGGGTTCCATGGAACGAAGCAGGACAACCTCAAGACGCTTGGCGTCAGCGAAATTCAGATATCACGCACAAAATGCGAGCATTTTCGATACGGAGGACGACAAGCCGACTGTCGCAAGATTTCGTGAGACTTCCGAAGCCCTCTGCTCATTCGACTGAACGCAAAAGCCCCAGCCTCCAGGGGATCGCGCCGTAGGCCTTCCCTTGTCGGTCAGCTTCCAGAACGCCCTGAAAGAGAAACTGCAGGTCGCGGGGATCGACATCCAGATGCTCGTCGATCCCCGAACGCAATAGTTCGCCGTGGCTGATTGAATCGGTCCAGTGACCCGAGAGTTGGTCGACATTCTGCATGTTGGCGAACGTATGGTCTCGCGTGGCTGCCAGAGGTTGCCATTCTCCATCGAGCGAGTCGGCGAGATAGGCCTTGTAGTAGCGCCAGCCGTGACCGTTCTGGGCCTCGACAAGCGTCAGATATCGTCCGTCGCCGGCGAGTCGATAGGTGTGACTCGCTTCAAAGTGGACTTACCCACGTTTGGTGGGCGCGGTTGATGGTTATGCGGCCTGTTCGGAGTTCAAGCAGGAAGCTGTGCGGCTGGTCACTCAGCGAGGTTTGAGTCTGGCGGAGGCGGCTCGGCGATTGGGGATCCATGCCAACCTGCTGCGAAATTGGAAGCAGTCGTTGGAGAAGCACGGGGCGCCGGCCAGTCCACAGCAGCCTTCGGCCCTGGAAGCGGAGAATACGCGTCTGCGAGCCGAGAATGAACGGCTGCGGATGGAGCGGGAGATTTTAAAAAAAGCGACGGCCTTCTTCGTCAAGGAGTCGCGATGAGATATGCCTTCATTGAAGCGCATCGTGAGCGGTGGCCGATTGCGGTTCAGTGCGGCGTGCTGCAGGTCTCCCCGCAGCGGGTATTACGCCTGGCGGAAGCGTCCGCCCAGTGCCCGGGCTCGGCGTTGGGGAGGAACTGACGCAAGCGCATTCGGGCGATTCACGAGCAGCCGCATCACGACGTTTATGGAGCGCGCGAGTGCATCGGGAATTGCTGGCTCAGGGTCAGGTCTGCAATCGCAAGACGGTGGCCCGGTGTATGAAATCGGCGGGCATTCAGGCCAGGACGGTGAAGAGGTTCCGCGTGACCACGACCGATTCGAAGCATTCGCATCCGGTGGCTGCAAACATCGTGGATCGGGAGTTTTCTCCCTCTGAGAAGAACCAGACCTGGGTGGCGGACATCACGTACATTCCGACCGATGAGGGCTGGTTGTATCTGGCTGCCGTCGAGGATCTGTTCTCGCGGAAGATCGTGGGCTGGTCGATGTCGGAGCGGATCGACAGCCGTCTGGTGGTCGATGCCTTGCAGATGGCGCTGCAGCGGGAACTGCCTGGAAACGACCTGGTGGCCCATTCCGATCGCGGCGTGCAGTACGCCAGCGAGCACTACCAGCGACTCTTGAGCCAGCACGGCATCACCTGCTCGATGAGCCGCAAGGCCAACTGCTGGGACAACGCGCCGATGGAATCGTTCTTCGCCACCCTCAAGAAAGAACACGTGCATCACGAGCATTACAAAACCCGAGAACAGGCCCGTCAAAGCCTGTTTGAGTACATCGAAGTCTTCTATAACCGCGTCCGTCGACACTCAGCACTCGGATACCAATCCCCGCTGAACTTCGAACAGGCCGCATAACCATCAACCGCGCCCACCAAACGTGGGTAAGTCCAACAGATCATGTACCACCGCTGATGTGGCGTGAAGTAGAACACTTGTGGAGCGCAGTAGTACCCGGGATGCATGGGCAGCATCACCTGTTCAGCATCGGCGGCGGCCTCCCAGTCCTCGAAGTGCAGATAGACGACGCCGTGCGAGCGCTCATGACCACGCACGGTGCAGAAGAGATGCCACTCTCCGTCATGTCGGACAATCGTGGGATCTTTGATGGAGAACTTCTCGTCGCCGTCCACAATCGTCGGCCCAGCCAACGGAGCCTCCACCGTCCAGGCGAAATGACCCGTTTCTATCCAAGTGGGGTCATCAGCCGCGCCGATTGCCAGTGGCGCGATCATTGAGGCCAGCAAAGAAAGCCGAACAATTCGATTCGTCAACATATCGGTCACACTCGAACAAGGATCATCAGTGGCGGGGCTTGAGATTGTCACTTGGGCAATCTGCGGTGTCTACCCGGCTGGTCATCGGTCGAACGGTCCTACCCTACAGCACCACGCGACAGTTCGATAAACTCCACGTTCCAACGTGCTCGCGGAAGTGATTTCGGCAATCTGTTTCGAGTTCTAAATGCATTCCAACCCGTCCGATATGACGACCAGTTGCCGGAATGCGTCCCCGAAGCCGTTGACAGGACATGGGTTGCTTCGATGTTGGCCTGGAGATCGCATCGTCGGTCTCGTGCAGTCCTCCGCGGCGTCCCGTGGCTTCGACCACCGAACAACGTGCGTACACAATCTGAATCCAAGAACCGGAGATGTCGATGGATGCCTATGCGGAATGTCCTTGTGGGAGTGGCAAGAAGATCAAGTTCTGCTGTCACGAGATCGTCCACGAAATGCAGAAGGTCGAACGGCTGCGCGAGAATCAGCCGCGCCTGGCGATCAACATGCTCGAAGAGCTCAGGCACACGCACCCTCAGAATCCGTGGGTGGTGACAAGCGAAGCCATGCTGCAGATTCAGGCGGAAGAACCCGCCGCAGCGCGTAAGTCGCTTGCGCCGTTTCTCAAACAGCACCCGACGCATCCTCGCGCCAACGCGCTTTACGCGCTCGCATGCGGGCAGATGGACGGATTCGTCGACACACGCAAGATGGCGAATCGTGCGTTCAAACTTTGCGCGCCCGCGACGATCAACACGGTTGGGGCGATCGCGGTCGGTATGTTTCAGGAGCATCGCGAACACGGCCAGGTCATGGCCGCTCGCCAGTTGCTTTCCTTTGTGATTCGGCTGACTCCCGAGGGAGAGCAAAAGCGGCACATCGTCGAACTGTTGATGATGCTCGATGCCGCGGAAAGCGTCCCTTGGCCGCTCCGTGGCGTACATGTCATCCCCAGCTACGCGCCACCAGAAGAGATCAAGCCGCAGGTCGCTAAGGCGCATCAACTCTCCAAGGTCTGCTGCTTCGACGAAGCCGTTGCCCTCTTGAGGAAAGCCGCCGAAAAGTCTCCGACACTCCCCGAGGTCTGGCACGATCTGGCTCTGCATCAGGCGTGGGAAGGCGATCACGACGCGGCGTCGGAATCGTTCCGTAAGGCAGCCGAGTTGTATACCGATAACCATCTGGCGGCCGAATGCGAAGTGCTGTCCCAATTGCTCGGCCCGTCCGAATCGGTGCTTGAGTTGCCACGACAGGTTTATATGGGGCGGGTGAAAGAGCCGGCCAAGGTGCTCGAACGGCTGCGGTCGAAGTCGCATATCATCGAGTCGGAGCAGGAAGACGAATCCGACATGCTGAGCCGTCGCTTCACGGTGTTGTCGCGCGATGTTCCCGAGGAGGGCACCACGCTTCCACCGGAGGAGTGGCCGATTCATCTCGGTAGCATCAGCCTTGTGACATCGAGCGAACAGGCCGAGCATGCCATCATTCAGTGGTCCGATCTTGAAGAAGTGGGATGCCTGTCGGAGATGGCGGAACAGCTCTTCGGCGACCTGCTCGATGATCAGCCCTTTGATTCCCCTGCGCCGCCAGAGGCGGTCGCCGAGGTTCAGGACGCCGAGGCCGCTCCCGCCGAACCGACTGAAGCCGGCGATGAAGACGATGGATTCGGAGCAGGACTCGATGTGTCGGTTGAGCAACAGAATGCGGCCACCGAGGCTCCACCTGAAGCCGTCGAAACCAGCGATGTCGAAACAGCGGACGAATCGGAAACAGATTCTGGAGATCGTCGATGGGTGACAATTCCGTTGCCGATTTCCACTCTCGATCGCATCGCGCACCGCCGCATGCCGCCTCAAGGGACGACGGCTCGAGAATACCGCGCGCATATTCGTCAGGCAGTTGCTTCCTTTGTGAACGACGTTTGGGAAAAGGCAACTCTCGAATCGCTGGGTGGCGCCACTCCTACCGATGCCGCGCAAACACCTGAGCTTCGAGCCCGGCTGGAGGCGGCCATCACCGTGCTCGATGCCACGAGCCAGACACAAAGTTTGCCACTCTCGCGAGAAATCGTGCAACGCTTCGCGGATCAGACGACACGAGACGCCGATGCTGCGGCCAATCTGCAGGGTTACTCGCTGTTTCAGTTGAAACGGCTGAAACTCGATACCCTGACCGACGAACAACTTGACCATGTGATCGGCAGGGCCGATTTGGCCCAGCTCCCGTGGTTGGCAAGTGATGCTCTTCAGGAACGTCTGCGACGCAAGAAGGATGCTCAGGAACGGCTTCCCGATCTGTATGCACTTTCTCAGATCGCAGAGGGGCTCGAAGATCATGCTCATGCGGTGCAGTGGGTCCACCAGGCGATCGAAGAAGCATCGTCGATGCCCAATTCGTTCGAGACGCTCTTGGGACTGAAGGTCCGACTAGTCAACCTGTGGGTCGACTACGACGCCGAGGATCAAAAGTTCAAGGACTTGCTAGTCGACTTGTGGCACAACTACGGATCGAAGGTGCCTCATTTGCGGGAACAGTTGATTTCCGCCGTGAACGCCGCCGGGATCGAACCCCCGTGGGACAAAGCGATCCTTGTGGCCACCGGAGATGGCGGCCTCTCGGCACCAAGCGGGAGTGCGAAAAAGCTGATCCTGCCCGGCATGGAATAAGTCCATCGGCAGGTAGCGGTGCGACCGCCGTTGTAGACTCTCCACGCGTTTTGGGGCTCGACCTCGATAGCACTTTGTCATAAAGACTCTAGGCACGACGAGTTCGCTTAACGATTCGATGGACTTACGAAGGGACTGCAGATGGACGAACGTCAGGCCGTCAATCGTGTGATCGACATGATGCGCATCCCTGGCAAGAGTGGGGACGAAGCACAGATCTCGCAGTACATCGCCGATGCGCTGGCTGCGGCCGGCGTCCCTGCGTCAGCGATCACCACCGACAACGCTCACAAAAAGAGCCCCATCGGCGGCCAGGTCGGAAATCTGATCGTCAAACTTCCGGGTACGCTCAAAGGGCCGCGTCGTTTGCTGATGGCGCACATCGATACCGTTCCGCTGTGCGTCGGCTGCGAGCCTGTTCGAAAGGGAGACACGATTCATTCGAAGATCCCGACCACGGCTCTTGGCGGCGACAACCGGGCCGGCGCATGTGTTGTGCTGACCACGGCCCTCACGTTGCTCAAGAAAGGGTTGCCTCATCCGCCACTCACGCTGTTCTGGCCTGTTCAGGAAGAGATTGGTCTCGTCGGCGCGCGGAATGTCCAAGTTTCCAAACTCGGCAGTCCCAAGTATTGCTTCAACTGGGATGGCGGTTCTCCTGCCGCGATCGTGATCGGCGCGACCGGAGCCGACCATCTCGATATCACGATTCATGGACTCGCCAGCCATGCCGGTGCTCATCCCGAAGATGGCGTGAGCGCCATTGCGATCGCGGCCGATGCGATCACGCATCTCACGGCCACCGGCTGGCATGGGTTGATCGAAAAGGGCAAGAGCACCGGCACGAGCAACGTCGGCCGCATCGAGGGTGGGGCCGCGACCAACGTCGTCACCGATCGTGTGTCGCTCAAGGGCGAGTGTCGCAGCCACGACCCGAAGTTCCGCGCGAAGATCGTCGATACGTTCCGCAAGGCTTTCGAGTCGGCCGCCAAGGGGATGAAGAACTCCGCAGGCAAGCGCGGCTCGGTGACGTTTCATGCCGAACCCCGCTACGATTCGTTCCGCCTGCAAGAGTCGGAACCTGTCGTGAAGCTCGCGTCAGAGGCGACCCAACAGGAAGGTCTGACCCCGGAGTTCCGCATCGTCAACGGGGGACTCGACGCCAACTGGATGACGGCCCACGGGCTGCCAACAGTCACAATGGGCTGCGGACAGGCAGGGATTCACACTGTCGAAGAAACGCTCGATATCGAGTCGTTCCTGCAGGCCTGCCGGATCGCCGTACGACTGGCCTCGGGTTGACGTTTTTCGCGATCCGCCGAAAAAGAGCCGCATCCGACAGGAAGCGGAACCCGCGTCGATCTCTCGTGTTACGTCCTCTCCCTACCGGTTGCGCGAGCCTGCGAATGGGGCATTTGGTAATTGTTTCCGAAAGTATTCTGGAATCTCTGTAACACCCACTCCGGTTCCCCGCTGTGCCTGTTAGACAGAGACGAAAACGAAGCCAACCCAATCAAATACGACGACCGGTCACAACCGCGACCGACAATCAGAAACTAACCCGAACAACGAAGTCCATCTCCAGTGATGGTGTGTGTGACAGGGGCCTGGAGGCGCAAGCCTCCAGGCCCCTGTGTGTGTTTGCGCGCCGAGCGAATTCACTCTTCGGCGATCGCAAAGAGTGTGTCCCGATTGGAGATGTACAGAACGTTGTTTGCCACGACCGGCGTGCCGTAAACAGAATTCTCCATGTAGACTTCCGCGAGCACGTTCTGTTCACGGCTGAGTTCGAACACCGCAATGTCTCCGTCCTCGTCGCCGATGTAGACTTTGCCGTCGACGATCAGAGGGGAGCCCCACGCGGCCGAGAACAAGTCGTATGTCCAGTATTCCCGACCGGTCCTGGCGTTGATGCAGTGAAACAATCCACTGAAGTCGGCAATGAAAAGCAGGTCGTTTTTGATCGCCATACTTGAAATTGTGCGGTGAAACTCTTCCTCCCAATCGATTTTGCCATCGCGGTTCAAGTCGAAACTCGAATGATGCCAGACCACCGCTGAGTTGGGATTCTCGATTGCCCGCTCCCCCTGTTCAGGAATAACGGCCTGTCTGCGGCGCGGCGGCAATGGGTTTCCATTAACATTGACTGCAAGTTCGCTGCTCACGTCACCACGCTTGGTCGGGTCGATGCACCACAGATGTCCGACTCCCTCGCCATGTTCCGGATCTTGCCCGACAGCCACATAAACGAGGCCGTCATACACGACCGGTGCGGCAATGATGTTGTTCCGCGTCCCTCTGCCGCCAAGAATCCATTCCGATGCTTTCGGATTGCAGTCGAACTCCCAAAGCAGGACCGCGTTGCCTGCGTCATCTCCTTCCGGCGTGAAGCTTCGCAGCCATCCATCGCCGCCGCCGAAGAGCACTTGCGGCACACCTCCCAACACTGCAAACGTCGGCGAGCACCACTGGCCGTGCAGGATGTTCTCTCCCGGCGAGTTGTCTGTCCACAATACTTCGCCCGTCGATTTGTTCATGGCAACAAACGCTGGTGTATGGGGAGCGGGGATATTGACGTGTGATTCATCAACGCCGTTGGACGTGTTCACAAACAGAATCTCGCGATAGCACGTACAGGAGCAGGTACACATGTTGTGCTGTGACGTTCCGAGTTCCGCCATCATGTTAAACTTCCAGACAACGTCGGCTTCGTTCGTGCTTTCACTTTCCTCGCTGACGAAGGGGCCGTCGTTCTCGCCGTCGCGAAAGCCTTCGGCGTCAAGACAGCAGACCTCACCCCGGTTGGAGACGTACCACAACCGATCCCCGTCGCAGTACGGAACAGAGCAGACGCCTTGCTCCGGCCAGTCATGTACTCGGCCGGTGGGAAGTTTGAGATTGGAATGCTGCCAGAGAAACTCGCCAGTCGCCGCGTCGAAGCAGAGCATGCAGCCGAGGTCGACATCTCGCGGAAACCGCTCGACGTAGCCATGTCGATTGTTCGTTCCGATGTAGAGCTTTCCATTGGCAATCGCACTCACTCCCCAGCTCTGTGAACCGAGCGGAGTCGACCAGAGGATGTTTTCGCCTGTCTCAATGTCCCAGTGGACGGGGATATTCTCTCCGTAGGGAGTATTGTTGCGGTTTGAACTTCCTCCCCATTGAGGCCAGTCGAATGAGCCGACGTTCATCGTGTCGATCTCGGTCAACAATACGGCGGTGGCGTCGTAGGGCGTGCGGACAGGCGATTCCTGGTCGCTGTGACAATCACCCGCGATCAACAACACCATCGCCACGCCTGCCGAGAAGGCTCTCATAACAGTCACTCCTGTAAGTTCGCAATCGCGAACAGCGTATCCTTGTTGGCGACGTAGAGAATGTTATTCGCCACGACGGGCGTCGTATACATCGATTGATCCATATAGACCTCGGTGATCAGGTTCATCTTCCGACTCAACTCGAAGATGGCCATGTGACCTTCCTCGTCGCCGGCGTAGATCTTGTCGCCGACAATCATCGGTGATCCCCAGATGCTCGAGAAAGTGTCGTAGGTCCAATAAAGTTCGCCCGACTTCGCATCGAGACAATGCAGCAATCCACTGAAGTCGGGGATAACCAACAGATCGTTCTTGATGGCCGGCGTGGCGCACGCCCGGTGCATCTCTTCGTCCCAGGCGATCTCGCCGTCACCATTGAGATCGAACCCATCGTAATGCCAGACTAGAGCCGAGTTGGGATTCTCGATGGCGCGTTCACCCTCTTCAGAAATGACGGCCTGTAACCTGCGATGAGGAATCGCGTTCCCATCGGCATCGACAGCCAGAGTGGGGCTGACATCGCCCCGCCTTGTGGGATCGATACACCAGAAGTTGCCCGGCCCTTCGCCATGTTCGGGGCTTTGACCCGATGCGATGTAGACCAGTCCGTCATAGATCACCGGCGTCGAAACAATGTGGTTACGGTTACCGCGACCGCCGATGATCCATTTCCATTCCTTGGGATTGCAATCGAATTTCCACAACAGGACCGGGTTGCCGTTGCCGTCTCCCTCAAGAGTGAAACTGTACATCCAGCCGTCACTCCCTCCGAAGAGAACTTGCGGCACACCTCCCAGCACACCGCAGGCGGGCGAACTCCATTGCCCTTCCAGGATGTTGATGCCTGGCGAGTTGTCGGTCCAAACGACTTCGCTGGTGTGCTTATTCATGACGACCAGGCTCGGTGCATCGGGGGCGGGGATGTTGATGTGCGATTCATCCACCCCATTGCTGGTGGTCACAATCAGATAATCTCCGACCGCGGTGCAGGAGCAGCAACAGAGATTGTGTTGACGCACGCCGAGTTCACTCATCAGGTCGTAGATCCAGACAACGTCGGCTTCGTCCGAACTGGTCGCCTCTTCGACGGTGAACGGTCCGTCGTTCTCATCATCATGAAAACCCTCGGCATCAAGACAAGCGACTGTTCCCCGATTCGTGACGTACCACACGCGGGCACCATCGCAGTAGGCGGTTGAGGCGATACCCTGTTCCGGCCAGTCGTGGACTCTTCCGGTCGGAAGTTTGTTGTTCGAATGCTGCCACAGAAACTCACCCGTAAACGCATCGAAGCAGAGCAGGCAACCGAGGTCGATGTCCCTGGGGTAACGCTCCACGTAGCCTTGCTGGTTGTTCGTTCCGATGAACACCTTGCCATTCGCCACGACCGGCGAGCCATACGTCTGCGAGCCAAGTGGCACCGACCAGAGGACGTTTTCTCCCGTATCGATGTCCCAGAACGTCGGTATGTTCTCGCCGTGCGGAGTGTTGTTGCGATGTGAGCTGCCGCCGAACTGAGGCCAGTCGCGCGGGCCGACATCCATCGCCTCAATCTCCGCTAGCACGACGGCGGTGGGGTCGTACGCGGAACCAGCGGTTGAATCAGGCTGACTGTGGGCATCGCCACCCATCAGGATCGCAATCGCCATACATCCAAGGAATGTCTTCATCAAGCGCGCTCCCAACAGTTCGCCAGCATGCTGCAGCCAACGCGTTCACTCTTTCGCAATTGCGTACAGAGTGTTCCAGTTGCAGATGTACAGAATATTATTGGCCACCACAGGTGTTGCATGACACGGACTTCCCATGAAGTTCTCGTCCAGCAGGTTCATTTCACGGCTCAATTCGAAGATGGCCAAGTCCCCTTCTTCGTCTCCGATATAGACTTTGTCATCGACGATCATGGGAGCCCCCCATGCCGTCGCGTACATGTCATGGCTCCAGTACAGTTGCCCGGTCTTCGCGTCGAGACAGTGAAACACTCCGGCGATATCAGCAATGAACAACAAGTCCTCCTTGATGGCCGCCTCTCCCATGGTGCGGTGCATTTCTTCCTCGAATTCAATCTGTCCATCGTGATTCACGTCGGACTGTGAGTAATGCCACACCATTGCCGAGTTGGGATTCGGCAGGGCCCGTTCGCCGTACGCCGCAATAACGGCCTGTGTTCTTCCATGCGGCATCACATTTCCGTCGGCATCCACCGCCAGTTCTGAACTGACATCACCTCGTCGAGTGGGATCAATGCACCAAAGGTGTCCCGGTCCCTCGCCATGCTCGGGAGTATCGCCAACCGCAACATACACCAAGCCGTCATACACGACAGGACACCCCAGAATAGGGTTCCGTGTACTGCGGCTCCCGGTGTCGCGGATCGAAACTTTGGGATTGGTGTCGAACTTCCACAACAGCACCGCGTTTCCCGCACCGTCCCCTTCCACCGCAAAGCTGTAGAGCCAGCCATCTCCACCGCCGAACAAAACCTGTGGCACTCCTCCCAGCACCGCGATGGTCGGCGAACACCACTGGCCCAGCAAGATGTTGATCCCTGGTGAATTGTCCGTCCATAACACCTCGGCCGTGTGCCTGTTCATGGCCACAAAGCTGGGTGCATTCGGAGCAGGAACGTTGACTTCAGAATCATCGGTGCCATTGCCTGTGTTGACAAAGAGAATGTCATCCCATGCCGTGCACGCGCAGCAACACATCTGATACTGCGAGATGCCGAGTTCCTGCATCATGTCGAATTCCCAGACGATGTCGGCCTCGTTCAGATTCTCGTTGTCTTCGCCTTGATAGGGTCCATCATTCTCGTCATCGCTAAAGCCCAAAGCATCCAGACAACAGACGCAGCCTCGATTCGACACGTACCACAGTCGGTCTCCATCGCAATACGGAACCGAACACACACCCTGGCCGGGGTAGTCCTGCGACACTCCTGACGGCAGTTTGAGATTGGAATGCTGCCAGAGAAACTCACCCGTTGCCGCGTCGAAACAGTTCAGGCAACCCAGATCGATCTCTCTCGGAAAGCGTTCCACGTAGCTCTGTTCGTTGCTCATGCCGACATAGATTCGTCCGTTGGCGACGGCCAATGCTCCAAACGCCGGCAGTCCGAGCGGGGTCGACCAGAGAATGTTTTCTCCCGTCTTAATATCCCAGTGCGTGGGGATGTTCTCGCCGAAGGGAGTGTTGTTGCGGAGCGAACTTCCACCAAATTGTGGCCAGTCGAGCGGGCCAACATCCATCGCCGCGACATCCATGAGAAAATCAGCAGTGGGATCGTACGGTCGAGCGGCTGTAACTGGCGGTTGACTGCGAACATCTCCGCCGACGCTCAGCATCAGCATTGCCGCGAACACGGTGACTCGTCGCATCATTGAGACCTCCTCTGATCGCGATGAGATTATCGCAGCAGGCTATCATGCCGTGAACCGTCACAGGGACGCAAGGAGGACGCATTTTCCCTCCCCTTCAACTAACATGTCGACTTCTCCCTGACTTTGCCCCGATGTTCAAACTTAGAGGCTGACGATCAATGCGGCTACTGTTGATTGTGGCAATCCTGCACCCATTCACTGCTTCGGAGTTCCTCATGGCGGAAGACTTTCCCGCCGAGCCGCTGCATGCACTCATCGATGCTGCTTGGGATCGGGAGATGCGAGAGCAGCCGACCTGGGCTTCGAGCCTGGGGGATCGGCGGTTTCATCGGGAATGGGCCGATCGCAGTTTCGAGGCTCTCGAACGATCGCATCAGGCCGATGTCGCACTGCTGCAGGAACTCGACGCGATCGAAGTCGATGCGCTTTCCATTCAGGATCGCATCAACTATCGACTCTTCCGGCGAGACTACGAAGTGCGGGGCGAGGGGTATCAGTTTCGATGGTATCTGGTGCCGCTCAATCAGCGTGACGGCATTCAAGACGAAGGCTCTCTGGCTGATTCGCTCACATTCGATCGCGTGGCCGACTACGAAGACTGGCTGGCCAGAATGCGGGCCTTTCCGGAATACATGGACCAGACCATTGCATTGATGCGGGAAGGAGCGTCGACGGGAACCATTCATTCACGAGTCGTGATGGAGCGCGTCCCCTCGCAGATCGCCCGACAGATTGTGAATGACCCGACCGATCAACTCTTCTACAAGCCGTTCATCAACATGCCGGCGTCGATCGACGCCGACGAGCAAGTCCGGCTGCGGGCCGAGGCGGTTGCGGCGGTTAACGAATGCATCCTCCCGGCGTATGTGCGATTTCAAACGTTTTTCAATGATGAGTACTTGCCCGCCTGCCATCCTCAGGTCGGCGTCTGGCAGGTGCCGAATGGTGAGGAGCTGTACGCCTTTCGCTGCCGGGAGTTTACGACGCTGAATCTGACCCCCGATGAGATCCACGAGATTGGACTGCGTGAAGTGGCCCGCATTCGAGCCGAGATGGAAGAGGTCATCGCCCAAACCGAATTCGAAGGGAGCTTCTCACAATTCCTTGACTTCCTCAGGAACGATCCCCAGTTCTACTGCAGCGACTCGAGCGAACTGATGCAGGAGTATCTCGCGGTCTGCAAACGCATCGATCCGCAGCTTGTCCGATTGTTCAAGCATCTGCCGCGTATTCCTTACGGACTCGAAGCTATTCCCGACAACATCGCTCCCGACACGACGGCGGCTTACTACCGTCCGCCGGCGGCAGATGGTTCGCGGGCGGGAACCTACTTCGTCAATCTCTTCAGGCCCGATTCACGGCCGCGATACGAAATGGAAGTGCTGTCGGTTCATGAGGCGGTCCCTGGACATCACCTGCAGATCGCGCTGGCTCACGAACTTGAAGAGTTGCCGGAGTTTCGCCGCTTTAGTGGATACACTGCCTACGTCGAGGGCTGGGCCCTCTACTCTGAAAGTCTCGGCGAGGAACTCGGACTCTATCAGGATCCCTATTCGAAGTTCGGGCAACTGACTTACGAAATGTGGCGCGCGGTGCGGCTGGTGATCGACACCGGCATGCACCACAAACACTGGACTCGCGACGAAGCCATCGACTTCTTCGCCCGCAACACGGCCAAGACGATGCTCGATATCGAGAACGAAGTCGATCGCTACATCGCCTGGCCCGGGCAGGCATTGGCCTACAAGATCGGAGAACTGAAGATTCAGGAATTGCGACGCATTGCGGAGGAACGACTGGGTGAAGACTTCGACATCCGCGAATTCCACGACGTCGTGCTCAGAAATGGAGCCGTCACACTCGATGTACTGGAAGAGATTGTGCTGGAATGGCTGGATGAACAGAACTCTCAACAGTGAGACCTGCGATTGACAACCACCTCGACATTGCCGACCAAAGGTTATGAACTCGGCGACGATCGCCGCAGGGATTTTCTATTCCTGTCGCTCACGTTGATCACATTGGCCATCGTTGTGTGGGTGATTCACGCGGCCATTTGGGGAATCGATGTGCGCAGGGCTTCGATGGTGCGCGTGGCGGTCATCATTGGCGTGTACATGGCCCTCACGATTCGCCCCCGGTTGCTGGAGTTCACCATCATCGTTGTCGGCTGTGTGCTGGTTGGCGACCTCTATTCACGACTGCTGATTGCCTGCACCGATCGCTGGCCATCGTTCTGGCTCAACTTTGCGATCGGCCTCGCGCTCTGGTGCGCGACCGCCGTCGGTTTCGCCATCCCCGGAAGTTTGCTGACGCGACCGCCGCGTCAATTTTCGGCCGGCGAACGTCGTTCATAGACGGCTACCGTTGCTGAAGATACTCATCCAGCCGGTCGGCCTTGCGCATCAGATAGGGGATGTGTTCATTGTTCGCTTCGACGAAGTGAGCGAGCAGCCGCATGTGTTCGCGGAACTGCTCGGCGAACTTCTTGTTCTCCTGGTCACGCCAGGTGGCACTCAACGTATCGAGCTGAGTCGCCAACATGGCCGCCTGATCGCTGAGCGTCGAATTGAACTGCTTGAGCCGCAAGGCAAACGCTCGCAGTTCTTCGGGACTTCCAATGGCCTGTGGCATACTGCTTCCTCACAAAAGACGATAACGCGCATCACTGAAGATAGATTACGCGGAATCTCGCCCGACGGAAACAGCCGAAATGCTTGCAGCTCTCACAATCCGCAGCGGAATTCGTGAGAATCTCGAACATCGGGCGCCTCGGAACTCTCACGAGTTCCGCTACTTCAAGAAATCACAAGGCGGCAGGTTTCACGGCGTAGGCCCGCACGGAACCTTCGGTGACGATCGGCGTCAGCCAATGGGGGATGTCTCCCGCCAGCAGCCCCTCGAAGTAGCGGGTCGACTCGCTGGCCTCGTCGAACACTTCGGGAAAGACGAGAACGAGTTGCACGTCGAATCGGTCGACGAGTTCACGCACTTTGTCGTGATTCCACTCGCGGCTTGTGTACATCTCGTGCGCCAGACCGACGACGGGGAGCTGCGTGACATTCGAGACGCAGTGACACTCGTTGCACAACACGGGACGGTCGTCGGTCAGTTCCATTATTTCTGTCCACGATGGTCGCCGATGTGGTTCGCTCAACTCGTCAATGGCGATCCGTATTCTTGAGACGACCGACGGTTGATGATGCTTCGCCCAGAGTTCTATTTGGCCTGTAACCACCGCCAGCAACACCAGTGCGGCAGGCACGAGCTGAAGGCCGCCGGTATTGGTGCGTACATGAAACGGCTTGAGTATCTGCGCGAACCCGATCAGCAGGAAGGGAATGATCGGCAGCAGCAATCGCGGGCAGAGACCGACCGATGTCGTTGTTTCGAGCCAGAATAGACACGCGAGCGACACACTGCAGTATGTGACTGACAGCATCCACATTGAGTTGACTGCACCGCCCTCGGGAAGAGCACGTTGGGCATTTTTGTGAGTGCGTTTTCGTGAAACGGCAATGTACACGGCCGACATCACCCCAACGAGCAGCAGCAGTTCGGATGCCTCGCCGTTCATCAAACCGGAGCGACTCCAGCCCCAAAGATCCGTCAGTGAGTACCACGTCGTTCGTAACACGTCATCCAATGGTTTCGTAGCGAGATGATTGTTTCCCCCCTTCATGTCCCCGACAAGCGAGGCGTTTCGAGTGAACATCGCCGCCAGTGTGAACAGAGGAGGAACGCAGAACGCGACACCTCGCAAAAAGCAGCGGCTCGTTCGTTGGCGGGCCCAGTCAAAAGCGAGCACCAGTCCGACCGACAGTGCGAAGAAGACTCCCGCATAGCGAATGCTGCAAGCGAGCGCGGTCAACGCGCCGGCTGCCAGCAGCCAACTCCATGCGCCTTGCTTATCGTTCGATTTCAGCAGGCATGCGAACGCTCCGAGCGTGCAGGCGATGAAGGGGAGTTCGCTTTGCAGACCCTGGGCGTTCCACCACATTGGCTGCATGACCAGCCACATCAGACTGAGAAACGCGGCCCACCAGGCATTCAGACCCAGCCTGCGAAGATTCCATAACAGCAGCAGCGGAACGAGTGTGAACGACACTGTCACGATGATTCTCGCGGCCAGCACGTCGGAAGTGCCGAACAGCATCACTGCGGCAATCAATCCCGGGTAGCCGGCAGGAAAGACGGTTTGAGGGACCGGAACCTGGGCGAACTGCAAATGTTCTTCGTAGTAGATGATGTCGGTGGCGATCTCCCCGTGAGTGGCGATGTTGCGGGCCACGCTTACCGTCTGCGCCGTGTCAACCGCGAGCCAATCGGGTGTCCAGGTGGCCGAGAAGAGGGCCGTCGCCGCAAGAATGAACAGCAACACGCACCCGTCGGCAGCGGCGATACGTCTGGACCGATTGCCCACCTGCTGCGGGTTGGAAATGGACGCGGAATCTCGCTGATTGTCCGCCGCTGGACGAACTTCCGAACGTTGCCGTAGTGTCTGAACAGCAGGCTGCATACTCACACCTGCACCAGTTCGGGTCGGCGGCCTGGCTTGGCGGCGACAGCGTCGACAATGTGACGTACATGCTCTCGCATCGGACGGACATCGAAGTGCCGGCGCATCGAGTCGATCACCTTACTGACGATATCAACCTTGTACTCCCACGGCATGTTCATCGCTGGGAAGAACCGCAAGTCGGCATCGTCATCACTCCCCATGAAGTCGAGGGGATGCAACAAGAGCGACGGAGCCACGCCGAACATCCGGCACATCGCCAACGCCGACCGCCAGTAGGTCACCGCCAATAGTCGTGAGTACGAAGCGAGATAAAGCACATAGCTCACATGGATCGGCACCTTGAACACCGGCATCGTTGTGACGGGGACTTCGACGAGTGAATGACCATCAACATCCCAGGAGTAGGGCTTCAACGGCCTGAAACCTTCGCGGAAGCGACCAAAGAGGAGCTTGCGATCCTCCTTCTGTTTGTCATCGAGCTTGGCCGTGAAGAAGTAATACGCTCGCGCCAACGGCCCCAGAAATGTGGGAAAGGTCGAGCAGTCGTACTCGTATCCCCGGCGTGAGAGTTGCCGCAACACCGTGGGTGAAATGCTGAAACCAGGCCCGCGAAAACCGATCGGGCGTTGGCCCGTCACTCGTTCGAGATGCTCCTCGGCACGAGCGAGTTCGTTGTCAACTTCGGATTCGCTGTAGAGATGGAGCCACGGTTCGTGATGAAACGAATGGTTGCCGATCTCATGACCTGCCGCCGAGAGCGACGCCAACGCTTCGTGGTTCTGTTCGAGAGCCGCATCCTGTCCCACGACGAAGAACGTGATCTTCTGATCGCGTTGCTTCAGGAACTCCAGCACACGCGGCACGACGACATCGAGATAGGAAGGAAACGCCTCCCACCCCGGGTCGCCATGTGTCTTGAGGTAAGACCACTTGTTATCAAGATCGAGCGACAAGCTCGCGACTTTGCGCGACATGGTTCGGCCTCGGTGTTTCGGTGAAGTCGATTGAGTCGTGACACGCAGACGACGGCTCCGCCAGCACTCCGCGAACGGCTTCTTCCGCCAGCTTGATCGTTTCGTTGACGTTCAACGTGCCGTTGACGATCTGCGAAGAATTGATCGCAAACACGCCGGAGAGCGATGTCTTCATCGGAGGCAACTGCTCCGAGTAGTTGAGTGTCGACAACGCCACGACATGCCGCACTCGCGAAATGCGGACGGCGGCGACATCGTCCCGCGTGAAATGGGGATACATCCGTTCGAGGGCCTTCACGAAGCGTTCTTCGATCTCTGCATCAGAGACCTCGAACAACGGATCATCGGGAGCGACATACTTCGGCAGGTAGATCAGCGAATGGCCGCCGAACTCGTTTGCATCAACGAGAACCGACATCTCGATGACAGCCGTGAAGGGCACCCAGTCGTCGGTGATGTTCGTCACATAGAATCGATCGAGCGGCTTCTTCAATAGGACCGAGGCACAGACGATTCCCTGATACCGCAGGCCGTTGTGCCGGGCGTGCTCATCCTCGGTGAGGGCAGGGCACATGCGACTGATCAGAGGCGACGGGCATGTCAGGACGACGCGATCGAACTGTTCCTGCCGACCATCTGTCAAAGTGATCTCGGCTGACCCATCGCTCCTCGCGCCAGTCACTCGTTGAATGGGCGTGGATGTACGAATTTCAACACCAGTCACGATCAATGCCTTCTCGAATTCTGTCAACATGCGGGAATAGCCGCCGGGGAGATAGCCGAACATCTCTTTCTTCAGCCCGGTGCGTCGAGCGGCATACATGCGTGCGATCGTGGCCCAGATGAATGCAGCTGATGTGTGCTTGTAGTTGTCCCCCAGCTTTGCCTTGAGCAGCGGCAGCCAGATGCGTTCGAAGGCTTCGCGGCCCGACCAGCGCCTGAGCCAGTCGGCAACGGGAATCTGTTCGAGCTTCCGCCAACTCTTGATTCGCGACGCCATCGATATCGTCGCCCCCAGTCGAAACTTCGCGAACAGACGGAGGGGCGGAAACTTCAGGAACTCAACACTGTTCGACATCGAGTGCATCTGACCGTCGACGAAGAAACCGGTCTTCGTTTCGACCCACTGCATGTCGTTGTCGAGACCGAGTTCCGACAAGATGGCACGGGTGTGCGTGTCGGACATCAGCGTGACGTGGTAGTGCCGATCCCATGTCACATCGCCCAGTTGCCAGGCGTCAGCAAGTCCCCCCAGATGGTCGGCTGCCTCGAACAGCGTGACTTTCTGACCCTGCTGCGCCAGTCGATAAGCGAGCGTCATCCCCAGAATGCCACCACCCACAACAGCGCAGGTTCGCTCGCGGCTGGTGTCTGGTACAGATGATCGTGACGTGAGTTGCATGTGAGATTCGAGCGTGCAGTTGTATTGACGCGTCGGTTCCCCCGGCGACTCGCCGGGGGCTAAGTGTTTTATTGATGACTCATGCTTCCACGGCGACCGCCGAGACTTCGAGCACTTCCTTGCCGCGCAACATGTAGTCGCTGTGACACTCCGGACATTGGATGACCTGTCCTGGTGAACCGTCATCCGATCCGAAGCGATACATCAACTGGCCGCAGCGACAGACGATGCCGACCGATCGCGCTGGGTTGCCGATCACAAGATGAAAGTCGGGAACGCCACGAGTCACGACGGCTCCCATGCCAACCATGGCCCAGCGACCGATTTCGAGGTCGTTGCCGATCGTGCAGCCGGCCCCGATCGTGGCCCCTTCCCTCACCAGTGTCGGCAACGTGTGTTCATCGGGGTCGGAACCACGCAATCGCTTCAGGTCTGGAGTCGTGGCACGGGGGAAGCGGTCGTTGGTGAAGATCGTCCCCGCGCTGACCATCACTCCGTCCTCGATCGTGACGGCGTTACAGATGTAGACGAAAGCATTCAGCTTCACGCGGTTGCCGATCGTGACACCGTAGGCGATGTACGTCTTTTCGCCGACGATGCACTGCTCGCCGATCGTCGTCGAATGCCGAATGTGGACGTTGTCCCAGACCGATGTTCCCTCGCCGATGGAAACATTGTCTTCAATGATGGCTGTGGGATGGATGCGGACGTTCATGCTTGTTCAAAGTCAGGAGTCAGAGAATGGAAACCCGAAGTGTTAACGAGGGGGTCGTGAGATTCGATGTTGATGGATGATGCGTGTCCCGTGCGGAGATCGGATTCGCGTGCTGTTGAGCGCCAACTTCCGCAAGCCTGCCGTGTACATGTTGGAACGATGTGATTCACGTCGCCCTCGTTAACACTTCGGGTTTCCATGACAGTCGGCCTCGGTCTCCTGGTCAGGTTCAGCGTCGCGCCTGGAAGTGCCATTCGCCGCGCTTCCGACCGGCTGCCATCGATTCTGTTGCAGCGACACCTTGGCGGCTTCGATCACTTCGACCGAGGCGATGCCGTCATCAATCGTGATCGTGAGCGGCTCCTGTCCACGCCAGGCGCGGGCGAAGTTGTCGATCTGCAGCATGAACGATTCGAACTTGTCGTACCCGCTGCCGAAGACTTGCCAGTCGCCGCCGGAAACGCGGCACTTTGATTCCTTCCAGCCGACCTGAATGGTTCCCTTCGATCCATAGATGCTGAGGAACTCAGGCAACGGCTTGTGAATGCTCCAGGAGAGGTCGATGCTCCCCATCACGCCGGAGGCGCTGCGGACGAACATCCGCACGGTGTCTTCGACCGGAAGCTGCTGAATGCGGATTCCCTCGGTCACCTGCAGGTCGACAATCGGGCCCAGAAAGTACCGCATGATGTCGACCGAATGCGTGCCATTGTCGACCAGCACACCCCCGCCGCTGATCTCGGGATTCGAATTCCAGCGACGAGACATGTCGACGTATCCAGTGAAGCAGTTCTCGAAGAGAACGACCTCACCGATGACGCCCGACTCGACCATCGACTTGGCCCGCTGGATGTCGCGGCAGTAACGGAACTTTGACGCCATCGTAAGCATCTGCCCCGCCGACTTTGCGGACTTGGCCATTTCGCGAGCACTGTCCGAAGTAATGGAGAGCGGCTTCTCGCACAACACCGCGACCCCATGCTCCAGAGCTTCTTCCGCAAGTTGAGGATGCGTGACCGGCGGAGTGCAGATCACCACGCCATCGACATCGGTTTCGGCCAGCAAAGCCGTCAGCGATGGAAAGGAGGCGCAATCCATCGTCTCTGCCAATGCCTGGGCGGCCTCGTGGCGCACGTCGGTCACCGCGACCAGTTCCGCCTCGTGACTGCGGCGAAACGCTTCCGCGTAAGCTTGAGCAATGGCACCGGCGCCGATGAGACCAAAACGCATGGGACGTGGAGCGATCATAATTGGAACAAGGAGTTAGGAATTAGGCATTAGTAAGCCAACGAGTGATTGAACTGTTCGTTGAACGCCCAACCGCTGGCACCGACAGCGCATCGTTTTGATTGAGAATGCAGCTCGTCGCCGATTGAGTTTGAACGCGATTCTCCCCCCGGCGACTCGCCGGGGGCTAAGTGGTAACTAACTTCTGACTTCTACCGGCGTGCCAGCCGTCTTCAACGCGTCGACTGATTCACGAATCGCGTTGGCAATGTAGTCGACATGATCTTGCGTATACATCTCGTTCCAGGGGAGGACCAGAATATGCTTCAGAGCCTGATACGATCCCGGGAAGCGGGCTTCGTCGTAGTCGACGGCTTCCGGACGAGCGAGTGTGAACGGCCAACGGCTGTTGCCGAACGTTCGCTGGTCGCGGAACACTTCACAACGGAAGGCCGGCTTCTGGATGTAACGCGGGGCGCTCATAATGCCTCGCTCCTTAAGCTGACCGGCCAAGGCGATGGCTCCTCCAGGAATCAGCGATTCATCGACGTTCACGCAGTACTTCCAGTAGGTGTGAATCGCTCGTGGATTGACCTGCGGAGTCTGCAAACCTGCGATGTCGCCGACCTGCATGGTGAGTGCATCGGCCGTTCGAGTACGCGAAGCGACAACTCGCTTCAGTTTCTTAAGCTGTGCCCACGCCACGGCCCCTTGCAGTTCGCTCATGCGGTAGTTGAGGGCGATAAAGTAATGGTCGGGCTTGGCGTCTCCATATCCCCAGGCCTTATTAATGAGCAAGAACATGCGGCGGGCCAGGGCCTCGTCATCGGTGACCACGATCCCACCCTCGCCAGTCGTGATGTGCTTTCCCTGTTGCAGGCTGAAGCAGCCGATGGTTCCCAACGTGCCGACGTTGGCATCATCCCATGTCGAGAGGAACGACTGGGCACAGTCTTCGATCACGGGAATGTTGCGCGACTTGGCGAGACGCATGATCTCATCCATGTCGCAGGGGTTGCCGAACAGATGCGTGACGATGATGGCCTTCGTCCGCTCGCTCAATACCTTTTCAATCGTGCGGGCCGTCACGTTGTAAGTCGTGGGATCGACGTCGGCGAAGACCGGAATCGCCCCCTGATACAGGATCGGCGTGAGCGCTCCCATGTCGGTGATCGACGTCGTCACGATCTCGTCACCCGGTTCAGGATCGATCGCGGCGACAGCGATATGGACGGCTGCCGAACCCGAGGCACAGGCGTGGCCATACTTCGAGCCGAGCATGCGGGCGAAGTCGTTCTCAAACTGCTTGACGTAGTTCCCCTTGGTGCTGGTCAAAGTGCCGGACTCGATGGCACCAACAAGGCAGGCGATTTCTTCGTCCCCCAGTGTGCGGCCGGTGGAGTCTTGATCGGAAGGAAGCGAGAGGATGCGACTGGAACTCATGGTGTCAGTGTCTCCAGGAGAAAGTGAGAGGATGATTGTTGTGAATGACTAGACGGCAACGTGTTCCGAGGCTTCGATTGCCGCGGCACGCGAAAAGGACTTGGAATCTGAGTTTGAGTTCGATGCCGCGGACGCTGGCATGCTGCCGAACATTCGCAGTCGCATCAGACGCGACATCAGGCCGAGATGGCCGGCGATCGTGCGAAGGGTCTTCATCTTCGAAGCTCCAAAGAGCCGCACGCTCAGCACAGCCGGGTACTCGACGACGTGTCCGCCGCGCAACAGAACTTGACCGAGAACCTCGGCCATTCCCAGAAATCCGTTCTGCTCGATCGGTAGTTTGACCACGCTCGTTCGGCGATAGACGCGAAAGCAACTCGTGAATGTGAACAGCGAACTTCGCAGAACGCGGCGATAGAGCCACGAAGCTCCGCTTGAGAGCGAGAGTCTCCACCCGGGAACGTTTTTCACACCTCCATCGGGGTGATAGGGACTGGCGGTGACGAGATCGACGCCGCCCTTGAGGAGCGGGATCATCCTTTTGAGTTCCAGCGGATCGTACGAGCAATCGCAGTCGATCGTGCAGACGATCTCGTTGGTCGCCGCCTTTAGTCCTGTGAATACTGCCGCCGTTATGCCCTGGTTGACTTCGTGCTGTATACAGCGACAGCCGCGGCGTGTGCCGAAGTGTTGATTCAATAGTGCCCAGGTGTCATCGGAACTGCCGTCATCGACGAACAAAAACTCAATGTCGTACTTATCGCAAAGTGCATTCTCAACGGCATCAATCGTGCCGCTGAGATACGGGACCGTTTGTGCTTCGTTGAAACACGGAATCACGATCGTGATCGGAGTGTGGAGACCGTCACCTTTTGACCGTCGAGCCATCGCCGCCGGGGATGAAGCATTGGCACGAATTGGCCTCCTCACGGAATGAGAAGGTCCTGTGTTCGCCAGGGACCAAATTGTTCCGGGAATCTGCTCCGGTAGGACTGTTTCACTCGTCGACCATGTCGGCAGCGACATCTGTTGCAAGCGCCCCGCCTCATGCAATTCCCAGGCCTCACGATCAACTTCTGTCAGATAGTCGCGGACTGGACAGAAGTTGTATTTGTCGAGGTAGTAGGGCAGCACCTTTCGCATCTTTGCCAGGTTGCGATAGTGCCGAACCTGATTCACTCTGCCTGCCGCCGTGACGTGCGGCTGCTCGACATCGAGTTCCCACACATGGAAATAAAGCATGAGTGGCGATGACTGATATCGGGCCTGTCGCGACATCAGCAGTCGCACGAGGTGCCTCGGTATCTGACGGAAGTAGTTTCCTCCTGCAATCGGGAGATCGAACCAGGGGAGTCGATACGACGTCGGCGGAAGCTCCCAGATGCTGCCTGCCGGTGCGTTGTGTTGATGAGCCTGCGAGTGTTGCTGGTTGTGCTTCCACGACCAGCCGCGTTCGAGCAGACTCGAATCGTATGCGAATCCCTCTTCCGCCAAGTTTTCGAGAACCCATTGATCCTGTGGACCGATCCAGCCTTCTGCCAGACGGAAACCGAGGACAGGTTGCTGGCCGGCCTGCTCAATCCAGTGACGGCTTTCACGAAGGTCTTCGCGAAACGAATTCGGAGTGAAATTGCCCAAGGCCTGATGCAGCATTCCTCCGCTGGCAAGTTCGTGGCCGGCTTCAGAGATTCTGCGGATCAAATGGGGAAACCGCCGTGCGTTCCAACCCAGCACAAAAAACGTGGCTCGTGTCTTGTGGTTCGCGAGAAACTCGAGCGTACGATCGACATTCGCTTCCAATCGGCTTTCGAGCCGCGACCACCGGCTGGGGTCGATCCACTTCTGAAACGCTCCGACTTGGAAGTAGTCCTCGACGATCACGCTGAGCAAGTGAGGCGGTGCCGGGCGTACGTAGTCCTCCGTCGGTCTTTCTGCAGAAAGATCGACCGAATCCTGTTTCGAGAGGGGATTCGTGTTTGACATGTCTGAATAATGCGACACGGAAGACCAGTCGTTACACAAGCTGGCCACTTAGAAACTAGCCGACCCACGGTGTGCGGGAGGCGTCTGCTTACTGCGCATGAGGGCGAATCGGCAATTGGGGTCGCGTTTTCGGCTTGGGAAGAGTTGTTTCAGAGATTCCGATTCTGCGGGCGCACCCCTCCGCAGGGGACATGTTGCATGAAAGCAACGTGCAAAGTGGGTGGTCGTCAAGGAAAGTGCCGCCGCTTGGGAAGATCAACCGATCGCCATAGCCGCGGCGTACGGGTGGACCTATCATTCAAGAAGCTGATTTTCCGCAGAATTCACCCACTATCACTTTCATGACGGATCCAACTCCCCCGCCCGCCCCTCCAACCTCTTCCGCGAAACGAAAGCCCGGGAACTTACTCCTGGGATTCGTGTGGTGGGTGGGCATCGCAATGCTGGTAATTGGCTTTGTGAGCTCGTTTTGGACCGACTCGATCTTAGGACCAGCCGTCCCCATTCTTATCCGGCAGTCGGCAACCATTCTGGCGGTGATGTGTGGAGTCGTCTGGTTTGTCTTCGGTTCGAGGTTCATCAAGGGGCTAGTAGCTCAGTTGGCTCTCTTGGCTGTGGTGGCGCTGCTCCCTTTCCTGCTCATCAAGGACATCGAGTTTACGGGCGACATGGAGTTGATCGTGCATTGGCGCTGGTCGAAGTCGCAGGAAGACCGACTGGAAGAATTCGCTCGATCGAATGTTCCCGGGCAGCGCGATGCGTCAGGCGAGCGACCGGCGCCTGTTATCGGTCCTCACGACATGCCGTCCTTCAATGGGCCTGAATACGATGGTCGTGTGCCTGGACCGTCGCTGCTGACGAGTTGGGAGAGTCAAGCTCCGGTGAAGCTGTGGGAGCGTCCCGTCGGCGCGGGGTACGCGGGCGTCGCCATCGTCGATGAATACATCGTGACACTCGAACAGCGCTATCTCGACGAGTTCGTTACCTGCTACGACCTGAGAACTGGGGACGAGTTGTGGCATCACTCGTACCCGGCTTTGTTTTCCGAGGAAGCCGGCGGACATGGGCCGCGCAGTACGCCACTCGTGAGTGAAGACGGTAGGGTTTATACCACCGGCGCCGTGGGCGATGTTTGTTGTCTGAATCTCACGGACGGAACTCTCAATTGGCAGATCAACGTCCTTCAGAAAGACGGTCAGCCCTTGCTTCCCTACACGACATGGGGTTTAGCGAGTTCGCCGTTGTTGTGGCATGACCTCTTGGTCATCAACGTCGGCGGGCCGGAAGGAAAGGGGCTTGTCGCTCTCGATCGAACGAGCGGCGATGTCGTCTGGCAAGGTGTGGGTGTCCCGGAACAGGCCGTGACGGTTGAGAACCGTGCGGGGTACAGCACGCCCTTTGTAGCGACGATTGATGGCGTTGAACTCATCATTCATCTCGATGGCGAAGGTTTGCGAGGCTACATGCCGGAGACTGGAGAAATCGTCTGGTCATATGCGTTTCGCAATCAACCGGGAGTGAATGTCGCCCAGCCGATCGTGTTTCCCGACGGGCGGGTGTTCATCACGTGTGCCTACAGCATCGGCTGCCGAATGTTGCAGATCACTCAAGGTGCGGAGGGCTGGCTGGTGACCGAGGTCTGGGGGAACACGCGATTTCGTTGCAAGTTCTGCTCGCCCATTTTCATTGACGGCTACCTCTACGGTCTCGATGAAGGGGTGCTCTCGTGCTTCGATGCCACGAACGGGGAACGTCTTTGGCGTGATGGACGCTACGGCCACGGCCAGATGTTGCTTCGCGGCGATCTTCTCGTCGTCTTCACTGAAGACGGAGAAATCGCATTGGTGCGGCCCAATCCCGATCAGTTCGAAGAACTCGCCCTCCTGCCGGTGTTCGATCGCGACAAGAACTGGAACCCCCCTGGCCTGGCGGGAAACATTCTCGTCGTGCGAAACCACTACGACATGGCGGCATTTGAACTGCCGTTGGAGTGAGACTTCGCGACGACTGGTTTTGAGCGTCTTTGATGACGGACCAATCGTCTCCTAACCGCTTGAGATCCGGCGAGAGTCAATCCTTGAGCGGCGTGTGGCCATTGGATAGCCTGATACCCGCACGTCTCAGACTATGTCGACATTTTGAACACTTCTGCGTGTTGGAAAGTCATGTGCAGGCGCTCCATACTTACATGTAAAGCCTTTCTGCTCGTGTTACTGGTTGGATGCGCTGAAGATCCGCCCAATCCTTCGGCAACAGTTTCGAAGATCGCCGCAGCCCAAGCGGCTTTATCACTTGGTAATCTCGATCGTGCTCGGCAATTGGCTTTGGAGATTACTGTCGACGATCCCGATTGGGCTGTAGCGCAACTCGTTGCTGCGTACGCCGAACTTCAACAAGGAGATACCGACGGAGCACTGCGTCACTTGCACGCGATTCCACGGGATGGCACTCAGGTTTCTCTCGCCGCCGCTCTCTCCATGGGTGAGATCGAACAGCGTTCTGGCCGGCTGAGTGCGGCGATCGACTCGTATGCCTACGTTCTCGAACACGATCCGCAACAGCATCAGGCGGCGACAGAGATCGCCAATTTGCTCGCGGCAACCGGTCAGCGGTGGCGTGCTGATGCCTATCTTGCCGAGCTCGTGAAGCTTCCCGACTTCGGCTTCAGGCAGCTTGTGTTGTTGACGGACTTCGAGCGGCGCGATCCCGATGTCATTCATTACTTGCGCGAATGCGAGACACAGCATCCTGATGACCCCGCAGTGAACCTGGGACTTGCCTTCGAAGCTTTCGCCGATGGAGACCTTGCAGATGCTCGTCGCCGGGTTGAAGCTGTCCTCGCGGCCGACCCAGAGCTGGGGGCAGCTCAAGGACTGTTGGGCGAGATACTGCTGGACGCAAGTGACGATGAGATGCAGATCTGGCACGCGGCGCTCCCTCAATCGCTCGAGAACGATCCGCACATCTGGTATGTCAGAGGCCTTTGGGCACGACGTTTGAGGGAAAAAGAGGTCGCCGTCCGCTGTTTGTGGGAGTGCGCTTGTCAGATGCCCACGTCCCATCGCGCGATGCACCAGCTTGGCATCGCAATCAGTGAAGTCGATCGTGCCCTCGGAGAGAAATTCACAAGATGCGCTGAGGAGATTTTTGTACTGAATCAGCACCTTTCAAATGCGCTGAACACATTTGGCCGAGACGAAGCCGAGATGCAGCATGTCATTAGAATGCTGATTGACGCCGGACGAGAATGGGAAGCATTCAGTTGGACAATCGTTGCCGACGGCAAATATCCCAATTCGACATGGGTTGATCGCGCGCTTGATTCTCTTTCGGCTTATCCTCACACCGATGCGCCTCGATTACTCAATTCCGGCAATCTGCTGGTCCTCCACGATCTTTCGCATTATCCCGATTTCGCAACGATCGCGGGCGTCTCGCCCCACCATTCCTTGAATGGCGAATCCCGAACGTCCGTAATACGGTTCGCGGATCAGGCTGACGAATACTCGGTCGACTTCAGTTATTATCAGGGGCGTGTCGAAGGTATCGATGGCGTCCGCATGCAGGAGTCGACAGGCGGCGGCATTGCCGTTTTTGATTTCGATGGCGATGGCGCGACCGACTTCTTCTTATCCCAGGGAGAGCTCTGGAATTTCGATACAGACCAGCCGACCCCTTCGGAAGAGCATCAGGATTGTCTGCTTCGAAATCGCGCCACCTTGTTCCAGGATGTGACTTCGCCCGCGTGTTTGCCGTTGGAGAGTGGATTCGGGCAAGGGTGTTCGGCGGGCGACTTTAATAACGACGGATTCGTCGACCTGTACATTGCAAATGTCGGAGTGAATCAACTGTTGATCAATCAAGGCGACGGCACGTTTCACGACGCCACCAGTGTACTCAACCTCTCCTCCAGCACTTGGACGACAAGTTGCCTGATCGCCGACCTCAACGGCGATGGCAACCCTGATCTGTTTGACGTGAACTACGTCGAAGGCGAACATCTTTTTCGCATGATCTGCAGCGAACACGAATGCTCACCGGAGCAGTACCAGAGTTCGGTCGACCAACTGCATCTCTCTCGGGGGGACGGAACCGTCGCGCTCGTGGATTTGAGTGACGTCGAGCGGGGTGGTGGCGCGGGGCTGGCACTTGTCGCGTTTCGTGTGCCGGACAGTACAAGCCATTCGGATCCCTCGCTCGCCGACGTCGATGTTGCCCTCGGAGTCGAGCCGACACACGAGGGATTTAACCTCGGCACGCATCCCAAACGACTCAGCTTGTTCATTGGCAATGACCACGAACCAAACTTTTTTCTGATTAATGCTCCGAGTGACCACACAGACAACATCCAATTGAGCGAAGTGGCGTTCGTCACCGGACTCGCGGTGAGCGCTCAGGGGCGGGCCAATGCCTGCATGGGAGTCGCCTCGGGTGATGTGAATGGCGATGGAATGCTCGACCTGTTTGTCACCAATTACAAGGACGAGGCAAACAACCTGTTCCTGCAGAGCAGTGACGGCTTCTTCTCGGATTCCATTGCCGGAGTCGGGTTGCTCGCCCCCGGACTCCCCTATGTCGGCTGGGGGACGCAGTTCCTTGACGCTGATAATGACGGCAGACTTGATCTCGTCGTCACCAACGGGCACGTCGGGGACTTCGAGAAACCCGATGTTGAGTACTACATGCCGACGCAGGTGTTTCGACAGGAGCTCGAAGGTCGTTTTGCTGAGCTTCCTCCGGAAACCCTCGGCCCATTCTTCTCCAGGAAACTGCTGGGCCGAAGTCTTGCGAGAGTTGATTGGAACCGGGACGGAAGGACCGACTTTGTCCTTTCACCCATCGAGGCCCCCGTGGCGCTATTGACCAACACAACCACCGAAGCGGGCAACTTCCTGCAGATTCGGCTGCACGCAAGATCAACCGCCCGCGATGCGATCGGCTCCCTCGTGACAGTCGTCACCGACGCAGGCTCCGTACAACAGCAACTGACAGCGGGTGATGGATATCTCGTGTCGAACGAACGAGTCCTCCATTTTGGGCTGGGAAGCACCGACATCATTGAATCCGCGACGATCGAATGGCCGGGCGGAGTCGTCCAAACGATTCAGAACATCCCGGCAAACTGTCTCCTGGAAGTGATTGAAGGGCAACGGCACATCACTCAGTGGAGGGGAGCAAAGCCGATGGCGTTCATCCCGGCAACGACGTCTGTCGACCCGTCGTTGTCACAGGCATCCGGGGAGTGAGGCGTCTCGACGTTCCCGATGCTGCACCTGGAGCGTCCCTTCGCGAGCCACGAGTCGGCGCATACTGCGTGATTGGCAATCCGTTGACGATTCTGTTCTGATATCGGCAGACGCAGGTCGGGTCGCGGCAAGGAGTGCAATTTCCCGTTCTGGTGATGCATTGTTTCTTGTGTCGTGAACGAATTTCCATCCAATGACTTCCCAGCCAACGCATCGCGCTTCGGGCCCGAGGGCCTTTCCTTTTCAGCCTCCGCAAGGAGAGTTGTCCATTATCGCGGGTTCCGCGAACCCCCGGCTGTCGCGGGCCATTGCCGACGACCTCAAGGTTGGCCTCACTCCCTGCGAGGCTCACTACTTTAGTGAGGGCAACGTTTTTGTCCGCGTGCTGGAGAACGTGCGTGGCCGCGACTGTTACGTGATCCAAGGCATCCATCAGCCTGTTAACGACAACTTTATGGAGTTGCTCTTCTGGGTCGACGCCCTCAAGCGTGCCAGCGCGCAGCAGGTGACGGCCGTCGTTCCCTTTTTCAGTTATGCCAAAGGTGACAAGAAGGACGAGCCGCGTGTTTCCATCCGCGCCCGAGTGTGTGCCGACGCCATCGAAGCTGCCGGCGCCGATCGCTGTCTGATGATGGATCTCCACTCGCCGCAGATTCAGGGGTTCTTTCATATCCCCGTCGATCATCTTTACGGCCGATTCGTGTTGTGCGACCACATTCGTAAACTCAATATTCCCGACCTCATCGTGTGCAGTCCTGACATTGGATTCGCCAAAGGGGCGTCGGCATACGCGAACTATCTCGGCGTCTCGGTCGCCATCGGTAACAAGACCCGCTCGGCACACGACGAGAAGGCCCAGGTTCTCGAGGTAATCGGCGATGTGGACGGCAAGAACGTCGTGATTGTCGACGACTTCACCATTTCCGGCGGCACGCTGATTTCGATGGCCGAAGTGCTCAAGGACCGTGGCGCGAAGAAGGTCTACGCCGCCGTGTCGCATGGGGTGTTGTCGAAGGGGGTCGCCCCTCGATTTGCGAGCAGCGAGATCGAGAGACTGTTCATCACCGATTCCATCGAGCCTCATCAGGATGAGCTGCCTCCGAATATCGAGATCGTCACCGTGGCGGGGCTGTTTGCCGATGCGATTCGCTCGATCCATGACCGCACCAGTGTCTCGCAACTCTTTCCTGAGGGACCGTTGTTGTAGATAATTGCGCTCGGCAAGATGTAGAATGCCAGAGCAGTACAGCGACTCGCTCCCGTGGATTATGACACACCTCAACACGCAGGACGTGGCGACTGTTCCGCCACTCGTAGCGGATTTTTCGCCATTCGGAGGAGCTGGCTTGCGGGATCACATGAATTCATGGACATAATTGCAACGCGGAACTGGTATGCGTCTTGCACTTCAGATCGTACAGTCAGCTTGCACGAATTCATGAAATGGCCTTCGAGGAGAGGTAGATGTCGTTGATACGAGTTCTCGCTTTGTTGATGGTCTTGTTTGCCGTCACTCTCGCCAGGGGAGACGATGCCGCTCCTCCTTCGCAGGTTGCGGCCCAGGATCCAGATGCCACTTCTCCCGCAGAGTTCGAGCTGGATGGGCATCCGCTCCTTCCGCAAGAGGGACTGGTCACTCTCAATCCACAGAACACGGTCTTCATCGACGCCGAGCACAAGCGAGTTTTTCTCCGCACGCGAGTTGCGTTGCGTGAAGGACTGCTGGAGATGTTGTTGTGCAAGGCACAGACGAAGGAACACGAATCGGTGCTCGCCGTCGATGCCGAAGCCTATGTCATTCATGCGGCTCTCCTTGCGATTGGTGCCGAGACAGGTACGCCGGTGCGGTTTACGCCCGAGTTTCGCGCGCCGACGGGGCAGCAGATCGATCTGTTCGTCCTGTGGGTCGACGACGAGGGGATGGAACACCGCGTTCCTGCTCAGGAATGGGTGAGGCACATCACTCGGCGGTATTACGAAGAGCCACTCGACGCCTGGCCGACGGGGATCGAAATCCCCGAAGACCTCGATGTGCGCTATGACGACAACAATGATCTGGTGCTGTGGTTCGGCACTCTGTCGGAGGCGAAACGTGACCGAATTCTTGCATTGAGCGACGATCCTCAATGGACGTCGGCCTTCGAGAAGATTTATCGCGACAGCCAGCCTCACGAGATGGAAGATACCTTTGTCTTTGCGGGCAGCGGCTTCTATACCGATGACGACGGTAAACGCTGGTATCAGGCTGAAAGTGGCAATGTGATTTGCGTCGCGAACTTCTCGGATGCGATGATCGACATCGCCGCCGACAGCAGTGCCGACGGCTCCGGCCTGTTGTTCGAACCCTACACCGAACGCATCCCCGAACTCGGCACCGAAGTGATTCTGGAGATGGTGCCGGTGTTTGAGGACGAGGCGAGCGAGTAGCAAACAGCAAGTTGCGAGAGGTTCGTAATTCTATCACCCAACTCTCATCACTTATCTTTCATCCAACCATGAACCGATCCATCCTCCTGACCTGTCTCTTCTCGTTGTCATTGCACCATTCGTGCGCCTCTGCGGACGATGCGGCTGCGGTGGATCCGTATGCCTCACTGATCGTCTGGCAGCTCAATGACCTTGATCGGCCTGAGTCGGCCTACGTCGATGTCGAGACGGGCATCATTTATCTTTCGCAGATCGTCGGTGCCGGCGATGCGATGGATGGCGAAGGCTATATCTCAAAGGTCTCGCTCGATGGCGAAATGCTGGATGAACATTGGGTGAGCGGACTCAACGCCCCCAAGGGGATTCGAGCGGTCAACGGAACGCTGTACGTCAGCGATATCGATGCCATTGTCGCGGTCGACATGGAGACGGGTGAAGCCCGACGCATCGCCGTTGAGGGGGCGACGTTTCTCAACGATGTGGCAGCCGGCCCGGATGGGGGCGTCTACGCGACCGACATGCGGAACAGCCGCATCATCGCCATCAACCGAAACGACGAAGTCTCGGTCTTCTTGGATGGTCCCGAAGTCGAATGCGCCAACGGACTGCTGGTGCATGACGGCCGATTAATCGTGGGAGGCTGGGCGTCCGGTGGAGAGATCACCGACACCGCGATCGGGCACCTCTTCGCACTCGACTTCGACAGCAAGGAAAAGACGCTCATTACTCCCGAGCCTGCGGCCAATCTCGACGGCATCGAGATCGACGGCACAGGTGGCTACGTCGTCACCGACTGGAAATCCGGCAAAGTGCTGCACATCTCCGGCGAGGGTGAAGTCACCGAACTGATGGAGCTGACCCAGGGAACCGCCGACCACGCCTACCTCCCCGACCGCCACCTGCTGATCCTCCCCCGCATGATCGAGGGCCAGTTGGTTGCGTACGACATCAGCAGTTTGTTGCCGTAGAGTTGGATGTTCGAGTATGTGGGACGACCCCAGTCGATCGGAGTTCATTGAAAGTTTGAATCTCGACGATCGGAGTCAGTCCATTCGGTTTTGGAGAAGCTGCGTTCCACCACAACCCGCCGGAGTGGATTTCGGAGCGTTCGTTCAGGCCGCATTCACGACCCTCGAAGTGTGGAACCGGGAAGAGTCGCAGTCAGTAGACGACGAACTCGCCCGCGGCCTGATGGGTGTGTTTAGTGTTCTCCGTCAGGCAGCGGAACGCAGGCCCAAAGATTGCCGCCGCATTGCCGAGCGCCTCGTGCCATACTGCTTTAGCCGCAATATCAACATCTCTGGTGAAGCAGTAGTCTTCTTCCGGTTCTTTCCAGCCCTGATCGGCTTTGCCGCGCCCACTCTGATCCGAGTCGCAGCATTGACCGAATCGGCGCCAAAGGCACCAAGCCTCTCACTTCGCGGTGTTGCCTTTCGCACTCTGTATCATTTGAATTCAAAATATGCCGAATTGAAGGAACTGAGCCAGTCACACCATGACTACATTCGGGCGCTCTTTCATTGGTCGCAAACGTGTCGACTCAACATACATGCCGAAGAGTACTCCCTCCTGGCCAACACGTTGATCTGGCACGACTGACACAATAGCGGCCGCGGCTCTCCGAGACGCGGCGGCGGGGCAAGTGGAGTTCAACTGGTCCCAGCGGCCACAGCAGAGGAGACGACCTCTGGCGACGCCGTTACCGGTTGCAGCGACTTCACAAGGAATCTGATCCCAATCGCCGTTCCGCCGAGCCTCGGTGACGTGCCTCATCACTCACACCAACGGCACCGGTTCTGGCACGAGGATGAACGGGAAGACTCGCAGGGGCCTTCCGGGTTCGAGGTCGCGCTGGTAGATGAGTTGCGCCGCACGGTCAGCGGCGAACTGCAGCATCGTGAAGGGGAGACCGCAGAACCTCTCGACGTCGGCTTCGGCAGCCACATCGGCAAAGACCTCGCCGGCCGAGGCCGCGTGCCGCCTCACGCCGTGAATGCTCTCTTCCCGTACCTTGACACCGGCAGCCGACAGCTTGACGAGTCCCTTCAGAAAACGGCCTTCAAAACTCTCGGTCCCTGTGGCCTTGTAGAGCCGGTCCCACTCCTCGTGAGCTTCCCAATAGAATCCGAGATTGAAGAAGTCGAGGGCCAGCAGGTACGAACGATTTTCGGACCAGTTGTCGTCTCGTAAGGGACGGGCCGGCATCGGCTTGCGGTTGTAGCTGTGTCCGCGAGGATCACGATACGGGTGCGGAGTGCCGCTCCCCGGAATGAATGTGTAGCGAGGGAGCTCGGCGGCTGGGAGCATTCTCACAAACTTGGCTGTTTCCTGAATCATGGTGTCTCCGCGACGCGATCGGTAGGGAAGGTGTCCTGTGTGTGGGGGGAACGACAAAACGATGCTCTCTGGGACGAGAGAGACCGTCTCCTCATTCCAATATGCTGCATCCTGCAAGCGAACCCTCAGGGGGAGGGCCTCCTGGCGAGGTAGATTGATGCAAGTAATTTCGCATCAAGTTGTTACACAATCTGCACTCGGCAGGATTGCGTTCCTCAGCGGTCGTCAATGTGCTCTATTAAAGTGAGCGGCAGCGCAAAAATACAGATCAGTTTTTGGATTTTTCACACTTTCCCGGCAACCAGCCCTGCGGTTTCCTATTCGGGAAAACTGGGAAGCCTATAGGACGGACCGGTTACAGGATCTTCAAACTCGCAATCGCCGTGATCGCCAGAAGGGCCGAACCGATCCAGAATCGTGTGACGATCTTGATCTCATGGTCCCCCTTGAACAGATAGTGATTGTGCAACGGGCTGCAGCGGATGAGCCTCCGACCCGTCAGCTTGAACCACCCCACCTGCGCCAGCACGCTGAGAGTTTCGATGACGAAAACACCGCCGATCAGCACCAGGAGCAGTTCCTGACGCGTAATGAGTGCCGCCAGCCCCAGCAGCCCCCCCATCGGAAGCGAACCCGAGTCTCCCATGAAAATCTGAGCGGGATAGCAATTGAACCACAAGAACCCCAGCATGGCTCCGACCATGGCTCCCACGACGATTGCCATCTCGCCGGCCCCAGGGATGAAGGGAATACTGAGGTACTCAGCCATCACTGAATGACCCGCCAGATACGTGAGGGCCGTGATGGCCGACCCCGCGAAGATCATGCAGCCGGTCGCTAGGCCGTCGAGTCCATCGGTCAGGTTGACGCCATTCGAACTTCCGACGAGCACGAAGGCCGACCAGGGGATAAAAGCCACTCCGATCGCCAAAGCGGCGTTTCCGAACGGCCAGACGAGGTTCAGTCCGCCGTCGATGCCCTTCATGGTCATAAATAGCCACGCGCCAATCGCGGTCGACAGCACGGTTTGAGCGATGAACTTCTGACGCACGGTGAGACCACGTTTTGAAGTGCTCAGCTTGATCCAGTCATCGCAGGCTCCGATGGCGGTGAAGCCGACCACGGTCGCGAGCGCCATTTGCACGAACGAGCTGGAGAGATCCCCCCACAAGAGGACCGCGATCACGATTGCCGCCGAGATAAACAGGCCCCCCATCGTGGGAGTGTTCTGTTTCCCGGCGTGGAGTTCGTTGAGCGTGGCCGACGCGCTGTCGATGCGTTCACGGCAGCGAGTCTTGAGCCAGCGGATGGCCAGCGGCCCGAGCAGCAGCGCCATCAAAAACGATGTGACCGCCGCGGCCGCCGTTCGCGCGGTGAGTAGCGCGCGGGAATCCCCCGCGGTCGCTTGATCGACTCGCTCGGCGAAAGGCAGAAACTGATGTAGGAGCCAGGAGAGCATTGTGAGTAGCACAGACATTCCTGTCTGTGCGGTCAGGGGTCAGGGGTCAGGGGTCAGGAGTCAGGAGTGACGTTGCGTCCGCCCCAACCGATCTACAGTTCTCGCTATGGACCAGTAAACGTCGAATGTTCAATTGTTTCCTTGACTTGCATATTGTTGTCCAGCACGACGTAGATCGTGTTTGTGCCAGTCACTAGGCCGTCTTGCCAAGTGATGCTGCACGTGGCGATATTCGCGTTCCTCCACTCACGAGTTCGATATTCACCGCTGGAATCGCGGTCACGAAGTACAAGATCGCGTATTTCAGGCCCCTGGACGCAATACCCATGATCTGAGATCAACTGCAATGCATCACTAGAGTTCATGCCGAGAGGTATTAAATCTGGCAACTGCTCTTGGCTAATGGCTACCTCTGCTTGCCTCTCACCGGTATGGCAACCAATCGAGCCTGCCACAACGAGGATGATGAACACGATGCGAGCCTGCATGACTCCTTTGACCTTGCTCACGTTAGTTGCACTGGTCCCAGTCGACGGGGACGACCGCCACGATTGAAAAAATCTCGGGCGCCGGAGGCTCGCACTCCGGCGCCCGAACGATGAAGTCCCGCCGCGAAGCGGTGATGGAAGTGATCGACCCAGGGAATCACTTGTCTTCCAGCTTCCGTGGCCTTCAGCCGACACAGATCGGCTCGCATCGTGAAATCATCTCGATTCCACGACACACGTCGGGACTTCTGGTTAGGCACTGCGTTTCAGGGGAACCTCCTCAGACTTGGGAGATCTTTCGGACAGGTACTTGATGAATCGTTCCATGCTCATTCCGCGCGAGCCCTTAATAAGTACGATGTCACCTGGGTCGAGCCAGAGATCAAAGAGGAAATGGACCATCTCGTCATCGCCGCAGACGCCGATGCAACCGGGATCCATTCCCGAAAGTCGAGCGTGCTCGGCCGTCAAGGCGGCTCCCGATCCGACGACGATCAGCCGGTCAATCGCGGAGTGCGAGATGAATGCTCCGAGTTGTCTGTGATACTCGTCACTCTCATGACCGAGGGCGAGCATGTCTCCCAGGCAGAGCAGTTTCTTGCCGGGAGTGTTCCAGTCGGCCAGCAGCCGACACGCGGCCATTACCGATGAGGGACTCGCGTTGTATGCATCATCGATGATCGTCCATTGACCGATGACCTGCGGCTTGCACCGTCCCGCAACGGGCCGGAACGTTCCGAGTCCCGCCGCGATCTGATCATCATCCATCGCGATCTGTCGCCCCACGGCAATGGCTGCGAGAGCCGACGTCAGGAGATGCCGACCTGCCGCCGCAACTTGAAATCGCGCGCGGTCGACACGGAACGTCAATCGACCGTTGTCGTGTTCGACATCGGTCGCCACGACATCGTTAAAGGCGTGCTCGCCGATGAAGATCACCTCACAGCGCGACTTGATCGCCAGAGCACGACAGCGTTCGTCATCACCATTGATGATCGCGAAGCCTTGTTCATTAATGGACGTCAGCAGTTCCCCCTTGGCCTGCATGATGTTGTCGAGGGAGCCGAACTCATCGAGATGGGCAGGGGCGATGGCCGTCAAGACGCCCGCCTCGGGTAGAGCAATTTCGCACAACTCACGAATCTCGCCCATTCGAGAGGCACCCAGTTCGAGAACGCAGAACTCGTCGTCGGGTGCGATCTGCAGCAGGCTGAGGGGCACGCCCAGATGGTTGTTGAAGTTCGCGGGACTCTGAATTCCGCGGCTTCCCGCCGACAAGGCGGCGTGAATCATCTGTCGGGTTGTCGTCTTACCGACACTGCCGGTGACGCCGACAATAAAGGCCTCGCTGCGCTTACGGTGCCAGCCCGCGAATTGCTGCAACGCGGCAATGGTGTCTCGGACCACGAGATAGGGCCGGCGCTTCAACGACCAGCCCACTCTTGAAGCATGTTTCTCGTCAATCACACACAGAGCGGCATTGCGTTTCCAGGCGTCCGCGAGAAACGCGTGACCATTCTGGTGTTCGCCGGCAATGGCCCAAAAGACTCCCTGCGGCTCGACCAAGCGAGAATCGATCGTGACTGGTCCCGACACGACCAGCGACTGCGACGCTCCCACCAGCCTGCCACTGGTCGCGTCGACGAATTCCTTAAGCGTGGTCGGTTGCATGGCTGTAGATCACGATGACGGGCCACTATGAATCGATCGCGGTGTTGTCGACGATTGACACTCCTGGACAACAGAGTCGAAATGTGGCCCATTGACGCTTCCTGAATTTGAGGTCTCGCCCTGAGTCCTTCCATTCAACGATTGACTCCCGCGCCTCACGTTCATGGGTTCGAGGGTGGCCAGTCCGAGCGACTCTCGGCACACCGCGACGTCGTCGAACGGAAGCCGTCGATCGCCGACGATCTGCACGGCCTCATGCCCTTTGCCGGCAACGATCACAGCGTCTCCCGGACCCGCGATCTGAATTGCCCAATCAATCGCGGATCGACGATCAGGTTCAACATGCACGCTCGACGGGCATTCAACACCAGTCAACATGTCTTGAATGATCTCAAGTGGATCTTCCGAACGCGGGTTGTCACTCGTGAAGACAACTTGATCTGCTGCCATGGCGGCTCGGGCCATTTGCGGACGCTTGGTGCGATCGCGGTCACCTCCCGCGCCCAGAACACAGATCACCCTGCCGGCAGTCATCTGCTTGATGGCGTCGACGACACGGAAAACGGCGTCGGGCGTATGAGCGTAGTCCACATAAACCGCAAACGTCCCACCCGGATTGACCTGCTGCAAACGGCCCGGCACATGGGTGAGCGCACCAATACCTTGCCGACACTCTTCGAGGCTGAGCCCCAGATGCAGGCAGCTTGCAATCGCGCCGAGACAATTGCTGACGTTGTGCTTGCCGACCAGCGTGGTCCGCATCTCAACAACCTGAGTCCCGGCATGGACGCGAAAGGTCGTGCTCCCGCCATCCATCGCCAGAATGGTCGCCGTGATGTCGGCGGGCTGATCGATGCCGATCGTCCTCAACTGAACGTTCGAAGGGACCATCGCCGCCAACTGCGACGCTGTAATATCATCATTATTGATGACGGCCACGCCGCCCGGTTTGATCAATGAGAGGATTGCACTCTTCGCGAGCTTGTAACTTTCGAAGTCGCAGTGATAGTCGAGATGATCGTGGGTGATGTTCGTAATCACGCCGGCATCGAGATCGACGCCTTCGCATCGCGACTGACTGAGGGCATGGCTCGACAGTTCCATCGCGACATGTCGAGTCTGCTGTTCGAGCATACGATTGAGCCAGCGAGCCGAGACCGACGGTTCGGGTGTCGTTAGCTTGGAAGCACGGCACTTCGCACCGTCGTCGTATTCGATCGTGCCTAGGAGTCCGCAGCGCTTTTCCGCGTGTTCGAGGATCGAACGCACCAGCCAGGTGGTGGTCGTCTTGCCGTTCGTCCCTGTCACGCCGACCACGCCCATGTGACGTGTGGGATAACCGCTGAGAGCCTGTGTCAGCCGCGCGTACGCCTTGCGAACGTCTGAAACCACGACTTGATGCACGGGAAATCGGGCGAGGGGGTAGTCCACGAGCAAAGCCCGCGCGCCACGCGCCAGGGCGTCGGGAATGAACTGCTCGCCATGCTGCCGAGTGCCGGGAATCGCTGCGAAGAGGCTTCCTGGCCGACATTCACGGCTGTCGCACGTGAGATGACCGACAAGAAGATCCGCGCATCCAACGAAGCTTACGCCCTTCAGATGCCGACTGACGGCGACCGGGCGCAGCGACGAATTGGCAGTTGTTATGAGAGAAAGAGGCATCCGTGCCCCCAGGGGACAAGTCCCCCCGACATCCATGTCGTTGCTTCGTGTGGTTCCGTGCCGATTTGTCCCGCAGGGGACATGCTGCGAGTGATGTTCAATCTTTTGAACACTCTCTTCAGAGGCGTTTACACTTCAAACTGCCAAGGTTGCCAAGGCGGGCGGATTGTGCCGATTTTGCCGTCGGGGTCAAGCGTGACTTTTCGCTTCCACCCCGATTGTGGGCTGGGGTTTGTAATCCTTACAGCCACGCAGGCTTGCGCTCTGGGAACATTCGTGCCACTTTGCTTCAACTCCTCTTGCAGTGGTGACAATGTTCATAACTCGCTGCATTCCGCTTCTCGAAAAACTTCGCTTCCCTCAAGTACCCCTGCAACCGTTACAATCCCTATACGCGGTACTGCTCGACAATCGGATAGCATTTCCTTCGGCCCTGATGACCCCTCCGCAAACCCATCCATACCCGGCAAGGGATTTCGTTTCTGTTCCGGGAACGGTCATGAGGCCGACGCGTTCGCCAAACAGTCAGCGCGGCTTCGTGCGACATGTCGTCGAGTCACTCCTGTATTTGTCGATCGCCGTCATGGTCTGCCGGGTCTTCTTTGCGGAAGGCTTCATGATTTCCACGGGTTCGATGGCACCTTCCCTGTTGGGATACCATCGACAGGTCATTTGCCCCGACTGTGGCTACCACTTCGCTCGTGGGGCCCGGTTTCCGGACGATGTGAACTGGTCGACAGAGGCCATGGCCCAGGATCTCGCCGGTGACACGACGACTCTCACGACCACGATCTGCCCCAACTGTCTGACGTCGATCGACGCTTCGACCTATCCCGTGAACGAAGGGGACCAGTTGATGGTCCACAAGCACGCGTATGAATGGCGCGACCCTTATCGCTGGGAAGTGGTCGTCTTCCGCAACCCGGGAGATGCGACACAACCCTACGTGAAACGAGTGGCCGGCCTCCCAGGCGAAGTCGTCGAGATTCGCGCGGGCGATATCTACGCCGACGGCCAATTGCAGCGGAAACCGATCGACGTTCAGCGCAGTATTCGGATTCTCGTGGATGACCACGACCATCAACCCGATCTGGACGACCCCAATGTCGAACCACGCTGGATCGCGGCTCATGGCGAGACGACGCACTGGAACGATGCCGACAACGTACTCAGTTTCAACGATCAGCCAGAGAATGACGCCGACTTACTGCCGGAGACATCTGAACTTAATTTCGATTGGATGGCGTTTCGCCACTGGGTGCGTGAGGGAGGCCGGCATCTCACGCAAGTCACACTCGATGCATGGCCCGCACACCTCGCCAGCCAGGAGATGATTCATGCTGGCGTCATTTACGATGCGGGTCGGCAGGTACTCGAATGTGTTGGCGCACTCAACTGGACCGAGTATCAGCGATGGCGAGCGCGCGACGACTCTCCACAATGGCGGCTGGCCTGGGACGAATTGTTTCGCGAATCGCATTGCACGGCCATCACCGATGTTTACGGCTACAACCACCCCGATGCAGCAGGTGAAGTCTACACCGTTCGTGATGTGATGGTCGCCTGCGATGTGCAGCATCATGCCGGAGAGGGCATCTTCATCGTGCGACTGACAGATGGATCGGCTGTCTTCGATTGCGAGTTTGACTTCGGCCATCGCGAGGTCCGGCTCTACGCCAACAATCGACCGGAGGCAGTACGCATCAGCTCGATGCCGGTCGAAATGTCGTCAGAACGATCGCTAGTCGAGTTCTCGATCTTTGACCAGCAGGTTAGCTTGGCCGTCAACTCGGTCGAACTGTTTACGCCCCTGCGTTACAGCAGCCTTTCGCGAAGTGATGGCGACTCGGAAACAATGGCCATCGGGGAATTCGCTGTTATCGAAGCTGCCGCGCCGAGGCGTCCCGTTCTGCTGGGTGCGGAGAATCTTTCGCTCGATGTGCGTCATCTACAGGTCTATCGCGACGTCTATTACACACAGAAGGTCGATGGTCCCGACAGTTACGTACTCAACGACGATGAGTTCTTCGTGCTCGGCGACAACAGCCCCGTGTCGGCCGACAGCCGAGCGTGGGATGACCCCGCTGTTTCACGCGACATGCTGATCGGCAAACCACTGGTCGTGCATCTCCCGTCGCAACAATGGCCCCTCACTTGGGGAGGCGAAACGCATTTCGTGCGGATTCCCGATCCCTCGCGGGTCCGGTGGATCCGCTAATCGCCATCGCTGCGAAGACCTTTCTTCAGTCGATGCAGCATGACCAAGCTATGCACGAGCATCGCCGCGATGAACACGATCATCACGCCGACGTTAATGAGCGCAGCGGGATCGACCGGAAGTTCGGATAGAAAGGTAATCAGGGACGTCGCCGCCATTGCCGCGCCCGTCAGCATCAGCCACATGCCGGTGGTACGGTTCGTGGGATACCAGAGTCGTGCATCGCTGCAGGTCGACGGCGTGCGGAACCCGTACCAGCGATTGGGAGGCACCATCCGCTGCCACAACGGGAAGCCCAACCCTATCATTAGCAATCCCACTCCCAGGTGCAGAACAAAGATCAACTGTTGATCGGTCATCGGTCACTACTCTTCTTGTGTTCTTCGTGATACCGCCGTTCCAGTGCCTCAAGATGTGGAACCGATGCACGCACCCAGTCGAACAACAGGCGGTCGCGTTCGACGTCACTCAGCCGCCAGTCGATTTCGGAAGAATGCAGGCGGTCGCGCAACCGCGACAGGCAGATGGCGGCAGCGACCGATAGATTGAAGCTCTCGGTGAAGCCGTACATGTCGATGCTCAGGAATTCGCTGGCCTGCGCCGCAATCTCAGGACGGACGCCGTTCGATTCGTTTCCCATCACGATTGCAACTTTGCTGTCGAGCGACAGCGTCGACGGGGTCGCGGCCTCGGCATGCGGAGAAGTCACCACGATGCGGTATCCGTTCTGCTTCAATCGCGTGATGCAGTCGTCGACGCTGTTCTCACCCGTGTAGCGGTAGACGCTGAGCCATTTCTCGGCCCCTCGCGCGATCTCGGGGTTGAGTTCCAGCGAGTTGCGGATCTCGATGATGTGCGCATCCTGTATCCCCAGACTCTCGCAACTCCTCAGCACCGCGCTGATGTTCTGCACCTGATAGATGTCGTCAAGAACGACGGTCAAATGCCGTGTGCGGAGCGCAAGAACTTCATCGAGCCGCGCGAGGCGATCACGAGTGAGAAACTCCGACAACCACGCCAGCCGCCGACGTTCTTCACTGTTCAGAACTGCAGCCATGTTCGGTAGATGATGGATGAATCGAGCCTCTAGACAAGAACACGAATGAGATATCGATTGTACCGTCTATCTACTAAGATTCGGCGAATGGGAATCCTGGAAAGGGTTGTTGTTCACGGCGGGTGGAACTGCTGTGACGCTCTTCTCCATCAATCAATTTGAAAACATCCCTTTCCGTGTAACAAGTCCGCTGGGATTCCGCTGATTAAGGCGTTGGCGTATTCACGCCGTAACCTTCTCAGTCAGAAGGAGTTCTATGATGAAGACTTACGTCTTTTCGATTGCCGCCGTCGCCCTGTTGTGCACGGCTTCCGTCAGCATTGCCGCAGGCCTCGGCGGCTACAGCAATTGGCAAGGGACAACTCCGCAGTCCCAGTCGAGCACGACGAGTTCCATCAACATCGTTTACGACGTCGAGGCGGCCGAGCCTCTCCCCGAGGTGGGTTACCGTGTCGAGTACTGGTATCTCGAAGGGTACGGCCCTCCAGGCACGCACGTTCACTCGACTCACTACAACTATCAGGATGCACTGCAGTCGTTGACTTGGGTTCTGATCCATCTGGTGGCTGAAGGGGAAATTGTCGAATTCACTCCGTTGCCCCAAACGCTGCAGTGGGAGCGAGTGGCGACGTTCAACTCCCTTTCGGAAGCAGCGGCTCACGCCGACAACCTCGCCGACACCGGCCTGCTGACCCGCATCAAAACTCGCCAGGTTGTGCGATATGGAACGCAAAGCCGACCCCAGTTTCGCTTCCCGTAAAAGGACTCGTCGGCCCAGAAAGCAATCCGCGCTTTCTGGGTCGACGGGAGGCGGCCGAGGCCAGCGTCTTGCGCTTCTGACTCGCTGGTCTCATGGCCCCCAGCTCACAACCTTCCACGGCGACCTCCGCGCGGATCGCACATCTATTATTGTGGCCACACGCCGACGAGCAGTGGACTATTGTCTTGTGCGCACACGTTGGACGACGAGAAAGGAAATACACCTCCGTCCCGACGGCTGCCACGGCCCGACAACGCCTTGAGACACATGACCTCCTGGATCGTCACCGCACGAACTCACATTTCTACCCGACCTGTCGCGGTTGCGCCCTCTTGGCGGGAACGCACTCAGTGGCGTTCCCCCAGGTGGGATATCGGGTGCGAAGGTGTTTCGCATTCTCATGACGCGAGACGTTGCCGTCGATCGTGGGTCAATTGTCACGGCGATCCCGCACGACTCTCTTGCGATTGGCCCGCATTATAGCATCATCGATGTCGGCGACACTTTTCGCCGACCAACGGTTTTCGGAAGCGGTCGCTGAGCCAATCGTGATGAGTGACTTGACTCCTTAACGCCGGCAACCCCACATCGAGGCATTCAATGACAACAGCGAGACCTTTCTTCATGTTCCAGGACGGAAATGCACAGGCCGCGCTGGACTTGTACTTTGCCACGTTCCCCGATTCTCACATGGTGCGAGTCGAGCGCTATGCTCAGGGTGAGCCTGGTCCAGCGGGGACGATCAAGGTCGCGGTATTCACGCTTTGCGGCCGAGAGTTCATGTGCTCCGACAGTCCGATCAAGCACGGCTTTTCATTTACGCCCGCAAACTCAACGTTCGTGGAGTTTGATTCGCTCGAAGAGTTGGAACGCGTATACGGCATTCTGTCTGATGGCGGCCAAGTCTTGATGCCACTCGGCAACTACGGTTTCAGTCAGCGGTTCGGCTGGATCAACGATCGTCATGGAGTCTCTTGGCAGCTCAACTTTTCCGGCTGACAATTCGCTCAAGCCGAACGACTATTCTCTTGAGAGTCGGCCGCATTCGGTGAATAGTGATTCCAGGCACAACGGAACGGGCATGGCAGAGTCGAGGTGTTGTTCGGCGGCGGCGCAGCGTTCGAGCAATTGAGTGCGTCGATCGATTTCATGATCGGGCAGGGAGTCGGCCGACATTCCATTGCGCCATTCCTCGGCGAAGAACGCGATTGCGAGTCGTGCATAGTCACGCTGGAGTGGGCCGGTCGCCAGTTCATCAATCTCCTGGCTTAACTGGTCGGCGGACTTCATGCCGAGCGATTCACCATGCACGGCCATCCGGCTGACGGTGTCGCGCAACTGGGCCAGGCCCGGTTCCAGCAATCGTTTCGCCATCGAAAGGGACCCCCGGGCGAGTGAGGCGGCTTGATGGGCATCTTGCTGCGACTCGGTCAGCTTTGATTCGAGCAACAGTTCCACAACGTCGGACTCGGTCAACGGCGAGAAGTACATTGGTTGACAACGCGAGCGTATCGTCGGAAGCAGGGCGTCGATGCTCGGCGTGATTAGAAACAAGATGCCTCCAGGTGGCGGTTCCTCAAGCGTCTTGAGCAGTGAATTTCCACTTTCGACATTAAAGCAGTCGGCATCGTCGATGATGGCAATTCTGCGATTGGCCAGCATGGGCCGACGAGAGAATTCGTAGCACAGCCCTTCCTGTCCGCGAGTCTCGTTCTCACCGACCATGAGCTTTATGGGAATCTCTCGTTTCCCCTCGGGACACGCGATGGTCAGCATGTCGGGATGTGTCCCAGCCAGCAATTGCCGACAGGGAGGGCATTCGCCGCAGGCGTCGAGGTCGGCGTCGGGGATGCGTTCACAAAACAGCGACTGAGCAACTCCTTGCGCGACGAGTCGTTTGCCGACGCCCGAGGGGCCGATCAGCAAGTACGCCTGTCCCAATCGCTCGCGCTGTACGGCGCGGCGGAACATCTCGACTTGTGGCTGATGTTGTCTCAGTCGTTCCCAGATCATGTTCGCGAAATCGTGTTCGTTTCCGACGAATGCTCAGTCGATCATTCCGCGTCGGCTTCGTCAACCAGGGCCACTTCTCCACCGGACTGCCCCATCACGTTCTGGGCCGACTTCAGCCCAAACATCCAGAACAACGCCGGGTGGACAAAAAAATCGAGCAGCGTGGAACTGATGAGCCCCCCAAGAATAACGGTCGCCACCGGGTAGAGAATCTCCTTGCCGGGTTCATCGGCTGCCAGCACTAATGGCACCAGCGCGATGCCGGACGTGAGGGCCGTCATCAGCACGGGGGCCAGTCGTTCGAGACCGGCGCGAATGATCATCTCTTTCGTAAAGCCTTCGCCCTCGTACTTCACCAAGTGCAGATAGTGATTGATCAGAAGAATGCCGTTGCGGCTGGCAATGCCTCCCAAGGAAATGAACCCCACCATGCTGGCGACCGTCAGGTTTTGCCCGGTGATGACCAGGGCAATCACCGATCCGATAAAGGCCATCGGCAGCGCGGCCATCACCTGCAGCGACAGGTTCACCGACTTGAACATCGAATAGAGCACCAGAAACACGCCGACCAGCGACACCACAAAGAGAATACCGAGCATTCGCGACGCCGACTGCTCGGCTTCGAACTGGCCGCCGATCTCGACGAAGTAACCGGAACCGGCTTCGAACTCCGCGACGATGGGCTGAATGCGATCCTGAATGTCTGCAACAACATCGACCAGTCCCCGGTCTTCGACATTGCATTGAATGACAATGCGTCGCTGAACGTTTTCGCGATTGATCGTGTTGGGTCCGCCAGCCTCGTAGATGCGCGCCACGGATTCGAGTGGGATACGACCACCTCCGGGTGTTTCGATCGTCAATCGCCGGAGTTCCGCAAGGTTTTCGCGGTATTGTTCATCCATGCGAACAACCAGATCGAACGAACGCTGTCCTTCCAATACATTGGAAACCACGACTCCATTGAGGGCGGTTTCCACAAACTCGTTCAGGTGTTCGACGGAGAGTCCATTCAGCAGGAGTTTTTCTCGATCGAACTCGATCCGAAGCTGCGGCACCGTGACCTGTTGTTCCACGAACAGATCCTTGACTCCCGGCACTTCTGAAATGGCAGCTTCGATTCTGGCAGCGATTCCACGCAGCATGTCGAGATCGTCGCCGTAGACCTTGATGCCGATCTGCGCCTTGATCCCCGAGAGCATGTGCGAAATGAGGTGGGCAATCGGTTGCTCGACGGCGGTTACGACATCGGGGATTTCTTCCATGGCCTCACGGATCTCAGCCATCTGCTCATCTCGCGAATTGTGAGAATCGGGCTTGAGTTCCAGGATATATTCACTGGCACTCACGGGTTCGACGTGTTCATCCAATTCCGCACGGCCTGTTCGTCGAGACACTCGAATGATGTCATCGATCTCAAGCAGCCGACGCTCGACCGACTGATTACGCTCAATCGATGTTGCCAAAGATGTACCGGGCGGAAGGAGCACGTTGAGTTGCACGGCTCCTTCATTGAACGGCGGAAGAAAGTCTCTGTCGAGTCGAGTGACAAACAGTCCCGCGATCGCGACCGCAACCAATGTGATTCCCAGATTGAAAGCAGGAAACTGCAGACTGAATCGAATGACTCGCTCACCCACCCACTTGATTCCGCGAAGTAAGAAGCCATCGCGTTCTACGTGCGAATCAACAGGCTGGGCGTTGGGAGCGTCGTCATTCGCCCGCTCGGCTGCCTCGATGTCACTCCTGCGAGCCAGCAGCCAGTACGACAACACCGGTGTGATCGTCAGAGATACCACGAGCGAAGCCAGAATCGACACGATGTACGAAATCCCGAGCGGCGTAAACAGGCGGCCTTCCATGCCCGACAGGGCGAACAACGGGAGAAACACCAGGATGACGATCATCGTGCCATAGACGATCGAGTTGCGGATCTCTGTACTCGCCAGATAAACCACCAGCAACGGGTGTCTGGGTTTCGCGACGTGCCGATTCTCTCGCAGCCGACGGTAGATATTCTCCACGTCGACGATGGCATCGTCGACAAGCTCACCGATGGCGACCGCAAGGCCGCCGAGCGTCATGGTGTTGATCGAGAGCCCGAAGATGGCAAACACGATCGCAGTGACGACCAAAGACAGTGGAATGGCCGTCAACGTGATGAACGTGGTTTTGAAGTTCATCAAGAACAGAAACAGGATGATGACGACAAGTATGGCTCCATCCCGTAGGGCCTCGATGACATTTTCGATCGCGCGATCGATGAACGACTTCTGGGAGTAGACCGGCACGATGCGCACATCGTCCGGCAAGACTTCCTTGAGATCGTCGACGGCCTCGAGTAGCGCATCTGTTAGCCCTCGCGTGTCGGCCCCCGGTTGCTTGTTGATCGTGAGGATGACCGCCGGCCCGCCAGAGAACCCATCTCCCTCACGCAAATACGCCGAGCTGTCGCCGCGCTTGACCTGCGCTCCTTCGATCACCGTCGCCACCGCCGACAGCGGGACGGGTCGTCCTTCCCGAATGGTCACGACGACCTGTTCCAGTTCCTCAATGGACTGAATTCGTCCCAGCGATCGCACCAGCAACTCGTTCGGTCCCTGCTGATCCAGATACCCGCCAGTCCCGTTGTCGTTGCTGAGAACGACGGCTTCCTTCACTTGTTCGAGCGTTACACCGAACTGCAACAGCTTCTCGGCATCAACGAGAACTTGGTACTGCTTTCGATCACCACCCATGGTAAAGACCTGGGCGACTCCTGGAATCGTCAACAGTCTCTGGCGAATGACCCAGTCGGCGGCTGTGCGGAGTTCCATCGGAGTTGTCGAGCCGTCTTCACTCCACATGCCGAGCATGAGAATCTGGCCCATGATTGATGAGACCGGTGCCAATTGCGGCGTCACCCCGTCGGGGAGTTGTTCGGTCGCGATCTGCATCCGCTCGGCAACCATCTGGCGCGCTTGATAGATATCGGTCCCGAAATCGAAGTCGATCAATATCACGCTCAGCCCGATCCCCGACTGGCTACGAACCGCTTGCACTCCATTGGCGCCGTTGACGGCGGTCTCAATCGGGAAAGTGATCAGCGTTTCGACTTCTTCCGGTGCCAGGCCCGGCACCTCGGTCATGATCGTGACACGGGGGCGATTGAGGTCTGGAAAGACATCGATCGGAGTATGGAAAGCCTGCCAGGTTCCATAGCTCAACAGAAACACCGCAATCGCCGCGGTGAGCAACCGTTGCTTGAGAGCAAAGCGGATGATGGCATTCAACATGGACGATTAGGACGGTGATCTCGGATTGAAGTAGGATGTCGGAAGTCGGCCTGCTTTTACGAAGAGGGCGTCGCGTGAGTCTCGCGGCGCGGAGAGGGAATGTCCACATCGATGCACGGCAAACCGAGTGAAACTGTAATTCCTTGTTGAATCATCGATTACCAATGTTTGCGCGGAGGAAGCAAAGCGATTAGAATCTCGAGACTTTCACACGGGCCGAATTGACGCGTTCCAGCGGAGTTCAGGATGAACAGCAACGATTCCGAACCAGTCACGAGCAATAGCGGCCTGCTGAAAATACTCGGGCTGGCGTCGAACGGAGACACCGTAGCGTCTGAAAGCGAAGAACTGCGCCACGTTCAGGCTGGCATTCGTGCATTGATCGACAGTCTGCCGATGAGCCTGTTGATTAAAGACCGAGCTGGTCGGCGCGTTCTAGTGAATAAGCACTATCTGGAGTTGCATCAAAGGTCGGCCGAGGAATTGCTGGGTAAGACCGACTTCGACCTCTTTCCCGAGGAGTTCGCCCGCGTCCTTGTTGAAGATGATGCGAAAGTGCTCAACGAGGGCATCGTCCTGCACGGCCACGAACAGCACCGTACCGGAGACGGCACGATACGCTGGATTGATCGGATCAAGGGGCCCGTGCGAGATGCCGACGGCAAGATCGTCGGTGTACAGGTTCTCTTCTGGGATGTAAGCGATCGCAAGGAGGCCGACGAGGCCTTGGAGCGTGAACGGTATCTGCTCCATTCCCTGTTGGACAACATCCCCGATGCGATCTATTTCAAGGACCGGATGAGTCGCTTTGTTCGCATCAGCCGCAGTATGTCGGAAAAGTTCGGGCTGAAGAGCCCCGATGCGGCGATCGGCAAGACCGACGCCGACATCTTCACGGAGGAGCATGCCTCGCAGGCGCGGGCCGACGAACTCACGGTGATGCGCTCTGGCGAACCAATCGTCGCTCAGGTGGAAAAGGAAACCTGGCACGACCGCATCGACACCTGGTGCTCGACAACCAAGATGCCCCTGCGCGACGGCTCGGGGAACATTGTTGGCACATTCGGCATCTCGCGAGATGTCTCGGAATTGAAGCGAGTCCAGGATTCACTAAAAGAAGCCCGCGACGCAGCCGACCATGCGAATCGCGCCAAGAGCGACTTTCTGGCCAATATGAGTCACGAGATTCGGACACCGATGAACGCCATCATCGGCATGACGGAATTGTTGATGGACTCACAGCTTTCGCCGACGCAGCATGAGTACCTGACAATGGTGCAACAGTCGGGGGAATCGCTGCTGGCTTTGCTGAACGATATTCTCGACTTTTCCAAGATTGAAGCGGGCAAACTCGAACTCGACCCGACGCCGTTCGACGTGCGAGAGTCGCTGGGAGACACGATGCGTTCGTTGTCTCTCCGAGCACACTCAAAGGGCCTCGAACTGGCGTTCGCGATCCACTCAGAAGTGCCGTTTGTGCTGGTGGGCGACATCCACCGACTTCGACAGATCATCGTCAATCTCGTCGGGAACGCCATCAAGTTCACAGAGCAAGGTGAAGTGGTTCTCGACGTTTCGTGCCATTCCATCGAAAACGGCCGCGCCGAATTGCTGTTCGCCGTAAAGGATACCGGCATTGGGATCCCCGCCGACAAACTCGACGCAGTGTTCGAAGAGTTTCAACAGGCCGATTCGTCCACCACACGCAATTACGGGGGAACCGGCCTGGGGCTGGCGATCTCATCGCGCCTCGTCGAATTGATGGGTGGCAATATCGAAGTCGACAGCGTTTACGGGCAAGGGAGTACGTTTAGCTTCTCCGTTGCTTTGCAAGTTGCCGACGAGCAGTCTGCTCGCCGACGCCGAGCCCCGGTCAATCTCTCCGATACTCAAGTTCTCATCGTCGACGACAATGCCACGAATCGTCGCATCCTCCACGACATGATGCTGAACTGGGGAGCAAATCCGACCTTGACCTCCAGCGCGCGCGAGGCATTCGATCGCTTACAGTCGGCGCACTCTCAAGGAGAGCCCTTCGGATTGCTGCTGTCCGACGTCAATATGCCCGAACACGACGGCTTCCAACTGGCCGAGTGGATTCGTGAACGTGAAGAGTTTGCCGACCTGCCGATCATCATGCTCACTTCGAGCGGCCGTCCGGGAGATGTCGGTCGTCGGAATCAGCTGCGGATCAATGCCCATCAGTTGAAGCCGGTCAAGCAATCCGAGTTGTTTGACTCGATCATGGACGTGCTCGGTGTTGCTGATGTCGGACAGTCAATTCAAGAGGCTTCCGCAGGCCAGACCGCGGCCGAAACGTTTCGGACTTACCATGTCCTGCTGGCGGAAGACAATAAAGTCAACCAGACCCTGGCCAAGGGAGTTCTCAAGCAGTTAGGCCACACATTCGAGATTGCCGAGAACGGTCGGCAAGCGGTCGAGGCCTGGTCGCGCGGCGGGTTTGAGTTGATCCTGATGGATGTGCAGATGCCCGAAATGGATGGCCTCGCGGCGGTTCAGGCCATCCGACAACGCGAACGCGAAACTGGAACGCATATTCCCGTGATTGCCATGACGGCACATGCGATGAAAGGGGACCGCGAGCGCTGCATCGACGCGGGAATGGACGAGTATTTGTCGAAGCCCGTCCGCAAACAGGATCTGGCCAACATGATCGCAGTCATGATGCAGCAGGGGTCGCGGGTGACGGCGTCGGTGGAGAATTCCGGTACGCAGGATGTCATCCATTGGAAAGATGCGCTCGAAGTTGCGGGAGGGGACCGCGAGTTGCTGATCGACGTTATCGAGGCCTTCCTCGAGGAAGCAGAGACATTGATGCGACGCATCAGTGCCGACATCAGGAATCATGATGCGGACGCTCTCCGCAGAGATGCGCACACGCTGAAAGGTGGACTGTTGGGAGTCGGGGCGAAGCCGGTCTCGGTCCTGGCGTTCGAGCTTGAAAAACTGGGGATGGCGGGCGTCACGACGGGGGCGGATTCCCGTTTCGTCGACCTCCAATCCCAAATGGAGGTGCTTGTGCCATTGCTCAAGCAAGGTCCGCCGGAAATATGAGCGACAATCAGCGGCCTGTCGCGTATGATTCCGTATTGGATCAATCGCCACATGCCACCACGCACCATTGCCATCGGAGATGTTCACGGATGCGATCGCGCCCTGGAAGCGCTGTTGATGGCGATCGCGCCTGAGCCGCGCGACACCCTTGTGATCCTGGGAGACGTTGTCGACCGGGGGCCTGATTCTCGCCGCTGCATCGATATTCTGCTGAATCTACAAGATCACTGTCAGCTTGTGGTGATTCAAGGGAATCACGAAGAAATGCTGCTGAGCGCGTTATCGGGCGGAGAATGGGTTCGTGATTGGATGCACTACGGTGGCCGAGAAACCCTTGAATCGTACGGTGGATTTGACTCGATCCCCGAAGATCATCTCGAATTCATGCGAAACGGATTGAACCTTCACGTCACTGAGACCGAGATCTTCGTTCATGCCGGCATCGACCCTCTGCTGCCGCTCGACCGTCAGCCCGCTTCCGCATTGCGATGGGAACGATTTGCTCCCTGGCAAGGGGCACCACCGGAAGGGAAGCGCGTGGTTTGCGGGCATACCGTCCAACCGGGCGGAGTCCCTTATGTGATCGAACGCTGGGTCTGCATCGATACTGGTGTCTACTTGGACAAAGGGCGTCTGACGGCGCTCGATGTCACCAACGACTTGGTCTATCAGTCCAATCAGTCCGATACGCTGCAGCTCGTCGAGCACTTGGACGAGATCGCGGAGATGTTCTAGCTTTGCTGCTGTTCGTTCTTCGAAATCGGCGTCGGCCTATTCCTCGTGTCCCCGCTGGATCCAGGCCCAGCGATAGAGGTTGCGTGAATCGACATAGCGGGCGTCACCAGAGGTTGCGCCAAGCACCGCAATCAGGATGTGGTCGTCACCCCGTCTGCCGCTGGAGACCAGACAAGAACCCGCCTGATCGGTCGTGCCCGTCTTGACTCCATCATAACCCTCGATGCCAAGCAACTGATTGGTGTTGATCCATTCGACTTCTCGCGTCCCGCCGTCAGGCGTGTTGACCGTCGTGGCATACCGCGGCGTCGAGACGTATGTGGCGAAACGTTCGTTCTGCAGTCCGGCTCGGGCGAGAACCAGCAGGTCATGCGCGGTCGTCGTACGGTCGTTCTCGTCGCCGCCGTCTCCAAACGATGATCTGTAGAAAGTATTCTCCATCCCCAGCCGCTGTGCGGTGCGGTTCATCTCGGCGATGAAGTTCGCCCGCGTGGAAAAATTCTCGGCTGTCGATGGATTCGTTATCTCGGCAGGATAGTCGGGAGGATCGAAACGGCCGTTGAAATGTTCCGCGAGGGCATTGCCCGCGTCGTTGCCTGAGGGGAGCATCAACCCATAGAGACATTCCCACACTGGCAGACTCTCGCCGCGATTAACGTCGGCCGTCGATCCATCGGTGTTGTCGGCGAGGATCGAGAAGGTGACCATCTCATCGAGAATCTCAGGCTGCGATTCCGCCAGCGTGAGCACGACGAACGCACACATAATCTTTGTCGTGCTTGCCGACTTGCGAGGAGTGTCAGCCTCCAAGCCCCACAGAATCTCGCCGGTTTCGCCATCCATGATGGCCCATGTGTGGCAAGTCGTGAATGGAGGTCCATCGAGACTGTCAGGCGGATCGACGGCCCGCACTAACCCGACCGACGAAAACAACACGAGTGCAATCACGCCAATTCGCAGAATCGCCCAATTCATGAGGTGCCTCTTCAGATGCCTGATGTCGAGAGATCGAACCTGTTCCCAGAACGCGTGATCCTAGCGGTTCACACGCGCGAAGTTGAAGCGTTCCAAGCCCAATCTGCTCGGCGTTGGGATGGATCTTGGTGAGAGTCGATGAGCCGTGTTCGACTAGCCGCGTCCCAGTCGCAGGCGATTGCGGGCGCTTTCCATGTCGTGTTGCCGGCTGGCGTACGCGGCATCGTCGGTCGCCTTCCGAGCAACCGCTTCGGCCAGATCGGATTCCGCCTTGGTGGCATCGATCTTGTCCACGGAGACCGCGCCGTGAGTGAGCAACGTCACCACTCCCCCTTTGATCTGCACGAATCCACCATCAACGAAGTAGCTCTGGCTTCCCTTGTCGCTGTCGTAACGCAGTTCCCCCACGCCGAGTCGTCCCACGGCGGGTAAGCGCCCGGGGAGCACACCCATTTGACCGTCGTAGAGCGGGAACCGCACCGAGCGAATCGGCTCATCAAGGAGCGTCGTCTCGGGGGTGACAACGATTAGTCGCAACTGGGTGGGGGCTATCATAATGGCAACTCGTAATCTACGGATTCAGGTGCGTCGACTCGAAGTATGGAGGCTGCCGTGGAGCATGTCCAGCCGTCGATTCGACGTTCTCAGATGCGATACCCTCGGGTGCGTCACGAGGTCCCTGGATGCACCCACTCGGTCCCGCCGTCGGCCCAATGCTCCTGTTTCCAGATGGGGACGATCTCCTTAAGGGTGTCGATCAGATAGCGACCGGCTTCAAATGCGTCGGCTCGGTGCGGCGAACTGACGGCTATTGCCACGCTGACATCACCAAGTTCCAGGCGTCCGATACGGTGCACAAGAGCGACTTGAATGATCGGCCAACGGTCGCGAGCCTGCTGCGTCAGCTCGCGCATCTTGGCCACAGCCATCTCGGGATACGCCTCGTATTCCAGGTAGAGTGTTTGCTTCTGTTGCGTGAACTCCCGCACCGTCCCCAGAAAGAGGAGGACCGCGCCGGCCTGCGTCGATTCGACGCTCGATACCACTTTCGATGCGTCGATCGGCTCGGTGGTGATTTCGATGGTGTCGAGAGACATTTGACGTGCAAAGGCAAGGTTTATCACTCCGCAAACGGTTGCCAATTATACCGTTGCGACAACTTCGGCCGATTTCGCCGATTCTGTGTCCCCTTCGGGCCACCATCTTCGCAGAGTGTAAGTGAAGGGGGTATCAGGCGCGAAGTCCTGGCCTCAAGAACTCACCCCAGGTCTAAGGAGTCAAGTGATGAAAAAGGCAGTTGCACTATGTGCTGTTGTGGCCGTGCTGGCCATCTTCGCCGGGAGCGCTCAAGCTCAATGCGGCTACGGATACGGGGGATATGGATACGGCGGCTACTCGTATGGAGCGGGGGCGTACAACTACGGTTTCGTGGGGCAGCCCCATTACCACTGGCATGACACGAGCCACTGGGACTATCACCCGACCAGGATCGTGCCGCACGGGAATCACTTCCATGTGCAGCCGGGGCACTTCCATTACCACAACACAGGCCATTGGGATCGCCATTGGTAAGGTAGGCTGAGAGGCATACGCCACAATCTCTTTGAGAGCCTCGGTCCTTCAAATGAAGGGCCGGGGTTTTTTCGTGATCTGACGAGAACCCGTTTCAATCAGTCGTAGGACGGGCTTCCTAGCCCCGTCTTGCTGCACTCGACGGCCTAGGAAGGCCGTCCTACTGAGTCATGAAACTGTCGGAAGACCAAATGCATTGATTCAGAGATAAAAAAATAATCTGGGAGAATCGTTGTCACACTTCGAGGCACCCTCCCGCTGAGTATGACATGGAGGCCAACAAACAAACCTGGCCGACAACAATAAACCTCAACCTCAAGGAAATCACAATGAAGACTCTCATCACCACCTGTGCTGTTGTTGCTGCTTTGGCGATCTTCGCTGGTTCCGCTCAGGCTGGCGGCTGTGGATATGGCGGATACGGGGGTTATGGTGGCGGATACGGTGGATACGTTCAGCCCTACATTGCACAGCCCCACGCCCATTGGCACAACACGAGCCATTGGGATTACCACCCGACGCAAATCATCAATCATGGTTGTCATCAGCACGTGATTCCCGGTCACTACGATTACCACCAGACCGGTCACTACGACTACCACTGGTAATCGTAACAGGTTGAGAAACTCAACCTGCGGAACACAACAAGCCCTGGTTCTTCTCGCGAAGGACCAGGGCTTTGTCGTTTGTCTTACGCCAATTGAACGCTGCGCGGACGCGAACTTTACTCCGTCGGCAGACGCTGCGAGAAGAGCCAATCCCACACGACTCGATTGGCATATGTCTCCGACCACGAGTTGTGTCCGACACCCTCGTACTCGGTGTAGATCGGCGAGTCACCTAACTCACGAAGCGCGGCGACCATTTCTCGTGAACGTCGTACAGGCACGGCGTTGTCCTCGTCGCCGTGAAAGACCCAGATCGGCGTTCCAAGCATGTGCTCGGCTTGAGCGGGATCGCCGCCACCGCAGATGGGAATTGCGGCCGCGAACTTTCCAGGATAACGGGCGAGGGCATCCCAAGTGCCGTAGCCGCCCATCGAGAGTCCCGTGATGTAGACTCGCTGCTCGTCGATCGGGAACTCTTCGCAAAGCGCGGCGAGGGCCTCCATCGTGGCGGCCATCGCATCGCTGGGTTCTTCGGGCTGCGTGCTCGAGGGAGCGCTCCAGTCGACTTCCGACCACCGGCGTTCGCTAGGACATTGCGGAGCCACGACGAATGCAGGGTGGCGGGCCATCATCTCATCGCTGGAGATGTCGCCCATGCCATGAACAAGTTGGACGGTGTTGTCGTCTCCCCGTTCGCCGGCACCATGCAGGAAGAGCACCAAGGGATAGGACTTCCCTTCTTCCAGCATAGGCGGAACCAGCAACCGATACGAGATTGTCAGTCCCGTCGGCCCCTCGTGAACTCGCGGCGCAAAGCGTTCAATGGTTTCAGGTGTTTGAGCCTGACAGGTCTGAACGGCAATCAACACAAGCGGCAGCAGCAGCGATCTCATCGGTGGCTCCTGATGTTACGGGTCGGCAGGGGTGATTCGAGACGCGACAGAAGGCATCCCGAACTGGTCTTCCTTTGCTCAAACGTCCGGGCAAAGTAACATATTGGTTCGCAGTCAGTAATCGAGTGCGGCGAGCGGCCCCAGGAAGGGGACGGCGTTGTACTCACTCACAATGAAGGGATCGTTTCATGGCTTCAACTCGTGCCCAGGAGGTCGCAGAACTTCTGTGGGAACTTAAGCGTGCCGAAAAGCTGGGAACCTACACGGCCATCGCGCAGCAGGCCGGTTTCAGCGTCGGCCCGAATGATCGCACGATCAAGAGCACATTGAAGATCGTGCGTCGCGACTGGCCTCATCTACAGTGGTGGCGAGCGATTCCCGACGACTTGACGGTCAACCCCAAGGGAGAGCAGATCGTGCGGCTCAAGGAGATGGGCTTCGAGACGGCCTCCAAGGAGAAAGAAGGCCGAATCAAGGTCAAGATCGAAGACTCGCAACTCATGGAGTGGAAGAGCGAGGAGGAAGCGGCCGCGGAGGCGTGAATCGCATGGGAGCGGCGATGCGAACGTTGGCGACAGGCATTCCGAGAACCAACCGTTCTGAATAAGGATCGCCGTGGAATGGCTCTATGAGAATCCGCTGCCTGAACTCCTCATCTGCGGAGTGCTGGCCGGAGTGTGCGCACTCGCTGCGTTTCAGAAGCAGCGAGGAGCGATTCTGATCGGAACCCTGCTGTTCCTGGTGCTTGGTGTGGGAGCGTGGTTCCTCGACCGCGGCGTGCAGACCGATCGCGAGGCGGTTGAATTCGCGCTGCACGATCTCGTGGCCGACTTTCAACGGAACGATCTCGAAGGAGCTCTGGAACATATTTCTCCCCAGGAGATGGGACTGCGAGGTCTTCTGGAATTGGCAACCCATAATGTCGATATTGCCGAGGACTATCGGATCACCGACGTATCGACGGAGTTGTCGAACGAGAACTCAATCGCCCGCACGCATTTTCGAGTGAACGCCACGGTGTCGATTACGGGCTACGGTAACCAGGGACGAAAGCCATCACGTTGGGAAGCTCAGTGGCAGAAGACCGATGAGGGCTGGCTGATGACCGACATCGCCGAATTGGATGTCGTCACGGGACGAGAAGTGAATCGACTTGACCAGGTTGTCGGACGGTGGCTGCAGTCGATCATGCCGCGAAACGCGCCTCCGCAATAGCCGTTGATTTTCCGGATGTTGCATGTCCTGCAATTGACGTTGGAAGATCAGGATGTGGGGCGGGGGGAGGAGTCAAACGACGAATCGACGGAAATCGATGCGACGACTTGAATTCACGGCCGGAGTACGTCATTTTCTCTATGTCGTGCCTGTTCGGGCGAGTCTGGAATGAGATTTGTTAATCGCGAAGAGAACATTGCGATGGTTGCCGAGAGGAGTGCGTCCATAGGCGTCTGTCCAGGCGGTCAACACCCTCAGATTTCACGGAGAATCCCTTGATCGACGCTGGTTCCACGCATCGCGCAACAGCCATGGAGCGGCTGGGTGAGATCGTCATCTCACATTCCGCCGATCCGAATCCCGCCCACGTCTTAAGCGATCTCGCCTGCCTTGTCGGCAACGAGTTACGCGGAGATGCCTGCTCGATCTATCTTTTTGACCAAGCGAGTGAATGGCTCGTCCTGTCGGGAACGGTGGGACTGAATCAGGAGTCCATCGGCAAGGTCCGCATGTCGATCGACGAGGGACTGACGGGGCTGACTGCCCGCGAGAAGCGACCAGTCATCGTACCGTGCGATGCCGACCAGCATCCCAACTTTTGCTACTTCCCGGAGTCGGGCGAGGATCCCTACGAGTCCTATTTGGGTGTACCGATTGTCGCTAACGACGAAGTGATCGGCGTGCTAGTTGTTCAGACGGTCGAATCTCGCATGTTCGCCAACGACGAGATCGGCTCGCTGGTGGAGCACGCGTTGGCCATGGGGCCGCTGATCCGAAACCGCCGACCGTGACGCCCTATGTCGCAGGGCTGAGATAACCGACCGTTTGAATCTGCTGGCCTCCGGTGTGCGCATCACCCGCCTGTGCAGTGGCGGACTGTTCCGCCGATTCGCGAAGTGATAACCGCGTCCGGTTAAGCCACTCGTGAGCGGCTTCGAGGTCGGGCTTCTTGGCGACGGCCAGCACGAAGTGTTCTTCGGCTTCTTGCAGCCGGCCTTCGTCATGCAAGATGCGGCCCACGTTGTAGTGGGCCTCGGCGTCTCCGACCGTGCGAATGAAGTGAGGCATCGCCATCTCGACTTTGCCGGCGTGCGTCAGCGCGACCGCGAGTTGAAAGCGATAGCCTGACTGGCCCGGATCGGCCAGCGACGCTTGGTTGAAGGCTTCGACCGCATCGTCCCAGCGCCGTTGATGAGAACGAAGACTCCCGAGAGCAAAGGCGACCGCCGGCGACTGAGGATCGACCTGTCGCGCACGAGCCAACAGTTGCTCTGCGGCGGAAGTGTTGCCACCTCTCAGTTCCAATTGAGCCAGCCCGAGCAATGCGCCGAGATGTTCAGGCTCTTCCTGCAAGGCAAGATCATAGTGCTGTCGGGCTTCCTGAGCGGCTCCAATTTCCTCTTTCCAGCGGGCATACGAAACATGCATGTCCCCGGGATCGCTGAGGTTTTCAATGACGGGGAGCGCGGGCTCTTCCTGATGAGCAATCTGACGAATTCGCGGCTCCCAGAACGGACGCGGGTCTTCGTTCTGCACAACTTGACGATTCGTGCCACAACCGCATGTTTGCAACAGAATCAAACCCAACGTCGCAATTGCCGGGCGGTGAATTGACATGTTCTGCATTCCGCAATTGAGATGAAACTCGAATCCGTACTTTACCCGACGTGCAATTCATTATTGAGAGCCGCCGCCCCCAGCGTCGTTGCTGTACGTGATAATTGGTGGCAGGATGCTCGAACCGCGGAGGCGATAGATCGAGTCGATGTCCGAGGCCGGCCGAGGTGACGGGCTCGCCACTCGCAGCAAGACGGGCAAAGAATGCTCTGCTCCCACGAGCGTGGCCATTTCCTGCTCAAGTGCCGCGACGCGGGTGATGTTCACTGCCGGATCAAACGACTGCGCGAGATACACCAGCCGACTCTCGATCGGAACATGCGAGAGAATCCATTGCAGATGCTGGCGACCGGCGTGACCCAGTTGGTTGGTATCAGCTTCGAAGTGATAGTCATAGAACGTCGTCGCCTCGACCCAGCCATTGCAGATCTGGATCGAAGAGTAGGCGTTTACGATCTCTCGGTCCTGGCAGTTGTACGGACGCGGCCAATAGTGAGCAGCGTGATAGGTGTGAATGTGCGGCAGGTCTTCCCCAACCGGACGAGGGCGATCGGGCCAGAACTTTCCAGCGAAATAAAACTGCCGACGACCCGGAGGCTCGCTGGCGCGCATCTCCAGGTACTCTGGAGTTCCATGACGCGGTCCATCGGAAAAGAACGGCCATCCCGCGCGGGCCGAAGCCGACGGAATTAGAACGATCACCACGCTAAAACAGATCAGTCCTCGCACCGCACCCCTCCCTGATTGACGGCACTTTCCACCCTGATTCGAGGCGGATTCCTAACACCTTTCAGGCGCAGGCTCTGCGCATGGGCCAGATGTCTCTGACGATGGCAAAGCCAACCCTAGTCGGGTTATCGGCCGCTCAGCGCGCGGAAGATGACGTTTTTTCGGGCAGTGACGATTGCAACGGCCCAATTGCGGGAAGGCGCAGTCCTTAGCTCTCGGACTTTTCTGCCTGCTCTTCCCCTTTGTCCTTGCCCCACTTGTACTTCTTCTGGAACTTCTCGACCCGGCCAGCGGCATCGACGTACTTCATTTTTCCAGTAAAGAAGGGGTGTGAGGCCGAACTGATGTCGACGTAGATCACGGGGTATTCCTTCCCGTCCGTCCATTTCATGGTCTCTTTCGAAGTCATGGTCGACCTCGAAAGAAACTTGAAGTCCGCACCGCGGTCACAAAAAACGACCGACTGATACTTGGGATGGATGCCTTCTTTCATGTCTCTTGTCCGTAAATACCGACCCAGTTGGGGTTTTGAGTGTGGTGTGAGGGATGGAACTGTATCGTCAGAAATCAGTTCGGGCAAGCGGTCAACGCGAGGCAACGGATTCTCTCACGGATGGATTTCTACCACCTGCCAAGCGTAACTTTAAGCGGCACCACTAGATGCACGCGACCGACCCATTCGATTCTGGGTATCTGTCCGCCGACTCGCCCGTCTATGTTTCCTTGTCGCCTTTGAAGCGAGCCGACTTCATGCCTGAGGGGACATCGTGTTCGTCTTCGATATCTCCGACGATCTCTTCCACCACGTCCTCGAGAGTAATCAGCCCCAGGACCTTGCCCGACTCATCGCGGACAACGGCCATCGGGCGCTTGACCTTGCGGAAGAGCTGCAACGCCGCCCCAATGCTCTCCCCGGGTTTAAGGAAGATGGGGGGATACAGGGCGTCGTCGAGTATGACGACGCCCTTCAAACTAAAGAGGTGAAACAAATCCTTGGTATTAACGATTCCCACTACGTCGTCGAACTCGACATCATAGACCGGCATGCGCGTGTGGGCCGTCGCGCGGACAGACTCCAGTACCTGGTCAGGCGATGTGTGCAATTCGAGCGCCGACATCTCATCGCGCGTGACCATGCAGTCGGCTACCGTCTTGTCGGAGAGGCGAAATGCCTGCAAGACCACGTCGGCCTGAGTTGAATCGAGCACCCCCTGCCCGCGGCTGTGCTCAATCAGCAAGTTGAGTTCCTCGACAGAGTGCGCCATCTCCTCGACCGATGCAGGATTGAATCCCCACCACCGGAGGACGAGGTTTCCGAAGCCGTTCATCGACACGACCAGAGGACGAGTGAGCGTGGTGAACATCATCAACGGGCGGGCAATCCACAACGATGTGACGTCGGGACGCTGCAGGGCCACGGTCTTTGGAATCAATTCTCCGAAGACGACATGCATAAACGTGATCACGGCAAACGCCAATGCCGAGGCCACCGAATGCAACGCCACGGGTTTCCAGTCTTCGGATACAAACGAGAAGGCGGGTTCAATGAGATGCGCCAGAGCGGGCTCTCCAATCCAGCCGAGAGCAATACTGGCAAGTGTGATGCCTAGTTGCGTGGCTGCGATGGATCGATCGAGATGCTGAATTGCTTCTTGCACCGACAGCGCCCCGCTGATTTCTTGTCGAACCATCTCTTCGACGCGCGTCCGGCGGACGGCAACCAGGGCAAACTCAGCCGCCACGAACAGGGCGTTCAGCAACACGAGCAACGGCACACTTAACAGCCCAAGGATGGTCCACATCCAGCCTAAGTCCGCCGCCAGCAGTAAAGGCATCTCCGCACATTCTCCTGAATACGGGATCGCATCGACCGGTTCCGCGCACAGCCCGTCCCGCATATTGTTTCAATGGAGATAGTTTAGGGATTGCGGACCAATGGTCGAGTTCATCGGCGAGGCATATCGCGGGGAAAGCAGTTTCCAAGAGAGTTGACCCGTCGCCGAGTGGAGATTCAGCAAGAAACCCCCGCCGGTCGAATTCGATCGGCGGGGTTCAATGGGCCATGAGATACGGATGGAATCACTCGATTCCAAGCGATGCAATTCCCAGCTATCGGATCAGATAGTTCTGACCCCGGAACTGGACGAGCAGCATTTCCTCCGGCTGCTGCTGGCTCAAGAGCAGATTCTCATCACTGGAGTTCGCAGCCACGAGTTCGAAATACTCACTGCTGAATCGTTCAATCTCGACGATATGTTCCGCATCCTCTTCGAGGTCGAGGTCGGCTGTCTGGGGCGTCATGACAACCTGTCCGCGACGATAAAGGGCTTGTCCGCCGATCTGGCGTACCGTATCGGTGACGATGTATTCGTCAGTCGCCGCATCACGGTAGCCGCCGTAGCCGCCGGGAGCGCCTGCCATCGGAGCGTTGTAGGCGTTCGAGAGTTCCTGACGGCTTGAACGCTGCGCGACGCCTGAGATCCCCTCGGCGATTGACAACTGATCCAACTCGCGATCGGCAAATGCAGCGTTGCTTTCAAAGGCAGACGAACCCGCGAGTTCCGTTGGCCGACTGTTTTCGTCCGCAAGGAAGGACGTGTATGGCGTCAGAATTCCATGCCGCGTCGAAAGCAGCACGAGTTCTGCGATCAATTCATCGTTCCTGCCATGCAGGTCGATCTCGCCGATGATCTCACCAATTCTCCGCACGGCCCACAATGTTTCGACGAAGGCAAAATTCTGAGTCGGGCTCTCGGCGGCGAAATCAGCCGGAAAGTCGAACGACTTCAATTCGCCTCGAACCTGACCGGACACGGTGACCTTCGCGGGGCCAGTTGCACCGTAGCGACCGACGATCACGACCTGCTGACCACCAAAGAGATCGAATGTGCCTGAAGGATAGAGCCTGTTGGGCATCGCTCCTTCGGGAAGTGCGCCGTCGAAATCAAACGACACTTGCACCTCGGTCAACACGGGAGCCGCGATCTTGCGATAGACGCGACTGACATAGGTTTCGATATCTTCGTTGGGGCGCACATACTCACTCGCCCCGGAGTTATCTTCCGCCAGTCGATCGAGCAGCCGGCTGTTCACGTCGAAGCCGACTCCGAAGTTGAGGAGCCTGGCACGGTGTGCGTTCGCGGCTTTGACGGCGGCGGCGATCTCGGGTTCGTTCTGCACACCGGCCGTGGGAAGACCATCGGTCAGAAACAGCACGTAGCTGGGACGATCGGGATCCTGCAATTGATTGAGAGCCGTGAGCAGCGCATCGTGAATGTTCGTGCTGCCACCGGCATACAGGCTGTCGACGAAACTCATTGCCGCCTGCCGGTTCTCGGGAGTGTACGTTTCCAATTCCGGTCGGAACGCAATCACTTCGCGATCGTAGGCGATGATGTTAAAGAGATCCCCTTCATGCAGATTGTTGAGCACGAATCGAAGTGCTTCCTGCGCCTGTTCAATCTTCGGCCCCGACATGCTCCCCGACTTATCGACGACGAAGATCACCGTCTTCGGAATCTGCTCTTCGGACTCCGGAACTTGCGGGGTCGCCAGCATCAGAAAGTAGCCGGCTTCATCAAGTCGGGGACGATACGAAAGAACGCGAGCACCGACTTCGCCGGGATCGACATCAAAAAAAAGTCGGAAGTCGCTGACGGGCGTCTGGTTCTCGCTCGTCATCACGACATGGGCGTGAGAGTCATTGGGGCGTTGCACCGAAACCGCATGCGTCGGGCTGTAGACATTGCGAATCGGAATCGACGAGTCGAGCGACACTTCAATGCGAAGCTTTTCCAGCGGCAGGCACGTGTATCGTGCGGTACTCAAGGGGAACTGGAACTCGGTCAGCCCTTGATCCTTGTGCAGTAGTTGTGTGTAGGTGATCGTCACCGTCCGCTCCCCTTGGGCGGGGATCGGGAACACGCTGGTCTGGAACATCCCGCGACCCATCCATTCGAGGAGAGCCGGGTCACGCATGCGGCGGACGATGTCTTCGTAGGTGCCGCGGGCTTCGTCGGCAGGCAGAATGCGGCCTTGCCATTCCTCGCCGTCAACCATCAGGGTGAGACTGTCGATCGCGCCGTCGTAAGGGAGCGGGAAAAGAAACTGGGCCTGGATCGTCCCGTGAGAATGATTCTTGAACGTCTGCGACACTTGTACCCGAGCCGCTTGATCGGTGACACGAGCCTGAATGGTGAGTTCCTTCACCTGATATTCGGCCGTCACCGGAACCGGATTCGGCATGATGATCGGCCTCGGAAGATGTCCCGGATGGCTATGATCGATCAAGACCCCCTGACTGAAGGCAGGAGCCACGTAGCACACGAAAGCGAGGACAGCGAAGGCAAGCGATCGAGGATGCATGATCTTCTCCGTGGGTTTGGCCGTGCGATGAGAGGTGGGCCGCCGAGTGTTTCGGCCGCGATTCACCCCCTTTTCGACGTCGATGGATCGAAGCGAGTTCCTTGATGTTCTCGCCAATTGCGTGATTCTCTCAATTCACGCACGAAAGGTGTAAGAACTTAGGGGACGATCTCGACAGAAAGAGGAGAAGGGAGAAGTCTCCAGATTCACCAGTTTGACATGCAAACCGCAATTCCCTGGCCTGAAATCATCCGCGAGCATGGACCCTCCGTGTGGCGGACGGTCTATCGACTCCTCGCAAATCAGGAAGATGCCGCGGAGTGCTATCAGGAAGTATTCCTCGATGCCTTGCGGCTGGCGAAGTCGCAATCCATCGACAGTTGGGGCGCGGTGCTGACCACGATCGCCACTCGTCGCGCCGTCGATCGACTGCGACAACGCATCACTCAACAGCAACGACATACATCATCAGAGTCCGTTGACGTCGTGGCCGATCGAGGTCCACTGGCAACGGACGAGCTCACGGATGACGAACTCACCCAAAGATTGCGCCAAGCGTTGGCCGAACTGCCGGAGAATCAGGCAGAGGCGTTCTGGTTGAATCACATGGAACAACAGACCTACGAGGAAATCGCCACACGGCTTTCACTGACGATCGACCACGTCGGCGTGTTGCTGCATCGAGCTAGAACAAGGCTTCGCGAGACACTCGGACGGCAGCTACTCGAAGAGAGGTCACCTCAATGAGTACCAATCATCAATCACAGCCCGATGTGCTGGACCGCGCGATTGATGCGCTGCGGGCGATGCCGATTCCTCCATCGCTTGCCGACGACGAACTGCTGTTGCAGCTCAATGAGGCCTCGCGGCCTCGCATGTTTTCCACTCTCTTGAACAGGATCAAGACCATGCCACGATCACTGCGTTACTCCTTGGTCGCTTCGTTGGCCGTCGTTGCCTTGCTGTTCGTGCTGAATCAAGGCAAACAGAACCTGGCACTTGCCGACGTGACCGAAGCCGTCGGTGAGTACAAGATCGTCCGCTATCAAGAGCAGATGGACATGATCGACGGACCCACGGTGCAGAATGTCATCACGCTCGACATGAGCCTTGACCATCTTCGGATGGAAGTGACGCACGGCGAAGATGTTGTCATCAACATCATGGATTTTCAGAATCAGATTACGTTGGGACTCTTTCCGAGTCAGAACATGGCTTATCGAATGCACACGGCTGCGACACACAAGGGAGGCGCCTCGTTTCTCGATGTGATCCGGCAACTTCAGGATAATCCAGAAACCATACGAACCGCGGAAGACCTCGATGGCGTCCCCGCCATCGTCTTTCGTCTTACCACGAATGAAGAAACCCGTGACGATCTGGAAGGTTACGAAGGCGTGCCGGTCGGCGGCCCCTATCGAACAACCATCTGGGTCGACCCGGAGACTTCACTGCCGTTGATGATCGAGAACTTCTACAAAGGCCCGAGTGGTGATCGTTTTATGATCGACTCGCAGTTTGAATGGGATCCGGAGGTCGCGGACGACGTCTTCAGTACGAACCCACCTGCGGGTTATGTGCTGCAGGAAGTGCCAGTCGCCGAACCACCATCAGATGATTGATGACGTGCCCTTGTCGTTGATTTGTGCACCCAGGATGTCGACCGCCCGGCCCGTGCCGAGGCGGTCTTTCTTCAACTCTGTCAGCAGACTCTCCGTGTTGTCCGACAGAATCTCGTCTTCCATAATCGTCATCGAGCGTGTTTCGCATGGTTGTTGACGTGTCACATGCCTCTACGGATGCCATACTGGCGTGTAACTTGTTGCATTCCCCAAACACGGCATCTACGAATCAATGTTTACAGGACTTGTTGAAGGCATCGGCCAAGTTGCCGAACTGGTCACCGAGGCGGACGGCGTGAGGCTACGGATTCGTCCTCCCAAGTTACCAGAGGGCCCAGATACTCAAGGGCCAGAGGTACAGATTGGTGAAAGCATCGCCATCAACGGCTGCTGCCTGACGGTCGTCGCCGCGAACGACGATGTCTGGGACTTTCAGGCGGGATCGGAAACGCTCAGTCGCACGAATCTGGGAAAACTGCGCGTCGACGACGGGGTCAACATCGAACGCTCGCTACGTGTCGGAGACCGGCTCGGTGGCCACATTGTGCAGGGACACATCGACGGCACCGCCGAGGTGCTGAGAATCGAGCAGGAAGGGGAATGGACGAAGCTCTGGTTTCATGTCCCCAAGGAGTTGACGTGCCAGATGGTGTCCAAGGGGTCGGTGGCGGTTGACGGCGTCAGCTTGACGCTTGTCGATGTCACGCACGATTCGTTCAGCGTGGCACTCATTCCGCACACTTTGCAGGTGACGACACTGGGCCGACGTCAACTCAACGACGTCGTGAACATCGAAACCGATATCCTCGGCAAGTATGTTCAGAAACTCCTGCAAGACGGGAACGATTCACAGATCGCGGCCGGCACATAGCATCGACGAAGCGGGCATTAAAATGGGTGGTTTGACCAGGAGGTCGCGAGCTTCGGCGTCGTTGCTTCCACGGCATCGCGGCGATATTCTTGCTGGAGGGACCGAATCCCTCTTCATCCCACGTTTTGCATTCATTCAACGACTCTCCCACATGACGATGCGAACCGCATCACGCCATAACGTGCAGAATCAGAACGAGATGTGCAGGCGCCTGATCGCAGCGGCCACTGCCTGTCTGCTGGCCTGTCTGGTTTTCTGTCCAGGCAGTGCCGTTGTCGCGGCGGAGCCGCACCTCGACTTCATCCACGGGTTGCGACAGCACCGTCATTTCGACTTCGCCCTGACGTATCTGGATGAGTTGGAAGCATCTCCCGACACTTCCCCGGAGATACGCGAACTCATCCCCTATGAACGTGGGATGACCTTGATGGAGCAGGCGAAGCAGTTCACGAACCTTGATCGGCAACGTGAATATCTCGATCGGGCGACCGCGTCGCTGGAACAGTTTGCGAACAACTCGCCTCAGCACGAACTGGCGGGGCAAGCGAACACCGACCGCGCCCACATTCTTCTGGAAAAAGCGCGAGTCGAGCTCTGGAGGTCGCAAGAGCCTGCCAACGAGGAAAACGTTGAAGCGTTCCGACAACGCGCGCGGGACTTGATCAACCAGGCGCGCACGGTGTTTCAGACAGCATTCGACCAGCACCAGGCCGACTTCGAGCAATACGAGATCTTCATTCCCGAAGACCAGATTCAACGACGGGCAGCACGCGAAGCCGCGGAGGCGCGTTTTCTTCAGGCGAAGCTCAATTTGGCGATGTGCACTTACTGGCTGGCACATACCTACGACGCGGAATCAGTCGAGTATCGTGACACCTTGACCCAGGCGTCGGTCGAGTTCGAGACGATCCATACCGAGCACCGTCAGCAGCCAGTTGGGTTGGTGGCGAGGCTCTGGCAGGGCAAATGCTTCGAAGAGCAGGACGAACTCGGACCCGCGATCGGGATCTACAATCAGTTCCTCGAAAACGAGGGTACCAGTTCGATCGTGCTGCAACTGCGTTCGACGGCGCTCTATTTCAAGTTGATCTGCTTGAATCACGAGTTACGAAACGATTTTCAGAACGCGGCGATTCTCGCGGAACAATGGTTGGAATCGAACGAGTTTCGACTACTTCGTCGAACAAGTACGGGACTGGGAATTGCGTTTGAACGTGCTCGTGCCCTTGAAGGGTACGCGATGACTCTGGCGGAAGGTGATCCCGCCAGGACCGATGCGCTGAATCAGGCGCTTGGATTGGCACGATCGATCAACATCGTTCCGGGTGAGTACAAGGCACTCACGTCGCGAATGATCCAGCGCGTGATGCTCGCTCTGAACCGCGATCCCAGCGAGCCTCAAGACTTCGAGTCGGCGTATGGGCTCGGCAGCGAGTTTCTCGACGACGTCGAGACGCTCGGCCGGGAAATTCAGGCGATTCAGGCTTCGGAAGACCGATCTGAACTGGAATCGAAACTCGAAAGCATGCGGGCTGCGGCAGCCGAGATGACTCGTTTGTTTGATCTCGCCATTCGGTTGGCCGGCCCGAACACCGATCCGCGCCTGTTTCAGTTGGCACACATGCGATTGGCATACGGATACATCAGCCAACGGAAATACTACGAGGCCGCCGCGATTGCAGAGTATCTGATGAAGAAACGGGCGGACGACTTCCCCGAACTGGCGGTCGAATGCGGATACATCGGACTGATGGCCTACGACAACGCCTACACCCAGGCTCCGGAGGGCGACCGCGAATTTGAAGCCGAACGCCTGCTCGAGATGGCAACTTTGGTCGAGGAACTCTTCCCCGAATCCGCTCGCGCCAATGATGCCCGTGCCACGATTGCGAAAGTGTTTTACAATCAACGCGACTACATCGCGGCTGCCGAGTGGTTCAACCGAGTGCCGGTATCTGCCGAGAATTACGGAGACTCTCAACTGCGAGTCGGGCAATGCTACTGGCTGGCTTACGAGAATGCTCAGGCAATGGACGAGGCCGACCGCCCCACGGATACCGATTCCTGGCTCGATCTGGCAGAAACGCATTTGTCGACTGGAGTCGCGTCGAGGCAGTTGATCGTTCCTCAGGATGCGGCCACACCCGATGGGTTGGCACAAGGCAAGCTGACGCTGGCCGCGATTCGAAATCTCAAGGGCATCTACACGACACAAGGCGAAGTCGTCGGAGCCATTGAACTGCTCTCGGCCGAACCTCATTCGGTGGTTGCCGCGATTCGAATCGAGCCAGGCGAGACGCGACCGTCAGAAGGAGTCCGTAGCAGCATGATGGCGTCGTCCGCATTGCAACAACTCCTCAGATCGCAAATCGGAGCAGCCAGCGAGGCCAGCGGAGAAGAACGGCAACAGTACATGGACGCGAGCGCGAACACGCGTGTCCTCCTGGAGGAATTGGCGTCCGAGGGAGGTGACCAAGGTGCACTCACTCAGATCTACATCAGTTTCGGTGAACAACTTCAGAATGAACTCACTCAGATCGAAGAATCGGGCGATCTCGATCGACTGCGGGAAGTGCGGGCGAGCTTCGAGTCGTTCCTGAACGACGTCGCGGATCGCCAGGAGGGACAAACTCGCTCGTCGCTGCTGTGGATCGCCGAAACCTTCGCGGCCCTGGGAGAGAGTGCCGAGGACGAACCCGGGAAATCTCAGGAGTACTTCTCACGATCGGCGCGAACATACGAAACGATGCTGACTCGCGCTCTCAACGAGCCGGGCTTTGTCGACAACCCCGACCAGATCGTCGTCATCCGACTGTCACTTGGGCGTACTCACCGCCGGGCGAAGAACTTTGCCGCGGCAGAAACCACGCTGAATGAAGTTCTGAAGTCGCATCCGAATGCTCTCAACGTGCAGGAAGAGGCCGCCTTGCTGTATGAACATTGGGGCGATTCGGGCGTCACCGAGAAGTACCTGCTCGCCATCCACGGGCGAGAGACCGAACCGATCGTCTGGGGCTGGGGCCGCATTGGATTGACGTTGCAACGGGCGATGGAGCAGGCCCAGTCGGATCCCGATGCCCGAAACGCGTTTCTCAATGCAAAAGTCCATCAGGTCGAATGTCTGCTCAACTATGCCGCCAGCGGAACCGGCACCGATCAGGAAAGAAATCGCGATCTGGCGCGATTCTCGCTCGAATCGCTCGTTCTGACGTTCGACGATTCAGTCCTTTCGGACCGCATGAGTGATTTCGATCGGCAGTATCAAACCGTCCTGACGGCGATGGGTCTCCCACGCATCCCTCTCAGCGAGGTCAGTTCAACGAATACTCCAGCTAATCCGCAGACTGGTGCGGCACAAGGAGCGAACCCGACGGCCACTCAGACGACGGCGAGTCAGGCCGCTACGTCAGGAGGCGGGACGAATTGGGGACTGATCGTCGGTATGCTGGTCGTGGGTGTCGGCTCGGTTGTCGGTTTGTGCTATCTTTCGATTGGTCAAAATCGCAAACGTCACCGCTCCATTGCCGCACAGGCCAATGCCACGTCGAAACAGACTCGCCGCGCCGGTGCCAGAAAGTAGACGTTTGATCAAACGACAATGTCGATGATCGCACACCTGACAGTCACCAACGGGCCGGATGCCGGGCGAGAGTTCGCGATCGAAGAGGAATTGATCCACATCGGTCGCGGTGAAGAGAATCACTTTCGACTGCAGGACGATTCGCTGGCCGAACATCAAGCCAGCATCGCCCATCGCACGGGGCGGTTCGCGATCTACTCCCCCACGCCGCATGCAGCTGCTGTCGATGGCAACGAATTGCCGGCAGAGAAATGGGTCTGGCTCCCTTCCTCGGCTACGATTCGATTCGGGGCGAACACACAAGTTCAGTTCTCGACCGATTCATCGCTACCGGAAAACGGCAACGCTGGGCACTCCTCAACGCCGCAGTCAGCGGCTGAGCACGAACGGGAAGCTCCCGTTAATCCGCCTGGCGAGACATCGCGCCGGCCGTTGCAGTTGCGACGTAAGGGGTCGAAGTCGACGTCCGCCCGCAATGTGGCGAAGTTCATCACCGACCGTCCCGGCGTGCCGCTAGTCAAACTCGGTGAAGACGGCAAGCTGCCGGAACTCCGACTTGCGGATGAAGGCCAACCCACAACGAGCCGGAGGGAAGCGAAGTCGAAAAGTCCGTTGTTCCTCTATGGAGTGATCGGCTTCAGCTTCGTGATGTCGCTGGGAATGCTACTGGTCGATCCTGGGGGAACTCCCGCCACATCCTCTTCGAAAGCCGCGGCCCGGTCAGCGCTGGTCGAGTTCTATGGCGATGAAGGGGAATCGATCGAGCGCTACCAGGAACTGTTGCGCGAGGCAGATATTCACCACTCCCGTGGGAACTTCCAAGCAGAGCAAACCGCGTATCGCACCGTGCTCCGCATGCTGAACTCCTCTGACATCATCGATCCATCCAACCTCAACGGATTGACTGGCAAACAGACCCGACGTGGCAGGGCGAGCGACGAAGAACTCCGCGATCACCTGGAAGTGATGCTCTCCCGCTGAGTGTCAATTACAACGGACGGCCCAGAAAGGCCGCCCGTCGTACTGCTTCAGGATGAGAAAACTCGTTAGACACCGGGGAAATCGATCTGTTCGTCAACAGCGAGTTTGCGAATCTTTTGAATCGTGCGAGATTCGATCTGTCGTACTCGCTCCTTGGTCACGCCAAACCGCTGACCGACCTGCTCGAGTGTTTCCGGTTCCGAATTCGCTTCCAATCCATACCGACGGACGATGATCTCGCGTTCCCGATCTTCGAGCTGATCGAGGATCGACATCAGCATCTCGTGTTGTTGCGAATTGACGCTCTCCGCTTCGTAAGGGTTGGGACGTGTGTCCGAAGACATGAAGAAGATTTCGTCGTTGCCGGTCCGAAAACGATTCAGCACGGTGTTCTCGGCAGGAATCGTGCGTGCGAAGTTCTTCATGATCGCCCAGGTGGCATACGTCGAGAATTTATTTCCCTTCGTATAGTCGAACTTCTCGATGGCGCGGATCAACGACATATTGCCGTCACTGACCATCTCGAAGAAATTCGCACCCGGACGGATGTGCCGCTTCGCGATCGAAACCACCAGCCGCAAGTTGCTGCGAATCAGGAAACTTTTCACTTCGACCGCTTGACTGAGCAGTGCTTCGAGTTTGTCGAGATCCCGTGATCTGGCCCGCTGCGGGTCGATCTTCGCCTGCAGCTTCGCCGCACGGTACTTCAGGAAGTTCATCTTTCGGAAGTAATACCCTTCCTCTTCGCGAGTCAGCAGCGGCAACGCGTACAGGCTGGCAAGGTAGGAGGGAAGTCCAGTCGGAGCCTTGACTCGCGACGCCTTGCGTTCCGTCTCCGGGGGCGGGCCGAGGATGACGCGATCGGCGTTCGGCTTATGAAACTCGGGGCTGTCCATGAAGTCGATCGGTTTCGACAGCAGCCGTTCGGCGCGCACTTCACCGATAACACGGTAGATTGTGCTGCGTGTTCTTCCGAATCGCTTGGCGATAGCGTCCACGGTTTGTCCATCCTGGTAGAGTTCGTAAATCTGTTCGCGATGCCGTTCGTCGAGTGGATTCGACGACGGCGGCAGCACCGAATCCTCCGGATGCTCGCGATCGTGTCGCTTGAGTGTGTAGCGGATTGTTTCGGCCGAACGGCCGAATTGGTCCGATAGGTCTCGAACAACGTCTGCTGCTACAGCGCCGCCATCCAATTGAAGCCTTGCCTTGTCGATGATCTCGGCACGCTCCAGGTCGTCCAATTGCGTGAAACGGCCTCCGCGCTCAACCTCGCCTTCGTGATTCTCGACGAACTTCGCCACCGAAGACTCGAGGAATCCCAGTCGGGTTCGGTTGCCAAACTTGAACCGGCGGCACACAAGGCCGCGTTTCCGCCAGCGATCGATCGTCTTCGTTGAGACGTTGAACCGTTCGCTCAGGTCATCGACGGTCAGGACCGGTTCGCCGACAGTGTCGGCGGGCAAATTCGCGCTGCGCGAGAGATCTTCGATCAACAAACGCAAGTCATGTGCGGCATCTTCACCGCTGATGGCGAGATCCGGGTACATCCGCGGACAAAACGACGTAATGTTCTCGCAGAGTTCTCCATACGAGTATGCTTCATTTGCTTCCAACTCGTCGATCAGACGTTCGGCGTTGTCCATCTGCTCGAGGCGGATGTCGACAGGTGTAAATCGAGTGAGCTGATCGGCCAGTTGCTTGAGAGCCGGTTGTGTATAGGTCTGCATCACGATTCCCTCCTCTTCCGGATAGCCATCCTCGATTGACGGCCCGTCCAGAAATGTGTCCCGCGACGTCTTGTGGTGAACCACTTTGTCGCGGCTATTTGGTAACTGCCATCCATGTCTTGATAATGGATGGCTTGGTGTCGTCCATTGAGGGGCCGGCACGAATCAGCCAGCCTCTATAGGTAGTACGCGAGAAAGGAGCATTCGTTTCACGAAAATGTTCGCATACGAACCAATTTTTGCGAAGTTTTTTCAGGAAACCGATTGAGCATCCCTCGTGCCAGCAGCAGGGCAGATTGCAGATAAATGCCGCAAGGCATTTACTTAAAATGAGTTGCGAAGAACTGCAATGCGTCGTCAAGTTGATGCAGTGACAAGCGTGCCTGCATCATTTTCATCCAGTGAGGACACAATTTGCCTTCACTGTGACGCCTCAGCGGCCAGGCGAGAGCACCCATCGCATTCGTCGCGGATCAGGTGACGCGGGTTCTCAATAGCGGAATCCCACGCGTCCAATGAATCCTGATGAGGGGTCGAAATCCGTTCCACCGCTCGCGAAATCAACGCTACGACCGAAGACCCAACCGGCCTCCGCAAACGATGTCATCGAACCAGCTTCCCATTTGACCCCCCCCATCACTCGCCAGTCCGCAAGCTGGACTCTCGTCGTCACCGTCCCCATGGGATGCGGCTCGACATCCACTTGGTAGGCCTCGACGTGGTATTCGCCTTTGACGTAGGCCCATGTTGCGATCCCATAGGGAGTCCCCAGAAACGTGCTGATTTGAGATTCCGGGAAGAGGAGCCTCAACTCCCAGAAATCGTTGGGGGTCCAGACTGCACCACCATAGGGGATAACGATATCGTCGACCCGGTCCCAATAAGCGGCCCCGATTGCCCACATCCACTGCGGCCCCCATCGCCAATAGATGACGCCCTGTCCATCGAACATCCAGGCGTCCGATTCCACCGTCCCTCGAAAGTCGCTGGCAACTGCAGGATTGAACCCAATCTCAGCCGACCAGTCATAGAAGAAAGGGGTCGCGATCTTGATGTCTAGGCCAAGGCGATAAACGCTACCGGGCAGATGCGAAACGGCCATCATGCCGTCGGTCCCTTGTGGCCCGTCCCATGCTCGATAATTGAATTGCGGCGAAATCGACAAGATTTTGTAACTTACTGGGGCGTAGTAGACTTGCTCGGTTGTCGTGTATGTCGATTCCAAGTCGACGCCGAAGACGCCGAAACTTCCGACATCGGCGCTGCTGGTCGAGACACTCGGCAGGAATTCCACCTCGGCGGAATGCGACCACCCCATCTGATAGGGTTGCGGGCCGTTCAGGCCATACGTACCCATCCCGGTTCCATATCCAGGTGCCGGCTGCACATATGGACTGGGAGTGCCGCCGCCGAGCCAGGGGTCGGTCGAGAAACCCCCTTGGTATCCTGGGGCCGCGAGCCCGGGTTGATAGAAAGTGGTCGTTCCTCCGGACGGATATTCGTACATCGGAGTCTGGCCGCGAACCACGAATTCCCCCGACTCCGAACTGAGCAGATCGCGCGCATCGCTCGACGGCAGATAGAGTAGCGGATCGGCCGTCGCGTTGAGTGGGAACTGCAGGCCCAATAGCACGGCAGCGATGGATGCAATCGTTGCATTCACGGTCGGGTCCAATTCTCGAAAGGGGAACCGTCGAGGAGATGAGGTCTAGTTGATGAGCCGAAACAAGGAGGGGAAGTGAAGAGTTCCGGCAGAAGTTGCGGGATTGTCCACATGAGCGGAATCCGGTCAATACCATTCTTTCCCGAACAGCAATGACGAAATGCGTCAAACTCAGCCGAAACATCGAAGCCCTCGAATAGTTCAGGTTGAATTTCAGTATCAGGTCGGGTGCAAACCCACATGTTTCGCGCGAACATGAACTCGATTGTGAAGGAATGTCGGCGAAAGCCCAATGGCTTCGTGCCGGCCGCAACTTCCTGCCCAAGTTGCCAAAAGCGAGACTAGGCAAGCTGCACCGGGCAACCACGGCCCAGTGAAGTGGGCTGGATCGAAACGCCGATCTTCGCCCTGTAGCGTGGACACGGCGCATGGATGCTCCTTCCCTGGTGGTTGGTCATTCTCCCGCGACGATCCTCCAACGATCGACACCACCAAACAGGTCCGGAGATGACGAGACGCACCGCCCACGTCGGCATCTGCCTTGCCCTATTGGTTTTCGCCAATAGCGGTATGTCCTTGAGAGCCGACGACGCGCTCCCAGCGGACAACCCTCGCGAAACACCCGTCGTGCGAGCCGTTCGCGCCACGTTGCCCGCGACGGTCAATATCCATACCGAACGTCGTGCCAGGCCCGGAGACCCTCCGTCGGCCTCTGGCAAGCTCAACGGGATGGGGACCGGTATCATTGTCGATGAACGTGGATTCATCGTCACCAACTATCACGTCGTTAAAGACGTTGATGTACTGATGGTGACGATTCATGATGGCAGCACTCTGATCGGTGAAGTGATCTCCTACGACACGCGTCATGACTTGGCCGTCATAAAAATCGAACACGGTTCTCCACTGCCCGTGATGCCGTTGGGCACATCCTCCGACTTGATGCTCGGAGAAACGGTCATCGCCATCGGCAATCCCTTCGGTTATGAATACACGGTAACACAGGGAATCGTGAGTTCCCTCTCCCGCGATGTCGAGGCCGAAGAGCAGGCATATAACGACTTGGTTCAGATCGATGCCGCCATCAATCCTGGAAACAGCGGCGGTCCGCTGATCAATGCGTGTGGCAAAGTGATTGGCATCAACGTGGCGATTCGAGCCACCGCACAGCGGATTGCGTTTGCCATTCCGATCGACGAAGCACGCGTCGCGATCGCAAGGCTGCTCGACATCCGCCGTTTGGACGAGCACTACCACGGAGTGCAGTTCAACGATATCAAGCAAGGTGAAGACATTCGGCTGGTCGTTTCCAATGTCGAGCAGGGTTCACCCGGACAACGTGCCGGACTGCAGGTCGGCGACGTCGTCACTCAAATCGCCACGACGCACGTGCACGATTCCGCCGACTTCGAAAGACTGATGCTTCGAAGGGCGACTGGCGACGTGATGAATGTGATCGTTCGACGCAACGGAGAACAGCAAGTTCTCAATCTCAGTGTGGGCGATCTTCGGCAATCACGCGTTGCCACGGTCACGCAATCAGCCAGCCCGGCTCCCGAAGCCGCGCTGGCGGTTCCGCAACGCACCAACGTCCGGCGCCCGGATCAGTCCGAAGAAACCTGGAATGTTGTCGGATTGAAGGTTGAAGCGGTCGATGGCACGGATACTCAGTTAACAGGTCAACCGTATATTGGCGGCCTGAAGGTGACCGAAATTCGTCCCGACAGCCCGGCGTTCGAGAATGGAATTGAAGTGAATGACATTCTCGTCGGACTGCACGTTTGGTCGACCGTCAGTGAGCAGGATGTGTCGTTTGTCGTTCAGAATCCGCAACGCACCGACTTCAGTCCCGTGAAGTTCTATATCCTCCGAAACGGCGAAACGCTCTTCGGTTATTTGAGACTCGAATGATGGCACCAGTCGCTATCGATCGCTTCACGCCGCGCGGCGACGCGGATTTTTCAAGAGCCAGAGTTCCTCATCCTCGACGATGTGTCCATGCACTGGCCCGGCCTTTGCAGCCGCAACACGACGCTTGATATTGCGACGCATCGCGCGGTGGTAGCCGACTGAAGACGCGAAGAGCGTCAACAAGTCCATGAAGTCGCCATTCGACGCCAGCGCCGGTTCATAAACCGTGATGAAGGCGTTGTAGCCGAGGCCGATCAGCTTGCCGTCGATCAGGCCGATCTTCCTCCCTTCGGTAACAATGTCGAAGTCGGCTCCCCACGAGATCCACTTCCGCTTAACGCAGACGTACCACATCCTCTGCAGCTTCTCGTCGTGAAAACAGAACGTGTACAACGACGGAATGCGAAACGTGCGGTGATTCTGTTGCACTTCGGTGAGATACTCGTAACCGGGAAGAATCGCGGTCAATGTCAGCAACCGACGGCGTGAGCCGATGGTATTGTGAATCTCGCGCGTCGTCAGTTCTTCGATCGTGCCGCACCATCGCATGCGTTCGCTGGTCGTCTTAAACAGCTTCAGCACAAGTCTGCGTTTCTCTACGTCATCAACAGTGAGGTCCATCACTGAGTCGCGACCGACGGCTGCGTCGAGGCGTTGCTGTTGCTGAGCATTCAGACGCCCCGAACGTTTGACGCCTTGCTGCAGGAGTTCGCGGCGATGTCGCTGCATCCGATTGAGCGACTTCTGAAGCTCGTGTTCATCTGGCGACCAGACATCGCTGCGAATGCCGACGAGATGCGTCTTGCTCCAGTTGGACGACTCGGGATCGAAATCGGCAACGGTGCCGCAGACATCCATGTTCGTCCCGAACTGCCGATCGTCGGCCGACTTGAGACGCTGCAAGAGATTGATATTCGAGGGATGGAGACTCCCCAGAATCCACATGTCGACGTATCGGCGGCACCATTCGACGTTGCGCCTGCCCATGCCTGGTTCCCGTGCTTCGCTGTTCTAAGATTGAGTTCACCCGTGTGTGATCACCTCGTAAGGATGTTGCCGAATCGAGTGAAGGCCAAAGTCGGATTTCACGACCCCATCAGCAGGATCGGCAGGAGTAGCGGCAATGCTCCTTGCGCTAGGCACATCGTGATTGAATCCGTTGCCAACTCTCATTGCTCGTGGACCGGCCGTCCCGGCGGAGGGTCGGGAGGCTGATGCCAGTTCCAGTCTGACTGGTAACTGAAAATGAGCTGAGGCGTGTCAAGCGGATTGCCGCCGTTGAGCTTCGAAATGAGGAGCGCATCGAGCACGCCGCTCGTCATTAACGTGCGTTCGACCGGCCATGTCGGCACGCCGGTGTGATACATTTGCTCGATGCCAGCCAGCTGATAAGTGAAGTGCATGAAGGGCCGGGCCTCTTGAGTCCAGAAGAGTGTCGAGTCGACGCTATCGTCGGCGTATCGCCAGGCCGCCGACCATTCGCCGACTGCGCCATTGAGAGTGAGAACATTGGCGACGAGACCATCGGCGTAGCGGATATGAAACAGGATCGGCTCCGGCGTCATCGACTCAACGGTCTGGCCCTCGGGGATGTAATCGATCCGCAAACGCGCGATGCATTCATCAAGCAGCGCGCGATCGAACAGGCCCGTTGTCCACACAGCCGGACCCGTGATGCACTGCACTGACGAAATCCCCGTCTCGCCGCCGGCTCTGCGTTCCGCGAGACACTGCACCATCTCCAAGGCGTGGAAGCCATACGCATCGAGCGTGTGATACGACACGGCGACGATCTCTTTGAGACTTTCGCCCCTCCGCACATCGGTCGGTGGGTATCTCCATAACGTCGGCAGTGACGAACCCGCCATGAGTGGGATGTCGAGTTCACGCGCCGTCGAGTAGAGCCAGTGGGCGTCCTCCCAATTGTCGGCGAGGTGCTTATCGACGAAGACCGGTACTGGCTGGCCCGTTTGGCGAACCACGTCAGCGACTTGTTCGAACAACCTCCGTTTGGGATAGATGATCTGTCCTGTCTCCGAGCGCGGATAGTCCCCATGCTCCGCAACGAGCATGATGCCATCGACCGCGAGCGTTCCGTCATCGGCAAGCAATGCACCTGCCACATTGTCGTAAATGGGCACGTCATGCTCGGCACTCAAGCGTCGACTGATGTCGCTCTCTGGAACCTGATCGACATATAGCGAATCGATCGCAATCGTCGGCTGCTCTCCTGCACCATCGAGTGTGTCGGTCTGCATCAGCCTGCTCAGCAGAACATCGGCATGTGCATTGTGATGATAGACCGATGTCACTCCGGCGACGTGCGGAAGCCTGATCTCATGCAGTGTAAACGGCGCGAGAGTTGTCACGTAGACGCGGCCATCGGCAGACGCACAGATTCCCATGATCGTGTATCGCGGCAACAGCGGACCATCTTCGAACGGTCGATGGACGCCATGATGCCACGGCAACGCCTCGCCGGCCCCATCGACGAACTCGGTGTAGTCGGGATTGCTGATCGCGATCGGACCGAGATCAACAGGGGCGGCGTCAACGCCAGGGCGATAACGTGAGAGATGCAGGAACTGTCCCTGTCCTTCAAACGTTGCCGCCACGCCGGCCCAGACAGTGCCATCAGGCCCGACGCACATCGCCCGGCAGTCGGTCGACTGGGCGCCGGGAATGATCGGTCCGAGGCTGCGTCCATGAAGTGTGGTATCGTCGCCAGCGAGATCGAATGAATAGAGTTGGTTGCCACTCATTGCGACGCAATAGAACGTCTGTCGATCGGGAGTGATGTCCCAATTGAGAGGATGACTCTCCGGATGGGCCAGCAGCGATGCTTCGGTCGGTGGCGCGCCGTCGACAAGCACTGTCAGTCGATCGAGTCGGTCGGCATCAGGGTCGTAACGGGCCACGTCTCCGCCGAGGATCGGGTGATAGGCTCTTCCACGGTCATCGACCACGATGAAGGCATACATGTGATGGGTCTCCATCAGGTCGCGGTACTCTTCGGTCTCCAAGTCGAGGATCATGAAGTGCGAACTCTCGATCGGCCGACCGTCATCACATGTCGAGATGTAGGCGAGGCCGCGTGACTCATCGGGCGTCATGCTGATGATCCCCTGATGTGGAATCGGGATCGGATAGACCCGCGTCTCACCGGTCTCCGGGTCGAACACCATCGGATACCCGCCGGGGTACATATCCCGAGTCTCGTCCTCGGCGGGGTAACCTTGCTTGGTACCGAGATAGATACGACCGCTCTCGCCGATGTTGTTGCGAGTATGAAACTTCGCTTGAGCCGCGAACCCGGTGGCATCGGTGCCGATCTCGTGCTGAGCATCAAGGACGATCTCCATTTCGGTCGTCTCCGGATCGAACTCGACGAGATACGCATTGTGCCGATACTTCGCGGCCCCAATGTAGATGTTGCCGTCGTGCCCCTCGATGATCGAGAAGTACCCGCTCCCCTCGGTGGTGGTCTCCTTGGGAATCTCGTGAGCGATCGACCAGAGCCAGTGGCGGCGGTAGTCGCGATAATCGTCTGACTCCTGGGCTGTGGCCCATCGGCTCGTGGAGAGCAACGTCGCGACAAGCAAAAGGAAAATCGCTGGACGGCAGTTATTCATCATGTGTCGTCTCATCCTCTCATCCTCGTTTCACTGCAGGCCGAACGCGCCCCGTCGACTCAGGGGTTGATGTCGCGATCATGTTGTACCCCTTGCGAGGGTCGACGCCAACGACGGATCATTTGAACGACTTCTGCAATGCCCCTTACTCTCGCTACTGCCGGAACCTGCTGCCTCGTTCAACTTGCGCGAGCGGTCCTGAGAGTCGAGAAATGAGAGACGCGGTTGTGACTCCTCGCCCCCCATTTCTCTTCTTCTCACAAAACCGTTCCGGTAGTTCATTCGCTTGCTACCGGAGATTGTCGCTCGGCAGCGAACCAGAATCATTTTGGAGGCGATGAGCATCCGTGATGAGGCTGAAACTCTGCAAAGTCAACAACCAGGGACGGGCGCGCAGGGCGCCCGCCTGGACCGATCGACCCTACGGGGGAGCCCGTGTTGAGTGACGCAGCGGCTTATTCACGCGCCGGGTCCGTGGAAACTTCTGTCGTGTGCGCACACATTGGACGACGAGCAGGGAATAGGCCTCCCTCCCGCCGGCTGCCACGGCCCGACTACGCCTTGAGGACACGTTGTCCTCCAGGACCGTCACCGGACGAACTCACATTTCTACCCGACCCGTCGCGGTTGCGCCTGATCGTCATTGAGCCCCCGGTCAACGACCGGGGGAATGGGGCCTGCGAGACAAAACGACGCTGTATGCGCGTCGTGCCGTTCCCATAGTCGGAAAACGGATGCGAATGGAGTTCTTAACATTCTCATGACGCGCGACGTGACCGCCGGTCGTGCGTCGATGGTCACGCCAGAACTGTTGTCGCAACTGAAACGCGCATAGTGGCCCGCCAAAGTCCGCGAGGAATATTTCGCCGGCAGGTCACCCACCTCACTGGTGCGATGCCGCTGTTTGAAGTCTTCGACCATGCCATCGAGAATGCCCTCGGTCGGCTCAGGAATCACGCCGCTGGCCGCCAGATCGGGCCAATGCTGTCGCTGCCCCAGCAGGTACTCGCGGGCGAGGTTTCGGAGATCACTGTCGGGAGGAAGTCCGCGGTCGTTGCGGGCGCGTTTGCGACGGCGCTTCGCACGCGGCAAGATGCCTTCGTCACACTTGGAACTGAACGAACTGGATTGACCTATCAGAGGGTCGGACATGGTATTCTTCCCGAGACGACTTCAAGTGTCGCCACAGGGAAGGCAGCTGAAAGCGGTGCTCAGCGGCCTGGTTGCCCGAACTCTACCGTTTCGAGTAGAGCCCCGGCTCAACCAAGGCTTCGATCGCATCTCCCTCAAATTCATACGTTTCGGGAAAGAGATCGAGCACCAACCTCAGCCCTGGGATTTCGTTCACAAAGGGACAACGCGTGTCAACGTCCCGCCCGACAAGCGGGACGTACTACTTTCTGGTCGCGCGTGCGGTTGTCGCTGGAAAATCGCAAAGGGGGATACTCTCGGTCGGTTCCGAGAGGATCTCGGCCAGCGTCGTCTGCGCGAATGCCTCTTCCATCGCTGCAAGGGCGTTGTCGAGCCGCTTGTGCAATGGGCAGAGCCGTACTCCGTGGGCGGCCAGTCCGAGTGGACATTTACGGATTCTCTGAACCGGCTCCACGGCATTCACGACCGCCAGAATCGTGAGAGTGTCGGGCTTTACCGCCAGCGAGACACCCCCTCCGACGCCGCGCTGGGTATGCACGATGCCGGTGCGTCTGAGTTCCTGCAAGACTTTGGAGAGGTAGGCCGTCGGGACTTTCGTCGCCTTGGCGATCTGCCCCGTGGTCCTGGCTTCGGGGGACTGATCCGCCAGATAGACGACCGCCCGCAACGCGTATTCGACAGTCTGAGAAATCAAGCCTTTTCCCTCCGGCGACGAATTCGGACATTGACATCTGTTTTAGCAACATTATGCTGTGCCGTCAAATTGGACATTCACATCCTTTTTCGATCGTTGACCAGCAACCAGGAGATCTCACGTGAAGAAGATTGACGAAGCCAGCCTCGAATCGGACTTGGGATATCGATTTGGCTACCTGGCCGAGTTCATGGGTTTCGGCGAGGACGACATCAAGGCAATTCACGGAGCGGCCTCCCATCTGGCTCCGCTGGTTCCCAGTCTCGTCGATGCCGTCTACGACAAGCTGTTCTCGTACGATGCCACGAAGCGGCACTTCGTTCCTCGTCAATCGGGTTACGAAGGAGCCGTTCCCGAGAGCGTCGAGTCGCTTCAGCAGGACCACGAAATGATTGAGTTTCGTAAGCAGCACCTGGGCCGTTATCTGGCGTCTCTCGTGACCAAGGCCTACGACGCGAAGATGGTCGCGTATCTCGATCTCGTGGGAATGATCCACACGCCGAAGGCCGGCAGCAAGGAACTGGATGTGCCGCTGGTGCAAATGAACGCCCTGATGGGATTCGTGGCCGATGCCTTAACCGCCACGATTCTCGGTCTGGAGCTCGAACGAGATACGGAAGTGCGAACCCTTCGCGCGTTCAACAAGCTTCTTTGGCTGCAAAACGACCTCATCACTCGGCACTATCAGCAGGCGTAAACCGCACTTTACCGCAGCACGGCGGCCACTTCCTTTTGACAGGCGGCGATGACGTGTTGCTGGGCGTCATCGATTTCGCTGGCGGTCAACGTGCGGTCTTCGGACTGATACGCCAGCGAAACGACGTACGACTTCTTACCCGCCGGGATGTGCTGGCCGCGGTACTGATCGACGAACGCCACCCGTGTCAGGTGCGCGCCGGCCGATTGACGAATGATGAATTCAACGCGGTCCCACGTGACAGCCTCATCCAGCACGAAGTTGAGATCACGTTCGATCGCCGGGAACTTCGGAATCGGCCGCGATGTGCGCCCCAGTCGCGATTGCGAGAGCAGCGTTTGCCAGTCGAGTTCGACGGCACACACTTCTTCACGCAGCTTCCAGTCACGCAGCGTGTCGGCTTCGCGATCGATCTCACCCATCCAGCCCCAGCGCTCACCATTCAAGATCAACTCCGCCCCACGGCCTGAGCGAAACTGAGGCAGGTCGAAGGGTTGCAGTGTCAACACGGCATCAGCAGAAACGGAACGCGTGACCGCCTCGACGAGGCCGCGGGTTTCGCGGAATGGTTGGCCACTGACCCACGCCAGTCGAATCGGCTGCTGCCCGGCCTCATTGGGATCGGTCCCCAGAAAGACGCGAGAGAGCTCGAACAATGCGACATTCAGATTGCCGCGACGTTCGTTGTCCCGCCGACACCGCAGCAGGCTCGGTATGAGACTGGTCCGCATCGTCTGGCCATACTCACCGGCCGGAGGAGAAATGCCCAAAGGCACCGCTCCCGCAACCGGCTCGATCAGTTTGGTGAGGGGCTCGGGAACGAACGAATACGTCATCGCTTCACTCAGTCCCGCGGACAGCAGCACGCCGCGCACCTTGTCAGTGACCTGCTCGTGTAGCGAGGGCGTCGAGGCGACGACGGGGATCGAACTGTTGTCGGGAATGTTCTCGAAACCATGAATGCGGGCGATCTCCTCGATGAGGTCGACTTCCCGCACCAGATCGCGCCGCCAAGAAGGGGGCGACCATGTCGAGACCGTTTCGCCGTCACGTGAGACGAGCGTGAGTCCTAGAGCCGTGAGAATCCGCACCATTTCATCAATAGCGATCTCGATCCCCAGAACGCGCTTGACCTGAGGAAACCGCAATGTGATCGGCTCCGGCGACCAGTCGGGAATTGCGCCGGCCAGCACGCTCCCCTCAAGCAGTTCGCCGCCGGCGATCTGCAGGATGAGTTCACAACACCGTCGGCTGGCCCAGTCGAGTCGCTGGTCATCAACACCGCGTTCGAAACGGTAGGACGAATCGCTATGGAGTTTGAGCCGACGTGCCGTCGCGCGAATCGACATGGCATCGAATCTCGCCGACTCGATGAGGACATTGACGGTTCCCGCGCCGATCTCAGTGCCGGCACCACCCATCACGCCGCCGATGGCGACAGCCCGAGAGGCGTCGGCAATGACACATGTCGACGGATCAAGCGGATACTCGTGATGGTCGATCGCCTGCATCACTTCCTTCTCGGCACCGTGGCGCACGACGATCCGCCGCTCGTCAAGCTTGTCGAAGTCGAAGGCATGCAACGGCTGGCCACATTCCATCAACACGTAGTTGGTGACATCGACAATGCTGTTGATCGGCGTGATGCCGACGGTCATCAGTCGATTTCGCAGCCACTGTGGACTGGTGCCAACCTTAACGCCCTTAATCACGCGGGCGATGTAGGCCGAGCAAATGTCGGGGCATTCGAGCGCGACCGACGTCGCTTTCTCGGTCGACTCACTGTTCTCGTGTGAAGTGATTTCGGCTGCCGGCGTCTTGAGGGGCAAACCCAACAGCACGGAGATCTCACGGGCGACGCCGATGTGTCCCAGGCAGTCGGCCCGGTTGCTGGTGACCTCGACATTGAGCATCACATCGTCGCCGACCCTCTCCACACCATCGCGGTTGAGCCCCGACATGGTGAGCAGCGTCGCCACCTCGTCCGGCGTCGTCGCCGACAGACCTACATATTCCTGCAGCCAGTTCCAACTCAGTTTCATGGTGTTTTCTGTGTGATTCGCGAGACTCTAGTCACGTTGTAAGGTTCGCATTTGAGTCATTCGGCGATCGGAGGTCTAGCGAGGTCGCATCAACGTCGCCTTTCGCGGTGCGAAAGCAGCGTGGATCGGCAGAGATAGCGATCGAACATGTTCGAGGTTGCGACGCTTGAACGAGCTCCGACGCTACTTTCGCGGAGCGAAAGGCGACTATGGCCGATTCAGCAAATAGAAGTACCCATCCTCCGCGCCAATGATCAGGTCGAGGATGCCGTCGGCGTTCCAGTCGGCGACTGTCGGAGAGGTGGTGTGGCCGGCGAGACGATGATTGCAGACAGGGCCGGCGTCTTCGAACCACCATTGTCCGTCGTCGCGCTGACCATTGTTGAGGAGAACATTCACGTTCTCGCTGTTGACCAGCAGATCGAGATCGCCGTCGCTGTCCCAGTCGGCACAGCAGATCTTGCGTCGACCACTTCCGCCGGCACCATTGGCGTTGAGCCGCAGTAGTCCATCGGTCGCGTTTCCAATGGGTCTCTGCCGCGAATCATACTCGCACGCCCCCGTCATCGAGAAACATCGGCGGGGATGCTGAAGAAGCAGCGTGTCATTTTCCGACTGAGTCCGCTCGAAAAGTGCGAGGTAGCCTTCGTGGTCGAGCACTACGAGATCGTTCAGGCCATCACCCGTCCAGTCGACGACGACGGGGGTGGTTCTCCACTGAGTGGCCAGCGTGCCCGGTTCGGGCGTCCACCACGTCCAGGCGGGCTTCGGTGTCTCGCCTTCCCACTCGACCACAATTGGCTGGGCTGGCGCAAATGCCGGCTGCGATGCTGTACCGCAGTTTCGATACCAGACCACCTTACCCCAGATGTCGTTGACGATGAGATCAACCAAACCATCGTGATCCCAGTCGGCCACGCTGAGCGTCGTGTATCCCCACTTCGCCTCGCACGGCCCCTGAATTGAACCCGTCGGCCCCGCCTGATGTCGCAGAATAACGTCGTCTGGTTCTCGAGCATGGACCATGAGTTCGATGTATCGCGGCTCCGCCCATTGCGGTTCGGCTCCACCTGTGAGGTTCTCGATGAAACCGACGTAGCCGGCCGTGTTGCCACAGACGAGGTCTTCGTCTCCATCATTATCGAAGTCGACGCTGACGGGAGTGACCAGGGCACCAAACTTTACATCAGCGGCCTGTTGACGGAAGTAAACGGGTTCGGCGAACTGCGGCAAGCCGTCAACGACATCGCCCCGATGTTCGATGAGGGCGACGCGACCATCTTCATCGCCGCAGATCAGATCGATGTCGCCATCGCGATCCCAGTCGATCGCAACGGGCGTGATCATCTGCAGGTCCATGTGCATCGGAAGCCGTCGGCCCTCGGTCAGTTGCAGATCATGTGGAGTTCCGACGTTCTCGAAGAAGGTGAACCCATCCATGAACTCGCCGCAGAGGAGATCGAGATCGCCGTCGCCATCGAAGTCGGCGAAGTTGGGGGACGGCATGCCGTAGACATCGACCGGCTCGCCGGCGGCCAACAGTTTGGTGGGTTCTACATACCGTGGCGATGCATCGTCGCCCTCATTGGTGACGAGATAGACATACCCATGTAGTGGGCCGTTCACCCATTCGCCCTTTTCGTTCCAGGCATCGTCCCAGCCGTAGTCATCCCAGACGCCGATGCCGATGATGAGATCCTGGTCGCCATCGGCATCGATGTCGGCCGACTTCCATTGATTGGCCCGATAACGACTGAAGGCGGAATCAATGTTCGCCGAGAGTCCCAGTGGCTGGCTGTCGCCGTATACTTCGTCGCGAAAGTCGATGTATTCAACATTCGGCGAGAGAACTCGAAACTGGTCGGCCTGACCCGTGTATGAAATCTGGACGTTCTGTTGAGCCGGCCCGATCTGAACGGCGGGCAGAAATGTCGGCAGTCGCGGATCATCGCCAGGGTTCTCAAAGAACCATGTGCCTCGATAGGGGTAATCGGGACACGAGACGACCAGATCGAGATCACCATCAAGGTCATAATCCATCGGCAACGGCCATGCCCAGAGCCCAACGCCGAGGTCGGCGGTTTCGCTGCCACCGTTGTAGGACATGCGCGGAAGGACGTCTTGCGAGCGTGCAGAATCGCATTGAAGGATGCCCGTCAGTATTCCAGCGAGCATTCCGAACACTCGGAAGCTGTGACTACTGCGTCGCGTATGACTCATGGTACTCATTCTTGCATTGAGGAATTCGAATTACCGCCGTCGCTTTCGCGACTTCTTCTTGGACTTGGACTGTTGTTGATTCGCTGCCGGTCGCGACATGTCTGCCACAGCCGTTACCGGACTGGCCGCGGGAGTACTCGTCTCGTTCTTCTCCGCTTCATCGCCCTTTGGACCCTGAACTGGATCGGCTGCCGCCGGCTGCTCGTTCGTCGTCGCGTTCGACTCGTCTTCGCCTTCTTGAGCAGAGAACAGTCCCATGAACTTCTGACGCGACAATTCACCCAATTCATGATTAAAAATGATGATCAACCCATGCAAACACGAAGCGACGACGGGGCCGATGATGATACCCCAGATCCCGATCACCTGCAGTCCGCCGATCACGCTGAGAAATCCGAGTAATGGATGCAATTTGGTTTCGTTGTTCAGAATCCAGGTCCGGATGACGTTGTCAATCGTGCCGACAACCAGAATCCCCCATAGCACGAGTAAGATCGCCTGCCCCCAATGCCCATGCAGATAGAGTGAAATCGCGCACGGAAACCAGATCGGCCATGTCCCGACCATGGGGACCAAGGCCGCCACAGTGCACAGCACGAACAGCATGAAGTAATGCTCGAAGCCGAAAAATACGAGGGCGGCCGTCGTTGCCAGTCCCTGTGCGAGGGCTGCGAAAAATGTTGCCATCACGACCGACCGCACCACTCGTGAGAACTGAATCATCAGTTCGCGCTGGTAGTCGATCCTTACGGGGATCATCTTCTCGACCGATGCGAGCATCATCGTCCCATCGGCCAGGAAGAAATAGAGAGCGATGCAGAAGATCGCCAGCGAGATCAGTGCCGACAACAATCCCACAATCGTTCCCGACAAGACATTCAGCGTCGTTCCAGCGATGCCCAACGACTTGTTTCCCAGTCCATTGATCGATTGCGAGATCTGTTGCTGAACTTGCTTCTGCACCTGCCGCGGATCGTGCTGCTGCTCCGCCGGCAGAAACTGATTGAGCGTTTTAACTCCCCAGTCGAATGCGGAAACCGTTTTCGCCTCAGCGTCGTCGCGAACCGTGTCGAAGAAGTCGGACCACTCATCGTTGTTCGACAGCGTCGACGCATACGTGTAGAGCTGAAGCGTGAGGATCAGCATGCCGACGGCCACGGGGATCAGAATCACGCCCATCACGGTGGCGGTCGTCAGTCCCGCGGCCCATTGAATACGATCGCCGGTGCGGCGTTTGAAGTAGTTGAAGACCGGCTGCGCCATGATGGCCGTCACGCCGGCCAGGAACAACGGCAGCATAAAGGGGGCGAGAACGCGAAAGAACGTCAATCCGAGGATGACGATCAGCGTCAGCAGCACCGAGAGCGAGATAATACGATACATGGGAGTGGCAGAAGTGAAGACGCCGTGAGCGTAGGGGAGCAGGGGACCATGCGACAAGTGTGCAACCGGTGAAGTACCGGGAATTGATGGCAGAAGGATGAGTCGGCATCACAAGCCCCCGCGTCAGTCGAATCCCTGGGCGCGCATGCCACCGTGGCGGCAGGTGAAGTCGTCTGGATCGCGTCTCAGAGGCTATAACCGACTGAGGTCACTTGACGACGAAGTTCACCATGCGACCCGGCACGGAAACGACCTTGACGATCGACTTGCCGTCGAGTTGGCCCTTGATATTTTCGTCTGATTCGGCAAGTGACTGCATCGCCGCAGCATCGGCTCCGGTGGGAACCTTGATTTTCGCCCTGAGTTTGCCGTTGATCTGCACGGGGATCTCGATCTCGTCCTCAATGAGTTTCGCCGCGTCGTAGGTCGGCCAATTAGCGCACGCGAGTGATTCGGAGTGGCCGAGCAATTCCCAGCACTCTTCAGCGAGATGGGGCGCGAAAGGGGCGAGGAGCAACGTGATCGTCTCCATGGCCGATTTCGATCGCGGGTTCGCACCGGTGAACTCGTTCGTGAACTCCATCATCCGGCTGATGGCGGTGTTGAGCGAGAGTTTTTCGATGTCATCCGTCACCGCCTTGATCGTTTTATGCAGAACTCGCACTTGTTCATCCGTGAGCGGCACATCCTGGACAGCGGGGTTGAGTGTCACTTCATCCGCGGCATCATCGGCAATCATCCTCCAGACCCGTCCGAGAAAACGAAAGACACCTTCGACGCCTTTCATGCTCCAGGGCTTCACCTGCTCCAATGGCCCCATGAACATTTCGTAGAGCCGCAACGCGTCGGCACCGTAAGAGCTGACGACATCGTCGGGATTGATGACGTTGCCGCGCGACTTCGACATTTTTTCGTTGTTCTCGCCGAGAATCATCCCCTGGTTCACCAGCTTCTGGAACGGCTCAGCCGTGCTGACGTATCCACGATCGAAGAGCACCTTGTGCCAGAACCGTGAATAGAGAAGGTGCAGCACCGCATGTTCGGCTCCACCCACATAGAGATCGACCGGAAGCCAGTACTTTTCGACTTCGGGATCGATAAAGGCAATGCTGTTTTTGTTGTCGGCGAAACGCAAGTAGTACCAGCATGAGCCGGCCCATTGAGGCATCGAGTTCGTTTCGCGCTTGAGCTTCGTCCCGTCGCTGGCCGTTGAATAGAGCCAGTCCTTCGGAGCGGCGGCAAGTGGTGGTTCGGGCGTGCCTTTCGGTTGAAAGTCATCCATGTCGGGGAGCGTCACCGGCAAGTCGGATTCAGCCACCGGGCGCACCAATCCCGTGGGCTTGCCGTCCGCATCGAGTTCATGCCAGATGGGGAACGGCTCGCCCCAGTAACGCTGCCGCGAGAAGAGCCAGTCGCGGAGACGATAGTTGACGGCTTGTCGACCAAGTCCGGCGGTATTGAGATCGGCAGTGATCTTCGCTTTGAATTCGGCGGTCGGGAGGCCGTTGTAGTCGCCGGAGTTGATGGCGGTGCCGTCCTCAGTGAATACTGGAAAACGATCGATGTATTTCGAAAAGCGTCGTGCTACCTGTTCAAGCGGCGTATGCATGTCCGGAAGACCTATGAAGTCCTCGGGCCAATTCTCACCGCACCATCGCATCGGCGGAAAAACTACGGCTTTGATTTCAATATTGAATTCCTGGGCAAACTCAAAATCCCGTTCATCGTGTGCCGGAACCGCCATGATGGCTCCGGTGCCGTAGCTGATAAGGACATAGTCGGCGATCCAGATCGGGATCGGTTCCCCATTCACCGGATTGAAGGCGTACGCCCCCGTGAAGACGCCGGACTTCTCCTTGGCGAGATCGGTGCGATCGAGATCACTCTTGAGTGATGACTTCTGTTGATAGGCAGCGACGGATTCACGCTGTTCATTCGTCGTGATCGCAGCCACCAATGGATGCTCGGGTGCGAGGACCATGTAGGTCGCTCCGAACAACGTGTCGGGGCGCGTTGTGTAGACGCGGATGACGTTGGCTTCGGGAGTTGCCGGGTAGCCGGAGTTGGTGCGAGAGGCTTGCCATTTTGTGAAAGCCAAACTGCCCCCCGGCGACTCGCCGGGGGCTAAGTGAGTACCGTCGGGGGACAAGTGAATGAGGAAGTCGACTTCGGCACCGATGCTCTTGCCAATCCAGTTGCGTTGCAGGATCTTGATTGACTCGGTCCAGTCGAGTGTGTCGAGTTCGTTGAGCAGGCGTTCCGCATAAGCGGTGATGCGGAGCATCCATTGTCGGAGCGCGCGGCGTTCGACCGGATGGCCGCCGACATCACTCTTACCTTCGGAGTTCACCTCTTCGTTGGCAAGCACGGTGCCGAGCGCGGGGCACCAGTTGACGGGGGCTTCGCTCTGGTAAGCGAGGCGATGGGCGTCCTGATAGCGACGGACGGCTTCACTCGGCATGCTCCCCGGCGAGTCGCCCTTAGCCCCCGGCGAGTCGCCGGGGGAAACATCTGCGGGGATGGGGAGTTCACTGATCGGCCTCCCTTTCCCTTTGCGTTTCACTCCATCGGGGCCGGTCCATTCGAAGTCGGGATCGAACCAGGTGTCGTAGAGTTGAAGAAAGATCCACTGTGTCCAACGGTAGTAGTCTTCATCCGTCGTCGAGATCTCACGACTCCAGTCGTAACTGAAGCCGAGCATCTTAAGTTGCCTGCGGAACGTATCGATGTTGGCGTAAGTCGTATCGCGTGGATGGGTGCCGGTTTTGATGGCGTGCTGTTCGGCGGGCAATCCGAAGGCATCCCACCCCATGGGGTGCAGAACATGCTTTCCCTTCATCCTGTTGTAGCGGACGACAATATCGGTCGCCGTATACCCTTCCGGGTGACCGACATGCAGCCCCGACCCCGAGGGATAGGGGAACATGTCGAGCACATACATCTTCCCTTGCGACCCGTTTGCCGGCTGATTGGGTGTGATGAACGTGCCGTGCTCGTCCCAGTAGGCCTGCCATTTGGCTTCAATACGTCGTGCGTCGTAACGGGGCATGTTCAGTGAGTTCTCGAAAACTGCGTGATGGAAGTCGGCAGTTTAGAAGGGACACTCGCGGAAGCCAACGGGTTCCGGAAGACGGTAACCGAACCCCAGCATTGCCCAGAACTACTGATTGTCTGCCTTCGCCCGCGACTTCTCGGCCTGATAGAACTCTTCCATTTCCACCAGTGTGGCCTCGCTGATCGAACGTCCCTGTTCGGCCAGCCCCCGTTCGATGGCCTGAAAGCGTCGAGAGAACTTCTGATTGGACTTTCGCAGCGCCTCTTCGGGGTTCACCCCCCAACGACGAGCGATGTTGGCCAGCACGAAAAGAACATCGCCCAGTTCTTCTTCGATGCGAGCGAGTCGCACCGGGTCATCGACCGCTGCGTCCGCAATCACAGGGCCTTCGACTGATGCGGGAACTTGCGGAATCGAACCATCGTCGGAGAGTTCTTCCGCCAGTTCACGTAGTTCTTCCTGCAGCTTGTCGAACAGCATCCAGCGGTTGGGAAAGTCGTACCCCACTCGTGCCGCCTTCTTCGTAATTCTTGCTGCCTTTGCCAGTGTCGGCAGGTCTGCGGGAATGCCCTCGAGAACTGATGTGCGCTCCGATTTCTCACGCTGCTTGGCGGCATCCCAATGGATGCGAACATCATCGGGCGTTTCAGCTTGCTTGTCTCCGAAGACATGCGGATGCCGTCGAATCATCTTGTCGGTGATTTGTTCAATCACGGCGACAATGTCGAAGCGGCCTTCATCAGCGGCGATCTGCGAATCGAGCACGACCTGCAGCAGTACATCCCCAAGTTCTTCCTGGATTGCGGCGTCGTCATCGCTGTCGATCGCTTCGAGGAGTTCGTAGGTCTCTTCGAGTGTGTAGGGTTTAATCGTTGCCAGCGTCTGGACACGATCCCAGGGGCAACCTTCAGGTGAACGCAGCTTCGCGATGACTTCGCACAGCCGTTGCATCGCGGGTTGCAATGATTCAGGAGGTGGAGGCGTACCAGGAGCCGGCATGAGCGAATGAGGAGCGATCGGAGTTCATTCCAGTTCTTCGTCGATCCTTTCCTGGATGCGACGGCGGATGCGGTCTTGCTGCGACCGCAGGATAGCGTTGATGAATTGCCGCTGTCCATCGCCCACCTCCCGCGCAACCCAACCACCGATGATGCCGATTCTGCGAGTGTCGATATCGCGCAGACTCAATTCGAGATCACGCAGTTGAAGGTGTACGTTCATCGTGGGCCGCAGTGACTCGACATCGAATCCGGGTTCGAGAGTCAGTCGGGACCGCACGCGCGCCCGAATTGTCACGTCGGATTCGGTACTCGTGTTGAAGCCTTTCACGCCAAGTGTCCATAGAGCGACTTGAGTGGTGCATCGGGCACGCAGCTGAACGAGCCAACGGGCTTCATACACGCCCGGCTCAGGTGAAGTGACTTCATCGATCCAGAGTTGAAACGTCTCACGCGGATTCAGCAGCGAGAACGAGTAGCGCTGCCAGAGGCCGTCATTTAATTCATGTTCTCGAGGGACAATACGCCCGCCGCGGATGCGTATGCCGGCCGCGATGGTCGTGGTGTTTCCCCAGTGGCTGTCCCCTTCAAGCGTTTCGGGAAAGACAGCCAGCACGAGTTCCTCGATGACGTCTTCCCAGGGAATCTCTTCGGTCTCAGGGGTGTGCAGCCCGTCGATCTGCGTCGAGCCATCGAACTCGACAGGCTCCGGAGGCGAATCAGACACGGCGGGGTCGATCGCTGGCGTCGGTTCGATCGCCGGCGTGGGCTCGGCATCTCCGCGAGTCGGCGCTCGCAATGGAGGTTGCGCAACCGCGGCAGTGACGATCATCGATCCAGCGACGATGACCCACAGTGGGGCCAAGTATCGGATACTGCGGCGGGTTGTCATCCTTGTGAACTCCGTGTCTCGCGAACTACGAGCATCTGACGGCCATTGAACTTCGACGAGCCAGTTGGAGAATGATACCCCCGAAGTGGCTGCGGGCCACAACCCCATTGTGACAGGGGCAAGAATCAGGAGTCCGGAGTCAAGGTGCGAGCAAGGGATCGCCCATTCTCCCGATTCGATACATCCTGGACATCCCGGATGGGTGCAGCAACGGTTGATTGTGAAGTTTGACAGCTTACCCCACCGACCGAAGTAGTAGATACTCCCCCTGATCTTCTTCTACTACTTGCCCAGCGGATGCGCCGACAGCGGGAAGTCGGGGTAGGGCTTGAGCCGCTCGGTGAGCGATTTTCGAAAGCGGGTATTTTGGGTAGACTTCACGGACAAGGCATCGACTCCTGTGTCTAAGGGGAAGTCGTTGTCGCCGTCGTCGGCTGCAATCCGGCGAGGGCAACTTTTCACGTCCGGTAGTTATGGATTGCGCTCGCCGGAATGCATAATCGCCGTAAGCTCTTACTATTAAGTAGATTGCCCTCGTAGCTCAGTTGGATAGAGCGTCGGTTTCCTAAACCGAAGGTCGCAGGTTCGAATCCTGCCGGGGGTACTCCTTAAAGTGCTTTAAGCAAAGACTTTAGCTTGCTCACCTCCTCTTCGGTCAGCTTCGCGGGGGTCGTAATTCCCCCCACTAATCCCCCCACTAATGCGCGATCTTCTGCGCGATCTGGGGATTCGATTGGCGGCATTGCGGAGGTCGCGGGAGTTGGATGTCCCCCCACTAATCCGCATTCAGTTTGCAGGCGCGTACGGACCTCCAGTGCCGACGCCTGCGCGGAACGACTTGCACCGTAGTGCTTCTGCGTCGTGGCGAAATCGCCGTGCCGCATGAGCACCGTCAGCGTCTCCGCAGAAACTCCGACGTTGATCAACCGCTTAGCACAACCACGACGAATGTCATGTGCGCTGGCAAACTTGGTGCGTTTACCAAGGCGTTCATCCGCCTCGACGACAACGACGACGTTGGCAGCCTTGCCGATCTTCGAGACGATCCGACCGACTCGCTCCTCGCTGAGCCGCTCCTTCGACGTCGGCGGTGGAGTCTCCGGCAACGCCCGCAGCCGCTGTACTGTTGCCAGAGGAATCTCTGGCTTCAGTTTTGACTTGGGCGATGCGACCGAGATCTTCTCCTGCCCGATCCACTTCCGGACGGCCGTTTCACTCACGCCGCAGACCTTGGCGATGGCGGTGTTGCTGTACTGCTTCACCAACTGTCGCAGTTCCGACTTGCTCGGCCTGAGCGCTCCGCGCTTGAGCCGCGGAGAGAGCGGAATCGGATTGACGATCCAACCCTTCCGGTCCTGTTCAGGCACCGCCTCCAGCAGCGTCTGCAATCCAGGGAGCATCGGAATCTCCTGCACCCGCCGATTCTTCTGTGTCGACGGGATGAGGAGCGTGGGGTGGTGTTGCGGTTGGCTGGGCCAGACGGGTCGGACATGACCCTCCCGGTCCCAACTGAAGTCCATCAGTTCACCAACCCGCAGGCCACTTTCCCACAACACACGAAGTGCGAACCGCCACGACGCGGCAGCGTCATTGCCTACCACGTCAGGAGTCGCATCCAACATCCGCTGGAACTCCTCCTCGGTGATCGGCCGCCCCTTCATCACTTCGTCCGACTCGATCTTTTCGACCGGAGGGACGGAGGCGATCCAGTCATGCTTGTGGCAAAACCGGGCGAAGGCCATCACCGCCGCGATCGCGCTGTTGACGGTGTTGGGCGAACGCCGCTGGTAACGACATTCGTCACCCGCCAGCAGCCGCTCCTGGAGGAACTCCAGCACGTTGAGGCGAAAGACCTCGGTCACCGGCAGTCCCTCCGTGAGCTTGAGCTTGCGACGGTGCCGCTGCAGGATGCGTGCTGCGATGTGCAGTCGAGAACTGGCATCGTCCAGCGACTTATCACGCACGCGGATCCGCCGCTGCTCAATGTACCGGTCGAAGCACTCCTGCCAGGCCAGACTGGCGGGAGCATCGATCGCTGATCCTGGAGAGGGCAACGACGGTTCGATCGCCACAGCCTCCGTGATGGCGCCATACGATTCCACGTAACGGCCGTCGAGCAATCGCTCCCGGCACTCACGCAGAATCTTCCGGGCCTCCCGGCGGTCACGCGTACCGCAGTTCTTGCGGACCCGCTTCTGCAGGATGGGGCAATAGAACTTGAGGACGTATCCGTTCTTGTCCCGCTTGTGGAGCGGACGATCGGGATACAACTGCACATTTCCAATCTCGGGCCTTCTCGGCATCGATATATCCTTTCACGATTGATCTGAGTCTTCTGTGTCATGGTCATGGGTTCCTTTCCTCACGGCATTGCGCCGCAGATGCTCAATGAGATCCTGCCCCGTCACCCAACGTGAGTGACCAACGGATGTGTAGGGCAATCCCTCGTCGAGCATCTTATCCCAATACTTCTGGGAAATCCCCAACCGCTGGATGAGGACCTGTTTGCTGTAGGCTTCGTCGGCGCGAATGGTGCCGGTATGAGCCTGCGAACTGCGACTTGTCATGGGTGCGTACTTTCAACGTGGTGTCCAATACGAGACTCCACGTCCTGGCTCGCGCTCCGTCGGCGGAACCACACGCTTCGCAGTCCGGTGGCTGGCGACTGCGCCAGCCGATGTCGATCAATCCAACTCCGGCCCACGACGACCACCACCTCGCAGGCAGCAGTTGCCGAAGACCATGTCTTGCGCGCGGGTCACTCCGGGCGGTTTCCGCGAATTGCGGTGGGGGGGGCGGTAGCCCTTCCGGGGGTTTTCATTTCTGATTTTCCGAGGGCACCCCGAGAGAGGGGAGAGACAGGCACGTCTTGATTATTCCTCAGGACTCGGGAGCGTCTGTCCAACCAGTTCTGTCTGGCCTGATTCCCAATTTCCATCAGGCGTTTCAGGTCTGGAGGATTCCGTCCCAGCTCTTCAGCCAGCTTCCTGGTCTGTTGAGCCATTCCCTTCAGGTCTACCGTCATGAAGACTGGTCCCAGGGCTGTCAGGGTGCCTTCCAGGATTTCTCTTGCGAGGGTGTCCGGGTTGGGTTGGTCCTGGCATGCTTGAACCTTTTGCTGCAGCGTTCTCCAAGTCGTCCCCGGGAGATCCCACGTCAGTCGTGATTTCTTCCAGCGTGGGGTGAGTCCGAGGATCTCCATGGATTCGTTCTGGGGGGCGTTCAGGTTTATGGAACCTGTTTCCCTCAGGTGGAGTCCATAGCGTTCCAGGGTCTCCTGGAGCTCTTGGAGGGCGCGTTGGCCTTCATGCGCATCTCTGGAGGCGATCGTGATATTATCCGCGTATCGCCACAGAGATGGAGTCTCCTCTCTTCGGGCCAGCTTGGCCTGCGAGAGGATGTCGCGAAGAGTGACCTCCGCCGCGAGGGGACTGTAGGGATCACCCTGAGACAGTCCTCTCGTCTTCTTGCGGCCTGCCTGGCCGCGAATCACCTGCTCGATCGTTCGCAGCAGGTAGGGGTTCTCGATAAATTTGCGATGGGCCTCCAGGGCATCGTCAATAAAGAGGGAAGGAAAACAGTCGGTCACGTCAGCCGTGATGAGGGTTGCTTTGCCCTGCCGGACCTCGCGTTCGATTTCCGCGAAGATCGTCCAGGGGTCTGGGAAGAGTTCCGGGTCCATCGCAACGGCCCGGGGCTGGACGGCCAGCTGCAGCGCCTTCGAAACGGTCCGGTCAAAAATGGTGGGCAGATGCAAGGTGCGAAACTTACCGTTGGACTTGGGGATCTGGACCTCACGGTGTTCTTGAGGTCGGTATGTCCCATTGTGAAGTGTTTGGCTGATTTCGCGCAAGATCGAATAGGTTTCGCTCCCTGAGAGCGCGTCGAATGTCACTCCGTCGACTCCCGGCGCCTGGCCCCCTTCGCGTTCCAGCCTCTGGTAAGCCACCATCAGGTTCTCGGGGGCCGCGAAAGCCTCCCGGTCGAATTCGCCTTGCGGTCCCAGGACATACGGCTCTCTTTGTTTCCCACCGGTTGATCGCCGGCGTTTGCGATCATGCGGCCCGCGCCAATCCAATAAACTGCCACTCATCGCGGACGTCTCCCGGTACGGGTGTTTGGGGTCTGGGTATTCCGATTCAGAGTGCTCGGCTCTCGTCGTGTTTGCAGAAAGGCCTGAATGCGGCCCGTCAGCTCGTCCACTCCCACGCGATACCAGCCGCGGTCCGCGTACCGTTGCCGGCGCTGTTGGCTCCAGCGCTGCAACTGGTGCTGGTGGCGGTCGTTGAAATCGACGATCAGCACGCGTCTCCGGGGGGTGTCACTCGAGAGAAATGTCGGTCCCTCGGGGATCCCTGGTCCTCCCGCGGCATTCACCACACAATCCGTGTGCCGTGCTGACCAGCGGAAACGCCCCTCAGAGACCAAGAGGTGGCCCCATTGATGTGCCCGCCGGGCGTTGATGAGCTGTCGTTGGCCTTTGGGGAGGCTCGCGATTTCGGAATCCCCCGCGGACGTCGCCAGACGGGCTGTGGGGGGCAACTGCTGCAGGAGAGCGATGGCGTGTTGGAGATTCGCGGCGATTAACACGGTCTGCAGGGGGCGGCAGCCCGTTTCAGTCCACCAACCCGCGATGTCGGGCTGCGAATGGATGATATTCGCGTCGCCGTTCGCGAGCCCCTCCGCCAGCCGGGCAATCCGGCGATTGCGTTGGTAATGGTGCCAGTAACCGGTGCGGTGAAGTTCGGTCTGCTCCAGATGGGGGGGAATTCGCGGCGGACGAATTGTCACGAAAGCCGTTTGGACCTGGGCGGCCCCCACCCCCTCCGTCGGGATTTCAAAGACGGCCGGCCCCAAGGCGGCCAGCATGAGGTCCGACTCCCGGGGAGCGGGCCGGGTACTTGCTCTCTCGATTCCCAACAGGTTGAAGCGCGCTCCCTGCTCGCTGAGGGCCCGTTGGGCGACTTCATGACAGACATCCTCGGCATGAAGCACGATCGCCAGGTCATACTCGTGAAACAGCACATCATCCGCGACACTCTCCCCGTTGAGAAATGTCGCAACCCGCACGCCTGTCCCTCCTTCTCGTGTCGACAGCGAAAACGGACCCTTCCCGCTCGCGTGATTCCAGCCCTCCACCAGGGAGTCGAGTCGGTCGGCGTGGGATGCCAGAACAATGATCTTCGCCTCGGGGGCCGCCAGGCTGATGTTTGCCAGCAGCAAGGGGAGATCGACCCCTACTCCCACCCGGATTCGTCCCCGCGCATGCTCGGTCAGAAATTGCGGGAGTCCTGCGGGGAGCAACTCCGGCCGCGTCACCTCAAGCTGAGCGATATTTCGGTCAAAGGCTCCCGCATTCCAGGCGATTCCCCGTTCCATGGCGAGATATTCCAGGACCGGCAACAGCCCGGCATTCGGAAACACCATCCCATGCGCGGGGCGGAGCAGCGATTCGAGTCCCTTCTGGACCTCAACCGTCCCGTTCTCGGTGCGTTCGGGCTGATGGACCAGGGACGGAAGATCGCCGAGGTGGTCGATGAGCGACTGCGGGACGAGCAGCGTATGGCCGCGCTGTTCCAGGGGATGGGGAGCACGAGTGGCATGCCTGAGCACAGGAGGGGCAATTGGCACGTCTGGAACTCCGAAATCATGCAGGGAGGGTCGTCAGACCTCCACCGACTCCATATTCGGCTTCTCAGGTGCTCGCGGCCGGTTCGCGCTGCCTTACCTACGGGTTAAGACATCGCGATACACGACCGGCATTATCGTAGTTATGTCCTATTCCGGCGTCAAGAGGTGTGTTATGGGTTGTATGGGTTGGTATCTAATCGCGGTCCAGTTGTTATTTACTCGGAGTCCGCTTGCGTTGTACTGCCTTCGTGAGTTGTTATTTACTCGCCCTGTTATTACATATGATGTGCTCGTGGCAGATGTTATGTACTCAGTGTATGTCCTGTGTACATCACCCGTGAGTTGTTATTTACTCGCCACTTCAACAAATACACCGTACGTGTTGACATCGCCGGGAGCCTTGCGAGTGCAGGACTCCTTGCTAAGGCGGTGTATTCGCTACAAAATGCGACACGCAGCATATGCAGGGGGCCCTTTCGAGTCTTATTGCCGTGATCCTTCGTGGATTTCGCCTATAGTGGCGATCAGCAGTATCTGTCATGTGCTCGAGTGAGTTGTTATTTACTCAAGTGGGCAATTGCTATTTACTCATTCGCTGTCCGATTCGGCCTTTCGGGATTCGTTGGCGATGTCACTATCGGTGACCTAATCTGCATTCTTGCCAAGAACTCGATCCTCAAATCCCTGAAGCCACCGCTCCTCGGCCTGTTCGATCGTACCGTCGCACACCCAGGTATCGCAGTATTCTTCTGTGACACGGCTTCGCCATTCTTGAAGCAACTCGCGACACTGTGCCAACAATGACAAGCGTTCGGTGTCCCAAAGCAGTTGTGTCAACGCGTCGAAAGCTTCATCCAACTCCTGAATTCGTTTGGCAAACGGAGAATCCTCGGAGTCCACGTCGAGGTAGTAGACATGATACTCATAATCGACGATTGAGAACGCTGCCTGGATTTGGAGAAAGCCCTGCAACAGGTCGACGACGTACCCGAAGGCCACGTCGTCATTCTCTGCATTGTCGTAGCGTTCTACGAGTGATCGAGCGTCTTTGGTTTTCTGTTCCAGCTGTCGCAACACCTCGGCACTGGCCGGTGCCAGCAACTCCACCGGTAAAGGACTCTTCAGAGCCGCAGCGAGATCTTCTGGAACAGCCACGTCCTCAAAAACCTGACACAGGCCGAGAAATGAGACCACTTCGAAAGCAGGCTCACGTATGCTTGGCTCGGCATGTGCCTCCGCGCGTTGCCAACGCGAGAGAATGACCGCGGAGGCGGGCAAAGGAATGAGGCGAGGCAACTTCGCACGCCGATCCCCTGCCGCCCCTCCGGTGGATCGCGATTCTGCAGGTTCTTCTCCGCCCGACTCCCTTGGACCGGTCGACTGCAACGTCGCGCCAAGGTCCGCAATGAGGTTGTCGGCAATGTTCTTGACTTCGTTGGCCTTGCTTTTGTCACACAAGAACTGCATTTCTTTGGTGGCCATGGCGCGACATAGCGATGCGAGGCATTCAGCGGCATTTAAGTCATTACGAGTCATATGATAATAGCTCCCAGTCTCTTCGATTGTACTTCTATCTGATTATGGCGACTTCCTGGAATGACTCTGAGAGGAAGTGGTTCACTAGATACAACGGTCGTCGCACACGTCAAGTAACCAGACAATACCTACGGGTCAGAATCGGAGAACGAATCTGTTTTGCGACCGGATAATGATGCCATCATCCGACTTCTCACGTCTTCCTCTTGGCGTCTGACCCATACTTCAAATTCTCTAATCCGTCTATTCAAGGCGGGGCGACCCAATGATCGATCGCTTGAGGCGAAAGCGACAGACAGTAAGTCGAGTATTTCACGACGCTTGAGGTCCACGAGTTCTTCTCCGGGAAAGTCTTCGGGAAGATTTGCCCCGATCAGCCACGGCGTACGAATGTCTAGCGGTAGGTAGCGCCACGCATCTGCTAAGGTGACGATCGTAGCGCGAGTGACAGGATCGACGTTGTTCCAGTCGTTCCACGCAAACTCAATATCATCTTCGCGGGCAACCGCAGGAGCTGCCTGTGAGGAGACCTTCTCGGCGTGCTCTTCGTCATCATCGATTATGATGGTGTATTTCCTGAGTCGTGAGAACAAGTCATTTAGAAGTACTATCCATGCCCAAGCTTTGAAAGAGGTATTTTCATCGTCTCTGAATGTCGAAAGCGCTTTCAACACTTTTACCACGGAGTCGTTCCTAAACTCCTCTATTGTCTGCAGAATGTGCCAGCCGATGTTTGGCTTTTTGCGTGTGTAATTCTTTGCGACTCGTCTTGCCTGACTCTTAATTGTCTGCATTAACTTCATCTTGTCTTCGTCGGAAACACTCTTCTGATCGTTCTTGTAGGCAAGCGCGATCCGTGTGATCTCGTCATGGGAATCGGCAGCGCTGCCGCTCGATTCCAGTAATGCATTTCGCTCGGTGCTCACTTCTTCTTCCTTCTGTACTCCCATCTGTTCTCCATTCTGACGGCTCCGTCGGTACTTGCGAAGCAGTTACGATAAGAACGAATGCCGATAGGCCAGAGTGAGAGAAATCCCAGGCATTCGACGCAAGAGGGCGGTCATTATTACGCAGAAAAACGACACCAGGAAGCAAAAAAACGGCATGTGTGCCACAAATACGCATCGCGGCCCGACGGGCGTGGGATGTGGTGGGATCTGCCGGCCTTGGTGTGGATTGGAGGGATTGAGGGCGATTAGGGGTGGGCTTGGGTCAGCGCGTGGCGAAGTTGGGCGCGGCGGCTGCGTTGGCGTGCCGCTTTCTGCCGGGCCTGTTCGGCGCGCATTTCGAGTCGGGAAGAGGGGCTTTCGGCCCGCCGCCAGCGGTCGGGGAGGGGTGGAGTCGAGCGCGAAGGCGCTTGGGGAGGGAAATGGGGCGTTCTATCGCCGCGCCAGCCACCCTAATAAAGAGGTATGCGCCGCCGCCAAATCATCTGGAGCTGTTCAAGCATCCGCCAGCAGAGTCGAACGGAAATTACGCCGCTTCGCTCCGTGGCGTTTCGCTGCCGGTACGGCGCCGCCTGATCGATCCCGGCAACAGCGCGACCAGTGCCGCCGAGGCAATGCAGCGACGGGCGAAACAGCACGGTCTGATCCAGCGAGACACGGCGACCGGCCGGAAGCTGATTCGACCGGGATGCGATGGTGCCACACCGACTCGGCCGTTCGCTCCCGGCCGCGAATGGCCTGCTGCTGACTCGCGGACAGTCGCCGCGCCAGCCACCCTAATAAAGAGGTATGCGCCGCCGCGATCTCGCCGGCGTGGGCTGTCGGAGCACCCGCCGGCCGGGGTCGGTCGACGAATGCCCCATCTCGGTTGAAAGTTGCGGATATTCGCGCCGTGGCAATCACCCATCGGAGCGGATGGCTTGATCGATTGCGGCAACATCACCGACACCTGGTTCGAGTCGAGTTGTTATTTGCTCAGCAAACGACACGCCGTTCAGGCCACCACCGCCTCGACCTGCGGTTCATGCATCATCTCCCATTTCATCTGCAGCTCCCTTCGGATCTGACTGATGCGGCCGGCGGTCACCCCAATGATCTCGGCCACACGGTTGGTCGCTTCACGCAACATCTGGTCGAGGCGATCGTAGAAAACGTGGCGTTCTCCAGCACGAGCTGATCGGTCGCCAGCCACAACTCTCCCTGCCGCCCTCTGCCGCTGCGTCCCAAGGCCATGCTCACTTCTCTGGCAACCAATGTGTCAACGAATTGTTTGGAAGGAATCTGAATTCGGAACGGAATCCGGTTACCTCCGGCACCCGTGGCGCGTTGATCTAGTCGGTGGCCCATCCCTCGTTGTGAGGGCGGCACGAACTGTGGTTCAGGAAGGAATCTGAATTCGGAACGGAATCCGGTTACCTCCGGCACCCATGGCGCGTTGATCTAGTCGGTGGCCCATCCCTCGTTGTGAGGGCGGCACGAACAGTAGTTTAGAAAAGAGGAATGTGATGGAAGTTTCAGAACTTCTATGGGAACGCTTAGCAGCCTCGAAAGAGGCAGCCGATGCCCAGTCCGCCGAGGATGGAAGCATCATCGGCGCAGAATGGGCACATGACTGTGCAGAGTTTGAGCAGCTGAGGCGTCTCGCGGCGATGCGCCGCGAGGGTCGGCTCGCTGTGACCGACGCGGAAGATATGGCCAACGTCCTCTCGGATGACGTGCTGCCTCCGGATGAGGCGTGCGACTTCTGGGAGAACCTGATTGGCGACCGGTATCCCTCGGAGGTCTTCGTCCGAGCCTTTGCCCAGAGTGCACTTGATGCAGTCGGCGATTCGGGGCTTCTCAATTCGTAGCACACGATCACCAGACGATTCGCTCGTCCCCGGCCACGTCTTCGGGCGTGTGCCGGGGGAGAAAGGCGATGGATTCATCAGAGCCAGGAATGGCCGCGAACAACACCGACATGTGACAATGGTCACCTAGTCCCATCCAAGCTGCAGAACACACTACGAACCAAGCGAGTGAAGCAGATTCACGGCAAGCCAGTGGAACTCAGAAACTGTATCTCAATGGCGCCCCTTAATGAGCGTTCAGTCCAAACTCCAATGGTTTGACTACGTTTGCAGTCCAACGCTGGGATGCGATGGATTCAACCAGCCTGCGAAGCCATGGCTCATTCGGGCGCGGCCGCTGTTCTCCGTCTCCGAAACGAGCGACCGCCTCGACCTCTTGCAGAAAGAGTTCGTCGATAATGGCGAATGGCCTGAGTGGCCGCTGGATCTGCAACAACTCGCGATTCCCATCGCGCGACATGAACTGAAAGAGGTTGGGAAGGTCCGACCATCGCAATCGAAAGCTGCCAAAAAGGCCGCGAAGGGTCGAGCTGCAACCCCCAAGGCATGGAGAATAAGGCGCCGAAAGCGGGCGTGAAGCAACATACGAAAGGAATGTGGCGTGTCTGGACCGGACAATGTGGTTCGTTGCCACAACCAGGCAGTCACCGCCCCAGCATCTTGCGGAGACCAGGCATTGAAACGGCTGCGTGACCTTTTTTTTGCCAGAATCTGGTTACCGCAAAGGTTCGAAGGGCGTTGTAAGAGTAAGAGAAAGGAGCAGTTCTACGTGTCTACTCGCAGAGTCGGAATAACGTCTATTGCGATCGCGAGTATTCAACACCTATCAGAGTAACCGCTATTCACTTCGCCGACACATCGTAAGTCGGCATACCTGCTTTAGACTTTGGAGACCAAATGACCAACTTTGTAAACGGGATTACTTTACAGTCCGACGACGCAACAAGTCGCACCGGACAAAAAGGCAAATCCCCGGAGATCGTTTTTGATCCAAAAGAACTCGGCAACCACGTGTTGCACTCCGTCGCGATCTGCCCTTACTGCCCGCAAGAGAGGAGGATGGAGATAAGTGTCAAGAAGCGACGTAACATCGTCAGATTCGGTGGCCCGTCTAATTTCTGTGAGCACACCATTTATGTCGGTACTGTTTTTCAGAATGCGCTTCTCAGAGGCGACTACAAACCTGACATAGAAATGGTTTTTCACGACTTGTGGCCCGAGTCGCTTGGCGGGTCATACTTGTATCAACTCGCGTTTGGAAGTATCGAACGGCACTTGGTGCCGGCAAGTCACCACAGAGCAGTCGAGACCGAGTTGTGGTCCGGCCAAAGTCCCGGCCACAGCCGCGTGACGTTCATTTGTATGCGGAGTTGGGCAATCTTGGCGGAGTCTGCCGAAGACTTCATTCACGAGGCAGTTGCGCTTGCCAGAAAAGTAGACCAGACGAAAAGTACCAATGCATACCAACAATAATTGTCCATTAACACGAACGGAGCTAGTGTGATGAAGGAAGAGCGAAACACCATCTGTAGTTGTGTGGGCGTGTGTCCCTATGGCGACCACAGCAAGGATGTCCTTGAGATGTTTTACGGCAATCAGGGATTGCAGATTAGCAGTAGAACCAATGAAGAACCTTGTCAGCATTTCGTGGCGATGTGCGGCGAGCTGCGAGATCAGGCTGGAGATTCGATCGATACGAAATGGATTATGCACCCCAAGTGGGCCGAAGAAGTTCCCGATGCATACTTCTGGGATCTGATCAACGGTCATGTCATTCCACCAGTCGCGCACAACTTCGCCAATTTCACAACGTTCTTCCGTCAAGGTACCGAGGAGTTGTCGCTTGAAGCATGGATTCTGCACGCCAGTGATCCTGAGGAGTTCATCCGCCGCGCAGCCGTGTCTTCAAGGCAACAGCGGAATGATGACGGAGTAATCGATGGCGAAGTCCGACAGGAGTTCCCATCGCTGAACTGATGTGAAGGGAAGTGGCCGGCTGGCGCTGCCAGTCGGCCACTTTCTCATTCGAGCCGATGACCGCCCAGTGACCCCGCATTGCAAGGCTGTCGTCAGCAGCACTGAAGTAGTGCAGGCAACCTGCGTCATCAAGGTCACGAATCGAAACGACGAATCACGCCATGAGAAATGCGGGATTGAGTAGTCAGCGTCGGACATCCGCGCCATGTTGTGGAATCACACCAGAATCTGGTTACCGCAGCGGTTTGAAAAGCGTTGACAACTATGGAGCGATCGAACAGTTGTCCTGCACTGTTGCGGACTTCGAGAGCATGCTGATGCCGGCAGGTGACGTCAGCACCGCATTGTGCCCTTTCATTGGGTGCGGCCAAAACAATCATCGCCAACGGAGAGTATGTTCACTATGGAGAATTCGAAAATTGCATGGACGCATCACACCATGAATTTCTGGTGGGGATGCAACAGAGTATCGGAAGAATGTAGGTTCTGTTACATCGGGCCGTTTATGCGTTGGACAGGCAACGAGCCGTTTAGAGGTCCAAGGATTACGGGTACTATAAGTTGGAAAAAACCAGCATCATGGCAACGTAAAGCTGAGAAGCTGAACACGCGATATCGCGTGTTCACATGTTCGATGAGTGATTTCTTTCATGAAGGGGCCGACGAGTGGCGTCCCGAGGCTTGGGATATCATTCGTGATTGTAACCGGCTCGATTGGCTTATTCTGACCAAGCGCCCGGAACTGATTCGCGACCGTCTGCCAGCGGACTGGGGCAAAGACGGATATCCCAATGTCTGGCTCGGCGTCTCCTGCGGCATCGAGTCGTCACTCGAGCGTATCGATCTGCTGAAGCAGATTCCGGCGCGTTCTCGCTTCATTTCAGCCGAACCATTGCTCGGCCCGCTCGACTTCTCCTCGTATCTCGATGGTTCCATCGACTGGATCATCACCGGCTGCGAGAACGCGGGCAAAGACAATCGCCGTCCAATGAACCTGGACTGGGTCCGCGATATCGACCAGCAGTGTCGCGACGCCGGCGTAGCTCACTTCTATAAGCAGTATTACGTCGGAAACCAGCTGCAGTATGACGGAGTAATCGATGGCGAAGTCCGACAGGAGTTCCCATCGCTGAACTGATGTGAAGGGAAGTGGCCGGCTGGCGCTGCCAGTCGGCCACTTTCTCATTCGAGCCGATGACCGCCCAGTGACCCCGCATTGCAAGGCTGTCGTCAGCAGCACTGAAGTAGTGCAGGCAGCGTAGGCCCGATTATGAACGGAAAGTCCGACCGAGGAGACAACTGATGAAGATTCGGCTGTATACGGTTGCAAAGGAGTTGGAGATGGACTGGCAAAAAGTCTTCGCGATCTGCAATCAACTGGGAATTCAAGTGAAGCCTAGTATGCTGGCGTCTATCGAACCACAAACGCGAGAGCGGATCCTTGAATTTGTTCGGAGGAGAGACGCGAAAAAACCGAGGATCACGCTGAAACCCCGACCAATTCTCTCGATCCATCGGGATGTACCCCCTCCCGTGACCCGGCTGCGTAGACGCCGTCGCTGGCAGTTCAAGAAGAATCCGCTCGTAACGTGCCAAAACTGCAACGCACCTCTCAACGAGCGATTCGTGATCTGCGCGACTTGCCGAGCTTCGAACAGCGACACCTGGGAAGCCGCAGTGCGGCTCGAAAGATGGTCTGAATTCTTTCAGATCCTCCGCGGCTATGCGGCGGGCTACATCTTGAGTGAACTTCGCGAATCGAAATCGGGATCAATGTATCTGACGTTCGAAAGGCGACGTCGCAAGACCATTCGTCTCAGGGTTTCCGACCATAAACACCCCCTGAGTAACTCGGATCTGGATGAAGACTTCGTGTTGCCTATGGTGGCGCCCAATCAGCGCGTGGAGATCAATGAACGACTCAGTGACTGCTTCGCACGTTCGCTGAAGTTGAATACCAAGATCCTTGAGCCCATCGATTGATGTCCCACCATACCCGTCACACCCGTCATGGGCTGATGATTGGAGGCCGACCCAATCTGGAGGATTCTTCAAGACGGTTTTCGCAGATTGGCCGACTCCTGCAACTCGTACAACAAAGCGGAACCACAACGGTTCGACAGCCCCACATCTTCTCTCCGGCGGCGTACATCATCCGGCCGCGAAATCATTCCAGTCGATCTCTTCCTGGGTCACCGTCCAAAAGGGCTGAATTGAACTAAACTTGCCTTTCGGTCGAAAAACGAAAGTGCCGGCGATCCTGCGGTGGGTGCTGATTCAGAGCTGACTTCGTCGGCTTCCGAGAGTGAGATCCACGCAGGCACGGCGTAACACAGCAATCATGCCACGCCGATTTCCGGTCCTGCTCACGATACCGATGCATTGATGTCGCGATATGGGGCGGTCGTAACCGAGTGCTACCATGCCCCTACGCCTTTAGCGCCGCTTCAAAAATCCCACAGTTCCACCCAGCCGTCACTGCCGCCTGACAGCAACGAGCGACCATCAGCAGAGAACTTCAGTTCTGTCACCTGGAACGAAGCTGAGCGGTGCGACGCAACGCATTGGCTCGACATGATGTCCCAGATTAGGATTGTCTGGTCCCACCCACCCGAAGAAACCGCGTAGTTTCCATCAGGTGAAACGACAAGAGTGGTGATCTTGCTGGAGTGGCCGGGCAGAAGCTCCTTTGATGTTCCCGAAGGACATTCCCACGTCTTCAATACCCAATCATCGCCTCCTGTCACAAAAAACGAGTCCGAAGGATGGAACGCACAGCAGGTCACCGCGGAGTCATGAGCTCTGAATTGACGACCAATTGTCGATCGCACGGTATCCCACAGCAATACGTTTCCATCCAAGTGACCGCACGCCACCCACCGTCCCGTCGAGCTTACGGACAGGTGCGTTGTCGGCTGGAGTGGTGTCAATACGGTGGGTGCCAACAGCATGCCGTTGTCGTCCAGCGTGCATTGGCACAATCCAGTGCGATGAACCGCGACAAAGCTGCTCTTCGCATCTGGGGATAGTGCGAGGTCTAGTATCGAGTCATTGAATTCGACTTCCTGCAATAGTTCGCCAGTATCTGTTGTCCAAACTTTCAGCGTGGACTGTCCGGTTAGTACAAAGAGCCGATCTCCTGGACCTGTCAGAGCGGAACGTCGGCACGGGGCATTGTCTGCAACAATGTCCGTCATCTCGCCGGATTTGACCTGCCATCGCAGAATTCTTCCGTCGGCGAGCACCACATATGCGAGTTCACCGAGCTCGTCCAGATGGAGACCGACAACGGCAGCGGCAACGATCTGGTGCGACAGCCTTCGAGGATTGTCGGGAGAATAAGTCGGACGACGCGTAGCCACAGACGGTAGAGTTCCATGCCGGCCCTGGAGCACCGCGTTTGCCTTTTGGACCAGTGGACCGCTTTCAGCAGAGTTGAATGCCAAAACCGACACCAACTCCGGCTCGTCGGACGGCAACTCTTCGTCGCGCAACATCTGCGCCGAGCCGACAGCAAATGCCATGCTTTCTGTGACGAATTGCTGTTGAACGGTCATCTCGGGGGGGATTGAACGAAGGATCATTTCGCAATCTTCCAAGAAGTTGCCAATCGTGTGCTGCCGGTATTTCGTCTCCATCGTGGCCAAGTCTGTAATGAGTTCGACCGCGTTGAAGTGGTTGCCTGATTGAACGAACTGCCAAGGCAGTTCATCCAGTCGTCGCGGGTCTACCGCAACCAGAGACTCAAAGTACTGAGCCAACCGTGCATGTGCTGCCTGACGGGATGCGGTTGCGCCGAGGTATCGCTGACTGACTGCATCGTTGAGCGAGCGGTGTGAGAATTTCTTCAGTTGCCCGCGTTCATACAGGTAGGGCCGGAGCTGCCGCAGGACCGAGAACAGGTCGCTCGCGCTACTCTCAATAGCGTCACTGGTTCCTGCGACCATGGCGAGCAGTTCCCGGTCGGATAGACCGCGGCGGGAGCAAGCCAACAATGTGAGCACATCGTGCACAACGTTGGTTGCCCACTCATCCTCCAGCCGCTTGATCACCTGGGTAAACAGCTCAGTGACCGTCTTGCAATCACGCGAAAAAATATCAATCCGGCTGTTGAGCTGGTCAAAAAAGCCAAAACCGCGAAGCTCTTCCAGGGCGACGATTAGATAGAGTGGGTTTGTGGTAGCCGGGTTCTTCAGCAATGACTGGATCTGCCTCGGCTCCAGCGACTTGGCCGAGAGCGACAGAACCGCCTGCACAATGTCAAACCGTTCCTCGTTGGTGAGAGGTGGCACAGAAATTTGAAACTTCTTCCGATGCACAAACGCACTTAAGACGGTTTCATCCCGGTTGGGATCGTCGATACAACTGGTGATCAATTTGACGTGCGGCGGGAACTGCCGTGGCAACCAATAGAGCTGGTGAGCATTGTCAGACTCGTCGAGTTGGTTGATCGCGTCGAGAACGAGTACCACGCGTCGGTCCTGCGGCACTTGCGTCAGGAGTTTTCGAAACGTCCTGATGAGCGAGTTGGTATCAGGGGGGATCTCGTTTTCGAACTGGAATTCCTGTTTGAGGACCGAGCAGATTCGTTCCAGCGTTTGCCGCAGGCTCGTCGATCTGGGGCTGGCGCCGACGAAGTGCCCCAGGACCAGCGCATCGGGATGCTGGTTGGCATAGGAATGAACGAACTTCGCCAGCACTGCCGATTTGCCCGAGCCGGAAGGGCCAGTAACCAGAAAAGGCTGGTTTGCGTCGGAGTCGGCGAAGCGACACAGTTCCTCAACGAGTTCACGCCGACCGACATAGACTCGCACCCGCGACTCCATGTACCGTTCGTGGTAAGCTCGCTCGTCGGCGAGCGGGTCGGAAGTGTCATCCAGCGGAGCTTCGTCAAGGCGCAATTCATCCCGGATGGCACCCCACAATCGCTCATAGACCTGACGTCCGAATTCCTCCAGTCCTGTGACATAGACCACGCTGTGCTGGTGAACGATCTCCCTCAGCCGATCATTGAGCTGGTTGTACTCGTCGTTGTCGACCAAGCCGTCCCCGGCAACTTGTTCCAGGATCTGTTGATCGGCCTCGCTGAGATCGGAATGAACCAGATCCCAGTTGATCCGCAGTCCGGCGTACCTGCAAGGGTAGTTCTCAACAACTGGGATCGGAAGACCCGCCTCACGAATGTGCTGCTTGAGCCTCGCCAACTTGGCCGCCGATTCGACATTTTCGGCTTGGACATCGAACCGCTTCGACTCCGGAACGTCACTGATGAACGCCGGATCGCGAAACAAGAACAATGCTCGCGCATCCGTACGATGTCGAAGAAGAACCGCGTAGAGAATACTCAACTCGGTGATACTCTTACCGGTATGCGCCTGCGTCCAGCCGTGTCGTGACTGTGCCTCCGGTAACGTGGCAGGCACCCAGCCGTACTTCTCGCCCAGGATGCCAATATAGAACGGCCGGCATTCGTCGATCTGATTCAGGCACAGGTCGAGCACCTGATCATTGCGTTCTTGCTCTTCTGTGATGCCCCAACGCAATTCGATCTCGACTAGGTGAACGCGGTGCTTCTCAAGTCGCTCGCGGAGATCTGGGAATACGACTTTGACGAGATGGTCGCGTTCCGCGTGCATGTCGCGAAAGGTGGAGTCGATGAAGACGCGGAGAGTCCGCCAGTCCATTGTCACTGGATGTCCTCTCGTTCACTCGGCTGTCTGGTCGAGTCCGGCTGGGGAAGTATGTCCCAGACTCGGAGCAGACCACTTCGATGCCCCGTCACGACCAGATGTCCCTGACTGGATGACCAGTCGGAACACGTGATGAAGTCATTGGTCGCGATTGCTCTCCGCACCGTGCCCTGGTGTGCATCCCACACGATGATGTGCCTGTCCCAGCGGCCGCATGACAGAAACACCTTTCCGTCCGGTGAACCGTGCAACGAAACAATCCCGCTGGAATGTCCTTCGAGTGTGCGTACGTGCGATTGCGAGGCTAAGTTCCAAAGGCAAATCCGCCAATCGTCGGCTGCAGTCACGGCATGTTGACCGCACTCCGATATCCACACACAACGGATTCGCCGTTTGTGACCGACGAATTCGCCGACGCAATCTCCGTTGCCTATATCCCAAACTCGAACGACACCATCGTTGTCTCCCGAGATGACTGACCTTCCATCACCTGAGATCGCTAGGCAGCCGAGACCTGGATGTGGGCCCAATCGGCGAATACTGCTGCGACTGGCGGTATCACACAGATCGATCGTTCCATTGGCTTGCCCAGTCACAAGAATCCCTCCGATCTCGTCCGTTGCGAGAATCCTGGGGAGGATGTCTTCTGTCGCGATCGTTCCATCCATCTGCATGTCCGGCAGCTTCCGCAATTCGATGCGATTTGCGTCCGCGCCAATGGCGAGAAGCGTGCCGCGCGCGATGATGCTGCTTGAAGTGATTCCCGATTCCACGTGATGAACGCCAAGACACTCTCCCGTGGTAACGTCCCATAATCGAATCCGACTGCTGCGGTCAACGGACACGGCAGTGCGGCCGCCGGGCATCAGGTGCACTGAAAGAATCGGCGATTGATGGCCCGTGAGTGTGCGCATCAGGTTTTCGCTCAATGCGAGTGGTGGTCGGACAGAACGGAACTCAGATGGGTCGGCCACGGGTGTGCTGGAGCGAAGGCGTTCCCATGCGGATTCGACGACCGGTCCGCGATCAGCATAATTGAGCGCACGATGCAGGACGGCAGCTGGCTGCGCAGCGAAGGCATTCGCATTGGAGGAGAGGAACTTCGCGAAGATCCGAATAGAATTGCCGGCCAGCTCCATGCTGGCTGCTGAGTCATTTTGCCCTTGTTGGTCGGCCGCAGTCAGCTGCCGCAACAGTTTGGTTCCCGCTGCAACTTCGCCCTGCCCGCCCTCCAGAGCAATAGCGGCGTTGGTCTCTCCATTGTCGATAGTCTGCCGGGTCGTACTGATATCATTCGGGTGATCGTATGTGTGGCCCTCTTGTACCTTTCGTTCCAACCTCAAGAGATCCTGAACCAACTCCGGCATTACATTCAGACAAGCAGCATAATTTCCGACCAGGTCATACGTCATTCCCGCGGAGCACTTCGCTTCGATAAACCGCAGATCGCAGAGCGTTGCAACCAAGTCGTTCCACAGAGCCCCTCCAGTTTGATGGTAGGGAAGCTCCGTAAGCCCACGGGGACAGACGCCACTCCAAGGGACCGCATCTGGGGGATTGAGTGCGGCGTGGTAGTAGCGGGCCAAATCGTCATGGGTACTGCGATAGGCATCCGTCCGCTCTTCGCCCGGAGTGGCCATGCTGAAGTACCGTGTAAACACAGCGAACCGCAGTTGGTCGTGATAGAAGTCGACCAGCGCGATGTCGCCCGAGCCCACATCAGACGTCGGCCGCAGGTAGAATTCGAGCGACCGGTAGAGCTGCGCCCAGCGTCGACGGGAAAATCTCTCGTCTGTGCTGCGCAGTAAGTCCAGTATCTCGGATTCCAGCAGACCCGACCGCGAAGCCGCCAACCACCGACAGACCGGTTGCACCAGTTCCCAATGATGATCTCCCTCGAGCCGTGCCAGAACCTGATCAAACAGCTCCGCGAGCGTCCCCGGAAGCCGTGCGATCCGTTGATCGAGGTCGTCGTAGCTCCCGAACAGACACAGCTCTTCCACGGCCACCAGTAAGTACAACGGGAGGCCGGCATCGCGGCGCTGCTGCGTATCCAAAAGTCTTGCGAGTTGGGCGTCGCTCAACTTCTTTCGCCGCCGCGCCAGTTGCTGTCGCACGATGGTGGCCCGGTCCGCCGCCGGAATGACTGGCACGTCCAGGAGATGTGCGTCATCGGTCCGTTTCCGGAGTCGATCGAGGTACGGTCCGGCCAGCGTGCTGGTCACCACTCGGACGCCCTCAGGCAAGCGAAACGGAAACCAACCGAAGTCGTCGCTGCGACTGGCGGCACTCAGTTGGTTCAAGGCATCAAGCACCAGCACGACACGGCGCACGGCTCCGGCCTGTTCCAGGAATACCGGGAACTTGGATCGTAACTGTTGCGGATCGGAAGGGACTTCTTCCTCAAGCCGACACTCCCGGCGTAGTTCCTCGCAAAGGGAACGAAGAGTGTGGGACAGTTCCGCAGAACCGGGCGCGGCACCGATAAAGTGCGGCAGAACGAGTGCCTCCGAAAACTGCTCTTCACAGCGACGAGCAAACTCGGCCAGTAGCGCCGATTTTCCGGAACCGGGGGCCCCGGTCACGATCAACGGAAGGCGATCCTTCGAATCCTGGGCATACGCCAGCATGCGTGCCAACTCGTCCTCGCGACCCACAAAGGAACGCACGTCACGCTCGGGGTCGACGAGTCGCGTGCGATCTTCGAGGAATCGTCGGTGCCAGGCCCGTTCCCGCTGATGTTGATCAAGTTCTGCCTCCGGCCGTTGTTCCTGCTCGTTGAGTTCTGTCTCGATGGCTTTCCAGAGATCATCGAGAATCAACTGGCCTAGCGTGTCCATGTCCTCCAAACCGACAGTGCCATATTCATCGACAATCTGGCGGACTTGGGGACTGAGTCCCTCCAGCTCTTCGGCCTGAATCACGCCATCTTTGAACGACTCGCGTTCCGCCTCAGAAAGCTCCGCGGGCAAGAAACTGGGATCGATTCGCAAGCCCGCGTACCGCCCCTCGTAGTCTCGAACAAGCACTTCATTGGCTCTGTCTTGTATCTGTTCTCTCAGGCGTGCCAGCTTCGTCTGATTGTGCGGATCGACCTCGGTAAAGACCGGTACGAACGAAGCCGGGAAGCTCGGATCGGCGGTCACACCAGGCTGGCGGAGATAGAACAAGGCTCGCGTGGGCGGATAGCCGCGCTCAAAGACTCCCCTCAGGATTTCTCGCGCCGTGATCGATTGGCCGGCCAAAGGGAGCCCGTGTCGTTCCCAGAATCGGGCCAGCCATCCCGCGACGTCCGGAGGGACTTCACGATCACTCCGCAGTCGATAGACCGGCGGAACACTGCCTTCATCGCACCGATACCATTCCTCCAGTTGCTGCGCCTGGTCGGGCGGCAGCCCCGGTGCATTGCGAATTCGTTCGTAGAACGTTGGGGCAATCTCCTGTGGCGGTGGCACCCAACCAAATCGCTCTCCCAACAGACAGACGAAATATGGTCGGCAGCGTTCGATCTCCTGGAGGCAAACCTGCAACGCCCCGGCTCCCTGGGTCTCCTCGGATGTCAGACCCCAGCGCAGATCGATGCCAATGAACTCGACTCCGCGCCGCTGGCAACGGCTCCGCAGTTCCGGAAACACGAAGCGGTTCAGTTGATCCCGTTCCGCATGCATGTCGCGAAACGTGGAGGAAATGAAAACTCGAATGGTTTTCCAAGTGCCGGGCATGATCAACACTCCGGTGGCGAAAGTCGACTTGGGGTTATCCTCGCCGGCACTATAGCCAATGTGACGTGCATCGGGCACGTAGCGCGAATGGAGTAACACGGTCCTCGAACTGATCAAGTCCAAATGACCACGTCTTCACCCACATTCAGTGAACCACAACGACACGACCAACCGACCCGCCAGAAAGATGAGAATGCACCGTCCGCGCAACCTGAAGCCCCTCAAACGGTCTGCTGCCTGCCAGTTGTTATTGACTCGCTGCGCGATCAGACCCCTTTGCAATCGGGCCGATTCTCTCAGCCCCCTTTCGGATCCTTTCCCGCACCGACTCGCAGTTCACTGATGACACGTCGATCGTGACGCATGGCCGTCCCAGCGCTGCGGCCACGACCGCCGTGGTTCCCGAACCGGCGAACGGATCGAGCACGCGGTCCCCCGGATGGGTGTAAGCCCGCAACAGCCGCTCGAGATAGACCTCGGGCAGCTGATTGGGATGGCGTTGCCAGCGTTCGTGGCTGTTCCCTTGCACGCGCCCCCAATAGGGACCATCGCTCGGGACGCCCCAGACCGTGCCGGGCAGTCGCAGCCCCCCATGCTCGGTCTCATGAATGCGGCGGTCCCCATACGCGACGCGATCCGACGGCACGAGAACGTCCTGGGGATTCCAGGTCCAGTCGCTGTGTTTGGCGAAGACCAGACAGTGGCAGCGGGCGTCGATCCAACTCGCACGCTGGCATTGCCCGAACCGGTAATGCCAATTCACCCAGGCGATCCGCCGCATCTGCAGGCGTCGTGCTGCGACCAGATACTGCTCGGCCAGGGAATCAGGGCCGTGCAATATCAGTACGCCGTCGCAGGCATCCCAGCAGACGGCGATGCATTCGTCGATAAACGACTCGTAGTCGTCCCGGCGATCGCGGTACCCGGCGTAAGGATGCCCGATGTTGAACGGGGGATCGGCAAAGACGAACGAGAATTGCCCCAGTGTCGGCACGAGCTCGCGACAGTCGCCACACAGGACCCGCGGAAGAAAACCGATGTCGTCTGGCCGAAGATCGTCGGTGGCAGCTGCGGAAGCATTCGATGGTGATGCGAGACTTGCGGACTTCATGAATCATTCCTCGTTGGGGCACGTTCTCCAGGACGACGGGAGACCTCACCAGATCTTAGTGGGTTGCTCGGCAGCGCGCACGACCAGTTCTCTGGGCGACACTTGCCCACCTGTCCACATCGCGTCGAGACGGCGGACTTAGGCTTTTTCCCAGATTCCCCTTGCGCAACTTTGCGCGCATCGTACAGAATGGAGGCGATGGAATTCGGCATGTGAACCGAGTGCCATGTACTCAGTGAGGGAGCGCCGTCGTTTGAATGGAGTAGTTCGTTGTTTAGGAGTTTGTTGAAATGTTGCTGGTTTCTGAGACGGTGTATTTTGAAGAGCTGCAGACAACGCACGGGACGTTCACGTTCCATGTGTATGAGTTTGCGGACGGGCGGCGGACGTTGGAAATTGCGTGCCAAGCACCGAACAATGGATTTGTCGATATTCTGGTCATTCCCAACGAGGATCTGGAGGAATTCCATCGTGCCTATTGCCGTGCCGCCCAAGCTGTTCGACGGGAGCTGCTGGCCTGTTTGGGAAATGCGCGAACAGTATCCGAACGCGTATTACCCCTGGACCGACAAGGAGAGCCAGCAGCTGCAGGAATTGCATGCGAACAAGACCAGCCTCCAAGAGATCGTTCGTCAGATGGGGCGATCACCAGCAGGGATCAATGGCCAACTGTTAAAGCTGGGAATTGAAGTGGACTCACTCCGCAACTCGTCGACTCCGCAGCCTGCCGCACGGCGCGAGCCCACGCAATCTCGCACGAGAAAGCGTCGCACGGCACCGAAGAGCGAGCTGGATCACCCGTCAGGCTCATCGCAACGGAGTTCAAGGGGTTTCGAGGATGAGTTCAGTGGCTTCTAGCCGACAACTTCGGCGTGACATTCCCATTGAGCCGATGGGGTGTGAATCCCGCCGTCCGCCGCTCCGGCGGGGGGGCGGGGTATCCCTTGGCACCGTCTATGGTCACACAAGAGAGAGTGCTCCTTCCGGACTCCTGCGATTCGTGGTCGTAGTTGATTCCAGCAATGTCGTGTAGGGAATACTCCAAATCCCGATGCGTGGCGCAGCTTGCCAGCTGCGACCGATTGTTCAGGCGCGTGTCAATCACTGTGCGGCCGCCGCCCCCCCGTAACATGGTGAAGAATTCCTGAGCGGACTTCTTTGTGAATCCGATCGTAAACAACACCGGCGAGTCAGAACGCCAACCGAAGTGAGGCACGGACCACGGCCAGCCGATCACACGCATTTCGACGACGCAAGGGAATTGGTATTGCGCGGGTTGTACGGATGCCTGAGAATAGAGACTCGTTGATCCCTCCCTGGGGACATCGCGTGAAATGGAAAACTTATTGAAAGGATTTTTATCATGACTCCCATCGCAATGGATGCCCTCGTGCACTCCGAAACGTTACGAACTCGCTTCGGTACGTTCATTCTCTCGGCCCTGCAGCATCCCAGCGGGAACCGGAGCCTGCGTATCACTCGCGCCACGGGCGATTCCGCCGTGAATCATGTCCTCACGATCAGTGACGCGGACATCGAGACATTTCATCGGGCCTACCTCCGCGTCGCCAAAGCCGTCAGACCGAGTTCACGTCTGACGCATCCGAGATCCTATGAACGCTGGTCCCCTGCCGAGGATGATCACGTCCGAAACGCAATCCTCAATGGAGCGTCTCCCGAGCGCGTGGCGATTTCGCTCGACAGAAGCAGAAGCGCAGTCGTGGCGCGCATGAACATCCTCGGCCTCCCCCGTCATCGAAATGCGTTCCCAGCATTTCAAGACGCACGAGTGGCTGCCGGACACGCATCCCCTGTCTACCCGACGGAGGCGCATCCGCGGGAACGAGCGGAGAGACGTTCGCATCCGGACCCGTTGTTTTGACTCGGAGGCCCGCGTTTCTGTCTGCCCGAAACCAGGCCGCGGAGGAAACTGGTCTTGCGCGCGAGATCCCACTTGATCGAAAATGGAACTTCGCGTGGCAGGAGGCCCCGCGCGTACTGCATGACCCCTTGAAGCCCTGAGGCAAGGATGCAATGACCGCAGAGGAAGACATGTCAGATCTTGTGAATACCATCACGCAATCCGAGACCCTCACGCTTGGCGCGGGGACGATCACGTTCGATGTCCTGGGACGCGACGCGCGGCACCACGAGTTGAGCATCACCTGTGCCGCGAATGGCAGCCTGGCCACGGTCACGGTCGATCAGGACGTGATCGAGGAGCTGCATCGGGCGTACTGCCGCGCCGTGCACCTGGTGCGACTCGAAGCCCGTGGAGTCTGGGAAATCCGAGAGAAGCATCCCAGCGCGTTCTACCCGTGGACCGAACACGAGGAAGAGGGACTCGTCGCGCGTTTCAGGAGGGGCATCCCCCTCACAGAGCTCGCGAAGGACTTCGGGCGATCGGAACCCGCCATTCGCGCGCGGCTGATCAAGCTCGGTTTCCACCCCGATCGCCAACGCAAACGGCGCCAGCGCCAGCCGCGGGCCGTCGGACGCCAGCCACCGCCTGCGGCACACACGCCGCAGCGCTCTCACACCTTCGAACCGTTCGACACGCAGGATGTCTTCTCTGACTTCCCCGGATTTTGAGGGGACGCAACCGCGTCCCCCGGCAGGAGCCCAGTATGCCCCGACGACGAATACCCTGGAACCAGCAGCAGGCCAAGAATCCCTTCCGCCCGCCGGATTGGAGATGGCAGCGGGCGCACGATCTCGTCACGGCCGGACGGTATTACTCGCGCAAGCGCGACGATGACGAGACAGGGGTGGCCGTGCAGTATTTGCGTGAGCAGCTGCGTTCGGTGACACGCCATGCGCGGGAGGTGACGCTGCAGAAGTTCGCCTTTGTGTCGGAAGCCGAAGCGCTGTGGAACAGCGCCACGCTGCGGCGACTGGAACTGGAGTCGCGGATCCTGGCGGGACAGAGTGATGTGGCGGCCGGGGATGCCATGGAGGCATTCGCCCCCACGGTGCAGGCCTACCAGGATCTGTTCTTTGATGTGCGACGCAGTCTGCGGGCCCACATCTACCTGATCGACGTCGTCCTCGGTGCGAACCGCAAGGAGGAACCACCCGAGTGGCGTTTCGCGCGATGGGACGCGTGGCAGTTCGGACCCGAGGCCCTTGCATTGTGGCTCCATTACCTCCGATCGGGCGGCATCGTGGGCGCCCAGCTCACGGAGTCACAGAAGCGGACGATCGAGCTGCGGATCGCCCACCACCAGCTGGACGGCGCTGAAAAAGTGGGCGAACGGGCGCTCGAACACCTCGAATTCCTGTCCAGAACGCCCGGCTCGTCCCAATTTCCACAGACAATTTGTTCCAGCATCACGGAATGGGCCACCGTTTGCCTGCAATCGGCTCCGTTGCCGCGCGAAGAGTTGCGTCGGTGTGCGTATTCACCGTCGCAATTCTTCCGTCGGCGCCCCGCGCAGCCGCAACCGGACACCCGCATCCTTCAGATCGCGTAAATCCGCGGCCCGAAAGTGGTCAACTTCACTTCCACACCGGCCGCCCTGAAACAACGACGAACCCCGCACAAGGTGATGCATGCCCTTCGAAAAACGCCGCAATTCAGCCGCCACCTACTACTACTTCAGCGATCGTCTGCGGCCACGAGCGAAGAAACGCTACGTGGGCTCAAGCCGCGACCCCATCGCCAGGCTGATCGCGTTGTTCCACCAGCAGGAACTCGAACAGCTGCAGGAAGTCCGGGCCAAGATTCGCGAGGAGATACGGAAGTACCGTGAGCTCGACGCGCAACTCCGCCGACTCGCAACGCGTGTGCGGAGGCATTTCCGCGTGGAGGTGCTGCTGCAGGGCTTCTGTCTGTACCAAGGGAAGTTGAACATGATCGTGCCAATGACATCGCGTACGGAGTTGCCGGAACAGCAGCCGGGCGAGCTCACCTGGGACTACGTCGCACGGTTGCGTGCCCGCGCGAACGGCGGCGACGAAGCGGCATTGGCGAAGCTGCGCGACGTCCTCCGGGAACACCCGGAACTCTGGCATCAGACGGGAGACATCCTGGCGGCCGGCCGTGAGACGTTGCTCGGTCTGCTCGCGCCTCAGGATGCGCTCGCCCGCGAAGCGATCCGCGAACACCTCCAGGCACACGGTCGTCAACTCGAGGCCGAGGGGGACGGCACAGCGCTTGAGAAACTGCTGATCGACCATCTGATGCTGACGATGCTGCAGGTCGAGGTGACCCGCCTGGGCCTGAACGGAAGTCGGGCTCCGCTGGCCCGCAAGGGGGACGCCCGGTTCTGGGACGAGCGGCACCAATCGGCGTCGAAACGCTTCGCGGAATCAGCCCGACTGTTGCAGGATGTGAGATCGGCCGCGCTTCAACAGCCGGGTCAGCCATCGCGTGCGGCCGAGAATCCAACGCACCCGCGGCCCGTCACTGCTCCCGATCCCCCCTTGGCTCATTGATTCCAGACACCGATATGAGTTCTTTCACTGTCAGAAATAAAGCCGAGACACCCATGAGCGAACAAAAACCGTCACACCACACACCACTCGCACTGTTCACGATCGGGTTCACGCAACGCTCGGCCGAGAACTTCTTCGACACGCTGCAGCAGGCCGGTGTCCGGACAGTGATCGACACACGGCTCAACAACCGGTCGCAACTCGCGGCGTTCACGAAGCAAAAGGATCTCGCATACTTCCTGCGAACCATCACGGGCATCGAGTACGAGCACGATCTTGGACTCGCACCGACGGCAGAGATCCTCAAGCCCTACAAGCAGGGCGTCATGACATGGGCCGAATATCAGCGAGAGTTCGATGCCCTGCTCACCGAGCGTGCTCCGGCCGATCATGACACGCGGGAGCGATTCGCAGGAGCTTGCCTGCTGTGCAGTGAGCACGAGCCCGACTTCTGCCATCGCCGCTTGGTGGCCGAGTATCTCCAGCGCCATTGGCCAGAGCTTGCGGTCCGACATCTTTGAGGCGGTCGGCGGAGTTTCGCATCGACGGCAGCAATCGTTGCCGACCAGACTCTCGGATGCGGCTGGCGAGGCTGCCGTCTGACCAACACTCATCATCGCGGTGAGACGCACGTTACTTCAGCTGCAGGCTCCCCACCTGCTTGATGGCGGCGATTGCATCATCAGACGACCCCGCGGCGGCGAGCAGGTTTTTAGCCGCCTGCAGGACATCGAGTTTCATCGCCCGAGTCGGACTTCGCCAAAACCGCTGCACGCGGCTTGCGGACCTTGCGGCGGCGGCCCTTGGAGATGCCGAGTTTCTTGCGCTCGTTCGAGAACGCCACTTTCGCACTGGCCTCATTGATCTTCTCGCGCGGATACTTCTTCCTGACCGCCGCGATGACTTCGGTCGCCTTCAGGTTCGGGTCCTGCTCGAGGACCTCGCGAATCGCTGCGGACAGCACAAAGCCCGATGCCTTCTTTTTAG
>CALOES010000002.1:0-59280 GCA_942492405.1 uncultured Planctomycetaceae bacterium
TCGAGTGCGCGGCCCGGCTCATGCACGCCGCCGTTGGCCATGACGATGGCATCCGCCCCCATTGCGGTCCTCGTTTCACGAATCGCCATCAGCATGCCGTGTAAAGCAGGCTTCCGGATTGTGATCGTCCCGCCTTCCGCCGATTTGGGCCCATTCGGATGCGACTCAGTCGATCAGATGTTCTCGCGAGCCAATTGAGCCAGCAAGGGAAGCACAGATTCCAGGCGTGAGACTTTCACCGAGACGATGAGCAGCCGAGAGCGGTCGACTGTCACCAGCGCTCGCAGTTCGCGAACTGCCGCGATCGTCTCTTCAATCGAACCCTCGGGCGGTGTCAAAATGAAACCCGACAACTGGTCGCCGATGATCGACAATCCCGTTCTCGCAGACGCCAGCAGTTCGTCACTTCCTGCTTCCTGCGATGACAGATGCATCAGCAACGGGACACGCCCCATTCTTTCTAGCCGCCGGGCGGCCTCCGCGACGCCTGAATTCTCGTTGGGCTGATGCAGCGTGATCGACTCTTGAGACTGGTCGACTTCAATCGCTCCACGCGGGATCGCATCGGCGGTCAGCGGGCCAATCTCGATGAAGCCAACGCCAAACGTCTCCAAGGCTCGAGTGGCCAGCAGCTGGGGGTCGAACCTGTGACTCAATCCAACTTGCGATGGAAAATGAACCTCATCTACATCGAGGCTCAGTCGATCATCAGCACGCATGTGTCCCAGGAAGGAAATGATCCACGTTCCCAGGGGTAGCCGTGCGAGCCTCCCCATGCATGACAGCGCAAAGTCTCGAGCCGACCCTGGCGACATTCGCATGAAGATCGGTCGAAACACTGTCTGGTAGGACCAGTCGGGCATGGCTGGCGGTCACTCGCTATTTTGCTGCCAGGGGACGCTGCCGTACTGTTGAATCTGTCGCCGCAACGCCGCCGAGAGCTGGTTGAAGACCTGCCGTTCGCTGTCGATCAGGTTGTTCTGCTCCAGCGGATCGCTGGCAAGATTGTACAACTCCATCGGCGTAAACGGGCTGTTCTGCAGCAGCTTCCAGTCTCCCATGCGAACGGCCTCGATGGTCTTGCCCATGAACTGTGCGCCCCCTTCACGGCGACGGAAGAACCACAGTTCCCGCAATTCGTCTTGTTGTCCGCCCAACAAGGTTGGCAGAAAGCTGACGCCGTCAATCGTCTCCGGATACTCCGCACCTACGGCATCAAGCAGCGTCGGATAGATGTCCATCGTCATGGCCCGCAGTTCGGTGGTTGTGCCGGCGTCGACATACCCCGGCCAGCGAATGCATGCAGGGACTTTGAGACCACCTTCATAGACGGTTCCCTTTCCATCCCGCAGCGGGCCATTGTTGGCACCAACATCCAACTGACCGCCGTTGTCTGAGGTAAAGACGATGATCGTCGAGTCTTTCAGTCCTTGCTGCTCCAGGCACTCCAGCACTTGACCGATGCCGGCATCCATATGTTCGATCAGAGCCACCAGCTTCGCGCGGCGCTCGCTGATACCTGGTTCGCGCGCCCGCACACGTGCCACCCATTCTTCCGGCGGCTGTATCGGAGTGTGCGGAGCGTTGTAAGCCAGATAGAGAAAGAAGGGTTGGTCCGCCTCGCTCGATGCGATGAAGTCGCACGCCCACTGCGAAAACAAGTCGGTCGCGTGCCCCTCGGGGTCGATTTCAGCATCGTTGAGCCGCATGTAGTTGATGTCGTGCCGACGATGGTTGTAATAATCATCCATCATGTCGCCGAGGAAGCCATGAAAGTGATCGAACCCTCGCTCGTTGGGAGTGCTCGGCGACTCGAGACCCAGATGCCATTTGCCGACGATGCCGGTGCGATAGCCTGCGTTTCGCAACAGATCGGGCAGCATGAGAGCCGTCGGCGACAGGTATCCCCAGTTGTTGTCGGCATGCGTGCGAATCACTCCTGGCACGCCAACATTGTCGGGATAACATCCGGTTAACAATGCGGCCCGTGTCGGTGAGCATACCGGACAGTTGGCATAGAATTCAGCGAACCGCATTCCCTCGGCCATCAACCGGTCGATATGCGGCGTTCGCATATCGTCCGCCCCGCAGCAGGCGAGATCGCCATATCCCAGATCGTCGGCAAGAATGACGATGACGTTGGGCCGGTCATCGGCCACGACAACGAAAGTTGGGACGCAAAGTCCGAAGAGACCGGCTAGCAGCGGGCAAAGCAGTCGTAATCTCGCGAACATCGTGTCTCCTCAATGAATCCATGGGGCGTGCCAAGTCTACGCCACCCTACGAACCGATAACAGCGACAGGCCGGTCGCTTCTCCACGGCGCGCGAAGCGGATAGTTTGTCGCAAATTCACGCCGTCGAGTCCTGCACTCATGAGTCTTGATGATCGAACCGCTGCAAAGTGCGAGTCAGAAAGTTACCGAACGGAATGTCGATTCGTCCGGCTCCGCGCAGACCTCGGTATTACTCGCAATCGTGGCAGGCTTCGGGTGCGTTGCCTTGTGCGGACTCGTCTTCCTGGGACAGGCGGTCAAGGGTGAGTTGATCGATCTCTTTCCTTGCCTGCTGACAGCAACGATAACGCCGCTGGTGATACAAACCGCGGGACGCCTGAGCGGCAAAAGCGCCGTGTTGATACCGCTCTTCTTTGCCGCAGCCGCCGTCCTGTTGGGAAAGTGGCTCGCGTGGGACTTGGGGGGCATTGTGGCTCAACTGTCCGGGGCCGAGTTGCCTGCCAACGTCGGCTGGTGGGAGACGTTTAAAAAAAGCTGGAACGCGATTCCCGTTGCAGTTCAACGAATGAATGCCGCGTTGTACCTGCTCACACCGGTCGTCGCGGGAGGCGTGGTCTACTTTTGTCGATGGTTGGAACGCCGGCAACCAACGCTGAGGAGCGATCCGACCTCCGTCCAAGTACCGACCGTCGAGTTTCGTTCACGGCGCTGGTTGCTGGCACTTGCTGGTGCGTGGACGGTTGTCGTCATGCTGGTACACCTGACGTTGACGCCTCCAGGCCGCACGGGGTTTCTCTACTACACTGCCGTTCGTGCCAGCCAACCAGATGAACACACTCTGGGGCTTCGCGTACATGGTCGACGGCTCGCCAGTGATGAGCGAGACGTTGCCTGCGATCGAACAGGAGAACTGGTTTCGCGGAGCTGTGCGGAGGACAACAACTTTCGCTTCTTGCGAGCCGGATACGCATGGCTGGCGGCGACACTCTTTCCCTGGTTGCATCCACCCAACAGCTTGATCGCGCTGAACATCATGGCCTCGCTGGCATGCCTGACATGCGTCTGGCGATTGACGGCGAGATTCTACCGGGACGATTTCGCCTGCTGCCTCGCCACGATGCTCGCTGCTGCCGGGATCGGATTCTCGCTTCACTGGAACGCCGCCACGCCACATCTGGTGTCATTCGCCCTCTACGCGATCGGGCTGACGATGCTAGTCGAATCGAAGATGTTGACTCAGCGCCGTCCTTGGCGTGTGCATCTCGCATTCGCAACATACTTGGGCCTCGTGAGCCTGATCTACAACGTCTGGCTGATGCTCGCACTGGTCTACGTGGTCTGCGGAGTCCGTCGGCAACGCTGGCGTCATCTGGCGGCAGGCCTGCTCGTCGCGGGAGCGTTCGCGCCAATCTGGCGCTGCATCCTTCCCGCTCGGAATCAATCTGCTCGACGTCGAGGGGGACTACTTGCGGCGTGCGCTCTCGCTGTGGAAGGAGGCTGCGGAGGCCGGTATCGGGAACTTCGTCATCCAGATTGTTGCGACGATGCTCGAGGCCATCACCGCGATGGAATCTCCACTGCTGTTGTTGCTGGGAGCGGTGGGATTGTGCTGTACAATCGATCGCGGCAAGAGGATGTTCGTTCTGTCAGCGGTCGCTGCTCCAGTGCTGGCCTGCACGTTGTTCGCGCCTGCGGCGTCGGCCCGAGGCTACATTGTCTACGGTAGCAGTTGTCTGTGGTTCATGGCTGCAGGCCGAATTTTGGCGATGGCGCTGCGTGCTCGGCGATTGCCTCGCTGGACCGGTGCGATTGCAGTGGGCGTCGTCCTGGCGACTCAGTTGGCCTGGAGTATGGCATGGCTGGCAGGTTATCCAGGCCCAGCTTTCACTTACCTGTACGGCTGGGACCAAGGAAGCGCGTTGATGCAGTACAGTGAACCCAATGTCGTCAGCCTGACGGGTCAAGATGAAGTCCCCGCTTTCTATCGCGGGACCGGGACTGCCGAGACGACTCACGCCTACCGTGTGCCTGCAAGCGTTCCCGTCGAGCGGCGATCACGAATCCTGGCGTATCTCTCGCGCCTGGTCTTCATGCTCGGAGTCTGCCTGTTGTTGAGCGCCGTCATCGACAATCCTGCCAGGCGTCAGGTGGGCGTGATCGGCGGGCTGATGTTGATGTTGGCAGTGACGGAGATTTCATTCCGCCTCCCGTGTCAACAGACCGGATTCTGGGATATGCAGCATGCCCTGGAGCTACCCAATGAAGAAACGGTCACGATTCGAATCGAAGTCCCTGTCGAATTGCAGGCGAGGCTGTATGAAAGTCTGATGCACGACAACACGGTCGGCTCGCTCTTCATCCCGACTTCTGGAGAATGCGATGTCGCGTGGACGATCGGAGGGAGCGAAGTTTCCCTGTCGCCCATGGATCGGCACGAGGCACGATGTCTCGATATCGCGGCGTTAGCGCCGGCGTCACAACCCGTCACCTGGGAAATCACGATCACGAATCGAGATCGCGATACTCAGAACGTCGAGGGGTGGCAACAATTGCAAACTCCTGGCAAGTCGCTGACTCCAGCCGCGTCGGCAACGTGCCTGCCGGCAATCGAGTTTCGCATTCGCGATGCATCGACCGGGAGATTGATCTGGCTGGGGATGTAGGTTCTCAGTTTCGAATCAAATGATGTTCCACGGGCTGCGCGGCTCGCGCCAGAGCAGGCCATTGGCTTCGGCATCGTCCGCGAACTGTTCGGCTGCGGGATCCCAATTGAGAGTGCGCCGCAGTTTGTAGCCGATGTTGGCGAGATGGCAGATGCTCGCGGAACGATGGCCAATTTCGGCACTGCAAATCGGAGTCTCGCGACTGACGATGCAGTCGAGCCAGTTACGATGATGGTCGTCGCTGGAAATCACATGGAACGCATCTTCCGGCAACGCTTCTTCCAGGATTGAAGTCGGCTCGCTGAAGATCTTGCCACGATCGACGTAGATCATCCCGTTCGTACCGACGAACGTGCAGCCGCTAGGCCCGCCGTGATACATCGTGATGCCGTTCGCATAGGTCATCCGTAAGCCCGAGCCTCCTTCGACCGGAGGTTCGATCTTCACGGGGCCGCTGTCATCCATGCTGAGTGCCCATTGGGCGATATCAAAGTGATGGGCCCCGATGTCCGCCAGCGCACCACCGGCATACTCCTCGTAACTTCGCCACGCGGGGAAGTGATTGTGGACACCGAGTGGGCACAGCACCTGATTGAACGGCCTCTCAGGTGCCGGTCCGAGCCACATTTCCCAGTCGGTCCCTTCGGGGATATCTTCCGCCGGCAGGTCACACGGTGCGGGCGGGCCGCCGACGCCAACGGTGACCGTCATCACATCGCCGATCTTGCCATTGCGGATGTACTCAACCGCCTTGCGAAAGAGTCCGCCGAATTCGCTGCGCTGCTGACTGCCGGTCTGAAAGATGACGTTGTTCTGATCAACGGCCTCCACCAGCTTGCGGCCTTCGACAATGTTGTGCGTGAGGGGTTTCTCGCAATAGATGTCCTTGCCTGCCTGAGCCGCAAGGATGCAGGGAATCGCATGCCAATGATCGGGCGTGGCAATGAGAACGGCATCGATATCGTCGCGATCAAGCACTTCGCGAAAATCGCGATGAGCCTGGCAGTCGAACGACTCCGACCGCTCTGCCGACCGACGTTCCACCCGCCCCATGGCATCGTCGATGCGTTCTTGCACGACATCACAAATGCCGACGACCTGCACGCGATCGTTCCCCAGGAACTTGCCCAGATGTCCGCCTCCCATCTTGCCGACACCAATCACTCCGATACGAATGCGCTCGCTGGGAGCATCATCCCCGTTCAAGGCATGCGTAATGATCGTCGGAGCGAGGACGGCCCCGGCGGCAGCTTGCGTGAGAAAAGTACGACGGTTCGACTTGAGTGGTTTCATTCGCGCGATCCGTTAATGGGTGTCGTGAACTTGTTGGGCGAGTGTAACCGATCGATGTCGTCTAGGGGACCGATGTCGATTCGATCTCGAACCAATCTCGCCCCGCGATATGCGAATCGAGCTTGCCAGTCTCGTCATTGTCGCAAACAAGGATGACATGACCTTTGAAGTGGTCGCCCGCATCATAACAAGACCGAAAGGTGCCATTCCTGCAATGCGTCGGACACTCACGCTGCCCCTCTCCGTAAGGGACGGCCAGCCTAAAATAGAATCAGAGACCTTTCGAGACTCTCTCAACGCAGCCTGTTGCTGCGACGTTGCTTTCAGCATTCCGCGTCTCACTGTTCAAGACGCGTTTTCGTCGATAAGTCTTGTACGCCCAAGCAATCGCTTCACAGCATTTCAAGCCTCAAAGTCTCTGATCCTGTGAACTGCACGGCCGCCTTTCCAAGCGTTAGAACTGCTTAACAGCGGCGCGACAACCCTAATGCAAAGACTACGCATCATGAAGAACTAGCCAACCCTGAGGTTCAGGCAGGGGAAATCGTTTAGAGCTTGTCGTCCGATCCCCTGAATGAGAACGATCTGGGGCAACGGGCTGCCGCCCCTGCACCGGTCAACTCTCCACATACATCGGTGGTGAGCATTGGCCGTTGCTACATACACGTTTTCACGGCTTCGAACTTGCGAGCCGCGATCTTTCACTAATGAGATCCGTAAACGACACTGGCCAAACAACCCCAGATTGCAGGTCGCATCGGACAGAAGACGTGATGTTCACGGGGCGTTGCGGCCATTTGCTCTGGCTCGCTGAAGCAGTCCATGGAGTTCTGCAACGATCTCGGGATGTTCGTGATAGAGGTTGTACGTCTCCCCCGGATCGTGGCCGAGGTGATACAGCTGCCCAGGCGCATCGTCATTGGGATCCGTGATGTTCAAAGGGCGCAGCAATTCGCTGTCGTAGTTGTTGCCCCCTGAACCTTGGTGGTCGAGAAACTTCCAGGGGCCGCGACGAATCGACAGCTCGTTCGAAATCGTTTGATGGAGTGTGAAGTCGCGGAGCGACGCAGCGGTCTGTTCACCCGTCAGGATGGGTAACAGGCTGTAGCTGTCCTCGCCGGCGTCCTCGGGCAAATCCACGCCGAGGATGTCTGCGAGTGTCGCCATCAAGTCACACAAACACACTGTCTGATCCGAAACAGTTCCGGGCGCGATCATGCCCGGCCATCGCGCGATGAATGGCACGCGATGCCCCCCTTCCCAGTTGTCGCGCTTTAGCCCGCGCCACGGCCGGGCGCTGTCGTGACCAGACTCCTCGCGCATACGGACCGCGATGATTTCCGGTCCGTTGTCACTCGTGACAATTACCAGTGTCTGCTCCGCGACATCCAGGCACTCCAGTGTGTCGAGAATTCGTCCGACGACGTCATCGAATTGAAAGATGAAATCCCCCAAAGGCCCGGCTGTGGTCACCCCCACGAATTCCTCAGCCGGAAGAGCCGGAAGATGCACGGCCTGTGTCGCGTGGTAGAGGAAGAATGGCTGATCGGGATGCTCATCGACATGCTGTTCCAGAAACGCGATGGAATGTGCGAGGAACACTTCGTCCACTGCACGAAACTCAAACTCCGGAGTGCGCAGGCCTGTTCGGAAGTGTTCGTACTGCAACCAGTCGGTCGTTTCCGGTGCGATGAGATTGGACGGCACTCCAACGACATGATCGTCTTCGATGTAGGCGTACAGCCAGTCGGTCGTCGGGCAACAGACTGTCCCAAAGAATCTGTCGAATCCGAGGTCGCACGGTCCATCGCTTATGGACTTGGAGAAATCGACTTCGCGGACTTTGTCCAGCCCACCCCCGCGCGGGGCCACGGGTGCGCCGTCTTGATTGAAGAACGTCATGCCGACATGCCACTTGCCGACGCAGGCGGTGGCATAACCATGCTGCCTTAACAGGTCAGCAACTGTCATGCGACCTGTTTCGATCAGTGGTCCATCAACACCCGTGAACACGCCTCGGAATCCGGTCCGGAAGCACATCCTCCCTGTCAGGATGCTGTACCGCGATGGAGTGCAGACGGTGGATGGACTGTGGGCATCGGTCAACCGCATGCCCTCGGCGGCTAGCGCATCGAGTCGCGGAGTGGGCACTCGCGATTCTGGGTTGTAGCAGCCGACATCACCGTAGCCGAGATCGTCGGCCAGAATGAAGACGATATTGGGACGACCAACGTCTGCCGCAAGCGACGTTGTCTTCGACGCATCAGACATCTGCAGCAGCAGGATCGTAAAGATCATGGAGAGCAGTCGCATGGTCGTTTCCATGTCGCGATCAATTCTGTTGGAGAGGCATCTTGGGAATGATATCGAACAGCTCGGTCGATTCCGATGCTCCAATTGTTCTGTCATTTATGCCAACACGTCGGCGCAGGCTGGATGAGTAATCAGGTTCGCATAGCCGCTTCGGTCGGTACGACGGACAGATTCATGTTCGATGCGTTTCGTGCTTCGGTGTCGATCATTGTGCCAAGCAAAGCTTGGGAAAGGGGGATGAGATGTAGAACGCAGATCGGAAACCTTTCTTTGGAACCTTGCGGGTGAGAAGCCCGTCCGGTAGCGCCTGACCAGCGGCCGGGAGCGAGTCTTGCGTCGTGCGTGGCAACGCGTCCGGCGAAGCGTAGACAGCGAGTCCGAAAGCCATGCTATAGAGCTTCGAAAGACCTTTCGCGGGAGCCTTTGCAGTTGATCGTCCAGGGGCCACGCTGCCGCACCGAGATGGTCTGGTGCGAGCAGTCCTGCCGGAGTCGGATTGGAACATGGCAAACGGACAATTGAGGTTCCCCAGGAACTTGGGAGATCCTGTCGTCTCCTCAATGAGATCCCGGCTGGAGAGACCGGGTGAACAAATCCAGGCCTGAGCGGCACACTCGTCCGCTCGGGAGCGAATAGAACGAGTGAGCATTGAGGTACCGCCAAACGAAGGTCACGAAGTGCGGCGGGAGGGACGGCGGGAAGTCATAGCGTCTTGATAGTACCGGAGAAGCTGGCGAACGGCCCCCCGGCCGGAGCCAGTGGAGGGAAGCGAGACGTCGAATCATGGAACCGCTCTTGAGAAACACGACGAATGCCTCGAAATTCGACCAGCGTGTCCACGAAACGGGAGCGGATAGCAGAGTTGGCGAAACAGTCGCCGCAGATGGCGTTCACTTCGCTGGCCTACCTGATCGACATCGACTGGCTGAAGGAAGCGTACCGACGCACCCGCAAGGCTGGCGCTGTGGGCGTGGACGGAGTGACCGCGGAGGAATATGAACAGGATCTGGAGGGCAACCTGCAGCGCCTGCTCGACCGCGCGAAGTCCGGCACGTACCGCGCTCCGCCCGTGCGGCGCGTGCACATCCCGAAGGGCGGCTCGACCAATGAGACTCGCCCGATCGGAATTCCCACGCTGGAGGACAAGGTCCTCCAGCGGGCGGTCGTCATGGTGCTGGAGCCGATCTACGAGCAGGACTTTCTGGACTGTTCGTATGGCTTCCGCCCCGGACGATCGGCGCACCAGGCGTTGGATTCGTTCCGAGACCAGTTGATGAACTGTCGGGGTGGTTGGGTTCTTGAAGTGGACATCCGGAAGTTCTTCGACAATCTGGACCACGGCCACCTGCGGGAGTTTCTCCGGCTTCGGGTACGCGACGGCGTGTTGCTGCGCCTGATCGACAAATGGCTGAGTGCGGGCGTGATGGAGGACGGGAGCGTCTGCTTCCCTGATGCCGGAACGCCCCAGGGCGGAGTGGTTTCCCCGATCCTCTCGAACGTGTTCCTGCACTACGTGCTGGACCTGTGGTTCGAACAGGATGTGAAACCGCGAATGCGGGGTCGTGCCTTCCTCGTCCGCTATGCGGATGATTTCGTGATCGGCTTCTCCGATAAACAGGATGCGCAGCGCGTCCTGGATGTCGTGCCAAAACGATTCGGAAGGTTCGGGCTGACAATCCATCCCACCAAGACGAAGCTCGTCCCATTCCGTCCCCCGCCTCGGCGGGCACGTGACGGCGATGGACCACGAGCCAATCGTCCCGGCACGTTTGACCTGCTGGGTTTCACTCACTACTGGGGTCGATCTCAGCGGGGCTATTGGGTTGTCAAACAGAAGACGGCCTCCGACCGCTTCAGCCGGTCACTGCGGAGCATTGACGAGTGGTGTCGGGATCACCGGCACTGGTCGCTCAGGGAGCAACAGCAGAAGTTGAATGAGAAACTGCGCGGTCACTACGCGTATTACGGCGTCACGGGGAATTCAGGAGCGCTCTCTCGCTTCAGGTGGGAGGTCGGGCGCTGCTGGCGGAAGTGGCTCAATCGTCGCAATCGCCAGCGCTCGATGACCTGGGAGCCGTTTCAACGTCTCCTCCAGCGATTCCCGCTGATCCCCGTTCGCACTTCTCGCTCAACCTACGTCCGCGCAGCGAACCCATGATTTGAGGAACCGTATGCGCTAATACGCGCACGTACGGGTCTGTGGGAGCCCTGGGGCGGCAACGCCCCGGGGCCACCCGGTCCGGTGTATCGGCAGAGTGTGCCTCGGTCGATGGAGCCGGTGCGATTTCGACCACGCAAGACTCCTGGCGACATCCGATCTTGTTCCGCCCGGCTTTAGGACACTCGTGCGTTTTCCTATGCTGTCTGGGGCACTAAGGATCACGAATTCATGCCCCTTGTGAGAGGCCCACATGCGCGTTGAACGAGAACTCCTGTTCGGCATTCTCGCTTTCCAGAATGGCTACGTCTCGCGAGAGGTGTTGCTACGTGGAGTGCAGGCGTGGCGGCAGGATCTGTCGCGGTCGCTCATGGATGTGCTCGGACAGCAGGGGGAGCTCTCGCAGGATGCCGCTGCGCGAGTCCCGCATCCTTGCCGGTCCAGCATTTGATTGTTTCAAGCCAGACGCGGGTATTCCGAAGCCCTGGTTCCCGATTCCACAGCGGATGCACCACAGCTTGAGGAGTCACCGGGCATCGGCCTGTTCTCGTGACAGGCTGGACACTGCGTAGCGCGTCGTCGTGTGTTCGCAGGATCACCGACGTTACTCGTCCGGCTATCTCGCTAAATCAGACCGTGCCGTTTCGCGAGTCGCTGCATTGTCTCGACGGCATAGAGATCAATCGGTCCGCGGAGATTGAAAGTGGTATGCTCGAGCCCCAGCAGGAGCGCTTCAGCGGCACACGCGAAACACGCCCCCGGAGGTGTATGAGGCGACAGCCGAAACGTCGGATCGGCTGGCAGTTTCACGAGGCCGGCCCCGACAATGGTGGCGTTCGGACGATCTCGAGCAAGCGTCAGAGAGACGGCGCGCGGTTGCGAGACATCGGCCACGACGACGGAATGATCAGAACGAATGTCACCGTCGTCCAATACGAATCCAGTTCCCGAGACGGCGACGATAATCACATCGCAGTCAATTAGCTCGGCGCGATTCTCCGTCGTCCGAATATGTTCCGCCGTTGTGTTTGACCGGATCTGTGAGGCAAGCTCTTCGAGACGATCCTTCGTTCCGGGGCGGCCGAGCATTGTGATCGTGCCTCTCCACCGGTGTCGTTGGGTGTACCAGCGAACAATTGCCGAACCGATATTCCCCGCCGCTCCAACGACCGCCAGTCGTCCATGGCGTGCGAGGTCGATCTTCTCGATGGCCTTTTCGATCTGTTCGATCATTGCCGCGACTGTCAATGTGTTTCCCGAGCTGACTTGAACACCGTCGGGAGGGAGCAATGTCGCTGCGTCACGCGTCACGACACTGGTCTGAGCACCGAACACAACTGCCTCGCATCCCTGGTTCACCGCCAGGTCGAGTGCGTCATCGAGTCGCTGGCGTACAAATCCCAACTCTCCCCGTTGATTCCAATGGTCCAGAAACATCGGCGCCACTGGCAGCAGGATGCCACACATCCAGACACGGCCTTCAAAGAGATTCTTCGAGAACGATACGAGAGGTTTCAACTCCGCCAGCACTTGCAGCCGCCAGACGAGCTCCATGCGCTCTGCGATCGACTTCCCCATCAAATCCGGAATCTCGACCAGCAACTCGTCGGCGGGATAGATCGGGTTGAAGACGAATCCAACTCGACGGGCTCCCGAGCCGGGCACCTCATGTGGGAAGCGGAACTGACGCCGATCGCTCGTTAGGACAGGTCGGGAAGTAATCGCTGTGCGGTTCCCGTCTGTCGTTGTCGGAGCCATCAGGTGTCGGACAAGTTCCGCAATGTTGTCGGACTCGATCTGGAAGCAGAAGTCATCCAGGCCACGACAAAGATGATCGATGTCGTCCGCAGTCAAGTACGCCGACGGCTCAACTCGTAAGACGTTGGGAGCCGAAACGGTTGGCAAAATGCGAAGGTTGTGCCAATGCAGCAGGTACGACGCGACGAAATAGCCGAAACGCCCAGCGAGCAGTTGCCTCAGCAAACGATTCGCAGATTCAGGGATCTCCAGTTCGATCCCCCACATCAGGCCCCGTCCTCGGATCGCTTGGATCACTTGCGGATGGGACTGCTGTAGTTCCATCAATCGTTCACCGAGTGTGCGTCCAAGTTTGGCGGCGCGCGACGGAACATCATCGGCATCGATCAACTCAAGAGTCTTCAGAGCAACGCGGCAGGAGAATGAATCCGAGGAAAACGTCGCGCCGGTTTGTAGATCGAACTCATCGCAGTACACGGTCCGATCGACAAGCGTTGCCGAGATCTTGGCGATGCCGCCGCCCAGCGACTTTCCCAGGAGATAGTAATCGGCGTTCACGCCCTTCGATGCCAGAAACGTGCCTGTTCGCCCGAGTCCGCATTGAATCTCGTCGAGAATCAGCGGGATGCCTGTCTCTTTGATGGCGACGAGCCAGTCTCGCGGGACTTCGAAAATGCCCCCTTCTCCCTGCACCGGTTCGGCAATCGCCGCCATGATCGCCGAGAAGGAAATTTCGGCGACCTCATACCCGTCCTGACCAAGCAAGGGCCGGCGCAACATCAGGACTTCATTGCGGTATAGCTCTGCAATCGATTCTTGCGGCGATATCAGTTGCGATCGAGGCACGAAGTGCACCCGGGCCCCGAGAATCGCGTCAAACGGCGTTCGTTGTGTCCGATCGGACATGACATGCAGTGCACCGGTGGTCTTGCCGTGATAGCCCCCTTCCAGCGCGACAATCAATGGGCCCACTTCATTGAACAATCTTTCATTGTGTTGCCGACATTCGCGGACGAGCTCGGAGCAGACGGACCCAAACTCATGAGTCATTTCCCGACTGAAGGACTTGAGCAGCGACCGCCATTTGAACAGTGCATGCTTCAGTGCCGCCTCGACGCTTTCGGCCCCCGTTGAATGCAACAGGCACACATAGCGACGGCCAGTCATAATACCGATGCGGGCCGACAGCGTTCGCGACAGTTCTGCGGCAGCGGTGCGGCGCGATCCCTGATCGAGGAGCGGCAGGCTCTGCACGGCGTCGATTGCGACGTCTTGCAGAGCCTTGCGGCCGTGTCCCAGAAGATTCGCTCCGAAGCCACCCACCAGATCCAGGACGCGACGGGTTCCCTGATCGCTCCTGCGCATGAGATGGTCCCCTTCGCCGGAGATGTATTCGACGTCGAGTTTCAACGCCTGCATCAACTGCCCCACGTGAGGAGCAAGTTGCTCGTACCAGGCATCCTCGCCTGGCCAGAGATCGTCGATGTCCACGACGTGCGGATGTCGACCAGCCGCACGGTTCAGCGCATCGAGTACCGCCGGGTGCTCGTTGGCGAGATCGCGTTGATCGAGCTTTCCGGGACCGGCCCGACGTGGATTTCCGGCAATCAATCCGATGGCTGCCAGTCGCTCGTGACGAACGTGAAAGTCCTGTTTGCCCAGCCGCATGCGTTCGTGCAGCGATTGAACTCCCTCTCGAATCTGAGTCTGCATCTTCGGACAATCCGGACTACGTTCGCCGCAGAAGACGATGGCGACGACGCCCATGCGTCCGGAACTGTGCTGGAAGACAGTTGCCGGGAACTCCTCAAACACGCTGCTGTAGCGCGATTCCAGTTCGTGCAACGAGACCTTCAGTCCGCTGCCGAGATTTACGAAGTCGTCGTTCGCACGGCCCCAGTATTCGATTTCGTTATCGTTTACGCGTACACAATCGCCCGTGTCGAACCATTCTGCGAAAGACGGCTCGCCAACGTATCCGATCGCGTTGAAGGCCGACTTAATGAACAGACGCCCGATCGACTGGGCGACATCGGAGAACTGTACGGCCGCAGCGACTCCAGGGAGTGGCCACCCCAGCGTACCGCTTGTTGCCGCGTTCTCTGCATCTGCCGTGGTGACAAGTGTCGACAGCACTTGCTGTGTCTCCGTCATGCCGAAGGCACTGGCCAGTTGTGCGTTGGGGAAACAGTGTTTGGTGCGGGTATCCCAACGCGAGCCGGATGAAACGATGAGATGCAATGATCGCAGGGCCTTGCGTGCCTCGGGAATCGTTCGCGTCAACTCCGCCAGTGCATGGATGAGGGCCGGCCCCCCCGTGAAGTGTTGCGGCGGCCATGTCTGCAGAAGCTCAACGGCTCGGTGCGGCGCCTCTTCGATCCACTCCGGGGGAATGAGCAGCGTGACCCTTCGGTTCCAGATGGCATGCAGGACGTTACGCAGCCCCATCGAATGCGAGAACAGCGGACACAACGACGTGCCACCCAGGACTCGTGCATCAAACAGTCCAGCAGCGCGCCATGACTCCGCGACAGTCAGCAGCGCGCGTTCGGTATAGCTCACCAATTTCGGCGGTCCGGTCGACGAAGATGTCGTGAGGATGACGGATTCACGATCGACACCAGCGTCGCTCCGGATCGAAGTAGACTGCTTCCGCGACGTGGCATCGACTGGCAGTTCAATCGGGATCGGCAAAGGCCGAAGTCCCCAGCCATCCAGCACGCGGCAGATCATCCCGCGGGCAGTCGAGGCAGTTGCGTGGTCTTGTAACACTTCGCCTTCGGCCGGCATCAATACGTGTCGGCAACCAGTTCTACGAAGCACGTCGTGAACTTCTGGGGGATGACAATTCATCGGCAAGACGACGCAAACGCCATGGGCCATCAGCGCGATTGTGTTGACCGCCACCAGCAATTCTGAAGCATAAGGCAGCCTGAGCACCGTCACTCTCGAGCCGGGCGCGATGTGATGCTCCTCAAGCCAGCTTCCGACAATACCCAGTGCAGTTTCCAAATCCGCAAGAGTTATCGAAGTTGCCTGCCCACCGACGACGCCTGCCAGCACCGTTGATTGTCTCTCGCTCTCATCCGTACTCCGGAGCATCTCCCGAATCGATTGAAATCGAAAGTCCCGCCACTCCGGCAACGTGTGCGGCGAATTCAGAATCCAGTCAAAGTCAGGAGTCATGGTCGCCCGTCGTCGGCGAATAGACGCGGAGATTCCGTCGTCGACTCAGTAGCCCCAGTTCATTCGATGTGTAAGCCAGGATGTCCGGGCGATGCTGTTCCAGCCAGACATGGACACTTGGTAAACATCGATAGGGCAATTGAGGGCAGACGTGGTGCTCCTTATGCAGGTTGAAGTAGAGAAACATCCCATCGCATCTGAGGCGGATCGATCGTGAGAATCCATGTTGCTCTCGTGAATGACACACTTTCTCCGGCAGTGAATCGGGCAGCAACCCAATGTGTTGATTCTGAGTGAACAAGTACTCGTACAGCAGGGCCGCGACCCAGAAGGCACTTGCCAGCAGCAAAGCATAGCGTGCGGCCCCGAAGTGCCACGCCAAGGCGACATGCAGGCCGACAATCGCGCCCAGGTTGAGCATGTACAGAGCAAGTCGCCGCATCGAACGTCGGCCCTCCGAGCGAACGTCGAACGTCAAGTATGGCCAGTAGACTCCACCGAGATACAGAATGGGAATCACTCGCAATCCGACGAGGCATTCGACGAGGCGCCGTCCACGTTGATTGCCGCGTGGAGCCGCTGTCGGATCATGACCTGTTCCTGCATGAAGATGGTGCGCGACATGGCCGCGGCGAAAACTGAAGTAAGGAGTCAAGACCCAGAGTCCGATCAAACAGCCGACAGCGGTATTGACGAATCGATGTCGGCTCCAAGTCCCATGCGCGCATTCATGCATCAGGATTTGCAGTAGCAACATCGCAAATCCCAACAACAGGGCGCCTGTCGCGATGGCTCCCGCGTTTGCAAGCTGCAACACGCCATAGCTGGCAACAGTCAACCCGACGGCAATCAGCAGGGTCAACATCCCCCACGGAATTGCTTGTTGACTGCCGGCCTTAGCGTGGCTCAGCAACTGCCGGTGCTCGTGCGATGTCAAGACGGGGCACAGCGATTCGCCAATCATCAAGACGCATCCTGCGGTACGAGAGACGAGTGTTTTGAGTCCTTGAGACCGACCCGTCGACGTGTTCGGAGATCTGCGAACCGTCGAGGAGATCCATCAACCATTGGAAACAGTTGATGGTAGCTGGGTTCGGCATTCAGTCAATTGGAAACATCGACTGTACGGCAATGTCGCTTGTTCATGTGATGAAAGCGCATGCCGATCGATGCCCGCACATCATCACCGCAACGACCAGACCAGATTTCGGGATGACAGCACGATTCGATGACGGCGTCATTATCGATGACTTGCGGATCGCAAAGCGTCAGGCTCGCAATGCAGAATCCGAATGGCAACATCGATAGATGCAGGCGGGAACCGAGAACCGCCATCGCCACCAATTGCACTCGCTACGGGCAGCTTAGAAGTCGAGTTGGGCGCGGAGGGCGAGGACGTCGGTGTTGGAGTTGCCGTCGACCGGGTCGTCGAGAAAGGCGTGGATGTAGTTGAACTGGAACTTCGTGAATTTGTTGAGGTACCAGTTCACTCCGAACGTCAGATCGTTCAGTCGGCCGCCGGCGATGTTTCCGTCGTTGAGATCGATAAAGGACCAGCGTCCAGCGACTTCCCAGGCTCCACAACCGCAGCGTCCGAAGTCGTGATCGGGGACGACGCGGCCAAAGGCACCGGCCTTACGGTTATAGCTGTGGTGTTCTCCCGTCAACACGTACGACGTCTGAACGTAGGCTCCGGGGAACTGTAGTGACGGGCCAGCCGCTTGATCGAAGAGTGCATAGTGCAACTCCGACTGAATTGCGAACGGCCCCCAGGCGGCACCGAACTCAGTGCCGATCAGATTGTAGAAGTTGGCGTCGATCAGGCCCGTGTTGACGAAGAACGGCACGGCGACCGCGACGGCGTTGAAGTCTCCCAGCGTGTATCCAATTTCGGGCGTCGTGCGGATGACGAGATCCCGCGAGGGGGCATTGACGCTGTAACCGAATCCAAGGTGTACGACCTCATTGCGAGTTTCGTTGTAGACGGGATTCCAGGTAATCCGGGTACTACCGCCATAGCCATCGTCACCGAAGTTGTCGCCGAATGGGCCTGTCGGAAACTTATAGGCCGAAACGGCCCAGGTCACGCTCTCGTCAAACTCGGTGGCATAGACTCCGACTCCAGTTTGCCGAAACGGAAGGAATGCGAAGGGAAGAGCTCGTTCGAGAAACCAGAGTTCCCGAGCGCTTGTCAAGGCGTCCATGCCGAACGGTTGCCGCCATTGACCGACGCGGACGTTGATCCAGTCGGGGTTCTGGACGTCGAGATAAACGTCCATGAACGAGGGGCGGCCGGGAAATCCGAAGTCCATTTCCAGCATGTAGTTGACATTCTCTGCCACTTGTCCCTTGGCCGCCAGTCGAGCACGGCGAAAGTCGGCGATGTCTGGGATGTCGCCGACTGACATCAGACTCGTTGCGTCTTGGGCAAACCAGGCGGCGTCGGCGTGAAAGAACCCGGTCACCGAAACTGTCGGATAGGTCGGTGCAGCCGGTGGTGTCGGAGCAGGAGCAGGGGTTGGAGCTGTGGGTGTCGTCGAAACAACAGCAGGTGGGGTAGTGCCGTTAACCGAAGCGGTCCAATCGGTGCCGCTTGGTGGCGGCGACCACGATTCCAAATCAAACGGAACCCTCTCCACACCGGGCGCAATTTGAGCCTCAGCGAGGCTGACCCATGAGAGGATCAGTGCCACTGTCGCGATCAAGGTGGGTTTGAAATGCATCATTCGTCTCCAGACTACGCAGGCTCCGTGAGCTCACTAATACCGACACCGAGGAGTTCTTGTCGTTGCCGACGATTGCTCATACTTTGAATGGAACCGTGCGTCATCGCCGTGACTCCCGGAACGGCGAAGACTGCCGCTCTTCGATGAGAGGACTCCGTCGTCCACGACTGCGAAACACCGCAACGAGGGCGAATCACATCGAAGCCGTCTTTTCACCTGCTGGTCCGGCGTTCGTGGAAAGTGCGACAAATTGACTTTTCGGGTGGAGTAAGGTTTGTGGTTTAGGCAAATCGTAGCGCTACGGCATTTGTAATGTTGGCAGACGCGCCATCGAGCGATTTGCTCCGCGAGGACTCAGATCCTGGAACCAATTGTATGCGCCTGGAGGCCCAGCGGAGACTTGCAGATCGGCAGTTCAACAATGAACTCGGTGCCTGCATGCAGTTTGCTTTCACACCGAATCGTGCCGCCGTGCGCCAAAGTGACGGCCTGGCAGATGCTCAGCCCCAGACCGGTGCCGGTCGCCTCGACAAGACGCGTACGCGACTTGTCCGCGCGAAAAAAGCGGTCAAAGATGTGCGCGTGATCCTCCGGCGCGATGCCGATGCCGGTGTCTTTCACACGCAACAGCGCGGTTGCGGACTTCGGCTCGATCGATAATGAAACCTGTACATGCCCTCCCAATGGCGTGTACTTGAGTGCGTTATCGATCAGGTTGTTCATCAGCTGCAACAGCAAGTGTGGTTTGCCACTCACGACGACATGTTCGTCGGCGCGCACGTCGAACGTGATGTTGCGCGACTCCGCGACTCCCTCGAACATGTCGGCTGACTGCCGGACGATTTCATCGAATGCCACCGGTATCAGATCCATGCGCAGCCGTTCGCCTTCGGATTCGGAGATCAGCAGCAGTTGATTGACGAGAGTTTCAAGCATCGTCCCGCGGTCGATAATGTCGATGAGCAATTCCTGATACTCCTCGATGTTTCGATCGCCAACGAGAGCAACTTCGATGGAACTGCGGATCGCCGCCAGAGGCGTCCGTAACTCGTGGGCCGAGTTGGCGAGAAAATCGCGTTTCTGCTGGAGGTATTCCCCGATCTGATCGAGCAGGCGGTTGATCGTTTCCGCCAGTTGGTCGAGTTCATCGCCCGTCCCCTGGATCGTGAGTCGTTCTTCGAGGTGATCGGGACGCATCCGCTGGGCCGTTCGAGTAATCGCTCCCAAGTGGCGGGTCGCGCGTCCCGCCAGCCAGTAGCCAACAAGCGGCGCGGTGACCAGCACGATGCCGGCCGCCATCATCACGAGCCGGTCGATACGTCCCATGTCGGCACGCAGGAATTCCAGTTCTGACCCGACGCGGACCGTGGTGATACCGCTAACGTTGCCAGGAACATGCCGCTCGACGATACGAACATCGTCCACCGTCACAGGACGTGGTGTGTGTGTTGTCGAGAACTGAAGTGGACCGCCTGCGTCCTCACGACTCGACCAGACGACCTGATTGCCGGTCGCGCAGAGTTGGACGAACCAGCCATGCTGGCGATGTCCGAGTGCTTTGCGCGCGAGTTCATCGGTGAGGACGTCGAATTCGTTCGCGGGAAGTTCCTGGAGCGCGAGCGAAACTTCTTCGATATCTTCGATCAAAATCTGGTCCATTTCGTAGAGAATCGCCGCGCGAACACCTTCGCGCACGCCAACGAGCGTGGCGACCGCCGTCAGAAGTACGACAATGGCGTTCCAGACGGCGAGCCGAAACCTCAATGTCTTCCAGAATCTTGACAAGCCGCAACCTCGCTGAATGGGATCATTGACCGGGCGTCGATCACTGCGAGGATTGTGTGGGTTGGCTTGTCGAATGCCAAGCAAGGCCGAGTCAGATCGCCATCAATCCGCGCGAATCACGTAGCCCCGGCCGCGGACGGTATGCAGCAAGGGAGCGTCGAAGCCCCGGTCGATCTTGCTCCGCAGACGGTTGATATGCACTTCAATCACATTCGTGACCCCTTCCCAGTCGGCATCCCAGAGGTGTTCGCAGAGCATGCGACGCGTGACCACCTGGCCGGCGTTGCGGATGAGAAACTCCAACAACTTGAATTCGGTCGGCGTGAGATCGATTTCCTGGCCGTCGCGAATCGCACGCCGCGCCGACAGGTTGAGCGACAGCGACCCCACGGCGAGCGATGGCGCGTTGACCTGCATCGATCGACGTGTGATGACGTTCAGCCGTGCGAGCAGTTCGGGAAAAGCGAACGGCTTAATGAGATAGTCGTCCGCGCCGGCCTCGAGACCGCGGACGCGCTCTTCGACCGCTCCCAGCGCCGTGAGCACGAGCACGGGCGTTTGCACATCCTGATTTCTCAACTGCTTGAGGACGTCGAGCCCGGGCAGTTGCGGCAACATGAGATCGAGCACGATGACATCGGCCTGTTGCGTGAGCGCTGCGTCGAGTCCACGCTGTCCATCGCTGACCCAAGTGCACGCGCAACCGGCTTCACGCAGCCCCTTCTGAAGGGCTTTGCCGAGCAGCGCATCGTCCTCGATGATCAAGACATTCATCGTCTCAATCGATCCAGGAGAGTTGTGAAGTCAGTCTTCGCATTGTGATGTAACGGAATGCAACAGCCAAGTTCGCGTGATTCGCGGCTGTGTTCGATAACAGTCCACCGACAAGAACGCCAGCTTTCTTGAAGCGACATTACGAGTTTGTAAGGAATCGTGATTTGCGGGCGTAACGACCATAGCTTACGGAATTGTAATCAGAAGGAAATTGCTCCAACACACGCGCGCTCGTATAACGCTTGCACGGACGCTCACCTTATCGACCCACCCCCACGATCCCCCCGACCGTGCACAATTCGGCCCTCCTGACAGAGCCAGCGCCCATCGCAGGCTCACAACGAGTCGCAGACCTGCAACACGCCATCGAGCATGCTGCACACCTGCTGCCGTCGCAGGGGCCGATCACGGTGTTCGTGCATCACAATACGTTGCACGCTTTCGAAGAGCTGCCGTTCGAGGAAGCCGTCAAGCGAGGGATGGAGACCTACGGCTATCAACCCTATCTGCTTGAAGAGCAGTATCACGCGATGCTGGCAAGCGGTCGAATTCATCCCGCGGATATTGCCGCCGTTGTGCTCGACGATCTGCAGGACGAAGCCGATGAACTCGTCGGCTTCATGGGGACGCGCTACCACTTGCGGTTGGCGATGCTCGAGCATCCGCTGCGTTTTGGCACCGACTCGGAGATTCGCTGGTTGATCGCGGAAACCGATGCGCTGCAGAAGTTTCGCGACATGACACCTCCTTCGATGCGCGAACGGCTGATCGACAGCACTCGCAAATGGGTTCAGGAAGGCTTGCACGATGAACACGCTGAAACCGACGGGCGGCGGATTGCGATTCTGCGAGTCCTCTTTCGTCTGTTTCGCAAGGAGACGATCGATTCGTGGAATGAACAGACTTGGGAGTCGTTCACGCTGCACCTGCTGTGGCAGATCTGTCAGCACGGAGCGCATGGCGTCCCGTGGCCGAACATTCGCGAACCGGAAACGTTGAGGCATTGTGGCCTGTTGCGTCTGGCAACGGGCGTGAATCCCGACGAAGTGGTCAACGAACTTCTGATTCGGTTCTGTTCTGCGTTTCTCGACCAGGGATACGCCAATTGGCCGTTGCCAGAGCGAGAACAGGGCTTCTTCGAAGCATTTCTCGCGTTGTATCGAGGAGCCCCTCCGGCGGAGAATTGGGCCCGCGACCTGACACGCGAAGTCCGCTTGGTCGATCAGGCGCAACTTAGTCCGCTCGAGTCAATTGCGAATTCACTGCGAGTGCTCGATGTCGGTGAAGCCGAGCTGGAGACGTACATCACGCAGACTCTGCTGGCGCTGCCTGGATGGGCGGGCATGCTCTGGCAGATGGAGACGAACGCCGAGTGGACCGTCCGACCCGCGCCTCAGGGAACGCTGGTCGAGTATCTCGCGGTTCGGCTGATCCTCGAGCGTGTTGCCATTCGGCACTTCGCGAGCGAATCGATCGAGAGTGACAACGACTGGAAGCACCTGCGATCGCATTGGCGTAAACAGATCCATCAGGCTCCGAAAGTCACGTTGGAGCAACGGGCGTTCTCGCTGTTTCAACTGGCGCAGGTCCGAGGTTGGACAACAGCCGACCTGTTTCGGCTGTCGAAGTCGGAGTGGATGAGCCTGGTCAAGGAGATGGAAGCGTTCTCCAGCTTCGAACGCCGCCGCCTGTACCATCGTGCTTTCGAGCGGCGATATCGGAATCAGGCGCTCGACGCCGTTTGCCTGCACAACTCGAAGCCGTCGCCCCCTGCCCGCGTCAAGAAATCGTTTCAACTCATCACTTGCATCGACGATCGCGAAGAGTCTTTTCGTCGGCACCTTGAAGAGATCGACCCGAGTTGTCAGACATTCGGCGCACCGGGCTTCTTTGCCGTGGCGATTTACTACCAGGGTGCGGCCGAAGCGCATTATCGACCGCTCTGTCCTGTCGTCATCAAGCCGCAGCATTACGTGCGCGAGGCGGTGGCCTACTCGTTGACGAGCAGCAGCCGACAGCGGGAAGAGACGCGGCGGACGCTCGGAACGGCGTCGCATCATTGGCATGTGCAAAGCCGCACGCTCTGGGGTGGAATGGCGACCGCTCTGTTGGGATCGCTGGCATCGATTCCCATGGTGACGCGCATCCTGTTCCCGCGCATCACGGCTCGCTGCGGTCAGTTGTTCAGGCGACTGATTCAGCCTCCTCCTGTCACCGAGCTGGTGCTGCTGCGTTCTGAAGATCCTCCCGGTCCCGAACCCGATCACCTTGGATTCTCCCTCGAGGAGATGGTGGGTAGTGTTGAGCGCATCTTGCGAGACATCGGACTCACGAGCGATTTCGCCCGGATCGTGCTCCTTATCGGGCATGGTTCCGGGAGCCTGAACAATCCGCACGAGTCGGCTTACAACTGCGGTGCGTGCAGCGGCGGTCGAGGGGGGCCCAATGCGCGGTCGTTCGCATTCATGGCCAACCATCCCGAGGTCCGCTTCCGGTTGCTGCAGAAAGGGGTCGAGATTCCGCCGACAACGATCTTCGTGGGAGGTTTTCATAATACCTGCGACGAAGACGTCGTGTACTTCGATCTCGATCGCATTCCGTTCACTCATCGCAAGGAGTTCGAAGCCGCCCGCGACACGATCGATGTGGCGCGTGCGCGCAACGCACATGAAAGATCACGCCGGTTCGAGTCAGCCATGCTCACTCTGACGCCGACTCAGACGCTGGAACACGTTCAAACACGGGCGGAAGACCTCTCGCAGGCGCGGCCCGAATACAATCATGCGACGAACGCCATGTGCATCGTCGGGAGACGCAGCCGCACACGCGGGCTCTATCTCGACCGCAGGGCATTCCTCAACGATTACGATCCGCATCAGGATGATGCGGACGCGACGATCCTGGCGCGCATTCTGTCCGCGGCGGTCCCCGTGTGTGCCGGCATCAGTCTGGAATACTACTTTTCCACGGTCGACGTGATGGGTTACGGCTGCGGATCGAAACTGCCACACAACATCGTCGCGATGCTGGGAGTAATGGAAGGGGCCGCCAGCGATCTGCGCACCGGCCTGTCTCAGCAGATGATCGAGATCCACGAGCCGATGCGGATTCTGTTCGTCATCGAAACGACACCCGAGGCGATGCTGGGGATCATGCAGCGCAACCCGACGATCGACCGTCTCATCCGTAACGAATGGGTGCAACTGGCGGTGCTTGATCCCGATTCACCTCGGCTAAAGTTGTACGACAAGGGAGTCTTCGTGCCCTATCAGCTCGAAACGAAATCATTAACGAGCGTGCGGTCGTCGGCTGATTGGTACCACGGAGAGCGGAACCACTTGGGATTCGCGTCCATTGGTGTCTCGTCTCAAGTCGAAACATCCATCGACCAGGAGACGGATGAATGACCGAGGAGACGCTCTTCACGATTCTTGGCAGCGCGGTCGTGATTGCCCCCGTCACGCTACTGGCGTTGTTGGGCCTGTCCGTGTTGTTCGGATTCAAGCCCCGTGAACGCACGATCGCCCGATGCACCGAGTCCACCGTCATCGTGGGGCTGATCTCGTCGATACTTGTGCTGGCGCTCATGCTCGTATTCGGGAAGCGTTATGTTCCCATCGAGTTTGGGAACTGGGTATCACTCCCAGGCGGGCACTTTCACTTCCATATCAAGTTCATCTTCGATCGGCTGTCGGTCCCCTTTGCCATTCTGACTTTTGTACTCGTCGGAACAGTCGGGGCGTTCGCGAACAGATACCTGCATCGCGAACCAGGCTATGGACGCTTCTTTCTGTTCTATGCCGTGTTTCTCGTCGGCATGATTGTCGCGTCACTCGCGGGAACGATCGAAACACTCTTTCTGGGGTGGGAACTGGTTGGGCTTTCATCGGCCCTCCTGGTGGCGTTCTTTCATGAGCGACGTGCTCCGGTGGTGAACGGTCAACGTGTGTGGTCGATCTATCGAATTGCCGACGCCGCGTTTCTGATTGCCGCGGTCGTCATGCACCATCTGCACGGCGAGGGAGATTTTTCCGGACTGATGGGGACGGGGCCCTGGCCCGGGGGGCAAGCGGCACTCACGTCCAATCAGGCACTGATCGTCGGACTCCTGTTGCTGGTGGCTGCCGCGGGCAAGTCGGCGCTAATCCCATTCTCCGGCTGGCTGCCTCGGGCGATGGAAGGGCCGACGCCGTCGAGCGCGATCTTCTATGGAGCCTTGTCGGTCCACTTGGGCGCATTCCTGCTGCTGAGAGTCAGTCCCATTCTCGAGTTGTCGATCTGGTTGAGTGTCGCCGTCGTGGCAGTGGGGCTGGCATCGGCGATCTTCGGTTCAATTGCTTCGAGCGTGCAAACCGATGTGAAGAGCGCGCTGGCGTTCTCATCGTTAACCCAGGTCGGCATCATCACGGTCGAAATCGGTTTGGGATTCCGCTATCTGCCGCTGGTTCACATTATCGGGCATGCCTGTCTGCGAACATTGCAACTGCTGCGTGCCCCAACTCTGCTGCGAGACCATCACAATCTCGAGAACGCCGTCGGTGGGCATCTGCGAATGGAATCGGGTCGGTGGGCACAGCGAGTTCCCGCCCGGTTGAACGTCTGGCTGTATCGATTCGGTTTTGATCGCGGAGGTTTTGACGCACTGCTCAATAATCTCATCGTCCGTCCGTTCCTCGCTGTCTTTCGCTGGTGTGACCGCATGGAGCGTCGTTGGACCGATCTGCTGACCGGCAACACTTCGCGCGAATCCGATCGCATTCCTCATGTGGCCCCTGCGCCGACCGTCACGGAGGAAGAGACGTGATCGAACTTCACCTTCCCTGGCTGGAACTGGCGATTCTGGTTCCCTTGCTTGGCAGCCTCTGGGTGAGCCGACTGCGGGATCCCGACCGCGCCCGGCAACATAGTCTGATTATTTCGGGACTGGCGTTGATCTTCTCCGTCGGTGCCTGGATCGACTTTGGTGAACTGCACAGGTTCGTCGCGCACGATCGCTGGGACGTGTTTGCACAAGTGTTTCACGAAGAAGTTTTCGTCATCGACGAACTGAGCGCTCCACTCTTGCCTCTCTCCGCGCTGCTGTTCTTCCTGACGGAACTGGCGACATTACGAACGAAAATACGCCGCTTCTCGTTTGCGCTCACGCATCTCTCGGAGGCCATTCTGATTGCCACGCTGGCGTGCGACTTACCTTGGGGAGTCGTGATCTTGCTGGCGGCAGGGACGGTTCCCCCATTCATCGAACTTAAACGCAGACATAAGCCGACACGGGTTTACGTCTTGCACATGACCGTCTTTGTCCTCCTGCTGGTTGCCGGTCAGGTATTGATGTCGACTGCGGTGCCCGGCTCGACAATCGCGACCGTTGCCGTGCTGCTGACGACGGCGGCAGTCCTGCTACGTAACGGAGTCGTGCCGGTCCATTGCTGGCTGACCGACCTGTTCGAACACGCCAGCTTCGGAACGGCACTCTTGTTCGTGACCCCCATGGTCGGAGCCTACGGCGCGATGCGGCTCGTCCTGCCCGCCGCACCCGCCTGGGTAATGGACGGCGTGGCCATCATCTCGATCACCACGGCTCTGTACGCGGCGGGGATGGCGCTAGTGCAGTCCGAGGCGCGCCGCTTCTTTGCCTACCTGTATCTCAGCCATTCATCGCTGATCCTTGTCGGTTTCGGGATGCTTGGTACTCATGTTGCCGCCCCCATCGGCCTCACCGGAGCGCTCTGTGTCTGGCTCTCCGTCGGCATCTCGCTGAGCGGCTTTGGACTGACATTGCGATCGGTCGAGGCTCGCACCGGAAGATTGTCGCTCGCTGAATTCCATGGCCTGTACGAGCAGACTCCCGTACTCGCCGCCTTCTTTCTACTGACAGGCCTCGCCAGCATCGGTTTTCCGGGAACGATCGGTTTCATCGGAGCGGAGTTGCTCACCGATGCGGCTGTGCAGGTCTCGCCCTGGGTGGGGATGCTGGTCGTGATTGGTGCCGCATTGAATGGGCTGGCGGTCCTGCATGCATACTTTCGCGTCTTCACCGGTTGCCGGCACGCCGGCACGATCGACCTGAACGCACGCCTCTCCGAGCGCGTGGCCGTGCTGACATTGACATTGCTCATTCTGGGGGGAGGTCTCTTTCCCCAGCCCGGAGTCGGTTCGCGGTATCACGCCGCCGTCGAACTGACGGAAGCACGCGAGGCACTCTTCCCACCGGAAGAAGGGGACGACGACGAACATACGGACACTGAAACAGCATCGATGGGCGAGTCAGACTCTCTTCGATGGATTCCCTTTATGGGACGCGAACCACAAGTGTCGCCTCCCGAACTTAACTAAGACGAGTAGCAAGAATGTCCAACGCAGCACCCGCTCCTGAAATCCCCCGTGGGAACATTGCCGGATTCAAGAAGTATTTCGGCCGGGATATCGTCAGCGGTTTCCTCGTGTTTCTAATCGCCCTTCCGCTTTGCCTGGGCATTTCGATCAGCAGCGGATATCCGCCGATCGCTGGGGTGTTCACGGCAATCGTGGGAGCAGTGCTCACCACGTTTATCAGTAACTCGGAATTGACGATTAAGGGACCGGCGGCAGGCCTGATCGTCATCGCACTCGGTTGCATCACCGAGTTCCGGGAGATGACGACCGCGATGAACCCCGACTTTACGCCTGAGCAAATTGCGACGGCTGCCTACCAGATGGCACTTGCCGTTGGAGTCGTCGCTGGTGTCATTCAAATCCTGATCGGCGTCTTTCGCCTGGGCATTCTGGGTGAGTTCTTTCCCACCTCGGTCGTACACGGCATGCTGGCCGCCATCGGCGTCATCATCATCTCCAAGGAGTCGCACAAGGTCTTCGGTGTGATGGGTCTAAAGGCCGAACCACTCGAACTGCTGGCAAAGATTCCCGAGTCGATCGCTCACATGAACCCCGAGATCGCGTTGATCGGATTTGTCAGCCTGCTGATTCTGTTCGGTTTGCCGTTCATCAAGCACAAGTGGGTGAAGCGCATTCCGTCGCAGATGGTGGTGATTCTCGTCGCGATTCCACTCGGCATTCTGTTCGACCTGAGTCATGAGCATACCTACACGTTCGTGGGACATACGTACTCGTTGAACGAGTCGTTCCTAGTGACTGTGCCCAACAACCTGCTCAAGGCGATGGCGCATCCCGATTTCACGGCCCTCAAGCATTTCGCGGCATGGAAATGGGTTGTGATGTTTGCATTGATCGGGAGCCTTGAATCCCTGCTGAGCGCTAAGGCCATCGACCTCCTCGATCCTTGGAAGCGAAAATCCAACATGAATCGCGACATGCTCGCGGTTGGAGTCGCGAATACCGTGGTCGCCTCAATCGGCGGCCTGCCGATGATCTCGGAAATCGTCCGCAGCAAGGCCAACATCGACAACGGCGCACGCACACGATTTGCCGATCTCTGGCATGGTCTTTTTCTGCTGGCCTTCGTCGCCCTGGTGCCGAATCTCATTCACAAGATTCCGCTCGCGGCGTTGTCAGCCATGCTGGTCTATACCGGCTTTCGTCTTGCATCGCCGCGCGAGTTCGTGCATGTCTATCACATCGGGCGCGAGCAGTTCATCATTTTCGTCGCCACGATGATCGGCGTGCTGGCGACCGACCTGCTGGTCGGCGTGTTCATCGGCATCGGCGTGAAGTTCGGCATTCATATTCTCAATGGAGTTCCAATCCGCTCGCTGTTCAAACCCTACCTCGAAGTTGAGGAGGTCGATGAAACGACCTGCATCATCAAGGCCCATCAGTCGGCGGTATTCAGCAACTGGATTCCCTTCAAGCGGGAGATCGAAGATATCGGGCTCGTGCAGCGCAAGAACCTCATTGTCGACCTTTCCGACACGATGCTGGTCGATCACAGCGTGATGGAGAAACTGCATGAATTGCAGGAGGAATTCAAGCTTGAGGGACTGACGCTGGAGCTGGTCGGCCTCAACAGCCATCAGCCCTTCGCCTCGCACCAGCATGCCGCCCGCAAACGTGGACTGGCACGCATGCGTCGCCTGACGATCATCGTCGACGAAGAATCGTTGGAGTTGTTGGAAGCGGAACTCAAGTTGCAGGGCGTACGCGGGGTTGCCACTTCGTTGGGCCGGTCGATCCCCGAGACCGAGCCGTATGCCTCCGAAGCGCTCTGCCGCGTCGAGGTTCTTGTGGCTCCCGAGGTGTGCGATCAACTTGTGAAAGAGTTGACGCGCAGTCTCGGATCTGATCGGCGCGTTTCGCTTTGTGTCGAGACCGTGTTCGTCAGCGGAGGGTTATTAATGGAGGATTCCCCCGCTCCGACGCCTGTCGGACATGCATGATCATCTCGTCGCGCGACGTCGCGGACTCGAATGTTGGATTGGGACTCGATGTGATGAATGAAGTCTTACTCAACTCTCAACCGCAGAGAGCGCCAGCGAATTCGAATCGCCCGTTTACTGGTGGACCGAAGCCGAATGCGCTCATCATCACTTGCTCGGACTGCAATCTCGACCTGCCACTGTCTCGTCTGTTCCAGCACGAACGGGTCTTCGTCCTGAGAACGCCTGGCAACGAGGTTCCCGAGCACGTGCGATTCGATGGGGAGTTCACAGAGGCCCTCGAGGAAGCCGTTGCCTGGTGGAAGGTGCCGCGGATCTTTGTTTGTGGACACTCCGACTGCAGCGAGATTGGCAGGGAGTTTCGTGAAACACAGTCGCACTCGGAGCCGCGCCCAACCGGCGAATCGACGTATCAATCGATGGTGCGCAGGAGGTCGGTGGCTCAGCGACTGACAGAACGAGCGAAGCACCGCACGCTGGAGCAGCTCCCCGCACTCCGCTCGTATCCCTTCGTCGCGAATGCGATTCAAGAGACGGAACTGCAGGTTGGCGCGATGTTCTATTTGCATGAAAGCGGGCTGCTGCTGATTGCCGACGAAGCCCGGGAAGTGTTTCGCCTGCTCTGACGCCGGTCTTTGCGACTCTGCCCTGCATGGGGTGGAATTGGAGTCGCCGTGCTTCTCCGCAATCGCATTTCGCGATTGTCAAATCGTTTGTGGCACCGCCGCGTAGAATCCGCAAGAGTTCTCGCGGCTGGTGCGTGCCAATCGCTGCAACACCTATGAACTCGGTCTCCCGATCGATTCGGCGGGGGGAAAGGTGATTGCCAACAAGTTTTTTCCGGAAATGTCGATCACACAAGGGAAGATTGAAGCGTGTCGGGATTGCCCGAAGACGTTTGAACATGTTCGCGCGGTTTGACCGTGAATCGATCGATTGGAGAAACAGATGACTGTCCTTGCTCAAACCACTTCCCTTTCCAAGGACATCGAGACCCGAATTCGCAAGTCGGTGGGCGAACTCAAGATGTTGCCCGCCACCGCCATGCAGGCGCTGGATATCGCGAAGAACCCCGATTGCTCAATCGGCGAGTTCTCGGCCGTTATCGAACGCGACGTCAAACTCGCGGCCGACATATTGTCGATGGCCAACTCGGTCATGTACTCCTCGGGGACGCCGATCGTCAGCCTGCATCAGTCCGTCTCGCGCCTGGGGTTCCGTCAGTGCAAGAACCTGATTCTCACATCAAGCATGACGGCCCTGATGAAGAAGATGTCGTTCGACGAAGAGTCGATCCGCGAGAATCTGTGGAAACACGGATTCGTCGCTGCCATGCTCGGCCTGCACCTCAATCGAATTCTCGGCGCGGGGTTCCAGGGGGAAGAGTTCACCGCGGGTCTGATCCACGACTTCGGACGCACTCTCCTGGCCGTCAGCCTGCCGGAGAAGTTCGCGGAGATCGATCCGATGAGTTTCGACGAATCCGGCGCGACGCTGCAGCACGAACGAAGCGTCGTCGGGACCGATCACTGCGAAGTCGGAGGCTGGTTTGCTGCTGAAAACAAACTTCCCGAACCACTCGTGGAAGTCGTGATGTATCATCACGAACCGACCAAGGCTCAACAGCATGGTCGACTGGTCGCCTTGGCCGCCGCTGCCGACCACATGGCGAACTATCTGCAGCGCCACGAGGGTGTCGTCGGCTACGACCCCAATTCCAACGAGGCGATCGGCATACTCGAAAAAATAGGGGTCCGCGACGCCTCGGCCAAGTTCGCTAAGTCGTACTCTGCGGTGATGGAATCAGGCGCACGCGACGCCGCCGAACTGATGGAAGACTGATCGTCACATCGAGTTCACGCCCGATGCGGCGGCGCGTTGGCGAATCCGATATTTCTCGCTCTCAAGCACTACACTTCCGTCCATGCGCCGCTCTTCGCGCTGGCCAGGACCGCGTCGCAGATCTTTTGGGTTTCGAGGGCATCGCGGAAGGTCGGACCACAAGGCGTGCCGGTTTCCAGACTCTTGAGGAAATCGGCCACCTGATGAACGAACGAATGTTCGTAACCGATCTGCAGGCCGGGCACCCACCATTTGTCCATGTAGGGATGCTCGCCGCTATGATCCGTGACGTGAATGCTCTTCCAGCCACGGAACGGGCTCTCGTCGCGATAGTCGAACATCTCCAGGCGATGCAGGTCGTGCAGATCCCACTTGAGTGACATGTTCTCGCCGTTAATTTCGAACGTGTACAACGCCTTGTGGCCACGGGCGTAACGTGTGGACTCAAACAGGCCGAGTGATCCGTTGGCAAAGTGACACAGGAAGGCACAGGCATCATCGATGCCCACAGACTCTTTCTTGCCAGTGAGGCTGTGTACGCGCTCCTTGATGAACGTTTCCGTCATCGCGGTGACGTTACTGATCGAGCCATTCAACCAGACAGCCGTGTCGATGCAGTGAGCGAGCAGGTCGCCGGTGACGCCCGAACCGGCAGCGGCGGCATCAAGCCTCCAGAGCGCCTGTCCCCCTTGCGGCAGGTCTTCGCTGATCGTCCAGTCCTGCAAAAAGTTCGCACGGTAATGAAAGATACGGCCGAGCTTGCCGGAATCGATAATCTGTTTGGCAAACGTCACAGCCGGCACGCGGCGATAGTTGTACCACACGGTGTTGGCCACGCCGGCCTTCTCGACCGCTTGACACATCTCTTCGCCTTCGGCGGTGTTCATGGCGATCGGCTTCTCACACAGAATCATCTTGCCGGCCTTCGCGGCGGCGATGGCGATCTCCTTGTGCAAGTTGTTCGGCACACAGATATCGACGGCATCGATATCCTTGCGGGCGAGGAGTTGCTTCCAGTCCGTCTCGATCGACTCGTAACCCCACTGGTTCGCGAACTCCTGAATCTTCTCCGCATTACGGGCGCACGCCGCCTTGAGCACTGGGCGGTATTCGAGTTCGGGGAAGAAGTCCCCCGCCCGCTTGTAACCATTCGTGTGAGCACGGCCCATAAAGCCGTAACCGATCATCCCAATGTTGAGGGGCTTCGTCATGTGGTGACTCCTAATAGTTGCGAGCGTTTGGTGTGCCGTTTCATCACGGCCAGTATAGATTCGATGGCAAACCGCGTTGTTGAATAGAGACTGTATCAACTGAGTGCGGGAGGCCAAAGCGTGACGCTTCGTCGCAGGCCTTTATTCGAGCTGATGCGGGCTCTCAGGCAGCTCTGCGCAGCGCGGCGGGCGTTGCGGCGTCGGCGAGTTGACGCTCCAGTTCCCGCAATACGTCGGCATCGACGTTGTGTTCGATGCGGTCGGCGGTGCGGTCGGCCACATCGGCCGCCATTTCGACGTTCTGAATCAGATATAATTCCCAAAGACGGTGATTTCGCGTGACTTGCCGCGCCTCCGTCAGTCCGTCATGTGTAAACCGCCAACGACTTCCACCGGGATCGGGCTGCATCCATCCGCGCCGGCAGGCGTCTCGCAAACGGTCGGCGACTTCGGTGTCGTTCCAGGCACGCTTTGAAACAAGTTCCGCGACACCGAATGCATGCGCCAGCAGCGGTTCAGTGCCTGAAGGACTTGCCGTTGGCTTCTGCGCGCGCTGCTCGATCGATTCGTATGCGGCACGCATCAGGTGATGCCGCCCTTCAATCTCTGTCATCTGACGGTCATGCCACCAGGTCCACACCAGTCCGCGGCGGAGACCGAAGAAGAGACTGATGAGGAACAGCATCCCCCCCATCAAAACGATTGTCGGCCCCGCGGCCGCTCCGCGAAACCGCGCGCTGATGAGTGATCCCGTCATCGACGATGTCGCCCCGATTCCCACAGACAACATCGCCATGGTCGAAATCCGGTCGGTCCAGAATCGGGCCGATACCGCCGGCGTGATCAGCGTGGCGACCACCAGAATCAGTCCCACGCTCTGCAGGCCCAGCACCGTGACCGCCACCGTCAGCAACAGCAGTAGACTGTCGATCCAGAAGACCGGCAGGCCGCGCGTGGCGGCATACTCTTCGTCAAAACAAACGAGGGTCAGCTCCTTAAACAGGAGCATTGTCAATCCGAACGCAATCAGCGCCGCCACCGCGAAGAACTGCACGTCACCCGCGACGAGGGCAGCCGTCAAGCCGCTGATGTAGTCTTTCAGTCCCGCTTGCGAACCCGAGGGAATCTTTTGCACGACAGTCAGCAATGCGGCCCCGGCACCATAAAACGTGCCGAGCACGAGTGCCATCGCGGCGTCGCTCTTGACTCGCGATCGCCTGCGAATGAAGAGCACGACCACGGCCGCCAACAGGCCGGCCACCAAAGCGCCGAAGGTCAGCCAAGGCACGCTCTTCCCTTCACCGGGAGCAAAGCGTTCGATCACGAGAAAGGCGATCACGATGCCGGGCAACGAGGAGTGGCCGACGACATCGGCGATCAACGCCTGCCTGCGCAGGATGAGAAAGACGCCGATCAATCCTGCCGTCGCTCCCAGCAGCATCGTACCCAGCAGCACCATCCAGGTGTTGTAGGTCCAGAAGGGGATTGCAGCTCCGATGCCAATCCAATGTGACGGCAGCGAGCCGACCGGCGACGGGATCATCTCCTCTCCCCCGCCATCCGCTCCTGCACGCGGTCGAGCAGTGTGAGTTTGCCGCCGTACGTACGACGCAGATTCTCTTCGGTAAAGATCGTACTGACCGGTCCCGAGGCGACGAGCCGGACGTTGAGCAGCATCACCTGATCGAAGTAGTCGCTCACCGTCTGCAGGTCATGATGCACGACGAGGGCCGTCTTGCCTTCCGACTTCAGTTCCCGGAGAAGCGACATGATCGCCCGCTCGGTCGCCGAGTCGACGCCTGCGAACGGTTCATCCAGCAGATAGAGATCTGCTTCCTGTACCAGTGCGCGAGCCAGAAAGACACGTTGCTGCTGGCCTCCTGAAAGCTGACTGATCTGTCGTTTCGCGAATCTGAGCATGTCGAGCCGCCGCAGGGCCTCGGCTGCCTGCTCCCGATACTTACGAGTCACCGGTCTGAGCCAGCCGATCTTGCGATAGAGCCCCATGGTGACGACGTCGAGCGCGTTCACGGGAAAATCCCAGTCGACGCTGCTGCGCTGCGGCACATAGGCGACCCGGTCGCGGGCCTCGGCATAAGGCTGTCCGTAGATCAACACGCGCCCCGAAGCTCGGGGAATCAACTCCAGAATCGCTTTGATGAGCGTACTCTTGCCGGCTCCATTGGGGCCGACCAGTGCGATGAGTTGTCCCGGCGGGGCATCGTAGTCGACGTCCCACACGACGCGCTTACGGGCATACGCGACAGTCAAGTCGTCGATGGATAGAGGTGCCGACGAAGGATGCGCCGGAGCTTGCTGCAAGTTCGCTGACACGGAGATTGATGATAGATACCCTGGCGCACACTGCGGGAAATGGGTGATCTTCGTTCGATTCGAGATCACGCATGATCAGTGAGTGCAGCCTGTAGCCTGAGCTACATTCTGGGTGTCATTGTAATGCCGCCATCGACTTCGCGATAGTGCGAGGTAAGCGAGGCGACTCTCTTGTAGGATATTCACCGATTGGAAACACATCCCTCTCCGCGCACATTCGCGGAGCGAAAGGCGACTTTAACAATGCTCAAGCACCGACTCATTCATCCTGAAATCAACCACATTCTGGGCCGGGCCGGGCATCATTCGAAGGTGCTCATTGCCGATGGGAATTATCCCGCATTCAACACGCTTGGTCCGAATGCGGAACTGGTTTCCTTGAACCTCTCCCCCGGCCTCGTGACGGTTACTCAAGTGCTGGAAGTCCTGCTGACTGCCATTCCGATTGAAGCCGCCAGCACAATGGGCATCCCGAAAGACGATCCTTATGCAGCCAAGGGGGAGCCGCCGGTTTGGAATGAATATCGCGAGACGCTCAAGCAGGCGGGTTTGTCGCTCGTGTTGCACCAGATCACGAAGTGGGAATTCTACGATGCCGTCGCCAGCCCGGAGCATGTGCTGACGATTCAGACGGGCGACCAGGCTCTGTGGGCGAATCTGTTGCTGACCATCGGCGTCCGCCAACCGGGTGAGTGATGTTCATCTCGGAAGTCTTTCATTCGGTGCAAGGCGAAGGGCGATACACAGGCGTCCCGAGCACGTTCATTCGCACCAGTGGCTGCAACCTCCGCTGCTGGTTCTGCGATACGCCCCATACATCGTGGTCGCCGGAAGGATCCGAGCGATCGATGGATTCCCTTATCGAAGAAGTGCAAACCAACGACAGCGAGCATGTCGTCATCACCGGCGGTGAACCGATGCTGGTACCTGATGTGCAGGAACTGACGCGATTGCTTCATGACGATGGACGCTGCATTACGATCGAGACGGCCGGGACGGTCGATCTTGATGTAACCGCCGACTTGATGTCGATCAGTCCGAAGCTCTCCAACTCCACTCCCGTCAACACCGACTGGCAAAAACGGCACGATGATCGCAGAGATCGGCCCGATGTGATTCAAAGGCTCATCACCGACTACGACTATCAACTGAAGTTCGTCGTCGATGCTCCCGCCGATCTCGCAGAGATTGAACAATGGTTGGTGAGATTTCCGCGAGTTTCCGGCGAGAACGTCTACCTGATGCCTCAGGGAGTTGACATCGATGTGCTGAATGCCAAGCTGGAATGGATCGGCCCCGAAGCCACCCGTCGCGGCTGGCGTGTCTCCAAGCGTCTGCACATCGAGTTGTTTGGAAATACACGCGGCACATAAGAAACACTCCCTCTCCCCCGCTGACAGCTTTCCATTCGAGTCAACCATGTTGCGGGGGAGAGGGTTGGGGTGAGGGGCGAACTCAGCGGCAGCCATTCCCCTCACCCCGGCACCCCGGCCCTCTCCCCCACATCGACATTAATGATGCATTCATTAGTCGTTCGTGGGGGAGAGGGAGAGATGAACTGGAACCCATCATGTCGAAGCCACTGGAACTGCTGATCAAGTCGCGCAACCCGCTCATCTCCATCGAGACCATCGACGAAGAACGGGCCGTGGCGCTGGTCCGGCAAGTCGCCTTTCAGCAGACGCATCGCGTTCTGTACGAGTGGTCGCTGACGGCGGGGCTGACGGTCCTCCATTCCGAGACGCAGACTTCTCCCTCGGTTCCCGGCGGCAAACCGCTGGCCGCGTTGCAGCACATTCTCGGCCTCGACACCGAGAAGGCCGTCTTTCTTTTTCGCGACCTGGGGCCGTTCGCGAAAGATGCTCAGGTCCACCGCACGATTCGTGATCTCATCGCGAAGTTCGCCGAAACGCAATCGACGCTGATTCTCGTCGACGCTCTCCCTGTGCCGGACGAATTGATGCGATTCGCCGTGCGCTACGAAATCGGGTGGCCGACGGCGGAAGAACTCGAAGCTGTCGTCAAGCAGACCTACCATCAGTTGCGAAAGGAAAGCTACGACCACATCACCGCACGGATGAATCGCGCCGAGATGGATCAACTCGTGCAGGCGTTACGGGGTCTGACGACGGCACAAGCCGCTCGAGTTGTCGCTTCCGCCATCTTTGATGACAACGAACTCAACGCCGACGACCTGCCGCGCATCATCGAATCGAAGCGCACGCTGCTCGGTTCATCGGGCTGCCTCGAATCGATCGCCGCCGACTTCTCCGCCGACGACATTGGCGGGCTGGACAATCTCAAAGCGTGGCTCAAGCAACGTCGAGGAGGTTTTACGCCCGAGGCGGCCAAGTTTGGTTTGGAACCACCCAGGGGCGTGCTGATGCTCGGCATCCCCGGTTGCGGCAAGAGCCTGTGCGCCAAGGTGGTCGCGGCCGACTGGACGATGCCGCTGCTGAGACTCGATCCCGGTGTGCTGTTTCAGAAGTTTATTGGCGAGAGCGAAAGCCAACTGCGCCAGGCATTGCGGCAGGCCGAGGCGATGGCACCGGTCATCCTGTGGATTGATGAAATCGAAAAAGCGTTCGCCTCCGCCAGTGCCGCGTCGGCGGATGGAGGTCTGTCGAAGCGCATGTTCGGCACCCTGCTGTCGTGGATGCAGGATCATCGTCATCCGATCTTCATCATCGCGACCGCCAACGACATTTCGGCACTACCTCCGGAGTTAATGCGAAAAGGAAGGTTCGACGAAGTCTTCTTTGTCGACCTGCCGAAGGCCGAGGACCGCGCGGGGATCTTGGAGATACATCTCAGACGTCGAAAGCGTGATCCCGCTCAGTTCGACCTCAAAAGGGTGTCCGAGGCGTGCGATGGATTCTCGGGATCGGAACTGGAACAAGTGGTCGTGTCGGCCCTGTTCGCGGCCTTTTCCGAGAAAAGCGAACTGCAGGACAAGCACCTGCTGCAGGAAATCCAAAAGACTCGCCCCTTGTCGGTCCTCAATCGCGAAAAAATCCTTGATCTCCGCACCTGGGCCGCGAATCGTTGCGTACCTGCCGATTAGTCGCCTTTCGCTCGGCGAAAGAGCGTCGGACGATGTGACCCGCATGGCCATCATGTAGGATGGTTGCAGAAATGCCGCGCAATTGCCAAGTTCGTAGCGGAAGTCGTGAGACTTCCGACCGGCTGTGCCTACAACTCTTCGAGTGAAGAGCGACGACCATCGGAACTCTCACGAATTCCGCGACAATTCATGATAACTTCTCCCCGAAAGCGCGCACTTTCGCGGAGCGAAAGGCGACGATTTTGGAACCACGACCCGAAACCCTGCAGCAACTTCGAGATTCTGGCTGGCAGAGCAAACCGATCAGGCAGGAGATCTACGACAACTTCGTCGCCCGGCTCTCGGCTGGGGAGGAATTGTTTCCGGGCATCGTCGGCTACGAAGACACCGTCATTCCCGAGATCAGCATCGCCCTCATCGCCGGGCACGACATGCTCTTTTTGGGTGAGAAGGGTCAGGCGAAGAGCCGGCTGATGCGGGGCATCGTCCAGTTCCTGGATGAAGAAGTACCTTACCTCGACATCCCCGGCTGCCCATTGCGAGAAGATCCCTATCATCCGATCACGCATGTGGCGAAGGAGTTCGTCGAGGAACACGCAGAGTCACACATCCCCGTCAAATGGTGGCATCGCGACGACCGCTACGCCGAGCGACTCTCACCGGGGACCAAGTTTGCAGACATCATCGGAGAGATCGATCCCGCGAAACTGGCGGGGGGCGTCAGCATGTCGACCGAGCAGGCCCTGCACTTCGGCCTCATTCCCCGCATGCATCGCGGCATCTTCGCGATGAACGAACTGCCCGAGTTGGATGAACTCGTGCAGGTCGGCCTCTTCAACATTCTCGAAGAACGGGATGTGCAGATTCGCGGGTACCCTATTCGCTTTGATATCGATCTGCTGCTCCTCTTTTCGGCCAACCCTTCGACTTACAACCGCAGTGGCAAGGTGATTCCGCAGTTGAAGGATCGCATCGGTTCGATCGTGCATACCCATTATCCGCTGCAGCGGGACATGGGCATCCAGATCATGGAGCAGGAAGCGGCGATCAAACAGGACGGACCCTATCCGGTCGTGGTGCCGTACTTTATGCGGGAGATTGTCGAGCAACTGACCATTCAGGCTCGCAAGTCGAAGTTCATCGATCAGCAGTCGGGGGTGAGCGCACGGTTCAGCATCGCCAACTACCGCACCATGATCGCCAGCGCCCGACAGCGAACGATCTTGTTGCAGGAACCGACGGCGGTCCCGAGGATTTCCGATCTGGGGCACCTCTACTCATCCGCACTCGGAAAGCTGGAACTCGACCTGATGGGGAGCCATCAGATGGGAGAACGACAACTCCTCGATGCCCTGCTGGCCGAGTCGATCAAGATCGTGTTCGAGGAGTACGTCACCGAGCATGGCCTGGCGGAGATCTGCGAAATCTTCAACAAGGGTGTCAAACTCGAAGTGGGAGACATGCTCCCCTCGGGGCATTATGCCGAGCGTCTGCAGCGCGTCCCCAAGGTGTGGGACAAAGCCTTCGAGGTGAATGCCTCCAACGATGAAGCGGTGCGTGCCTCGTGCATCGAATTCGTACTCGCCGGCCTGCATGCGACCGATCGCATTTCGCGTTCTCAGAAGCACGGACGCATCACCTATCAATTTCGAGAGTAATTCATCGTCGCCTTTCGCTCCGCGAAAGTAGCGGTGGTGCCACAGATTGACCCTGCGAATTTCTTAATACTTCCAGTTGACGGAATTAACCAAGAAACGCTCCGGCGCGACTTTCGCGGAGCGAAAGGCGACTTTGAACCATGGAACGCCCGAAACCCATCGGCGGCATCATCCACACGTACCAGAAGTACGATCCGGGAAAGTTCCCCAGTCCGACGGCTCCGCCACCCGATGCGGTGTCGCCGGCCTTCGAACACATGCTGATGTACGGTCGTCGGCGAAAGTTCACCGAGGAAGAACTCGCGAAGGCAATCCGTCTCGATCCCAGCCAGTTCGCCGGACTCGGCCCCAGTCTCGATGCGTTGCTGGCGATCCTCAAAGAACGCAAACGGAAGATTCTGGCCGAGTACGACCCGCATCCGGCGCTGGTCGATGCCCAGGAGAACTTTCGCCAGCAGGTGAAGTCGATCAAACCTCCGAAGCAGCACCGGCCACGGTTCGAGCGGGCGGTCGAGGAAGAACAAATCTACGACCTCGAACGGCTGTGGTACGCGCAGGACAACGAGCGCTCCCCCTTCTCGCGAGGGCTGGTGCAGTTGATGGAAGGGCTGGGGGAGAAGTATCAGGTCGAGGAACTGATCGCGAAGTACGACTTCACCGGTCGCATGCCCCTTTCGGTGCCACAGGCGATCGAAGTGAAGGAAGAACTCGAAAAGATTGATGAGCTGATCAAGCAGCTCGAAGAAGCCCTGGAGACGGCGCAGCTCGCCATTATCGATCTCGATGAACTGTCGGAGTTCGTCGAGCCGGGCGACATGGAGCAGTTGCGCGAGATGCAGAAAGTGATCGAAGAACAACTGCGTCAGATGGCCGAGCGGCAGGGGCTGTCGCGCGAAGGGGGTTTCTTTGAACTGACTCCCAAGGCGTACCGTGTGTTTCAATCGAAGCTGCTGGAACGCATCTTCGCCGACCTGCAGGCTTCGCGAAGCGGTCGGCACCAGGGGCCGATCGTCGGTGAAGGCTCGGTCGAAATGCAGCAGACCAAACCCTACGAGTTCGGCGATTCGATCTCGCAGATGGACATTCCGCAGACGCTGATCAATGCCATGCTGCGTTCGGCGGAACCGAACTGCCGCTCAGACTCAAGCCCGAAGACATCGAGATTCACCGCACCCGCAACACGCCCAAATGTGCCACCGTCGTGGTGATGGACATGAGCGGCTCGATGCGCTACGACGGGCAGTACATCAACGTCAAGCGCATGGCCCTCGCCCTCGACGGACTCATCCGCAGCGAGTATCCCGGCGACTTCCTCAAGTTCATCGAGATGGCGACGTTCGCCAAACCTTGTCTGGCGGGGGACATTATCGAACTCCTTCCCAAGCCGGTGCTGATGAACGACCCCGTCGTGCGATTTCGCGTGAACATGTCGAAGCCCGACGTTTCCGAAATGCAGATCCCGCCCCACTTCACGAACATTCAGCAGTCGCTGCAACTGGCTCGTCGCATGCTGGTGAATCAGGACAGCCCGAATCGGCAGATCATTCTCATCACCGACGGCCTGCCGACGGCTCACTACAGCGAAGAGTTTCTCTACCTCCTCTACCCGCCCGACCCGCTCACCGAGGAAGCGACGATGCGAGAGGGACGGCTGTGCGAGAAGGAGGGAATCACGATCAACATGTTCCTCATCCCCAGCTGGTCGCAGTCGGAAGAAGACATCCGCTTCGCCCATCGGCTGGCTGAGTCGACGAGAGGGAGAGTCTTCTTCACCGCCGGCGGCGACCTCGATCGCTACGTCGTCTGGGACTACGTGGCTCAGAAGCGGGAGATTGTGGGGTGAGGAAGGGTGGAGGGAGTAGGCAATAGGGAGTCGGGGGGAGGCATTCAAGCCGGCGCAATGTAGCGGAACTCGTGAGAGTTCCGACGCGCGTTGCCAGGTCGGAATTCTCACGAATTCCGCTACGGCCAATTTCGACGCTCCTCCTTGTCGACTGAGCAGTTTGACCGCCCATCGCACACGATTTATTCTCAACGCCGGCTGAGACAACAACCTCCCGTAGCAACGACGATGGCAAAGAAATCGGCAACGAAAAACAAAGCCCCTAAGGCGAAGGCGGCATCCGCGAAGGTCGGTTCTACGACCGTCAAGGATGTCCTCGCGCAGCTCGAACCGCTCGGCAACGAGGCGACGCGGAAGCACAACGCGAAGAACGGCGCCGGCAAGAATCAGTTCGGCGTCAAGATGGGCGACATTCGGGTCGTGGCGAAGAGGATCAAGACGAACCATGCGCTGGCTCTTGAACTCTGGAAGACCGGCAACGTCGATGCTCAGTTTCTGGCGACGCTGCTGATGAAGCCGACCGAACTGTCGGCCGTCGAGATGGAACGGCTCATGAAGACCGTCACCTTTTCACACGTGGCGGACTGGCTGCACTCGTATGTGCTGAAGGAACATCCCGCCAAGGAAGAGTTGCGTCAGAAGTGGATGACATCGGACGAGCGCTGGACGGCCCGCGCCGGTTGGAGGCTGACGGCCGGCCGCGTCGTGAAGTGTCCCGAAGGTCTCGACCTCGTAGCGCTGCTCGATCGCATCGAGTCGGAAATGGGGTCAGCCCTGCCCGAAGTGCAATGGACGATGAACGAGTGTCTCGCACAAATCGGCATCCAGTTCCCTAAACATCGCAAACGGGCACTCGCGATCGGCGAGAAGCTGGGAGTCTTGCGAGATTATCCCTGTTCCAAAGGCTGCACCTCACCCTTCGCCCCGATCTGGATCAACGAGATGGTGAAGCGGCAGGGGTGAAGTTGTTCGCACCTTGAGCAACGAGTTCTGAGTGGGACGTTCCGATGCCCGCGCGAAAGTTCCAACCTGGTTTTCGACTCTCGGCGCTCGATGTCTGCATCCTGATCGTCGGCGGTGTCGCGTCGGCGTACGCTATGACCGTCGATCCATGGTTTGGCATCGCGATCGTCTTTGTGGTGTTGCATTTCTTTCTGTTCTGCAACGTCCTCAGAATGTCGCGACCGCTGGAACTCACCTGGGCCGGCATCTTCGTGGGGCTCGCCGTGGCGACGATCTGCTGGAAACTTCTGTCGTGGCCTGATGACGTTTGCAATCGCTTCGGTCGTGACGTTAATCGTCGCATTTATCGAAACGCGACGTCCATCATATCACGGCGTCGGCTGGCGGAAGTTGAACGCGCGTTTGCCCGAGTGGTGGGAGTCCAGGAAAGCCAACAGTGGGTGAAACCCCACGCTTCATGGGAACACGCCACTCTACGTACACTTCGAGTTCGAAGTCACACATTTCTGGAGTGATCACAATGGTTGGCAAGACATCCAAGAAGTCGGCGAAGGTCACAGCGAAAGCAGCAACCAAAAGGGCCGGTGCGAAGGTTGCCAAACCTCGTAAGTCGGCACCGAAGCCAATCGCGAAGTCATCTATCCAGAAGTCGGCGAAGCCGAAGCTGCTTTCGGGAGGCAACCCTCAGATCGCGAAGGCCTACGGCAACGCCCCCGTGCAGGCTTACATCGCGGCGATGCCGGACTGGAAACACGACGTCGGCAAGCGTCTCGATGCCCTCATCGAACGCACCGTCCCCGGCGTCTACAAGGCCGTCAAATGGAACACCCCCGTCTACGGCTTCGAGGGGAAGGGCTGGTTCGTCGCGTTCCATTGTTTCAACAAGTACATCAAGGTGACATTCTTCCGCGGCACCTCGCTGCGTCCCGTCCCTCCCGGCACGTCCAAGCAAATGGAAGTGCGCTACCTCGACATCCACGAAGACGAACTCGATGAAGCCCAGTTCGCCGCATGGGTCAAACAAGCCAGCCAACTGCCGGGAGAACGATTGTGAGCGGACTCAACATGCCAAGCGATTGGCGGGGCGTAATGCTGGCTCGGATCCGTAAGATCATTCAGGGTGCCGATCCCGACGTGGTTGAGGAAGTGAAGTGGAGGAAGCCTTCGAATGGGATGGTGGGGGTGCCGGTCTGGTCTCATGGCGGCATCATCTGCACCGGCGAGACGTACAAAGACAAAGTGAAGATGACGTTTGCCAAGGGCGCGGCGCTGGCCGACCCTGCGGGACTCTTCAACTCCAGCCTCGAAGGCAACACCCGGCGTGCCATCGATTTCCAGGAGGGAGACAAGATCGATGAGAAGGCACTCAAAGCCGTCATTCGCGCCGCCGTGGCATTGAACACTTCAGCAAAAACGAAAGCCAAGCCGGTTCGCTCTCAGAAGAGTCGCAAGAAATCGTGAGAGGCGATTGCGACTATTCGACCCATTTGCGACGCGCTCGATCAGTCGACAACTTTGACTTGCAGATTGCGAAACGCCACGCGGGTGCTGTGGCCGCAGAGGGCGAGATGGCCGTTGGTTCGCAGCGCTCCGGGATGGTCGTGGCCGTCCATTGCTCCACCCTCCAACGCCTCGTCGAGGTTCGTGTCGACGATCGTTTCGCCGTTGAGGATGATGGTTACCTGCCGGCCGATGCAGCGAATCTCCTGTTCGTTCCATTGGCCGACTTCACGCAGATAACCGCGCTTGGCGGGGGTGATGCCATACACCGAACCGTGATACTGGTACGGCGACAGGTCGGCATACCGCTCGGCTCCGCTGTCGAGGATTTGAATCTCCATGCCGTCGCGCGACGGGTGTCCTCCCAGGGGGACGCGGAGTCCGATGCCGTTGTTCCCACCTTCAGTCAGCATGAATTCGAACTTCAAGATGAAGTCGCCATACGCCGCCTCGGTATAGAGGATGCCCCCCTGCTCGGCCTTGCTGACGAGGCATCCGTCCTCGACGAAATAGCCATCGACGGCTCCCGTCCAGCCGGCGAGGGAGGAACCATTAAAGAGGGGCGTGAACTCTGTCTCGTCGTTGTTTGCCGCCGAGTCGTCGGAGAGGACTGGGACACCAATTGACGCAAAGAGCATCACACCAAGGGCGACTGCAAGTCGAATCGGCATACGGCTTACCTGGACAGTTTGCGAATGACGAAAGAAACCAATACGACGCCGCCAATGATCATCCAGCGCAGTGGAAAGCTCACGGGAAAGCGAGTGCGCGAGCAATTCGGGCACGGGTCTCCCATCTTCAATCCACTGCTCTCGTTGAACTCGGCGCCACAGTTGTCGCACTTGTAGACCCACTCGAACGTCGGCACCTGAATATCTGGTATCTGAGGGCCAGTGTATGACGGCAAGTCGGGGATTGACGGCTCGTGAAAGCCGGAATCAAACGGCTCATGGTGGATGCCGGACGCCCCTCCCGTTCCCCCCGGGTTAGTGCCGATACCACCACCCATGTGAGGTTGCGAACCTCCTGGGTTGTTGATGCCACCATGCCCTGCTGTTGGTCCACCGCGCATCCCGGGCCCGGGACCGCTGGAGAATCCGGGCGGTCCACTGCTAAACCCGGGCGGTCCCGCAGTAAATCCCGGCGGAGTGCTCGAATAGCCACCGCCGGGCCTGCCGCCGCCCTGGGCGATCTGTGTTTGCTGATTCTGTTGCGTCACGCCGCGAATCGATTCCTGGTCATCATTCGAGATGTACTCATAAATGTACCGCACCTCTCCGTCGGCTGTGTCGAAGACGGCCACGGTGTTCATCGCGGCCAGGTTCTTGAACTTGGCGACGATCTGGTTTCCATCGCGGTCGGTCCAGACGCGTCGATCGGCCGCCAGGTCGTCGGCCGAGGCGACGAGATCGGTTTGAGCAGGAAAGAACTCGGCGGGTGTCTCACGAGCGAGGCGATTCTTCAGGTATTCGTGGTCGGCGTCACTCAAGTCGTTCCAGTGCTCTTCGCGCTCCTCGGCTTCGTATTCATCAACGATCACGATGCCATCCTCGACGCGGTCGAATGCGCCGACGAACGTCTGTCCGTTGTAGAGCCGCCATTGACGATTGCCTCCATGTCGGCGCAAGCGCACGAGGTCGGCTTCCGTCTGGCCGTTATCGGGCGCGTCGCGGAAGACGAGTGGTAGTTCACGAATCCGGCCTTCATTCCGCAGGGCATTCTGCAACCAGGTGAGGTCGCCGATTGCCAGTTGAGCCAAGTGAACTTCGATCCAGCCCTGACCCGCTCCACGGTGAATCGACACTTGATCGGTGCGAATGCTGGAGAAGCTTCCCTGCAGCGTGTTTCCTTCGCGGTCGGTCCAAGTGCGCGTGTCGCGAAGGTTGGCAATCGTCGCCGCACCAGGCTGATTGGGACCGCGTGGCCGCAGACGATCGGGCAACTCCCCATCGATTCCATGATGGGCGTGATAACCCCGCAACCACGCGAGGTCGTCTTGCGAAAGGTCGTCGAAGGGAATTGTGTGCATGCGTCCCCGGTCAGTTACCAACAATCGATCCTGCGTGGTGAACCGCATGAACCGGGCATTGATTGGATCGTCAGTCCAGTCACGATACGTTTCGGTGCTGTACAACTCGTCGGCGTTGGCAACAGTGCCTTCCGGGACATCGCTGCCTGCGACTTCACTCGGTGCAGTCATCTCGGGACGGATGGGATTCTGCGGTCGCTCGCGATACTCGATGGGAAGGTCGGCCAGGTTCCCCTGAGCGTTGTATACATCCCACAGCCAGGCAAGGTCGTACTCACTGAGTTCCGACAATTGAATTCGCTGCACGCGGCCATCGGCGTTGATGAGGATCTCGGAATTAATCAACCCCGACCAGCGGCCTCGCACGGGGTTGCCGTTTACCGTCCAGACACGTTCGGCGCGCAGATCCAGGCTCTCTTCGTCCGCGGCCGGCTCGCTGCCGGTGGCGGGCATTGCCGGGTCGGCTGGCGTCGTTGTCTCCTCAGGCGTACTGGGATCGTAGGGCATCGGTTCCGCCGGCATTGGCTCATCGGGCATTGCCTCGGGTTCTGAGACCACAGGACGTTCGCGATATTCGATGGGAAGCTGATTGAGCTTCCCTTCCTGATTGTGCAGTCCCCAGAGCCAGGCGATGTCGCTCTCACTCAGGCTCGAAAGTTTGACACGGTTCACTCGCCCGCCGGAATTGATCAGTACCTCATCCCGGATCACTCCCGAGAACCGGCCCGTCGTCGAATTACCATCGACGTCGGTCCATTCTCGCTCGGAATTGCGGTCATAAGTAGTTTCGTCGGCATCATCCGCGATGGCCGGCAAGAGCAGAGTGCCGAATGCAAGAACGAACGCCACCGATCCGATGGCCCAGAATCGAACGAGGTGTCGCGGGGACATGCTTGGTGTCCTTGGAATCAGGAGTGAACGAAGCGAAATAGTAAGTCAATCGGCAGGAGGGGATTCTACCCTCCCGCTCCGAACGACCGATACTCTATTCTGCGTGACGATCGCTTACAATTGCAAGCGATAGAAAACTTGGAATTTTTCGCGACACCATAAGAACGGCAATTGTTGGCAATCAGAAGCCAAATGCCGACGACACACGACGCACGGAAAGTTCCGAATCGACCTGACCCGCCACGGGTTCGTAGCGACCATCTTCCCGTCGCTTGAGGAACAGCAGATACGAAGGCTGGCCTTCTTGAACCAGAGTCCCTGTTTCCCCCTCGGTTTCAATGCGAATCAGCCGTCCCGTCGTCTCGAACTTTGCGAGCAACGGGCCATTACGTGGGAAGAATTGATCGTCGGCCAGCCGACAGTGGACCAGATCGAGCGTTTCCCCTTCGTGCCCTCCCTTAAGGACTCCGCCGACGTGAAACGTTCCGATCTGAGGGACGATCGTCCCCTCGAATATTGGAATCTCCGTCGTGCCGTCAAATTCGCTGAATGACTCGGCGGTCGCCACGACGACAAGGTCCGACTCTTCCATCAATCTTTCGTAAGGCCAATTCTCAATCAGTCGTGCGTCGACGGATGCCAAGGGTAGCATGAGGACGGCACACAGCATCAACAGTGGTCGCTTCATCGATCCGGTTCCCTACTGAGAGGACAAGCGGGTTGCATGCAGTCCATTTGACGCCGCAATCGGCCCGAGAATTTGCGTCAAAACCAAACTTCGCCCAGGAATCCGCGAGATCACACGATCTCGTGGATCGCTTCACCCACCGTCACCAGATGCTGCGGGCGGCCTTGTGGATCGATAATGGCATCGACGTGCGGGTTGATCCCCAGCTTGTGATAGAGCGTGGCAAACACATCCTGATAATGGACCGGCCGCGAAGTGACCGCAGACGCCGTGCGATCGGTGGAGCCGATCACCTGCCCGGTTCGTAATCCGCCTCCGGCCAGCAGGCACGGTCCGACGGAGGGCCAATGGTCGCGACCGCCGCTTTCGTTGACCTTGGGAGTGCGTCCAAACTCGCCCCAGGCGACAATCAGCACATCGTCGAGCATGCCGCGCTCGTCGAGATCGGCGACGAGAGTGCTTAGTCCATGATCGACGATCGGCACCAGCGTCCCCATCCGCTCGAAGTTGTTCGAGTGCGTGTCGAAATCGCTGATCGACAAACTCACGACTCGCGCGCCAGCTTCGATCAGGCGGCGGGCCAGCAGAAACTTGCGACTCGCCAATGGACCTTCGCTGGTGTAGCTCGCCAGTTCCTCGCGACTGCCCGCAGCCGTGTAACGGTCGAGCATGTGCGAAGGTTCCGATTCCAGATCGAGTGCCTCGGCCAGTCGACCCGATGTGAGGATGCCGACGGCCTGCTGCTCGAACTCGTCCATCGCGGCCATCATGCCGGAATCATCGATCTCGCTGCGTAGCCGATCGAGTGAACCGCGCAATGCCTGCCGATCAGCCAGCCTGCGAAACGTCAGATCGTCGCTGAGCGTGAGACTCAATTGATGTTCGCTTCCGAGCCTGGCGAGTTCCCCCTTCATGCCCGATTCGAGTTCACGCGGAAACATCTGCGAGATGTCGGGACGAAATGGTTGTACCGAAGGCCCCAGGAAGCCCGGCCGCGCGCTGTTCCGTACGAGTGGCCGACCCTGCATAAGGTCGATAAAGGTCGGGCAGTCATCCTCCGGCGAACCTTTAAGATGTGTGATGATCGAACCGAATGCAGGTCGTCCCCCCATCGATTCGAGATCGGAGGCGGGGAAGCCCGACTGGCACTGAAACGCATCATGCCGACCGTTAGATCCCACGAGACTGCGGATGAACACAAACTTGTCTGCGGCAGCCGCCACTTGAGGCATCAGTTCCGAGATCTGCACACCCGGCAACGAAGTGGCCGTCGGCATAAACGGTCCGCGAATTTCGATCGGCGCATCGGGCTTGGGATCGATCGTCTCATACTGAGGCGGCCCACCATCAAGATGGACCAAGATGACCGACTTCCGCCTCCCACCGCCGACAGCATCGGCCCTTAAGAGTTGCGGCAACGCCAGCCCGGCAGCTCCAAGTGAGCCAATCGTCAACACGCCCCGTCGGGTCGTGCGGATCGTGGATAGGGATGAATCGTTCATGCCTGCCTCGTTGCGGTGACGCATCAACAGGAAAGCATATCATTTTCTGAGGGGATGGCACAGGCTAATCTCGATCAATGCCCAGCCGCCGGCACCGGCTGATCAAAGGATGACGTGCACATTCACAGATTGAGACTCTGACTGATAATAGACAAGTCGCGACGATTCCGTGCCGCACTCACAGACTCGGAAGCAATTCCCGACGATTGCGAATTTTTCCATGCTACGACAGGAGCCGATTCCGTGGCGGGTGCTTGCGGCAGGTACTTCTTCGTCGGTGATTCGGGTTACGATGAGTTTTGCGATAGATCGTGTGCGACATGGTATAATCAACGGGTGCCATTCTCTCGGGGCGAGACGATGTCGTATTTCTTATGACTTCAGACTTTTCTCTTGATGAGCCGGTGTATCGCGAGCGCGGTCCGACCGTGTCGCAACGGGTGCGGTTCTGGACGTCGGCCAAGGTTTGGGTTCCGCTGCTGATCACGGCGGTGTTGCTCATCGGGATCTCTGTCTTCGCTCATGCCTGGAAACGGGTCAAACTGCTCGAGTTCGTGGATGACCGAGGCGGCACTTACCAACTTGAGCCACTACGGTTCGCCTGGGTCGCACGACTTGGCAACATCTCGAAGGGCTTTCAGTCGGTGACGGCGATCGATTTGAGCTATCAGGCCGTCACCGATCAGGAACTGTCTCGACTGACACGGCTGAGCGAAGTCGAAACACTCTGGCTGGAGTCCTCAGAGATCACCGACGAGGGGCTACATGAATTGCTGATGTTCGGCCGTCTTAAGGAGCTGACTCTCGCGGCTTCACGACGACTGACCGACAAGGGACTGGCGTCGTATCTCGAGCAGGCTCCGCCATTGGAACTCGTCTCGCTGCACACCACGTCGGCGTCGACGCGGACCGCCGAGGCATTGTCACACATGCAGACGTTGAAGCGGCTCGACTTGTGGGATACTCCGATGACGGATGAAGGCTGCCGACACCTCAGTCGGTTGCCGAATCTGATCAGACTGCGGCTCGACTACACGCCGGTCGGAGATGTGGGACTCGCAGCGCTGGGGGATGCGACGGCGCTGCATCACTTGTCGCTGTTTCAGACAAACGTCGGGGATGCCGGCTTGCGGGGGTTGAGTCGATCCCGATCGCTGGGCATCCTCGAAGTGGCATCACCCCATTTGACGGACGACGGGCTGCAGGATCTTTGGCAAATCCCAACGCTTGTGGAACTACGCCTCGACACGTGTGGCGGTTTTACCGATGTCGGCATGAGGCACCTGTCGCGAATTGCAACATTACAGTTACTGCAGGTGACCGCGTGTCCGAATGTCACGAGTGCCGGGGTGGCGCATTTCGCGGGGCATGCGGAGTTGGAGACGCTCGATTTGACCGATTGCGCCATCACGCCCGACTGTGTCGAGACGCTGCGTACGCTTCCCGCGTTGGTGCACGTCGTCGTGAAGCGAACTCAGATCGACCGGACTGCGGCGGACCGGATCCGTCAGATTCTCGGTCCCGGGATTTCGGTTCAGACAAACTGATTCCTTGCGGCGAGGGGTGAAATCCGAGGATTCCCGTGACAAGTCGTATCTCGATTTCGTACACTTTGTAGACAAGCTTCGCCACCTCGACTCCTTGACAGGGTTGAGGGATATTGGGGGTTTGTCCCACCTATATTCGAGGAATCCACTTCCTCACCCGTTCCTCCCTCCTATCGCTTTGATCCATGGTTCACCGCGTCATTGCGCTGGCGATCTTCCTCACCCTGGCAACGGCTTCGACAGCCCGCGCCCAAGGGGCCGACGATCCCGCTTCGATGGAATACTTCGAGACGCACGTGCGCCCGCTGCTGGTGCAGAACTGCGTCGAGTGTCACGGTCCCGACAAACAGGAAGGGGATGTGCGGCTCGACGCCCGTCAGTTCGTGATGGGAGAAGGCTCGGTCTCTCTGATCGAGGCCGGCTCGCCAGATGCGAGTCGGATGATCCAGGTGATTCGCTACGACGAAAGCGACACGCAGATGCCTCCGCCAGGCAAACTCGCGGACGAGCAGATTGAAGTGCTGACGAACTGGGTCAACGCCGGCGCTCCCTGGCCGGAAGACACAGTGGCCTTAACGGGGGCGGCCGCCTTCCCGCGTCACGACAACGGCGAAATCGACTTTGAAGCGGTTGCCGCTTCGCATTGGGCCTATCAATCGATCGAGGCTCCCGCGGTTCCGACACTTGAAGGCGAGCAGTCGACTCGCGTCGTGAACGCTGTCGATTGCTTCGTCGCATCGCGACTGGCAGAGAACGATTTGACGCTTTCGCCGGAAGCCGACCGACGCACATTGATTCGTCGCGCGACGATGGACCTGTGGGGCATTCCTCCGACGTATGACGAAGTCGAAGCATTCGCCAACGACACCGCCGATGATGCCTACGCTCAACTGATCGACAGATTGCTGGCATCGCCTCTCTACGGTCAGCGCTGGGGCCGGCATTGGCTCGACGTCGCCCGCTATGCCGACACGAAGGGCTACGTCTTTCAAGAGAACCGCTACTACCCGTTCTCATACACGTATCGCGATTACGTGATCGATGCCTTCAACGCCGACAAGCCGTTCGATCAATTCCTGATGGAGCAGTTGGCCGCCGACCAGTTGGGTCTCGATGAGAATGACCCCGCGCTTGCCGGGCTGGGTTTCTTGACCGTCGGACGGCGGGCCTTGAACAATACACACGACATCATCGACGATCGCATCGATCTCGTCACGCGCGGACTGATGGGCATGACGATGGCGTGCGCTCGTTGTCACGATCACAAGTACGACCCGCTTCCCACCGCCGACTATTATTCGCTCTACGGTGTCTTTCAAAGCTGCTACGAGCCCGATGTCGGCCCGTTGGTGGGCGAGGCTCCCGATACTCCAGCCTATCAAGCTTACCTCGCAGAACTGGAGAACCGAGAGCAAGTGGTCGAGGACTATGTCGAGCGCACACATCGGGCATTGCTCGAAGACAGTCGCGTGCGGATCGGCGACTACCTTGTCGCGATTGTCGCTGCGGCAGAGCTGGTTCCCGAAGGCATCGAAGTCACTTACGACGGCGAAGCACCTCGGGAGAAGCTGCGAAACCTGTGGGGACAGCACGTCACCAATAGTCGATTCGCCCGAGTCTTTCGTCCGTGGGGAGCGTTTGTCGCATTGCCCAAGAATGAATTCGCCGCGCGGGCGGTCGAAGTGATCGCTGAATTGAGTCAGGCACCCGATCCTGATGTGAATCCTCGTATCCTGTCGGCACTGCAGGAGTCTTCGCCTCAGTCGATCCTCGATGTCGCAAGGTTGTACGGCCGAGTGCTGCACGCCGTCGATGAAGAATGGCAACTCCGATTGACGAGCACGGCGGGCGATCCTCCTTCTGCGCTCGACGATCCCGCCGCCGAGGAGCTGCGACAGGTTTTGTATGGTGAAGGCTCTCCGCTCAATTTGCCTGTTGATCAGTTCCGTCAGATTCGAGAACGGGATCACCGCAACGAGATGCAGGAGCTCGAGCGGAAAGTTTCGGATTGGAACCTCACGTCGGAAGGCGCGCCACCACGAGCCATGGTGATTTACGACAACGAGAACCCGACGCAACCGGTGATCTTCGAACGTGGCGCTCCCGAGCGGCGCGGCGATTCGATTACGCGTCACTTCCCGCGCATTGTGGCCGGTTCCGATAGTCCCGCTTTCGCCCAGGGAAGCGGACGATTCGAACTGGCGCAGCAGCTCGTTTCACCCGACAACCCGTTGACCGCGCGGGTCTTCGTGAATCGCGTCTGGATGCTCCACTTCGAGCAGGGGCTGGTCGAATCGGCCGGTGACTTCGGCGTGCGAACGCCCGCACCCGTCTATCAGAACGTGCTCGATCATCTGGCCTACCGGTTCATCCATGAAGGCTGGTCGGTCAAGGATCTACATCGCGAAATCATGCTCTCGGCCACTTACCGCCAGTCGAGCGCGGTTCGCGAAGAGGCTGCGGCGATCGATCCCGATAATCAACTTTTCTGGCGCATGAACCGTCGTCGCATCGACTTCGAGGCCATGCGCGATTCCATGTTGTTCGTCGCGGGGACGCTCGACACCAGCCTGGGGGGCAAGTCGGTCGACCTCGAAAGTAATCCATTCCCCCATAGACGCACGGTTTATGCACTTGTCGACCGCAACAACTTCTCGCCGTTGCTCAGAACCTTCGACTTCCCGAACCCCGACACCTGCAACGTCGAACGGCCCGAAACTACCGTTCCACAGCAGGCCCTGTTCGCCATGAATTCGCCGTTCGTCCAGGAGCTTGCGCGTCTGGTCACCGATCGGGCGAGCGAAAGTTCCTCCACCACGCCGGAGCGAATCACACGGTTGTTTGAGATCATCCTGTCGCGGCGTCCGACTCCCGACGAATTGCAGCTCTTCGAAACCTATGCGTGTGAAGAAACATCCGAACTCGCGGAACTCGCCCAGGTGATGCTGCTGACGAACGAATTCTGGTTCGTCGATTGAGGACGGGAAACCGGTGCATGTCGGGTCGGATCGATATCCGTTAGATTCGATGGCATCCATCACGCTCAACCCTCATCTCTCAACAAGAATGATCGAATCGCTGCTGCTCACTTCGGTTCGCGTTTCCACATTTGGTGGACAAACATTGCTCACCAATGCAACCGGGTTCTTTTTTCAGCGCGACAAACGGCTGTTCCTGGTGACTAGCCGGCATGTGATGATCGACAAGGCCAGCAAGCATTATCCCGACCGCATCGAGATTGAACTCCATATCGATCCAGTCAACATGTCGAAATCAACCGGATACTCGATCCCCCTCTATCGTGATAGTAAAAGCATTTGGCGCCAGGGGACCGACTCGGCGGGTGAAGTCGATGTCGCAGTGATCGAAATCGATCGTGAAGCACTCCCCAAGGCCACTGTGTACAGCGCCTTCACGCCGAAACATCTGCTGGATCCCAAGCAACAGGTCGAGATCGGCACGCCGTTGGTCATGGTCGGTTTTCCGCTCGGATTTCACGATACGCTGCATCACATGCCGGTTGTGCGGCACGCCGTGATCGCTTCGTCATTTGGAATGCGGTTTCAGGGCAAGGGCTATTTCCTGACTGATGCCCGCACCCATCGAGGGAGCAGCGGAGCTCCAGTGGTGATGCGTCTGGCCGACAAAGATCACGAGCTCGGCGACCTCCCCTGGATGCTGCTCGGCATTCATTCGGCTCAACTCGACATGGGCTCGCGAGACACACGCATCGACGAAGCCCTCGGACTGAACTGCGCCTGGTATGCCGACATTTTGCTGACGTTGACGAAGAACTGAGTTCGCGACCGTTGACCGCAAGGTCCGCGCTCGCGTCATCGACGTGGTTTGCTTCTGCACTCCGACATTCAGGTTACCATTTATCGACAGGTCCCGAGGGGACGGGGACGCGAAGGTCAGGTAGCTCGCCGTCCTTGAATTGTCGCGATGGCCCGATCTGCTGAATGGCTGCCAGGGCCGCATCCCATTCCTCGCGGTTCTTTGCGAGTTGAAACTGATGCCGTAGCGATGCCTTCACCCGCATTCCCTTGAGATACCAGTGACCCATCTTGCGAAACTTGATGACGGCTGCTTCGGCCCCCACTTGCTCGCACAGATAGTTGAACTGCCTCAACAGCAACTGCAGCCGATCGTTGAAGTTTCGTGGGCCGTCGTAGTTGCCAGTGGCCTCCCATTGCTGAAGCTGCCTGAAGATCCACGGATTGGCAAGCGCCCCGCGACCAATTGAAATGGCGTGGCAGCCTGTCTCCTCGAACATTCTGGCGGCATCAGCGATGTTGCAAATGTCTCCATTGCCGACGACGGGGATACGTTCGACAGCTTCAACAACCTGACGGATGCCGTCGCGGTTCACGCTGCCGCGAAAGCCCTGCTCGCGCGTGCGGCCATGGATCGAAACGGCCGCGATGCCGATCTGCTCGAACTCGCGCGCGAACCTGGGAGCGGTGATCGAGGTGTCGTCCCACCCCAGTCGCATCTTGACGGTGACGGGAATCGGAACCGCTTCCACCACGGTCTGCACAAGTGTCATCGTATCGCTCGGCCGGCACATCATGGCCGAGCCGGCCCCTCCGGTGGTGATGCGGTCGACGGGACAACCCATGTTGATGTCGATCGAGTCAACGCCCGTCTCGTGCAGGTACTGGGCGGCGTCCTTCATCACTGCCGGGTCATGTCCGAAGATCTGGACCGCGAACGGGCGATCCTCGGGGCAGGTTTCGATGAGTTGCATCGACTTGGGACTGCGCGCGAGCAAGCCCCGGGCACTCACCAGATCGGTGGTGCAGAGTCCGACGCCCCCCAACTCTCGACAGACCCTGCGAAAGGGGAGGTTCGTGAAACCCGCCAACGGTGACAGGAGATACCGTGTCGCCAGACGCAGCCCGCCAAACTGTAGCGGTGGCAACGTGTGAAGGTTCGCGGGGTGAGGCACGATGGGCGCGGGCATCCACGCAGTATATGCGTAACCTCGGTCATTGCGATGGTCGTCGGCACCTCATCGTCGTCGTGCCCATTCAATCAGAACGGGCGCACCATGAGGCACCGAGTCATCGACTCGCATCTCGTCGCAAGTTCGCAGCGACTACATCCCTTCCATCTCGGTCTTGGTCTCGGTCCATAGCGTGTTGGCGCTATTTCCCACCCCCCGAATGGCAAAGAGACAAGTCAGCACGATCAACGCGAGCATCACCGCGTATTCGACGGCAGTGGCCGCATCTTCTTCGACAAACAACCTCCAAAGGCATCGCATGTTCTCTCAGATTTCTGTTTCGGGTGATTCGTCATTGTTTGTAACATCTATTGGAACCTACCATTGCCTCACGTGAATGCAAATTTCCGCCGGGCAGAATTCGCGTCCAGCAGAATGATGCGGAATGGCACACACTCGGCGTTGACCACCGACAACAATCTTGGGCTTCGGTCGACTCCGATGTTGCAATCGGGCATCATGTGCAGCAAATCCAACGACCCACCGCGCTCGCGCCTTTGTCTAATCCCTGATGTCCGTCAACGCTGAATCCCTCGAGACCCGACGCTGGGAACGCTTCCGGTCGATGATGACCGAAGTGCTCGCTTCCAACTCGTTCTGGAAGTCGAAACTGGCCGAGTCTCCCGTCGACCCAAGAGAAGTCAATTCCTGGGAAGCGTTTCGCCAACTTCCCTTCTGCACCAAGCACGAGCTGGTCGCCGATCAGACGGCTCACCCGTTGTACGGCACGAACCTCACTTATCCGCGGAATCAATACTGCCGATACCACCAGACCTCGGGGACGACCGGCCAGCCGATGCGCTGGTTGGATACCTCCGCGTGCTGGGACTGGTTCATGGAGTGCTGGCGGCAAATCTACGATGCCGTCGGTCTGACGGAAGACGACGTTCTCGCGTTCCCCTTCAGCTTCGGCCCCTTCATCGGATTCTGGGCGGCCTTCGAAGGGGCCATCCGACTCGGCCGCCGGTGCCTGCCCTTGGGGGGACTGGGGAGCGAGCCACGACTCAAAATCATGCTCGAGAACAATACCACGTTCGTCTGTTGTACACCGACCTACGCGCTGCGACTCGCGGAAATCGCGGAAGGTCGCGGAATCGATCTGGCATCGAGTTCCGTCCGGGCACTGCTCGTGGCCGGCGAACCCGGAGGGAACATTCCCGCGGTGCGTCAACGTCTCGAGTCGGCCTGGGGAGCCAGGGTCTTCGACCATTGGGGGATGACTGACATCGGTTCGCTCGGCATCGAACCAGTCGACGCCCCCGGTGCCTTGGAACTGTTGTCGACCGAGTGCATTCCCGAAATCGTCGACCCCGATACCGGTGAACCTGTCGCATCCGGAGCGATGGGGGAACTCGTCATCACGAATCTCGGTCGCTGGGGGCAGCCTGTGATTCGTTTTCGCACGGGTGATCTCGTGCAACAGGCTCCTGCGGAGGAACAATCAACACCCGAACGGCTGCGTCTGAAAGGGGGCATCCTCGGTCGCTCCGACGACATGGTGACGATTCGGGGCAACAATGTTTTTCCCTCCAGCATCGAAGCCATCCTCAGGGAGTTCCCCGAGATCATCGAGTTCCGCATCACGCTCAGTCAGCGTCGGGCGATGCATCACCTGGCGATCGAAGTCGAACCCACTGCGGAGGTCGGTGGCTCTCAATCGGTTGCCGACGACCTGCTGCAACGCGTGAATACCGCGTTCCACGATCGCCTCCACTTTCACGCCGAGGTGTCGCTTGTTGCCCCCGAGTCGCTGCCGAGATTCGAAATGAAAGGGAAACGGTTCGTGAAAGCCTAGTCGCCTTTCGCCCGCGAAAGCCGCGTCGAACCCAAACACAACGATCCAATTGTCACACACTCTCGCCGTCAAAGTCTCCGGGAGTGTTCACCAATCACAGCCAACTCTGACAACCACCGCTGCTTTCGCGGAGCGAAAGGCGATTAAGGATCCCCCATGAATCACTCAGCACTTCTTCTTGTTCGCTGCCTGTGCGTCGTCGCCATGAGTGCATCATTCGCCAGTGCGGATGACGCCGTCACTCTTACAGGCCGCATCATCGACTCGGCCACCGGGGACATCATTCCCGCTCGCCTCTACATCACCAGTGCAACAGGCGAGGCGTATTTCGCGGCGTCCGCCGACGAGGCAGGTTCGGCCATCACCTACAACGTCGAACGTGCACCGACCAGCTTCGAACGGCACGTCACGCTGTCGGCCCATCCGTTTGAGGTCGAACTTCCGCCGGGGACATACACTCTGCTGGCCGAACGAGGCAAGGAGTATCTGCCGGCACAAATGACGGTCGAGATTACCGACGATCCCGTCGAGGTGGTGTTGACGATGACGCGCTGGATCAACATGGCCGAGCGCGGCTGGTATTCGGGAGACACGCACGTTCATCGCACATTGGCCGACTTGCCGAATGTGATGCTGGCTGAAGACCTCAACGTCGCATTCCCGTTGACCTACTGGGTGCGTGAAGCCTACGTCCCACCGCTCAAGGCCGATGACACCGTCGAGACAATTCCCTCCGAACTCATCGCCGTCGACGACACGCACGTCATCTGGCCGATGAACACCGAGTACGAAATCTTTACCGTCAACGGCGTCCGGCACACACTGGGGGCGGTGTTTGTGTTGAATCATCAGCAGGCTCTGCGCCCGCCGGCTCCACCAGCCGGGCCGATTGCGGAGGCCGCGAGAGAGCAACATGCGCTACTGGAACTCGACAAACATTCGTGGCCCTGGTCGATGATGCTCCTCCCCGTGATGGATGTCGACTTGTTCGAACTCTCGAACAACCACATCTGGCGCACCGAGTTCTTCTTCAAGCAGTGGACGACCGACGTGCAGCCGACCGACTGGGAGATCGAAACCGACGAGTTCGGCTGGACCGAATGGGGCTGGACCGACTTCGGTTTCAAGACCTATTACGCGTTGCTCAACTGCGGCTTTCGCATGAGACCCACCGCCGGCACCGCCAACGGCGTCCATCCCGTCCCCCTCGGTTTCGGCCGTCTCTACGTGCCAATCGAAGGTGAGTTCACGTATGAGAAATGGGTCGAGCAACTCAACGCCGGCAGCGGCTTCGTGACAACCGGTCCGATGCTGTTCGTCACGGTGAATGGCAAACCGATGGGTTCGGAGTTCATTTCGGAAGATGCCACCGCAGAGATCACGGTTTCCATCACAGCCGAGAGCAGTCAACCGTTGACTCGCATCGAAGTCATCATCAATGGCGATATCGCGGCCACACTCGATGTCGACAATCAAACGCGCGACGGCGGAGGCTACATCAACACAGCCGAGGCAACGTTCACGGTGAATGAGTCCTCCTGGGTCATCGTGCGCTGTTTCGAAGACGCTCCCGAAGGTCGCTATCGCTTCGCCCACACGGGACCAACCTACATCGACATCCCCAATCGCCCGCTCCGGCCCCACACGCGGGAGGTAAACTACTTCGTCCAACGCATGGAAACCGAAATCGAGCGCAACCGCGGAGTCTTGAGTGACGCCGAAGTGGCCGAGTACGAAGCGGCGTTGGAGTTCTACGAGGGTCTACGCGAGACAGCACGGGAGTGAGGCTCCAACAGCACACGCTCGGCCAACGGCTCGCCAACGTTCACGAACCACTACAGAAACTGCGGTTGCACGGTCCGTCCGTTAGCCCCCGGTCAATGACCGGGGGAATGCGGCCAGCGATGCCCAACAACGCGGAGTTCAAGGCGACTGTCAATGAATTGGTTTCGCTGAGGTGTCGTCATGCAGAGCCAAACACATCACATTCCGCGCCGATTTCCCCCGATCAATGAGGTCATTGACCGGGGGCTCATTGATTTGAATGCAGTGACCGGCGTGGCAAGCCAAGAGCAGCGATCGTGACGCTCAACAGGAATGGAACGCTCACTCACCACCCGGCTGGGGGCAGGTTGCCGATCTCCGCGCGTTGACAGTCAGGCCAACTCAAGGCAACCTGACCCC
>CALOES010000003.1:0-29458 GCA_942492405.1 uncultured Planctomycetaceae bacterium
TCGAGAGTCTTTGGAAGCTGCCACCGCTGAATGGGAGTCGTCATGAACGCAGACATCGTTTCATTTCTGATGCAGCAGCTTCCGTATCGCCTGCCGGCACTCCTCGTCTATTTCGCGGGAATGGGGCTGTCGCTGTCGTATCTGCAGCGATACCCGAAACCGGCAATGCTGGTGTTGGTGGCGAGTACAGCAATGTTCGCGCTTTCGATCATCGTGCCTGTCCTGCAATTCTTCGTGTTCGAGCAGGGGGGCCGAGGCAACTGGCTGATGATTATCGGCGCTGGAAGCAGTTGCGGTCACTCATTAGCGATCGGACTGCTGATCTGGGCAGCCTTCGCCGATCGCCGGCCGTCGTACCCGCCCGAGTATTTCGAAGCGCGCGAGCGGGGAGATTTGTCGCGTCAGGAATGGGAATGACTTACGTCGCCCGTTGCCACGTTGTGCGGAAGCGTCCGCGGAGGGCGTCCCACAGCGCGACGAGCGTCGTGAGGTTCAGGCTGAGGAACATCCACGGGATGCCCAGCGGTCGCGAGCGTCGCCCCATACGCTGACACAACCAACCGGTGAAGCCCGCGACGTACACGGCTCCATGTGCGACCATTAACCACTGATAGAGTGGTTGATGCAACAGGCACAGATGGGCAACCAGCACTGCCAACAACAGAAGCGGGGAGACGAGCCTGAGCAGTTTGTGCGACACGAACTGCATCCAGATCGGGTTCCTCCAGGGAAGGAGCCAACTCGGAAAGAGCCAAGCGAGTTGAGCAGCACCCGCAATCGTGCGGCGTTTGCGGATCGCTTCCTGCTTGGCCGTCTGGCTCGGTTCGTCCCAGGCGATGGCTTCGGATTCAAAGATGCAGCGGTAGCCCTGTGTCACGATTTGCATCGGGATCGCAACATCATCCAGGAGTGTCGATGCGGGAATCGACTTGAACAGCGACTTCCGCAAAGCGTAGATCGCTCCGGTTGCTCCAGGAACTGAGGCCACGCGGCCTTCGCACTTGCGAATCCATTTCTCATAGGCCCAATAGGCCCCAATCCCTTCGGCGGACGTCGAGCCGGCATCACTGGTACGAAAACGGAGTTCGCCCGAAACGACTCCGATCGCGGGATCCGCGAAGTTGTCGACGAGCTGCAGGAGCGCCGCCGGGTCGAGCATCTGCCGCATGTCGTTCAGCACGACGATCTCCGACGTGCAATGCGGAATGAGTTCATTGAGGCACGCCGGCTTGCCGCGCCTCTCGTTGAAAGCGAACGCGCGCACGCGGGGATCGTTGTATTCCGTGAGCAGTCGAGCAGTGTTGTCGGTGGAACCATCCGAGGCCACGAGAATCTCAGCAATGCGGTCGGCTCCTTCACAACTCAACAGGTTGTCGAGTTTGCGCGTCAGCCGCTGAGCTTCGTTGTAACCGACGATGACGATCGAAAACGGATCAGCCATCACCCGTTTCGCCACGGGTCGGCATCGCAGCCGGGCGAGCAACGCCATCACCAGAGGGTAGCCAGCGTAGATGTACGCCAGCCCCGCCAGGCAGATCCAGAATGTGATCTCGGCGGTCATGGATGAAACTGGGTAGAGACGATGAATGCAATCTTTCTCGGTCGCCGCGCGAACCGAGGGCTGCCTTTAGTCTAGGTTGCGGAAGTCCGCGGCACGGTAAGGAAACGCGTCCTGACGAGTGAGGATGTGAACGCTTCGCGTACTGGTAGCGATTGTTAGGGTCGAATCACGCACACAACGGCCACGGTGAATTAGCGCCGCCGCGCGGTCCATTGATGCCGTGTGTCCGACGACACGCCTGCTGCCCGGCATTGGGCCATCGTCATCAACCTGCCGTCGGCTGTGAAATGGGTGTTCGGGATCAGCAGCGTCATCGACGAGAGCAGTTGCTCGATCAGCCTGTCGCGAGGGGCGGGGACGGCTTGCTCCGCAGGGACGGCGGACTGAATCGCCCGACGGAGCAATCGACCGGCGACATCGCGGTCGGTCATCTGAGACCAGGGATGGCTCGACCATTCTTCCACCTGAGAGCGATCCATCCAGAATCGATCGAGCCTGTTAGGGATAATCGTCGGTGCCAGCAGAATGTCGCTCCAGCGGTCGAGCCGTTTCTGCAGGCGATAGAGCTTGAGCGACCACGAAAAATCGGGTTGCCGCAGAATGAACTCCTGTCGGGCGAAATGCCCCATGTCGTGCATCGATGTCGCGAGCTCATCCACCAACGATTTGAGTTGCGAGTTGCGCGATGTGCAGCCCCGAGCCGTCAGTAACACACAATAGATTCTGACGAGCAATTCAATGATCAAGACTTCTGTCACGATCTCGGCTCGCATTCGGACCACATCGCGCGCGCTGGTGTGGGCAGGTGCCGACGACATCGGACGTGCTTGCGCTGCAGTGGACGTCAAGTCACGCACTGCGGTCTCCATCGTCGAGGCCAGAGGCTTGAGGCCGTCAAGGCTCCAGCGCCAATGTTCGCTCAACAACAGCAACGCCCCGTGCGCTTCGCGAATTGGATCGCGCGACGCGGCGTCTTGAGGGGAGGGCCGTGTATCGACTCGCAGGGCCAAGAGTGCGGCCACGTCGACGATGTCACCTGTATGCATATTTTTCTGGTTGGCTTCGTGCGGCGATTGTCTTGAGACGAACGAGCGATTTTTATGATCACCTAACAAACAGGGCGTCCGAACACGAGGCTCGGACGCCCTGCTGTGGGTTGGATCATTGGAGTCACAGAGAGGAGTATCTGTGCCACCAGTTCTTACCAGTTGTTATGGCCCTTGGGTGACTCGGGGCGGGCTCCGCCATCGCAACTGATGTCAAATTGACCATCGCAGTTGTCGGCCTTGTCATGGAACGAGGAGCCGTAGGTACACGCCTTGTGGCCACTGAAGCCACTGATGTGGTACGACTGATTGATCGACCCGATCGCCGACCCGACGTCTTCGAGTTCTTCAATCACGCCGTTGGACACTTCGGCCAGTCCGACCACCATGCCGATCACCACGATCGTGGCAACGAGGACCAGTTCGGCCGACACGATGAAACCGTTTTCATCGTGATGCAATTGAGCAAGCACGTTCATTGTTTTGTCTCCTTGGGAATCGTCGAAAGAGAATGTCGCAAGTTGGCAAGCACGACGCAGGAGGAAAATGCACGCCGGATGCCATTCCCAACGAGAAGTTTTCGATTTACGAAACCGCCACCACCAACACTCCGCGCAAGAGGCGAAACACCAAAGAGTTATCGCGACAAAGCGGCTTCCCCCTCGACGAAATGAGTTTTGATCCGCGATGTGTGACGATTGATGACGTCCGTCAACACGTGGCGTTTCGGCAACATCGAACAGGGCAACACTCGAGCTTTTGACGAGGATGAATGTCGCGAAGGCGATGGCTGGGATTGGACCGAGCAGAGGCTTCCTGGTTGGGCCGGATTCGCCTGTATTTCGGGCTGAATCGGACTGGCGGCGAATTCTTACGGACGCTAGGATTTCCCAAGTTTGAGGGTCGCTGAGCGACCTGCATCTTGGATTCGTTGCCTCTCATCACGAGAGAATGAGCTGAGTCGCGTGGCCGCCGAAGCGTACCTCAAGAGATCGACAAGTTTAGTTTTTTCTGAAGGAAGGGCTGCTATGCAGCGGGGTACGATTAAGAAGCTGGTCGCGGACAAGGGTTTCGGGTTTATTCAAGGTGACGGCAAGGACAAGGATTTGTTCTTCCATTTGTCGTCGCTGCAGGATGCGACTTTCGAGTCGCTGCACGAAGGGCAGCCCGTCGAGTACGAATCGGAAGTTGGCCCCAAGGGGCCAAGGGCTTCGGTCGTCCGGCCCGCCTGAAACGTCCGCGAGTTCATTCCGTTGAATCGCAATCAAACGCCGAGCCGGCCCCGCCGACTCGGCGTTTTTTAATGTTCCGAGTAGTCCCGGTAAGAGAACATCATGACGTGGTTTTATCATTTTCTGCTATGCACCCTGGTACTCGTGTCTTGTTCGACGAAGGCGCACGGACAACCCGCGGTTGACGCTCGGGAGACGTCGCCGTCTCACGTCGAGGAATCAAGTGCCAACCCAGGGATCAACGATTCGTTTCTGGACCCCGAGATCAACGTCGAGGAATGGATCGCCCGCTTTGAAGTGGAGTCGAGGGAAGTCTTCGCCGCCCGCGACAAGGTTCTATCCGCCTTGTCGCTGGCTGAGGGGAACGATGTGGCAGATATCGGAGCCGGTACGGGTTTGTATACCGCTCTGTTTGCGCAAGCCGTGGGGCCGGAAGGAACCGTGTACGCCGTCGACATCGCGGCCCCGTTTCTGGAGCACATCAATCAGCGCACGACGGAGGCGGGTCTTGAGAACGTGACATGCGTGTTGGGGACAGATCGTGCCGTGCGACTCCCAGCCGATTCCGTCGATCTGGTGTTCATCTGTGATACGTACCATCACTTCGAGTTTCCGCAGGCGACGTTGAGATCGATCCGCCATGCACTTCGGCCGGGAGGCCGGTTGGTGCTGATCGATTTCGAACGCATTGAAGGCGTCTCCCGCGACTGGGTGATCGGTCACGTGCGCGACGGCAAGCACGGGTTTCGTGGGGAAATCGAGGCCGCTGGGTTCACGTTCGTGGAAGAAGTTGCCATCGAAGAATTCGTCGAGAACTATTGCCTGGTCTTCTCGCTGCCCGAGGAATGAGAATCTGTCGGGCATCTCGCCTCGGCAACGTCGCTGGGGATCGCGCGACGCCGGTCATGACCGCGCGCCTATTGCCCTTCCAAACAACCGCCCTTCGGTCCAATAGGCGGCGTATTGCTCGCGCCACTCGGCTTGCCTCACATCGTTTGCGATACGCCAATGGATTAGTACGCCTATCGCTTCGACAGAGCGTCAAGGGGTAGCCGCAATCGGCATTTCATTGCCATCAAGTGCGACAGAATCCGCCTGGCGTTTCTGGTCACCAGTCGATCTGCGTTCGTCACGATGCGCCGCCGAGACATTGCAGCAGCATCACGATCACTTGATGAACAGCATCTCCTGGTAGGTTGGCAATGGCCACAGGTCGTCGGCCACAACGCCCTCGAGGGCATCGGAAAACTCGCGGACCTTGTTCATTGCTGGCAAAACAAAATCGCAGCAGTGTCGTGCTTCGGACAGCAAGTCGTCGGAATCGGGTTCGTCCATCGCCGCCTTCAATTCCGCCAGGCTGGTTTGCAGCGACTTGACCAGAGCTGTGACGTGATCGAGCGTGTCGGTATCGAACTCGAAATCCAAGGCCCTGAGATTCGCACAGGTTGAAGCCAGTTCCCCCTGATAGCGGATCGCGGCGGGAAAGATCATCGTGCTCGCCATTTTCAGCATGAGCTTCGCTTCCACGCCGATCGACTTGCAGTACTGCTCGAGATAGATCTCCAGACGGCTCTCGAGTTCCCGTTCCGAAAGGACACCGTATTTGGAGAACAGTTCCTTGACTGCCTCAGACTGCAACTCGGGAAGCGCATCTGGAGTGGATTTCAGATTCAACAATCCTCGCCGAGCGGCCTCTGTGTGCCACGCTTCGCTGTAGCCGTCGCCATTGAAGACGATAGCGCCATGCTCGTTGATGATCTCAGTGAGCAGCTTCTGCAGTTCGACATGGAGCTTGTCCGGATCACCACCGGTTGCTTCTTCAAGACGTGTCGCACAGTAGTCAAGAGACTCCGCGACGATCGTGTTCATCGCCACCAAAGGGCCGGCGATCGACTGATTCGCACCCACGGCGCGAAACTCGAATCGGTTCCCCGTGAAGGCAAACGGACTAGTGCGATTGCGGTCGCCAGCATCTTTCGGAAGCGGCGGAAGAACGTCGGCACCAACGGTCAGCGTGCTCTTCGGCAACGAAGAATTGGCACCACCCGTCTTAATCTGCTCGAAGACATCGGTGAGCTGATCGCCGAGGAAGATCGAGATAATCGCCGGCGGAGCCTCGTTTGCGCCCAGTCGATGATCGTTACTGGCGGAAGCCACCACCGCCCGCAGCAGTCCCTGAAACTTATGGACGCCTCGAATGACAGCCGCGCAGAACAGCAGAAACTGGGCGTTTTCATGAGGCGTATCACCGGGATCCAAGAGGTTCCCCTGCGTCGCACTCCCCATTGACCAGTTGACATGTTTGCCCGATCCATTCACACCGGCGAAGGGTTTTTCGTGCGTCAGGAATGTCATTCCGTATTTTTCGGCGACTTTCCGAAGCGTCGTCATTGTCAACTGTTGATGATCGGTAGCGACGTTGGCGAACTCGAACAACGGTGCCAGTTCAAACTGCCCGGGAGCCACTTCGTTGTGTCGTGTCTTCACGGGGACGCCGAGCTTGAACAACTCTCGTTCCGAGTCCAGCATGAATGCCAGCACGCGTTCGGGAATCGCCCCGAAGTAGTGATCGTCGAACTCCTGCCCCTTGGGAGGTTTCGCTCCGAACAGCGTACGGCCGGCATTCAGCAGGTCCGGACGGGCAAAATAGAAGTTGCGATCGATCAGGAAGTATTCCTGTTCCGGCCCAGCGGTCGACGAAACCAAGGCACCATCGGTGTGACCGAACAGCTTCAAGATGCGTTGTGCCTGCTTGTTCAGGGCCTGCATGGAGCGCAGTACCGGAGTCTTCTTGTCGAGCGCCTCTCCCGTCCACGAGATAAACGCGGTCGGAATACAGAGTGTTGTTCCGTTGGCATTCTCCAGAATATAAGCGGGGCTGGTGACGTCCCAAACGGTGTAGCCGCGAGCCTCGAACGTGACTCGAATGCCGCCGGTCGGAAAGCTGGATCCATCCGGTTCCCCCTGAATCAATTGCTTGCCGCTGAATTCGGCAATCGCACTTCCATCACCATCGGGTGAGAGAAAGCTGTCGTGCTTTTCCGCCGTCAATCCGGTCAGAGGATAGAAAACGTGTGCATAGTGGGTGGCCCCCTTCTCGATGGCCCAGTCTTTCATCGCGGAGGCGACGACGTCGGCCACAGAGCAATCGAGTTTGTCACCGTTCTCGATCGTTCGCAGAACAGCCTTGTAGACCGGCTTCGGCAGCCGCTTCTTCATCGCTGCCTTCGAAAACACGTTGGAGTTGAACAGTTCCGCGATCGGAGTTTCAACAAAATCCAACGGGGGCGACCCCGCTTTGTAGTTCGTCACGGCGGCAATCGCCGCGCCACGGGCAGAGCCGACCGCTCCACTCGAACTTGTTTTGGGAGCACCGTAAGTGCCGTTTGAGCTACTTTTTTCTCGCGTAACCGTGCTCATTTTAATCGGACGTCCTGAAATTGCTGCGTATGAGGGAAGTGGTCAAAGCCGAAAACGAAGTGGCCGGCATTTGCCTCCATGCAAATCGTCGTCCAAGCACACAGTTCGGTTGAGTAGAGCGTTTGATCAAGTCATCGAGGATTAGCCAGTGCAATTGGCGTGCCTGGAACGCGCCTGCAAGTCCGAATTCTTCGCGATGCCGTTGTGACAGCAGATTCTTGCGACTTCAAACGCGGAACTCCGTGAGGTTCGACGGGCACTGGAAAGCACTGCTCACGTTCAGGGCAGACATGCGGCTAATCACGACATCAACGAATGCACTGGCGTGCATGGATCGAGGATATCCCTGCGGGATTCGCACCAGCCCACGGAACAGCGTGCGTGGCACAACGATTGCTTCACAGTTAACCAGTGACGAATGCGCGCTTCCGTTTGAGCACTGACCAGCGGTCCCTTCCGATGCCCTTTGGGATCTGGATTTCACATTCAACTTCGCGGAGCGTCTGTCATGCGAGCACGATTGTTTCCATCCGGGTGCAACCGAGACGCGGAAGTCATCAGAATCGACACTTTCCCGGTAGTGATCTCAAGAGACGATGACGGACGAGTGTATGTCAACAGATCATTCGACTGTGAGGTACTTTGCCTGATTGACGAAGATGAGGGCAATCTCATCATCAGGGATTTGACTGAGGGCAATCACATCACGGTCAATGGGATGCCGATCATCGAAGGCGGGTTGATGCCTGGCGATATCCTCAACGTCGAGAACCGTTCCTACGTAATCTCGTATGAAAGAGTGACTTCGCGTCCGCCGATCACCTCAAGCTTTCACTTCGCATAGGCCACGCCCTGCTGCCGCCCGCGAAATCGCTTCGGTGAAATTCACCGGAGCAGATTCGGTCAATCGTTCCCCCGCTGGAGGAGTCAACCTTCCACCTGCCTTCGACTTTCTCCCCCGTAAGGAACGGCCAACGATACGGGCCCAGCGAAGACAAACAGAGACTCGCTTTACGCAACCAGTTGTTGCATGGTCAGATGCAGCATTTCGCGTCCTCTACGTTTCAACGCGATTTGGACAAGAAGTCCTGAGCAGCCAGACTCTCGCTTAGGAGCCTGTCAACTCTCGGCTGTAAACCAGTCGCCGCAGTTGATCCGTACTCACGCCGGCCGTGAGTAGTGATGCAATCCGAGGGCGATCAGCGTATGCTGTGATCACATCGGAACTCCCTCACACGTCCCTGGCGACATCGTCGCCGTTGCACAGTCTAACCCATCGAGAGAGCAGGCATGTCGAAAACTAAAGAGAAACTGAATCGGCGTTCCTTTCTGAAGAGCACCTTCGCGGCGGCTGGTGGAGCGGCCGTTGCACCACTGATCGTCCCTGGATCAGCACTGGGACTCAATGGTTCCACGCCTCCCAGCGAGCGGATCGTGGTGGGAGGCATCGGCATCGGTAATCGGGGAACCTACGACCTTGGTTGCTTCCTCGAACAGGACGATGTGCAGTTCGCCGCCGTCTGCGATATCAAGGAGAGGCAACGTGTCGGCATCAAGCAAATCGTCGACGCGCACCACGGCAACGAAGACTGCGATATGTATCGCGACTTTCGCGAACTGCTGGACCGAAGTGACATCGACGCCGTGCTCATCGCGACCGGACCGAACTGGCACGCAACTGCCGCCATCACTGCGGCCAGGGCGGGCAAGGACATGTACTGTGAGAAGCCGTGCACGAAGAACATTGCCCAGAGCCTCGAACTGGCGGCGACGATGCGGAGGACCGGACGTGTGTTTCAGGCCGGCACACAACGTCGGAACTTGCCGCACTTTGCATTCGCCTGTGAGCTGGCCCGCACCGGGAGGCTCGGCCAGATGAAACGTGTCTATGCGCATCCCGCGGGCATGCGGGCCATAACCAGCGGCTGGCTCCCGCCCGAACCAGAGCCAGACGCGGCGGTCGTCGACTGGGACATGTACCTCGGCCCGGCGGCCTGGCGCCCCTTCAACCAGGCGCTGCTGGACGGCTTCAACTTCGAGAAGGGGGGCGGAATGGTTGGCGCATTTGGCGGTGGCGGCGTGCTGGAGTGGGGTTCTCACTGCGTCGACCTCTGTCAGTGGGCGGTCGATGATTGTCTGCCGCCGGTCGAATACAACCCGCCTGCGGATGGCGAAATCGTCTGCCGGTATGCCAACGGCGTCGAACTGATCTTTCGCGAGCAGGGCTGGATTCCGCTCGGCTCATGCCCGGTGAGGTTTGAAGGCGAGGACGGCTGGGTTGAAGCGGGCGACAGCGGCCGGATGGTACTCAGCTCGCCGGAACTGCTCGCCGGCCGGGAAGTCGAAGAGATCGGTGGCTACCCGGCGACGTTCCACGTGCGGGACTTCCTCGACTGCGTGAAGACTCGCGGCCTGCCAAAGGGGAATGCCGATGCGGCTCGCAACGCGCACATTGCCTGTCACGCGGCCAACGTCGCCCTGTACCTCGACCGGCAAGTGACATTTGACACGGAGACCAACGAATTCATCGGTGACGAGGCGGCCAACCGGCTCCGTTCCGAAGCTCTGCGTGAACCCTGGAGGCTGTAATTATGGTAACCCGACGCGTTAGCGAGGGCGGCGTGAAGTTCGACGTTGATAAGAGTGGTAGCGCAACTTGCGGAATCACCCGTTCACACGGTCCGGCCGCCATTCCGCAAAGCGCGTTCGCACCTCTTGATGGCCAACTCTCACGATCCCCTTTATCCCCTCGCAAACGCGTCGGGTTTCTATTCAGCTCATCAACAATTCACCGACAACTCATTGATCGCAGGGACTGATCCCATGACAAACAAGCCGGTATTCTCAATATTCCTCGTATTGTCGGCCGCAATGCTGTGGTCGGCGGCGGCCCCGGCGGATGACGCGGCACAGTCATCCGAGCGCGAGCAGGAACTGATTGCCCTGCTGCAATCGGACGCACCTGCCGCGGAAAAGGCATTGGCCTGCAAACATCTGGCGGTTCACGGGTCGGCTGCCGCTGTCCCCGAACTGGCCAAATTGCTCAGCGATGAACAGCTCTCCTCTTGGGCACGAATTGCGCTGGAAGCGATTCCGGGGCCTGAAGTCGACGAAGCCTTGCGGGAAGCGATGAACTCAGTGGAGGGCAGGCTGTTGGTCGGCGTGATGAACTCCGTAGGCGTCCGTCGCGACACGATGGCCGTCGATCTGCTGACCGATCAATTGGCGAACGACGACGTCATGGTGGCCTCGGCGGCCGCCGCGGCCCTGGGACGGATCGGCAACGACGAGGCAGCCGATACATTGCGGCAGGCGTTGGCCGCTGGACCTGTTAGTATTCGTTCCGACGTCGCCGAAGGTTGCGTCCTCTGTGCCGAGCGGTTCTTGTTGGAGGGAAACGCTGAGTTGGCAACGTCCATCTACGATGAGGTGCGCATTGCCGATGTGCCGCGTCCACGAATTCTCGAAGCAACACGCGGTGCGATTCTGGCGCGGCAAGAGGACGGGATCCCGCTGCTTATCGAAACTCTCCGATCGCCGGAGAGAGACCTGTTCTACATCGCGCTCAGCACGGCCCGCGAGTTTCCAGGGAACCAGATCGATCAGGCCCTCGCCGACGAGGTTCCGACGACCGACCCGCAGCGGGCCGAGCTCATCGTGCTGGCAATGGCCGACCGCGAGGAAACGGTCATTCTGTCAGCATTGCTTGCTGCGGCTGTTGATGGTCCGCAGCCCGTCCGACTGGCTGCGATTCGCTCACTGGGACGGGTTGGCAATGGAGACCACCTGCGGCCACTTTTGTCCATCGCCATCGAAGAGGACGCTGATCTGACGCAGGCGGCCATGGCCGCGCTCACACAGTTGCCAGGCGAAACCATCGCTGCCGAGATCGTCGCCCTCGTGCCCGATTCAGAAGGCGCGGAATACCGCGCGTTGATTGAACTCATCGGAGAGAGACGCATCGGCGCGACAGATCTCCTGTTGCAAGCGGTCGAGCATGATGATGCGGCCATCCGGCAGGCGGCACTTGCTTCGCTCGGAAAGACCGTCTCTCAGGAGGAACTGTCGATTCTGATCGACCATGTTGTTGCCCCACGCCACGAAGGCGATCTTGAGGCTGCCCAACGGGCTCTCACGGAAGCCGCCATTCGCATGCCTGATCGCGAAGTCTGCGCGACCGAGCTGTCGGCCGCGATGGAAGGGGGCTCCATACCCACGCAGTCTGTCCTGCTGGAAATCCTCGGCGCCGTTGGCGGTACTCAGGCTCTGCAGACCGTGGTCGGCGCTGCGAAGAGTGAAAGTCCCGATCAACTGCGGGACGTCAGCACGCAGTTGCTTGGGGGATGGATGACGATCGACGCCGCTCCCGAACTGCTGGATCTGGCAACCACCGGTCCGTCCGACCGATATCAGGTGCGGGCCATCCGAGGCTACATTCGCATCGCCCGCCAGTTCAATATGCAGGACTCCGAGAGAGTCGACATGTGCCGCAATGCCTTCGACGCGGCGACACGACCTGCCGAGAAGGAACTGGTGCTGGAAGTGCTTGAGCGCTACCCGAATCAGCAGACACTCAGCATCGCCGTCGGCGCAATGGAAGTTCCCGAACTGAAGGAACGGGCGACTCAGGCCGCACTGGCCATCGCTCAGAATCTCGGCGACGGCAGTCAGGTGGAAGAGATCCTGTCAGCGGCTGGTCTTCCGGAAGTCGAATTGGAGGTCGTCAAGGCCGAATACGGGGCTGGCGATCGTCAGGCAGACGTGACCGAAATCCTGCAGCAACACGCTGGCGACCTGCAACTGATTGTGCTGCCGTCGCGAAACTTCAACGAGGCATTCGGCGGTGATCCCGCCTCCGGAACTCCAAAGCAACTGACGATCCAATACCGCATCAACGGCGAGTCGGGTGAAGCTACGTTCGCGGAGAACGCCCTCATCGTTTTGCCAATCCCGTAGGGCCAGATCCGGCAGGAGGTGCACCACTTCAGTTTCCTGACCGCAGTCCGAACCTGAACGCCTTCGTGGAAAGATTCTTCAGGAGCCTCAAGTCCGAGTGTCTCAGCTAACTGATCGTTTTCGGGCAGAATTCACTCGATCGCAAGGTGCGTCAGTATCTCGAGCACTACTACCGCGCTTTAGACTGCCGCATCTTGGTATGCTGCTCGATCCGGCGGCGTTTCACTCGGTCTGGTTGGCCGGCCTTGCGCTGTCGGTCACGGCGATTGCCGGAAAGCTGTTGGGTACATACATTCCCGCACGGCAATCGTTGTCGGCGCGAGAACCCATGTTGTTGTCGGTCATCATGGTCCCCAAGGCAGAGATCGCCATGATCGTCGTGCACTAGGGATTGGCGCTCGAAAAATGGGCTGTCGACGACTCGGTAGTTGCAATGATCATCGTCGTCTTCGGCGTCACATGCCTGAGCGCGCCGTTATTGCTGTAGCACCTGCTTGCCCGGATATCGCAGCGGAGTGCGCCTTGTTGACCGGGAGGGAGTGCGTCGGTCGGAACGTGAGCCACGTTTGCCCCAAAGCATCACGCTCCTCGCTCGCGTGCCAGTTCGACGAAGTCCCGTAAACCGCTGCAATCACTCGCTGCCGAGAACCCCGACAGTCCTTGCGTCGTCGCGGCCAGAATGGTCGTGACCGCTGGACGCGGCCGGCTTCACCCGCCTGGCGATCGCGTACCTCTCACGCCCTCGCATCCTATAGGAAACTCCCTGCGGCCAACTCAAGGCAGGAGCCGGATGAAATATTCCTTCATGTCCGGATCAGTGCGGGGGGCCGCCAGCAACGGCGGTCCCTACGCGATCCATTCGTCAGACAGGATGACTTGCAGACATCATTCCTTGTACGATTCGGTATCATTCACGATCTTGTGATTGTCCATGATTCCCGCGGAGTGTTTGATGTTGCGTGTCTTGTTGATTAACGGACTATTGGCCGGCACTGTGCTTTCGGCAGCGTCGGCCGACGATGATGTCTTTCGTGCCGACGAGGCCGGCTATCGCGACATCGCCGTCCCCTTCTTTGAGCAGCATTGCATCGCCTGCCACGGTCCCGATGAAGAGAACGGCGGACTGAGAGTCGACACACTTACTGCGAATGACTTCGCTTCGCCACTGACGGCCGGACACTGGGGCGAGATTCTCAACGCCGTCAACAGCCATCAGATGCCCCCGGAGGACGAACCGCAACCCGATGCCGAAGCGACGGGCGAATTCGCCGACTGGGTGCTCTCGCAACTCTCGGCCGGCGAAAAGGCGCAGCGCATCACTTCGTTCGTATTGAGGCGACTCAATCGCGAAGAGTACAACAACACGATTCGTGATCTCGTCGGCGTCGACTTCCGACCTGCGGATGAGTTCCCCGAGGATGGAGCTGCTGGCGGCTTCGACAACAACGGCAGCGCCCTCACCGTCTCGCCACTGCATCTCGAACTCTACTATCAGGCCGCGACTGAGATCTGGGACCAGGCGATCTACGAAGGCGAGCAGCCTCCCGGTCTCACGTGGCGTTTCGATCCTGAACAGAATACCGAGGGGCTCGATCGGCATCGTGTCGAGCGCGATGGCAATCGCGTGCTCCTCAATCCAGGCAACAATCAGATCGAGGGAGATTGGACCGTCGTCCATCACGAAAGCTGGGATACCAGTATCGGCTTTCGCGACTTTGCGTTGCCTTATCCGGGGGAGTACATCATTCGCTTCCGTGCCTGCGGAATTGTGCCGACACGCGAGGAAGTGATCGACTCCGTTCGTGAGATTCTCATTCATCGCGATGAAGAGGAAGCAGGCCGCACTTTGCGAGGCAATCCAGAGTTCGACGCGAAGATCGAAGAAGAGTTACAGCACTTTCGTGATGATCGCATGTACGACTACGGCCCGCCGCGGGTGCGCATCGTTCAAGATCTCGCCGGTCAGCCTCGCGTGATTGCCGAGATGGATGTCCCTGCGACCGAGGAAGAGCCGGGAATCTACGAAGTGCGGGCGAACTTCACGACCGAAAGGGCGGGGCTCAGTTTCGTCTACGCCTACGATGTCCCGCGAGTGCTGGTGAACTTCTGGTTCCAGGGTCACGTCGCCTTCGCACGCCCGGAACTGATGGTCGACTGGATTGAAATCGAAGGCCCCGTTTACGAGCAGTGGCCGCCGGCGAGCCATGCGAACTTGCTGTTCGACTCGCCGACTCGCGATCGTGATGAAGTGGCCTTCGCCCGCGAAGTGCTGGCGAGGTTCATGCCGTTGGCCTTTCGGCGCCCAGTAACGGATGAAGAAATCGACTCCAAACTCGCCCACTTCGTCGCCGTGCGTCACGACAAGGAGTCATTCGAGGAAGCGATTCAAGTTCCATTGGCCGCTGTTCTCACATCCCCTTACTTCCTGTTTCTGGTCGAGACGATGGATGATGACGATGAACCTCACGCGTTGACTGCGTACGAACTCGCCTCGCGGCTGTCTTACTTCCTCTGGTCGACGATGCCCGATGCCGAGCTGTTCGCATTGGCTGAGAGTGGCGAACTGCTGGATGACAATGTTCTGGAGGCTCAGATCGATCGTATGCTGGCCGACCCAAAGAGTGCTGCCTTCGTAGAGAACTTCACGGGTCAATGGCTCGGCCTCCGGCAGGTCGGGGCCAATCCACCAGCCGAGAACCTCTATCCCGAATACGATCGGCATCTCGAAACATCGATCGTGGCCGAAAGCGAAGCATTCTTTGCCGAAATTCTTCATCGCGATCTCGACATTCGCAACTTCATTCAGAGTGATTTCGTCACGATCAACGAACGGCTAGCGAGGTTCTACGACATCCCCGATGTGCGTGGTGACGAATTCCGCGCGGTTCCCCTTCCTGAAGGAGTCCAGCGCGGCGGCGTGATGACGCAGGCGTCGATCCTGATGATTACGTCCAACGGCACACGCACTTCGCCCGTAAAGCGCGGCGTGTGGATTCTCCGCACACTGCTCGGCACCGACCCCGGGCTGCCGGTCGCCAATGCGGGAGAAATCGCTCCCAGCGTGCCGGGCATCGACAAGGCAACGGTCCGTCAACGGCTGGAGATCCATCGCACATTGCCGCAGTGTGCGCGATGTCATGCCCGTATCGATCCACTCGGCTTTTCGCTCGAAAACTTCGATGCCTGCGGCGATTGGCGCGAGCAGGAAGGTTTCGGCTACAACGGCCGCGTGGGGCGAGATGACCCGGCGATCGACGCCTCCTCCCGCATGCCCGACGGCGTCGAAATCGTCGGCGTCGACGGTCTGCAAGACGCCCTCCTCGCACAGGAAGACCTCTTCTTCACGGCCCTTACCGACCGACTGTTCACGTACGCCCTGGGACGCGAACTTGGTTATTCCGATCAGGAAACTGTCCAGGAGATCGTGTCGAACCTTGATGATCAGACGCCGACGCTCCGCGAATTGTTACACGCCATCGTGATGAGCAGACAGTTTCAGACGCGATGACACGAGTCGCCGCGGGAAGAAGACGTTGAATTTGCCGTCCAGTGAGGATAAACGCCGGCCATGAGTGACAAACAACGACTCTCCCGCTGGCGACTCGTCATGGGCTCGGGGGCGGAGGAAACGTGTGGCGGCCTTTCGGGTGCCGACGCCGATAAAGATGCGTGCCTCGACTACCTCTACAACCGCGAGTATGGCGGCGGCCGCAATGTGCGCGGCCAGATGCCGGGGAGTCAGCGAAAGGGAGATCTCGGCGACTCGTCTCTCACGGTTCCCGACTGGATCAACCACATCCACAATCTGTTTCCCAAGCGAACGATCGAACGCCTGGAGAAGGATGCCCTCGAACGCTACCAGCTTGAGGAGATGGTCACGAACCCGCAGGTCTTGCAGCGGGCGCAGCCGAGCCAGTCGCTGCTCAAAGCCGTGATGCGGACGAAGCATCTGATGAACCAGGAAGTCCTGGCGATGGCCCGCGACATGGTTCGCAAAGTGGTTGAAGAACTGATGGAGAAACTCGCCCGCGAGATTCAAAGTGCCTTCACCGGTTCGATCAACCGGCAGCGCCGTTCGTTCGTGAAGGTGGCGAAGAACTTCGATGTCGAAACCACACTTCGGCGTAACCTCAAGAACTACGATCCGAACGCGAAGCAGATCATCATCGAGACGCCCTACTTCTTTTCGCGCATTCGCAGGCACACCGACAAGTGGCAGATCATCATTCTCGTCGATGAATCGGGAAGCATGATGGACAGCGTGATTCACTCCGCCGTCACCGCCGCCGTCTTTTTTGGCATCAAGACGCTCCGAACGCATCTCTGCATTTTCGATACACAGGTCGTCGACCTTACCGAGTCCTGCACCGACCCGGTCGAGACACTGATGAAGGTGCAGCTCGGCGGCGGAACCGACATCGCCCATGCTTTGGAGTACGCAGCCGGGCTGGTCGACAATCCACGTCGATGCATTGTGATTCTCATCACCGACTTCTATGAAGGGGGTTCGCTGACGCATCTGTTCAGCGTGGCCAAGGGCCTGATCGAAAGCGGCGTCAACCTGCTCGGTCTGGCGGCCCTCGATGAGCAGGCGGAACCGACCTACGACAAAGGAGTGGCGGCCCAACTCGTCAAACTCGGTGCGCACGTGGGAGCCATGACGCCCGGCGAACTCGCTGCCTGGGTCGCCGAGAAAGTGGGCTGAATCACGCTCGAATCCCTCGAATTGTTGCAGTGGTGAGGAACGAAGTTCCAGGCCCTACAATGCCGCTTTACCTCCGTACGTCGCGGAACTCGTGAGAGTTCCGACCCAAGGCACTCATCGGAAGTCTCACGACTTCCGCGACTTTATACTTTCGACCTGATGCATCCCGATCTCCACCTTACGTACGGCCGCGACGGCACGCTCGTCCTCGACCCCGACATCGCCGCGATGCTGGAAGTGTGGCCCACGCCCCCTCCGCTTGCCAACTTGCGGAAATCGTTGGCAGCAGCGCTCGACTCTCCGATCGAATTTCCGCCGCTTAAACAATGCGTCTTTCCCGAAGACCGCATTGCGCTGGTGCTGGATCGTTTCACACCGTGTGGAGCCGAGATTATTGCCGGCATCTGGGAATCGTTCGAGAAGGCCGGGGTTACGCCCAGCGATGTGACGATCCTGCAACCGGCGGACTTTCATCCGGGTTCACTGCCCGATCCACGGAGCGCGCTCCCCGAGTCGGTGCGGCGCGACATGGTTTGGGAAGTTCACGATCCCGTCGGCGGATCGAAGGTGGCCTACCTGGCAGCCACGACCGGTGGCGAGCGAGTCTATCTCTCGAGGCATCTGACTGATGCCGACACGATGATCACCGTCGGATCGCTCGGTTTCGATCCCATCCTCGGTTATCGCGGCACCAGCAGCATTCTTTATCCGGGACTGTCGACGACGGAGACCTTCAGCCGGTTTCAGGGGGAAGGACACGAAGAGATCGGCCCCGACGATCCACGCCCCTTGAGGCAGATGATCGATGAAATCGCCTGGCTCCTTGGTAATCAGTTCGCCGTCCAGATCGTGCCGACGTTGAACGGCCAGGTCGCGTCGATCATCGCCGGAATGAACGAGCCAGTGCTGCGTCAGGGGATCAAGCAACTCAATCAGGCTTGGAGAATCATCGCCGAGCAGCGTTACGAAAACGTCATTGTGACTGTGGATGAAGACGAGGCTGGCACGCGCTGGTCGCATGTGGCGACCGTCATCGATGTGGCGCGTCGACTGGTGCAGCGTGAAGGACGCATTATCGTGTTGTCGGACTTGAAGGCCCCACCCGAGATGGGCATCCGTCTATTGACCGAAGCCCGCGAGCCGCGAGAAATTCTGAGGCTCGTTCGCGACATCGCCCCGCCCGACATGCTGGAGGCGACGCAAATCGCACAGGCCCTCGAATGGGCGAACATTTCGATCCTCAGCAAGCTCGACTCCGACCTGCTCGAAAGTTTGTTCCTGTTGCCACTGGAGACCGAGGGGGAAGTCGAGCGACTGTTGGCCACGCTCAGCGAAGGACTGGTCATTTCCGGCGCGCAACGAGCCTACGGTCAAGTGCGCTAGTCGCCTTTCGCTTCGCGAAAGTGCGCAGGGTTTCAGTTTTCGATTGGAATCGTTGAACGCGATTACTTTCCGGTGATCGATTCCGTGCCATGAGAGCGGCTTCACGCTCCACCGCACTTTCGCGGAGCGAAAGGCGACTTACGGGCAGGCACGACTCCGCCGCGACAGAGCCAACTGCTACGATGACGGGGCCAACGTAAACTTTCCTGCTCCAACCCATGACGACATTCCTCGTTCAACATATCACCGGAGGAGACGCGTTCTTTTCGGGACTGGTGTTGATGGTGGTTGCGGCTCTGCTGGCCCGTCGGGCAGGGTGGCGGCGGACGCGGCTGGTCTCGTTGTGTGTTTTCGTGGGCTGCCTGCTCGTGGGGGCGTCGGCCACTCCGCTTCCCTGGTGGCTGTACGGCCTGTTCGCGTTGACAGTCGTCGCGTGGTACGCGCTGCTCGCGGGAGGCACAGTGCCGAAACCAGTCGCGGGTGAATCTGCTTTGAAGGCGGAAAGTTCCACTGCCGGTTCTGGTGAATCGGACAACAATTCATCAACGCCAACAGCATCCGGACATCGTCCGCTGTCATTGACGGTTCTACTCATGTTGATGCTCGTCATCGTTGCCAGTTGGGAGCTGCGCTGGCGGTGGACGCCCCGAGTGCCGCTCGAAGCCGACGACCGACTCATCATTCTGGCCGATTCCGTCACTGCGGGAATGGGTGAGGACGAAGCCGTCTGCTGGCCCGTGTTGCTTGGTGAACGTTATTCAACGTTGTCGATCGATGATCGTTCCCATGCTGGAGCCACGGTCGGATCGGTCTTGCGGCTCATCGAAGAGCGACCACTGGACGATGGCGTCGTGCTGCTGGAGATTGGCGGCAACGATCTGCTCGGTTCGACATCGCTGCCCGACTTCGAACGCGATCTCGATCGACTCTTATCGGCTGCCACAAGTGAGGGCCGACGCGTCGTGATGTTCGAACTCCCTCTTCCGCCTGGTGCGAACGCCTGGGGGCAGGCACAACGACGACTGGCCGGACAATACGGCGTGTCGCTGATTCCGAAACGCCGCTTCATCTCGATTCTGCTCTCTGGCGAGACCACCATCGACTCGATCCACCTCAGCCAGTCGGGCCACGTCCAGATGCTGAAGCTGATGGAGGAAGTGTTGGAGTTGAATCGGTGAATCCCGTAGCCGTGTCTGTCCCAGACACCGAGGCTACGCTCGGTGGCATGTGGTAGGCACGGGAGCAACAAAGCCATCAGGGGAGTCTGCCTCCGATGCTATCGTCGTCTCAGTATGCGTCGTTTCGGCGTGTGGGGACAGACGCCGCTACAACCCGCACAACCTGATCGTGCGTGGCCGAAACGCGACATCAAATGTTGCCTTTTGGCATCATCGAGCCGCACAGGGTGTAGGCTCAAGCATCTGCCTGGAATAGCGGATGGCTTTCTCCCTCCCAAAGCGGGAGAAGGTGTGTGAGTGAATCGGGATTCGCCCGTGTCGTGGCCGGCATGCCAGACACGGGCAGTCCTCGATGCACCATTGTCAGTCACAGACACAAACGTCTGTGCCACTTGAATGAAGTCCCCTGTGATTGATCAAGGAAGTCTCCTGACACCTCGTGTGTCTCGCTGCGCGTGCAGTCGAGCACCTCATCCCATTGCGCGCCTCGGAAATGATCGACGCCCGTCGACTACGCACCGACATCATGGCGCTCGCGTTGCTCGCAGCAACAGCGTTCGTGGGAGCGAGTCTATGCACTTACTCGCCGGCCGATCCCCCCTCATCGGTCGTCTATCCGGCTTCTCAACAAGTCGCGAATCTCTGTGGACACGCGGGAGCGCTCACCGCGCATTCACTGAATTCGCTCTTCGGCCACGGAGCCTGGATGCTCGTCGCCGCCATGCTGCTGCTCGACGCCCGACTCTTCTCGCATCGGGAATGCAAAGACCCGGGTCTGCGATTGATCGGCGGCGGCTGTCTCGTCGTGGCTGCGTCTTTCCTGATGCAGACGCTCTTCCCTCAGATTGGTAATGGCCCCATCGTCGGCAGTGGGGGATACGTCGGAGCCTGGGGGAACATGATCCTCGCGGAACACGTTTCGCTGGGAGGGACGTTGATCGTCGTCACCACGTTGTTGTCGGTCGGCCTGCTGCTGTCGGCAGATGTCGTGATTCTTCGCTACCTGTGGACAGTCGCCACGCTCCCCGCCTGGGCCGTGTTGTGGCCGCTCGTCGGTGTGCCTCGCGAACGCCGCGAAGTGGAAGCCGCTGCCTCGGCGACAGGCGATTCGGTTGAAAGCAAGTCCGTGAAGATCGTTCGCAAGCTCAAACCTTCGCGCAACGAAAGCGTGACGACGCCGATCGTGGTCGATGCACCACTCAACGTTCCTGGCGTCGATCATTCGCTGCCGGTCGAATACGCGATTCCGCTCGCGACAGACGACGAGATCAACGAGCCGGCCCCCGTCGTCGAAACGACGACTCAAGTGGCATTCAAGGTCAATCCTCCCGTGCGGTTGTCGGCAGCCAGCGACTTGGGTCGTTCGGGGAAGCGTGCGATCGATGTCAATTACGAACTTCCCGACTGGGACTTGCTCGATGGTTCGGAGGAATTCCCCTTCGAGGAACTCGCCGCCCGGGCGCAAGAAGCAGCCGCGACGCTGGAGCAGGCGTTTCAGCAGTTCGGTCTGAATGTGAAGGTCTCGGAAATCGACACCGGACCCGTCGTGACTCAGTTCGAGCTCGAGCTAGAACCCGGCCTGCGGGTGTCGAAGGTCTTCGCCCTCGAAGACGATCTTGCGATCGCATTGCGAGTCCCCGCAGTGCGTGTCGTCTCTCCGATTCCCGGCAAGAACACCGTCGGGATCGAAGTTCCCAACGACACACGGGTCACCGTGCGACTGCGCGAACTGTTGCAGGCCACAGGCAAGGACACCGAGAGCATGGCCATCCCGATCTTTGTCGGGAAGGACGTGAGCGGTCATCCCGTGGCCGTCGATCTCGCGAAGATGCCTCACCTGTTGATCGCCGGCCGCACAGGGACAGGGAAGAGTGTCTGTTTGAATTCGCTCATCCTTTCGGTGCTGATGACGCGCTCCCCCAAGGATGTGCGGATGCTGATGATCGATCCCAAGATGGTCGAACTCAGTCCGTACATGAACATCCCGCACTTGATGCATCCCGTCATCACCGACATGAAGAAGGCCGAAGCAGTGCTCGCCTGGGCCGTCGACAAGATGGAAGAGCGTTATGACCTGCTCGCCAAGACAGGCGTGCGTCATATCGACAGCTACAATAAGCTCGGCCGAGACAAAGTGCTCAACCGCATGGGCGTCGATGCCGACGATGAAGAGGCGATTGATGTTCCGGAACATCTCCCTTACATCGTGATCATCGCCGACGAGATGGCCGACATGATCATGACATCGGGCAAGGATGTCGAAGGCCACATCATTCGGCTGGCGCAGAAGTCGCGAGCCGTCGGCATCCATCTCGTACTGGCAACACAAAAGCCGACGGTCGATGTGATCACTGGTCTCATCAAGTCGAACCTGCCGGCACGCATGTCGTTCCAGGTGGCGAGCCGCACCGACAGCCGTGTTGTGCTCGATGAGAATGGTGCGGAACGCCTGTTGGGCAACGGCGACATGCTCTACCTGGCTCCCGGCACGAGCACTTTGACGCGTGCTCAGGGAACGTATGTGAGCGACGAAGAAGTTCAGGATGTGATTGAGTTCTTCGCCGATCAGCCTCCGCAGTATTGTGCCGAGATCGAAGAAGCCACGACGAAGGCCCTGGCTGCCGCCAGTGGCAACTCCGAAGAATCGCGCGAACGGGACGACATGTACCATCAGGCGGTGGAGGTCGTCATTCGCGAAGGACGAGGAAGCGTTTCGCTGCTGCAGCGTTGCCTCGGCATCGGCTACGGCCGCGCGGCCCGCATGGTCGACTACATGGCCGAAGACGGCATCGTCGGCCCCTACAACGGCTCGAAACACCGCGAAGTGCTGCTAACCATGGCTCAGTGGGAAGATCGCCTCGAAAGCGAACCCGACGAGTCCAGCGTGCGTCTGGCCGTGTAAGAAATTGGTGTCGTGGGCGAACTGGAATGGTTATGAGCGCCGGAATGGGGAAATTCGCACAACTTGCCCCCACCCCATCCATCGGCTACAAAATCGAAACAAGGGCGTTTGGCGCAGTCGGCTAGCGCGCTTCCTTCACACGGAAGAGGTCACAGGTTCGAGTCCTGTAACGCCCACTGGACGCAAGTCCCGCCGAACGTTGATGTAACGTACCTGCTTCCGAAAGGCAGTGCGGCCCGAAACCGAATCGAAACCGTGGTAGTACTACCACATTCACCTCGGGAGGCCCGCAGATGCCGCATTCCAGCTCGAAATCGTCGCTCCGCGTCCCGCAGTTGACGCGGCACAAGGCGACCGGACAAGCCCGCGTCCGCATTGCGGGCAAGGACCATTACCTCGGCACCTACGGCAGCGACGAGAGCCAGGAACGCTACAAACGGCTGATCGCCGAATGGCTCACCGGTCGACTGCCCGCACCGCAGGCGGCCGCGTCCCGCGTCACGTCGGTGACCGTCAACGTCCTGATCTACCACTACCGCGAATGGGCCAAGGTCTACTACGTCAAGCACGGCCAGCGGACATCCGGGTTTCGTGGCGTCGACGATGCCGCCCGCACCCTCCGCGAACACTACGGCCGCACGGCGGCCAATGCGTTCGGACCACTCAAACTCAAGGCGGCTCCGCGAGACCCTCATCGCCCGCGGTCTCAGCCGCTCCACGATCAACTCCCGCATCGAGCGCGTGAAGCGGATCTTCAAATGGGGCGTCGAGAACGAACTGGTCGACGCCCGGGTATTCCACGCGTTGCAGGCGGTCGAAGGACTGCGTCAGGGACGCTCGGCCGCCAAGGAGTTGCCGCCCATCCGGCCGGTGCCGATGGAAGACGTGAACGCGGTGTTGCCGCACCTCGGCCCTGTCGTGCGGGACATGGTGCGACTCCAACTCCTGTCCGGCTGCCGACCGGGCGAGATCGTCACGCTCCGGCCCTGCGATGTCCAGCGTGAAGGCGAAGTCTGGGAGTACGTCCCCGCCACCCACAAGACCGAACACCACGGCCAGCAGCGGCGGGTCTACTTCGGCCCGAAGGCGCAAGCCATCCTCGCTTCCTATCTCGACAACCGGCCCGTGGAAGCGGCCTGTTTTTCGCCGCGCGAAGCCGAAGCCCAGCGGCGGAGCGAGCAACGCCAGCAGCGCCAGTCACCGATCCCAGCCTCACAGCGACGCCGACGCCGACGCCGGACGGCCGGTCCATCGCCATTCGGTGAGACCTTCAACGTGGCCAGCTACCGCCGCGCGATCGCCCGGGCCTGCGAGATCGCTTACGGGATGCCGGAGGAACTGCAGCAACTCAATAACACGGTCCGCAGTCGGACGTTTCGAGAGTTGAGCGCAGAGGCCCAGTGCGCCGAAAAGGCACGGCTGCAACAGGCGGCCTCCGAGTGGCGCGCGCAGCACGTGTGGCATCCCAACCGTCTGCGACACACACGGGCCACGGATCTGCGGCGCGCGTTCGGCATCGAGGCGGCGCAGACGGTGCTCGGACACGCCAACCTGCCAACAACGGAAATCTATGCGGAAGCCGATTTCCAAACCGCGCGGAAGATCATGGCCGAGGTCGGGTGACAATTGGTCGCGTCAGTTGTCCGAATGTCGGCGGACCGGCCCCAGTTCCTGGTCGAGCATCTTTTCGATCAAGGACTCGGTTGTCGTTTCGAGGCGTTCCTTGCCACTTGCAGATGTCGGAAGATCCGTACGCGGTTGTCGGCCCTCGTCGAGGAAGGCTTCCAGGTCGGATTCGAGAATGAAGCGACGTCCGCCGACGGACAAGCTCGGCAGTTTCCGTCCCCTGACCCCTTTTCGGACCCACCGCCAGATCGTGCTGGAATTGACGTTCAGTCGTCTGGCGACCTCCGTAAACGTCAATCGGGGTGCGTCGATAAGCGAACTGGGGTTGGTGTTCTGCGCTGAAACCATGTGCCGTCCTGCAAAATGCGTTGTCGTTCGGGTGTGCCGGACGAGACCGGCAGCATGAACGTGAATACTGGTAGAAGCCATCGCGGTGGTCGGTACAGGATGAGTGCAACATCGGTGCGAAACCGGTCCTCCCCCCCTACGGGGGGAGCTGGGCGGACGGGTTTCAAGCAGAGAACGGCGTTGTTCGAGGAGTGTTTCACACTTCTTAGCGCGGTTTATCGCTTTCGAAGTGGTACAATACCCCCGAGGTCCGGCTTGGGCGTAGCCCGTTTTCTTGAGGGCCGTTATGTCCTTCTTAATGAACTCCGCAGTGGCGGTTTTTGAGAGAACGCGCGCAATCTTGGCTGCGGGTTGCAGGTCCGACTTTTTCGTACAGTGAAGTTTGAGCATCGCCACGAGGATTTTTTGTTGTTTGTCGTTGAGGGGCGGCTCGTTGTCCTCGTGTTGCTCTTCGTCGAGGCTGAGCTGTTTCTTGTCGTCGTGTTGTTTCTCGACGAGGTCAGATTGTTGATGCTTCCCGTCTCCCGTATGCGACCAAGCAACGTGTATTTCTCCTTTTCGGGTGAGACGGATTCGGACCCCCCATCGGTCCGGCGTCTTGTTGTCGTTGCGAGTCGCATCTATCCCCTCTCGCAATGATGAGCCAGTAAATGTCTCTTGCAACGTCTGCCAGCGGAATTCTCCCGAATCCTCGCTGCAGCCAAATTCGATCCAATTCGATGCGGCAGTGCGGATGAGTGTCTCGGTGTCCAACTCGACATTGAGCCGACACAAAGGAAACCCCTCCGAGCCGGCCTCCGTCAGGAGTTTCAGGAGACTGGTATCCTTGTCGACGACCTCGGCGGCGGCGGTGAGGGCTTGAGCCCAACGCTCACGGAGTTGGGCGATGGGGGACTCCAACTCACGCAGTACTCGACCATAAAGGCGTTCGCTCGACATCTTGATTATCAATGCGTCGTATGAATTGAAACGGACGACATCTTCTTGGACTCGGGCGGTGCCCAGGTGCTGTGACAGTTCATCAAGGGCATTAACAATCTCCGAATCCAGTTCGTCGTCGAACGACGCCATTTTGCGAAGTTGGTGAACGCGGTCGCGAAGGGGGGCGAACTCGGCCCCAAGGACCGATGCGAGTTGTTGAACTTCTTGGAACCGTAAGTTCATGAATTGCCCGCGCGATCGCCGCCGCCTCGTCGAGGAACTCCCGTCGTGGTGTTGTTTCTCTAGGATGAAGAGGTGTCTCGTTCATTGGTTGTCTCGCTCGCGTCGAAAGGAAAACTTAGTGGTGTTGCGGTGACGGGGGGGGGCGTTCCTCGCCCGAAACTGCGTCACTGAACTGTACCTGACGAATCTCGGCCTGCACATTGAAACAGGGCCTGCAACCGCGACTGGAATCTGTTGCGGACCTCTTCTGTCGGTGGCGAAACTTAGGTTCCGAGTTAGCCCCGATGTAGCGCCGTATCGCCACTGACCTCTCGCTTCTGTTCGACGATGCTTGCTCCTGGCGGTCGGAGATCGCCCGGTTGTGAGCTTTCGAGTTTTGGCTCGAGCGACGGAATGAATCGTCGCACTTCAGGCTCAAACCAAGTGCTTTGTTTTGAGGAAAAGTAATGGCGAAATTTGACCCTGATTCTGGAAACAAGGACGAGAACGACTTTGTCGATCCGGCCGCAGAATCGAAGACCAATGAAGGAGGAACAGGAGCACCAAACGCTCCCGACCCCTTCGATCCCGCAAGACTGCGACTTCCGCAAGATTTTGCGACGATGATGAACGAGCAGAAGGTGTTGACACAAGTTCCCGTCCGCAAACCTGCCAAAGAGTGGTGGATCCGCGTGCATCCCGATGAAGAGTTTCGCCTCGATACCGCCGTCATTGAACTGAAGGAAGAGGGCGAACTCTACATCGTCCAACCGGAGCTATGGCCGGAGCTGGAGGACGAAGCGACTTTTCATTTCAAGAGATTCTACACCGCGGTCAATCGACAAGGAGTGGTGTTCTTGTGGCCCGTGCGGCTCCCGGACGCGCATGGGAATCTGGACTCGTGGAACAGGAGCGCCCATGAGGCAGCCGAGCTGTCCATCAAACAGGGTTGGATCCGAGTCACCTCGAACCGGAATCTTGGCGCATATGACGTCACTCAACCACCACCAGGCGGTGTATGGCCCGTCATATGGCCCAAACAGTCGTTACGGGAATTATTGAGCATCGGCCTCAAGGATCAGAACATCGACAACTTCGAACACCCGGTCCCTAAGCAACTGAGAGGGGAGGTCTAACGAATGTCCCTCAGCCAATTCGAGAATATCGCACAGGGTTGGATCCGAGTCACCTCGAACCGGAATCTTGGCGCATATGACGTCACTCAAACCACCACCAGGCGGTGTATGGCCCGTCATATGGCCCGAACAGTCGTTACGGGAATTATTGAGCATCGGCCTCAAGGATCGGAACATCGACAGCTTCGAACACCCGGTCCTTAAGAAACTGAGAGGGGAGGACTAACGAATGTCCCTCAGCCAATTCAAGAATATTTGGCTGATCGACACCGAGTTCCGTGCACTGAGGGCGTTCGCCCTCAGGTGCACTATCTCGTCGTTCGAAATTTTCGAACGGGCGAGACGTCTCGGTGGCGAGCAGATCAGTTGAACGACTTTCACAACCCGCCTTTCGACATTGGCCCGACTTCCCTGTGCGTGGCGTACTACTCATCAGCGGAGTGGGGCTGCTTCCGGAGTCTGGGGTGGCCGATGCCCGCGCGCGTCCTCGACCTGTTCGTTGAGTTCCGTCATCGGACAAACGGTCTGCCTGTTCCGTTCGGCTCCGGACTGTTGGGGGCGCTGAGGTTCTTCGGTCTCCCCGGCATCGAGGCGCAAGAGAAAACCGCCATGCGCGACTTAGCGATGGGGGATGGCCCCCGCAACGACGAGGAATGGCAGTCGCTTCTCGATTACTGTGAATCCGACGTCGTCGCCCTTGATGCGCTACTACGGAAGATGTCAGACCAGATCGACCTTCCACGAGCTCTGCTGCGCGGACGATACATGGTCGCCGCCGCCCACATGGAATGGGCGGGCGTCCCTGTCGACCGGGAGCTCCTCGTAGAGCTGCAAGAGAATTGGAACCGCATCCAATCGCGTCTCATTGATGAAATCGATGCGGACTATGGTGTCTATTCGAACGCAGCGTCCCCCGGGGGGCGTCGGAGTTTCTCTTCCAAGCTGTTCGCCGAGTTCTTGCGTAAACACGGTATCCCCTGGCCCCAGTTGGTGTCCGGGGCCTGCGATCTCTCCGAGAAGTCATTCAAGGACGCGGCGAAGCGATATCCCGTCATCGCTCCATTGAGTGAACTCCGCAGTACGCTCTCCAAACTCAGACTGAACAATCTCTCGGTCGGATCGGACGGTCGGAATCGGACCCTGCTCTCGGTCTTTCGCGCCAGTACCGGCCGGAACGCCCCCAGCACCAGCCGATCCATTTTCGGGCCTTCCGTCTGGATCCGAAGACTTATCCAACCGACAGAAGGCACAGCGCTCGCCTATATCGACTGGTCGGCGCAGGAGATTGGCATAGCGGCCGCGCTTTCCCGAGATCCGGTCATGATCGGGGCGTATGAGACCGGCGACCCTTACCTCTGGTTGGCCCAATGGAGCGGACACGCACCGACCGACGCGACGAAGCAGTCCCACGGCCCGATACGTGAATCGTTCAAGCAAGTGTATCTCGCCGCCAACTACGGGATGGGGTCGCGAAGTCTGGGCCAGATTCTCGGCATTACTGAGCCACAAGCGCAGCAGCTGCTTCAAAAACATCGTGAGGCGTTCCCGGTATTCTGGAGATGGACGCAGGCGTGTTTGGATACGGCGATGCTCGAAAACCGACTCTGGACCGCATTCGGCTGGCAGATCCAGGTGACACGGGATTCTCAGCCCAGAAGTCTTCGAAACTTCCCCGTTCAGGGCAATGGGGCGGAGATGTTGCGGCTCGCCTGTTGTCTGGCGACTGAACGGGGTATTCAAGTCTGTGCTCCCGTGCATGACGCGTTGTTGGTCGAAGGACCGGTCGAAAGCATCGACGCGGTCGTTGCGGAACACGAGACGCGATGCAGGAAGCCTCGCGTATTGTGCTCGACGGCTTCGAATTACGGACCGACGCGACGGTTGTCCGCTACCCGGATCGGTACGAAGATTCGCGCGGTGCAAAGATGTGGGACACCGTGATGGGACTGCTGGAAGAGTTGAGACAGAATTCATGAGCGGCGAGAGGCCGAGGGTGTCCCAAACCGGGACAGGAACGTGTCCCCAATCGGGACACCCGTACCATCTAATCATATATCTATTCAATAGATAAATATAAGGTACTCGACTACCTATGATCGACATCAAACGTGTCTCTGGAAAGTCCCGCAGGACATCACCCTTGCGTCTCAATGGGAGTAGTGCGAAGAAGGTCGACTATTTCATCAAGGGACCGATCCCGCTGAATTGGTTGGCAAAGGCGTCCGCTCTAGGAGGGAAAGGTCCCCTAGCGGTCGGCTTGGTTGTCTGGTTTCTTGCTGGTCTCAAGAAGACACGCAGTGAGCTCAAACTCACCACTAAGAACTTGTTGCGACTCGGAGTCAACCGAAAGTTGGCGTATCGGGGGGTCAAAAAGCTAGAGCAAGCGGGACTGCTTCGTGTGACACGAAAGCATGGAAGCTCTCCGGTGGTGTCGATCCTGGACGTGGTGGAGGAAGATACTCTGAATACGCCTCCACCGACTGTGGAGAGTCAGAACTGATACCACACGGTCTATCGATTTTTTATCCTGACCGAACACGGCGGTATTTTGGCTGAAGCTTCATTCGCGACCTTGAAGATGGCCTTTCGTTTCGCAGGTTCGGCTTGTGGATCGTCCAGCGTTGTCGACCAGACCGCCAGGACGCCCGTACGCGCTCCAGGATCCTCGTAGGAGCGTTTGTCGCTGTTCCAGATCTTCCCAGTCGTCCGACTGCGTGCGGCGCGTCAGGAGGCCTCTCCGCGCGCTACTGCAACACTCCATGCCGCCATTCCGCGCTGGACGACGTCTCCCCAGCCGAGTTCGAGGCCAACCGACCCTCCCA
>CALOES010000004.1:0-120828 GCA_942492405.1 uncultured Planctomycetaceae bacterium
CGCAGACGACTCGTCCGTGTACACGTTCCGTCTACCCTATGGTGAGCGGTTGCGCGGGTGGCACACACAACCTCAACCAGGGCACCCGCCAAAGTTGCGCTCTTTTTGTAGAGAACGCATTCAGTGCCGTTCCCCTCGGCGGGATGTCGGTCGCGAATGGAGTTTCGCATGCCCGTGACGCAGGACATGACCGCCGATCACGGGCCGATTGTCACGCCCTCGCGATGGGAGACTCGCACCCACCAAACCGCCCACGGGAACGGCACGGCGTCCGTTCCCTACAGGGGATCACACATCCGCGACTCCCCATCCGGCAGGCACAGCCTGCCCTACACTCGCTGGCGGCAAGCCGTCCAGCGGCACTCATTTTTGAGTCTTAACCAGCAGTACCAGGCGGACTCTTTGTGAAATCTCTGAAGTGTGTGCTGCGCCAATCGGCATGAAAAGAATCAAGAATGGCACTCCAGATTCCGCAAGTGGGCCTGCCGTGCGTCTTCACATCCTTGTCCATTTCTTGTTTGGCAAACTCGTGAATCTCTTCCCAATGCAAGTCAGACATGCAATACATTACGAGATCATAGGGCGGTCGGATCATATGGAATGACTCGGTAAATGAGGAGAGAATCAAGTTGACGACGAACTCACGTTGGTCGGGATGAGCCTTTATTGCACTCAGGAGTCGCTCCATCTGAGGCTCTGCATCCAGCCGACAGACCACGGCCAGACTCATCGCGGCCGCCTCGTTAAAAAGACGTTGAAGTTTCATTCGCACATTCGCATTGTCATTAGTGCCGTTCACCAATAGGCTCTCACAGTTTGGTTTCTGGATTTCACCATTTCTCAACGTAGATACACTCTTCTATTTGGAATCCTTCTCTACGAAATGCATCGAGCGCTGCTTGCCGTGCGCTGACACCTGTTGGCAGGTAGTGTCCGGCGGGGTGGCTGGGGCGATTGGTGCGTTTTCCATTCTATCCGAGCAGCTTGGCCCCAGCACCTTGGATTGACCGCCGAGCCTGCGATTCGCAGGGGCCATCATCGCCAACACTGACGTTCAACTCAATAAACGCCCCAGCCAACCGCGCACCGGGTGCTTCTGCTCCGCAGTGCGCACCCGCCACCCAACGCGTTTCACCAATTCACATGTCACACTGTTCCCAATCCGGCTCCGGCTCGCCCTCGGGCCAGTCGGTGACGGCGTTGGGGCGGTTGAGTTGGAGTTCGCGGGGGATGTCCAGGCGCGCGAAGCGCCGGACGAGGGCTTCGTGGTCGGCGCGTTCGCGTACGAAGGCGAGTTCTTCGGCGTAGATCGGGATCGCCGAGAGAAACTGCACCATGCGTGTGTCGGGCAGGTCGCGTCGGCCGCAATCGAGCAGCAGCCAGGCGCACAACTGCGTGTCGGGAACGAGCGGCTGCGGCGGATCGCTGAAGGTTTCGGTGATGGCGTATGTCTTTCCGCGTGCGTTCGTCGACTTGGCGATGTTGAGCCGGCCGTTGGCGATGATGTGCCGTGCCAGTCGCTCCAGCAGCCGTATCGGCCAGTTCCACTGGGGATCGTCATTCGCCTTCTTGGTGAGCTTCCATTTGGGAGGGATGCACAGCATCAGTTCGACGCCGTAGCCGTGTTCGCGCCCCTCTTCTTCGAGCGTCACATCGCTCATGCCGATGGTGAAGAGGAGTTTGTTGTTTCGGCCCGGGCCGGTCGAACAGGCATGCAGCGTGATCGCGGGGTCTCCGGGCAGCTCCATCGTCCACTTGAGGACATCGCCCCAATGCCCATCCTCCTCGGCGTAGTTCTGCATCGTCCGCAGAATGCGTTTGTGCCCCCCTTCATAGTCGGGAGGCACCTTCCCCCGCAGATCGACGCCGCCAACCGAACGCAGATAGTCCTTGATCTCCTGGGTGTAGGCCGACATGTAGGCATTGCGGCCGGAGGGTCCGGGCGCGTTGAAGTCGGCACCACGCTCCACGAGGAACTTCACCAAGTCGAGGTCTCCGACTGCGACCGCCATATTGAGCGCGGGGCAGTCGACCTTTCCATCAACAACCTGGTTCAGCGTCGCGCCATGTTCGACGAGCCACCGCAGCGCCTCTTTCTGCCGAAACATGACGGCCGAGTAGATCGGGGGCTCATGGCAGTCGACTCTTCGCGATGAATCGATGTCGAGTCCAAACTCTTCGACGAGAATACTCAGAAACTCGATGAGTCCATCCGCTGCCGCCGATGCGAGAAAGTAGTCTCGGCCGTCCTTGTATCGAATGTTGTCCGGATGGGATCGAAGCAGTCGGCGAAACTCCGACGTATCGCCCTCGTGCATCGCGCCAATCAACTGATTATGTACTTCTCGACTCCATGCCATTGCGAGCCTCTCAAGCGGCATGTTCTCAAGACCCAACCGTTAGCGACAACCACATGGCGCAACTGTAGAGCTAACCTACCCGGAAAACGCCCCGGTGTCGATTGCCGCGGAGTCACGTCCAACACCTCCATCCGGGTCGCTTCTGAGCGCCCCGGATGGTTTCTCGCGATGATCCACGCTTTCCCCGCCCCACCATCCCGGATGCTTGGGAGCAATCCGGGATGGGGTCAATCGTCAGGCTCGCCTTTATACATCGCAACCCTCATCCTCCAAGTCCGGCCAGTCGTCGGACCAGTCGGCGACGGCGTTGGGGCGGTGGAGATCCCATTCGCGAGGGATGCCGAGCCATTCGAAACGCTTCAGCAGCAGTTGCTCGTCGCCGCGCTCGCGAACGAACTCGACTTCTTCTGTGTACAACGGAATCGCCGAGTAGATGCAGATGTCGCGCTGGTCGGGCATCGTCGCTTCTCTCGTCGGCAGCAGCAGCCAGCCGCAGAGGTTCGTTGCAGCCGTCAGCGGCTGCGGCGGATCGCCGTTCCATTCGGTAAAGACATGCGGCACGTGCAGCGTGCGGTTCGCGATGATCTGCCGGGCCAGCTTTTCGAGGTGCAGCATCGGCCAGTTCCACTGCGGATCGGCGTTCGTCTCTTTGTCGAACTTCCAGTCGGCGGGAAGATAGGTCATCAGTTCAATGCCGAGCGGCGTGCTGGCCTCTGCATCAGTGAGGGAGACGTCGCTCATGCCGATCGTGCAGAGGAGGGCGTTGGTGCCCTCAGCTCTGGCGCTGCGGGCGCAGAAGACAATGGCGGGATCGCCGGGGAACGGCATCGTCCATCTGATGAGTCGCCCCCACTCGTGATCCTCGTCGGCATGTTCTTGGACGATCGAAAGCAGCCTGGCGTGGCTGGCCGGATAGTCGGGCGTGATGACTTTCTTACGAACAACCACGCGTCCTCCGACTGATTCGAGGTACTTTCTGATCTCGGGGTCTTTCGCGATCATGTAGGCGTTGGATCGTCCGTTCCCCAGCGCGTTCACATCCGCACCGCGCTCGACGAGGCGCTGGACGATTTCGAGATCCCCATTCATGACCGCCATTTTGAGGGCGGGGCTGTCGATCGTGTTTCCCCTTCCCTCATTGACTGATGCGCCGTGATCGATGAGCCAGAGGGCGATTTCGCGCTTGCCACGCTGCAATGCACACATCAATGGCGAAGAGAACATTTCATCGCGCTTTTCGTCAGGTCCGATACCCTTTTCTTCAACCAAGAACTTGACAAAGTCGAGCCGACCGCAGGTGATCGCGCACCATAGATAGAAATCAGAACCATTTCTATAACGAAGATTGTCTGGATACTCTTCAAGCAATCGGCGGAATTCACCAATCGCACCATTCTCCACAGCTATCCCGAGTTTCTTATGTACGTCGCGATTCCACGCCATTGCGTGCTCCTGATTCGACATTCCGAAGTTCAAGCATACTTACCAAGACGCTCCAGTGTCGAACACCCATGGACGCAGTAAGCGTACGTCAGGCTCAAGCCTGACGGAGCGTCAGCGCTGGAATCGCGTGTCAGGCCGAGACTGCCCTACAGAAACTCACACGCCTGGTGCCGGGTGCCATACCACCGGTCGGGTGGCACGCTACGACCAACGGGAGTGGCGTGGCGAGCGCGGCTCACGCGTCATCGTCAATGAGTTTCGTTCCGTGGTCAACGTCAACTCGCCCCTCCCACTCCGCTCGCTCCGTACGTCACTCGTGGCGTGCCACGCGAGCGGCGATCAATTGCCGACTTCTCACACTTCGTATTCACCGCCATCGACCTCAAAGTCCGGATACTCGTCCTTCCAGTCAGTGATGGCATTGGGGCGATCAAACGCCATTTCTCGGGTAATTCCGAGTTTTCGAAACCGGGACAGCAGCAAATTGCAATCGCCGGCTTGACGGACCAGCTCCAGTTCTTCTCGATAGAATGGGACTGCCGACAGAAACCAGACCATTCTGGAATCGGGCATGAAGCGGTGGCCGGAGTCAATCAACAGCCAACCGCAGAGATTGGTCTCTGGAGCAATCGGTTCGGGGGAATCGCCGTTCCACTCGGTGATTGCGTAAGTATTCTTTTTACTGTTGCGCTGAATACCGAGCGCACCCTTCTCGATGATCTGTCGAGCCAGCTTCTCGATCGCGAGCATCGGCCAGTTTCGTTGGGGGTCCGTCTTCACGTTTTTATTGAGTTCCCAATCACTCGAAAGAAAGGCCATCAGTTCAACGCCATAGCCTTGCTCAATATCGGAATCTTTGAGCGGGACATCGCTCATCCCAACGGTGAACAGCCTGAGCGTCTCGCCAGCGTATGCGGCACCCATCGCGTAGAGCTTGATGACGGGATTCCCCGAAAAGGCCATTTGCCAATCCAGCAACTGTCCCCACTGTTCTTCGTCTTCTGCATAATCCTCCATTTCCGCCATGATGCACTCATGCGCCGACTGGTAGTCAGGTACGATCTCCTGGGGCGTTGTCTGTCTGAGATCAACTCCACCGGCTGATCGCAGGAACTCGCGGATCTCGTCCGTCTTGGCAAGCATGTAAGCATTCACGCCCGTCGCGCCCGCGGCATTCACGCCAGCGCCTCGTTCGACCAGTCGCTTCACCAGTTCGAGATCTCCCGCCTGAGCCGCCATTTTGAGCGCCGGGCAATTGCGTCGCCCATCGATCGTACTGTTGAGTTCGGCGCCATGATCGATCAGCCACATGGCAATGTCGTGATGTCCCCGTGAAATCGCGTTTATCAACGCAGTTGGGAACGCGGGATCACGGGTTTCTTCGGTACCGATACCAAACTCTTCAATCAAGAGCTTGACGAATTCGAGTTGTCCAGACGCTGTTGCGCTCCACAATAAGTAGTCCCGGCCGTCCTCCATTCGGAGGTTATCAGGGTAGGACGTCAACATGCGCCGGAATTCCTCAATACTGCCATCCCTGATCAAAGCTGCCAATTGTCTGTGAATACTCTTTTTCCATGCCACGTCGACACCTCTTCACAACAGAGTACTTTATTGCTCTTCCGTCATAACCTACCATTTATCGGTATCCCCGGTCGGGTGGGGGCGCCGTCACCCCTCCGGAGTGAGGCAATCACCCGATCGGCAGCAGCTTGTACGTCTCTGGCTGGCCCGCGTGTGGCACCAGGACACCGGACTCGGCGTCGCGGTCGAGTTTGATCATGAAGGGGAAGATCGGCGTCGTTACTGATTTCACGGCTCGGATCACGTCGATGCGGTCGCGGTACTGGCCGCCCCACATTTCGGCGATCTCTTTGGAGCCGAGTGAGAACTCTTCAATCAGGAAGACGGCATCAGCAGTGTGCTGCAACGCCTCGCCGCCGACGGGGCTGCCGGTGTCGCGAATCTGACCGATGCACAGGCAGGTCACTCCCTGCTCGTGATTGTAGGTCTTGAGAGCCGACAGGTTATCGGCTGTGCGATTCTTGCTCGGGTCGAGCATGTTGAGCGAATCGATGACGACGAAGCCGATCTCTTCCTTCTCGACGAGATAACGGTACTTGGTGACGAAATCGTCCCAGTTGTGCCCCTTGTGATACTGGCTTTCGAGGACAAAGACGTTGCCGAGGACATCCTTCGTGAATTTCTTCTCGTCGAGTCCAGTGGCCGACATGCCGATCTTGACCAGTCGCGAGCAGAGGTCGTCGCGACCATTCCCTTCGGGGTCGTGAAAACCTTCCTCGGCCACTACGAACGCGACTTTCTCACCGGCGGCTGCCACGCGAGAGAGCCCCGCCAACGCGGTACGCGTCTTCCCTTTGCCGGGAGGGCCTGCGAAGGCAATCGTGCAACCCTTCGGGACGCCGCCGAGCGCGTGTTGTCGATCGGGAGTGAGGCACAGCAGATCGAGCACGCTGCCGAGCTTGACAGCTTCCTGCTCCTTGATGAGATGCTCCAGAAGCGCAGGCCTGATAATGTCGGCGTCGAGGCCGGCATCCTTGTCGTCCACCATGCCCCCGGCAGCGAACGGGATGGCCGAGGGGTCCATCAGCTGCGGCCCTCCTCCTCCGCTGCCCATCATCATTTGCATCATCTGCATCATGGCCATCATCGGATTGGCCTGCCCCATGCCGGGCATCCCAGGTTGCGGCATCATGGCCGGTGCGGCGATTGGCGGAGTGGCCGCATCGGATGAAGTCGAAGTCGACGAGGCAGGTTTCTTCTTCGCCATGGTGAGTCTCCCAAAGGTGAATTCACGTCATGCAATGCCGTCGATTACTTCGACACATCGAGCTTGATATGCAGGTCTCTCAATTGACGGGTGTCGACATCGGACGGGGCACCCGTCATCAGGTCGCTGGCCTTTTGTGTCTTGGGGAAGGCGATGACATCGCGGATGTTGTCGCAGCCGGCGAAGAGCATTACCCAGCGATCGAGACCGAGGGCGATTCCTCCGTGGGGCGGGGCTCCGTACCTGAGAGCATCGAGCAGGAAGCCGAACCGTCGCTCGGCTTCTTCCGCGGGGATCTGCATCAAGTCGAATACCTTCTGCTGCACCGCGGGATCGTGAATTCGGATGCTGCCACTGGCGGCCTCGTAACCGTTACAGATCAGGTCGTAAGACTGCGCTCTGATCTTGCCCGGATCCGTCTCGAAGTAACCAACATCGTCGGGATGGACGGCACAGAAGGGATGGTGTTCGGCGTCCCAGCGATTCTCGTCGGCTTTCCACGTCACCAGCGGGAAGTCGAGTACCCAGGCAGCGTTGATTTCGCTGGGATCGTAGAGTTTCAAGTCGCGACCGAGAAACGACCGCAGAGCCGCAAGAGCCGCGCACGTCACTTTCCAACTGTCGGCGACGAACATGATGAGGTCGCCATCGTTGGCTGAGAAACGTGCCACGATCGCCCGCTGCTGCTCCTCGGTGAAGAACTTCGCGATCGACGACTCCAGTAAACCGCCGACAACTTTGAAGTAAGCCAGCCCCTTGGCTCCATACTCGCCGACGAGGTTCTTGAAATCGTTATCGAGGATGCGACGTGAGTACTTCTCCGCCCCTTGAGGTGCACACAGGCCGCGTACCTTGCCACCACCGGCGACCGTGCTCTTGAAGACGCCGAACTCGCAGGCTTCAGCGACATCGCCAATGTCTTGAATCTCGAGTCCGAACCGCAGGTCGGGTTTGTCGGAGCCATACTTTTGCATCACGTCGGCGTAAGTGTGTCTCGGCAACGGCATCGGAAGGGGCGTTCCGCGCAGATCCTGGTGCATCCGTGCGATCAAACCATCGATGACCGACACGATGTCTTCCAGGGTGACGAAGGCCATCTCGACATCGATCTGAGTGAACTCAGGTTGTCGGTCGGCCCGCAAGTCTTCATCACGAAAGCACCTTGCGATCTGCATATAGCGGTCGTAGCCCGCGACCATCAGAATCTGTTTGAAGAGCTGTGGCGATTGCGGCAGGGCATAGAAATTTCCCTCATGCACGCGGCTGGGAACGAGATAGTCACGCGCTCCTTCGGGCGTCGAGCGACCGAGGATGGGGGTCTCGACATCCAGGAAGCCCTGTTCGTCGAAGTAATCTCGCACTGACTTCGTGAGCTTGTGGCGGAGAATCATGTTCTCCTGCAACTCCTTCCGGCGGAGGTCGATGTAACGGTATCGCAATCGCAATTCTTCGTTGGGGAGATTCTCTCCACCAGGTTCGAAGGGGGGCGTCTTGCTCTTATTGAGGACCGCCAGTTCCTGCACACGGAGTTCGATCGTCCCCGTCTGCAACTTCGGGTTGATCATGTCACTGGGGCGAGCAACGACCTCGCCGACGACTTGGATGACATCTTCGTACCTCAGGTGCCGGGCGGTCTCTTGTGCCTCGGGGTTGTCGGCGAGATTAAACTGCACCTGAGTTCGGCCATAGCGGTCTCGAAGATCGACAAACACGATCCCCCTATGGTCGCGATACTTATCGACCCAGCCGGCGAGCGTCACCTGTTGTCCTACATGAGCCGTCGAAAGCTCACCGCACGTATGTGTCCGTAACACGTAAGTCCCTGTCAATGCGTCGAAAACGGAAATTGGAGTCCACAGGCACGATCGCCGAACGCTCACACCCCTGAGGACCGCGAGTTTAGAGAGGATTCGCACCAAAGACCAATGAAGCCGTTACCGCGACTTTGGTTCGCCGATTCTCGCTTCGACAGCAGAATCAGCCCGATTGACCGGGAGTAAGTGGGATGAGCCAGCCGCACTGGGGTGATCTTCCGCGACAGCCTACAGATTGAACTTGCATCCGTGATACAGTTCGCGATCCCGTCGTGTCGTCGAATCCACAACTAGACCTTTGACCCGTATCAGACTCGATGAATCCCATCGATATCGCCGTCCTTGTGATCTACGTCATCGGCGTCGTTGCGCTGGGTTCGTGGTTCAATCGTAAGGCGAGGAAGTCCGAGGACTTTATGGCGGCGGGGCGGTCGCTGCCGGGCTGGGCGATCGGGCTGTCGATCCTGGGGACGTTTCTCAGCAGCAACACGTTTCTGGGTCTGCCGGGAAAAACCTACTCCGAGAATTGGAACCCCTTCGTCTTCAGCCTGACGATTCCCGTCGCGGCGTGGATTGCTGCGGTCTGGTTTGTCCCTTTCTATCGTCGCAGTGGTCACATTTCGGCGTATCATCATCTCGAAAACCGCTTCGGGCCGTGGGCGAGAAAGTATGCGGTGGTGTGTTATCTGCTTACGCAGATCGCGCGGGTGGCAATCATTCTCGTTGGCGTCTCACTGGCGATGCAGGCGTTGCTCGGTGTGTCGGCCGAGAAGATCATTCTGGTCACGGGCATCCTGGTGACGATCTATACCGTGCTGGGAGGCATCGAGGCCGTCATCTGGACTGACGTCATTCAGTGTCTCGTGCTGATTGCTGGTGCGCTCTGGGTACTGATCAGTCTGCCGATGTCGCTACCAGGTGGACTGACGGAAGCTTGGAACGTTACCTGGTCGCCGGATGGCATTGTCGAGCAAAGCAAGTACTCGCTGGGCAGCTTCGGTGCCTCGTTGTCGATGCCGACATTCTGGGTGGTAATGCTGTACGGCGTCTTCATCAACCTGGGCAACTTCGGGATCGATCAGAACTATGTGCAGCGATACATCTCGGCCAAGTCGGATACTGATGCGACCCGATCGTTGTGGCTCGGAGCATGGTTGTACGTCCCTGTCTCGTTGATGTTCTGCTGCATTGGAACTTGGCTCTTCGCGTTCTATCAGTCACATCCGGACGAGCAGGCGGCTCTCCACACGTATGTCGTCGAACACACGCCAGTGGTGACGGTCGATGCTGCGAGTGAAGAGCCGACGGTACCCACACCCAAGGACGTCGGCGACCGCGCCTTTCCGTATTACATCGTCAGTGCGCTTCCTCCTGGTGTGAGCGGGTTGCTGATTGCCGCCTTGCTGGCAGCCGCCATGAGTACGATCGATTCGAGCCTCAACAGTTCGGCCACGATCACGCTCTGTGACATTTTCACTCCGACCGACGGCACCGAGCTCAGCGAAAAGCAGAAGATGCGCATCCTGCATTGCTCGACGTTTGTCTGGGGCGCGCTGGGGACCGCAACGGCCTTTCTGCTGGTCGACAGCAAGAGCATTCTGGATACGTGGTGGAAGCTGCAGGGAGTGTTGACCGGCGCGATCCTGGGACTCTTTCTGTTGGGGATGCTCTCCCGACGGACGCGTTCGGCCGATGCCATGGTCGCCGTCGGCGTCGGAGTGCTCGCCCTCGCCTGGCTGACACTCTCGCCAGGCGCGACATCGATCGCGGAACCACTGCGAAACCCGCTGCACGACAACCTGACCATCGTCGTCGGCACCACATTGATTCTCACCACCGGCTGGGTGACAGGGTGGATTGCGACGAGGTTCGGGCTGGCGAACTAATCGCTCCCTGTCGACTCTTCCTTCATCGCTGCCATGCTCTGAATCCATTGGCGGAACAACTCGACCGCGCGTTCGTCCTGCCGGAAGGTCGCCAGTTGAGGCATCTGGCCTCGGTCGCGAATTGTGAGGCGATGCAGCAGAACCGACTGTTCCGGATGGCCGGGGGAGATCAAGCGGGCATTGTCGAGATCAAACCGATGATGGACGGGAGGTACATCAATGAGCTTCGTTTCATCGAGGCCGACCCAGAAGGCGAGATCGATTTGCGCATTTCCACCGCCCGCCTGGACATGGCAATGGGCACAGTTGGAGTGTAGATAGGATCGGGCGCGGTCTTCGAGATCCATTGAATCATCATACGGGTCGGCGAGCTGTTCATAGTCGATGAATTCGCGAGGCAGCAGGGGCGAACGAGGGGCTTGCCGTTGCTCTCCGTTGTGATTCGCTTTGTCGATGATGGCATCAATCTCTTCTCGCGAGTGACCAGCGGCCGACAGGTCGCTGCGCAGTTCGGCGACGGCGTCGGATTTCCAGTCGTTATCGAACAGACCGAGGTGCTCGAAGACCCGCAGTTGGTTGTCGACGATGCCGCCGTAGTCGTAATTGCAATTAAGCTGCGGCGTCGACAGCCCCAGAATGAAATTGGCCGCTCGGCTGTGGCAGACCATGCATTCGGTTCGGCTGGGGTAGCGCCAGGGACGCTCTTCGATGCCTGCCTCGGTCTGCACTTCAAAGACAACATCCGCCCCTTCGCCCGCCACGAGGGTGGCATCGGTTTGTTCATCATTCCAACGATACGAGTAGCCGACCCATTCATTCTGATTGCGATGCATGAAGCGAGTTTCAATCCAACGGAGGGAACTGGGATCTCCCTCGACACTCTCCATAGCGAACGACTTCACCAAGACGGTGCCGTTCGGAAAGCCCCACGAGTTACGAGGATGAAACGAAATTCGAGCCGGCGAATTGCCATCATCATCCGTTGGCGGGAGGGCGACGAAACGTTCTTTGTATGTGCCATCGGACCAGAGGGGAGAATTGACCGTATACGGAATCGCACCGGCTACAGGGATGTGATCGGTCACCGACGCAAACAGCCCGCTGGCCGATAGTGTGGTCGGGAACTCGGCGGCATCGTCGGCGACGATGTTCGGTTCGAGTGTGTAGATCGCTCCCTTGCCATCTCCCTGATGGTCGCTGATGAGCAACTCGCCATCGGGGTCGAGATTGATTGCCGTGATCGCGAATGGGGTATCGGCCAGTTCACGATGCCAGACGACATTCTCGTCATTATCCAGCAGCCCGCCCCAGATCTTGCCAGTCGAATAGTCGGCATAGATGTAGGCCCCTTTGAGTTCGGGAAGCCTGTTTCCGTGATAAACGATGCCCCCCGTAAGCGAGCGGGCTTCCGAATGGGGATGCTCGAACGTCGGCAGTACAAGCGGATGTGGACCCAGTTGACGTTCGAGGTAAAAGGGGTGGCTCCCTTCGTACACGCTCCAGCCGTAGTTATCTCCTTTGTGAATGACGTAGATCTGCTCGAACAGATCCTGACCATTCTGCCCCAGCCAGATACGGCCGGTGGCCGGGTCGGTCGTCATGCGCCACGGATTGCGAACTCCGTAGGCCCACATCTCCGGCACGATGCCGGGTTCGTTGACGAAGGGATTGTCGGCTGGGACAGAGTAGTTGCGCCCCGCATCGGGATGATCGACATCAATCCTCAAGACCTTGGCCAGCATGTGGTCGAGTGTCTGACCGACGACATCGGTGTCGGAATCGGAAGTTCCATCACCACTGGTGACGTACATCATCCCATCGTGTCCGAAGGCGATCGCCGCTCCGTTGTGGCCATCAGACACCCATTCGATGATGACCAGAGCCGACTCGGGATCGAGGGCATACGGAGGTTCGCGCGAAATGGTGTATCGCGTAACGCGACTCTTCTTCGGTTCCCCCTCGCCGGCGCTACCATTGCTGCCGACATACAAGTAACCGTTCTCGGCGAAGTTGGGGTGAAAATCGACGCAGTAAGCGACATCGCTGATGTCGAGCAGCGTTTCGATTTCGCCAGTTTCTGGAAAGCCTGCGGTGCGGCCGATGCGCGAACGTGAGTAGGGGCGTTCTTCATCGATGAAGATCAATCGCCTCGATCCCGGCTCGGTCGTAACATAGACAGGCCAGGTCGGACTGAATTCCTCCGCTACGCGCACTGCTCGATAGGGCAACGGCGGATCAGGTGATCCCGCCACGCGCGATGTGGTGACGGGTACATACTCATTGATTCCAAATTCCGGTTGCCCGGGAGAAGAATCGGGACCGATGAACTTAAGCGGGGCATAGTCCTCGGTCAGATGGAAGTCGGCAACACTTCGCGACTTGAGTGGAGCGCAAGTGGAAAGCTCTGGCTCATCCCATTGCTGATTATAGTCGTATCGACAAAGGGCGAAGGTCCATTCTTCACCCGGATTGGGTCGGCCACCGCCTGGGAGAAAATCGGACCAGGGGATACGACCTTCGACCGTCCAACCTGCATCATCGTCCGTGCGGTCGTCGAGGGTGCCGTTGAGTACGACGACAGATTCGAATCGAAAGAGATGCTCCCCAAAACGGCTGGCGGCCTCTTCCGTGTTGCGGTCGCGAAAAAAAGCGTCGAAATGCGAGTTGAGTGGATTGACCTGCAATTCAAAGTAGCCGGTCTTGTCGCGTGCTGGCTTGAAGAACATCTCAAAGACGTCGTTGTTCCAGAGGAAACCATCGTGTTCCGCGACATCGGCGAACAGGTCGTGATCCTCGAGGTCGGCGGCGAAATAGAGGTAGTTCCGATCCCATAACAGCCGGGCGCGGGTCGCGGTGCGGGAGGGGCGTTCTTCCTCCTGCAACCAGGGAAGAGTGAAGCGGTCGATCAATTGAGCACCATCCCAGGCGGGGTCAATCAGTTGACCGTCGATCGTGGGAGGTGTCGCCGACCATCGGACTTCAAACGCGTCGTCCGCCGGACTGATCCTCGGAACGACTGCCAGGATCAGGAGTAAGGTCTTCAAGAGTCTGGGATTCATTGATTCCGCATCCATCAACAAAGATTGAAACACCAGCATTCTGCCCAGACAGGTTTGCTGCATGCAAGAGTGTGGCCGGCAGGCCAATGTTCGACTCGAATCCTTGACGCCCACTAGGGTTGGCGATAGAGTTCGCGTTTCAAATTCGGTGACGGGAGGTTGATGTAACCGGTTTTCCCAGACTGGGTTGGACCACTTCCGTCAATTTTCTCCTCCCTCGGACGGGACGGAGCACACTTGGAGTATTGAATGCCGACGATCAATCAGTTGGTTCGCAAGCCGCGAAAGAAGCAGTCGAACCGAACCAAGACGCCCCTGCTGGATGGAAGCCCTCAGAAGCGTGGCGTCTGTCTGCTCGTGCGAACCATGACCCCCAAGAAGCCCAATTCGGCTTTGCGGAAGGTTTGCCGCGTGCGTCTCTCCAACGGCAAGGAATTGACTGCCTACATCCCCGGTGAAGGCCACAACCTGCAGGAACACTCCATCGTGCTCGTTCGCGGCGGTCGTGTTCGCGACCTTCCCGGTGTGCGGTACAAGGTCATTCGCGGCGTGCTCGACACCTTGGGTGTCAACGATCGTCGCCAGGCGCGCAGCCGTTATGGTTCGAAGCGTCCTAAGGCGGGTGCTGCGGCCAAGGGTGGTAAGGGCAAGAAGTAAAGTTAGGACGCATTCATCGGGAAACTCCCGCGGCCGGGATCGGCCCATTCGACTGACGGAATCAGGTATACAGCATGGCAAAGAGATTTACGGCAAGCGCCACACAACTTAAAGGCGATCCGCGCTACGGTTCAAAGCTGGCGATGAAGTTCGTCAACTGTCTGATGTACGACGGCAAGAAAAGCGTGGCTATGCGTGAATTCTACGCAGCCCTCGACATCGTGCAGACGAAACTGCCCGAAGAGTCGCCGATCACGGTCTTTACGCAGGCGATCGACAACGTCAAGCCGTCGATTCAAGTGCGATCGAAGCGCGTCGGCGGTGCGACCTACCAAGTGCCGACCCCCGTCAATATGAAGCGTCAGGAAGCCCTCGCCATCCGCTGGGTGTTGCAGGCCGTTCGTGGACGCAAGGGGAAGCCGTTGGCGCAGTCGCTCGCGGACGAACTGGTCGCCGCCTTCAAGCGTGAAGGTACGGCCATGAACACCCGCGACAACGTCCACCGCATGGCCGATGCCAACCGGGCGTTCGCGCACTTTGCTTATTGATCCTATCGAACACGCCGCGGTCCATCGTCTATGATGGGCTGCGGTTTTTTCTTGCGCCGGGATCTGCCGGCAGCGCTCTCAACGTACGTCACACATGTCGCGGAACATCGAACAACTGCGGAACATCGGCATCGTCGCTCACATCGACGCCGGCAAGACCACGACCACCGAACGCGTGCTGTTCTACACGGGTGCGTCTCACAAGATGGGGAACGTTGACGACGGCACGACGATCACCGACTTCAATAAGGAAGAAGCCGAGCGGGGCATCACGATCTATGCCGCCGCGGTAACGTGTACGTGGAAGGACATCGTCATCAACCTGATCGACACGCCCGGCCACGTCGATTTCACGGCCGAGGTCGAGCGCAGCCTGCGCGTGCTCGACGGAGCAGTGGTCGTCTTCAGTGCGATGGAAGGTGTTGAGGCTCAAAGTGAGACGGTCTGGCGCCAAGCTGATCGCTACAAGGTGCCGAGGATCTGCTTCATCAACAAAATGGACCGCATCGGAGCCAGCTTCGAACGCACTCTGGCGCAGATTGAAAAGCGACTGAACGCAACGCCGGTTCCCCTGTACATCCCCATGGGAGCGGGGCACGAGTTCAAGGGCATTATCGACGTTCTCGCTCAGAAGGCGATGTATTTCGATGTCGCTAACTTTGGCAAGGATGTGCGTATCGAGGAGATCCCCGAAGAACATCGCGAATCGGCAAAGAATTGGCATGCCAAGCTGATGGACATCGTAGCGATGTACGACGACGAATTGATGCAGGCCTATCTCGAAGGGGAAGCGATCGCGCCGGAGAAAATCTACCGCGTGTTACGGGAAGCGACACTCGCCCTCCATGTGCAACCAGTCTTCTGCGGTTCCTCGCTCGACTACTGCGGAGTGCAGCCGATTCTCGATGGCGTGCAGCGTTATTTACCCAGCCCGCTCGATGTTCCTCCGGTGAAGGGCATTCATCCCAGCCCGAAGAAAAACGAGACCGAACAGCAGGAGCGCGCCACGTCGCCGAAAGAGCCATTCTCCGGCTTGGTCTTCAAGATCCAGGTCGACAAGCACACCGATCTCTGTTGGGTGCGAGTTTATTCCGGCGTCCTCAAGTCGGGTTCGCGGATGCTCAACCCGCGCACGGGAAAGAAGGAACTCATCACACAGCTTTGGCACATGCAGGCCGACCGACGGGAGAAGATCGAGACCGATGCGGTCGAGGCCGGCGACATTGTCGGCGTGATCGGCCCTAAAGACATGGTCACCGGTGACAGTTTGTGTGACCCGAAGGATCCGATCCTGCTGGAGTCGATTGCATTCCCCGAAACCGTCATCGCGATGGCGGTCGAACCCGATTCGAGTGCTGACCGCAAGAAACTCGAAGAGGCACTCAAGAGCCTGTCGAAACAGGATCCGACGTTCAAGGCGAAGATCAACGAAGAGACCGGGCAGACGATCATCAGCGGCATGGGAGAACTCCACCTGGAAATCACGCGCAATCGCCTGCTCGACGACTACAACCTCAACGTCAAGGTCCACAAGCCGAGGGTGTCGTACCGCGAAACGGTCCGCAAAAAGAGCGAGGCCGAGGGTGAGTTTCACCGCGCGACGCAGGGAGACTCGCACTACGCCCGCGTCAAGATCGGCATCGAGCCATTCACCGGGACGGAGCCGATCACGGTGGTGAACCGCCTGAAGCCCGATGCCCTGCCTGCGGATATGATGAAACTGCTCCCTCAGGCGATTCTCGAAGCCGCCCAAGGGGGCGGAGTCGTCGGCTACCCGCTGATGCACGTCAAGATCACGATACTCGATGTCGGTTTTCGCGACGGCGAAACGACCGAAGAAGCCTTACGAGCCGCGGCATCGATTGCGTTTCAGAACGTTCTTAACGCGGCCCAAGTCGCGCTGCTCGAACCCGTGATGAAACTCGAAGTTGTGACGCCTCCAGAGTTTCTCGGGAACATCACCGCCGATTTGAATATGCGGCAGGCACAAATACTCGGGAGCGAGTCGCGCGACCACTTGACGGTGATGACGGCCCAAGCCCCGCTGGCCAAGATGTTCGGCTACTCGACGCACCTCCGCAGCCATTCGCAAGGCCGGGCAACATACAGCATGGAACCCCTCAAGTACGATCTGGCGCCACAGTCGGTACTGGATGAAATGCTGGGGTGAAGGTCGACTGCGAGTCGAGCATTGTCACTCCAGGGCGCGCGCCATGAACTCGTATGCCGCCTCGCGCATGTCCGGGGGGAAATCATGATCGCAGTCGGGGTAGACGGCTTCCAGCATCGGCTCGCCGTCGTACAAGGCGAACACTTCGCGTGCGATCGGTATGGCTCGGCGGACCCCTTCGACCTCGAAGTTGTCATCATGCAGCGGCGAACTCGTAAAGAACGAACGCGGGGCGATACAGGCGATCAGTTCGTAGAAGTCAAATGGGACTTGGTCGGGGTCGAGTTCATACACGTTCCGCAATCGCGGCATGTAGCGGTCGCTCGTCCAGCCGGCGATATTTCCTTCGTAGTAGTCGTGGAAAGGAGTCCAGCCGCAACTGGTCACGACGACCTTGATGCGTTCATCAAACACGCCCACGAAGATCGCATTGTGTCCACCGAGCGAATGGCCGATCACTCCGATGCGTTCAGGATCGACCTCTTGCATCGACTGCAATAGATCAACGCAACGCATGTGATTGAAGATCCCCTTCATCGTCCCCGAAGCGTAGACATCGGAGGCAAAGTCGTAGTTGTAGTCGCCAAATGAGGGATAATCGGGAGCAATGACGACGTACCCGCGCTGAGCCAGTTCCAAGGCATACTGACGATTGGGATGGTCTGGGTTTCCCGAGATAATGCGCTTCCCCGGTGTTCCTGTCGGATGCAGAGCCAGTACTGCCGGCCTTGGCTCCGAGTCCGCGCCCGTGGGGAGGTACAGGTCGGCGGGAATGCGATCGCCATCCCCGGAGGAAAACGTGATCGATCGCCGCACGCAACCTTCGAGCTCCAACTCTTCGTTCACCACGATCTCGAAGTTGGGCAGATCGTCACGAGAAGGCATCGGTCCCATGGCTCGCATCATTCCTTCCAGAATATGCTGCCGTCGAATGCTCCACTCAACCGGAGTTGCGATCGTGTGCTCAACGCCGGAGTCGTCCAAATACACCATCAGATGCGAGTGATCGGTGTAGGGATCGTTGCTGGGTGGCGGAAACGGATCGTCGGCAACCGCAAGGCACTTGAAGTACATGCATGACAGCCAGGCGATCGAGATCAATGGCCTGCGTGATCGTGATTGAGTCTTATTCCTTGACGGCACCATCGGGCTCCAGCGAGTTGAGTTCGGCTTCGTCATCCTCCAGAGTCGGCAGGATGGGTCGGTTAATGCTCCCTGCCCCTGGCCGGATGGCCAACGTCCGCAGCACCACATGGGCGTGATGATGCAACACCATCGGCAGCTTGATCAGTAACAGCAGTGGAATCAATCGCATGAGTGATGAGATGGCGAATAGACCGAAGTAGCCGGAAGATTGTTCCCCTCCGACCGACAGCCACCAGGCCCCGATAAAGGTGCCGATCGCCATCGCCAGCGCATTGGCGAAGTTGTAGAGCGTCAGCATTTCCACCCGTTTTTCGCGGGGAATCGAGTCGAAAAAGAGCAACACCATGCTCAGTTCGTAACCACCCCAGGCGATGCCGCAGACAAGTTGCACAAACAGCAGATACTCGAAACGCGAAGAGATGATCCACGCGGCCGGAAGGGGAATGATCCCCAGGGCGCACATCCATAGCACACGTTTGGGACCATATCGCGCGACGACGCGGCCCAACCACGGCAATGCCAGAATGCGGGCCAGATAAGACGCCGCCGTGAGCGAAACGAATTGCACGTACGACATTTCGAGAAGTCGCAGCATATACGGCGTGAAGTACGGCCCTGACACGTAGACTCCCATTTGCATCGTCACCAGGAAGGTCAGCAGCCTCAGGGCCGAGAAACTGCCGGGACGCGTCGTGCTTCGCGTCGTCTGAAGCGGGTCTGCAGTCTTTGATCGCCTGGCTTCGGCGAACCACTCCCTGCACATCGAGAGTATGGAGGATGGTGTCGCCAGCGGAGTGCGACCTCCTTCGGTTTGACCACTCAGGTAGTAGGCGGAGATCAGTCGCGCGACACCGGAGACGGCGAACAAGCTGGCGAACGCATAATGCAACGGCAGCCCACTGAACTGCAGAATCACACCCGCTCCGACCAGACTTGCCAACAAGGCGACTTGTGCGATGCGCGTGCGGTAGGCAAAGAAGCCTGCCCGCATCGGTCTGGGAACCAGCGTTTCGGCCCAGGCATTCCACGCCGCTCCTCCCGAGAGCCCAAAGCCCCAATAGAACGACACAATCACGAAGGCCCAGGCGGTGTGAATCTCGCCAACAATCGCCGCGACGCACAACGGAATGAAGCACAACGCCTGAAGCGATGCCGCCAGCGTAACCAGCCGTCGATGCGATGCGAGTTGCTGCACCCCCCACGGCGCAAGAAGTTGCAGCATGGCCCCAGCGAGCATGGGGATCGTACCCACGAGTCCGCAGACACGATCGCTCTTGCCCATCGCGAGCAGAAAGGCAGCTAGGTAGGTCTCACCGGCCCCGACCATCACGCTGTAGGCCGCGCCGTCGCGGGTGATGCAGGTCAGGTTTCGGCGCAGGTTGTCAGCCGGCGCACTCTCTGAAGCGGGTACTGTCGCATTGGCATTGGCGTCCCAAACGCCCTCTTCACTCACTTTGATCCTCCATGATTCGTCCACACTCCGCGAGTACTGTTCTTCGCCATTGATCCATTATCACGGCGCGCTACTTCGTGCCGTTACCGTCGTCGACACGTAAGTTGCCGTGTTCGACGACCATGATGTTTGACGCCAGATCATCGCGGACCCGCTCATGGAGCGTCTGCTCGCTGAGGGCATTTCGCATTTGAACCGCTTTCTCAAAGTCTTCGGCGATCTCGCCAACATGAAACACCGCTTCACCCGGACTGACGGCCGGCAGCGTCGTCATGCCGATCACGACTCCGTTGAAAGGAGACCTCAACTCGGAATGATACGTTCCCAGCAATTCAGTCTGAGTGGCGAGCGGCTGACCCGCTGTGACAATCGAACCGGGGGCCACGTGAAAGTCGAGGAACCCTCCGCGACCGGCACGCACCCACTTCGTGCGGCGAATAATACAATGGAATGGGGGAGGTTGCGGAGCGGAATCGATCATTCCCAGATTCGCAAGAACGTTGCGGATTCCGCGAACTGACGCTTCCACGACGGTGGGCTCGACCTTCCAGACTTCGCCGCCTTCCAGCAACACCGTGGGGCAGCCTTGCCGGCTGGCGACGCGGCGAAGTGAGCCTTTCGGGCCTTTCCCATCGATCACAAAGACCACTCCGAAGGCCTCGGCCATGCGGGCCACTCCGGGATTCGACAGATCGCCCCGGATGTTGGGAAAATTCGTACGCCGCACCGCCGCAGTGTGCAGGTCGATACCATAATCGCAACGGGAAACGATTTCGTTGTAGATCGTTCTGGCCAATCGGCTGGCGATGCTCCCATTCAAAGTTCCCGGGAAACAGCGGTTCAAGTCCCGGCGATCGGGGAGGTAACGCGCATGACGGTCGAAACCCAGAATGTTGACGACCGGCACCAGAATCAATGCTCCGCGGATCAGCTTGAGCGAAGCATCCTGCACCAGCGATCGGACCGCACCGGTGCCGTTGATCTCATCGCCATGCAAGGCCGCGGTGACGAACAGGACCGGACCTTCCTCGTGGCCACGCTTGACGTGCAGCGGAATACGATTCGTCATCCCGCTGTAACTCTCGGTGAATTCGAGATGAATACTCATCTCGGTACCGGGGGGAATGCGTTCATCTCCCCACTCAGCAACAGAACGACGAGGCAGGGGAACGCTCATAAGGGGGCGGAGTCAAAAGCCGGGAGTTTGATAACACTGTCAGAGTCTAGCGACTCCAGTCGAGGGAAGGGATGTGAGTTGAGAGACAATGCATGCATTTGTAGCGATGGGATTCGCAGTGAATCCTTCGAGTTCACGACCCCGCAACCGCGGGTACCCCTTCAGGATGCAGTCTTGAATGGGAGCATTTCAGTGTATCACTGTACTGGTCGCCGATGAACTCGATTGCACGAGTATCGCAAGTCGACAGGTGAATGAAGTTGAGACTACTCTCCGTCGGGCGAACGACGTCCCGCCTTGCGTTCCGAACGATGCCGTTTGTCCTGAAGACGTCTTTCTTTCACTCGTCGCGGCACACGTGTCTTCTTGCGAACTGTTTGTGGCCGCAAGGCCTCCTGAAGTAAGAGTGTCAGTTTCTCCAGCACATCGGTGCGGTTCTTGGGTTGGTCGCGATAGCGTTCGCTGGCGATCAGCAACAGGCCCTCGCGGCTGATTCGTCGTTTGCAATGCTCGGCGATCGACTCTCGTTGGGCATCGCTCAGTGAAGGGCTTTCGACGACGTTCCAACGCAATTGAATCTTTGAACTCACCTTGTTGACGTTCTGTCCCCCAGGGCCGGAACTGCGCGAGGCGATGAATTCGAACTCCGACAACGGGATCTTCAAGCTGCGCGTGACCGACAGCACGTTGCTTGATTCAGATGGTGAGAGATCGTCAGTCACTAGCGCTCCAAGTTCTCAAATCGAATCGGCGTCCCTTCCCAGATCCAGTCGTCCCCTTCATGAACCAGCACGCGATGGGCGCTGCCGGGGACTGGAGGGAGATCGACCTCGGGAATCCAGTGGGCGTGTTCTTCGATCAATTCGGCATAGGCAGGGTCGGATGCCAGGTTTCGCCACTCTTCGGGGTCTTGTTCGAGATCGTAGAACTCTCGCGACCCATCGGCATACTGAATAAAGCGATAACGCACTGAGCGAATTCCATGATTCCCCTGATTGTGCGTCGTGATGGCAGGCCATTCACGCTCGGCAGTGGCATCGAGAAGTTGCGGCTGCAAGCTGTGACCTTCGAGACCATCGCACAGCGAGAGTTCGCACAGATCGATCAACGTCGGGTAAATGTCGAGCAACTCGGCAGGCTGCATGCAGATTGAACCCTCAACGATGCCTGGTCCCGCGAAGATCAACGGGACGCGGGTCGATGGTTCCCAAAGACTGTTCTTGCCGGAGATCTCTTTCTCTCCCAGATGCCAGCCATGATCGGACCAGAGAACAATGATCGTGTCGTCCGCCCGCCCCGACGCTTCCAAAGCATCGATCACTCGGCCGACCTGACTGTCGACGAAGCTGGTACTGGCAAGATAAGCCCGCACGAGTGGTTGGAGCTGACCCGATTCACGCAGCCACGACAGCCGAGGTTCGGGCAACGACCAATGGATGTACCATGAGAAGTCGGGAGTGTCGTCGCGGTCGCCTTCAAGAATGGCAGGAAGCTCGAGAGTGTCGTTCGGGTAGAGATCGAACCACTCCTGAGTTGCATAACACGGAACGTGCGGCAGGAAGAAACCGACCCCCATAAAGAACGGCTCAGGAAGGTCATCCCGCTCCAACTGCTCGACGGCCCAACTCGCGACGATCCAGTCGCCTTTGTCCTCATCTTCATGAGGGAACGTCCCCCAGTCGACGAGGGGATGATTGCCGCTGGGGGTCGTCACAAGTTTTTCATCCGGACGAGCACCGACACCAGCCGCAGGCCCCCAGACATCGAACTCGGCCTCGCGTTCATCGGCTGGTGGATATCCCCCATGCCAGATTTTTCCGGTGGTGAGTGTGTGATAGCCATGCTGCGAGAAGTGTTGCGGCAGCGTGACAACATCAGCCAACTCCGGCACGGTGCGAAACCACGGTGCCAGTCCATAGACACCGGTGGATGACGGTCGTCGGCCGGTTAATAAACTGGTACGGGAAGGATTGCACAATGGCGACTGGCAATGAGCGTTGACAAACAGCGTCCCCCGCTCCGCCAATTGATCTACAAACGGAGTCTGCACCTGCGGATGCCCTTCCAAGCAGCCAACCCAGTCGTTCAAGTCGTCGATCGCGATTAACAGCACATTGGGACGATGCGTCCCTTGTGCTGCGGGGCTGCTGTCGTCGGCCTGAACAACGACAGAAAAGAATGCAAGCACAATGGTCATTGAGCTGAGTCGGGCGCAGTATGTTCGTGGCATCGATCTTCCTCGAATGGGAGGTGTGTGAATGAACCAAGTCTGGCCGACGATGTGGCATTGGACAAGTCACCGTCAGCACTTACGTCGCTCCTGGACCTGCGCTTGCCGCGAATGTGAGCGTGGTGGTAGACTTCGCCCCGCCAGGGAGGGAACTAGGCCCATTGTCCGTACACGGAGGTCGGACCATGCTCTTGACGCAATCGATTCGACGCAAGCTTGCCACCAATCTCGGATTGGTGCTGCTGATGCTCGTCGTCTTTACATTCAGCACGGTGACGGGCGTTCTCGCCTATCGCAAGATGGTGCGGGATCTCGAGCTCAGCATCAAAGAAGCTCCCCGCCTCACCGAGTTGACGGCCGCGATCGGGATGCTGGTGCGGCCATTGCTGGTTCCCGAACCCGTCGTCGCTGGCGACCCGCAGGGGCAAGCGGCGCAGATCCAGCAACTCAAGTTCAGGGAGACCCTCACTCAAGTCGAGATTGAGGTCGCCAGCTATCGCGACCGTCTGCTGCGGATGCCGCACTACAGCAATCGCGAATATCATCACGACACCGTTCATCGCGCGCTCTTTAATACGATCGACGAACAGCTCGCGGATCTGCGCAGCGGAACTCCGGCACTCTCGGATCCGGCAAAGAGGCAGGCCCAGATCGACTATACATTTCGCAAAGTCGCGGAACTGCTCGACATCATTCAGACCGTGCCGGACCCCTCTCTCGATCTCCTCGAACTGTTGGAAGAAGCCCGCAGCGACTACCGGATGCACATGTCGGTGGTGACCGCCAGCGGACTGACTTGTCTCGTCCTCCTGGTCAGTCTGGGGATTTGCGCACACCGCTGGATCTTCACGCCGATTCGGCAGCTACATGCCGGCGCGCGTCAAGTGGCTCAAGGGAATTATGATGTCCGCATTCGCTTGAACAGCACCGATGAGATGTCCGAGTTCGCCGCGACGTTCAATCAGATGCTCTCGCGATTCCAGTCGCAGACGGACCAGCTCGACCAGCAAGTCCGTGAGCGTTCCCGCCAGTTGGTGCAATCCGAGCGGCTGGCCGGCGTCGGTTTTCTCGCTGCCGGAGTGGCGCACGAGATCAACAACCCCCTCAACGCTCTGTCGCTGACTGCCGGCTCGCTGCAAATGCGATTGGAGATGTTGCTCGAAGGACTCGAAGAGACTGACCGCAAGGAAATTCGTGAAGACCTGCAACTGATGCAGGATGAAGCCGCGCGCTGCGGACGCATCACCGAGAAGCTGCTCGACTTCTCCCGTCCCGATTCGGGCGAACGCAATCATTATGACGTGACGGCCATCATTCAAGAAGTGGTTGCCGTGGTGCGGCATCTTGGAAAATTCCAAGACCGACAACTGCATATCAACACCGATGAGCCGGTCTATGCCTGGACCAACGGACCCGAGATCAAGCAGGTCATCCTGAACCTCGTCGCGAACGGACTAGAGGCCATGGACCCCGGCGGCGAGTTGCAGGTGCTGCTGCTCGAATCGCCCGATCATGTCGAAGTCGACTTCATCGACACGGGTTGTGGGATGACTCAGGAAGTGATTGCCCATATCTTTGAGCCGTTCTATACCACCAAGGAAGTCGGCAAGGGGACGGGGCTGGGATTGTCGATCAGCCATCGCATCATTCGCGACCACGGAGGCACCCTCGAAGCCGAGAGCAGCGGACCAGGAACGGGAAGCACTTTCCGGCTGCGCCTCCCCAAGCGAGCCGAATCAGTCAATCAACGAGCCGCATAGTCGCCTTTCGCTCCGCGAAAGTGCGTCGGTTTCTGAATGAATTGCTGTATCATGTCGAGGCGATTCCCTTCTCGTTGCTACTAACAGTTCTCGATCAATTGAGACCTTGCCATGTGATCCGACGCACTTTCGCGGAGCGAAAGGCGATTGACCTTAGCCTGTCATCCGCGTGAGCGATTCGCCTCTCTCAATCCGCTTCGCCGCCCTCAACGCCTATCCGGCGATCGACCCCGACGTGCCGGGGGCCATCGGCGGGGTCGAAACAAGAGCCTGGATGCTCGCCCGAGCTCTGGCAAAGTCTCAACGCAGCGATGTCGACTTCGTCGTGCGTCACACGGCTCTGTTGCGAAGGTCGGAATACGAAGGCGTCCACTTGCGGTCGGTGATCGATCGCCTCTACCGCATGCGAGAGTCGGTCTCGACCCGGGTCGAAAAGCTGCGAAGTTTTCCATTCCTCAAGTTTCGCAGTTTCACGCCGTCGCTCTTGTGGCAAGTTCCATTTCTGGCGGCGTGCAGACCATTTCGTGGGAACAGCGATCCCTGGAAACCACAACCGGTATTCACGACTCTGCCGGCCAACGTCTACTGTACGTTTGGCGTGCAGTCGAACTCGGCCACTGTGATTGCGTCGGCGCATTCAGTGGGCAAACCAGCCGTGCTGTTGTTGGGGTCGGACAGCGATCTCGATGAACGGTACGTCGCAGGTTCGACGTTCATCAGCCCGTACGAGGATGTTGGTGACACCTGTTGGCGCATCGTGCGGGAAGCCGACGTCGTGATCTGTCAGACTCCCTGGCAACAGCAACGTCTGGCGAGTCACTTCGGTCGCGAAGGGCAGATCATTTCCAATCCGATTGATGTCGAAGAATGGGACTCTTTGAGGGATCGCAATGATGTCGGCCAGTTGCCCGCCAGTGTGACAGAACTCGATCGCTACCTGCTCTGGGTCGGCCGCGCCGAACGCATCCACAAGCGGCCGCAGTTGTTCTTGAAACTGGCTCAAGAGTTACCCGACATTCCGTGCGTGATGGTTCTCAATCCGCGCGAAGGGGATCTGGAAGACGAGATTCGCCGGTCGGCTCCCGCGAATCTACGGATCATTCCGCATGTGCCATTTCCTTTGATGCCTAGGCTGTTTTCGAAGGCCGCGGCGCTGGTGAGCACGTCGTCGCTCGAAGGGTTCGCGAACGTCTTTCTGCAGGCGGGTCTCAGTCGAGTGCCAGTCGTGTCGTTGAATGTCGGGGGCGATTTTCTCGAAACATCCGGTGTGGGTACGGCTTTCAACGGCAAATGGGAAGATTTTCTGCAGAGTATCCGACAGCGATGGCTTGCTCCCCCAAACACGGAATCACTGGATCGCGCCCGACTGGTCGTTATCGAGCAGCATGCATTGCCAAATGTTGTTGTACAATTGGAGAAAATCCTGATTGCCGTCGCGCGGAAATGAAACAGAGACAGGCGGAATCGACTTCGTGAGACACTTCACAGAATCGATGCCATTGATCGACGATTATGATAGCATTGAGTTTTTGTTACTTGTTGTCGTAATTCGCATAGAATGATCTCGCGCAACTCCTCATCATCTGAAGAAACTTCCCCGATTCCAGAGGGCTGGGAGCCCTGCGCTCCGGGAGAAATCTCGGAGATGCTTGGCCGGCTCGACGCGGCACGCACGCGACGTCGTTTGCTGCTTGCCGGAGCGTGTACCACAGGCATCGTCGCCCTCAGTAGTTTGTCGTCGGTGTGGAGGCTGCTCCCGACACGAGTGCAGGAAGTTGCTGACATCTCCTGTTCCCAGGCTCTGGAGCAGATCGACGCCTACTTTTCCGGAACTCTCGATTCCGACCTCACGGCCCGTATCGCTCGGCATCTCGAACGTTGCCGCCATTGTCGCGAAACCTACCAGCAACACGAAGTGGAAGATTCCAGATCGAACCAGACGAGCCGTCGGCGATCGTCGGTTTCCGAGGCAATCGCCTTACGTTGAGTTGCTGAATCTCGACTTAATTCTGCTGTGGACGCGTGATATTCTCTCGTCGAGTTCGCCTACGAGAAATCAGTCCACAAAGGCTATTTGATGCAAGTCGTGCTGCCGATGGTCGTTTCGGTCGCTGCCTTATTCGGCGGCTGGTGTGACCTTCCGGAGCGAATGCTTGTTACCTGGGGCAGAACAGTAGTTACCGACAGCAGGTCGGATGAGGAACACACTTTCATGTTGCAACAAGTCGTCGAGACACTGGAGCCTTGGTGCCTCTACTGGAATTGGGCTTGGAGTCCGTCGCTTCCCGCCGAGCGCGATGCCGAGTTCGAGGAGGTCTGGTTGACCACTCCCGACGGCTTAAAACTGCATGGCCGTTTCTACTCGGCAGAAGCTGCGGGGATCGAGCCGGTGATCTCACCCCGACCGGTCGTGTTGTTCTTTCATGGAACCGGCGGGGACGTCTATCGCTGGCGACCCGTTGGACCGCGCTGGCAGGACATACTGGGTGCCGACGTCCTGCTGATCGACTACAGAGGGTACGGCAAGAGCGAAGGGAGCCCCAGCGAGGCAGGACTCAAGATCGATGCCCGAGCCGCGTATTCTTGGCTGATCGACGACAGGGAGTACGATCCCGGACAGGTGATAATGGTCGGGCAATCACTTGGAGGTGCAATTGCCATTGATCTCGCGGCCGAGTTCGAACCCCGCGCCCTGGTACTGGAGAGCACGTTCACGCGAGTGGGTGAAGTCGCCGATCGATTGGGGCTTGGTATTCGACTGGGTCGACGGATGACATCGAGCTACGCATCCATCGAACTTCTGGAAGGATTCCAACAACCCGTTTTCATCTCGCATGGTGATCGCGACATGTTGATCCCCTACTCACACGCCGAGCAGCTCTTCGAAACCGTCAGCGGCCCCAAACACCTGATGACGTTCCCCCGCATGGGACATTACGACCGCCGGGGAGAAGAGTACAAAGCCGAGGTACGCCGCTTCTTTGTCGAGTTGGAGAATCGGGCGGTCGTGGCTCCGCAGGACAACGCTCTTCACGTCGCCGAATCATCCAATGAGGTGCCGTAACTCTTCGATGATTGGCGGAATCTCCGTCCACGGATCACCGTCTTCTTCATATTCCAGGGCGACGTAGCCGCGGTAGCCGGCTTCCTTGAGGATCGTGATGATACGCTCTAGGTCGGCTGGCTGGCGTTCTCCACCTGGGAAGCACGTGACCTTCACCTGCGCATTAACGGCATACGGAGCAATCGCCGCCAAGTCGGCATAGGGGTCGTCGGTGCGAAAATTGCCACTGTCGAAGTTGACCCCGAACCATGGTGACGGCTCGACCTGTTCGACGATACTCAACATGCTGTCGCTGGTGGAGGTGATGCCGCCGTGGTTCTCGAGCGCCAGCCACACACCCTTTGAGGCCGCGTACTCCAGCGACTGATTGATCCCCGCCACACAGCGAGCGATCGATGTCTCCAGCGAGTCGTCTCCCTTCACCTGGCCAGCGAAGATGCGAATCGCCGGTGCGCCCAGAATCGCCGAGCGGTCGATCCAGTCGCGTGTCATCGCCAGTTGAGCCTCACGATCAGGGCCGTCGGGATGACAGAAGTCATTGCCGATCGCTGTACCCGAAATATCGAGGCCCAGCCGATGACACTCATGCTTGAGGTCGAGCAGGTATTCGGTCGACTCGGGAGCTTCAAAGTAGTAGCCGGTGAGTTCGGCAGCATCAAGATCGAGGTCACTGCAGAACTGAATGAAGTCGAACAGGTCCATCGGCGCCGACCCATTGTCCCGCCCGGGCCTCGGCAGAAACCTATTGAACGAATACGCCGCGAGAGAGAGTTTCAAATGCGGTTCGCCGTTTCGCTCGATCGGGTCGGCCGTAAACCCCAAACGCGGGGCAAGTGACGACAACGAAGCAGTTCCGAGACCCGCGAGCGTCGACTGCAACCAGCGACGACGAGTGAAACGCATTGACATGTGTCCCTCTTCGGTGAGCGTGGGCAAAACAGTACCCATTGAGTATAGAAAGAGACAACATGGCGAGCGAACAATAGCCGAGGCTGCCCCAGACTGGGCGGAGCGGTCGATCTGCTTCGTTTTCGAGACGTAGCAGCCCGTAATCGCAGAACCCGAAGTCGTTCTCGTTGCTACTTATTACGGAACGAGTTCGCCTCCACTGGCCCCACCTCCTCGTTTTGGAGAACCGCGGGTACTAGACGGCAACTTTGGCGCGCTTGCGTTGAGTTTCCGACAGAAAGATCTTCCGCAGCCTGATGATGGCGGGCGTCACTTCGATGTACTCATCGGCCTCGATGTATTCGAGAGCGAGTTCGAGAGACATATCTCGAGGTGGTTCGAGGATGAGGTTCTCATCCGACCCCGACGCTCGCATGTTGGTCAATTTCTTTTCACGCACGGGATTCACGACCATGTCATTCTCGCGGGAGTTCTCGCCGACGATCATCCCTTCATAGACGTCTGAAGCGGGGCCGACGAACAACACCGACCGCTCCTGCAGCTTGGCGAGGCGCGTAGCCCGTTGATCGACCATTGTCCTGAGAAACGAGCACGCCGTTCTTCCTGCGGGGGATCTCGCCTTCGACAGGTTTGAAACTGTCGAAACGATGGTGCATCACTGCTTCCCCTTTGCTGGCGTTGAGCAATCGTGTACGCAGCCCGATGAGACCACGAGCGGGAATGAGAAACTCCACATGCGTATGCGAGCCGTATCCCGGCTTCAGATCGAGCAATTGGCCGCGACGCTGTGAGACGAGTTCAATCACCGAACCGACATCGACCGCGGGGACATCGACTTCCAGAATCTCGAACGGTTCGTGCCATTTACCATCGACCTGTTTGCGAATAACTTCGGGCTTACCGACGGAGAGTTCATAACCCTCACGCCGCATCGTTTCGATGAGGACCGACAAATGCAGCAGCCCGCGCCCCGAGACCTTGAAGCACTCCTTTTGGTCGGTCTCTTCCACCTGCAAGGCGACGTTGGAAAGTAGTTCGCGATTCAGCCGGTCGCGGATATGGCGGCTCGTCATGAACTTGCCGCTACGGCCTGAAAGTGGGGACGAGTTGATCGTAAAGATCATCGACAATGTCGGCTCGTCCACACTGATTCGAGGGAGCGCTACGGGCTGCTCGACATTCGAGATCGTGTCGCCAATTTCTGACTCGCCAATACCGGTGAGGGCCACGACATCTCCCGCGCCGGCTTCGGCGACGGCGGTGCGTCCCAGCTTGTCAAAGATCTCCACCTTCTCGATCGTCCCGCGAACCTGCTTGCCGTCCTTGAGAATGACTACCGATTGTCCCGTCTTGACGCTGCCCGACGAAACCCGGCCGACGGCGATGCGACCGACATACTCCGACCAGAGGAGTGTCGTCACCATCATTTGGAATGGCCCATCCGGTTCGACATCGGGACCGGGAATATGCTCCAGCACCATGTCGAGCAACGGTTGAATGGTCCCGGACCTCGCATGCGGATCTTCGCTCGCGAATCCCGCCCGACCACTCGCGTAAACGTAAGGAATCGACAACGGATCGTGAGCCCCCAGGTCTTCGAGGAGATGGAGCGTTTCCATCAGCACATCGTCGGGACGGCAGTCGGGTCGATCGATCTTGTTGATTACGATCAATGGCGTCAGGCCGACCTCGAGAGCCTTTGTCAGCACGAACCGGGTCTGAGGCCGTGGTCCTTCGAAAGCGTCGACCAGGATCACGGCCCCGTCGGCCATTCGCAGCACGCGTTCAACTTCGCCGCCGAAATCGGCGTGGCCGGGCGTATCGATGACGTTGATTTTCACTCCGCGATAGCTGAGTGAGATATTCTTCGCCAGAATCGTGATGCCCCGCTCCCGCTCGATGTCGTTCGAGTCGAGAATGCAGTCCCCCGACAACTCGCTTTCGCGAAACAGCCCACTCTGACGCAGCAGTGCATCAACCAGGGTGGTCTTCCCGTGGTCGACGTGGGCGATGATGGCAATATTCCGTAAGTCCTGACGTCGCATCTGTTTAACTGGAACCTGTGCGTTGATGGAAGGTGGGATGGGAACCCGGCAAACTGAGACACAGGAAGGAGACCCGTCTGCGAGCCTCAAGTTGTTCTGTGATCAGCCTTTACAAGCAAACAAGGAAGGAGTTTTGAGCGTCCGACACACCTGCCGCCGACGCTTCACTGGCGATTGAAGTCTACCCGGAAGGTGTTCTAAGTCAACAGGAAGTCGGAGGATGCGTTGGCCGGCAGACCCGATCATTCGTCCGAGGAATGCCGGTAAAACAGAAATTCGTTACAGCCAAGTCCGCCGCCACACGTCTTCAGTTCTTTCAATTCAAAGTCTCGATCACGCAGAAAGCGAAGCACTTCTTCCGGCTTGGCGACTTCAAAAGGCCAACCGCCAATCCAGTCGACGAGGTCGGTCCACCACCGCATGCCGCGATCGCGGTTGCCGAAAAGATCGGCATACATCCGTCGTGCCGGACCCATGGGATTGTGGAGCGTCAACACGCGAGCAAGCATGGCCGCCGCCGTGGCTGCCAGACGCAGCGACAGTCGCCACGCCGACCAGGCACCGCCAATGATCAGGACATAGAGAGTCTGAAGGCTGCGTGGTAGGCGATTGTATTGCCGTTTGATCCAAGTCCACACACGACTGATGGCACCTTGATCGTTATAGATCGCCAGCCACAATTCTCCTCCGACTTTGACTCGTTGCGACAACAAATCGATCGACTCCCACATTTGACCGGTGTGGTGCACCACGCCCCACGAGTAGACAACGTCGAATTCACCAAGTTCAGACAGATAGTCTGAGTCGAGCAGCGATCCCGTCTGGACATCCCAGTTCGACTCGGGTGTGGCATACAGCCGTCGCAATTCCGTGACACAGGCAACTGATTGAGGATCTAGATCAAAGGAAAGGACATGCGCGCCGAGTTGATATGCGGCGAGGCTGAACAATCCGCTGCCGCAACCTGCGTCAAGGAATCGGTGCCCACGCAATGCATCCGGACCGAGTATGGCCGTCAGTGATGTGCGCGCGGCTGCTATCTGCTCGTCGGAGAGCGACTTCAGGAATCGCGACCAGTTGCGACCGAACTCGAACTTTTCGGTAAGGCTCGGCACTTTGGATTGATCCGACGTCATGGAAGAATTGTGAGTCGTCATGTCCGCGATTGATGATCCTGTTGTTTGCTCAACCCTGCTCCCACTCGCCAACTCACTTCACGGATGCCATTCACGGCGGCACTTCGACCAGATCCATGTCCAGATCGGCACGTACAAGACGGCTGCAACCACGAGATAGCCCAATGCGGCACCCATTGCTCCGTAATCCCGTCCGCCGATCCAGACGAAGAGAGCAATGAGGCCGGTCAAAGTCAGACCAGGAATTAGTAACGGGTCGCGCTTGTGGGCAAGAATGTAAATGCTCTGACACCTGGAAATGTGCAACAGCCAGACGGCCGCGCACAGCACCGCCGTGGGTGCCAGCGGAAGAAGTCGTTCGGAAAGCCGAGTCGCGATGTCCCAGGGAATCGCATCCAACGCGGCCACTCCTCCGCAGAGCACAAGGCTGCCGCACAACAGCATCGTCCATGAAATCAGCAGCAGCCGAAAGAAGACGCGGTCGAGTTCCACGAAATCTCGTCGGGCGGCCAGCATTCCAAACATGGCGGTACGCGTCTGCACCCAGGCAAATGCTGATCCCTCGATGGCCGTCAAAGCCGCCCACGTCATGCCCATCCGCCCCGCCTCAACGGCCCCGTGATAATGGAACATGATGGGCGTGAAGAGATTGAGGGCGAAGTAACCAGCCACGGCGCGAACTCCGATCCGCCACTGCAATGGCCAGACTTCCTCCCACCAATGCAGTGTCGAATCGGACTCGGTCGAACTCCAGAGACTCTGAAAAAAGCGACGGTACGACACTCCGACCAACCAGGCGTCCCAAATTAATCGCACGCAGACAGAAGCAGCCGCTGCCCAGAGACCCGCGCCGGAAACCATCGCAGCCCAGACGACCAGGCTGCCGGTAATGGCCTGCCACATGCGGACCCGATGCACCGCCGCCATCTGGTTGCAACCTTCAAGAATCGCCGTCAGCGACCAGAGCCAGAGCACTCCGCCAGTGAGCACGACGAGCGCGATCCACGGCGCGAGCCATTGCACGTTCTCGTTCGGGTTCTGATTAAAGAACAGAACTCCCGCCGGACCGACTCCGACCGCGAACAGCGCCGCGACACACGCGTACCAACGAAAACAGAGTTTCGTCAGTTTCGAGAGCCGAGCCAGTGACGCCGCGCCCCCGGTGACGCGTCCGTCGGAGTCCTGTGTGAGGTTGGCCCATTCATGGCTGGCGACATTCACGATCACCGCGTGCAGTCCCAGTTCAACCAGACCCTGGAGGGCCATTAACGACGCGAAGGTATAGAAGAAACCTTGTTGCTCGCTCGTGAACCAGACCGCGATCACGATCATCGAGACCGGACTCGCCGCCAGTTGCCATCCACGCGCTGCGATCGAATAGAACGTCGCGCGATCCACCTCCAGGCGATTCACGAAGCGTCGCAGCCACGATCGGGAGGAGGGGGATGGAGGGGGATTCACAATGTGAGAACGCCACGGACCGACGCCACGCGTAACCCGTTCGCCTGTTGCTCAAAATGGTGCAAGGAACATGAGTGCGACTGAGGCACTCGATCAGTGATGACGGAGATTCCGGCGTTGGGGGTCGCGTGTCAATGCCACTCGCTGCCGTCGCCCATCATTCAACTTGTCGTTGCCTCTGCGCGTCTAAGCGAAGAGATCGAAGATCGGATCACCGAGAGACAGCATGTGCGGACGGCCGAGCGGATCCTCGATGTGAGACTGAGGATCGATCCCCAGAGCCCAGAAGATCGTCGCCGCGATGTCTTCAGGAGTGACGGCCTGGCTGTCGGGATAAGCGGCGTCGCGATCGGAAGAGCCCACCACATATCCCGGCTTGATGCCCGCACCGGCCATCAGGATCGTGTAGCAGTGCGGCCAATGGTCGCGGCCGGCATCGGTGGCACCGGCACTCGAAGTCACTTGGCCGATCCGTGGTGTGCGACCGAATTCGCCCATGGCCACAATCAGGGTTTCATCCAGCAAGCCGCGGTCTGCGAGGTCTTCGATGACCGCAGAGAACGCACGGTCGAAGTAGGGCAGAATTGAGCGTCTGAGCAAATCGAAATGCTCTCGATGCCCGTCCCAAGTCTGATCGATGCGGCGTCCGGTGCAGACGGTCACGAGCGGGACGCCCGACTCGATCAGTCGACGAGCCAGGAGCAAACACTGCCCCAGATGAGGCAACCCGCCAAATTTGCGGGCCTCGACCGATCGGTCGACACGATCGGGGAGCCCATAGCGAACACGAACGTCGTCGGGTTCCTGTTCGAGATCGAATGCCCGACGCGTTTCGCGCGACGTGAGAAGCGAGAAGGCCTTTGCATATTGATCGTTAAGTCCCGTCAGCAACTCTTCGTTCATGCTGATGCCGGCCTGGGCATCGAGTTGTGAAAGGAGTCGTTCGCGGGCATCGACGCGATCGAGCGGACAATCGCGAAACAGTCGCAGTCCTGGCGCGCGCCAACCTGGGGCGCTGGGGTCACCGGTGAGGAGAGGGTCGTATGCCAGTCCGAGAAAGCCGGCGCGTTCGCCGGGAATCTCGTCCCCGTTGTTGAACATGATTTCGGGGATGTGAACGAAGTCAGGCAGATGCGACGTGGGTCGCAACTTGGCCAGCACCGATCCGAAGGGAGGGAAGTTGTCTGGCTCGTCCCGCACGATCAGCCGGCCATTCACGACCGGGTTGCGACCCGTCATCGCGTAGTAGGCCCCCGCATTATGATCGACGATCGTGTGATGCACCGACCGCACGAGCGCCACATGATGCATCTGCCGCGCGAGTAGCGGCATGTGTTCGCAGACATCGATACCGGGCGCGGAACTTGCAATGGGATCGAACTCACCGCGCACCTCGGCAGCTGCATCGGGCTTCATATCCCACAAGTCGTGCTGTGCCGGTCCCCCTTCGAGGAACATCAAGAGACACGACTTGGCCTTACCAAAGGCTGCCTCCGATGCGCTCGCCCGCCGCGCGAGAAACTCCGGCAACCCGAGACCGACGGCTCCCAGGGAACCGACCTTCAGCAAGTCACGACGATGGAGATAGGGCCAATGCGAAGACATGACAACTCGCAGAATGATTAGTCCCGAGAGTGTACCACGCCGCCCGGGTATTGGGAGGGATCTTTGTCCGCAGGGAGCAGAATTGGCCTTGGGATTACCGAATTGTCGAAGGTAGTTTCCCTGTCTCCTGCAACCCGCTACTCCCGAGCCCAGACAGGACGATCGACCTGCGGAGCGCCTTCAAACAGGGGCGGGCCGGGCGGGTTCGTCGGCGTTGGCTCGAAGGGAGATAGAGACGGTTCAAACGGAAGAGGCTCAGTCGGCGGACGTTGTCCCCACAGGGGTGCATCATCTCCGTCGCTGATATCACCGATCGTCGCGCGACCCATACCGTTGGCGTGTGTCATCGGGACGCCAGGCATGCTGTCTGTTTCCAACGGGAGACTACTTGTCGATGGCACTCCCCATGCATAGGGTTGAAGCAACGCTCCGGCGTCACGCCCTGGATTGAGCGATGCCGATCCCACGTCTTCTGTATCCATCGCAGGATAGTACGGCGTGCTCTCTCCGGTTCTGTGGATCGTTTGAATTGGCATCGAGTGAATTGCTTCTTCGGGGAGCCAGTTGATCATATGCACATCCGACTCGCCGGCAATCGTCGGAGGCTGCCAGAATCGGTTGGCCATTGGCGGCGGGTTGAGCTGTACGCTCTTCAGATAGATGGTGACAGCCGCCTCCATCGCTGGCACTTCGACTCGAATCTGCCTGGGAAGCATGAGCTGGCTTTGTGAGTCGCGTTCGTGGTCCGAGAACTCGGCAATCCCCAACACCGGTGCCATCGTCGGCATGCAGGCTTCTGCGGACGATCACTCCCCGGCGCAAGTCGACACGAATCATGTTACGAACGAGCATCCCATTGGGGGCCGTCTTCCTGCCGACAAGCTCGACAAAATGTCGTCCGGCATCGCTCGCTTCACGTTGATACTCGGTCGGATTGAGGGGCACGACTCCGAAGACTTCCATCATCCAGTCGGGATGCAGCGGGAGATCGAAGTACTGCGAGATCACGTCGACCTCGTCATGTCGAACATGCACGACCCCGGTCGGCTCGGGGCTTTTGGCCCAGAACCAGAACTCCTCGGGATTACTCCCCATGTCGACCAATTCGCTGCGTGTCAGCGGATGCGCCACGCGAATCCTGAGATTACGCGGTGCTTCGACAGCGATCGTGGCGGGGACATTGACCATTCCCGGCACCGACACGCTTGCATTTGTGGCATTCCACGACTTGAGCCCCTGCTGCGTCTGTGTTCCCAGTGTGTTGACGTTGAGAACCTGCACGATCTCGTCGACCGACGACTCGTTGGGGATCACGGGAGCGCGACCGATGGAATCCCAGCGGGGGAGCCGATCAGTTCGACAACCACCAGCAAGCATCACAGCGAAAGCCGCCAGCATGAGATGCCGGCTCGATTTCGCGATGAGCGTGAGTGGTAACATCTGGATTCCCCCCAATGCGAACGGGTCAGGCGGCCCATTCGGATTCAATCGATCTCGACAGTTCCTTCTGCAGTGCGGCGATCTCGTCGCCGGAGAGTTGTTGATCGCGAACTTCGAAGGGGCCACTCCCATCTGTTCCCGACAACAACAGGTACTCGATTTCTCCATCTGTTCGCGAGCCGTCCAATTGCAACCGTCGCTTCTGAAGCAAGAAGAGTGCCAACACATAGACAAGTTTCTCGCGCGCGGGTTGTGCCTCCTCGACAAGCTGCTCGAAATACGATTGCATTTCGCGTGGATCGATCTGCGATGGGCGTGTCTCCTTTTGAACAGGAATGATGCGCTTCCAAACGCCGACCGCCCCTTCTGGCTGTCCGGTCCAGGCGGCAGCCGAAATATCCAGCCGCTCGAGCGTTCCCTGTCGATCGACGAGCACGGAATAGCAAGTTGTACCCGGCTCCAAGGGTTCCCCGGAGACGGCGCATGTCTTGCCGATCGGTCGCACCTGGTAGTCCATGACTCTCCTGACCCGCGACGCTGCTGATGGACTGCGCCGACAACGCTTACTGAGTTGTGGTTTCGTCGACTGCTTCAGCGGACTGCGCAGCGCCGACAGGAAACTCGCGTGGCGTTGTGGCAGGAACGGGTACGGGTTCGGCGTGAAGTCGTTCTTCAATCTCAGTGGCACGTTCCTGAAGCGCGCTGGCCCGTTCCGTTTCGCCGGCTTCGAGCAGACGTTCACTACACTGGCGATAGGCTTGAACGACCTGAGAATCGAACCGTCGGGCTGCCTCATAGTCGGCGATTGCGGCCTCAAGGTTGCCCTGCTCGAAATGCAAGTCGCCACGCAAGGAGTACGAGGCATGTGAGAGAGATGGCCCACATTCGATCGCCTTCGTCGCCTCCGCAATAGCCTGTTCAAAGTCTCCTTGCAGCCGCCACACTTCCGCCAAGGCGAGATGGGCGTTCGACGATTGTGGGTTCTCGGCCAAGGCACGGTTGAAGTCGGCAATCGCGTCGTCGTAACGCTGTGCCGTCACGAAATGACGACCGCGAGTGACCCACGCATCGGAACTATGCTGGTCGCGACCGATCTCCTGATTGAGCCTGGCAATCTGCTCGGTCCAGCTCACCATAAAACGATCGGAGCTTGCCTCCTCCGTCCGCCCCAGTGCCTCGTAGGAGGCACTACGATGCAGATAGTACTTCATATTGTTCGGCTGAAGTTCAATCGCATGTGAAAAATCTTCAACTGCCTGCTCATGCCGCAAGATACCGGCATTGGCCAATCCGCGATTATTCCAGGCGTTGACATAGTCGCCCTTCTTCGCGATGACTGCGGAGAAGTTGTCAATCGCTTCATCGAATCGCTCGAGTCGCATGAGGGCAAAACCGCGATTGTTAAGCGCGTCAAGGTAATTGGGATCGATCTGCAGCGCGGCATCGAAGTCGAGCAAAGCTCCCTGGAAATCCTCGCGTGCGATCCGTACCAGGCCGCGATTGTTGTAGGGTTGATGGTATTCGAGGTCGAGGCCGATGGCGTCGTCAAAATCAGTCATCGCGCGATCGAGGTCATTCTGAGACAAATGAAAGTAGCCGCGAGTGTTTCGCAGCCGGGCGTTGCGCGGCAGTAGTTCAATCGCTGAGGTCATGTCCGCGATGGCTCGGGTGAAGAGCTTGGCTTCTGCATAAATCGCGGCCCGCTTAACATACGCATCAGGAATGTTGGAGCGCTGCGCTATCAATTGATTGAGCACGTTGACCGCCTGATTGAACTGACGCTGCTGAATCAGCAGATCGACTTGTTCCAAGACTTGCTCCGCCGTCACCACGGGTATCGACGGATTGCCCGCCTGTTGGGCCGCAGTCGGTTGGCCGGGAGCCACTTCCTCGGCACCCGCCTGCACAACGTCTGGGCTCGAACTAGTCGTGGAGCCGACACCAGTCTGAGCAGTGTCCGCAGAAGTGGCCTGTTCCGTTTCGCCTCCACCGCAGCCGGCGATCAGAGACACTGTCAGTAGCGAGAGAATCCAACGCATTTGATTCCGTCCTTGGAATTCGAATTGATGCGGAGTTACAAACGAGACGTGACACTCCAGAGTGGGGGGCGGCTTGTAACTGTTTCAAGCAGTGAAGGTCAATGGCGATTCCATTCATGTGCGATACCCGGAAAGCGGTCTGGACACGATCGGCCGAATACATAAGATTCCCGCCCGATTCATGAGGAGTCCTCAATCAAGCCTCTTTCTGATCGGGAACTTTCGTGAATGATTGGCGGGTACACGCCCTTGACCCGCCGGGCAGGTATGTCTTACGAGGGGCGTTGATCCAGGATGGATGTTTTCCGCACGGCACCGCACCGTGTGGGTCGTTCTCACTCTGACAGGAAGGATCCTGCCATGCGTCTCGTCTCCGCAGCCACGACGTGTTTCGTGGGTGGGGCGGTGGTCGCCGTCTCCGGTTGTTTTGCCCCTCCGAACTACGGCTACCCGCAGCCAGGCATCTACCAGCAGCCGATTCAAACACTTCAACCAAGTGGCACCTACGTTCCTGGTTCGGGAACGTACGCTCCGGGAACATCGATTCAGTCAACTCCTCCCGGAAGCAGTGGGTCATTGACGCCGCTCGACGGTGGCAACGCTCCGACATACTCGGGGCCGACAGGATCCACGGGCTCGAGCGGCACGCAATCACGGCCGGTACCCAACCCGCCCGCCGCTGGTTCGCCGTTTTACGATTCGTCGAATGTAAGTGGTCAGACGTTTCAGAATCCGATTCCGACCACGCCTTCTCAGCAATACAATCCTCCTGCGACAAATCCTCCCGTTACCAGCCCGCCGACGGCGAATCCGACCGGAAACCCGTTCGGCAGTTCTCCACCAGCGGGAACTCAAGAGATCTACTTCCAGGGGCAGCAGACTCCGTCGATGCTTGAGGTTCGCAATGGACCGCAAATGATGCCCACTGTTACCGCAGCCTACGAGACCGAAGATCAAGTCGACCCGTCGCTATCGATCGCGGCCCATACGGTGGAGCGCGTCGTCTTCGACTCAGAAACGACGTTCGATCACGACCGCGAGGAATTCGCCTGGTTGCGAGGAATCGTGAGTTTCGATGAATCCGACGCCTCCTGGAACATCGTCTACAGCGACGCTCCTGACTCCAGTGATCCCTACGCCGGTTTTCTCACGTTGTTGAATCATCCCGATTTTGACGCGATGAATGACGGCACTGAAGTCATCGTCTACGGAACTGTTGATCCCATTTTGACCGATGACCTCGGACGCCCGATGTACGTCGTTACACGCGTCGTGCCCGCCGACGGTTGAACCCGCGACGGACAACGATCGTCATTACGAGAGCGCCGGTCTTTGACGGATCGAAACTCGCACGTTGTAGTCTCACTTTTCACGTCTTCCTGAAAAGGGCGATTCATCCGCCATGGCAGCTTCCAGAAGCCTTATTGGCTGTCTTGTGCTGTGGCTGATCGCTTCAGGCTGCGAGTCGTCGTCAATCCGTTGGAGCGCCTTCCAGCGCCAGCCCGACGAGTCGCAAAGTGATCAATTGGCCGACCGAGAGTCGCGAGAGACTTCGTCGCAGCCGCCTCAAACATTGGAAACCGCGTCGGTAAACGACTCGACGACTCACATCGGCGGTGGGCATTCCCAGTTTGCCGGTCGGTCGTCGGATGAACTCGCTGATCGGGCAATTCGTGAACCGGGTCACTCGCTCCAGGAGATGCAGTCGCCACCAGAGCGCGGTGCATCCTTTTCGGGTCATATCGACAGCTTTGCGGAAGACTCCACTTCGGAAAGTGAGCAATTTGCCAGCCATGTTGCACCTCTAACCAACGATCACGCCGCGCCAGTCAATGAGAATTCCTCGCCAGCCGAAGAGCCGGTTGTCGAATCCGACAGTTCCTCGCCTTGGGGATTACCTCGCATTCCTGATGTCCTGGCGATGGCGAGAAGAGGTGAAGAGAATCACGCAACCGACTGGACGTGGGGAATCGGCCAACACCTCTTGCCTGGAGGACGAACTGGTGAATCCGAAACGTCAGAAGACCCAGTCCGCACCGCGAGCATGCCCGAGACGCTTCCCCCAAACGAAGTCGTTTGGGGGGACGAATCTGCTTACAGCCAGGAAGAACTTGCGAAGTTGATTGCATTGATCGAAGCCGAACTGGCCAACGTTACTCCGACAACTGAATCCCAGCGGCGGGACTATCTCCGACGGCACGTTCTGTTGCGCCATCTCTATCTGCTCGCCGGGAGACCGCACGATGCCCAGCAGGCAATACCCGGCATCGATCCCGACGACCAGGAGTTCTGGTCTGAAATGTACTGGGCAATGTCGAGTTACTTCGACGAGGAAATGCTCCCCAGCCGTGGCGACCGTGCGGCTCAAACCGTCGGACGACTGGCATCGGCCGAGCGGGCGCTGCAGCCCCAAGTGCCGCTGGAAATCCGCAATCTGCAATTCTGCCGGCAGATCAACAGCTTCGGCAACTACGAGACATTCGGTGTGAACGAGTTCTCTCCGGGTCAGCCAATCAACCTTTACATCGAAGTACGTCACTTCGAGAGTGAATCGGATCCCAGTGGAGTGTTTCGCACGTTGCTCGAGTCGGAGATCGAAATCTACTCGGAAGGCCCCTCTCGCGAGTTGATTGACCGCACGGTTTTTCCTACCACCGAGGATCTTTCTCGAAGCCGGAGAGAGGATTATTTTCACAGTTATCGCATCGAACTCCCCAGCACACTGCAGCCGGGGGCATACATCCTGCAACTCACAGTCGAAGACCGCCTCACGGGAAAGTCGGCTGCCGTGTCTCGCCGATTTGTTGTGGTGCCTGCGTCGCGTTTCCAGTAAGTGGACATGTCGCGGAAGTCGGAAGGCGTCGTGAGACGTCCGAATTGCCAAAGCTCATCTTCGGAACTCTCACGAGTACAGCGGCCAGATCGGAGCCATGCGAACTCTCTTTATCTTTGGCACACGCCCCGAGGCAATCAAACTCGCGCCGGTGATACATGCGGCCCAGGCTGAAGGTTCGGGCATCGAGACGATTGTGGCGATCACCGGCCAGCATCGTGAAATGCTGGAACAAGTGACTGATTACTTCGGCATCGAAGCCGATGTCTCGCTCGATCTGATGCAGCCGAATCAGACATTGAACTCGTTGATGTCTCGCTGCCTCGATCGACTCGACACGGTGCTGCAGGAGCGGCAGCCTGCCTGCGTCGTGGCTCAGGGAGACACCACAACCGTCGCGGCCTCGGCCATCGCGGCCTTTCATCGCCGCATTCCGTTCGTGCATGTTGAAGCTGGATTGCGGACGGGAAATCTCTACTCGCCGTGGCCCGAGGAGTTTAATCGCCGTACTGCCGGCTTGCTGGCGACGCTGCATTGCCCCCCCACCGAGGCGTCCCGTCAGAATCTGCTGGCCGAGCGAGTTCCAGACGATCGCATCCATGTGACGGGCAACACTGTCATCGATGCCCTCTTGTGGACGGTCGAACGCGAACGCGGTCGCGACGCTCACTGGCTCGTACAGCATCCGTGGATGAATGGCTCGCCGAGCGTGCTCATCACCGCCCATCGCCGCGAGAACTTCGGCGGAGGGTTCGAGTCGATCTGTAATGCCATCGCCTCGCTGGCTGCGAGGCATCACGACACGCAATTCATCTATCCCGTGCATCTCAATCCGAACGTGCAGGAACCGGTGAAGCGGCTGCTCGGAGAACTGAAGAACGTCCACCTGTTGCCGCCGGCGTCCTACCCCGAATTCGTCTGGTTGATGGACCGCTGCCGATTGATCCTCACCGACTCCGGCGGCGTCCAGGAGGAAGCACCCTCGCTTCGAAAACCCGTGCTCGTGATGCGCGACAACACCGAGCGCCCCGAAGCCGTCGCTGCCGGCGCAGCCGAACTCGTCGGCACTCAAGTCGACCGCATCGTCGAACGTGTGAGTTTACTCCTCACGGATGATGTCGAGTACCGAAATCACCAAATCGACCACAGCCCTTATGGGGACGGCAAAGCGTCGCAACGGATCATCGAATTGCTGCCGAGCGTCGTTAAGTAGATACCTTTCTGCAGGACACCAGGACACACCACATCGGCAAGTCGCGAAGTCACTCTCTCAACCTGTACTCTTCAGTCACTGCGTTGAAGATAATCACGATCCGTTTGGGAAAGAGTTCTTGTATCTCATTCAGGCTGAGTTCATCTGAAACCCAGCGCACTCGCAACACTTCGTCATTCAGTCCTGCGTGGTTGGTGACGTAATCCATCGATCGGTCGGCTGGGTCGGGAATGATGAGTACTACCGCCGGTTCGCCGTCTCGCAGTTCTTCGACATCCTGCTCGAATTCATGATAAGGCACGCGGGCAAACGCGACTTCGTAAGTGCCGACAGCGAGTTGAGACGGCCATAGCGACGGGATTGTCAGCAGATTGATAGACAGAGCAGTCAACAACACTCCCGATGTACACCATCGCAAGCCGCGTGTACCGTTTGACATTCCAAACTGTGACCATCGGCGAAAGCCTTCGCTCGCCATCAAGAGCCACAAGAGGGCGGTCTCGAAGACATAGTGCCAACCCATGATGCCGACGAACCAGTAGGGGATGTGCACCAAATGGAGCGTGATGATCGACGCGATCACAAGCCGCCATTTGGCATCAAGGCGCGGTCCGACGAGCAGTCCCATTACACCCAGAAAAATAGGCACGATGCCGAGCGTCCAGTCGCCGCTGCGGAGAAGTCGCTCGCCGACGTTCTTTGCTGCCAGAGCGGGGGTCAAGTTTTCCGCCCAGCGGTCGTAGTTGTCGAGCACTTTCGGCCCCAGATGCTGTTCACCGCGCAAGACGTTGTTGAAACCATAGACGTGCCGAGGCGTGTAGAGGTCGGTGTACTGCTGATACGGCGAGACGCGCCAGTCGCCCGTGATCTGCTCGTTGTACCACAGCATCACTCCCAGCCCGACGATGATCGGAATACCGAGTCCCGCGATGACCGACATGGAACCGCGACGAGCCGCCGGTTGAAACAGCCCTTTCCCGTGCGTCCACACCACCCAGATGCCCATCGGCAGTGCGAAGCCCGCGGCAGTCATTGGTCGGCAGAGCATGGCGAATGTCAGTCCACTGCCGGCGAGAAGTGCCCACAAAGATGTAGCGGAATTCGTGAGAATTCCGTCGGGCGACTCCTCGGAAGTCTCACGACTTCCGCTACGTGAAAGACGCAGCATCCGCAGAAACGCCCATAGAAACACCATCAGCCCGACCAGAGTCGCGTGGTGCGACAACAACAAGTTGCTGAAGAGCAATACGCCCGGCGAAAGGGCCAGCAACAGGCCTGCCAGCAGTCCGACTCTGATGGAAGAGAGTTCGCACCCGATCCAGAACAACAGCCACGCCGCCAACACATGGGCGACGTGCTGCATTAGCCACGGGTTGCCGATGGCCGTCCCTGGCAAGAGCCAAACGCCCACGCCCGGAAAGTAGCGACTCGCCATCCGTCCTTCGTTGAGGACGTGCATCTGGTCGAACAGTTCGGGATGCGGCTCGAACGATGGAAACGATGTCCGCCCGGCAAGAAATGTCTCACTCTGCAGGCGGTAGCTGTACTCGTCGTGATAATCCGGCGGCAGATCGCCGAAGTGCAATCCCTGGCTGCCGAACGAACCGAAACGTGCCACGGCGATCGTTGCGATGGTCGCCGTCAGCAGCACGATGAGGGATGCTCTCCAGGCAAGGAACCGATCCCTTGAGGTCCACACATCGATCGAGGCATCCCACGCCGCAGCACTCGTCGTTCGTTTAAGTGATGAGCGACGTTCATCACCTCGACTCGGCCAAGTGAACCAGCAGCCCGCGATCACCCAAGGCAGAAACGGCAGCCAGCGAGCGGGAATACCACACAACCACTCCGCGAGTGACTGCTGTCGCTGATCAACATCAAGCCAGCGAAACGCTTCGCAGACAACAATGAGCAACAGCAACGCGAGCCAGCACGCGAACGCAATCCACATCTGCCGGCGATGACCCGCTGAGTCGTTGTCGGCAGAGGTTGAGGCGACTGACACCGAGCGAACTCACTGGTGAGGGGTTCAGCAGCCCCACACTAGCCCGCAGCGCAAGCAAGGGAGGCGTGAGCAGAGGTGATCGATGGTGAGAAAGCCTGGCTTGCGGAATTCGACCCCCATTGAGATTCGTCGATTGATGACCGCGTTCCTCCGCAAGCGGAGTCGAATGTTGCAGAGCGCCAAGCTCACGTCCCCCTTGCTTGCGCTGCGGGCTAATGTCAGCCGGTGACGAACTCCGGATCCTGGACGTATCCGCAGTGATGCGGTATCGGCAGTTCATCAACCAGCTTCTCTCCCTGCTGTCCCCATCCCGCCGACCCCGGCTTCTTGCCGATCTTCTTCCCTTTGATCTTGTCTTGAATCCGCATCAGGCCTTCGAGCAACGCTTCCGGACGAGGTGGGCAACCGGGAACGTACACGTCCACCGGCACCACGAGATCGACACCCTTCACGACATGATAGCCCCATTTGAAGTACGGCCCGCCGCCGACGGTGCAGGCTCCCATGGCAATCACGTACTTGGGGTCGGGCATCTGTTCGTAGAGCCTGCGGACCCTGCTGGCCATTTTGAACGTCACGGTGCCGGCAACGATCATCAGGTCGGCCTGGCGGGGAGTGGCACGAAAGGCGCCGGCTCCGAAGCGATCGATGTCAAACCGACTGGCTCCGGTGGCCATCATCTCGATGGCACAGCAGGCGAGACCGAACGTCATCGGCCAGACGCTCGACTGCTTCGCCCAGTTCATCGCCTGCTCGAGCGATGTGGTGATGACATTCTCTTCAAAACGACCGTCAATCCAGTTCATGTGTCGAACCTGTGGGAGTGATGCGATGCTCTTGTCTCACTGAATGTTACGTGCATTTCCTACATCGTCAACAGCACGAGGTTGAATGACCAATTCTGGGGATCGTAGCGGAAGTCGTGAGACTTCCGAAACTCACTGTAGCCGCACTCCTCGCGCCGGAACTCTCACGAGTTCCGCTACGGACGGGTGTCCTCTCCCACAGCGCTGTGGGAGAGGGGAAACAATCCACCACCAACGAACGGCTACACGCCAGCCTCTCAACTCTCAACTCTCCGCGCGGCCGGGAGTTCCCAACGCCATTCGCGGCCGTCGCGGCGGGCCTCGATGCCGACGATTGCCTTCGCTTGAAACAGCAGCATGCGGGGAATGTGCTGACGGCTCGCCCATTCGTGAACTTCCAGCGACGCGACCGGACCGCGGATCAGCAGATCGCGCAATTCTTCTGCCACTTCGAGCAGGCGTTCCGATGTGGCGATCCCCTTCGCCGTCAGCCGTTGCAGTTCATCAGGCCGAATGTGAATCGGTCGCGGATCCCAGTGCAGTTCATCCTTTTCGATGCGAAACGCCCGACCGTGACATTGCGACGCGGCCCGCAGGTTCATCTTCGCTGGCAGCAGTAACCGCCGGCCGACGATGGTGGGATCCTCAACCAACGTCAGCACGACGCGCGAAACGATGGTGAACGCGAGCGAGCCGATCGTGCGGTGCAGTACGGCATCGGCTCGCTGCTTGCGGTGATGCGAAACGACCAGCACCGCGGCGTCGTGCACTTGTGCGAGCGTCGTCAATCGCGACAGCAATTGCCGCACATCGGCGTGTCCGTTGTAACCTATGCCCTCGATGAACGCCGAAATGGGATCAATGATGATCAGCCGACAGTCGCCGATCTCCTTCGCGGCTCGATGGACGCGCTCGATGCTGTGGGCCAGCGAGATTTGCGGCTTTCCATCGAGAATCGTCTTCGGCCCCGACGCCGATAAGACGTAAACGCGATCCAGTTCCGCCCTCATGTTCGCCAGCCGCGGAGAGAGCGTATCGTCGAGATCGTCGTCGCCGGCAAGAATCAGCGTGCTCGCCGACCCGTCGTCGCGAACTCCATCGGGGGGAATCGACTCTCCGCGCGACAGCCGTGCGGCCAGGTCGAGAGCGAAAAACGACTTCCCGATTTCCTGCGCGCCCACGAGCAGCGTGACCTTGCGTTTGGGAATCAGTGGTTCCCACAACCAGGAGATCGGTCGAAATCCCCAATCGGATAAACGAATGAGTTGCGCGTACCCATTAGGGTCGTCCTGGCCGTCGACATGTCCATCCCATCGCATTGTTGAATTCCTGCCATTCTGGAAGGGCTCGAGTCCAAGAGTACAAGAGTACGAGTAGACACACACCTCGTGATACGCTTGCGATACTCTTGCCCATACCCTTGGGATTCACTTGCCGGCCCGCGCGGACGAAAACTCGTCCGTGAACACGTTCCGTCTACCCTAAGGTGCGCGGTTGCGCCTGCAGCAGTACCCAACGACTCTTGAGCCAGCACGGCATCACCTGCTCGATGAGCCGCAAGACCAACTGCTGGGACAACGCGCCGATGGAATCGTTCTTCGCCACCCTCAAGAAAGAACACGTGCATCACGAGCATTACAAAACCCGAGAACAGGCCCGTCAAAGCCTGTTTGAGTACATCGAAGTCTTCTATAACCGCGTCCGTCGACACTCAGCACTCGGATACCAATCCCCGCTGAACTTCGAACAGGCCGCATAACCATCAACCGCGCCCACTAAACGTGGGTAAGTCCACACCGAGCCTGCTCCCTACAGAGGGGCGCGCATCCCCGACTCCCCATCCGGCAGGCACAGCCTGCCCTACACTCACTGCCAACCGCCAACCCCTGAGTGGTCGGCCCTCGTGAACACAATGTATGTGCCCACCTCACGACTCAGGGCCTTCGCAAACTGGTCTAATCCGTCCTCTATGTCTGCCCACATTGAGAAAGCAGTGAAAGACGGCAGGGCCTTAACGAGCGAAGGTGGCCCGTTAGTGGCGAGAAGCAACACCAAGTTGTCTGGCGGCTCGTCAGCAAACGCAGTTTTGGCCGCGTCGATCAGGGCTTTATCGCTGATCTTCTTTGCGGTCAGGACGATGGAAAGATCTTGTCCCATGCAGACTCCTTGACGGCAGAACGACCAAGCTCACGCGGCGGGCGCGAGTGACATTGACTTCAGAATCCGCGTTGCCGCCCGCTCGCGTGCAACGCCTGGTCATCCAGCTTTTGGTGATTGATGGGCATCACATCAGTTCTTGCAGCACGTCTTCGCCGGGACTTGGTTCGAGCATGATTTCTGGAAAGGGTAGTGTTCCGCCGTGTTGGTGTTTTACGAGTTTCACCTTCGTCGGTGACCAGTCGAGATAGTCCATCGGCGCAAAGCGGATGTTTTGTCGGGTATAGAATCGGTTTTCATATCGTTTTTCGATTTCTTCGATGAGCCCGACGCCGTTCCGATTCGCGTTCGGTTTGTTGCGATACGTTTCGCGATCCATGGCAAAGTCGCCAAGGAGCCAGTAGATACAAAGGGCCGTTCCTTGATCGCATTCAGCGTTCTTTACGATTGCCCATAACGGCAACAGTCCATCGTTTGAATTGTAGTTGAGTACGAATTGATGGAGTTCGGATGAAGTTTCCAGCCGTTCGACGAACGTGACGATGTCACCTGCATCCGGATCGAATTCAAGGGCCGTGATCACACGTTGTCTTTCTTCTGCTGATAGCAATGTGCGACGCTCGCTTTGCTGGATAACAGGCATTTGACCGCTGAAGTGCGGTAGAGTCTTGCCGCACTTGGGCGGTGTAGTATCGGCTTGTCGATTTTGATTTGTCAAACTGCATAACGAGTTGCGACGGTGCGTTGGTCGGTTGTCCTTGCGAAGCCGCACAACGTCTCAGTGCTTTTCCGCAGTCTTCACAGTCCACAAGGGTGTTGGTCGGGAAGCCCGAACACTGGTCGCGCCGCTGCTGGCAGTGTATACCCCTTTCATGCACGCAGCCGACTTTCTTGACCGAGCCGATTCCGCACCCAGTTCGGGTGTGGTGGTGCTGTTTGGTGAAGAGTCGCAGCTCAAGCAGGAGGTGATTCATCTGCTGTTGCAGTCGGTGCTGGCTGGGGACGAACTGAGTCTTGCCCGATACACCGGCAAGGAGGTCGAACTGAAGACCATCTTCGATGAACTGCGCACCGTGTCGATGTTCAGCGCGGGGCGGATGGTCATCGTTGATGAGGCCGACGATTTCGTCAGTAAGTATCGCTCGCAACTCGAAGACTATGTCGATCGCCCTTCCAAGAGCTCGTTGCTGGTGCTCGATGTGAAGAGCTTTCCTCAAAACACGCGACTGGCGAAGAAGCTGCCGAGTGCTGGGATGTCGCTGGAGTGTAAGCCATTGTCGGGAGCGAAGCTGAATGCCTGGCTGATCGCTCGAGCGAAGTCGAAACACGAACTGCAACTCACACGCGACGGCGCGGCCTTGATGATCGAACTGGCGGGCAATTCACTGGGGCTGTTGAATCAGGAACTCTCGAAGCTCGCGTCGTACGTCGGCGACCGTAGTCGCATCGGCGTCGAAGACGTGCGCGCACTGGTGGGAGGCTGGAAGGCCGAAACGACATGGACCATGCTGAACGCCGTTCGCGACAACGACCTCAACCGCGCCCTTATCTGTCTCGACAAACTGGTGATTGCCGGCGAAGCGGCTCTCAAAATCCTCGGCGGCATCACGTTCGTGTTTCGCAAGTTTGCGAAAGCGACCGAGGCCTCGCGAATGGGAACACCTTTGCGCGTGGCACTTAAGGAGGCCGGAATCTTTCCCAATGAAATCGATGCGGCCGAACGCTACTTGCGTCGCATTGGTCGTCCCCGGGCAGAGCGCATCATTAACCGAATCTCCGAGACCGACTATCGTCTCAAGGGGGGGAGCCGACTCCCGGACCGCGTCGAACTTGAACAGTTGCTGCTGTGGCTGGCGGGTACCGCGCCCATCGAGGCGTTGGCTGGCTGAACCTGGTGGAGTGGCTGTTCTCGATCCAATAAAAAACCCGGCGGAAGCCGGGTGATGGTGGAGCGACTGGTGAGAACGACAGAGGGACTCTAAAACCCTTCGTGGGGTCTGTCCTGCAATTCCCTCTGGGTCGGACTCCGTTCCGCTATGAGGCAATGCTTAGCCGACAAGTTCGCGATCGCGACTCTTCATTTCGTCGAGCACAATCGGATGCCAGCTTCCGTCGCGTTGTTCGGCGGCGGTGTAGTTGCGTCGCGCCCAAATGCGCAGACGAATCTCTTCAACGGCATCGACTTCACTTTGGGGAACAGACGAAGTCTCCATGAGTGGATCTCCTCTAAGCTGGAATCCGAGTCTCACGATCCGCGATCGCGACTAAACCCGCCAAATTGTACAAAGAACAACTTGTAAACCCGTCAATGAATTGGAACGTCTCTGACGCCCAAAAGCCTAAAAATGAGCGTACCGCCTCCCTGTCGGGTTTTCAAGACTCAACTCCCCCAGATTTCGACATTTTGACAGGCGGAAATGAGAGAATTCTTGCAGTCCGCACGACTTCGAATCGTGGTTCCGCCAACCATTCAGGTCAATAGATATGGAGGCCTGTCGATTCGAGTTTCCCAATGAGTGCAGGGCCAAATCTTTCGGATTCCGGGGAATCATTTTCGCGTTCTCCACGTCACATTTGCATTCTCGAACTCACAGACGTGGTTTCAAACACGACGATGGTTGGCATTGGCTGGCCACCGAACTCCATACCAAGGACAATCTCCAATGTACCGCCGCGAATTCCTGATGTGTTTACTTGCAACTTGCGTGCCTTCCGTCATGGTTCGAGCCGATCAATCTTTGCCGCTCTCCGATGATGAACTCTCCGCAGCTGAGGCAGATACCAGATTCACGCTTGATCTCTACCGCCGACTGGCCAGCAACAGCAACGACAACATCATCCTCTCCGGCCACTCGGTGATGGCGGCCTTCATGGTCTTGGCCGAGGGAACTTCGGGAACGACAGCCGGCCAGATCGGCAACACGTTCCATCTGCCGGAATGGGCGGCCCGGCCCAACCACAATCTTCCTTGGGATTTTACCAAATACTCGCGCGCGTTCGCCGAGCTGCAGCGTTCGATGGAACCGACCGGTGCAGAGGAATCGGCCGCATTGCAGGAACGGCTCAATGAACTGACGACTCAATTGCAACGCATCAACAACGAACTTGATGGGACTGATGGTCAGAATTTCTTTGATCTGCTGGAACAGTCCGAGGCCCTCAGGCTGGAGATCGGTGAAGTCAGTCAGCAGATCGATCCCTATCAGTTGCGATTCGCGAATGCCGTCTGGTGCGATCTGGGCTTTCCCCTTCGAAACGAGTATGCATCGACTGTCGCGGACATTTGGGGCGCGGCGACCTTCGGTTGCGACTTTCAACGACGTCCTAACGACGAGCGCGTCACGATCAACGACTGGGTCGCGTCGCAGACCGAGGGACGCATCGAGGACTTGCTGGCTCCCGACACGATCGACGCACTCACGCGGCTTGTCATCACGAACGCCGTTTACTTCAAGGGGAACTGGCAGTCCACGTTCGATGCGTCTCTCACGCAGGATCAACCCTTCTACCTTGCGAACGGAACCGAAGTCGTCGCGCCTCTGATGGCCGACTGGAATCGCGAGTGCCGATACGTGGAATTGAATGCCGACGGCGACATCAACGAATTCCAGCGTACTGACGAGGGCTGGCAACTTCCGGAGAACCCCGATGGCTTCAAATTGCTGGAGCTTCCCTATCGCGGCGGCAAGTTGTCGATGATGGTGCTGCTTCCCAATCAGACTGATGGACTGGCCGATATCGAGGCCCGCCTCGACTCCGAAACTCTTGCAAACTGGCAAGCCGCGATGCGCATGCAAGATGTCGAAGTCTATCTCCCCCGTTTCACACTGACTCGCGAATACGTGCTGAACGACACACTCAAGGCTCTGGGATTGACGGCCGTCTTTCAGGCTGGCGGTCTCACGCGGCTCAGTGATTCCCCCGAGGCGTCGGAACTGTTCGTGTCGCTGGTGGCACAGAAAGCCTTCATCGAAGTCAACGAAGAAGGGACCGAGGCAGCGGCTGCAACAGCGATCGTCGCGATGCGCGGAGCCATCGCGGAACCTAAACCGAATCCAACATTCCGTGCTGATCATCCCTTCTTGTATTTCATTCAAGACGTCGAGTCGGGTGCCATCCTGTTCATGGGACGGCTGACGACGCCGGAGTGAATGGAATAGAATATGCTCAATTGAGCGATATCAATCGGCCATCACCATCAACCTGTCGAGGAAAAACGCATGCGAAGTTCACTCTGTCTGATTGGATGTTTGTTGACGTCGACCTACGCCCTCGAAGTTCGCGCCGAGGAGCCTCAAGTCGAAGTGACGGATGAGATCCTCGCGGCCTCCGAGGCGAACACACAGTTCACGTTCGATCTCTATCGACATCTGGCCGCCGAGAACGGCGACAACCTGTTTCTGTCGGGATATTCGGTGACCTCGGCCTTTATGATGCTGGCCGAGGGAGCCGTCGGACCGGCTGCCGGCGAGATCGGCGAAGTGTTTCATCTTCCGCAAACAGTTTGGAGCGGCGACGCGGATCATCCCTGGCGATTTAGTGATTTCAGCCAGGGTTGCGCTGGTTTGGAACGAAGAATGTTGCCCGGAGACGCGTCAGAAGCCGACGAGATTCGAGCACAACTGTCTGAACTTGAATCCCGCTGGGAGCGACTGCAACGTGATCTTGCCAATGCACGCGGCAATTCTCAGTCCGAACTGATGCGTCAGGAACGCGAGGTGATTGCGCGGATCAACACGTTGCGTCAGCGGATTGACCCGTATCAGTTGCGGTTCGCGAACGCCGTCTGGTGCGATACCGGTTTCCCGTTGCGAGACGACTATCTGTCGCGGGTCGATGCAAGCTGGGGGGCGCTTGCGTTTGCGTGCGATTTCCGAGGCGAGTATGAAGCCGAACGCGAGAATATCAACAGTTGGGTCAGCGATCAGACCAACGGCCTCATTCCGGATCTCCTCCCGCCGATGAGCGTGAACGAGATGACGAAGCTCGTGCTGACGAACGCCGTCTACTTTAAGGGGAACTGGGAAGAACCGTTCCGAGAGGGTGCAACACAGGAACAGCCCTTCGTTCTCGCCTCGGGTGAAGAAGTCGCCACCATGCTGATGAGCGATTGGCATCGTGACTGCCGCTACGTGGAACTGACCCCCGACGGCGAGGTGAACGATTACGTGCGAGTCGAAGGCTCGACCGACAGTCCGTTCGATGATGAGTGGGAGCTTCCCGAAAACCCCAACGGCTACAAGTTGCTTGAACTCCCCTATCGCGGCGATGCGATGTCGATGATTGTCGTCCTTCCGAACAGTCCCGACGGCCTGGACGAGATCGAATCGTCGTTGACGCACGACGCATTCACCGAATGGAAGAGCCAGATGGTGATGCAGGAAGTGAATGTCTTTCTACCCAGGTTCACGATGCGCAACACGCTCGACCTGACGCGTCCGATGCAGGCGCTGGGACTCGAAGGGATCTTCCAGGAAGGTGGACTCACCGGCCTGAGCGATCATCCCGATGCGGAAAGGCTGATCGTCACCATGGTCGTTCAGCAGGCGTTTGTCGACGTCAACGAAGAAGGAACCGAAGCCGCTGCTGCGACGGCGATCGTCGCCGCCCCCACTTCCGCGGCAGTGGCCCCCAAACCGACCCCCGAGTTCCGTGCCGACCACCCGTTCCTCTACTTCATCCAACATCGCGAAACCGGAGCGATCGTGTTCATGGGTAGGATGACGACACCATAGCGTCGGATTCAACGAGCCGCGCACAAAGTAAGCGGAATCCGCGTTCCCGCCGAGGGAGTGTTGTACTTTTCAAGCTATTGGCTGATGGCCAATGGCCAGAAGGAGAGACAGAGGACTGCTGGAAAAGGAAACGAGCGGCGGCGGCGAAATAACCCCGTCGCTCGATTCTTCGGTTCCAGCATGCGGAAGCGCAACTTTGGCGGAGCCGCCGGTTCAACTGATTGGAGGAGTGGTCTTATAGCGAACGCCAGTGCCATTCATTCGCCGATCGTCACCTCTCGCTCCCCCATCATCTCTTTCAATACCGACGGATCGAAGTGCTGCCAAAGCCCGAAGCAGAAGAGTTCGGGGGCCTGATTGACGCCGAGGTTCTCGGTGAGGATCCAGTCGAGATCGCGCGGACAATTGGGAGCTTCCACGGCGGCGATCGCTTCGAATTCGAGCACACCGGCCACGAGGGCGACGAGTCCTGTACGGCGGCCCACGGCACGAACGGTGACAGGCCCCGATTGTTCGGTCGACACGAGCCAGCGACTGACGGCTGCCACCTGATCGGCTTCGATGCCCAGGCAACGTTCTCCGACAGCGTGAACCAACAGGCCGTACAAGAAGTCTCGCTGCGAAATGTGCGACTCGCCAAAGTAGAATGGATCGACCGCCACCACGCGCGTCTTTTCGCTCACCAATAAGGCGATCAACTCGGCAGACGACCGGCGTCCCTCGTCGGAGATCAATACAACAGTGCTCGTACTACCGGCGGGATCGATATCGACCACCGGCACGGTCCATTCGCCGATGCGGAGCCTCATGCAGGTGACCTGAGTTTCGCCGATAAGTTGGGCATCGACGACATCGACATTGTCGACATTCAGATCATTCGAATGCACCGTGTCGTGCAGCAGTTGACGGCTCGTCCCCGCCTCTGTTTCCTCCAAAGGAATCGGCAACTCAGCCGACAGTCGCAGTGCCCAAGTATTGAAGCCGGCATTGTTCTCCGGCAGGAGCACTTCAAGGTCGGCGGCCGTCTTTATCTCGGCAGAGCATTCGATTTCGTGCCAGTCGAAATCGGATTCGGGATAAAAATGCGTGCCAATCATGCGGTAGAGGGCTTCGCGATTGTCCTGCTCGAAGTTATGACTGCCGGGAGTGTGGTTCACATGGGCCACCAGCGAATCGAGCTCGCCATACAGCCGATAGATCGGACGGGCCGCTTCCATCAACGGCGGCAACGCATGTCCCGCCGCAAAACAACAGTTGTCACGATCATTGAACGTCAACAACGTCGGCCGCGGCGCGCGAAGCGCGGTGAGAATCGCATAGTCCGTCGTTGTCGCAAGGTCGGAAGGCGTCTGTTCCGAGTCACCGAGATCCGATGTGAAGTATGCCCGCGTGGTGAAGCTCGAATATCCCGCGACGGGATCGCTCAGCGTGACCCGTTCATCGAGCGAACTGATGAAGATCGTCTGCCAACCACCACCCGACAGACCCGCAACAGCGACGCGATTCGGGTCGGCATGTTCGTGCTGCAGCAGGATGTCGATCGCCCGACTCATCGCCAAGTAAAACGGTGCGATGCCGCTCGTGCCGCAGAGGTCGAGCTGATTCATACGGTAGTGATAGAAGTCGTCGCTCTGCAGTTGCCCCATCCCGAACCATTCGAGATTGAGAGCCAGCATCCCTCGCCGAGCCTGGTTGATGCAGCGAATCTGTTTGTAGTCGGCCACCTTCCCCGAGCCATCGTGCCCATTCACATTCAGGACCACAGGCACCTGCCCTTCGAGGTTCGTCGGCTCATACAACAGCGCCGGCACCCACATTCCGGGGACCGCCTCGAATCGCAACTTGCGAATGATGTACCCCTCGCCTCCTTCGATGTCGCCCATCCATTCGACGGTCAGCGGATAGTCCCGCCAGACGGCTGCCTCGCCACGAAAGATGACATCATCGAGAGTGCGACGCCGCATGTCGTCGGCGTAGGTCTCCCACTCTTCGACCGTCTCAACAACCGGCATCGGCGGCACCCGCGTCGCCGTGAATGCCTGCACCTCTCGCCAAGGTTGATCGGGTTCGAGAATGGGACGGGAGAGGAGTTCGGTCCAATCGACGGCATCATCGGCCAGCGATAGGGAACTGACGAGAGTGGCGAGCGAGAAAGCAAGAATCAGTCGCGTCATGAGGAAGCTCCGAGGTGGGATGCATCAATCGATCGTGATGCAGGTTTTCTCGCTGATTCGCGTGCCGACTGCAATCGACCGCAGGGCGGCCTTCCAGGCCGCCGTGCTCTTTGAGTCAATGCCATGCTTCGAACACCGCACCAATCACGGTCTGCCTGGGCTCCCGTTGGTCGACTCCAGCCACCCCGCCGTTTCAAGACTCTCAGATAAATGAGCAAATTCGGGCGGTGTCGGCTGAGGGGTCTTGCTAACATCAGTTGGGAAGGGAACGATGACGCCGGATTCGCCGACACCTGAATACTCTCACACGCAGAAAGCCCCGCTCTGCCAGATTCTTTATGGCTCGGCCATCGCCTGCTTCGTACTCGTCGGTGTGATCGGTGAGACACCGGGCTTCTTTATCGGCGGCGGCGTGGGCCTGCTCCTCGCCTTGCTCGCGCCGGCCTTCCACCACCTGACCGTCGTGGACCAGGGCGACGTGCTGGGGATACGCTTCGGCCCCGTGCCATTGTTCCACAGGACCGTGCGATATTCTGACATACGCTCGGTCGAAGTCGGTCGCACGCTGCTCCTCGATGGCTGGGGAATTCACCTGAGCGTCCGGGGCGGGTGGGTCTGGAATCTGTGGGGGCGGACGTGCGTGGTGGTCCGCTTCAAGAACGACGGCATGCTGCGGATCGGTACGGACGACGCCGACAATCTGGCCGGGTTTCTGCAAAGTAAAGTGAGTGAATGAGAGACAAGACTTGAGTCCCGCCTGGACGCACCAGCAGTTGTAGACGGATCGAGAACTGGGTCTTCCGTTCGCGATCGACCGTGCGATTGAATTCTTCTTCGCTGCGGTTCTGCATCCGATTCACGTCAACTCCGCGGTCCCGTCAGGCACAGCCTGACCTACTGGTTTGTCTGCCAGCAGCGACGCGACCAGTGTTAAGGCGTCCCGATCAATACCCTTGTGGACGTTTCGGACTCGAAGACATGGGTGGGGTTGGTGATGAGGGAGAGCTTGCCTCGTTTCCTCTCTTTGGCGAACTCGATCCGGTCGATGATCTGGATTGTGAAGACTGCGGCATAGCACGGAGGCCGTGTGCGGTGTAGCAAGGAAAACCGACCAGCGCTTCGTTGCAACTCGTTTTGCAGTTTGACAATTCAATATCGACAAGTCGATACTACACCGCCGAAGTGCGGCAAAACTCTACCGCACTTCGGCGGTCGAATACCTGTTCGGCGATAGGATTCGCGGCCTAAGAAATGAACGAATACGACCCAAGGTCATTGCCCGACGTGACTGGTATAGAAATCGTCGATCTGCGCCGAATCAGGAAGTAAACCGCGTGACCGAATACATGGAACTTGCGACAAGCGCGCCATTCGTTCGATGTCATGACAATCGCGCTCAGTACATCGCAAAAGTCTGGCGTGCTCTCCCGATTGGCGAATCAATCCGTTGCCATACGCCGCCCGTCGGAATTCGCTTTTTCGATGGCGATCTGATTAAATGCGAGGCGTCCATTTGTTGGAAATGCGAAAACGTCTTCGGGCATTTCAACGATGAACCGATTTCCTATTGCTTCGATCCTCGAAGTTCCGCTGGGCATGAACTGTTTCTCGCGATTCAGGAGATTGTGGGTATAGACGTTCTTGGAGATGGGTGACTCCAATGAAGCCGCAATCGGCGAACAAGACAATGCACGGGAGCGGCAGTCGTTGTCGGTCTTGAATGGAAAGTCGATCACGGCCGCCCCGTGATCTTGGGGGTTATGCCCGAAATCGCCGATGCCTACTCTCGAAGACGACATTCAGTACATCCGCACCGAAATCCGGGCTTGGCACGCTCGAACCAACATTCCTCACCCGGGGGGTCCTGCCGACATGCAGGTAGATGCTGCGTCTGATGATGAAAGGCAAAGTTGGTATCCAATTGATTCTCAACTCACCGCTGAGGCCATTCATGAATTCGAGAAGAAACTCCCAGCTCCGTTGCCACCTTTCTTCCGTGCCTACATGCTCGCGTGTCACACGCTGGGGATGGATTTTGGCGAATATCACCTACCTGAATCGCGGAGCGATCGCGCGCTCCCGCAAAGCTTCTATGCGTTGACCGATTCAACTTTCTGGCGTGCCGGTTACATGCAATTTGGAAGTGCCCGTGGCTGCGGCGATCCATTGCTGTTTGATTATCAATCGCCCAATGCAGAGCACGATTATTTGGTTGTCGTGTTCAACCATGACGTCGTTCCACACGAAGTGAAAGACGACCTGACCGCCCTCAAGCCGTACGAGTCTTTCTTGGCTCCTTCGTTTCGCGAATTCTTCGATTTGGTTCTGTCGTACGACGACAGCATCTTTCCGGCTCCACCTTCACCAGAAGAAGAGCGTCGTAATTCAGCATGGGCCGAGGTTGCTACAATCCTTGAACAGAAAGGATTGCCGAGGTTCTATCGCCCAAAAGAGGTCTCACCTTTTGATCCGTGGGCGATAGCCATCTTTCTCCGCAACACGTAGGACGGGCATAGCCAGCCAGTGCACCCAAGCAAATGGACAATCTCTTGTCGCCGCCGGGTGATGGTGTCGTTATGACTCGCTCATCCGGCCTTGCTTCCAGGAAGACCCCACCTCTTCCACAAAGGTATGGCTTGTTCTTTCTACGACATGTCACTGGAAAGCTCAATCACCGATGTTCCGCATTGGATCGTCAATTCGACGGGCGGTCCCGGGACCAATTGCAGTGTCGCCGGTGAATCGGTTACAGGCTGAATGAGCCATGCAATTGCGGCAGGCAGTGGGATGTCGTCGGTCTGCCAGGCCAGGATCTTGTTTTCGTGACGTTCTCCGAATCGCGGGCAATACCATCCTTTGTCGATGACGAGTCGACCGGGACCGCTGCCGGTGATGAGGAGTTGACGATCGCCGATTGACACTTTCGCGCCGGCTTCATCCACATGTTCGATGACGACATCGGGATGGAGATGAAGTCTGCTGGTCAGCCGATGCCTGCCGCGAGCGCGACTGGTCCAGTCGGCGATCACCCACAATCCATCCTCTCGACAAGCGACGAGGCGTCCCACTTCGCTGACACCGATGCGACGGTATGCGTTGTGCGTCGCCCGGCACCAGTGGAAGCCGTCGTCGGTCACTCCGTGTGAGGCCGACGTCGGCCAGCCGCGATAACCCATCCGGAACCGCGACCAGACATCGCATTGGTCGACTCCATCAATCTGCAGCACGTTGTGGGCAAACGTCGATCGGCAGTACATCCGCATTTCGGAGTCTTCGTAATCAAAGACGCCCGAGTCGACGAGAAATCGCTTGCCTCCAATTGACGCTTCGAGACCCAGCAGATCGCAATGAGCATGCGCGGGGAGTTCATCAGCACCGACGGGGCCGGTGTCGAAGAGGAGGAAGTCGCCATTCATCATGCGCGAGGCATAGTTCCGCATTGCCACTGGGCAATCACCGGTTGGTTCGACTGATGCCGTGAAGGTCCAATAGTCGCCATCTCGTTGGGATTCAACGAATCGCTGATCTCCGATCCCGGTCACTGTCCCCTGCCACCAATTCAACGCCGAAGGTGGAACGCAGTCGAATGCCGAATCTCCGAACAGCGGTATCTTTCCGTCTGGATGCAGAATCGTGCGATGCATCTGCTCCATCTGCCGACTGAACGGAGCGACCTTCAATGCAAAGTCGGGATCAACTGTCAGCAATGCCACGTACAGTTCTTCGACAATCTCCAGCATCTCGGCGTGGTACATCGGGGACCGCTCGAAGTGTTCGCCCGAAGGAAGTATCTGCTCCTGGAGTTGAGCCGGCAGATACCTGCGGACGACGGCGAGTGCATGTTCGGCAACAGCACCTTCAAAGAAAGCCGCGGCGATTCCCAAGGCCCAGAGATTGAACAGCAGGTGATTCCCTCGCAGATCCCATTCAAGGTGGCGACTGAGAAACATCACCTGCCGACTGAGGCTGTGAAGTATCGTCTCCTGATGCTCTTCTGGTGGCGACTCAGTCCACATCAGCATCCACACGACGACACGACGGGAGATGCAGAAGGGATGCCAGGCGTCCGTGAGTTCGCGACGGTCTGAGACGTCGTTGGCTTCGATCCAGTCGAGCACCCATTTCCAGCGGTCTTCCGAAGGTAAGTCCATCAGCCACTGCTGATCGTGAAGGTGAAACCGCCACAGATGGGGCACGCTCTCAATCGTCTCGCAGCGCCAGTCGGCCGGCAGCAGCATTGATCGCGTGATGCCCAGGAATGAAAGAGCGACCGTGTCACCGGCACTCGTGGAGGTTTGAGACTGATGCTGCCGTCGTCGCTGGACGAGCATCTCAAGCGGATGCCCTTCCGTGGAGCGAACTGCCAGTGTTTTGTGGTCGACACGCCCCTTGCGTCGCCAATACCACATTGGCAACTTGCGTTCGAGGATTCGCCACACGCGCCACACTAACTGCGAAGGTCGGTGTGACCTCAGCAGCCAGTACCAGCGCGAGAGAGTTGGCGAACGCATGCTTCTCAATGGTCGGAGGGAGTGCGATGATCGTCGCAACGCTTTCGTCGGAAACGGTCCCCGTGACCCACGGAGTCCACTATAGTGGGCAATCGACACACGACACGCGACGGCCTCGGCCGAGTATTCAGCCAGATTCTCACCACATCAAGCCTTGCCCCCCTCCAAATCGTCTCCACCGGAATTGCCCCATCCGACCAGGCCCAACCTCCACTGGCGGACGATTCGCATTCTCCTGCGATCTCCGTTCGGCATGCTGTTCAATCTGCGGGCCAAGGGCTTCGAGCATTTGCCCAAAGAGGGGGCTTTGCTGCTCATCAATCACCAGAGCTATCTCGATCCGCTGCTGGTGGGTGCTCCGTTGTTGCGTCCGGTCAGCTATCTAGCCCGCGACGACCTGTTTCGCGTTCCCTTCGTGAGTTGGATCATTCGCAACACGTACGTCATGCCAATCAACCGCGAGGCGGCCGGTACCGCCAGCATCCGCGAGTCGATTCGCAGGATTCATCACGGCTTCTATGTCGGCATCTTTCCCGAAGGAACCCGGTCGCTCGACGGCAGCATCGGCGACTTGAAGCCCGGATTCCTGATGCTGGCCCGCATGGCCAAGGCACCGATTATCCCCGTGGGCATCGCCGGTGCCTATCGCGTGTATCCCAAGAACGCCTGGTGCGTGCGACCCGGCTGCGTGAGAGTTGTGTATGGCGAGCCCTTCCCTACCGAGTGGTTCACAGCGAAAGGGAGCAAGAGCGATCAGCAAGAACTGCTCACGCGCACTCGTCAACGCATGCAGGAAGTACTCGATAACGCGAACGCCTGGCGTGACGAGTCCCTGCAACACAACGTCGAGTCGTAGCGCTCACTGCGCTTACTGACTGATTGATTCACTTCTTCAACTGACGGAGCACGCCGACAGTCTCGAGGGCGGCGAGGGCGGCTTCGACTCCTTTGTTGCCCGACTTGCCTCCCGAGCGCGCGATCGCCTGATCGGTCGACTGGCAGGTAAGGACGCCGAATGAAATGGGGACGCCGGTCTCCATGCCGAGACCCATCAGCCCGGAGGCCATCGACGAGTTGATGTACTCGTGATGCGTCGTCTCGCCTTGAATCACCGCCCCGAGACAGATCACTGCGGCATACTCGCCGGACCGGGCGAAGGCCGCCGCGACGACTGGGAGTTCGAACGAACCGGGGACGCGGGCTGCCTGTATATTGTCTTCCTGCACTCCATGACGCCGCAATGTATCGATAGAACCCTGCAGGAGACGGTCGGTAATCGCCTCGTTAAATCGGGAGACGACGATCGCATATCGGTCTTGCGGAGAGGCAACGAGATGCCCTTCGATGATTTGGTTCATAGTGGAGTGAGTGATCGGTTTGTGTATTTCAATGGCAGGCAACTCCCTCTCCCCCACATCGACTCTTCATTCGTTTCGTAAGTCGATTGTGGGGGAGAGGGAGGTTGAATGTCGTGCCGTTTCGCAGGAATGCCGTGGAGGCTATTGTATTGTCTAACGTCACGAACGGCACGCTGCATCTCTGTTGGAATTCAATATGTCGACCCTGTTTGTCGCTGTCGGTGCCTTTGTCGGCTACCTGATTGCGTATCACACTTACGGACGCTGGCTGGCTCGCAAGGTGTTTAACCTCGATCCGAACGCCGAAGTTCCCAGCAAGCAACTGCGGGATGATGTCGATTTCGTGCCCACGAAACGGCAGGTTATTTTCGGGCATCACTTTACCAGCATCGCGGGGACAGGCCCGATCGTTGGGCCGGCCATCGCGGTCTTCTGGGGCTGGCTGCCCGCGCTCTTGTGGGTGGTATTCGGCTCGATCTTCGTGGGAGCCGTCCACGATCTGGGAGCCTTGGTGATTTCGATTCGCAATCGAGGTCAAACGGTCGGTGAGATCGCAGGGCGGTTGATTTCGCCGCGCGCGCGCGTCTTGTTTCTGACCGTATTATTCATGGCATTAACGGTCGTGCTGGCCGTGTTTGGGCTGGTGATTGCGAGCATTTTTGCGTTCTACCCACAGTCGGTGCTGCCGACCTGGATTTCGCTCCCGCTGGCGATCGGTATCGGAGTCTGGGTGTTCAAGAAGGGGGGCGGACTGCTGCTCCCCTCGATTGGCGCCCTGATCATCATCTACGGAAGCATCTGGCTGGGGGCCTATTACCTGCCGGTCGACATGAAGCAACTCTTTGGATTGGAGACGACGGGGCCCTTTCCGAATGCCGTCATCGTCTGGACGTTCATCCTGCTGATCTATTGTTTCTTCGCATCGGTATTGCCGGTGTGGGTGCTGCTGCAGCCCAGGGATTACATCAACAGTCATCAACTTGTGATCGCATTGACGTTGTTAATGGCGGGACTGCTGGTGGCCGGAGCAACAGGCAGGGCAGACCTCACGACAAGCGCCCCGGCAGTGGCGACGATGATTCCGAAAGATGCTCCGCCGATCATGCCGTTTTTGTTCATTACGATCGCCTGCGGAGCCTGTAGTGGTTTCCACTGTCTTGTTTCGAGTGGCACCACCAGCAAACAACTCGCCAGCGAAACCGATGCACAATACGTCGCCTACGGTTCGATGCTGCTCGAAGGGGGACTGGCCGTGATGGTCATTCTCGCATGCTGTGCCGGCGTCGGCATGGGTGGGTTCGAACCTGGGGCGTTCGTGAGTGGTGAAGGCTATGCGTACAGTCCGGTCGTCGATGATGCCGGTGCCGCCGTCACTGGTATGGCCGCCTGGAATGCGACTTACAACCCCGCCAGCGCCACCGGCTGGGGTGACTTTAAGCTGCGTCAAATGGTCCAAGCCTTTGTGCATGGCGGTGCCAATTTTCTCACGACGATCGGTATTCCGCTGGGGATCGGGGTCGGCATGATTGCGGTGCTCGTCGCCTGTTTCGCGGCCACAACGCTCGACAGTGCGACCCGCCTGCAACGCTACGTCATTCAGGAATTGGCGGGAACATTTCGTATTGCTCCGCTGCAGGACAAGTACGTGGCGACTGGAGTTGCGGTCTTCCTGGCCGGGGCACTGGCCATGTTGCCCGGACCGAGTGGCGCGGGTTCGGGAGGATTGATCCTGTGGCCGTTGTTCGGGGCCACGAATCAGTTGTTGGCAGGAATGGCGTTTATGGTGCTCGTTTTCTATCTCTGGCGACGCAACAAGCCGGTGATCTTTGCCGTGGTGCCGATGATCTTCATGTTGATGATGCCCGCCATCGCCATGGCCTGGCAATTGTTCGACCCCGAGTCGGGTTGGCTGGCAACGAAGAAGTATCTCCTGCTCTCGATCGGCGGAGCAATATTGCTCTTGCAGATCTGGATGATCATCGAAGGCGCGATCGTGTGGCGGAAAGCCAGAGGCGTACTCGAACAACAGTTGCCACCCCTGGGGACGGCTGCAAATCCTTCCTGACACTAGCCCGCCGCGCAAGCAATGAGGCGTGGGAGCAGACTCTCTTAAACAAACATCCCCGGCTGGCGGACAATCGTTGAACGCAGTTGTTCGGCGGAGGGCGGTCTCCCGCAAGCTGGGTCGACACCAATGCCGTCATCAGCGTCACGGCTTGCTTGCGCGGCGGACTAATGTCACATCGTGCGCACGCCCATCCCGCCGTCGATGTGTAACACCTGGCCGGTGGCGTAGGGGAGGTCGCCTCGTAACAGCATCGCGACGCAGCGGCCCACATCGGCTGGTTCGCCCCAGCGTCGTTCGAGGGTCAGACCTTCGGCAATCAGGCGGTCGTACTTTTCTTCGACGCCTGCCGTCATGTCGCTGCGTATAACGCCGGGGCTGACTTCGTACACATCGATTCCGTCATCAGCCAGCCGAGCGGCCCAGAGCTTGGTCACCATGCCGAGCGCCGCCTTGGTGATGCAATAATCACCGCGATTGGTCGAAACGATGTCACGCGAAATTGACGAGATGAAGACAATCTTGCCTCGACAATCTGCATCACTTTGATGTTGCCGAATCATTTCGCGCGCCGCCAACTGCGTGAGGAAGAACGGCCCCTTCAAGTTGATCGCCAGCACCTGATCGAAGCTCTCTTCATCGGCTTCGAGAATGTCCTTGCGACCGGGAGAGGTGATGCCGGCGTTGTTCACGAGGGCGTCGATCCTCCCGAACGCATCGAGCGTGTGAGACATGATCGCACTGCGACCCACCTCGGTTCCTACATCAGCGGCAACATAGTGAGGCCGCGGACCGAGCGTCGCCAATTCATCGAGCACGTCGGCGACGGTTGATTCCTCACGCACACCGTTCAGAACGAGTTGCCAGCCTTCTTTCTGTAATTCGCGAGCGATACCCAGCCCGATTCCTCGAGATCCTCCAGTAATGACGGCGATTCGATGCTTATCTGACATTGGGAATTCACTTGGATGAACGAGGCGATGCGGCAGTATACAGAAAATGAGTTGTTTTCGAGCGTGCCGCATTCTGACTTCCGCCCGATCACACCTGCTGAATAGAATGTTGAAGGAAATTGACGGCATCCAAAGTTTAGGGATCCGAGGCCGTATGCACCCTTGTCGAAACACTCACGCATCGCCACGACATCGGTCGGGGTTGGCTCCGCTGGAGTTGACACTCGCCCTCCCGATCATGCTGATGCTCTTGGCCCTGATGGTCGTTTTTGGGACTGCGGGGGCGTGGAAAGTGCGGACTCTCGCGAACTCTCGGCAAGCCATCTTTCGTTCGATGTGGCCGCGAACGACGGACGACGACCCCAAGCCAGGCAACTGGTGGCCGGCATCGGCCACCATGTCATACAGCGAGGAGTTCGAGTCTCCCTTCACACAGGATCCCTTCGCGGAGCACACAGTCGTGCGCGGTCCGAATGTGGGTGACACGATGGGGGGATCGTCGTTGGCCGTCTTGATCGACACGCTCGACATGACCGATGGCATGCATTCCGGGCGAGCGACGATTGATCACGAGCCGGCAATGTGGCCGGCACTTTCACGCCGCAACCATTTTGATCGTGAGTTCGCGATGTTCGCCGGCCATCAATGGCAGCATGGGAACATGGGGATCAGTAATTGGACGCGACGTGTCACCGTGACCTACGACTATGAGTTGAGTAAGTACAACCCGGGCGCGCTGCAACAGACTTATGCGGCTCGCGACGCGATCCTCTCCAACCCTGATCGAGGCGATCTGGCAGTTCTCGATCGCGACGAAGAGTTACGCGCGTGGTTCGGACACTTTGTCGACTTTCATCCGGGACCAGGAAACTACTGCACGCACGATCTGACAACGATGCAGACCGTGATCCTGCCGAACCTTCAAGACCGCATTCGAGGACAACAGCCGGGGAGTAAGAGCAATAGCGTCCCGGCCAACATGGCGCGCACGTTTCTCAGCATGTACCGTGATCAGCTTGATGCGCTCGAGGCCATGGATCCACCACCTCCCAACTTCGCGCAGCTCAAGGCGGAGTTGGAAACCAAGATCCGACAACTCGAAGAGTTCCTGGCAACGCTGCAGTAGTTCGTCAATTCGCCGCCTACGCCGCCTTGATCTCGATCTCTTTTCGTTCCAGCAGTTCCTGTTGAGCGATCCAGGTCAACAGCCATTCGGTGCCGACGAGCGACAAGACGTGCTGGAGGTCGCGCACCGGACGATCTCCCACCAGGGCGGAAGACTTCAAGCGATGTAGCGCATCGACAAGCTCTACGTTTCTGAGCGCAATCTCTGCAATGTCCTGAATCGGAACGTCGTCGCGCAAGATCAGTTCCTTGATCTGCCTTTTCCAGAGTTGGTCGATCATCGTGCGCGCTCCCCGTTAACCCAGGAAATCCAGAATGCTGATATCGAATAGCCGAGTCGTCGCCGCCAGGACCACCTGATACTGAAATTGATGTTGTTGCAGTCGAAGGATCGCGTCGGCGTAGTCGACGCCTCCCAGATCGGATTCGTTCTTTTCGGCCGCGACCTGCAGCACGTCGAACTCCGCCTCGGTTTCCTCGATGTACTTCAGATCGACCCCCGTCGACCCGACGATCTGCAACAGGTGATCGCCAAGCCGGTCGACGTCTTCCATGCGTCGTGTGATCGCATCTTGCCATTCATGAGGCGAGAATTCGTCATAGTCCAGAATCTGGTCGCGTAGTGCCGCAAGTGCCTCGAAAACGCTGGCGGTTCCCGGATACTCGATGGACTCGGTACCGGGGGCGAGCACGTCGGTGGTGTCAACGTACGTGACCGCGTTTGTTCGCGAGTCAATCACTGCTTGACCCGATGTGAAATCAATCGCGGTTTGTGTTAGTCCGCCATCCGTCGAGAGTGTGCCGTCCGACTGGACATCGACGTTACCACTAAATCCCGGCGTGATGCCCGATAAGTTGAGATGAATCACTTCGCCGTTGGGCCCTGAGACCTGCAAGTCGGTGTCGCCCGATGTGAATGCAACCAACGGACCACCATTCAGCCTGACGGTTCCGGAGGCTCCTGTCCCACTGGTGTCGTCGATATTGATGACATGTGTCCCCAGCGAACCGAGGATCGTGTCTCCGCTTGCCGACGATGTGCCGGCACTGACGCCGCTTCCCGGGGCGAAAGACGTTGTCGAGTGATTTATGGTCAGATCCGCGCGCCCCTTGCCGTTGTCGGTACCAATACCTGGTCGCGCGCCGGTGCTTCCGAAGAAGAGCGTGTCGTGTCTCTCTGTGTATTCAAAGACAACAGAACCCGCCAGCAAGCGGTCGATGGGTGATCGACCTTCGATATTTACCTGACTGGCCCTGCTTCCTCCCTGGTATTGGATTGATCCATCGGGGCCTTCAACAAACGGTTGCGTTGCCGGCGCGCCGCCCGAGAACAAGTAACCGTATTCGCCCTCTTCATTCGCAATTGCGAGCATCCGATCGAGAAGTTTGTCAATCTGCTCGGCAATCGCCTGACGTTCAGTCGGTTCGGTGACTTGACGCACTTCGCTGGCAAGCACTTTGGCATCGACAAGGATTGACTGCGCTTGCCGCACTGCTTCATGCGCCCCAGACACTTGCAGCTTGACCTGATTCAGTGTCGAACGGACGCCTTCGATGCGTTTTATGTCACGATGAGCCCCGAGAAACGCCGGCAGAGCGAAGGGGTCGTCGGAGGCGCGCTCGATGCGCGTACCTGAAGTCAGTTCGCTTTGATACTTAAGCGATTGTTGTTGTTGCCGCCTCAATTCCGTGGCGGCCCGTTCGAACTGAACGAACGATGTCGTCCTGACCAACATCCGGCACCTTCCTGTGCGCGCGTCACTGCGTCAGCGGATCAGCCGCAACACTTCGTCAAGCGATTCCTCGACGGTCTGCAGAAACCGTGACCCGGCCTGAAACCCGCGCTGATACTCCAATAATCGAACAAATTCCTCATTTGTGTCTACGCCAACCACCGCCGACTGCTCTTCTTCAAGCAGGATCAGCTCATTTTCGAGGCCCTGGGTCAGGATTTCCTCTGCCACGACCTCTCCGCCGATACGGGCCGTGACGTCCGCCAGATATTGCTCGGGTTTGAGTCCCTGGAACTCGAACAACTGCCGCAGGGCGTATACGTCTTGCGCAATGCCGCCGTCGGCTGCATCGCCCGTCTTGGAGAGTCGCAACAGTTCGGGCGATTTCAATAGTTCGCTGCGGATCGTGATTTCTCCGGGCGTCTCGAGCGAAAAGAGCCCCCCCAGCCCCAAGGTCGACAGCCACTGAGACTCATCGGGATTGCCGACGACCTGTATCGAGAACTCATCACCCAGGTTGAGCGACCCAGGCGTCAATTGGATCGAGATGCCGTCGGCAATTGGAATCGGCTGGCCGGCTTCATAACCGAGTCCGGCATCGATGGTCTTGATGAGTTGGCCGCCGCCGTCTCGCACTTCGATCTGGAGTCCGCTCGTCTGGCCGACATTGCCTCCTGCAGTGACAGTCGCGGTCCAGAGATCATTCCCCGAGCCGGTGTATTCGCCCGCCACTTGCACGGCGGAAGTCCCGGTGATGAGTGCCGACGACGGCGAGGGATCAACGCGACCACTGAAGTCGAACCGCACTCCGGCATCGCTGTCGATCAACAGGCGTCCTGAACTATCAACTCTGGCATGCAGTCCTGGAATCAGATCGATGCGACTGGCAACGTCGTCAAGACTGTCGACATCGGGGTCGATCGAGATGGAGTGCGGCGTCGTCTCGCCGGTTGTCTCATCGATCGTGTTGATCCACAATTCGCCAGCCGGTGCCGCGTCGTCACCCAGCACTTGTGAGAGTGGCAACGTGGAATCCGAGACGCTGAGCGTTGAACGCAGTGAAGCCAGCCCTCCTCCCAGAGAGTCGACTCCGGTCGCAATGGTCTGGTTGATCGAACGAGTCAGCAACCGACCGAAATCGGCAAGATCTTGACTCAGTTGCGGAATCGTGTTGTTGCGAAACTCGATCATCGCTCCCAGCGAACCACGAGTAATCGGCACGGTCTCGTTGGTCCCCGCGATCACCACCGACACTCCATCGGCGGAGTAGGATGGTTCCAATTGCGGCGCGATTGTCGAGACCTGGATCAAGCCTCCTGCCAGCCAGACATCGCGTTTGGCGCCACGTTCCACCACACGGACATCGACGATTCCGCTGATCTCCTGCAATACAAGATCGCGCTGGTCCAGCAGTTCATTCGCAGTCACGCCTCGGGCATCATTCTCTCGCACTTGTTTTTCAATGCTGGCGAGATCGGATGTCAGTTGATTGAGCCGTTCAACCTCGCGTTGGATCGAATCGTCGACGGCAGCCAATGTCTCCTGCAACCCATTCTTGACGTTGTTGAACTCGCCGGCCAGATCGGCGGCGCTCGACAGAGCCGAGCGTCGGAGTGTGGGATCATCGGGGCTCGACTGCAACGCGTTCCAATTGTCAAAGAAGGAGCCGAGCCTTCCATGCAACGACGTTTCGCTGATCGGAAAGAGTTGTTCCAGGTTCTGCAGGACGTCCTGTGACGCCTGTGAGTGCGAGAGTTCCGTGAGGCTGCTCGTGATGCGCTGTTCGGCGTAGAGCGCGCGCAACCGCGTGATTCCCGTGACATCCACGCCCGATCCGACCGACAGGGCCGTGCGGGCGCTCGAGATGCGGGCGGCAAGTTCCACGCGCTGGCGGTGATAGCCCGGCGTGCTGGCATTGGTGATATTCTGCCCGGAGACCTCCAGCCCCTTTTGGCTGGCCCTGAGGGCTGAGAGTCCGATTTCGTGAAGCTGCATGTTCCCCTCCCTGGGGCGCTATCCGCGCCGTGTAAGCAGTGACCGGTTGGAAGGGAGTGACTGCAGGCGTCCCTCGCGGTTGTAGCTCGTCGTCTTCGTGGAAGGCTTTCCCGTCAAGATTTCCTCGAGGCATTGATGCATCAGCGACAGCCGGCTCCCCAGTCGATCGGCGGCGATTCGCGTCTGGATGATCAAGCGGCGCACATCTTGCGTCTGTGTCTGCACGTCGAGCTGAGTCGTTGCCTCGAAGTCGGCGGCGATCTCCGACAAAGTCGGATCGCGTCCACTTCGTCCCCGTTCCGCGGCATGGCGATCAAGTATCTCAACCTTGAGTGATGTAATCGACTGTCGTCTCTGGTGCAGTTCGGCGATCGCGGACTGAAGGGCAGGCGTCAATGCACCGGCGCTCAATTGCCTCAACACTTGCAGCAGATCAACGTGATAGCCACGTTCCTCGGACAGATAGCGCTTCAGCAACTCGCCCGTCTTACGAGGAACGTGCTGATCGGAATCGGTTGGGAAGTTGTTGAGAATCACGCGGCGATCCCACTGCTGATGGTCCCCACGAAGGTTTCATTCGCGGACTGTTCGATCAAATGTCTGCTGGTTGCGACACGGGGCGAGCGGACGGTATCTCGCCCTGCTCGGAGGCCAGGAGGTATCGCGAGATTCCAATTCCCGGAGAGTTCTCCGCGAGAAAGTCCCCCATCATCATGTCGAAGATTCCACCCTGTACTCCGGCCGAGTCGCCAGGAAAGAGTCCTTCTTCGCTGGAGGACTCTCGCATCTCCTTGATGAGCATCGACAGGAACACACTCTCGAGTTTCTTGGCGGCCGCCTGCTCATCACTGGGCAAGTTCGGCGCAGCCGATAACTCGTAACTTGACGCTGATGCGGGAAGAGTCACGGGAGATGTCAACATACGAACTCCAATGGAAATGAACTGTGCTATTGCGTGATCAGCTCGGCATGGAGCGCTCCAGCAGCCTTCAGCGTCTGGAGGATCGAAATCAGGTCTCTGGGTGTCGCCCCCATGGCATTGAGAGCCTGGGCCAGGTCGCCGACGGTGACGGTCGGTTCGATCACGACAATCGGGTTGCGTTCTTCGAGGACATCAAGTTGCGTACGAGGGACGACTGTTGTTTCACCATCGCTAAATGGCAACGGCTGCGACACGGCTGGTGATTCGCTGGTGATGATCGACAACCCGCCGTGAGTGATTGCCACGCGCGAGATGCGTACTGCATCACCAATCACGACGGTACCGGTATTTTCGTTGACAACGATCCGGGCAGAGATATCTGGAACAACTTCGAGATGTTCAATGACAGATATGAATTCATTCGTGTTCGCAAGATGTGTGGGTGGGATCCTCACTGCGATTACGGCAGCATCGACGGCATAAGCGGATCCCGGAAACTCACCATTGATGACTGCCGCGACGTACCGACGATGTGGCAAAGTCCGGGTGGGTGTAAGTGCATACTGGACTCTTCCATCGCAGACGACTTCGGTGATCGTTGGCGCTACGATGGTGGCACCGTTCGGAATACGCCCCACCGTCAGTAGGTTCTTCTGGACGGACGCCGCATCCCCTTGAGCACCGAAACCCCCAATGACGATTTCGCCTGTCGCAACCGCATAAGGCTGACCGTCGATTGCCATAGAGTACAGTATCGATCGAGTGTACCACCTTGAAGGCTTGTGGCTTCGTCCAGTGTCGAAATGTCGAACATCGATCTTTCCTTCGGTTCGAAATGCCGGGCAGCGTCGCGGTCACGGTGACAACTGATACGTTGTCGGTACTGTCCTGGCTCGACCGAGGCAAGAGCGCTCGCTGAGTTGGGTCGGACCGCAACCCCTCTCTCAGCAGAAAATTGGAGAGTGCTTCGCGCGTCATTGCGCTATCACCACCTGTTCCCTGCAAGCCTGTGACCAATCCAACTCCTCTTAAGAAGTTGTCATCCGCCCCTTGGAGGACGGCGATGTCCTTGATTCGCACTTGTGCATCGCACTCCGATGTCGAGGCGGCAGCAATGAGGCTCATCATCACGCTCAAGGAGAGTGATCGCAATCGTCGAGTCTTGAGTTTGAGAAGCATGTTTGTGAATGTTGTTGGGCGCGTTCAGACCTGAAGAACACAGAGTTCTAGAACGGGTTGAGCCAGTTCAGTCCACGAGAGAGCCAACCTTGTCGCAGCGTGGCGCTTTCGGGTCCGTCTCCCTCATACTGAAGTTGCAAGTCCGTGATATAGCCCGATGAAATGGAGTTGTCGGGCCCCAAGTCGATCGGTCGAATCACGCCACTAATACAAAGTGACCGGTGCTCGCCGGTGATCACACTGTCGCGTCGACCGCGTACGACCAGGTTGCCATTGGGCAGAACTTCGACGACCACAACAGTCATGCGGTCTTCAAACTCGCGCTGACTTCGAAACGTCGATGTTCCGGTCATGGAACGGTCAGAGTTTCCGCCGACATCGACCGATGCATCAGATCCCTGCGTTGCGAACCCGCCACTTGTTTCCGAACTGAACGAAATTCCTCCCGACTCGTCGGCCTGGTGATTGAGTTGTCGATTCTCGCGGTTGGTGACTGCGGTATCTTCGGCAATAACGACGGTCACAAGATCCCCTACGAATCGGGCCTTGGTATCCCGAATGATACTCTCCCGATTGAGATTCGCCCGACCTGGGACGCGTCGGTCCCAATGTGATTCGGCCGTGAGCAGCAGCGGTGGCCCTGCCGCAACGACCGCAAATACAATGAGAATGCTCCTGATCTTCATCTTGATCCTCCTGTTAGATTCCCAGATTGAATCTCAACGCGTCCGGGACCAACGACGAACGCCGCGAAAATGATTCGTGAGTTGGGGTTCATTACACGGATGCTGTCCCCCACTTGGCCATCTTGCATCGCGACGGCGTCAGGCATTGTCAGACTCAAACCAGACCTGCTGTAGGTCACCATTACCAGGTCACGCGTCTTGATGACCGGTTGCGGTCGAGAGTTGCGCGCGATGCGGACCATGTTGCTCGACAACACGGTGCCGGCGGTGAGATCCCGCATCGCTTCGGTTCCCACCACATCCTGTGAGTGGCTGAGAAGCCCCGTGACGCTGACCGGACGACGTTGTTCGGTCACCATGTCGCTCGTGATCGCCGTACCGAGGGGAATGAATCTGTTAAGCACCAGCACCGATTGATTTACGACGACATCGAATCGTGTCGTTGTCGTCTTGATCAGTTCTCCATTCTGCCAGAACTGAATCGACGCCGTATTGCTGCCGGGCACGATGTTCTGACTTGGCACAATCTGGAATTCGATGTCTCCTTCCAGGCCGCGCAACGCCTGAGCGGCGATTGGCTGAGTCAGGTGCACGTCGACATCCTCGATCTCTTGCCCAAGAGACCGACTGCAGAACTGTTCGAGTCGCTCTTCAATCAGGCTATCTGTCACCAGGTTGGCCGTGGGTGGCGGCGGGTTCGCCGTGGCTGTTGCCTGCACGATAACTGGCAGAAACACACGAACTTCCTCGGCACCCGTAAAAGTTGCAGCATCGGCGTCCATCCTGGCGACGAGCAGTCGCACCTGGATGAGACGCCGCGAGATTGCGGTTTCCGGCGTTGCATCGTTGAGCAACACGAGATCGAGATTTCCGATCGCGTTGCGATCACTCGCGCTTCCACCGCGCAACGCGGCGATATCCCGCACGAGAACCAGCGGCCTGGAGACCGCGACCTCTTCGCGCAGTTCGACTGTCACACCGTCGGCAATTGCGGTACTGCCGACGAGCGCGGCCCATAGCCAGGCCGCCATCCATGTCTTGCGTAGCATTCCCCCTCCCCCTGTCAGTCAACGATTAACGAATGATGTCTGTCGTCGTTGACAACATTTCATCGCCGGCCCGAATGGCCCGCGAGTTCACTTCGTAGGCTCGCTGCGCGGAGATCAGCGAGATCAATTCTGTCACGACTTGAACGTTGGACCCTTCAAGAAATCCCTGCCGCAACAGCCCTAACCCTTGTTGTCCCGGCAATCCTTGTTGTTCCGTTCCTGCGGCATCGGTCAGCGAATAGAGGTTGCTGCCTTCGCTTTTCAGACCGGTCGGATTGGCAAATCGATAGAGCTGCAATTGGCCGACGGACTGTGATTGAGTCTGACCTGGCAATGTCGCCGAGATCGAACCATCGGCATTGATGGTGACATTCTGTGCATCTTGTTGAACGTTGATCGGCGGATCCATCAGGTATCCATCCGATGTCACCAATTGACCGGTGCCGTCCAGATGAAAGTTGCCTGCCCGAGTATAGAAGGCGACTCCCTGTGCATCTTGAACCTTGAAGAAGCCATCTCCTTCAATTGCCATATCGTAGGTATTGCCGGTCTGCTGCATCGATCCCGGCGTGTGGAGCCGGGTCGTGCCGACGGCGCGCACACCGCTACCAATTTGCAATCCGATGGGGATCTGCTGGCCGGAGGCGTTTTGCGTTCCAGGTTCGCGAAGAGTTGTGTAGACAAGATCCGCGAAGTCGAGCTGGCTGCGCTTGAAACCTGTCGTGTTGACGTTGGCGATGTTGTTGGCCGTGTTGTCGATCAACAACTCTTGCGCATGCATGCCGGTGGCACTGGTGTAGAGAGCTCTCAGCATCTTGTAACCCCTCCCTGGCACTGTCTCGTGAATCAGTTCAGGACGTCGTATGCCGCTGAACCGCCTCCGAGACCGATGTAATCGTCTTCTGAGCCGCCTCGTATCGCCGCATGGCTTCAATCATGCGGACGAGTTCCAGAACGGCGCTGACGTTCGATCCCTCGTGATATCCCTGCAGTACGGACGTCTCTTCGGCGGGTTTGGCGTCCTCAATTTCGTATGTACTCTCCCCCGCACGCACAATTGCCCCGGGGTTTGTCGGCTCCTTGATGGAGATCGTCCCGATCTCGACGTTGTCGGCGAAAACCGTGCCGGCGCCATTGATCGAAATTGATTCTGCGTCCTTGGGAATCTTGATCGGTCCCCCGTCCCCCTGGACGGTCAGTCCGGAATTCGCGACCAATACGCCGTCGCTATTCACGTGCATCCGCCCGTCTCTGGTGAATATCGACCCGTTAGGACCGTCAAGTTCGATAAAACCGGGCCCATCCAGGGCAATATCGAAAACCGAATCAGTCTGCACTAAAGGTCCGGGCTGAAGATCGAGCGCGAGGTGATCCATTTGGAAGGGAGTCGCAGCGCCGTTCCCGTTCGTGGCGATGACTTGCGTTTCGGAATGCTGGGGCACCAAGCGACGGAACCCGGCAGTGCCCACATTGGCAAGATTGTGGCTGACTGTCTCGAAGTCGGTCGTCGCCTGGAGCATCCCTTCCGCGGCATTGTACAGTGCGTCCAGCATGTTTCTCTCCTTGATGGGATCGTGATTCTATTGATCGCTAATGCGACGAACGCTCAGGCTGACGGTGGGTCGTTCGAGATTCGAGTAGATCCAGGGGCGAGAGACGGCTTGAAACTTCTCACGCGCCTCCGCCGTCAGATGCAACCTGGTAACCAGCGTATCCCGAAGCTCGTCCGCTTGTTCGGAGGCACGAGTCCAAGCGGACTCCGACGGTGTTGTCGCCCAAACGGTCAGTTCGATTTCGTAGCCCTCTTGCGAGTAAATATGCCTCAAGTTGACGGCTGCCTCCCAGAGCGATCTGGGGAGGGGTTCCTCGTCATTCCGCAGGTTCTCGAAGCAATCGAAGGCCACATCGCCTGTCACACTGGCGACTGGCTCGATCGTGGACATGCGTCCCAGTTCGTTTAGAAACCGTTGATAATCTTCTGCCTCTCGATCGATGACGCGCGTCTGGTCGCCGTCGTCATCCGGCCCAGTCGGATTCGGATCCGTGTCACGTCCTTCAGGATCGGGCACAATGTACAACGGACTCGGTTCCGAGAGCTGAAATGACCGGCTGCTGGAATCACTCTTGAACGTTCCCGGCAGTCCAAAGCTTTCCAGCGCGTCGATGAACGATCCGGTCCCTGCATGCAGATTGGCTCCGGTTTGCTCCTCGGCCAGTGAATTCAGCACGATAAAGAACGCCAGCAATGCGGTCATCGTGTCTCCAAAGGAGATCAGATAGCCGTTGTTGGGGCCACTCGGTGGTTTCTTCTGTCTCGCCATGTCAATTGAAGTACTGAATTGTCATTGAATGTCGCGTGTGACCACGATCGTGATGAGCCGCCGCTGCACGGGATCGTCGGTTTCGCGCGTACTGACTGCGAAACTGCCGGGATATGCTTGAGTTTCCTCGGCGATTTCCAGGCAGACGGGAATCAGGGCGCGTGCGTCTTCGGAGTCGGCTGCGATGAGTTGTGCATGTCCGTTAAACCGCTTCAATTGAGCGCAGATAATCCTCAATGTGGCTTGTCCATGGTCCGTGATGACACCGTTGTTGATGAGGTGTTCTTTTCGCATCGTGATCTGGCAGCGTTCCGACCGCACGAGATCGGTCAACTCATCCAGGGCCTTGAGTCCTCGAGCGACCGAATCGGTGGCGGGCTCTTCGTGTAGCGGCGGCATTTCAGTCCCCCGCATTGTCTGCCGCGCGGTTCGTGGTCGAAACCGCACAACGGTGGCATCAAGTTCCACCGGGTTATTGTTCTCGCCGATCAGGCCGGTGCCGCCACCGCCGCCGAAGACCGCGACCTTCATGCGCTCAAACTGCTCGGGTTCGTTAGTAGCGAAGGTTAACAATAGGATAAAAAACGTCATCATCAGTGTGATGACATCGCTGTACGTCATGAACCAGGCGGGAACTTCACCGACGGTCGATTTTTTAAGTGGCTTGCCCATGAACGATGCCTTTCGCGATCTCAATCAGGCCGCAGCAGCTTCAGTGGTCGGATCCTGAGGCCGCTTGGACGCCGACAGAAATGCATGCAACCTTTCAACGACGGTTCGTGGTGCCTGGCCTTGAACCAGCGCCACCATACCCGTGAGCATCAGCTCGCAAGTCATGACCTCCTCGTTGCTGCGGCTCTCAAGTTTTCCCGCCAACGGCAGGCAAAAGAGGTTGGCGATCAACGCGCCATACAAAGTGGTCAGCAAGGCCACTGCCATACCTCCACCGATCTGGCTGGGGTCGTCCAACGTGCGCAACATCTGTACCAGTCCGATCAGAGTTCCGATCATGCCGAATGCCGGAGCGGCGGCGGCGGTTGAATCGAGAATCTTTTTTCCGTTCTGATGCCGTTGTTCGATATAAGAGATCTCGATTTCGAGGTCGCTCTTCAGGTCAGTTTCCTCGACACCGCCAACGACCATTTCGAGTCCGCGTTTGAGAAAAGGAAACTGGATCTCTTCAAGTCGCTCTTCCAGCGCGAGCAGTCCGTCGCGGCGGGCAATCGTTGCCAGTTCGCGAAACTGTTCAATGACTTCAGGCACCGACGGCAACGTTGAGGTAAAACACTTCTTGACGACCCCGAACGTTCCCAGGACCGTCGAGAGTGGAAAGTTGATGAGCAGTGCGGAGAACGAACCGCCGACGACGATCATGATCGACGGAATGTCGCAGAACGGGCCAAGCCCACCCCCTCCGATCAGCACAGAGCCGACCACGAGGGCAGTGCCAAGCAGCAGTCCGATGATTGTTGCAATGTCCATAATCCCCCCTCAATGTTCAGATAGCTCGTCGAATCTTGTTGCGCAACGCCATGATGTGCCGGATGACTTCCGCCACGGCGTGATACAGATGTACGGGAACTTCATCGCCCAGCCGAACCGTCGCGTAGAGCGCCCGCGCGAGTGGTTTTCGTTCAACGACGGGTATGCCGAGGCTGAGAGCGGATTCGCGAATCCGATGTGCCAGCAACTGGCTCCCCTTGGCCAGTACACGGGGAGCTGTATCTCGCCCAGGCACGTATCGTAATGCGATCGCCAGGTGTGTCGGGTTGGTTACCACGACGTTGGCATCCTTGAGGTCGGCGATTCCACCCTCACGGAGAATTTCCCGCATTCGCCGTTTTCGCCAGTCCCGGAACTGAGGATCGCCGTATTCCTCACGAATTTCCTGTTTGAGTTCCTCGGGAGTCATGCGTAACTGCTGCTGAAAGCGAAACCGTTGAAACAGATAATCAGCCACGGCCAGTGCCACGATGATGCCCGTTGCCTGGAGCGCCGCCGTCGTGGCGAAGCTGCCGAGCAGTTCGTCAAACGGTTGATCGGGCGTTTGACGCAGTTGTTGCACCGCGCGGTACATCGCGGCTCCGAAGATCAACAGGATGACGATCAACTTGAGCGTCGCCGCCCCGGTACTGACCAGAGTCTGCATCGAGAGGAACTGACGCCAGTTGTTGGCTGGGGAGAGTTTCTCGCCCTTCATCTGCAGCGCTTCGAACGCCGGTCGAAACCCCGACTGAGCGAGGCCGATGGCTAGTGACGTAAAGACAATCGACAGCATCAACGGCCAGAGTACCTCGAATCCCATCGACACAAGCGCGAAGAGCAGCGCCGATAACGAGCCGACGGTCAATTCCGGCAAGTCGACCGGGGTGACCGACCGCGCGACCACGTCCTTGAGACGCGATAGGGGCGAAACCGCCGGAATGATGATGACCACGACGGCGACGCCGAGAACGAACGCGGCCGACAGATCCTTGCTATAGGCCACGCGCCCTTCGGCCCGCATCTTCTCGCGTCTGCGAGGAGTCGGTTCGAGTGTTCTCGAATCCTGGTCGAAGTCGGCCATAGGTTATCTATCGTGACGATCAATGAGCCAGCGCGGTCATCGCGTGGGAAAGTGAGTAGACAGTGAGAGGAATTGTGATGAGCGCCATCAACAGGCCCAGCAGCGCCCGCAGTGGCAACACCAGCGTGAAGAAATGGAACTGTGGAGCGACACGGTTGGCGAACAAAACCGCGACCAGCACCAGAGTCGAAAGAACCAGCAGTGGGCCGGCGCTTGCGAAACCCGTCTCGATGGCGAATGTCACACGCGAGAAGACTTCTCCGGGCGCGGGCATCCAGGGGCCGCTCCCGAGTGGCACAACCTTAAAAGACATCGCCAGAACGGCGAGTGACCAGAGGTGCAAGTCGAGCACGAAGAAGCACAGCATTCCCAACGAATCGAACAACTGAGCCAGCGGACCCGAGGACGCCTCGCCACTCAATGACTGAACCGGCACTCCCGTTTGGTTCAGTTCCTGCGAATAGACGGCTCCTGCAATGCGGGCCGGGAGGAGTGACAGGCTCAACAGCCAGCCCAGCGTCGCGCCGATCAGCAGTTCGAAGCAACTGGCCAGCATCAAACTGACCATGGGAATGTCTTCCATCAGACGACTGCTGTTCAACAACAACTCCAGGTCCGCGGGTGGAGCGAAGAACAACGTCAACGCCATGATGAGACCAACGCGCACCGCCTGTGGCACCACATCTCCGGCCATCGGCGCCCAAAGCGCAACGAAGCCCGACACGCGGGTGAGCGTCAGTATCCAGACGATGATGATTCCTGTCTGATCCATTAGCGAACGAGTGTCACCATGAGTTCGAAGGTGTCTGAAGTGAATCCGATGAGCAATCCGAGCATCCAGGGCAATGCCAACAGCATTGCGCCGCCGACCAGCACGATTCGCGGTGCAAAACTCAACGTCTGTTCTTGAATGCTGAATAACGTCTGCAGAATGCTGATGACGACGCCGACGACAAGGCTCACAGCCACTGCCGGCAAAGACAGCAGCATGGCCGTGTAGAGCAGTTGCTCTGTGATCTGAATGACATTGTCAATCGACATGCAAGTGAACCGATCGTGTTGATTGGGAAGTGGCTAGTGAGACGCCGCTCGTTCGCACGGCATCATCGACGTGTCGGCGTCGTTGTCGCGGGACGTTCGTAATCCCTCAGGCCAGTGATAATTTCGTTGAACAACATGGGTTCGATGTGCTCGCCGATGGCGGCGGAGTCGCGCTGTTCGAGTTGTGCATAGACCTGGATGACAAAGGCCATGTCTCCGTCATTGGCGATGCTTTCGAGTTGAGTGGCTGCCGCTTCCGGTTCCATCCCTTTGAAAATGTCGGCAATCATGCGGATGTTCTGCTGATTGGCGACCGCCCGAGTATTGCCGGCATTTTCGATCTGGCTGAGAGTGGTCTGCATTTCTGCCTGCCGCGCCGTCAGTGCCTGTTGATTCTGGCCGAGTTGTGTCAACAACTGCTCGCTGTCACGGAGCAGCGAACGCACTTCGGCCCGCAGTCCTTCGACTTGCTGCTGCTCAAGCTCAAGATCCTTGAACACGAGATTAAGGTGGTCTTCACGGTCCTGGACCTGCTGTTCCCGTTGTGCCACCGCGGCTTCACGGTCTTGAAGCCGCATCGCGATCTCAAAGATTTCCTGAGTCGAAATGGGCCGCGGCCGAACCGGAAGCGGCAGGTCGGTCTCGACATCATGAGGCGCGGGGGCGGGCTGCGTTTCGGTGATGTTCGGAACAGGCGGCGAGAGATCCGAGATCTGCTCTTCGGCGTCTTCGGGAGCGGGGCGGTTCATCCACCAGCCAGCTCCCAACGACGCGGCGAAGGCCACGATGCCGACCAATCCAATTCCAATGATCTTCTTCATCGCATTCATCCTTGAAGGCCGATGCGGGTCAGTCTTACCCGTCCTGGTCATCGAGTCCGCGCTCGCGATGATGCGACGCGGATGTGTGTTCGTCGATCAGATACTGAAGTCTCAGCCAGGCTTCACGCCGTTCCTCGGCGAGTTGGCGGTCCACCAGGGTCTGTGCCATCTCCTTGTCGACAACGGTCTCGCGATGTTCGTTGCCAACGTGTTCCATCACGCTCCGCGCCTGCCGCACGTTCTTTTCCGCCGCATGCAGATCTTGTTGTTGAACAGCGCTGGCACTCGCCATCGCGGCCCAATGCGACGCTTGCACGGAAGCACCCAGTAACTGTTCCCAAACCAGATTCGACGCATCCGCCTGCTGTCGAAATGAGTCTTGGATGACCATGGCTTCCCGGACTCTTCCGGCTGCCGTCGCCAGTTTGAGTCGGGCCATCCGTTCCTGTTGCTCTCGGATCTGCGAAAGCCTTTTCCAATTGCGTGTCGTCATCGTCGACCTCCCGTCGACGGCACAGTGGACCCATCGTCGTTGGACCACTGCCGCGCGAGTTGCAGCAACTGTTGACGTGTCTCATTCAATTCCGATGCCTCACCCATGTCTTGCCGCAGGAACTGATTCACCGCCGGCATCAGGCGAATCGCCCGGTCGACGCGCGGCGATGTCCCTGGCTGGTAGGCTCCGATCTGGATCAGGTCCGACATCTCCGCGTGACAGGCCAGCAACTCGCGAATTGCGTAAGCAGCCGCGCGATGTTCCACATCGCAAACATCGTGAAACAATCGACTGATCGACCGGCTGATGTCGACAGCCGGAAAATGGCCGCGGCTCGCCAACGACCGACTGAGCGTGATATGCCCGTCCAGTAGTGACCGTGCCGCATCAGCGATCGGCTCATCGTGGTCGTCGCCGTCAACCAGCACCGTGATGATGCCGGTGATGGAACCTTCTGGCCCTTGTCCGAGTCGCTCCACGACCGAGGCCAGCAGCGGAATGACCGACGGTGGGTAACCTCGCTGGCCGGGCGGCTCACCGCGAGCCAGGCCGATTTCTCTCTGAGCATGTGCCAGCCGAGTGAGACTGTCGATGAACATCAGCACGTTCAGTCCCATCTCGCGAAACTCTTCCGCAATGGCGATGCCCGTAAGTACCGCGTGGATTCGCTGCAAGGCGGGATCGTCAGACGTCGAAACAATCACAACCGAGCGTGCGAGTCCTTCCGGCCCCAGACACTCCTCCAGGAACGGCCGAACTTCTCGTCCGCGTTCGCCGACGAGTACGACGACGCGCACATCGCACTCACAAACGCGCGCGATCGAGCCCATCAGTACGCTCTTGCCGACTCCACTTCCGGCAAAGAGCCCAACTCTTTGGCCGATCCCGAGCGTCAAGAATCCGTCGATCACTCGTTGTCCGGTCTTCAAGGGTTTGTTGATCTGATTTCTGGTCAACGGTGGAGGCGATTCGTTATGCGTTGTTCTCCACTTGTTGTTGAACAGCGGACCTTTGTCGTCAATCGGATCGCCTAACCCGTCGAGGACACGGCCCAAAAGGGTGACGCCTACTGGAACGGCCGCGACACGATTCAGTCCGACGACCTCGCCTCCCGGCTCGAGACGATCAATGCGTTGGAAGGGCATGATTCGTACATCTCGGCCGCGCGCAGCGATGACCTCGCCGGGAATCCAAGTCCCGGAAAGAGTCCTGATTTGACACATTTCTGCCATGGCGGCTTCGAGGTGGGCACCGATCACATTTCCGGCGCTATGCACTGCTCCGACGGTTCGGAAAGCGTCGCAGGAGTGAATCCGTTCCCGTAGCGTTTCGACGTTCAATCTGAGCATCGTCGAGTCCTTCGATGAGATGTCGGCGAATATCGGACAGCCGCGACTGTACGCGGGACAACAGTCCCGTGCCGTCGCGCGTGACGCGCACGCTGCCTGGATCCAGTGAGTCGTCGGCGACAATGTCGACCGTGTTCTCTGGCCAGGGCGATCCTGTTTCAGCGAGTTTCTTTTGCAACAAGGCGACATCACGCGGATGCAAGCCGACGACAAGGGCATCACCGACACCCATCCGCTTGATGGCTTGTTGAACCAGTGTGTCGATCCCGTGCTCTTCTTGACTGATGGCGGTCTCCGCAACCGCGGATGCCACCGTCACTGCCAGGTCGATCGCCAGTTGTTGCAGTTCGGAAATCGACTGGCTGCGACGTTCTTCCAAGTCCTGTACCGTGGCAATCAACTCGCCTAAGAGGCTTTGAATGTGGCGAGTGTCCTGCTCCGCCTGAGGATCGCGAGTGGTTTTGACGACATCTGTCGCCGGCTCGCCAAGTCCTTTCGAACCCCAGCGGAGCACTTGGACCTGTTGCGGTAAACGTGCGACACGGCAAACAACTGCCGCTTGTTGGTTCGTGGGAGGTATTGTCATGCGCCCTCCTCCCGATCAATCTTGGCCACGATCCTCAAGAAGTCGCGGCGAGCCTGTTCAACTCGAATTCGCGGAACCTTCTTTTGAAACTGCAGTTCTTCCTCAATCGCGGCTCGGGCGCGTTTCGAAAGGTTACCGAGAATTTTGTTCTTGAGTTCCAAAGGCGCGTCGAAGAGCGACGTTGACAACGTGTCGGTGTCGACTTCCGCCAGCACACGCTGAATGAGCGAGTCGTCCAGATGCTGGACGTCATCGAAGCGATAAAGGATCGCCGTCAGCTTCTCGGAAGTTTCGGGGTCGCGTTCCTCCAGCGCGGTCAAGAGCTCCAGCCGGCGAGGTTTCTCGAGATTGCGGAGGACGTCGGCCATCCGTTCGATCCGGTCCTTGCGTTCCAGGGCCGATGTCGGAAGGGCAATCGCCCGCAGTAACACGGTTCGGGCGAGGCGTTCGAGCACCGACCTGCTGACGTTGGACTCGCGCGTCAGTTCGACAACGACTTGATCGCGCTGTGAGTCGGGCAATGTCTTGAGGATTTCGGCGATGCGATGCGACGAAAGCCCGCCAGTCAACACCGCGATTGTTCGCGGTTGTTCCGATTCCAGCGACGCGCACAGCCTGACGATCGGCATCCGCTCCAAATCGGACAGCGGCTTGTCGGAGAGCTGAAAGGCTTTCGCGTCTTCCTCTTCGTCGGCATCATTCTGGTCGTCGTGTCCGTCGGGAACGACGAGCTTCAGCTTCGGAGGGGGTGGCGGCGCGGCGCGCTTCACCAGTGCGAGTTGCTCCTCGAAGGCCGCCATCACATCACGTTGCATCGCCATCGACAGCGGCTCGGTCGACTCACGCATCCGCCGGCGCAAAACCTCGGCCTGGCCGGGTGGAAGATGACTGAGCACGGGCTCGAGGCCATCTTCTCCCAACAGTTTGAGAAGCACGATCGCTTGTTGATCACGCCGAGTCATAACTGCTTACCATAGGTCACATGTTGCTGGATGACGGTCGATGTTCTCCTTGGGATTCACTATGCGGCTCGCCGTCCTCGTGTGGAGGAAGCTGCCGAGGTTGAGGCATTCGTTGCACCGTCGGCTTCGTCATCGCCGAGCCAGTTCGACATGATTTTTGCGATCAGTTCCGGATCGTCGCGGACTTGCGAATTCAGCAAAGACAATCGACGGGCTGCGTCGCTGACTTCGTCCACCGAAGCTTCCTTGATGATGACCGGCGTGCTGATCCTGCGAAGAATCAGCCAGCCCAGCAGCAACGCCGAAAGTCCGACGATGCCCAGAGCCACGTTGTGCAGCAATTCGACATGCTGCGTCCAGAACGAGGTGGCGACGATGGGCGTCTCGACTTCGGCGGGCTTGATGATGCGGCCCACGGTCAGTTGAATCGTATCATCTCGTGCCGTGTCAAAGCCCACTGCCGCCTGAATGGCAGACTCGATCTGCGGGCGGAGTTGTTCGATCGTCGGAGCTGGTGCTCCGTCACCGGCATCCTCCAGGGCGACGGAAAGATCGACCAGCGCCGCAACACTGAGACGTTTAATCGTCCCCGAAGCCTGTACGATGTGCTCGGTGGTGTTGCTATCCGCGTATGTCGTGATGATTGTTTCAGTTTCCTCTTTGATAGGCGCAGACTGCGAAATACTCTGCATCGCGTTCGAAGGGTCTGATCCCGTCAGATTCGCATCGGTCCCAACGGCACTTCCCGTTCTGCGATCGTATCCCTCGATCGTCGTGTTGGAGGATTCTTCCGTCAACGCGACGCGGCTTCCTGCATCCGGACTGGACGTCGTTCGTTCCTTCTGGTCGAAGTCGATATCAGCGGTCACCGTAACGACGACGTTGTCGGGGCCAAGTAGTGGACGCAAAAGGTTCTCCGCCCTTGCCGCCAGAGTACTCTCAATGTGATTCGTTATATCCTGTTGCATGCCAATGTCACCATGCAACTCGCTCGATACGTTCAGCCGCCGGCCGTTGGAATCCACCACGCTGATATTGGCCGGATTCAGGTTGTCAACGCCGCGCGAGACGATGTCGACGATGGCGGCAGCATCCTTGGGCGTAATCTCGTGGCCCGGCCTGGCGGAGATTAACACGCTGGCGGTTGTTTGCCCTTGATGTGGAACCCAAGGTGACGGATCGGGCCGGCCGATGTTCACGGTAGCCGAATGGATGGAGCGAATCTGAGTCAGAGTGTTAGCGATTCGAATTTCGAGGGAACGCGTCCGGTCGTCTCCGTCCGGACTCATGTTCCAGCCCCCAATTCCTGAATTACCCGAATCCAGGTTTTCGGGCATCGCATTGGCGAGAACGCCCCGAGCGCGGGCCAGATCGTCGCGAGAGACCATGATGGATGATCCCATCAGGCTCAGCTCGTAGTCGATGTTCGCCGACTCAAGGGCTGTCGTGATTTCAGCGGCCTTGACCGGCGTGAGGTCACTTGCCAGCCGCACGTAGGCCGGTTGAGTGAACCAGTAGCCCAGACCGACTGCAAACGCGGCAATCACGCAGATCGAGCCGACGAAGAAGCTGCGCTGTGCGCTGCTCCAGCGTTCCCAGTTTTGGGTCAGGCGTTGTCGAAAGTTGGTCAGGACGTCCATGTCATCATTTCACGTTGTAAGAGCCGATTGGGACAGTCGTTGTCCGCCTCGCCTCCTCTGCCCCCAATGTCCACTTGTCGCATGCCCTGGGGAGCGACACCCCCACGATCAGATTTGCATCCGCGAGATCTCCTGGTATGCGGAGATCAATCGGTTGCGAACTTCCATCATCAGTTTCAGCGCCAGGTCGGCTTCGGCCAGTTGCAATACAACGTCGTGAAGTTGCACATCTTCACCGCGCACCGCGTCTTGAATCGATTGTTGTGCCACTTGCTGACGCTGGTCCGTCGATTCGAGGAACCCCTTCACCAGCGAAGAAAACGAACCGCCCGATCCTTCGGTCGGCGCAGACGTGAAGCCGGGCGGTGTGACCCCGCCCGGCATCCCCGCACCGGTGAACGGACTGATGGGTTGCATCGATTATCCTAACTGCCGCAAGACGCCCAATGTGCTCTCTTGCATCTCCTTGAAGTTGTTCATCGCCTTAAGATTGGCTTCGTACGATCGCGTGGCGGTCAACAGATCGATCATTTCGTTCATCACTTTGACGTTGGGCAGTCGCACATACCCAGTCTCGTCGGCATCGGGATGACCTGGATCGAACACGAGTGGGAACTCGCTCATGTCGTCGCTGATGCTCGTCACTTCGACCCCCTGCATGTTCGCCATCGGCCCATCCATCAGTGAGGCAAAACTCGGTCCCGCGGGAGCGAACGAGACGCGCTGCCGTCGGAACGGCTCGCCGTTGTCGCCATGCGTGGCATTCGCGTTGGCGATGTTGTTCGCCACGACTTGCATGCGTGTTCGTTCGGCGGCCAGACCGGAGGCGCTAATGTCACCGGCGGCAAACATGCGATCCAACATCGAATTCCCCCTGCCTGAAAGCCTGAACAACTTCAACGAATGCCGGTGTTACGACGGCCCGATTGCGATCTGCAACTGCTCCAACTGGTGCGCCGCCAGTTGCAGAAGCGTTTGGTATCTCATGGTGTTTTTTGACAATTCCGAGAGTTCGCGGTCAGGATCGACTGTGTTTCCGTCGCGGCGCGCGGCCGCGAGTGAGTCGATGATCACAGGTGCTGACTCTGATTTCGCTGCTTGCGACCCGCGAGCATCAAGCTGTGCGACGACTGCCGAGAAATCGACCTCTCTCCGCTGATAGCCCGGCGTGTTCGTGTTGGCAATGTTGTGACTGACGACCTGATGCTGCATGGCCGATGCTTGCAGCAGATGCTTGAGGTTCGCGAGTTGAGGGATCTCCATCATGCTCGGAGAATCGTCATAATCCGCATAGTCGGTGCAGCCGATACGGTCGCACAGAGGTTGTATCCCTTGCAGTTCAAGGATTACGCGGAGGCCTGCGGTGCTATCCCGCCCGTGTGCATGAAAACACTCCGTCTGGGCCGTGCAATCACTCAGTCGGTGATAATTCAGGAAAGTTAGGCAACTTGTCGGGGATCCCATCGATATTGGGAGTAGGAGCTACTCCGTCCGCCGGCAAGAATCGGCGTACGAATTGGCACGGACCGCTGCGCCTGTCATTTCACCGGTGCAACACCGGTATCAATCGAAGTCCGTCCAAGAGGCTGGTACATGTCTGCCACTCCTTCCTCAGCGTTTCCGACGCCTGATCCGAAGGTTGACGCCCTTAAAGGTGTCAGCATCTTTCACAACACGCCGGGAGCCCCTCCACTCACTGGCCCCCTGATCGAACTCGCTCCCAAGGACGTGTTGTTCACAACGTCGAAGCTCTATCCACCAGGGACGATGTTGCATCTGCACCTCTATGCCGCGCGGCACGATCTGGAGATCGCCACGCTCGGCATGGTGCATTGGTCCGCCGAAGTGCTGGGCGTGATTCAATGCGGAGTCTTTCTGCGAAGCGTGTTGCCCCAGGAGTGGCTGGATCACTATTGGGACGATCACCGCAAGGAATTGAGATTCAACGGCCAGTGGCTATTGCGTGCATGGGCCGACGAAACCGAAGAGAGGCTCGACGTCGTCGTCGGCAACTATTCTCGGAATGGCGCGCAGTTTCTCACGCGACATCACATGACTACGGGAGAGGCAATCTGTATCGGCACGCCTGACAATTACGTTCGTGCCGTCGTTCGCTGGTGCAGAGAAGCCGATCACGAATGTTTTCGCGTCGGCTGCGAACTTGAGCGCGATGCGGGAGTTCGGCTTGCTTCGATTCTGCGATTCAGCTCACTGGATCTGTAGGAGGTCTTCGTCCGACCGACATCGACGCACGATTACAACAGAGTGTTGCCCCTAGAGAAAGTTCTCACATGTCGACTCCAGTTGCCTCCAAGAAGCCGCTTCCCACACTCCCATCGGTGGCAGCGAAGCTGTTGGCGTTGATTCCCGATCCCGATGCCAGTGTCAAAGAGATCGGCAATGTGATCCGGCTCGACCCCAGCACCGCCGGCAAGGTGTTGCGGGCCGCAAACTCGGCGCAATACGGCATCGGACGTCCTGTCTCCGAAGTCGATCGCGCAATCGTTCTCCTTGGCAAACGGACGGTATCCACCCTGGCCCTGACGTTCAGCCTGTCCGAGGCGGTCGTGGGCGACAAGCGACTCGTCAAATACTTTCAAAGCTTCTGGATGGAGTCGGTTGTTCAGGCGATTACCGCGGAGTATCTCGCCGAGAAACTCTGCCCCGAGAACCGAAGTGAGTACTTCTGTTCGGCCATTCTCCAGGATCTCGGCCGCCTCTACTTTCTGCAGAATTACGCCGATGACTACGCGACGGTGATCGAACTTTGCATTGAAGGGGACCAACACCTGATCGACGTCGAGAAAGAAGCCTTCGACATGACGCACGTCGAAGTCGCCTGCGGCATGCTGACGGAATGGAAATTCCCGCAGCAGACGATATCCGCCGTGGCGGCGCATCACGACATCGGCGAAATCCCTGACGCACGCGCATCCGAGATGACTCTGGAACTGGCCTTGAAAGTGGCTTCGCTCGTCGGCCAGTACTTCTGCCACGGCGATCGCGGCATGTGCCACATCAAGCTCGAGGAGATCCTCGCATGCTGTCCCGAACAAGCGCCGCATTCCGATGAAATGCTCGATGCGGTCCACAAGAAACTGGGTGGCCTGGCAGACCTGTTCCGCATCGATACAAAACAGCTCACTTCTCCGACCGAGATGATGAGCGATGCCATGCAGCAGGTTGCCGCCATCGCGATGACATTGAACGACGGAACGAGTTCCGAATCGGTGTCGGTCGAACTGATGCGGGAGAATAATCGACTTCGGAAGCGACTGGAGGAAGTCATCCAGAGATCGCAAGTCGATGCCCTGACGGGCGTGTTCGTGCGGGATGTCCTGTTCGAACGCATGAATGAGCAGATCAACTCGGCGGCAGCGCAAAGCAAGTGCATTGGGCTGCTCTTCGCCGACGTCGATCATTTCAAGAAACTCAATGACTCGTTCGGCCACTTGGCGGGCGACCATGTGTTGCGACAAATCGGACAGACGATCGTAACGAAGGTGCGTGGGAACGACATCGTGGGTCGCTTTGGCGGAGAGGAATTCGCGATCCTTGTCCCCGACGCCGACATGCAAACGCTGCATGTCGTGGCCGAGCGCGTGCGAGAATCGATCGAATCGCTGAAGTTTGAATGCGGCAGCGAGAACGTCTCTGTCACCGTGAGCATCGGGGCAGCACTCATTGGCCCGTTCACCGAGACGCGAGGTGTGCGCGAACTGGCAATCACGACGGCCGATGCGGCGATGTATCAAGCGAAAAAAGAGGGGCGGAATCGCGTCGTCTTGATTTCTGGAGATGAAGTCCCCGGCTGCACGGTGATTCGCAAGCAGAAACGGGAGTGTGCTGACGAGTCGGCGATCAAACTGCCGCTGTCTTCCGATGCATAATCGCTCGCAAACACTCTTTCGCAGCGTCGACTTCCTGAATGCGAAGGTGGCAGGCGCGCGGATGCTGAATCCGCGGGCGGAATCTTTTTCCGGATCGTGGAACGACTTTCCGGGATCCGGATTCCGGAAACAACGACCCTGACTGCTGGCTCACGAAAATCGCGGATTGGTCGCTCATCTTCCGCGCCATCGCTACGGACCGCAGGTTGCATATGCCGAAGACGGTGATGTTCGACTCATCACGGAGAAATGCACATGGAAGGCGTCGGCTTTGGATCGTCCGCGGACAGCGAGACGTTTATGCAGTTGCTGGTGACACGGTTGCAGAACCAGAACCCGCTGCAACCTGTGGACGATGCCGAATTCGTCCAGCAGTTAACGCAATTCTCCATGCTGGATGCGCTGAACGGATTGCGCGGTGACTTCTCCACCTACCTGCAAGGTCAGGATCTGTTGAGTTCGGCCCCATTGCTCGGCAAGGAAATCGAGGCCAGCACGGATTCCGGCTCTGTGGTGGGCGTCGTGCAGGGGATCGAAACTTCCGCTGATGGAATCCTCTTGAATGTGGACGGCCGACTGATCGAACTTGCCGACGTCAATCGCGTCAGTCTTCAGTCGCAGATCTGAGTCGACTGGCATTGCATCACATCATTGAAACTTCCCGAGGGGGCGAGGCATGGCGAATTCATTAATGACCGGGGTGTCGGGCCTTCTCGCGCACAAAGCGATGCTCGATGTCGTCGGCAACAACCTGGCGAACATGAATACGCCTGGTTTCAAGGCGCGAAACGTGCTGTTTGCCGACCTGGTCTACGAGACGTTGCGCGGCGCGACGGCAGGAGTTGCCGGGCAACGCGGCGGAACGAATCCCATGCAAGTCGGTAACGGGGTCAAATTCTCCGGCACGTCAACCAACTTCACACAGGGCGAACTGAGGTTGACGGGCGGAGTGCTCGACATGGCGATTGACGGTGACGGGTTCTTTGTGCTTTCCGATGGCAACAACCAGTTCTTTACCCGAACGGGGTCATTCGCACTCGATTCGAATGGAATCCTCGTCGATCCCACGACGGGAGATCGCGTTACTCGGACGGGGACAGTCGGTGAGCCGGCAACCGGGCAGGTCGGCTTTCAGGTCACGGGAGACGACTCGGTACGTGTTCCCATCGGATCGCTGATCCCCGGCCAGGCGACACAACAAGTCTCCATTCAAGGAAATCTTTCTCCGTCGCTGCTTCCCGCGACGAGCGAAGAACTGCTGGCCGATAGTCCCTGGAACGTCGGCGGCAGCCCTGCCGCCCTGACGGACCTCCTCAACGGTCTCGATGGAGTGACGACTCCCTACACCGCCGGTGACTCGATCGACATTACCGGAACGGACGCTGACGGAACTCCCATCAGCGTTTCGCTCGCCGTGACTGGTACGACGACCGTGGGAGACCTGATTGCCGCCATCGATGCGGCGTTTACCGGAGCGACCGCGTCACTGGATGCGGCCGGCCATTTGCAGTTGGTCACCGATACCACCGGCGATTCACTGGCGAGTCTCAACCTCGACAACGGCACGGGAAACGCGGGTGACTTTGATTTTGCCGGCGTCAACCTGTCCGTGGCAGTGGCCGGCTCCGATGGGGACATCGCGCAACACGTTGTCGACGTGTTCGATCTTCAGGGGAATGCCCACCGGGTCGTGCTTGACTTCAACAAGGAAGTCGACGGCACGTGGACGATGATGGCCTCGTCGGCCACGGGTACAGTGATCGATGGAGTCGTGCGCGGTATCGAGATGAATGAGAACGGCTCTTTCATGGGAGTCTCGGGGACGGGCATCGACGACGCGGCACTCACCTTCCAGTTTCCCGGTATCTCGTCGACTCAGACGTTGACTCTCGACTTCGGGCAGTCGGGAGGCTTCAGCGGTCTCACGCAGATTGGCGGATTGTCATCGCTCACTTCCAATCAAGATGGTTTTGAGCCGGGAACCGTGTCGTCATTGCTGGTCAATTCCGACGGACTCATTTACGCGGTGGCGACCAATGGAGTGTCGTTCGAGCTGGCTCAACTGGCCATCGCGAGTTTTCGCAATCCGTCGGGGCTGCTTTCTCAGGGGAACAATCAGTACATCGCTTCGCTGAATAGCGGCCCTGTCGATGTCGGACCAGGCCTGACGGGCGGACGTGGCAGCGTCGTCAACGGCCAGTTGGAAAGCTCGAACGTCGAAATCGCCGAAGAGTTCACGCGGCTGATCATCGCACAGCGCGGTTTCCAGGCGAATTCGCGAACAATCACAGTGACCGACGAAGTGCTCCAGGAACTTAACAACTTGATTCGTTAAGGACGGGTTCTGATATTGCTCGCCGCGCGGGTCGTGACGGTCGTATCGGTGTTCAACGCGTTCACATCGCCAAGAACTCCGCAAGCATTGCGGTTGCAATTCGATCACTTTGAATGCCAAGAGGGCAAATCGAGGGGCAGGATCCGCCCACCCTTCAGCAGTCGTCAATTCGCGACGCCACCCAAGGGACATCATGCTTACGATCGACGGCCTGATCTCTGGGATCGATACCGAAAAGGTGATCGAGGGCTTGCTCGATATCCAGCGCAAGCGCGTGGATCTCTTTGAGCAGCAGCGAACGAAGGTTCAGACCAAACAGGCGGCCATCAAGGCGTTCGAGGGGGCATTGGCGGGGTTTCGGTCCACTGCCTCACGACTCGGGCGATTCCAAAACAACGTGTTCGACCAACGTGTTGTCGAGGTCAGCAACGAGGACCGCATCGCCGCGACGGCGAAGAGCAGCGCGACCCCCGGGATTTACACGCTCACCGTTGAGACACTGGCACGGGCGCACCAAGTCTCCAGCCAGTCGTTCACGTCTGCAAACGCCGAGATTACGCAAGGCACGATCGACCTGAGGCTCGGCCAGCAGTCGGATTCGACCGTTACAATCGATTCGACAAACAACACGGTTCAAGGTTTGGTCGATGCCATCAACGACGCTAACACGGGCGTTTCGGCAGCCTTGATCAACGATGGACAAACTGGTGGCGTCCGCGTTCTGCTGTCGTCGAAACAGTCTGGCGCAGACGGTGCGATCACCTTGACGAATAACCTGGGAGCGTCGGCGGGATCAGCAGTACAACCCACTTTTGATTTCGGCAATCCCGTGCAGGCTGCGCAAGACGCAACTGTTCGGCTTGGCTCGGGTGCGGGAGCAATCACCATTTCCTCCGCAACGAACACCATCACGGATGCCGTCCCGGGATTGACGCTCAATCTGAAACAGGCGGACCCATCGACGGAATTGACCGTAGTCGTCTCGGCCGATACCAGTTCCGCGGTCGAAGCGGTCGAAGACTTCGTCAACGGATATAACAGCCTCCTCGACACCATTTCCGCTTTGACGAAGTTCGACCCCGAGACCAATGAATCCGGCGTCCTGATCGGCGACCGTTCGGTCATCGACATTGCCAACTCTCTTCGCGAGTCGGTGCTGGGATCGGTTTCAGGACTGCCGACGAACGCAAACCGCTTGTCGCGGCTCGGTATCAGCGTGGGGGACACGGGGAAACTCACGCTCAACTCCTCACGACTCGAGGATGTGTTAAGCGGACGCGATCCTGCCATTGGGATTGCTGACGCTCGCCGAATCTTCGGCCTCGATGCTGTTTCCACAAATCCCTCGGTGCGTTTTATTCTAGGTTCAACCCGGACACAGGCGTCGACGACTCCCTATGGCATTAACGTCACGCGTGCAGCCGAGCAGGCCTCGCTGACAGCCGGCAACACACTCGCCGCATCCACGACGATCGACGGCACCAGTGATACGCTTGATTTGACCGTTGACGGGGCGTCGATCTCCGTCACACTCGCTCACGGCGACTACACGCGCACTGAGTTGGCCGACCTCGTGCATGGGGCGGTCAATGCGCATCCTGATCTGATCGGACGTGGAGTCCTCGTCAACCTGGAGGGAGATGCACTTCATGTGACATCCGAAAGCTACGGGACTGCGTCGTCATTGAATATCAGTGGAGGCACCGCACTCGCGGCATTGGGATTCACCGGGGGCGAGTCGGACGTCGGAGTCGATGTCGCGGGAGAATTCATTGTCGACGGCGTTTCCGAAGCGGCTACCGGAAAGGGTCGGCTTCTGGTGGGTGGCATCGATAACAAGAATACCGCCGACCTGCAGGTACAAGTCAGTCTGTCAGCCGGTCAACTCGGTGCCGGGAACGAGGCAGAGCTGTCCGTCACGAAAGGAGTGGGCGGGAAACTTGATGCGTTGCTAAACAAAGTTCTTTCCGCAGACACCGGTCGCTTAGCCGCAATCAACGACCGATACACTCAGGAACTCGACTCCTTAGGAACGACGATCGATCGACAGAATGCCTTGTTCGAAAAACAGCAGGAACGCTTGATCTCGCAGTTCGTCGCGCTCGAGTCGGCTTTGGCCGGACTACAATCGACCAGCTCGCTGCTGGGATCTCAACTGGCGTCGCTGACTTCGTTGTCTGGAAATCGCTAATTGGTTTGAATTGGTCCGGAGTCCGACGGGTGGACTCCGTCACGCATGATGCACCTTCTTCGAACGCCACAATGAACGCTCATCAGTTATACCGACAATCGGCCGCCGGCTCCTGGACTCGAATCGACATGCTGCTGAAGCTCTACGAAGCAGCGATTGAATGCACGGAATCGGGAGCATCGCAGCTCGCGTCAGGTCAGAAAGTGGATCCCGCCACGCGCACGCGGATGCTGCGTCTCCTCGGCCAATTGGTCGACGGCCTCGACTTGTCTCAAGGAGAAGTTCCGGCCCAGGTGCAGCGGTTGCTCCTGTTTGCGCTGCAGAATGTCGAAACTGACGATCTCAAGCGTTGGACGTCAACGTCCCGCGTTCTCTCGACGCTGCACGAGGGATTCAGCGCAATCCGCCTTGAGGCAATCGCCGCCGAGCGTGCCGGCGAAGTCCCACCGCTCTCCGGACAGACGCGCCGCGATACGCTGAGCCTTCACGGTTGAGTGAGCAAAACCTGGTGTGATCGCGCCATCGCTGATTGAAAACGCAACGAGCCGCCGTGACTACCCAGTCACGGCGGCTCGATTTGGAATCGCTCGATTAATTGTCGAACGTGGTGCCGTAGCGATCGATCATCGCTTTTTGTGTTTCGGATCGCTCTTCGTTGATCATCTGCCAGATCTGTTCACGCTCAGGCGAACTCGCCTGAACCGCTGCCGCCTGTTGCTCACGGACTTCCTGCAGATTGGTCTGCACCTGCACATTCATCGGTTGACCATAGGTGTAGGCGCCGTACACGGTACGCGGCACCCCCCACCAGAGTTGTGCACCGGAATACACCGGGTAGTACTGCTCGTGGTAGTAAATGGTGTTTTCCAGCGCGCCGACATCGACGGCGGTGCCTCGCAGAGACGTTCCCAGGGCCCGGAGCGCCGAACTGACCCAATTGGCGTACTTCACCAGATCGGGATCGACGCCGCGTGTCGAAATGCGATCGATCCGCTCCGCGTAATTGTCATGCCAATGCGCCGTCCGTTCGTAGTTGTTCGCCCGCTGATAGGCACGCGAGAGATCATCGAGGTTGCGATTCACGGCGTCCAGATACCGGCGTGAAGCATGCATATCGATTTCAGGCTCCGTCTCGGTCGGCGGTGTATCTCCCGTCGGTGTATCCGTTGCCGCCGTTGTGGCCGCCACGGTCGTCTCTTCGACACTGGGTGCGCTCGGTGCGGTGATCAGGCTCAAGACACGTCGCAGCGACTCGTCTGAAAGTGGCGTCTCGAGTGACACCGACTGGGCATAGATAAAGGGTTCAACGGTTTCCAGTTCGTCCAGCACCGCACCCATATCATTGAGCAACTCCAGAAACACCGGTTTGACGAACTGAGCTTCGTCACCCAATTCAACATCGAAATCAAGTCGAACAGCCATGTAGACGGCGTTGTCGACACTGATCGACAACGTGACGCCGCGTAACTCGGTAAATGCTTGCGCCAACGCGGCCTTCTCTTCGTCGTGCCCTTGCAGGGCGACACATCCGTCGAGTCGATGTGCAATCATCGCGGGATCGAGCATGTGATGGGTATCGATCGCGAGAACGACCTGCACGCTTTCATCAGAAGCTGCCTGCACAAGATAGTCGCTGACTCCGACCGCTCCCGCTGCCGCTTCGGTTTCATCAATCCAACGGGCGGCATCCTGTCGCGAAGCGGGTGCCAGACCTCCCAGCACGCGGGTGCTTTCAATCATGGGATCGGTCAACTCCACGAAGTAACCTCCATGCCGTTGTGACAGGACCAGATCATGCGTGCCGATCGTCTGCAACTCCGACTGTTCGTGTGTCGCCAGATCCGCCATCGAATAGTTGGCGGGAACCGGGAGGAGCACTGCGGTCCATTCTCGACCTCCTCCTCCAGGTTGCACGTATGAAGCCCGCATGAGCAGTTGCACCCACGGAGGGATTGTGGAGTCACCCGAGAGAAATCGCGTCTCGTGTTGTTCGGACCAATTCTCGGCCCTGCCCCGGGCACTCTCCTTGAGCTGACGTGCTCGAACGACTGCGATCGTATTTGCATCTTCCGGGACAAACGGAAGCAACTCGCTCACATCCTGAGCGGTTGCCGATGCCATCGTGGCCATAAACATGCCAACGCACGCGAAACTCAACAGTCGTGGACGCATCGTTTGTCTCCAGAAGAAGTATCTCAAGGCCGACGGCCAAGCCGCGACGAATTGAATTGCTGATCTTGAAGTGCGAAACAACTCCGGCAAAAGCAGATGATAATGCCTCCCGAGGCGTGTTGCACGTTGTCGCAAAAAAATCAATTGGTCCGACACGACGGGCGCGCGGATACGCTCAATTCACGCGAGACACATACTTGTACGCCTTAACTGCATTGCGCGCGCAGAAGTTCATAGTCGCTTCGGCACCCTGCTCGAAGGCGTACTCCAGCACCAGACGCTGCAGCGTCTCGTAGTCGGCTCCAATGTCGGAGACCGGCCAGTTGCTGCCGTAGATCACCTTCTCGTGTCCGAACGCGTTCCAGACGACATCGATGTAGGGACGGTAGAAGTCGAGGTCGTCGGGGGCGACGTTTCCGTTTCGCGACGCCCCTTCGACAAGTGCTGACACCTTGCAATAAACGTTCTCGCATACGCCTGCCGCGTCGATCCCAGATGCCCAGTCCATCGGCGGCGGATCACTCGTGACCGCCACATTGCCGATGTGATTGAGGACGAACCGCAGGTCAGGCAAGAGGGGCGCAGCCATCGCGATCACGCCCGGTGTCTCGGGTCCGCCGTTCACATCAAGGGACAGATCGTGATCGGCCAGCATCTGCAACGGGGCGAGGTTCTCTGCTTCTAACAGCGACTGCAGCATCTGCACCTGAATGCGGATGCCGCGAAAGAGCGGGTTGGCCGCGAACCGGGTGACATTGTCTGCATAGTCTGGTTCATCAGGCCTCAAGTTGCCGACGATCCCGACGATAAAGGGGTCGCTCTCGGCCAGTTCGAGCAGCCAGGCGTTGTCTTCGACCCACGCGCTGGCTTCGACAACCACGGTCCCCGCAATCGGTCGGTACTTCGGCACAGCCCGCAGATCATCCGGCAATACAGTGCGATAGAGGAACGAATCCTGCGGTGGCCACGGGACGCCTTCAGGACGCGACGGGTCGTAGAAGTGCGTGTGACAGTCGATGATCTGAAGTTCATCGGAATCATCGCCGCCAACGAGCGAACCGGCCTTCATCGCCAAGAGACTCGAAGCACTTCCGACGAGAAATGTTCTGCGGTCGATCATGGCTGCGTCGATCCAAGCTGGAGTGAAAGGTTCTTGAAAACTACCACGTCTACTACGGCCCCAGCAGAGAAGTTAGAATCAGCATGCGGTGGCCGTCAACGAGTCAGAATGTCACGAGTATTGATTACGTTCAGTGCATATCGGCAGGCTCTCCGAGTTGGCAATTCTGATTGACTCTCCCCTTAAATCGTGTAGTATCAAACGATCTCGATTGCAATTCTTGCATAATTCTTCGTACTTCATGGCCGGTTCCCGTCAGTTACATCGCTTCGGATTCACGAGCCTTTTGGCTGTGGGAGTGGTGTTATTGTCGAATACGACCGCGAATGTTGCTCACGCCACGTGCGGCGACTATTTGATGATCGCTGGTGAGAATGGTCACCATTTTGAGTCTGGTGCAGCGACTCATCCCGGAGATGAGAGCCACCGCGAGTCGCCGACTCCCTGTCATGGACCTGGCTGTCGACAGGTGCCGCAGGCACCGTTGCCCAGCGCGCCCGACCGTTCGCTGACGTATGATCTCGAGCGCTGGTGTGCTTCGCTGAGTGATGAACTTCCGACTCCAGATGCTCCGTCACGACTTCGTGGCGATGATCACTTGCTGATCCCGACCGGCTACGAGTCGCGGATCGATCGCCCGCCGCGCGGCTAACTTCCCGTCTGCGGAGGAGACGCTGCGCTCGTCGAATTTCGATTGCGCGGCGTTGCAGCCGGATGATCGTCCGACATGTTGTGCAACCGATCGAGTTGCCAGTCGTGTGGAACACCTCACCAGAAGCGGTGGGTGGCGCTCATCTGAACGTTGCGAAACGCGTGCCTGAATATGATGCGAATGAGTTCGCGCATTCAGGTCATCGCCGCCTTAATCCGCTGATCAATCGGTGAACAATTACGCGCGCCCCATGGGGCGAGACCATTCAAAAAATCGTGGCAGGTGATGCCTGTCGCAGTCTGTGTGATTTATCTGCATTTGCATTTCGATACGTCTTTGGAATTGTTTCTTTCATTCTCATATGGAGTCAGTCATGTCTCAACGTCGACGAGGATTTACGCTGATCGAACTGCTGGTGGTGATTGCCATCATCGCCATTCTGATCGCGCTGCTACTCCCTGCAGTGCAACAGGCCCGCGAGGCCGCCCGCCGAACACAGTGCAGGAACAACCTGCATCAGCTGGGTTTAGCGCTGCACAACTACCATGATGTTATGGACTGCTTCCCGTTCGGGCAGGGCGGGTCAGGGGGGAAGTACTCAGCCATCTCCATGCTGCTTCCCTATTTCGACCAGGGGCCGTTGTATAACCAGATCGACTTCAACATCGACGCCATGGCGGCCGGCAATCAGACCGCTCGTCAGGTGGAAATCCCGATGCTGAAATGTCCGTCCGACTTTGCGAATCAGCAGCCACAAACGGGAGGTGCGCTCAGTTATTGTGGTAACAAGGGAAGTGACATCGTCTTTACGTCCAGCAACAACGGCCTGTTCTACCGCGATAGCGTCATTCGGTTTCGCGACTTGACCGATGGTACTTCAACGACCGCGGCGTTTGCCGAGCGACTCTTGGGTGACGGCAATAATGGTGGCGTCTCTCCTGATTCAGACACTTTCCGTTCCACCATGAATCCCTCGACGCAAGACGAGGCAATTCAATTGTGCGATGCGATCGACATCACGAATCTCGCCAATCAATTCCCCACGCACATGGGAGCGCCGTGGATTCATGGGCAGCACACCTATCAGCACGTCAACACTCCGAACAGCCGATCCTGCGGGTTTCAGGTTCCCCCCGTCGGCAAGGCCACGATGAGCTGCAGCAGCCGGCACGAGGGAGGCGTTCACATCCTGCTGTGCGACGGTGGAGCACGCTTTGTCTCCGAGAACATCGACCTGCAAACATGGCGCGCGGTCGGCTCTCGAAACGGACGCGAAGTCATCGGCGATTTCTAGGCTTCCTGATGTGCCACAGTGCCGTGATTGCACCCGTGCGTGCAATCACGGCTTTCTTCCACCGCGCTCACTTTGCATGAGAGTCGTCTTGAAAACGTTATCACAATTGACAGTGTTGGTGTTGGCGACACTCGTCGTCTCGGGCTGCGACAGCACTCCTTCAAGTCCGCATCCCGTCGAGCCTGTAAAAGCGCGGGAGACTCTGGAATCCGTGCTGACCAGTTGGCAGGCAGGGGCCACGATCGCGTCTTGGCGCGATCACGATCCCGAAGTCGTCGTGCAGGACATTGATTGGGAGACGGGCAAGTCACTCGACACTTTCGAGATTCTAGGGGACGGCGAAGCGCTCGACGCGATTCTGTATTGCGAAGTGAAATTGACGATCGTCGACGACGAATCAGAGACCAGGGAGAAGACCGTCACGTATCAGGTCGGTACTTCACCCGTCATCACCGTGTTTCGAGAGTGATCGCACGCATTGTCATTGGTCACGAGTGTCCGACTCAGTCAACATCCAACATCCAACATCCTACATCCTCATTCATCAGACGCGACCGCGTCAGGAGTTCAATGATGTCGCAATCCAACGTTTTCGTCCTCGTGGTTTTGACAACATCGATGTGGGGAGCCCCCACTCGCGCGGATGATCGTTCCGTCGCGGCGAACGAAACCACAAATGCGCTGACTCCCGAAGCGCGACAGGCCGTTCAGGAGCTCGACGCCACGCTTCCGGAAGATTCCGAGGCCCGCGCGATGATCGAGTCGATTCTCCGAGATGAAATGCCATCAATCGACACCGGCTGGTTCGCGGTCGCAACACCTCAGACTCGTTTCGATTGGGAACATGTTGCCGGCACATACGACACCGACGGCAACGATTCGGTCTCCTTGAGTGAGTTCACCGGCTCCGACGCCGATTTCGAACGGCTCGATCGAAACAGCGACCGTCAAGTTACGAGCGATGATCTCGACTTTCAGAACAATGCTGGAGACAAGTCTCCGGGACGGCTGCTATTCACAACGATCGATCGCGATGGCGACGGCAAGCTCACCCGCGAGGAGTTGAACACATGGTTCGACGCTCGCGACACCGACAGTCACGATTTCCTCGCAATGGATGATCTTCGCGACGAGCCGTTGATCGACGATCGAGACTCCCGTCGGCGTCCGCGTCCGGAGCATCCCAGCGTCAGCACGTTGGTGCTGAGCGTGCGCAATCAGGAGATGGGTTCGCTCCAATCGGGTCCGAACGTCGATGAAATCGCCCCCGACTTCACACTGCGTTCGCTCGATGGAGAAGTCGTGACGCTATCGGAACAGGTCGGCGATCAGCCGATCGTGCTGATCTTCGGCAATTTCACATGCGGTCCTTTTCGCGGCCACGCCGGCGACTTCGAGAAGATGTACGAACGCTACCAGGATCGTGCAAAATTCTATCTCGTCTATGTTCGCGAAACGCATCCCGAGGACGGATGGTTCTCTCGTAACAATCGCCGATACGGCATCGAGATCTCGCAACCAACGAATAATGGCGAAAGACTTGAAGTCGCTCAGATGTGTCAACAACATCTCGACTTGGACCTGCCGTTTCTGGTCGACACGACCGACGACGCCGTCGGAGCGGCCTATAGCGGCATGCCGAATCGGTTGTACCTGATCGACAGCGAAGGCCGAATCGCCTTCAAGAACGGTCGCGGTCCCTTCTGGCTTTATCCCAGACAACTGGAACAGGCGTTAATTCTGCTGCTCGCCGAACAAGACGGCTGATTCGGTTCATCAAGCCTCCAACGACATCGATTCCTCTCTATAAGGCGACACAAATGATTCGAGAATTGTCATCCATTCCCGCAAGGGCTCTCATTGCGGCTTTCATGGGATTGAGTTTCGCTGGATCGACTTCGGGCGACGACGCACCGGAAGCGCCGGCGACCGCAACGGAAGAGGCTCCCACTCGAGAGCTGGAACCGCTCTCTCCCGAGGCTCAGCAGGCCGCTGACGAATTGATTGCTACGCTTGCCGAAGACTCCGAAGCCCGAGCCATGCTGGATTCGATTCTTGAAGGGAGTCGGCTGGGGCGCGGGGAAGGCTGGTTTCGTTTGGCCGTCGCACAAAACCGATACGGCTGGGACTACGCCGTTACCAATTTCGACGCCGATGGCGACGGAGAGATCTCGAACGAGGAGTTCACCGGTACAGACGACGATTTTGCCCGGCTCGACCGCGATGACGATGGAAGCGTTTCGGAGTCGGATTTTGATTGGAGCCAGGACTCTCTCGCGCCCTCAGGAGGGATGATGCTGTTCTTCATGGCCGACCGCGATGCCAACGGCAAGATCACCCCCGATGAATTCCAGCAGTTCTTTGAATCACTCGACACCGACGAACAGGGATTCCTCGCGCTGGATGATGTGCGGGACGAACTCACACCCGAGGAGCCGAACGGCCGACCGCGAGCACCGCGCCCCGATGCTCCCAGCCGCAGCACGTTGATACTTGGTTTGCAGCATCAGGAGATCGGTTCGTTGCTGCCGGGGCCGAACCTCAACGACGAAGCCCCCGACTTCACCCTGCGCTCGCTCGACGGGGAAGAAGTCACTCTGTCGGAGCAGATCGGCGGTCAACCCATCGTGCTCATTTTCGGCAACTTCACCTGCGGGCCGTTTCGCTCTCAGGCGGGGAACATCGAGAAACTCTATGAGCGGTATGGCGAGCGGGCCAGGTTCTTTCTCGTCTACGTTCGCGAAGCCCATCCCACCGACGGCTGGTGGATGATGAGCAACCAGCGCACCGGCATTGAGATCGCGCAGCCTCAGGACAACAACGAACGATTCGTCGTCGCTCAGACATGTCAGCAGCATCTTGATCTCGATATCCCATTCCTCGTCGACAACACCGACGACGCCGTTGGCGCGGGCTATAGTGGCATGCCGAATCGGCTCTATTTGATCGACAGCGACGGACGCATCGCGTTTAAGAACGGCCGAGGTCCATTCGGGTTCCATCCGCGCGAACTGGAACAGGCACTCATTCTGATGCTCTCTGAAGAGGATTGAACCCAGCGAACTGCGAGTGTGGGCCAGATCACCTCACTCTTGAGTTGAGGTGATATCCACGAGGCGCGGGAGTTCGGATCCATCGCGATACGAACTCCCCGTCACGTGTTTTCGACCATCATCTGCCACCAACTCAATCGTCGGAGCCAGCAACATGCCATTCATTCAATGGATCGAAGAGAAAGATGCCGAGGGCGAAGTCGCCGAGGGCTATGACAACTACTTCAACAAGCGTCCCGATCGCACGAAGGTGGCCGACATCATCAAATGCTTCAGTCATCGGCCCGACTTCATGCAGCAGGTGATGGACTTTAGTTGGAAGATCCATTTTTGCGACGGCCACCTCTCCGAAAAAACCAAGGAGATGATCGCCACATTGGTCTCAGGGCAGAACCGTTGCCCCTACTGCATGCATTCACACGCCTACTTTCTGCATACGCATGGCGCCGAAGATGATGCCGTCGCCGCCATCGGCCGCGGAGAGATCGAGTCGGCTCCGATTACTGAATCCGAGAAGGTGCTGCTCCGCTTCGCGAAGCAACTCACCCACGAGGCCTACAAGAACACAGCCGACGAGGTGCAGAAATTGCGTGATGCCGGCTGGAGCGAACCTCAGATTGCCGAGGCAGTTTACATCATTGCGATGTTCGCGTTCTTCAACCGCGTGGCGAACGGTTTCGGATTGGAGGATCCGCAGTTCTTCAACCTCAAGAGCGAAGTCGACCCCCTGCAAGGCTTTCTGCCCAAGGTCGGCACGGCATGATTTTCGTGGTTGGGACAGATTGTGATTGCAATCATGCCATCATACCTGCTGTAATCACCCGCATGTCGACTCCGTACCCCGACACTTCCGTCGAACTCAATCCTTCGCCCACCTTTCTTGAGGCAGCGAAGCGGATCTGCATCGAGTGGGAGAAGCTGCGCATCCTTTACAATGGAGCGCTCATCAGTCTGGTGGTGTATGCGATCGATAAGACAAGACCCGCCATCTTTCAGACGTTCGAGTTCTGGGCGGTCTGCGCAGGAGGAGCGATCATCGCCAACATTTGCTTCCTGGGTGGGCCTATTGCCGAGGCCTACTTCCACTGGATCGGCGTTCGACATTGGGCCATCCGCTGGTCCCTGCTGCTCGTCGGCACCCTCATCGCCGCCTTCCTCGCGGGCGGCGTACTGTTCGGGATGGCTTGAGAGCAGGATGTTGCTCATTCGTCACCAGAGGAAGAATCAATTCGTCCATGGGTGAGCACATCGAAAGATGCTCACCCCCTCTCCCCAGCTGACGACTGTCTATTCAATCCATGTCTCCAGCGGGGAGGGATGGGGTGAGGGGATTACGTTGCGGCGGCTTTGCGTGCGCCCCTCTCCTCCACGGCAATGCGTCTTCGCGAACAGCGCTTCTCTGTGGGGGAGAGGAAGAATCTGTATTCTCCATTCCATATTCACTCACTCCACTCGGTCCGCCTGCCGCTTCGGTTTGGTGACCGAACCTGGGTCGATAGAATGCTGTCTTCAATACGCATTCACCATCGAAGTACACAGCATGAACCCATTCACTTTTCGTAACGGCGAACTCTACTGCGAAGACGTCCCCATTTCCCGGCTGGTTGAAGAGTATGGGACGCCGCTGTGGGTCTATTCGCGGGCCAAACTCGTGCATGAGTTCGACGCCATCAACCAGGCCTTCGCGGCTGTTGATCCCGTGGTCTGTTACTCGGTGAAGGCCAACGGCAACCTGGGAGTGCTCAAGGTCTTATCGGATGCCGGCTGCAACTTCGATGTCGTCTCCGGCGGCGAACTCTTTCGCGTTCAACAGGCTGGGGGAGATACCAGCAAAGTTTGTTTCGCCGGTGTCGGTAAGACCGATGATGAAATCCGCTTCGCCCTCGAAGCCGACATTCTGATGTTCAATGTCGAGAGCGAGCCGGAACTCGATGCCATCTCGCGCGTCGCGGCCTCGCTCGGCAAAGTGGCTCCGGTGGCCCTCAGGCTCAATCCCGATATCGATGCCAAGACGCACGTCAAAACCACGACCGGCAAGAAGGGAAATAAGTTCGGCATCGATATCGAACGAGCCGAGCAACTGGCCGAGAAGGTGCTGGCCGATCCGCATCTCGAACTGCGGGGCATTCACATGCATCTCGGCTCGCCGATCCTCACGACCGATCCCTATCACGCGGCTGCACAGAAGGCAGTGGAAGTGGTTCGCCGGTTGCGCGAGCGCGGGCACAAGACGAACTGGATCAACCTCGGCGGCGGATTCGGACTGAGCTATCGCGGCGACGAAGCCCCGCCGGCGAGCCGCTATGCCGAAGTGATCGTCCCCTACATCAAGGAAGCCGACTGCAGACTGGCGCTCGAACCAGGCCGCTCGATCGTCGGTAATGCGGCGGTGCTGGTGACTCAGGTGATCTACACGAAAAGGGAAGGGGGGAAGAGGTTCATCATTCAGGATGGAGCGATGAACGACCTCGTCCGACCGGCGATGTACGATTCGTTCCACCGCGTCTGGCCGGTCAAGCCGAGCGTCGCAATGCCCGCCGATGTCGAAACCGACATCCCCGGCTGCGAACGAGCCGACGTCGTCGGCCCGATCTGCGAGTCGAGCGACTACTTCGCGAAAGACCGCTCGCTCCCTCCCGTCGAACGCGGCGACCTGCTCGCCACCTTCAGCGCCGGAGCCTACGGCAGCGCGATGAGCAGCAACTACAACGCGAGGCCAAGAGGGGCCGAGGTGCTGGTCAACGGCAGCGAGTCAACACTCATCCGCAAACGGGAGACGTACGAGGATCTGGTGGCACACGAACGGGTGTGAGAGATCAGTGATGGTGTCCTGGCGACTTTGACTCGCAATTCTGGCACCGGTGGTTGGGACGACTTCAATGCCAATTCCCGCGCCGCCCGCCATGCCTGCCCTGCTTCGCGATGCAGGCATGGCGCCCGAAACATGCCACCCGCCGAAACGAGTAAAGAGTGACAAATGGAGATCACATCGTTGTTCATGAAAGTGCTCCTTATTGTCACATTAAGCGGATTTATTGTGGCTTACCGCGAGCTGTTAGACTTGCCTATTTGGCTTGGCAGCATTGTGTGGCTCGTTTACGGGCTTTGCATTAGTGATTGGTGGCATCCCGATCATTGCTAAACTAACCGATCGTAACTGACGATCTCGATTGTCGCTCTCCGCACTATTGGCTGGGTGGTGGCGCGGCGGCTGGGTGGCTGGGGTCGACCATCGGGAGCCGGTTCGACCACGGGGAGCCCCCAGGCCGAGGTGTTGAGTAAGCGTGGTTGCACGCAGGCTGGGGGCAGGTTGCCATGCTCTACTGTCACGGAAACCAAGGCTTTCCCATGGCGACCCGATTCCCGCCACCCAGCCGGCTACTCTCTAGCAACGCTTTCGCCTTCCCAATTCACCGAACGTGGGAGTATGACAAACAGTCGTCGTCGGCGGTCAACAAGGGGGCATCAAGAAGACGCGCATTGGCGACGATGATCTGGTCTGCCGGATCGTTGTGAATTGGTCGAGGCAGTTCGCAAGCAGCAACGGCGATTTCCGGCGTCAGCGGCTGCAACACTACTCCTGGCAAACGAAGTGCAGCGGTAATCCAATCGGTGGCTGGGTGTGATGGACCCCGTTTTTGGGACAGTGGGATAAGGTGGTATTGGTTGGGTTTGTTTTTTGGGATGTGGCGGAGTGTTGGGTGTTCTGGACATGGAGGTTGCGATGAGCAGGAAACGTCGGGTGTTGGGGGGAGTTCTCAAGGCGAAGGTGGCTTTGGCGGCCGTGCGTGGGGACAAGACGACGGCTCAACTGGCGTCGGAGTTCGGGGTCCATGCCAGTCAGATCACCGCCTGGAAGAAGCAGTTGCTGGAGGGTGCGGTCGACCTGTTCGCGGACGGACGCTCACGCCAGAAGGAGACGCAGACTGCCGATGAACAGGAGTTGTACGAGCAGATTGGTCGGCTGAAGATGGAAGTCGAGTGGCTCAAAAAAAGTCCGCGCGCTCGGTTAACACGGAAGGCACGACGCACATGGATCGAACCCGAACATGCTCATCTGAGCATCATCCGGCAATGCGAGTTGCTGGGTCTCTCACGCAGCACGTGGTACTACCAGCCCGCGAAGAGACCTCCGAGAACCTGGCGTTGATGCGTCGCATCGACGCGCTAAGTATCTGGAGACGCCGTTTTATGGTTCACGCCGGATGGCGGTGACGCTGGGGGTGGCGAATCGCAAGCGGGTCCAACGACTGATGCGGACGATGGGAATCGAGAGCGAGAGTTGCGTCGGTCGTCGCACCACGCGGCCCCAGACAGGACACAAGATTTACCCCTATTTGCTGCGGAATGTGGAGATCCGATATCCCGATCACGTGTGGAGTACCGACATCACTTACATCCCGCACGACAGGGGTTCTTGTACCTGGTGGCGATCATCGACTGGTTCAGCCGACATGTGTTGAGTTGGCGTCTGAGCAACACGCTCGACGGGAGCTTCTGCCTGGAAGCGTTGGACGACGCTCTCTCCCAGAGTCGCCCGGAAGTGTTCAACAGCGACCAGGGGAGTCAGTTCACGTCTGTGAAGTTCACCGGTCGTCTGATCTCGTGCGGCGTGGCGATCAGCATGCAGCCTGGAAGGTGGGCGTGCGTGGACTACGTCTCATCGAACGTCTGTGGCCGCTCGGTGAAGTACGAGGACATCTACCTGCGAGACTATGCGGACGGCTGGGAAGCCGAGGAAGGACTCGGCGTTACTTTCAGTTCTACAGCGAACGACGGATCCATCAATCGCCGGGTATCCGGACGCCGTTGTCGGTGTATCAGGAAGGTGGCTGCCGACGCAGCGCGAGTCATCAGAAAGGATGAAGGGGATCCCCTCGAAGCGTCGAAAAACACCAGCAAGTGTTTCGACTCACTGGAAAGCGAGCCAAGCAGGAGGTGAGTGGATGCCTCCCTCACAGGAACGTGGCCGGCGACGAGGCCTATTGAAGGGCCTCGCCGGCCCTCCCCATACCACTAAACAACCCCCGCAACTGTCCAACACATGGGGTCCACCTCAGGGCGATCGAGCGTCAACCTGCCTTTTTCGACCAGTTTGGCGACTTCCCAACAGGATATGATACTGACTGCTAATCCAGATGCTGTATGGGCATCGATCGCTTTCTGGTGGTCGGGCGTCAGGCTGCCGGCTCCATTCGCCCACCAAATACAGATATGCGTGTCGAGCACAATCACGCGTTCGACTCCCACTCGTCAGCACTCGCAGCCGGTGCGAAGGGATCTGAAGTCCAGCACGGAACCTCGCAGGTCGACAGCGGCGGCCTCCTGAGCTCCGTTTGGCATTTCCCGACGTCTCGGCATTTCTGCCAGCCACGGGCAGTTGCGGGAGGTAGAGCGTTTCGTTGTCTAGCTTCTGCTTGATGTGAATCGCTTTCACCATTACTTTCTCCTTGAATCGGACGCTGCATCTATACCGTCGCCCGACTCCCGACAGCTTGAGAACGTGATGAGTAGCGAGTGCGCGCAGTGAAACAGAAGCACCCCGGCACGCGCGGCTCGGGGGCATCCGCTTCACACTGCGCTCGCCATCCTTCGTCTGACGCTTTGACACAGTCATGACCTGACCAATTCGGTGTGATTTGACTGAGATTCTGGGCAAAGTATCCTCTGTCTGAATCTCCACCATCTTGCACCGTCAGAGTAGTGTTGGAAATCTCAATGAAACTTGAATCCATTTCGATCAAGCGCTCCGAGAACCTGACCGAGAAATGGGTTCAACAACAGATCGCTGATGACCCTTCACTTCTCGGTCTGGGAGATCTCATTGTGAAGGATAAAGAGCGAATCCAGCCACATGCGGGCAGACTCGACCTCCTTCTTCAAGATCCAGAGACACTCAAACGATATGAAGTTGAGATTCAACTCGGTGCCACAGATGAAAGCCACATTATTCGAACCATCGAGTACTGGGACCTCGAACGTAAACGTTATCCTCAATACGAGCATGCGGCAGTGAGTTGCGGAGGAAATCACGTCGCGATTCCTAAACGTCATACAACTATCAATGGAGCGATCCCGCGATCGCATTGAAGAGACTGCGTACAAGATCGGTGAGCAGCACGCACTCACTTTCGTGAAGGCATGGACGAAATCGTTTTTGGTCTCGTCGATGAAGATGAACCAGTTGCGGAACCAACGGATCGAGCGTTCTGGGAGAACACCCCGAGGTTCGAAAGAAGTCTGTCGCTTGCTGACGATCTCTTAAAGATAATAGTTCTGAGATCGAACCGAAGGCAGTATTCAGATACAATAAAAACTACATCGGTCTCGAGATAAATGGTGCGCTGAACTTTGTGACGCATACCTCGCAAAGCACACGTGACTGGAACGAAGCTCCAAAAACCGATGAAAGTGATGCATAACTGGATGAGGCTGGGATCGAGACGCCACAACGCACACCGGACGACGCCTGAGGCCTCGCCAGGGAGCGAGCAAAAGGCGGCCTCGTAAAGTTAACACGGAATCGCGAGAGAACTTTGGTAAGTCCAACTAACCTGCATCCGCCGCCATGGTCTGATTCGACGCTGAGAACATTCTGTCGTCCCTTCGGGACTAACGTGATGTGAGGTTTCCAAGTCCCACCGATAAATCGGTGAGCTACTTTCAGATGTCCTTGACGGGACATGAGTCGCGTCGTTCCAGGCCGGCCGCGTTCTGGTTGCCGCCATCCCCTTGCAGGCTATGTGTTGGACATCAAAACTCGTTCACTGCGCCGCAATGTCATAGCACAGCAGCAAATTCTGATCGCGAACGTAGAGTTTGCCGTTGGCGATGATGGGGTGGGCCCGGGCGGGGGCGCTGCTGCGGTCGGGTTGGTCGAATTGACCGTGGACGACGAGTCCTTCGCGTGACGGCTCGATCAGGATCATCGTCCCGCCCTCAGTTCGCAGATAGAGTCTGCCGTCCGCCATCAGCAAGGCACCCTTGGGAGCGTCGCGGTCTCTCCACAGGATTTCGCCTGTTTGAAAATCGAGACAGGTGAGAAAACCCCCTTCATTGCCGCCGTTCGCTCCATACAGACAACCGTCGACGACGATCATTCCGCCATGATGATTCTGCATCGCGGGACTGAAATAGACTTCCTCGGCTGTGACACCACCGTCGTCGTTGCGCGTCAGTTGCACCGCGCCTCCGCCCGCCCCGTAGGCCGAAGCGGCGAAGACCAGGCCATCTTGATAAATCGGCGTCGAGCAGCTGATGCCCATGCCGTTGGCGGGTCGATCGTATCGCCAGAGAAACGTGCCGTCGTCTGCCGACACACCGATCAGCGCGCTGGAGGTCAACTGCACGTACTGCCTGAGTCCTTCGTGCTCGATCGCGATCACGGATGAGTAGGCCGCGTCGGAACGAGTGAACCCGCCAAATCCGCCGCGACCGCCACCGAATCCACCCGGACGACCACCCCCTTGACCAGCCTGTCCGCCGAAACCAGACGTACCCGGGTTGGTCTGACCCCCCTCGAAGCCGCTATCGGCCAGCCAGACCTGACCATCGGAATCGGTGAACGGTGTCGAACTTCCGGCATTGATGCGGATCGTCTCTGAATCTTCCGGATCCTCGGACTGAGGAATGATCTCGATGGCCTTGATCGCGGGATTCTCGACCTGCGCAGTGAACTCGATGTTGAGTTCGCCATCAGTCACGTCGACATTCACAGATTCGACATACGCGCGATTTGGCCCCTCGGCCTTCTCCCAGATGTCGAAGTCGGCGAACTCTTGCCCCTGGACATTGACAGTAAAGACGCGCTGCCCGGCCTCTGTGATTCCCTGATACGTCTCCGCGAAGTAGAGGTTCACGACATATTCACCATTCGGCACCTCGCGAGAAAACCCGGTCATGCCCCAGTGTTCGCTCTGAAACAGTTCTGGATCCTCGGTTCCCGCAATCGCCGGAGCCGCATTGTTCGTTTCTGTTGGTCGTTGGGGATTACTGGTTCCACTGGGACGACGGGGAGTGCCACCAGCCGGCGGTGTGGAACTGCCGGGCACCTGAGATGTCCAGATGGTTTCGCCATTCGACTTGTCGAGCGCGACGATCATCGCCTCGGGTCCGCCGGGTGTGCAGATGAGTTGGTCACCATCAATGAGTGGAGATTCGCGGTAACTCCACATCGGGACCGTGCCGCCGAAATCCTCTGTAAGGCTTCGCTCCCAGATGATCTCGCCATCATCAGTACTCAAGCAGACGACTCGGCCTCCCATGCCGATGACGTACAACAGATCGCCATCGACCGTGGGAGTGCAACCCGGCCCTTCTCGTGATTGTGGAACACCTTGTTCGACAGCAGCGCCCAATGGTGTCGACCAAATCTCTTCGCCGTCCGTTTCGGCAAGTGCCCAGACAATTTCCTGGTCGTCACGATTGCTCATTCCGAAGAGCTTTCCATCGGCGATGGCCGGCGCGCTATCTCCCCCGCCAAGGTCATCGATTCTCCACGCGAGTGGCGGACCAGCATCAGGCCACGATTGAAGCAGTCCGGTCTCGGGGGAGATCGCGTTACGATCGGGCCCTTGCCACTGCGGCCAGTCGGCGGCACGGCACGCATCGCTGAAGACCATCGCATGAACAAGAAGCAGAACGGCACAGGGCGTGGACGATTTCATGGAAACACCTCGCAGAGTATGGATTAATCTCGAACTGTCAGGATACACATTACGACTGCTTGGCGACTAACATGATCCTCTTTGACGCTTGCCTAATCCTCCAGGCATCGTCGCCTTTCGCGGAGCGAAAGTAGCGTTGGCCCTCAAGAGAGACGATGATGTGAGAGTCGATGAGTTGCCGCGTTCTGTTTGAATGCCGACGCGACTTTCGCGGAGCGAAAGGCGACTAAGTCCTATTGAACACCGGAGAGACCACATGCGTATCGGGGAAAAACTGACAACGCTGGCCGATGCCGTCGAACGGCACACGATCACCGACGGCGAGCACGAGACGAGTGTCTCCGCGCTTACGCTGTTTCGAAGATCGCAGAAATCCGAGTTCCTGGCGTTTGTGTATGAGCCGTCGCTTTGCATCGTCGTGCAAGGTGCGAAGGAAGTCGTTCTCGCGAACGACAAGTACAGACATGACGCCGCTCACACCTTGCTGGTGTCGGTCGATCTGCCTGTTATGGCCAGAGTCGTGCAAGCCTCGCTCAGCCGACCATGCCTGATGCTGCGCATCACTATCGATCCGGGAGTGGTCGCTGAGCTGCTGCCGGATGGCGCAGTTTCCGCGCCAGACAGTTCGGCGGCGCGAGCGCTCGGCGTCGGTCCGTTTGATCCACAACTCCTCGATGCAGTGACGCGACTCGTTTCACTCCTGGACTCTCCGCAGGACGTCGCGCCGCTGGCCCCTCTGCTGCTGCGTGAAATCACTTATCGTGTCCTGACGGGTCCGCACGGACCACGACTGCGCCAGCTTGCCACGTCGGGTGCTCCGGTCTACCGGATCTCGCGTGCCGTTCGCTGGCTCAAGGACCACTTCGCCGACACGATCCAGATCGAGTCGCTGGCCAGGCGCGTGCGGATGAGTCCATCAGCCTTCCACTTGCACTTCAAGAATGTGACGGCGATGACGCCGCTGCAGTACCAGAAGCGATTGCGACTTCAGGAGGCGCGCCGACTGATGTTGAGCGAAGGGCTGGAGGCCGCGGAAGCTGCCTTCAACGTCGGATACGAAAGCCCATCTCAGTTCAGCCGAGAATACCGACGAATGTTCGGCACGCCACCGCGCCAGGATGTGGAGTCGCTCAAGGCCAACTCTCGGTAGTGCGCGGACGACGCTCGTAAATATCGCGATTCACGCAATTGGTTGCGTCTTGCGCTTGCGGCGTAGTCGCACTCCGATGCCCGCAAAGCTGGGCGAGTCCTGGCAAGCGCGAAGCTGGCAGGTTCGGGGGACGGCGGGTGAAGCTATGAGCGGCCGGTCGCGTCGGCTTCGCATTGACAGCCGAGTCCACTCCCGACAACCTGACCCCAGGCACCCGGCAAACCAACAACTCAACAGCCGAACGGAGACGAAACTCAGCAGGTTACCTCCGAGCGCATAGACTCGCATAAGAAAAACCCATTGCAAACGCTCACGGTGGTGCTCGGCTAGGAAGTGAACCACTGTCAATTCCTTATGTTAATCCCGTGGAGTTCGCCGTCACGTTATTGAGCATGGCAGGGGCGTTTATCGAGATTTCTGTATGGGGGTAAAAACAAGTTATTGGCCGCCAAGATTATGCCAGACCCATCGGATTCGTGTTACAAGTTGGCAGTTGCTGCGTGTGTGCTTGCTCTAGGCGTCATCGGTAATCCGCCGTGAGGTAAGGCGGTCACGATGTTCAAGCACTCACGCGAGGCGAGTCCTGGAATGTTTTGGTATAGCATAGTTTCTGGCTGGGACTTGGTATCGTTTGTTTGGTCTTGGTGGCCACCAAGATTTTCAAGTGAGCGTTTAGCATGACGACATTGTGGCCTAACTAGCTGCAGCAGCGAACAGCCGACCGACTCTACGCTTTACGATGTCAGACCACCATGAGAACCCATATCGAATTTGCCGATAAGGCCGATTGCGGCCGCCGCCGTTCCTGACCAACTGTCGCTGGAGACCTTGATCGAGTTGAGGTGGACATGATGACGATGACTTGGAACCCTATCGACTTCGGCCGAACTCCAGGCGATACTCGTCCCCACCCATTCAATGCACCACGATCAGAGTACAATGGTTCGCGGCTTCCGTCGATTGCGAGTACCGCTACCGTCAAGTAGAGTCTCGCTCCGTGGGGAGATCTTGTCGCTGGTTCAAACACGGCCATCCGGTCGGGTGCGTTTGGACTTCAACGACATCGAAGACGGCTTCAACGTCTCGATTGTGTTCCGACGTGAAATCCAGAGATTCGGCTAGCTGAGTAATGGTGCAATCAGGATTCGTGCGCGCTGGAGCGCCTTGTTAACGCTGCAGGTCACAAGTCGTGATAAGGATCTAAGCCAAGTCCGCAGGTGCCGATTGCCGAGACGTAGAGCAATGGAGCCATCGATGGTCAACAAGCTGCTGCACCGCAACAGAAGGCCTTCGGCGGCGGCGTGAACGGCAGGGCGTTATGCGATCAACGAAATGACACTGGAAGAAGACTTTCGCGATCTCGTCAACGGACATCTGGCGACATTGAGTGATCGCTTCGATGCCGAACTGCAATCGCTGCTTGACGGCACCGACCCTGAATACGCTGCCGTCGTCTTCTTTGAATATGACTCACCGCACTTCGCCGACGACTTCTCGGTGATGATGCACTTCTTATCTGGCCCGCATGACGCGGAACATTCCGGTGATTCCTTGCCACGGCGAAACTGTCGTTCCTGTTGCTGCCTACGAAGATGAGAAATATGAAGAGATTGAAATCAAGGGGCCGGGCGTCTGAGTGTATTCGTGCTTTGGTTGGTCGACCGCTGGGCAAAACACAAGAATTACTCACCGCCAGCGCATGCAGGCCATCACGACAGCAACTACCGTACTCGACTAACAGACGGTGTGAGATGCAATGGGACGACGTCTTTTAGCCGGCCGTCCCAAAACAACAAAGAATCGTAAACCAACCGTTGCACACGGAGCCGCGGGTCGCGCGGGCAACTGAAATCAATGTCGTTCGCCGCGGCCCGGTGAACGGTGGCGTTTGCCAGACCCGTCTGGCAAACGTTGCGGATGAGCCGCCGCGCTTGTCCGTGACGTGTGGGGCGGGGTTACCCCGCTCAAGTCCGGGACGCCGGGCGACGCGCAATGGTTCGCGGAGTCGACCGTGCGCGGTACCCTTTCAGTTTGCCCAGTCCCAACTCCGTGGGTGGCAAACTTGGCGGATCGAGCTGTCCGGTCCATCGACCCCACACGTTGGGTTCAATAGGCCGGCAGCTCATCCGCAACGTTCGTCGGATGATCTCATCCTGCAAAAACCCAACCGATGCCAAAACTCGATTCGCTGATCTTTTACACGCTGAACGCGATGGCTGACGACTGGGAATCCATCGTCCAAATTGAACCGCAGGTCAATGAGTTCCATGGCCCGGCAACCCGACACGAAATTCTCGAAGCGATTCGAAATCTCTACGCTGGCGGATTCCTTCGGGCCATGGACGAAAACGGATACGGCATCAACGGCTATCCTGAAGATGACGAAACGGCTTGGTTTTCGATGACCGATGCGGGCCGGCAATTGTTCGAGGAAAACATTGTGTACTACGATGATGATTAGATTCGTCCGGGCATCCGTCGATGACTGCATGAGCGATGCCACGATCTCGATTCCTTAGGTACAATGACTGGAAACGAACGCGATTCGAAATGCAACGCTTCACTCCGCTTCAATCCGACGAACAATCCGATGCACGGGAGCGGCGAAGTCGAGCGGAATTCACAATGGACAATCAATCGTCGCCGCCCCGTGAACGGTGTCGTTAGCCACCAAAAGCACACACTCCTCGATGGTTGAATCCCGTCACAACTACGATGCCTCGATCCGCCGCCTTCAAGAACTTGGGGTGCTCGGCACCGATGAAAATCCACCGATGCCCGATCACGTGCCTCAACCGGAAGACGATGAACCACTCGGCCTCAGCTTTTTCCGCACATTCCTTGGCGAAGATGCTGATCTGTCAAATCTCACCCTCCCTCGAACGTTTTTCGGTCGCTCCGAAATTAGCGACGTGTCATTCAGGAACACCGATCTCACCGAATCGAACCTTCGCTGGAATGACTTCATAAATGTAGATTTCACTGATGCAGTGTTGGCCAAGTGCGACTTTCGCGCCTCGCTCTACAACAACGTCAAATTCGTCCGTACTGATCTGCGCGGCGCAGACATGCGTCGCGCTGACTACGAAGACTGTACTTTTGATTCCGCCGCGATGGACGGGGTATTACTCACCTCGTGCTCAAGCGGCAAACATGAATCTCGATGATTCACAAGTTGCGGCCATTGCTTGGACCGATGACGATGGCCCCGAACCAAGCGGCGGCTAACCAGGCCGTGAACCGGAGCGGCCGATGACGTCGGTTTTGAAATCAAAGCGAGTGTAGGGCAGGCTGTGCCTGCCGGATGGGCGGTCGCGGACTTTCATAGATGTGGCGCCCTTTTCTCTGAGTCCAAACACCGGAGGCACCTGGCGCAACCGCGCGCCGGGTGCCTGCCTCGCCACCTAAACGCCATCGCAGGCGGCGAACGCAATCACCGCGAGAACTCCACATAGAGGACGTGTTCGCGGACGATCCACTTCTCGGCGTTGTCGTAGTCGAGGACGATCCACTCGTCGTTCATGCTGACGAAGCGGCCAGACAGCGTGACCTGTGCGCCGTTGATGCTGTCGGTCGTAATCGAGATCGGGTTGTCGAGATTGCCGCCCAGCGCGTCGCCCGTGAAGTGCACCTTGACCATCGTTCGCGCTTCCGGCAGGTCCGGCAGGTCGGCTGGCGAATTCGTCGCAGCATCGGAATGCGTGTTGTCGACGGAATGAGTCTCACCGGCCGAATCGTCGGCATGGCTCGATTGATCGACGGCGTCCATGCAGCCGCTACTGCCAAGAGAAAGAGCCAGCAGAATCGTGTGAGCAGCCCAGATGCGTGTGTATTGCATGATTTCTCCTCATTTCGCGTGATGTGGCACGGCGGCGAATTGCCGCAGGGTGAGCGGGAGCGATGGTCCCCCGTCTGTTCTACGCTCTACAAGCTGGAATCTTAAGGGAAATCTGCCTGCTGCAGCCGCGGGTGTCTGTGGTCGACCAGCAGGAGCCGGGCACAGCCCCTGAATGAAATGAGATAACTGTTTGTGGATCTCCGTTGAATTCACCCGCGCCGCATCGCGTTTATCGATTCAGGTCACTCTGATGAATTCGGAAGCCACGATGAGCAGCAACGTTGCCAACTGCGAACCGGCCGGAAGGCTCAACCGTAACTGGTGGTTGCTGCTTCTCTGTGTGATCGCAGCGATCGCGGCCGATTGCGTGAGTACAATCCATTTCATGACCAAGGTTGGACATCACGACGAAATCCATCCAGCAGTTCGGCTGGCAGCGGGTTGGTTTGGTCCGTTCTTCGGTCCAGTTGTGGGTTTCGTTGGAAAGGTCACGGCTTATGTCGGACTGACGATGACCTATCGCAAGTGGGCACCCGTGCTTTCCACGCTGTGTGTCGTGATCTTCCTCGCCGCCGCGGTTTGGAACTTTCAAAGCGTGGCCGGCTTGTAGGCGGCGCGTTGCCAGAGGGGGAAGATTTGTTGCGCCGCTAAGAACTGCTGCGGGCGCAACCGCGCGCCTTAGGGTAGACGGAACGTGTTCACGAACGAATCTTCGTCCGCGCGGGCCGACAAGAGTATCGCCAAGAGTATCGCAAGCGTATCACCAGGTGTGTGTCTACTCGTACTCTTGTACTCTTGGACTCTGACCCTTCAAGAATGGCAGGAGTTCAACAATGAGATGGGATGGACACGTCGTCGGCCGGGACGACCTCAACGGTCACGAGCAACTCAGTCGGCTGTCCGATTGGAGATTTCGACCGGTTTCCTGGATGTGGGAACCGCCGGCGGGTGAAGCGATGAGAGGCAGGTCGCGCCGGCTTTGTGGTGTGCTTTTCGAGGGCGATGCGCCGTCGGACTTCCGCGGAGCTCGCCGTTCATCCGTAATGCAGTTCGCAGGCTTCAAACTCATCTGCGTATTCGCGTTCCGCACGTCGGGTGGGCGTTTGCAGGAAGTGCGGGGCGGGGAGATGCGTGCTTGTTTCGGCGAGAGGAACGACTCGGTTCGCGGCGGCGGTGCCATCGGCGAGTTCTTCATCCCGCTGCGTCATCTCGTCGTGGATGATGCGGTGCCAGCGGGCGTCTCGCAGGTCGCATGGCACCCAGTTGCGGAGGGCCCACTGGCGGACTCGCAGTTCCTCAACGATATCAAGCACGCAATTTCCACGCAGCATGGAGTCTCTCCCGGTTTCGTGAGCACCGAACGGTGAGAACAAGATATTCCATTTGTGGGTATCGGCAGAAATCGCCGGTCGACATGACCGCGATGCAGGCGAATCGAGCATCGTCCGTGGAATGGACTGAAGACGCCGGTCGTCACGGATCTGCAATTGCGGAAATGTCATCCCGCCTTCGGAAGCCGCACGTCTTCACCTCTGCTGCTTTGCAGTGGTACGGCGTCCGCGTCGGTCTGCAATTGCTGGCCGGTCGAGTCGGTCGCTGTCGTCGCAGCGTGGAGAGTCGCAGCAGCCATCGAGACAACTTCTTTTCGGCGTCGCGAAACCAGCGTCAACACCGCCGGCAAGGGGATCAGCGAGACAAGCAGGCAGCTTCCGACTCCGATCGTCAGCACCAGCCCCAGGCTCGCCAGTCCGCGATGGTCGGCAACGAGCATGCTGCCGAAACCGATCATCGATGTGAGCGAGTTGAGCGTGATGGCATTGATGACGCTCGACGACATCTGATACCGCCCGCGTTGTCGACGGAAGTCGTGAAACGCATGCACGCCGTTGTCGACGCCGATGCCGAGGATCAGCGGCAGTACGATCATGTTGGCGGGATTGAGGTCTTGCCCCATCACGCCGAGGATGCCGAACATCACGGCGGCCCCCAGAATGGGCGGCATCAAAGCGACGAGTGTGCCGCCGATACCTTTCGGTTCGAGCACGCCGGCGACCGCGACGACCAGAGTCGTGTAGACGACGAGCAGCGTATCAATCGAAAGTGTCGGCTGTTCGCCCGACATCACCAAGGCGAAGATCACGACCAGCACCGGCAGTGTTACCGAAAGGAGAATGGTACGCGTCGACAGAACGTCGGCCAGCAGTACCAGAGTGATGACGACCAGAGCGTAGATCGCTGCGTGCAAGTAGCTCTCACGAATCGCCCGTGCCGCTTCGAAGTTCTGCAGCGGTGTTCCCGTGGCGTTGGGATCGACCGAACGCACGTCATTCACGAAGGCTTCCAGCGGCTCGGCATCCCAGACTTGCTCGCGCGGATAGACACGCACCAGCCAACGCCCCCGATTACTCACGAATCGAGAACGGACCGGCTCGGCAAAGTCGTCGGGAGAAACGGGTTCGTCGTTTGCAAGATCAGCCAAAGCCGTCAACTGCGTGCGCAGCGAGTTCAGCATGCCGTACTGGTAGTTCGACAAGACTTCCACTTGAGCTGACGGGGATCCGTTCGAGCTCGTTCAGGAACTCATCCAGTTTGCGCGCGGCAACGACGGCATCGACCTCGGTTCGATCCTTGAGCGAAAGATACAAGTCTTCCAGTCCTCGTCCGATGGACAAGGGATCGAGTCCAGGAAACTCTCGGGGCAACGCCGACTAGTGTTCGAGCTGGCTATGAATCCCCTGGATGAGCAATCGCGTTTCGGGAGAAGGATAGGCCGGCAGGTACGATGCCAATTCTTCCACGCGCCCGACGGTGGGGAGTTCGCGATACTCTTGAGCCATGAGTCTCGCCCGCAACGGGTCGTCGGTGATGGAAACCGCGTAGAGCAGGGAACCCTGTGTTTCGTCAAAGATGCGATTGAGCAACTGCACCGAATCGATTTCTTCGGCTTGCAGGTTGAGGAGATTGGAATCGTAAGTCACGCGAGGTTCGATACCGTTGTCGGTAATCTGCAAAGCACAACAGGCCAGCACCAAAGCAGCGACTCCCGAACCGATGAGCAGTTTGCCGGGACGTGCGGTGGTGAGTTGCCTGAGCCAGTTCCCCTGAAATGGTATCGGAATCGCCACCGCCTCGCGGCCGCGATCGGAGATTGCAACCAGTGCAGGCAAAACGACGAACGAAGTGATCGCGCACAGGAAGACGCCTCCAGCCGCAATGATTCCGAGTTCCGCCACTCCTTGGAAGTTCGTCATTGCCGCGCAACTGAATGCCAAGGCGGTGGTGACGGCTGCCGTCACGATGCCCGTGCCGACGGATGACGCTGTTTGAGCGAGGGCGGTGACGAGGTCGACCCCTTCCCGTCGAAGCTCGAGGTAGCGGGCCAGGAAATGGATGGCGTAGTCGATGCCCAAACCGACCAGGATGGCCGCAAACGACACCGACAGGATATTGAGATGCCCAACTGCCAACGTCGCCCAACCGAGGGACCAGATCACGCCGACGGCCAGCATGACCATCGCCACAAGCGGATGTCGCCAGCCGCGAAAGCCGAACAGCAGGAGCAGACCGACGCCGACAAACGAGAACGCCGTAGCCGATGCCATGTCGGCCTGTGAACGTTCCACTTCGTCGGCTTCAAGAATCGGGATACCGGTCAGGCCGATCTGCGCTCCCGAATACTTGGCAGCGGCTCCATTCGCCAATTGTCCCAACCGAGCGATGCGAGCTGCCGCTCGAAGTCGGTGTTGGGAGATGTCGATCGGCGAAACGAGGATGAATCCCATTCGCCCAGATGGAGTGATCTGATACTGCGGCGAGAAGGACGACTCGAGCGACTGACCAGCCGGCATCAGACTGGGCCAGGGTGCGACAAATCGTCCCGACTCCGTGATGTAGCTGTGCAGGCTTTCCGCGAGTGTTCGGGAGCTTGCGACAGTGCGGCTGCCGACTGATCCGTCGTGTTGGGAGTTGATCCAGGTCCGGCAGTTGACTCCGAGGTGTTTTCGCTCGATGGCCCCATGTTCCCCGCAACCATCATCGCCAGTTAAGTCGGCTGTACGACTCCAGCCCGGCACGGTCCCAATGCCCTGCGAGAATCGGGCGATAGGCACTCAGTTGCTGCAGTCCAGACTCGAGTACCGCAGGATCGAGAAACTGCAACGCCTCCGAACGCAGTCCCGAGGGATCGAAGCGATAGAAGACGCCGTCGAACAATTCCGACTCGGCTTCGATCTTCGGCCCAAGATCATCCATGATGGAACGCACGACCGACTCGTGCGGCCCTTCGACGACAACAACGATCTCCGATTGATCGCCGAACTCATCCACGTACTGGAGCCAGCGCTGGTGAAACTCTTCCGTAGGACTGATGAGGTCGGCTCGGTCGGTGCGAAAGCTCAGGAACCGAATTGAGATGCCCAAAGCGAACAGCGTGACGAGGCCCACGATCCACAAGTGCCGCGGCTACGGGATGCGTGGCCACCGCGCGAGCCACAAGAGTCGCCACCGCCCTTGGCACCAGTCCGTGCGCACCCTCATCCAGTGGTGGGTTTTCCCTGTTGCTGTCCGGGCGTACTCATCCCTGATGCGTATCCAGCCACTCGATGCATGTGAAGACGAACCTGTCGCCCGCCGATTCCATCGAGCGGGCCACCCCCTTTGAGGATCGAATTCTAGGGGTTTTGCGACAAATGGGGCAATACGAGGCTGCGGCCGCCTTCACCCAGGATTGTCGTGCTTTTTCAGCGAGCTTTGACGCGGTTTCCAGCAGAGGTGGGTTACTCATCCACTTATGCGAGGAGTGATCGACCGGCCGCTATCCTTCGGAGTTCTCGTCTTCGATGATCCAGGGATCATTTTCGTTTAGCCGCAGGGGATCGACGATCGTATAATTGCCGTTCATCCAGCGGTAGAGGTCGACCTGTTTGCAGCGCTTGGAGCAGAACGGAAAGAGCCGCACCCTCGGTGGCATCCGGGGCGAGTTCCTGGTCGCAAATCGGGCATGTCTGTGGTCGTATCATGTTCTGCCTCCGTGAATGATCTCAATTAATCTTCGGCCGCTCGGCGATGGCTTTACGAATGATCGCCAGGATCTCTTCCCGTTCGGCACCCTCCAGGGCGAGTCGCGGAGCCCGAACCGTTTCGCTGCCCAACCCGACTTCAGCCATCGCAAGTTTGATGTACTGCACCAGTTTCGGACGCGTGTCCAGGTGCAACAGCGGTGTATACCAGCGGTAAACCTCGACGGCCTCGGCGTAGCGGCCTGCCGTAGCGAGATCCCACAACAAGCGATTCTCTGAGGGAAATGCGTTAACGAGTCCCGAGACCCAGCCGATGGCACCGAGCATCAGGCTTTCCAGAGCCAGATCGTCGACACCGCCGAACAAGAGGTAACGATCACCACAGACGTTGTAGAGATCCGTGATCCGCCGTACGTCCTCCGACGATTCCTTGATCGCCACGAGCGTCGGTTCGTCGGCCAATTCCGCGAACATTTCTGGCGAAATGTCGACGCCGTAGGAGACCGGATTGTTGTAGCACATGATCGGCAACCCGCTCGATCGGGCAACGCGGCGAAAGTGAGTGGCCGTTTCTCTGGGATCCGACTTGTAGACCATGGCAGGCAGCACCATCAGGCCGTCGACGCCCAGGGACTCCGACTCTGCGGCGAACTCACCGGCCAGTTTGGTGGTGTACTCGGCGACGCCCGTCAGTACCGGAACCTTGCCGGCGAACCTGCTCAACGGTGGCTCGCAGCACATCGCGTTTCTCACTGCGAGAGCGAACAGTTCTCCCAACGGTCCTCAACATAATGATGCCATGCACCCCGGCATCGAGCAGAATCTCGATGTGTTTGTCGCGGCGGATGTCGAGCGACTCATCTTCATGAAACTGAGTCGTTACTGCGGGAAATACGCCGCCATGTAGCCGATTGCATTGCTGTTTGTCCTTAATACCGTGGTGGCCGGAGCCGGCCCCGACGAGCCGCCGGTGAT
>CALOES010000005.1:0-610898 GCA_942492405.1 uncultured Planctomycetaceae bacterium
GTGTTGCTGCGTCTGATCGACAAATGGCTGAAAGCGGGCGTGATGGAGGAACGGGTGCGTGAGCTACCCTGATTCCGGATCGCCCCAGGGAGGAGTGGTATCCCCGATGCTCTCGAACGTGTTCCTGCACTACGTGCTGGACCTGTGGTTCGAACAGGATGTGAAGCCCCGGCTGCGACGTCGTGCCTTCGTCGTCCGCTACGCGGACGACTTTGTCATCGGGTTTCGCGACCATCGCGATGCACAACGCAGGTCATGGATGTCGTGCCGAAGCGATTCGGCAAGTACGGATTGACGGTTCATCCAACCAAGACCAAGCTCGTGCCTTTCCGTCCGCCGTCTTCGGGACGTGCTCGGAAAGACCCACCTGCCGATCGTCCTGGTACGTTTGACCTTCTGGGTTCACCCACTACTGGGCTCGGTCCCAACGAGGTTATTGGGTCGTCAAACTGAAGACGGCATCCGACCGCTTCAGCCGAGCGGTGCGGAGCATCGACTCGTGGTGTCGGGACCACCGGCACTGGTCGCTCAAGGAGCAACAGCAGAAACTGAACGAGAAGTTACGCGGTCACTACGCGTACTACGGCGTCACGGGAAATCGGGACGTTCTCACGCTTCCGGTGGGAAGTCGAGCGTCGCTGGCGGAAGTGGCTTAATCGCCGCAACCGCCAGCTGCTCGATGACCTGGAGACGTGTTCGACGTCTCCTCCAGCGGTACCCGCTGGCTCCCCGTCGCACTTCTCGGTCAATCCTGCGGCCGCGCGCAACCCATGATTTGAGGAACCGTATGCTCTAATGCGGGCACGTACGGGTCTGTGGGAGCCCTGGGGCGGCAACACCCCAGGGCCGCAGTCGGGCAGTTTCGGATCAGGTCGTCGAACGGGAAACCGGCGATCGATCCAGACGGGCTGAATCTGCCAGGCTGTGCGCAGGCGTCATTCCTGCGTGTCGTCGAGCGAGGTGACGTTGTCGGGCTCCCACTTCACGTCGCACCCCGGCAGTTCTTCACGCAGCCGGGCGACGCCGTCTGCGGTTACTTGTGAGCCGGTGAGATCGAGGGATACGAGTGATTGCAGTTCTAGCAGAAGCGGAATGGCATCGCCGTCAACCGCAGTGTCTCGCAGGTCAAGTTGGCGGAGATTGTTCAGGTCAGTCAATTGCTCCAGCCCTGTGTTTGTCACCGCGGTACCATGCACGCTCAACTGGATCAACTTCGACAATTGCGCCACGTGCACAAGACCGGCGTCGTCCATTGTCGTGTGATACAGGTGCAAGATTTCGAGTTCCGTCAGATTGGCCAAGGGACTCCAGTTGTCGATCTCCACGTCGTGTTGGTAGCTGAACTTGAGATCTCGCAGGTCGACGATTTGAGAGATCGCAATAAGTTCAGCGGAAGTGACTCTGTCGATCGTCAATCTCAGTTTCTGCAGATGCTGCAGCGAGCCGAGCGTGTTGAAGAACAGTTCACGATCACCAGCGACACCTGCTAGCTCGAGATGAGTGATCTTCGTGTTCTGCCCGAGATACTCCAGCCCGGCCGGACTGAGATCGCCATCCATGAAGACGGCGTTGAGCGATGGATGGGACACAAAGTGTCGGAGGCACTCACCGCCGTCCTTCAAATGGCATCGCAGCTCTTCGAGCGAGTCAATTCGAGCCAGCGTCTCGAAGTCCGCAACGTCAATCTCACAACGGATGTCGACGTACCGCAAACCATTGATGCGGTGCAATGCTTCAAAGCCCTCGTGACCGATACCACTGCTGAGCGACAGGATCAGTCTCTGAATCCCGCGGCTGCGCGAGAGGGTCTCCATCAATTCGGGCGAAAGCTGGCAACGTTCAAGCTGTATCTCGTCCAACGGACCGGCATCGTTGATCAGCCGGGCGAACTCTTCCGCGATTTCAGGGGCACTGAGGTCTTGATCGTGGAAGTCGATTTTGGAAATCAGGAATGGTTCACTCGGGAGATCGTCAATGCGTGAAAGTGTCGTCAGTGTCGCGCCATATCCTGATCGCGTTGCGGTTCCGCCATGATCGAGTACCCATGCGGCCAATTCGCGGTCGGATGCTGCTTGCGGTGGCATCTGGGCAGCGTCTCCCACAGATCGCGCGATGCGGAAGCCGATGAAATCGATCGGATTTGCCGGTCCCCAATTCCCCTTTGCGGCCGAACGGCTTTCCAGAGGCGAGAAGTCGTACGAGCCACCGCGTGCGACTCTGTTGCTGCGAAACACGGGTGGGAGCGGATCGATGACTTGGGACCGCTCGTACCAGCCTGGGTCGTGCGAGTCGTAGCAAAACTCCCACACGTTGCCATAGACATCGAACAGTCCGAACGGATTGGGAAGTTTGCCGCCGACAGCATGTGTGGTGCTGGACGAATTGCCGGCATGCCAGGCGTAGTCGTCAAGTTGCTCCAACGATTCGCCGAAGAAGAACCGTCCCGTCGAGCCGGCGCGTGCGGCAAATTCCCATTCGGCCTCGGTGGGCAAACGATATCCGTCACCGGCAACCCAGCGGGCATTAACGCCATCGATCTCGTAGCAAGGTGTCAGGCCTTCGCGGATGCTCAGTCGATTGCAGAACTCGATTGTGTCGATCCAGCTCATCGTCTCGACAGGCAGCTCACTCGTATCGACATTGCTGACGCGGCCGCTCTCCTCGCCCCCGTGCGAGAAGGCAATGGGGTTGGCCTGCATTACCGCTTCGAACTGTCCTTGAGTCACTTCGTGAATGCCGAGGGCGAAAGGTCGTGACAGCGAGACGGCATGCTGTGGCGTTTCGTACGTAATGCGCGTGTCGTAGGCATAGTTGTTGACAGCATCGAGCCGTGCGATCTCTGCGGTGTACTGCTGGGCCTCCTCGTCGGTTGAACCCATCAAGAACTCGCCTGGCGGGATGAGGCGGAACGTCATGCCGATCGAGTTGGTCGTCTCGACATCGACCCCCAAATGCTCGGCCCACTCGGCCTGATAGCGCGCGGCTTCGTCAACGTCGAATGGGGCGACAGCAGTTGAGACCTGTCCCTGCGGGCTCAGGATGCCGCCGTCCCAGGTGATCGTGCAGTCCGGAATTGCCGCATGCAGACGCATGACCCCTTCCTCAGTCACGTTTGTTGCGGATAACTCAACAATCGAAAGGTTTTCAATTTCTTCGAGATGGCGTAATCCTTGATCGGAAATTTCGGTGTGGTGCAGGAACAGCCTTGTCAGGGAGGTTGTACTCGAAAGGTGCGCCAAGTCATTATCGGATACGGTGTTTTCCGCAAGACCAAGCACGACAACATTGTCGAGTTCTCCAACAATGCGGAGTGCATCCCCAGTGACTTTTGTTCTGTCAAGAGTCATCAGCAGTCGATTGTTGGCACTTCGCAGTAACGCTTCGAATCCAATGTTCGTGATTTGTGTTCTGTGCAGTTGCAGAGATTTCAAGTTGGGAATCGTCGCGAGAACAGCGGCCCCCGAATCACCCAATTCCGTGCCGCCCAGAAAAAGCGATTGCAAACTCGGATGCTCGCGTAGTACAGCGATGCCAGCATCAGTGATTGCCGTATCGGTTAGTTTCAAAAACTTAATCCCGCGGTGTTCTGCGACCAGAACTAGCACTTCATCATTGAGCAGAGTGTCGTTCAGGCTGAGCGTGCATAAGTCGGGCAATCCGGAGAGAATCACCCGCAAGTCCGACTCCACGACCTGCTCGTTTCCGTCGAGATCGACGTAAAGTCCGCTCCATTCCTCAGGCTGAATCTCTTCAAAAAACGAGACATAACGATCAGGAACACCCGCTGCCATCGTAGTGATTCCAATTCGCCCACCCCGCTCAAATACGCGTTCCACTGCGATCCTTCGACTATCGAAGGGGACATCAACTCGGCCCCAGGTCGCCCCGTGGATTTCGCCGTGGTGGTCGTTGCCGGAGGAATCGATGAGCGTGTCGCCCTCCCCCTCATCGAAGTGATACAGCGCCAGCGTGTGTTCGTCGGGTGCGAAACGAGTCTCGGGCGTGAAGTCCTCGGTGTAACGGGCAATGTTGGAGATGCGGACTTCGTCGATGGTGCCTTGGAAGAAACCAGGGGCGAAAGCCCCCAAGCTCGTCCGCGCGAACGTCAGACGCGCGCCTCCATAAATGTTGCTAAGGCGGAGAATGTTGCCCTCAGGTACATGTTCGTACTCACCACTTTCAAGTGGTCTTTCAAGGGGTCTGGACTGCCTGTGGCCATTGATGAAGAGATGCGCCGTATTCCCATCATAGACTATGGCTACGTGCATCGTTGCGTTACCAGCCGGTTCGTCCGGTAGTAATCTGTAGCGGGTCTTGTCCGTACCAATGAGCCCTGCACCGAATCCGTCCCCATGAACAAGGTCCATGATCCCCCAACAGTCAATCGGCACCGATAAAGGTAGAGGGCGGGGACGGGTGCTTGCATCGTTGACGAGGCTGGCGACCCTTGTCTCCCACGTATAAGCGTCCGATTCGACGAATTCAAATGACGGCACATCGACGTAATCATCTTCGCCATCAAACTCCAGTGCGAAGTTCGCCGCGTCTCTCGCTTGCCATCCACCGAGTTCTCGGATGGAATCGGGCACGCGCCAGATCGACAGTTCCTTGTCGGCGGACCCGAATAGGACGAAAAGTTGTCCATCGTTCGAAAACGCAGCACGCACGTATGCTTCGTCCTGCAGATCGAGTTCAGCAATGACGGTTGCCGACTGCGTGTCCCACAGCTTGACGATGCCATCAGCCGCAGCCGTCATCGCGATGTGACCGTTCGGCGACAGTGCGATGTCGCTAATGGCGTGCTCGCGCTGATCAAGTTCCAACGGCTCGCTCTCTGACAACAGGTCATAGAACAGTACATGTCCTGGCATGATCGTGAATTCGCCGGCTGCGAGAACATGCCGTGCGTCGGAGGAGAGCGCGAGTCGGTGAATGACCTTTCCTGGTGGATAGTCTTGAGAAGCCACGACATTGGAAACGAGATCCCAAAAACGCAAACTGGTTCCCCATGTCGATATGATGCGATCCTTTTCGTGGTCGATGAAGGATGTGTATATCGTCCCCTGTATGTTTGTTGAGTTCGTCAATTCGCCAGTGGTTGCATTCCACACTCGCAGCACTCCATCGTCGCCACCGCAGACGATCTGACTTCCATCCTGCGAATACCGTACGGATTGAACACGCTGCCCGGGTTCTGGTACGGAAGTCTCGTCGAACGCGAATGTGCGAATCTGCCGCCCCGTCTCCACTTCCCAGAGCCGGACAATTCCATCGTTGTCACCAGTCAGCAGACTCAGCCCGTCCGGCGAGACATCAAAGGCCCGCTCTGCACCATTGCCGAACTCCCGCAGGAATTCGCCGGTCTCGACGTTCCAATGTTGGACGACGTTCCGGCGGTCGGAAGTGTACGCATTGATGAAGACCGAGCGTCCGTCCGGCGTGAATCTGAGATCCCAAGCGTCGAGAGTTTGAGCAGCCAGGCTGAATGTGTCGATTAACATCAGTTCGCGGAAGCTTCTAGCACTGTTTGTATCGGGGATCGATACATCGTCGTCGATCCTTACCCAAGTCGCTCCGTGGATTTCGCCGTGGTGGTCGTTGCCGGAGGAATCGATGAGCGTGTCGCCCCCCCCCTCATCGAAGTGATACAGCGCCAGCGTGTGTTCGTCGGGTGCGAAACGAGTCTCGGGCGTGAAGTCCTCGGTGTAACGGGCAATGTTGGAGATGCGGACTTCGTCGATCTGGCCGTGGAAGTGTGACTTGGCAGGTCGTTGAAATGCGCCAATCGTTGTCGCACCCACTGGCCCCAGGTTTGATGCAAGCGATGGAAGTTGGAGTTCTCCCATGCCGAATATCCAAAACCCGGTCGAATCGAGGCGAGTCCCATTCTTATACAGGCGTAGTTCATCGCCATCGAAGACAAGTGCCAAATGGATTCTCGTATTCGCTTTAACCTGATCAATCGAAGTTGTCCCATATTGGGCGGCCTCGGGCAAAACGATATCTCCGGCCCAACAGTCATTGTTCTGCAGAAGACTGATACGGTCGCCGTAGCAGAAAATATGACTGTTAATTCCTGGCGAGGCAGTCGCTGGTCGAAGATGCGTTTCAACCGTGACGGCATGTGTGCCATCAAAGCCGCAGAGACGGAATGTCGACGTAATCATCCTCGCCATCAAACTCGAGCGAGAAGTTCGCCGGGTCGCTTGCTTGCCATCCGCCGAGTTCTCGGATGGAATCGGGGACACGCCAGATCGACAGTTCCATCGTCGATCGATCGAGCGTGGCGAGTTGTCGGCCGTCGCGGGAGAAGGCTGCCGAGATGTACGTCGCGTGCTGTTGATCGACTTGGGCAATGACCGTTGAATCGGAAGTGTCCCAGATGCGGACGATACCATCGTCCGCAGCCGTCATCGCGATCTGGCCGTTGGGCGACAAGCCGATATCGATCAGCCGACGTGGAGTGTCGTCAACATATCTTGGTTCTTCGGGAGCCGCCTGCAGGTCGTACAACAACGAACGGCCTGCCTCAACATTGATCCCTCCGGCGACAAGGGCGTACCGACCGTCACCGGAAATCGCCATTTGATTGACGTGGAACATTCGGCGGGTAGCGTCGTACTCCGTAATCTCCTCACATTCCGGAGTAACCACCGGAAACGCAATCCCGTACCCCATGTGGTGATGATGCGGTCCTGTACCTTGGATTCGTCGAAAGCAAAGCCGCGTAGACGGGCCAAGGACGGCTGAATCGAAGAGTGTAGGGGAAGGTCACCGGACTCGACCTCCCAGACCCTCAGGTCGCCCTCTCCACAACCGCCGCTGACAACACGGTCGCCATCCGGAGAAAACGGACGTGAGTAACTGGAAGAGTGTGTCTGTTGGGTATTTCCGCATCGGAGTCACTCTCATCATGAGTGAACTCACGAATGAGTTGGCCGGTCTGCAAGTCCCACAAGTGAGTTCTTGCTTGTTCGTTGCCTGTAACCAGCAGCAGGCCGTCTGGCGAAACGTCAAAACATTGTTCAATCCCTTCACCGAACTCTTGGATCATCTCACCGGTATTGGAATTCCAATGTTGAATTGTCTTTCCACTATTATTCGCGGTTAGAAGGATCAATTCTCCATCGGGGGTGAATCTGAGATCCCAGGCGTAGAGAGCCTGTGGTGCTAGACTGAATGTGTTGATCAAGACCAATGCATCGGTCGCCTCTGAGGGATCTGCCTCGGTGAGGGGATTTCCATTCCCTGGTGGTCGCGGCCGAGCGGGTATGAGCCTCGCCACAATCGGCAACTCGCCCCCCGCTTCGATCTCAAAGCCCGTATCGGCGTCGGTCAGCAGTGTGACGCCGCCGATGGTGATTTGGAGTTTCTCGTGCTGGCCGGGAGGGACTGCGACGGTGACAACTTGTCCGTTCTGAGTCGTGATCGCCGCTCGTTCGCCGTCGATGTCGACACTCACATCACCCGCCACATCGGCAGGTATCGTGATGAGGAGCGTGCCATCCTGTGTCTTCAGACGAATGATGATGCCTGCCGCGAGCAGAATAGCGATCAGCAGCAGCGCCAATGCCGCACGTGGCCAGCGCTTGCCGGTGCCGGCCGCTGTGAGGGGTTGGGTCGCTGGCGTCGCCAGGCGGGAGACAACTCGGGAAGCGTCGGATTGACCGGTGGGCGACACCTTCGTTGCCTCGGCGGAACCGGCTTGAAACGTGTCCGGTGTGCCCTGCTCGGTGCTGGGTGGCGCCACCAGCGTGGTGGGAGACCCCAGTCCGGCCACGAACCGTTTCAGCCCCGAGTCACTCGACAGACTGTTACCTGTCGAAGGGAGAAACGATCCCGAACTGGATCCCAAGGCCGCCGTCTGCGAGCCACTCTCCGTGCCGGGGACGAATCTCTGCAGGTCGGCGATCACTTCGCTCATCGTTTGATACCGCTGATCCGGATTGCGAGTGACCATGCGTTGAAAGACCTGTTCCAGTTCGGCAGGGACATCGGATCGATGAGTTGATAACGACACCGGCTCGGAGTGAGTGTCGGCCAACAAGGCCCGCATCTTCTTGCCGCGTGTGTCTCCCTCCAGCATGCCGCGACCGGTCAGCAGGTAGTGCAGCGTCGCCCCCAGGCTGTAGATGTCACTCCGTGCATCGGCGTGCTTCGTATCGAGTGCCTGTTCGGGAGACATGTAGTCCAGCGTCCCCATGATGATACCGGTGCCTGTCAGTTCGGATGGTTCTTCGAGATGGCCCGCCTCCATCCGCGCCAGGCCGAGGTCGAGCACCTTCACCACACCTTCGTCATCCAACAACAGATTCGACGGTTTGATGTCGCGATGCACAATCCCCTTGAGGTGGGCATACTCCAGGCCGCGCGCCGCTTGCAGAATGCAGTCGGCCGCCACGTTGGGGAGGGAGGACGCCGTGCTTCTTGACGAGCCGGCCCAGGTCGAGTCCGGAGACGTGCTCCATCACCAGGTAATGGACCCCTTTGGCCTCGTCGGCATCGTGAGCGGTGACGATGTGTGGATGGCTGAGTTTGGCGACGGCCTTCACCTCGCGATGGAAGCGCTGCACGAGTTCCGGAGAATCGGTCGCGGCTGATGGCAGAATCTTGAGGGCGACTTCCCGCTCCATGCGACGATGCCGGGCCTTGAACACCTGCCCCATGCCGCCGGCCCCGATGCGGTCGAGCAGGACGTAGTTGCCGAGCACCAACGGCGGGGAGTTGCCCGTGAGCAGGGCTTCTGATTGAAAGGCCGTCAGCCGTGCGGCCGCGACCAGTTCCTGGGCCAGATCGTCCGCAGTTCCGCTGGTTTCGGACGTACGCTCATTAAGTGAGTTGATATCCGCTTCGGACATCAACTCACTGTCGGCGAGTGCCTGCAGAAACTGCGAAACGCTAAGGGACATCTCCGGCCCTGATTCGGAGACGATGGACGGGTCTTGGAACGATCTACAGCGTAACCGACATCCTGAGCGCTGTCACCGAACTTACTGCATCTGCCAAGACTTGCGACATGCAACGGGTCAATTGGCACCACATGACTGACGGCAGCTGAAGCTCACATCTGAGCGGAGTAAGACGCGAAGCTGCTTCGGTGGGTACGACTCGTGTACTGAATCGACTCAGAACTGCGTAAGTAGTGCCAAATCTCGTTTCCGTTTGGATTTCCTGATCCCTCGAAGGCCTGGCTCTCGCGTTACAGGGTGACGCTCACGTTTCTACCCTTGTGTCTCGCGGTGCATTACGATGCGTAACTCACATCACGGCAACGACATCAATCGCCGCACCTGGTTTGTCAATGGCGTCTCCGATTCCTGCATCTGCGAGAAGTTTCGAGTCCCTGCTGGGCCGTGCCGCAGCGGGAGAGGAGCAGGCCTACGACGAGGTCATTTCGCGGGCTTCGGCCCGGTTGCTGAAGCTCACACGGAAGATGTTTCAGGCTTATCCGCGTCTGCGTCGCTTCGAACAGACCGACGATGTTTATCAGCAAGCGGCCTGGAAGCTCTATCGTTCGCTGGCCGAAGTCAGGCCCGATTCGATGCGATCGTTCATGGGTCTGGCGGCTATGCAGATCAATCGAACCTTGATCGATTTGGCGCGACATCATTTCGGGCCGGAAGGCGCAGCGGCTCATCATCACTCCGATCCCGACGGGGATGGACTCCCCCAAGCCGTCGCTCACGCCAAGGCACTCGAGGGATCTCCAGAATCGCTGGAGGAGTGGGCACGGCTCCATGCAGGGATCGAAACACTCCCCGACGAAGAGCGCGAAGTCTTTACGCTCACCTGGTACGTGGGTTTGGGGCGTGTCGAGATTGCCGAGTTGCTCAGTATTTCGCCATCAACGGTCAAACGGCGGTGGCGAAGCGCGCGCAGGCTCATCTTTCAGCACATGCAGGGTGTGTCACCCTCTTTGGAATAGTCGGTCTTAATTCCCGTCGAGCGCTACCGGCAAGTCCTCACGCCATTGCGGAGTGCAATTCATGAGTCGAGACGACCTGCTCGAACAACTCCTGGATCGCTGGGAGGCACTTTGCCGTGAAGGCCGGGATGCCACGGCCGAGGAACTGGCCCAGGACTCCCCGGAAGTGGTGGATGAGCTCCGAGAGCGGATGACCGCGCTTCGCGGAACCCAGTTTCTCGAGTCGCGAGATGATTTCGACCGCGACGTCACCGCCGATCTCACCAGCCTCGCCTCAGGCGAAGGGAGAGTGGAATTGCCCGATTCATCCTTGTCTTCCGACGAACTCTTGAAGCAACTCTCCGACACCGAGCTGATGACGACGCTGGAGGTCAGCCGCTGGCTGGAGGACCACCCTGATCCGAGGCTGCGCGCCGACGCCAAATCACTCGCGGCCCAGCTGATCGAAGAAGGAAAGATCACACACTATCAAGCATCTGTGTTACTCCAGGGACAAACCGAGAAGTTGCTCATCGACAAGTACCTCATCCTCGATTCACTCGACGCTGGCGGGATGGGTGTTGTCTTTAAGGCGATCCATCGCCCGATGAACCGCGTCGTCGCGCTCAAGATGCTCTCGCCACACCTGCTCAACTCGCCTGACAAAGTGCAGAGGTTCCGTCGCGAAGTACAGGTCGCTGCGTCTCTCACTCATCCCAACATCGTCACCGCTCACGATGCCGATGAATCGAAGGGCCTCCATTTTCTGGTGATGGAGTACGTGCAGGGTCGGGATCTCAAGAAGATTGTCGACTCCAACGGTCCATTGACGGTCGATGAAGCGGTGGACTACGTGCTGCAGGCGGCACGGGGTCTGGCACATGCGCACAAGAAAGGGGTCGTTCATCGAGACGTCAAACCAAGCAACCTGATGCTTTCCACTGATGGCGAACTCAAGGTTTTGGATCTCGGTCTCGCCCGGTTGGATGAAGGACTGCTGCTGGTCGAGAAAGAAATCAGCACCCATCTCACCACGCACGAGTTTCAGGATGCTCCAGACGACTACCTGACCAGTGCCGGCACGCTGATGGGAACGGTGGCATTCATGGCACCCGAGCAGGCGATCGACACGCACAACGTCGATCACCGGGCCGACATCTACAGCCTCGGCTGCACACTCTACTACCTGCTTGTCGGCGAAGCCCCGTACCGTGGCAACAACCCGATGCAGACCGTCATCGGTCATCGCGAAGCTCCGATACCATCGTTGCGCCGCTTCCGTCCCGATGTGCCGGAAGAGTTGGACGCCATCGGCCGCAGAATGCTGGCGAAGAGTCCCAACGACCGACCGCAGTCGATGGCTGAGGTGATCGCGGCACTGCAGGCACTGGAATGTGTGGCAGTCCCCAGTCGAAGACAATCACCGACAGTGGCGGCAGTGCGCGATTCTGCTGACGGTGATACCGATCTGACGACGATTCTCGATCCCAGCGAATTACAGGAAGGCAACCTGCGATCGCGATGGGCGATGGCGGTTGCAGCCATCGCAATCTGCCTGTTGGTCGCGGGGGTTGTCTGGAATCCATTCCGACAGACACCTGATCGCGATGATGACCAGACCATTGCCGCCCGAGTTTCTGTGGAAGACGAGAGCGAGGGTTGGCAAGGCTGGCCAGTCGACGCGCCACCGCCAGCGATTGCACCGTTCGATGCCGAAGAAGCGAGGCAGCATCAGAAGGCTTGGGCGGAATACCTCCGTGTGCCGGTCGACTACACCAACTCCATTGGAATGAAGTTCTGCCTAATACCACCAGGTGAGTTCATGATGGGAACAACGCCGGAAGAAATTGAGGGGCTGTTGTCGTTGGCTCTGAATCGAACCGAGGAAGCCCGCTTCTTACTGGAATCTCCTCGTCACTCTGTCGTCATCTCGCGGCCGTTCTACCTCGCGCAGTACGAAGTCACACAACGTCACTTCGTCGAAGTCATGAGCTTCAATCCCAGCCATTTTTCAGCCACAGGTGAGGGAGCTGCCAGCATTGCGGGGCACGACACCAGCGAACATCCTGTGGAATCACTCGATTGGTGGGAAGCGGTCGGTTTCTGCGCGAAGCTCGGTGATCAAGAGGAATTGTCGCTGCCGTACGAGATCGAAGACAATGCCGAGACCGCCCATGTGGACTCGATTCTCAACAGCAACGGGTATCGCCTTCCAACCGAAGCGGAATGGGAATACTCCTGTCGTGCGGGAACGGAAACTGAGTTTTTCTTTGGTGATGACCCCGACGAATTGCCCTCATTTGCCTGGTGCAGTTCCAATGCCGAAGAGATCACTCACCCCGTCGGTCAATGGCTACCAAACCCCTTCGGCCTCTACGACGTTCTCGGAAACGTTGACGAGCAATGTGGCGACTACCTTCGTGAGTACACGAGTGGACGCGCCGTTGATCCACGAGGAGAGAATCCGGCCCAACAGCGCAGCGTCCGCGGCAGCCACTACAGCAATCGGAGTGTCCTGTTTCGGTCATCCTACCGGATCAGAACGACGGCGGATGGTAGAGCCAGATACCAGTACGTCGGTTTCCGCCCTGCGTTGTCGATTCAGGCCGTCAGACAGAATCTCTCACAGAGCAACTTCGCCCTCCACTTCGATGGCGTGCATGACTATGTGGAGATTCCCAATCTTGCGACCGATACGAACCAGCCGTTTACGATTGAAGCGTGGGTAACCCCAAGCGAGCTCGATAACGGTACGGTCATCTACCAGAGCATTGGGGGGAAACTGGTACTGTCGGAAGTCGATCGCCCGTTGAAATGGCGATTCCATTTCATGGATCGCAATCTACGCGGTGCCATCGTCAGCGACGAGCAGGCAGAAGCCGATACGACTGTGCATGTAGCAGTTACTTTTGACAGAGATAACCTCCGTGTATTTGTGAACGGCAGGATTGCAGCTGACGACAAGGGTGTTTTCATCAGCCACCGTGATGAGTGGAACGACGAACACGTCACAAAAATCGGCATGGGTGAAGTGAGCTCGTGGTTCGGTGGGCTGATTGACGAAGTCCGCATGTCCAACACCGCCCGCTACACCGAGGACTTTACACCTGCCGAACGCTTCGAACCGGATGAGCACACGCTCGCCCTGTATCACTTTGACGAAGGCCATGGCGACGTGCTCATCGATTCGTCCGGCAATAACCACGATGGCCAGATCCACGGCGCGACCTGGGTTCGTGTCGACAGCCCTCCGGCCGCATCTGATCCCGAGCAGCCCTTCGACTGGACGGACTTCTGGCCGGAAGACGCCCCTCCGCCGGCGATCGCTCCGTTCGATGCCGAACAGGCGGTCGCTCATCAGCAGGCCTGGGCTGACTATCTCGGCGTGCCGGTGGAATACGAAAACTCAATCGGCATGAAGTTCCGCCTCATCTCTCCGGGTGAGTTCCTGATGGGGAGCACACCAGAGGAAATCGATGCCGCGCTGCTTGTTGCAGGTGAAGATCAGGCTTGGAGAGGATTTATCCAGAGCGAAGGTCCGCAGCACGAAGTGGTCCTCACGCAGCCGATTTTTTTGGGAGTCACGGAAGTGACGCAGTCCCTGTATGAGCAGGTCGTGGGGACAAACCCATCTCACTTTGCAGCGACCGGTGAAGGGGAGAAATCCGTCTCCAATCTGGATACGCAGAACCATCCTGTGGAAAACGTGAACTGGAATGACGTAGCCGAGTTCTGCGAGAGACTGAGCCAGCAGGAGCAGCTTCAGCCGTTTTACTTCCGATCGGGAGACACCATCACAGCGCTAGACGGGACGGGATATCGACTCCCTACCGAAGCGGAGTGGGAGTTCGCCTGCCGCGCCGGTACCACGACGAGATTCTGGATTGGCGACCAGGATAGCGACCTGATGCAGGCAGGCTGGTTCGTGAACAACTCCGGGGGCAGAACGCATTCTGTGGGAGATCTGGAGACAAATCCATTCGGTCTATCAGACATCCACGGGAACGTGTTTGAGTGGGTGGAGGACAGTTGGGAACCGATGTACTACGCGAAGTTCGCGGAGAACACCGCAATTGACCCGAGTACCCGACTTTCGGCCGGATCCCTGCGATTGTTCCGTGGCGGTGGCTGGCGCGACCCGGCCTCGACCTGCCGTTCGTCGGATCGCTACGCCTCCGCCTCGTCGACCCGTAGTTTCAACCTCGGTTTCCGAGTGGTGCTGGCGGTTGATGCCGTGAAGGCTGCCATCGACCGCCAGACAATTTCAGCCGACTCGGTTCCCGACTAACCCGCCATGCTGACTTTGCTGAGCCTCTCGGACGAATGGGAATGGTTCGAACCGGAGACCTAGGGCCACTGGTGAATCCACACCCTCCTTCCAAGGGAGCGGTGGCGTGAAGTCTTTTTGACAGTGGATAGAGTACCGCCGTGAAGTCACCTTCTTGTCATCAAGCCTGAACGCAGATGCAAGACTGTCGAACGAACCGTATCCGTTCACAGGTTGGAGCCTTGAAGTTGGCCTTCGCGCGTTGGGCTTGATCTGCGACAGATGCGTGCATGCCGCAGCGATGTTGATGACCCTACTTGGCTAATGCGACTCGCTATCGCGGCAATACACCAGAGGTTCTCGTGCGTTCTCGAATTGGATAGCAAACGTATCATCCAGCCGGGTCAGTTTGTATTGAAATGGCTTTCCGACTTCGTCCTGGTCATCAGATGTTTGGCAGTTGAGCGTCAGTGTCGGCGGTAGAGCATCCCAATGGAGTTCGCCTCTAGGGAACTCCGTCTAATAATTCTCGGACTTCGTCGTCATTTGTCGAGGAGGCAAGTATGGACCGTACAATTGATAACGCTGGATCGTGCGTTCGCCATTTTGACCGCGCATGTTCACTGACCCGCGTGGCAACTGCCACGATTTTTGGAATCTTGTTCGTCTGGGCGACACGCAGTCGGCACTGGAGTTCTACCAGCATTCACTCAACATCCGCGAGCGTCTGGCGGCGGCCGATCCCACCAATGCCGTGGCGCAGCGGTATCTATCGCTCTCGTACAACCAACTGGGGAAAGTGCAATTGCAGTTGGGGAACGCGCAGTCGGCGCTGGGATTCTACCAGCAGGGACTTGAAATCTCTGAGCGACTGGCGGCGGCCGATCCCACCAATGCCGAGGCGCAGCGTGATCTGTCGATCTCGTACGAGCGGCTGGGGATCATGCTGATGCAGTTGGTCGACACGCAGTCGGCACTGGAGTATTTCCAGCAGTCGCTCGACATCCGCGAGCGACGAGCGGCGGCCGATCCGAACAATGCCCAGGCGCAACGTGATCTGTCGCTATCGTACAACCAACTGGGGGACGCGCATTTGCAGTTGAGGAACACGCAATCGGCGCTGGGGTATATCCAGCAGTACAATGACATCTGTGAGCGTCTGGCGGCAGCCGATCCCACCAATGCCGAGGCGCAGCGTAATTTGTCGATCTCGTACGAGCGGCTGGGGAACGTGCAGTTGCAGTTGGGTGACACGCAGTCGGCGCTGCAGTACTACCAGCAGTCGCTCGACATCCGCGAGCGACGAGCGGCGGCCGATCCGAACAATGCCCAGCGCAACGTGATCTGTCGCTCTCCTCTACAACCAACTGGGGAAAGTGCAATTGCAGTTGGGGAACGCGCAGTCGGCGTTGGAGTATCTTCAGCACGGCCTCGACATCCGCGAGCGACTGGCGGCGGCCGATCCGAACAACGCCGAGTGCAGAGTGATCTGTCGAGTTTGTATGGGTGGCTGGGAATCGTGCAGTTGCAGTTGGGCGACACGCAGTCGGCACTGGAGCATTTCCAGCAGTCGCTCGACATCCGCGAGCGACGAGCGGCGGCCGATCCCACCAATGCCCAGGCGCAGCGTGATCTGTCGCTCTCCTACGAGCGACTTGGCGGACATCCAGTTGCAGTTGGGCGACACGCAGTCGGCGCTGGAGTTCTACCAGCAGGGACTTGAAATCGATGAGCGTCTGGCGACGGCCGATCCGAACAATGCCCAGATGCAGCGTGATCTGTCGATCTCGTACTACAATTTGGGGGTCGTGCAGATGCAGTTGGGAGAGTTGCAGTCGGCGCTGGAGCTCCACGAGCAGGGACTCGGAATCCGCGAGCGGCTGGCGGTGGCCGATCCCACCAATGCCCTGGCGCAGCGGGATCTTTCGATCTCGTACAACCAACTGGGGGACGTGCATTTGCGGTTGGGGAACGCGCAGTCGGCGCTGGAGTTCTTTCAGCGGAATCTAGAAATCGCTTCGCGTCTGGCAGCGGCCGATCCCACCAATGCCGAGACGCAGCGGGATCTGGCGGTGGCGTCTTACAAACTCGGTGCGGCTTCACAAGCGCTGCTCGATTATGACAACGCACGGGCACACTTCACCACCGCCATCGCGATTCTCGATGAGATGATTGAAAACGGCCAGAACATCACGCAGTCGCAGCGGAACGAGCCGTTTGTCGCCAACACCTCCGCACCGCCGAGCATGCGAAGCGACCCGACCTGCGCGCACGCGCCGAATTGGACGCATTCATCAGCCAGCCGGATCGATGAGTCGCTGCTCTCCCACCGCATCCACACCTCGCCCGCGCGGAGCTGCTGGACGAAATTCTGCATCCAGCCGCCTGGTGCGTTCGCTCGATACTGAGAACTCCGACAACCTCTAGAACGCCGCTCGCGGTTACGCCCTGGTGCGCGAACGCGATTGAGCCTGCTGAGGAGAACCACTCAACGCCGACCAGCAGACCCAGCGTCAAGAGTACATCGACCTGTCCCTCGCCTACCTCCAGAGAACCAATCGCCGCCGGATACAGCGACTTTGATCACATGCGGGACGATCTTGACCTGACTGTCCTTCATGATCTGCGGGAGTTCGAAGAACTGATGTCCCGCCACCCCCGCCGCCACTCGTGGAGCAGGAAGTTTGAATCGCGCTCCCGGTGGGTCCCACCGAGAGGATCTAGGTTGAGCACCAGAAGTGCCCTCGGTCGATGGGGCGAGGCACGTTCGCGAATGAGATTCCTTCAGAAACGTAGAAAGACACCGTGTATGTAGGGCTATCTCACGTATCATGTGGCTTTAGAGAGGCCGACTCAGTGAGTACGCTGCTCATTCACCATCCATCGAATCTCCCCACGCCCCATGTGAGAGGCCTCAGATGCGCGGGTCGAGCGTCAACTCCTCTTCAGTAGCCTTGCTTTCCAGAACGGCTGTCTGTCGAGAGAGGCACTACTGAGCGGGTTGCAGATCATGGCGACAGAACTGTTCGCAAGCTGGCGGATGTCCTACGTAGGCAGGGAACACTCTCAGACGACGCTGCCGATCTGCTAGAGCAGCTCGTGGATCTCGCATGTGCAGCGGCATGGGGATGATCCGCAGCAGTCGCTCGGTTCGCTCAGCAGCCTCGGTTCCCTGAGACAGGAACTGGAGCAACTCGGTGATGCCGAGATCGCAGCCACGCTGACCCATATTTCCGCCACGCCAGATGCGGCGGCGGCGGAGACCGTCATTCCTTCGCAAAGCGACTCGCAGCAGACGTTCGTTCCCTCGGAAACACAGATCTCAGGCGATATCTCGAAGCGCAGGACCGCAGCGGTACGGCGATTTCATTATCAGGCCGCAGGCCAAGGAGGACTGGGCGAGGGTCTTCGTCGCTCGCGATGGAGGAAGCAACCGCGATGTCGCCCTGAAGGAGATTCGCTGGAGCATGCGGATAACAAAGACAGTCGCGGTCAGATCGTGTTGGAAGCCGAGATCACCGGCAGGCTTGGAACATCCAGGTATTGTCCCGTGTACCGGACTGGGTCAGTACGCCGATGACCGGCCTTACTACGCGATGCGGTTTATTCAGGGCGACAGCCTGCAGGAGGCGATCCGAGAATACCACTCCGACCAGGACGCCCACGCACCGATTTCGGAACGAACACTGTAACTCCGCAAGCTCCTCGGCCGCTTCATCGACGTCTGCCAGGCCATCGGCTATGCCGGTTCACGCGGCGTGCTACCGAGATCTGAAGCCCGGCAACGTCATGCTGGGGAAGTACGGCGAGACGCTCGTCGTCGACTGGGGACTGGCCAAGTCAGCGACCAGGAAGAGGTCGGACGTGCTGAAGCTGAACTGTCGCTGCCCCCTCTCGGGTGAGGGTGTCACTCCGACCATGATGTATGCGGCCCTCGGCACGCCGGCCTACATGCCTCCCGAACAGGCAGCAGGAAAACTGGACGAACTCGGCCCCGCGAGTGATGTCTATAGTCTGGGTGCGACGCTCTATCACCGCCCACGCGGAAAGCGCTGTTCCTGGCCGAGCTTACCCGGCTACGGCATTACTGCAGGCCGTGCAGCGAGGGCACATTCCACCCCACCGGGAACCGAAGAGACGCAGCCTCAACGTCCCCAAGTCGCTGGAAGCCGTCAGCCTGAAAGCGATGGCCCTCAAGCCGCGCGACCGCTACGTCACTCCGCAGGAACTCGCCGACGACATCGAACGCTTTCTGGCCGATGAGCCGGAAAAAGGCATTTCCCGAGCCATTCAGCGTGACAAAGCCAAACGCTGGGTGCCGAAGCATCCGACGCTCACGACCACATCGGCCGCCGTCGTGCTGCTGTCGGCCGTGGGCCTGGGGACGTTCTCGACCTGATCCTGGAGGGCGAAGAACACAGAGCTCAGCGGCCTCAATGATCAGTTGGGTGACCGCAACACCGAACTGGCGGACAAGAACGTCGAACTCGATCAAGCGAATGAAGACCTCACTGCCGCCAACTATGACGCGAACACGAAGCCCGCACACTGGCCGAGACGAACGGGAAAACAATCGGCCCGCCAGCAAAGCCAACTGGCACCGTGCAGACACTGACCAGCGAGATCTTCGACGTCGCAGCGCCAGTTTCGTGCCTGCCCGGTGGTGGGAAGGTCCGCAGACGACACTGCTGACGACATCACCTGGAGAAGCTCGAAAAGGAGGCCACCGAGTACGTGGCAAGGCGACGGTCGATCGCAATACGCTGGTGGCTCTCATGGACATGCAGGATGTGAGCCCACCGGCATCGTGGAAAAGAACGTCCAATTCGAGGAAAAAAACGATCGATTTCGTAATGAGGCCAATGCGGAGAGGCGTTGTCCGAGGAGCAGCAGACGCTGGTGGAACTGTCAGTACTAGGGGCCTCGACATCGCTGGAGCAACTGGCGCAGGAGGACGACCTGACCAATATCGAGGCACAGCGTGATCTGTCGATCTCGTACCACAACCTTGTAGCCGTGCAGCTCCAGTGTGGGACACCGAGTCGCCCTGGAGTTCTACGCAGCGAGCGACATCCTCGCGCGCCGGCGGGGGCGATCCGGAAATAGCCAGGCGCAGCGGGATTCGTCGGTCTGGTACGACAACCTGTGGGAACGTGCAACCGCAGCAGCAGTTGGGCGACACGCAGGTCGGCGCGAAGAATGCAGCAGCAGGAACGACATTCTCGAGCGTCTGGCGGCGGCCGATCCGACAGAATGCCCAGGGGCAGCGCGATTTGTCGGTCTCGTACGACAACCTAGGGGAACGTGCAGCAGCAGTTGGGCGACACGCAGTCGGCGCTGGGGTACTACCAGCAGTGCAACGACATCCGCGAGCGTCTGGCGGAGGCCGATCCGACCAATACCCAGGCGCAGCGTGATCTGTCGGTCTCGTACAACAAGCTGGGGGACGTGCAGCTCAAATTGGGAGACACGCAGTTGGCGGCTCGTGGAGTTCTACCAGCAGTCGCTCGATATCCGTGAGCGTCTGGCGGCGGCCGATCCGGGCAATAGCGAGGCGCAGCGGGATCTGTCGCTCTCGTACAACAACCTGGGGAACGTACAGCGCAAGTTGGGCGACACACAGTCTGCGCTGGGGTTCTACCAGCAGTCGCTCGACATCGATGAGCATCTGGCGGCAGCCGATCCGACCAATGCCCAGGCACAGCGGGATCTGGCGGTCTCGTACAGCAAGTTGGGGGGCGTGCAGCTCCAGTTAGGAGACACGCAGTCGGTGCTGGGGTTCTACCAGCAGTCGCTCGACATCCGCGAGCGTCTGGCGGCGGCCGATCCGTCAAATAGCGCGGCTCAGCGTGATTTGTCGGTCTCGTACGAAAGGCTGGGGGACGTGCAATCGCAGTTGGGCAACACGCAGTCTGCGCTGGCGTTCTACCAGCAGTCACTCGACATCCGTGAGCGTCTGTCGACGGCCGATCCGGCCAATGCCCAGGCGCAGCGGGCTCTGTCAGTCTCGTACCAATTGTTGGGAAATGTGCATTTACAGTTAGGCGAGACGCAGTTGGCGCTGGGGCATTACCAGCAGATGAACGATATCTGCGAGCGTCTGGCGGCAGCCGATCCGACCAATGCCCAGGCACAGGGATCTGTCGGTCTCGTACAGCAAGCTGGGGGACGTGCAGCTCAAATTAGGAGACACGCAGTTGGCGCTGGGGTTCTTCCAGCAGTCGCTCGACATCCGTGAGCGTCTGGCGGCAGCCGATCCGGGCAATAGCGAGGCGCAGCGGGATCTGTCGGTCTCGTACCACAACCTGGGGGACGTGCAGCTGAAGTTGGGGGAGACGCAGTCTGCGCTGGGGTTCTACCAGCAGTCACTCGACATCGATGAGCGTCTGGCGGCAGCCGATCCGACCGATGCCCAGGCCGCAGCGGATCTGTCGGTCTCGTACCACAACCTGGGGGACGTGCAGCTCCAAGTTAGGGGAGACGCAGGCGGCGGCGGGGGTACCACGGGCAGTGCAACGACATTCTCGAGCGTCTGGCGGCGGCCGATCCGACCAATGCCCAGGCACAGCGGGATTTGTCGGTCTCGTACGACAACCAGGGGAACGTGCAGCAGCAGTTGGGCGACACGCAGTCGGCGCTGGGGTACTACCAGCAGGGACTCGACGTCCGTGAGCGTCTGGCGGCGGCCGATCCGACCAATGCCCAGGCGCAGCGGGATCTGTGGGTATCGCATTACAAGCTCGCCCAAGTGGATGTCGCGTTGCTTGAGTACGGCACCGCGGTCGAGCGTTACACGACCGCGATCGCTGTTCTCGACGGCATGATCGCGAACGGACAGAACGTCGCACAGTCGCAGCAGGAACGCGACATCGTCTCAAACGAACTTCGGTCCGTGGAACGCGCAGCGGCTAAAGCTCGTGTGACTCTGGCCGACTGGGAGACATTCATCAGCCACCCCACCGCACGCTGGCGGTTGTCTCTTCGCATCAGGCATCTCGCCCGCACGAATCGCTTTGACGAGATTCCGCAAACGGCCGCGATGCTGCGTTCCCTCTACGTCGAGAACCCCACCAACCTCTACAACGCCGCCTGCGGATACGCTGTGTGTGCCGGTGCGATTCAAGCTGCAGAAGGCGAGTCTCTGAGCGGAGACCAACAGACCCGCCGGCAGGAACTCATCGACCTGGCCCTCGCCTGCCTCCGCGAATCGATCGCCGCCGGATACAGCGACTTTGATCACATGCGGGAGGATCTTGACCTGGCGGTCCTTCATGATCTGCGGGAGTTCGAAGAACTGATGTCCACGCCACCCCCGCCGCCACTCGTGGAGTGAAGTTTGAGAGCTGCTCCGGTGGGTCCCACCGAGGCGGATTGATCGGCAAAGGCGGTTGAGTAAATAACAACGAGGCCTGCGACTCGCTGGCCTTGAGCCTGGTGGCCAGTCGCAAAAGCCAATCCATGTCGAACCCTGGGCTTGAGATGTGCGACGGCTCACTCAGCTGCCTCAAGGAACCGATCCTCTGTCGCGCCCTTGTCGCCGAACGGCGATAGGGCGCCATTCTTGTACCTTCTGGCTGGGATATCGGCAACAGCTGTTGCCGCGTGAATGCGCCGGAATTGCCGCTGTGCAGAGGCAATGATTGATGCCGCAGGCTGGCCACGTTGGTTACGTAACCGTCGAACCTTCGACCAGCGCCGACAGGATGGCGTTCAGTCCAACATGACGCGGCGGCTTGGGGCCCAGGAAAGCAGACCTCAGACGGCGATTGTCAACAACAGACGATTCATGGCTGCCCTTCAGATTTGTGGGACATTGGATGACACTCTCTGCCCATCGGAGACTTTGCGAGTGCTGTGATCGGCAATGGCGGTTGAGTAAATAACAACTAGGCCAGCGACTCGCCGGCTGCGGCAGGAGGAGTCGTGCGCACGAATGCCGGTTAGTTGGGAGCATGGCAGCAATGCTTCCAAAGAATGACACTTCGTCGTGCGTCGCAGACGTGTTCCATTCCGCTCGCAGCTCATGTCGATGCGCGATATCGCACAGTTGGCGCAACACAAGCCGAACGTGTGCGATGTTGTGTTGGGTACTGTGAGCTGTCACAGCCCTTCGCAACAAGTCGGGGTCGCTCGCGGATCTGCTCGCGCCGTGTCATGTTTCAAGCGTTGGCGATGGTATGATGTGTGCTTTCCAAATCAGCCAATGAACGACGTCACGCAGATCCTGCAACAGATCGAAACGGGCGATGCATCGGCTGCGGAGCAGTTGCTGCCGCTGGTCTATGAAGAGCTGAGGAAACTGGCCGCTGCAAGGATGGCGCATGAGTCCCCCGATCACACGCTGCAGGCGACCGCGCTGGTCCACGAGGCCTACGTCCGGCTCGTCGATACCGATAGGGCCCGACACTGGAACAGCCGTGGGCATTTCTTCGCAGCCGCCGCCGAGGCGATGCGGCGGATCCTGGTCGAATCGGCACGGCGGAAGGCGAGTCTTCGCCACGGCGGCGATCGACAGCGTCAACCGCTCGAAGGTCTGGAAGAGTTGGCTGCAAGGGACGATTTCGAATTGCTGTCGATCAGCGACGCTCTCGACAAGCTCGAAACGCACGATGCCGTCGCCGCTCAACTGGTGAAGCTCCGCTATTTCGCGGGAATGAGTGTCGAGCAGGCCGCGGAGGCTCTAGGGGTATCCGCTCGAACTGGTTACTACACTTGGGATTACGCCCGCTCATGGCTCCGTTGTCAATTGCAGGATGAATGAGGTGCATGCTGCGGATGACAAGAAATCGTAGATGGTTTTGGGATTTCGTTGCAGTAACTCGCGTTGCACGTCGCACTGATTGGTGAACTGCAACGTGCCCCACCAAGGGACCAATCATGAACGAACGCGAGATCTTCGTGGCAGCGCTCGAACATCCGACGGAAGCCGAACGTCGGACCTTCTTGGACGCAGCCTGCGGAGAAAACACGGAGTTGCGGAGTCGGATTGATCAACTCCTGATTCAGCAGTCGACACTCGGGAGCTTTCTGAATCATCCCGCCGTCGAAGCGCTGTCGACGCAGTTGTTTGCCGATACCACCGATGCCGACGGCGAAGACGTCAGCCGGACGACGCCCTGCGCCGAGCCGATTCCGCTCGACTTCCTCGAACCCTCTGAAGTGCCCGGTTCACTGGGCCGACTCGGGCAATACGACATTCTCGAAGTCGTCGGTCGCGGTGGCATGGGCATTGTTCTCAAGGCGCAAGATGCGAAGCTGAACCGTGTGGTGGCCGTCAAGGTGCTGGCACCGGAGCTGGCGTCGAACCCCACCGCGCGCAAGCGATTCTCACGGGAGGCACAAGCGGCGGCGGCAGTCAGTCATGATCACGTCGTCACGATCTACGCCGTCGAAGACCAGCAGAACCAGTTGCCTTATCTGGTGATGGAGTTCATCGACGGCCAGTCGCTGCAGCAGAAACTCGATTCGGCCGGGCACCTCGAACTCAAGGAGATTCTGCGCATTGGTCGGCAGGTCGCGTCCGGTCTGGCGGCCGCTCACCAGCAGGGATTGATCCACCGCGACATCAAACCCTCGAACATCCTGCTGCAGAACGGTGTCCAGCGGGTGCAGATCACCGACTTTGGTCTCGCTCGTGCCGTCGACGATGTCGGCATGACAAAGACGGGAGAAGTGACCGGCACACCGCAGTACATGTCCCCCGAACAGCGCAAGGGCATCCGGTCGATGCGCAGCGACCTGTTCAGCTTGGGAAGCGTGCTGTGCGCCATGTGCACCGGCCGCTCACCGTTTCGAGCGGACACCTCCGTCGCCACACTGCGACGCGTCTGTGACGACGTGCCGCGGCCGATCCGGGAGATCAACCCCGACATCCCGAACTGGCTGGTGGAGATCGTCAACCGGCTGCTCGCCAAGAACCCCGACGACCGCTTTCAGACAGCGGACAAAGTGGCGGAGCTGTTGGGTAAGCACCTTGCCCATCTGCAGGATCCGAACTCGACACCGTTTCCGGGCACGATTCGTCCCATCCGCAAGTCGTCAGCGAGAGGGTGCGCGTCAAGCTACTGGCAGGCCATAGCCCTTGCTCTCGTGCTCCTGGCTGCTTCATTCGGGGTGACCGAAGCGACGGGCGTCACACAATTCTCGTCAAGCATCATCCGCATCGTCACTGGCGAAGGGACGCTCGTCATCGAGGTCGACGACCCGTCGGTCGAGATCTCGATCGATGGCGAAGAACTGACGATCACCGGAGCCGGCATCCAGGAACTGCGACTGCGACCTGGCCAGTACCAGTTCCAGGCGACGAGAGACGGCGAAACAATCACGCAGGAGTTGGTCACGATCACTCGCGGTGACCGGCAGGTGGTGCGAGTGACCGAGAGCCGGTCGGCGACCTCCCGCAGTAGGTGCCGTCGAGGATCCCCAAACCGATCCTTGGCGGAACAACGTCGTTACTCAACAGCCAGGCCCTCGCCTCTATCGAGAGTGGGAGGACGAAGCCGCGATCGCGATGTTTCGCGAAGCGCTGGCTCTGGCGGAAGCAGATGCGTCGAGTGATCTCTACGAAACGATCCGCCGCAACTTGGCCACCACGCTCTTCAACGTCGCCAAGCAACTGGCACACAACCCTTTCGAGGATCAACGTGACCCCGAACGCGCGCTGGAGCTGGCGAACGAAGCCGTTGCACTCTATCCGGAAGTTGGCATGTATCGTGCGGGCATTGGCCACGCCCTCTATCGGCTGGGTCGATATGCCGAGGCGGCCGAGGCGATGGAGTCCGGCTTCCGCATGGGGGGAGTCTATGAACAGGCAGAGCTGGGTCTACGCGGCGCGATCCTGTGGAACCTCGACAGACGCGACGCCGCCGAGACGCGATACCACGCGGACGCGAACAACGGTTCGGAATTCAAAGAGTCCTCCGAAAGGGGCGGAATATCGATCTTCACGCTGCTGGTGGAGTTCGAAGAGAAACTCGGACCCGAATACGACGATCAGCGTGCCGACTCTTTGCGGCAGTTGGGCAGGAGTTTGCGAGCTGCGGGACGACTGGAGGATGCGGTCTACTTCTATCGCCAATCAGAAGAACTGCTGGCCGTTTGTAACCGACCTGATCGAAATCCGGCATCCTCTCACCATTCGCGCCGGAGGAGGTTTTGTACCAACGATCCGTTGCAGGCGACGGCTTGGTGCATGAGGCCTATGTGCGTCTGGTTGATACCGAGAAGGCCCAACGTTGGGACTCACGCGGCCACTTCTTCGCCGCCGCTGCCGAGAGCGAGCGGCGGATACGGTGCGTCGGGCGAAGCGATCCGAGACGAGGGCCGCTCGAAGCGAGGCGGCCCCCAGACCCGGTCGGCCTCACGTTCGGAACTGGCAACAGACTCCGAGCCCGAAGAACTGCTTGCCATCGATGAGTGCCTTGAAAACCTCCCGCGGAGAATCCCGATTGTGTGAAAGTGGCAAAACTGAGTCGCCGCGGTCTTTCGGCGAAGCAGCCTCCGCGATCAGTTCTTCTCCCAGTACTGCCACGCGTCACCGGGCTTTGCTCGTGCGCGCGTGTTGTTCGATCCGCCGCCGCCCGATCGACGCATCATCCTGATTCCCTGAACGAAGGGACCTGCAGAAAGCGGACCCACCGGAACGGGTGCTGAATAGTGAAGAGAAAAAAAGGCACAGCGCCGCCGACCAGCCAGCCCCCGAATCGCCGCACCGCGCGATCAACGCAGCCGCCATCGCGGCATCAGTTCGGATGAGTCGACGCGTATCGCGCAGTTCAGGGAGCAGGGGTAGACAGTCCGGCTCGCGACAGATTCCGCCCCGCCGCGGCAAGCCATTCGTCGGCGGGAAACCGGGATTCCCGGGACGAGAGACACCGAAGTCCGTCCGCGCCACCTCCCGGGGCGAGGAGGGGCCTACAAGCTGCTGCAGCAGATCGGCGAAGGCGGCATGGGCGTGGTCTACATGGCCGAGCAGCGGGAGCCGGTGGCCCGCAAGGTGGCCCTGAAGATCATCAAGCCGGGCATGGCGAGCGGGATGTGGTCGCCCGCTTCGAGGCCGAACGGCAAGCGTTGGCGATGATGGATCATCCCAACATCGCCAAGGTGTTGGATGCCGGGACGACCGAGTCGGGCCGGCCCTACTTCGTGATGGAACTGGTGAAAGGTATCCCGGTCACGCAATACTGCGACGAGAACCAGCTATCACCACGCCAGCGGCTGGAGCTGTTCGTGCCGGTCTGCCAGGCGGTACAGCACGCCCATCAGAAGGGGATCATCCACCGCGACATCAAACCCTCCAACGTGCTGGTCTCGATGGAGGTGGGCAAGCCGGTGCCCAAGGTCATCGACTTCGGCGTGGCCAAGGCGATCGGACCAGCGGCTGACCGAGAAGACGCTCTTCACCCGCAGTTCGGGCAGATCGATGGGCACGCTCGAGTACATGAGCCCCGAACAGGCCGACATGGCGGATCGCGACATCGATACCCGCAGCGACATCTACTCGCTGGGCGTCTTGCTGTACGAACTCCTGACGGGAGAGACTCCTTTCGACAAGCAGCGTCCTGGGGTCGGCGGCATTTGATGAGCGCCGCATCATTCGCGAGGAGGAGCCCCCTCGGCCGAGTCTGAAGCTGAGCACTTGCGTCACGCTCCCCTCGATAGCGGCCAATCGTCATGTCGAACCACACAAGTTGAGCACTCTGATGCGAGGGGAACTCGACTGGATCGTCATGAAGGCGATGGAGAAAGACCGTGTGCGGCGCTACGAGACAGCGAGTGCCTTCGCGGCCGACGTGCAACATTATCTCAACGACGAAGCGGTCGTGGCGTGTCCACCGTCAACGGCGATCGGCTGGCAGTTCGCCGCATGGGAATCCGAGCCGCAACGGCACCGCGAGAGGGGCGGGGGGGGGGGGGGGGGGGGGGGGGGGGGAGGGCGGACCGGGGCCAGAGCGAACGCCGAGCCGAGGAGCCCAAGGACACCCAGAACGATGAGGAGATGAGAGCGGACGGCGGCGTGGGCTCTTGCTGAACCGCGCGCGCTCAAGAGTCGGCCGACATGGCCATCGCCACGATCGAGTTTCTGCAGCGCGATCTGCTTGGTATGGCGGATCCGGACGAACTTCTTGATGCAGAGCTTTCGCCTGAACCGAACGTGAGGCTGCGCACTGTGCTCGATCGTGCGGCGGCCGGAATCGAAGGACAATTCCCTAACCAACCGCTCGTCGAGGCGGCGCTCTGCCAGACGATGGGTTGGACCTACATTCACTTAGGCGAATATGAGATGGCGGAACGGCTGTTACAACGAGCCCTGGAACTCCGCGAGCGCACACTGGGATCGAAACACCCCAACACGCTGGCAGCGATCGGCCGGACTGGCGGCTGCACTTTCCTTTGAACGTCCGATACGACGAAGCCGAAGCGATGCAGCGCGAACTGGTCGAGACGTATCAGCGAACGCTCGGGCTAGAAGATCCGGCAACGCTGGTAAGCATGTTCAACCTGGCAGGGACGATCAACATGCAGGGCCGGCACGCCGAAGCCGAGGCCATGCACCGCGAGACGCTGGCGATCAAGCAGATTGTGCTGACACCGGAGCATCCGGCGACACTGCAGAGCATGTCGGGTCTGGCGTCCGCCATCAACCAGCAGGGACGCCATGCCGAGGCCGAGCAGTTGTTCCGCGAGGTGGTTGAGATTCAGTCCCATGTGTTGGGACTCGAGAATGGCTCAACGCTGCGGAGCATGGCGAACTTGGCCAATGCGATCAACCAGCAGGGTCGTCACACCGAGGCCGTAGAGATCTACCGTGAAGTTCTGGAGGCGAGAGCACGCGTGCTGGGACCGCAGCACCCATTTACACTGGCCTCGCGACGACAACTACGATCCTGTTACGGGAACTGGTCACGAGATTTGGCAACAGCAGTCGATTCCGCAGAACGAGACTACGACCGGGCGGCCGAACTCGCTGAGGCAGCGATCCCGCTCTTCCCCGATCCAATCGATCGATCGGTTGCCGACTGGGGCCATATCGCACAGATGCAATATCGCACTGGTCGCTTTGCAGAAGCTCGCGAGTCGTTAGAGCACGTCATCGAGTTGCGGGAGGACGATGTCCCGTCGATGGAGAGCGGGCCGCGTTGGTGGTACTACACCATGACGCTGGCCCAGTTGGGAGAGACGACGCAGGCTCGCATCTACTACGACCAGCTCGCACAGATGATGGCGGAGCATCCGCCGGATGATCCTGAGCTGTACGAAGTTCTGCAGTCCGAAGCCGCAGCGTTGCTGGAACTCAATCTCGGACCGGAAACAAGCCTGGGATCAACCGTACCGGTGATTCCCATGGAGGAGTAAGAAACAACTCGTTGTGTTGAGAAGAAACGCCCGGTGAGCCGTTAGCGCCAACCAACCTCTCACCGGGCGCGGGAGCCATCTTCCGGGGGACACGGTCCGCGCCCTCGGGACGATGACGTCGCAATCATAGCGCGGACCAACCTCCTTGATAAGGGGAATCGTCGTGGTCCGTCAGCGATTCATTTCACGACAGCAGTGCGGGGCCGTCCGTCACCCAGCGGAACGCAGCAGCGTTCCGCTGGGACGGCATCCGCTGGGATTCACGCTCGTGGAACTGCTGGTCACGATCGCCATCATCGGAGTGCTGGTGGCCCTGCTGCTGCCGGCGGTCCAGGCCGCCCGTGAGTCAGCGCGGCGAACCCTATGCAACAACAACCTGCGGCAAATCGGTCGTGGAATCCGTGACTACAACGATGCCAAAGCCCATTACCCCGGGGGTGCGCCAGCGGTGCAGACGAGTCCCAGCCTGCAACGGACGCCGCGGGATCCGCTCCTGCGGTACGAAGTCCGCTGGGGCTGGGCCTATGAAATCCTGCCATACGCGGATGAGCAGAATCGTTATGACAACTCCAACGATGCGGATGTCATCGCGACGGCTCCGGTGTGGATGCACTGCCCCAGTCGACCCGATCGGCAGGGCTCAGGCCATCGAGGCGTCTTTGGTGACACGATCGCGCTGAGCGACTATGTCGGGAACGGCTGCAGCAACTGCGACCTCACTGAATTGACGTTGCAGACAGGTCCTCCGCAGTTCAGGCCAGATGGCATCTTCCTTCAGACTGAAATTCCCCCCTACACGTACCGCATCTCACACCTTGCCAGAAGTCGGGTGGAGATCACAGACGGTCTGGCGAACACCGTGTGCGTTGCCGAGAAGCAGGTTCTCGCCGCGCCCCATCCCTGCAACGACTCGCTGGGTTGGGTGAGTGGCATCCCCATCAAGTTCGAAGGCGTGACGTACGGCATGGACACGCTCTTCTCGGGCATCGACGGGGGGCCGGCCCCCGATGTTTCCAACCCCGAGGTCGACTGCACCGCGCGGGCCGGCGGTCCGCACAACCAGGGCTGCAACGTGCTGTACTGCGACGGCCATATCGACTGGGTCAGCTTCGAGATCGACGACGACGTCTGGCGGGCCGAGTTGTCGGTCGACGGAGGCGAAGACGTTGATGTCGAAAACCACGTCTTTGCCGGAGACCAGTTCTGACTGATGACAGATCACGACAGATGTCAGAGTGACATGGATGACCACAACCACGCTCAGCGAAAGGAGGTGTCCACAGCATGCAAGACAATATGAAACAATAGAAACGAGTCCGCCTCGAACGTGAGCCGAGATGCCAACCAACCTCTCACGGCTCGAGGCCATTCCCGGGAGCCATTCTCAGGAGACACGGTCCACTGCCTGAGTCCAGCACAGAGAAATCCATGTGGACCACCAACGTTTCGAAAGAGGAGACAACGATGACGAAGTTGACCCCGACACGACGTTCCCCGAGGCATGCCGTGGACTTAGGCAGACGCCACGTAACCCAGCGCCCCGGATTCACTCTGATCGAACTGCTGGTGGTGATCGCCATCATTGCCATGCTGGCCGCGTTCCTGCTGCCTGCCCTGTCAAGCGCCCGCGCGGTGGCACAGCGCACGAACTGCGTGAATAACCTGAGGATGCAGGGTCAGGCGCTGCACGTCTACGCCGCAAATCACAACGGTGATCTGCCGACGGCCGGCGCACCGGCCGCGTCGTACGGGGGCGAATACGGGTTCGGACGCACGGTACGGACGAGAGATGAGGACTACGACGACGAGGGGAACCTCGTTGTGCTGCCCCAACGGGGAAAGTTACAGACGTGGAGCTGGATGTATCAGTTGCTGCCGTACCTGGAACTCGAGACACGTTTCGTCAATCCCAGCGATGATGCCATCGTCGCCAGCTCCATCATCCACTACCGCTGTCCGAGTCGACCTAATCTGGGTGGGTTCGTGGACCCTTTCGGCGAAACGGCCTACCAGTGTGACTATGTCGGCAACGGGGGGAGTGAAACCGATCTGATCGATCCGTACGACCCTGGAGCCGATGGCGTCTTTAAACTGGTTTTCCGCTCGTTAGGTGATGGAGGTTTTGAACCTCGGTTGCAGCCCCACAATTTGCTGAACACTACGGATGGAACGTCAAATACCATCGCCGTCGCCGAGAAGCGGATACTGCGAGCGACTTCCCCTTGCAATAATTCAATGGGGTGGACTGCCGGACGCCCTGTCGATTCGGGTGGTGTTGTGATCGGTGGCGATACGCTCTTCTCCGGTTGGGATGGAGGCCCCGCGACCGATGTCCGCAGCCGACAAGTCCAATGCTCGTTTCAGGCGGGGTTGCCGCACAACGGGGGAACGAACGTGTTGTTTCTCGACGGCCATGTCGTCCAGACGTCCGGCCATGTGGATGACGAAGTCTGGCGCGCCCTGCTGTCGACCAACCGTGGCGAAGACGTCGATGCGTCGAACTTCGTGTTCGCCGGTCAGAATTTCTAAGCGCTGGCGAGGCTTTCCCGCATTCTGATACGTGAGTGTCATGACGCCCACCAGCCTCCATTGAACATCCACACCTTCACGCCACCAACGTTTCTAAAGAGGAGACAACGATGACGAAGTTGACCCCGACACGACGTTCCCCGAGGCATGCCGTGGACTTAGGCAGACGCCACGTAACCCAGCGCCCCGGATTCACTCTGATCGAACTGCTGGTGTTGATTGCCATCATCGGGATTCTGATGGCCTTCCTCCTTCCCGCCATTGGGCGAAGTGTCGACGCGGCACACATGACGAACTGCAAGAACAACCTCAGGACTATGGGGCAGGCACTGCACAGCTATGCGGCGGCCCACAACGGCGATCTGCCGACTGCGGGAGCGCCGGCCGCTTACCAGGGCGGTCAGCATGGTCTCACTCGCACCGAGCGGACCATTGATGAGGAGATCGGTGTGATCTACGAGGAGGGAGGGGATCAAACCGCTGCCATCCCTGCGCAGGGAGCGTTGCAGACGTGGAGCTGGATGTATCAGATCCTCCCGTACCTGGAGATGCAGAACCGTTACGAAAATCCGGACGATGGAGACATTGTGTCCAGCCATGTCGGCTACTTCCGCTGCCCCGGCCGCAGAAGTGTCGGGTTCTTGACCGATCCTTGGGGAGAGAACGCCGGGCCGTGCGATTACGTCGGCAACAGCGGGAGTGAAACCGACCTAACCAACCTGTATGACCCGGGCAGGGATGGGGTCTTCAGGCTGGTCCTTCGATCGTATGGCGACGGATCATTTGAGCCCGCCGCAGGAGCCGGGATTGCCAACTTGGCCAGTATTCCTGACGGCTTGTCAAACACGATCGCCGTCACGGAAAAACGCTTCCTGCGGGCGGACTACCCGTGCAACGACTGGATGGGCTGGACGGCAGGTCGCGCCGCGGATTCGAACGGCATCATCCTGGGGATGGATACACTCTTTTCGGGTCTGGATGGCGGTCCGACCCCGGACGTTCGAAACCGCAGCGTGCAGTGCACGTCCCAGGCGGGGTTGCCGCACAGCGGGAGCGTCTGTGTCTTGTTTGTGGACGGACATGTTGTGACCCGGACCGGCTTCGTGGCACTCGACGTCTGGCGGGCTCTGTTGTCGACCAACGGCGGTGAAGACGTCGATGCGCCGAACTTCACCATGGCTGGCGACTTCTAGGATCTGAATAGCGTCTCCGCAGCCGGGTGTGTGAATGCCATCCCGCCCACCAGTGAACCGACACCTTCACGCCACCCTCCCCAAAGAGCGGTGGCGTGAAGTCCTTTTAACTGTGGCTGAAACCATCGAATCGGAGTCTCAACCTGGCTTCCAGGCAACACGCGAATCCGCCTCGGTGGGTCCCACCGAGAGCACGAACGACCTGGTCGTAGATTGTCGCCCTCTCGCCTCGTATTCTGAACATCGCAACGAACGACGTGGCGCAGATCCTCCCGCAGTTCGAATCCGGGCGTGGGGGACCTGCTCGCGCGCGTCTCTGAGGAATCACGGAACCAGAAGTCAGCACGGCCCACAAATCGCCAGGGAGTCTGAAATGAGAATCGCCATTTGGATCACGGTCATCGTCAGCATGGGGAGCCTGAGCGTGATCGCTGACGAGCCGGATGCTCCTGAAGTTCTGTTCGATGAAGGTTTCGATGACGAGAATCTGGTGGAACGCGGATGGTATGACGGCCGCCGATTTAAGATCGCCGACGAGGCGTTCACCGGCAGCGGATGTCTCGAATTCCATTGGAACGCAGACACGACCACGCCGGCGAGTTCCTCGGGAGTGCGCCGGCTGTTCGAGCCCACCGAGACGGTCTACGTGCGGTTTCGCATCAAGCTGTCGAACGGTTGGGGCTGGACCGATCGGCCCTATCATCCGCACTTGATGCACTTCATGACGACCGAGAATGAGGCGTATCACGGACCGGCAGCCAGTCATCTGACGCTGTACGTCGAACCGCAGAACGGCAAGCTGCGTCTGGCGGCCCAGGACATTCAGAATCAGGCCGCGTCTCACGGTCTTACGCAGGGTCCACTGCGAGGCGGCTACAATGGCAGGTTCTACGACAGCCAGGATGTGCTCTTTACGGACGATGAATGGCACACTGTCGAAGCACTGTTCACGCTGAACACGCTCGACCCGGATGGCGACGAACCCAACTCCGACGGCATCGTGCGCGGCTGGTTCGACGGCGAACTTGTGGTGGACCAGACGGACGTGATCCTGCGCTCGACCGACTTTCCGAACATGAAGTTCAACCAGTTCCTGCTGACGCCATACTTCGGTGACGGTCTGTTGCCGCACGAACAGACACTGTGGATCGACGATCTGGTGGTCACCACGGGCCGCATCGAGACGGTTCGCGTTGCGGCCGTGCAGGCGCAACGGCGAATGGTGGACTGGCGCATCCAGGATCCGGACGAAGTTCTAGCAGCCGTCGACCAGAACCTTGTGGAACTTGCGCAGATCGTCCACACGGCGGCAGAGCGCCACTGTGACGTGCTGGCGTTCCCGGAAGATACGCTCGGATTGTTGAACTGGTATGGGATGAACGAGCCGCTCCGGGCGCAGGTCCTTCCCGAAGCCGTTTCCCGGATGATCGATCGGCTGGGTCAGGCGGCGGCAGCCCATCAGATGTCTCTTGTCGTGTGCAGCGACTTCATCGAGTCGGACGGCAACACGTACAACACGGCCTTTCTGTTGGGCCCGGACGGCAATGAGATCGGGCGGTATCACAAGACCTGCCCAACCTGGTCCGAGAGCGGCGACCGGAGCCGGGGCACATCGCTCCCGGTCTTCCCCACACAAAACCTGGGATCGGTGGGAATGCTCATCTGCTATGACCTGGTGTTTCCGGAGGCGGCGCGCTGTCTGGCACTGTCTGGCGCGAATGTCATCTTCGTTCCAACGATGGGAGGCGCGGCGGTGGGGGACGATGATATCGGGCTGCAGGCCTTGCGCGTCCGCGCAGCCGAGAATCATGTCTGGCTGGTCGTGGCGTTCCGGGGCTCGGGATCGATAATCATTTCACCACGCGGCAGGATCATCGCCCGGGCCGAGGGTCCGGACGGCCTGGCGATCGCTGACATCGATCCGCGTGGTGGTCGACAAGGCGGTGACGCCATGAACTACCAGCACGACATGCGGGCGCGGCTCTTTCGCGAACGTAACCCGGCTGCGTTCGGAATCCTGACGGACCTGCATCCACCGGTCCTCGACATGGTATCGATCGACATGACTCAGACAGAAGCCGGACGCATTGCCGCACGTGTGCTGACGATTGGCGAAGAGGAATTCCAGCAGGCCGAATCTCTGGTTCGCGAGGGCCGGACCGTTGACGCCATCAGTGCTTTTTTCCGGCTCCAGCAAGAGTATCGCGGGAGCTGGATCGACCGGGTTGCGACAGAGCGGTTGAGAACATTGCAGGACGCAATGGAGCAGGAGCAACCGTGACCAGCCGCTGATGTCGCTGGCTTGCCGACGAGCGACGGGTTATCGCGTTCCTCAACTGACGCGTAGAAGGCGTCCATGTCGACGTGGAGAATCATGCGGAGTGAGATCGGTGACGTGTTGGGACTGAACTCGACCGTTTCCCTCAATGGTATTGACCGTGGAGTTCGGCGCTTCAGTCGCTGTGAGCGAACTGCTACGCTGCGCAGCCATCTGGAATTAGTATCGCAATCCATAACAGGGAAATCACTCGCATGGCTGAAAAGAAGGCATCGGGCTTTGTGCTGTCCGCAGCGGTTCGCGAGGTTCTTGAACAGGACCCGAACCTGAAGGCGGCGGAAGTCATCGCGGCGGTCAAGAAGAAGTATCCGCGCGAGAAGATCAATGAGGCCAGCGCGAAGGTTGCCTTCTCCAATGAGCGCAAGAAGCTGGGTCTCTCGAAGAATCGCCGGCGCAAGGTCCGCAAGCCGCATGGAGCGGGTTCCGCACACACGACGCGTGCCATGAAGCTGGACGTCCTGCAGGCGGCCAAAAACCTGCTCGCCGCCGCGGGATCGTCGGATGATGCAATCGCCGCCATCAAGCAGGTGGGGAGCCTGCAGCTGAAGTAACGTGCGTCCCACCGCGATGATGAGTGTTGGTCAGACGGCAGCCTCGCCAGCCGCATCCGAGCGTCTGGTCGGCAACGATTGCTGCCGTCGATGCGAAACTCCGCCAGCCGCATCAAAGATGTCGGACCGCAAGCTCTGGCCAATGGCGCTGGAGATACTCGGCCACCAAGCGGCGATGGCAGAAATCGGGCTCGTGCTCACTGCAGAGCAGGCAAGCTCCTGCGAATCGCTCCCGCGTGTCATGATCGGCCGGAGCACGCTCGGTGAGCAGGGCATCGAACTCTCGCTGATATTCGGCCCATGTCATGACGCCCTGCTTGTAGGGCTTGAGGATCTCTGCCGTCGGCGCGAGTCCAAGATCGTGCTCGTACTCGATGCCCGTGATGGTTCGCAGGAAGTATGCGAGATCCTTTTGCTTCGTGAACGCCGCGAGTTGCGAGCGGTTGTTGAGTCGTGTGTCGATCACTGTCCGGACGCCGGCCTGCTGCAGCGTGCCGAAGAAGTTCTCGGCCGAGCGTTGCGTGAACCCGATCGTGAACAGTACGAGTGGTGTGTGGTGTGACGGTCTTCGTTCGCTCATGGTTGTCTCGGCTTCATTTCTGACAGTGAAAGAACTCATGTCGGTGTCTGGAATCAATGAGCCAAGGGGCCATCGGGAGCAGTGACGGGCCGCGGGTGCGTTGGATTCTCGGCCGCACGCGATGGCTGACCCGGCTGTTGAAGCGCGGCCGATCTCACATCCTGCAACAGTCGGGCCGATTCCGCGAAGCGTTTCGACGCCGATTGGTGCCGCTCGTCCCAGAACCGGGCGTCCCCCTTGCGGGCCAGCGGAGCCCGACTTCCGTTCAGGCCCAGGCGGGTTACCTCGACCTGCAGCATCGTCAGCATCAGATGGTCGATCAGCAGTTTCTCAAGCGCTGTGCCGTCCCCCTCGGCCTCGAGTTGACGACCGTGTGCCTGGAGGTGTTCGCGGATCGCTTCGCGGGCGAGCGCATCCTGAGGCGCGAGCAGACCGAGCAACGTCTCACGGCCGGCCGCCAGGATGTCTCCCGTCTGATGCCAGAGTTCCGGGTGTTCCCGGAGGACGTCGCGCAGCCTGGCCAGTGCCGCTTCATCACCGCCGTTCGCGCGGGCACGCAACCGTGCGACGTAGTCCCAGGTGAGCTCGCCCGGCTGCTGTTCCGGCAACTCCGTACGCGATGTCATTGGCACGATCATGTTCAACTTCCCTTGGTACAGACAGAAGCCCTGCAGCAGCACCTCCACGCGAAAATGTCTCCGCACACGCGTTGCGAGTCGGCGGAGTTGCGCGTCGAGCTCACGGTACTTCCGTATCTCCTCGCGAATCTTGGCCCGGACTTCCTGCAGCTGTTCGAGTTCCTGCTGGTGGAACAACGCGATCAGCCTGGCGATGGGGTCGCGGCTTGAGCCCACGTAGCGTTTCTTCGCTCGTGGCCGCAGACGATCGCTGAAGTAGTAGTAGGTGGCGGCTGAATTGCGGCGTTTTTCGAAGGGCATGCATCACCTTGTGCGGGGTTCGTCGTTGTTTCAGGGCGGCCGGTGTGGAAGTGAAGTTGACCACTTTCGGGCCGCGGATTTACGCGATCTGAAGGATGCGGGTGTCCGGTTGCGGCTGCGCGGGGCGCCGACGGAAGAATTGCGACGGTGAATACGCACACCGACGCAACTCTTCGCGCGGCAACGGAGCCGATTGCAGGCAAACGGTGGCCCATTCCGTGATGCTGGAACAAATTGTCTGTGGAAATTGGGACGAGCCGGGCGTTCTGGAAAGGAATTCGAGGTGTTCGAGCGCCCGTTCGCCCACTTTTTCAGCGCCGTCCAGCTGGTGGTGGGCGATCCGCAGCTCGATCGTCCGCTTCTGTGACTCCGTGAGCTGGGCGCCCACGATGCCGCCCGATCGGAGGTAATGGAGCCACAATGCAAGGGCCTCGGGTCCGAACTGCCACGCGTCCCATCGCGCGAAACGCCACTCGGGTGGCTCCTCCTTGCGGTTCGCACCGAGGACGACGTCGATCATGTAGATGTGGGCCCGCAGACTGCGTCGCACATCAAAGAACAGATCCTGATAGGCCTGCACGGTGGGGGCGAATGCCTCCATGGCATCCCCGGCCGCCACATCACTCTGTCCCGCCAGGATCCGCGACTCCAGTTCCAGTCGCCGCAGCGTGGCGCTGTTCCACAGCGCCTCGGCTTCCGACACAAAGGCAAACTTCTGCAGCGTCACTTCCCGCGCATGGCGTGTCACCGAACGCAGCTGCTCACGCAAGTACTGCACGGCCACCCCTGTCTCGTCATCATCGCGCTGACGCGAGTAAGGGGTGAGGATGGCTTGCGCCTTCGGACCGAAATAGATCCGCCGCTGCTGGCCATGGTGTTCGGTCTTGTGCGCGGGGGGTACATACTCCCAGACGTCGCCCTCACGATCGATGTCGCAGGGGCGGAGCGCGACGATTTCACCCGGGCGACAACCGGAGAGGAGTTGCAGCTTGACCATGTCTCGGTGGGTCGGCGCCAGACAGGGTAGGACGGCATTCACGGCGTCGGGAGACACTGGTCGGACGGGCGAGGGTTCCTTGGCGGCGGAGCGACCCTTGCGCAGCCCGGCAACCGCCTTCAGAGCCTGATACACCTGGGCATCGACGAGTTCATTTTCAACTCCCCACTTGACGATGCGCTTGATGCGATCGACGCGGGCATTGATCGTGGAACGACTCAAGCCGTCGCTGATCAGCGATTCGCGGATCGCCTTCAACTTCAACGGTCCAAACTCACTCACAAGCGTGCGGCCGTAGTGTTCCCGCAGGTGACGCGCCGCATCCCGCGTGCTCTGGTAACCGGTTGTCAATTGACCGCGTTTGACGTAGTAACCTTTGGCCCACACCAGGTAGCGGACGATGATCTCGTTGACGCTCACCCCCTGTGTGGGAGCGGAGTCGCGCGATGCGCCGCGCCCCGAAAGCTGACCGCTGAGCCATTCCGCGATCATCCGTTTATAGCGTTCGTGCGTCTCATCCGTACCAAAGGTACCCAAGTAATGGTCTTGGCCATTAAGGCGAACACGGCCTTGACCGGTGGCCTTGTGGAGCGTCAGCGTGGGGACTCGAAGTGTCGATTTCTGCGGTGTTTTCGGCATGTGCGGGCCTCCCGAGGGACAATGTGGTAGTACTACCACGGTTCCGGGTCGGTTTTGGGCCGCGCTGCCAAACACTGGCAGGTACGTTACTTCACGTTCGGCAAGCAGTTGTGAAAAATGCGCCCGGGAGGACTCGAACCTCCGACCTCATGCATGTCAAGCATGCACTCTAACCAACTGAGCTACGGGCGCTTGTGGGTGGACAGAGTACGACGGGATTTGGGTATCGTCAAGCGGCCCGTCGAAGATGATGATCGACGAGAATGTCGCTCTCACCTGGCCGACGAGACGTTCGTCACCGAAAACACCATCGCGAACCCATCGCTGAATTCCGTTGTCACTCCTCAGGCTGGGCTGGATTCGATTCGACATCCAACTATACTCACTCGCCGTTCGCCAAGAACGGGTCCATTCGCCACCGTAGCTCAGTTGGCAGAGCGGGGCTTTCGTAAAGCCCAGGTCGTGGGTTCAAGTCCCTCCGGTGGCTCTTTCGTCTCCAGCACGCGGCCAATCCGCCCTGGGGCCATTGGTTTCGGTCCGATTTCCTGGGCACGTTCGCGGGTGAGCGATGCTGGCCAAGCTGTTCACCTATTCTTTGCTCGGAATCGAGGCTCGACTCGTGGAAGTCGAGGTCGATATCTCGCCAGGAGCCGTCCCCAAAACCATTCTTGTCGGACTGGCTGAGGCCGCCGTTCGCGAAAGCCAGCACCGCATCGAGCGGGCTCTGGTCAACAGCGGCTACCATCGGCCGGTCGATCGCATCGTTATCAACCTCTCGCCGGCCGACCTTCCCAAGGATGCTGCTTCGTTCGACCTGCCGATCGCACTCGGACTGCTGGCGGCAAGCGGTCAATTGCAGTCGGAAAAACTCGACGCATACTCCGTCGTGGGCGAACTGGCCCTCGAAGGGACGGTTCGAAGCGTTAGAGGCGTCCTCTCGATGGCCCTTCAGTCCAAGCAGGAAGGGCGAACCGGCATCGTCGTCCCGGTCGCCAATTCGCGAGAAGCCTCGGTTGTCGAAGGACTCGAAGTCATTCCTGTCGGCAGCCTCGCCGAGGCGGTTGGTTTCTTCAGCGGGATGCTCCCCATTGAGCCGATACCGTTCAGTTGGCGCGAGGCGGTGGCAGAGTATGGCCATTATCAGGTCGACTATCACGATGTGAAGGGACAAGAGACCGCGAAACGTGCCGTCACCGTCGCTGCCGCCGGCTGCCATCATCTGCTGATGATCGGCAGCCCAGGCACCGGCAAGACGCTGCTCGCTCAAAGGCTCGGTACGATCCTCCCCGATCTCGCTCCCGAAGAGAGCCTGCAGACGACGCGTATCTACAGCGCGCTCGGATTGCCGGAAGGGCAGTCGCTCGTCCTCACGCGACCGTTTCGCAATCCGCATCACACGATCAGCGAAGCCGGTCTTGTCGGCGGAGGCAGCATTCCCCAACCGGGGGAAATCTCCCTCGCTCACAACGGCGTGCTCTTTCTTGATGAACTTCCCGAGTTCAATCGCCGCACGCTCGAAGTCCTCAGGCAGCCGTTGGAAGAACACACCGTCACGATCTCGCGAGCCATGGGAACGGTGACGTTCCCGGCGAACTTGATGCTCGTCTCCGCGATGAACCCCTGTCCGTGCGGATTTCGTGGCGATCCCAAGCGACAGTGCAATTGCACACCGATTCAGATCGAGCGGTATCTGTCGCGGATCAGTGGTCCGTTGCTCGATCGAATTGACATTCATATCGAAGTGCCTCCCGTGCCGTTCCGTGAACTCTCGGGAGACCGCAGCGGCACCGACAGCGCTTCGATGCGCGAGCAAGTGCTTGTCGCTCGCGAGATTCAACAGCAACGCTTTCGAGATGCAACTAACGGACTCAACGGCAAGATGATCGCCCGGCAGATTCGCCAGCACTGCAAGCTCGAACCTTCGGCCGAGTCGCTGCTGAAGACCGCGATGGAAGAGATGGGCCTCTCCGCCCGCGCCCACGACAAGATACTCCGCGTGAGCAGAACGATCGCCGACCTCGATCGCTCCGACAACATCAGCGATGTGCATTTGAGCGAAGCCATCAACTACCGCACCCTCGACCGCAACTACTGGGCGACGTGAGTGGAAGCATTCCGTAATGTGTGATTCTTGGACGCTCGCGACTCCACTTCAGTCCAATCGAACCGCTGGTCGATGATCGGCGTATCGGGAGGGAAGGGAATGCAGTTGAGATCGACGATGCCGCCGTCGACGATCAGTACGATGTAGATAGTCTTCTCCCAGCCTCCATTGGCATCTTTGCCGTCCGCAATCGCATGAGGTTGCGCGCTTGGGTTCGTGATACCATCGACCAACACCCTCGTTGACGACGCCATGAGCGGATCGATCAGGCACAGCCTGACCTACTGGTTAGTCTAGTGATAAATGTCATGCCATTTGAACGAGTTTCGTGCGATTTGTCCTGACGGGGATGTTCGAGCCACATGACATATATCGATAGACGACCCACTACATGAACTATATATGGAGCGGAATCGGCCTGGTTTTAGCTGTTTTCGTGTGACATCGGAGCAGGCAGATTCGCGCAATGAATGAATTCCACCGTCAGAAATCACTCTTCATCTCATGCATAGCCTCGCGTCAACGGGTGACGTATTCTAAATATCGCCATGAACGACGTCACGCAGATCCTGCAACAGATCGAAACGGGTGATGCATCGGCTGCGGAGCATCTGCTGCCGCTGGTGTATGAGGAACTGCGCAAACTGGCCGCTGCCCGTATGGCGCAAGAGAAACCGGGCCAGACCCTGCAGGCAACTGCCTTGGTCCATGAGGCGTACCTGCGTTTGGTGGACGTCGAAAGAACCGGGCATTGGGATTCGCGCGGGCACTTCTTTGCGGCCGCAGCCGAAGCCATGCGACGGATCCTGATTGAGCAGGCACGCAGCAAGGACCGACAAAAACGGAGTGGAGACCGTCAGCGGTTTGACATCGACGCCATCGACGTGGCCGTGCATGCGACGCCGGACCAGATTCTGGCCATTGACGAAGCACTGGCGATACGATCGGCCCTTACAAGCTGCTCCAGCAGATTGGCGAAGGGGGGATGGGCGTCGTCTACATGGCCGAGCAGAGCGAGCCGGTTGAACGCCGGGTGGCACTCAAGATCATCAAGCCGGGGATGGACACCCGCCAGGTGATTGCCCGCTTCGAAGCCGAGCGGCAGGCGCTGGCGATGATGGATCATCCCAACATCGCCAAAGTACTCGACGCGGGAACGACTGATACCGGTCGTCCCTACTTCGTAATGGAATTGGTCAAGGGCCTTCCCATCACCCAGTTCTGTGACGATCAGCACCTCACGCCGCGCGAACGGCTGGAGCTGTTCCTGCCCATCTGCCAGGCGGTCCAACATGCGCACCAGAAGGGGGTCATCCACCGCGATCTCAAACCCTCCAACATTCTCATTGCCCGCTACGACGACAAGGCGGTCCCCAAGGTCATCGACTTCGGCGTTTCGAAAGCGGTCAGCCAGCGGCTGACCGAAAAGACGGTATTTACCCAGTACGGCCAGGTCGTGGGGACGATCGAATACATGTCCCCCGAACAGGCCCAGTTCAACCAGCTCGATGTCGATACGCGCAGCGACATCTACTCGCTCGGCGTTCTCCTGTACGAACTGCTCACCGGCGGAACTCCATTCGACAAGCAGCGGCTCCGTGCGGCGGCGTTCGACGAACTGCTGCGGATCATTCGAGAGGAAGAGCCGCCGCGGCCGAGCGTGAGGCTCAGCACGTGCGCCACGCTCCCCTCTATCGCGGCCAATCGTCATGTCGAGCCGGGTAAGCTCAGCGTGCTCGTCCGGGGTGAGCTGGACTGGATTGTGATGAAGGCGCTGGAGAAGGATCGCACTCGGCGGTACGAGAGGCCCGCCTTGACGCCTCCTCCGGCCATCCAGGTCGTGAAGCCGCGATGGTTGTGGTCGCGACCGTCATCCCCCTGGGCGTAGGGTGTGCGTCCGAACTCGCCTCCCCACAGGACGAGTGTGTCCTGCAGCAGTCCGCGATCCTTCAAATCCTGCAGGAGATCACCCGCAGCTTCTTCGGATGCGCCAGCAGCACACGCTCGGCCAACGGCTCGACGAGGTTCACGAACCACTCGTAGCTGGCGGTCGCCTCCACCACCACGGTGAACGGTTCCCGCTGTCTCAGCTCCTCGAAGAATCTGCGGATCGCCTCCTCGTCGGCACAGGCCAGTGTCCTGCGGAGAATGACGATTCGCATTTGGTTCACGACGCAAATGGTGATAGTCTGCTTGTGCAGGTCGCAGCCGGCATACAACATCGTGGTGCTCCTTGTGTGGAAACGGGAAACAAACATCTCACGTTTACCACGAATCCAAAGCACACCACAAAGCCGACGCGACCTGCCTCTCATAGCTTCACCCGCCGTAGGTCCCGCGTGCCGAGCGGGACCTGGCGCGATCGGTTGCTGACGAATGCGAGAGCCACTCGCGATCGAGGTTCCGTCCGGCAGACGGAACCTACTGACGCGCAACCGCGACGGTAGGGGTAGAAATGTGAGTTCGTCCGGTGACGGTCCTTGGGGCGACATGCTTCAAGGCGTAGTCGGGCCGTGGCAGCCGGCGGGAGGGAGGCCTATTCCCTGCTCGTCGTCAAGAGTGCACACGACAGAAGTTTCCACGGACCCGGCGCGTGAATAAGCCGCTGAGTCACTCAACACGGGCTCCCCCGTAGGGTCGATCGGCCCAGGCGGGCGCTCCGCGCCCGTCTCTGGTTGTTGACTCCGATTCAGGCATCATCCCGGATGCTCACCCCATTCGGGATGATTCTGGTCAGAGCGACGATCTCCGGTAGCAAGCGTATGAACTACCGGAACGGTTTTCTGAGAAGAGAAATGGGGGGCGAGGAGTCACATCTTCGTCTCTCATTTCTCGACTCTCAGGACCGCTCGCGCAACTGGAACGATGCCGATGGTTCGTTCTGTGAGTCCAATTCGTGGATCAGGAATGCAAACGAGACGAGCGTGTCCCTCTGCTCAGAATTCCGCCACCGGCTGGGAAATTTTCCGGTTCCGCAACCTTCGGTGCGCTGAGCTGTCGCCGCTATGCCAGGAGGTCTTCGATCACTTCGCCGCCGAACTGGGAGAGTTGTTTGAAGCGGCCGGAGTGGAAGTAGGTCAGGCGGTTGTCGTCGAGACCCAGGAGCCGCAGCAATGTGACATGCAGGTCGCGGATCGGATGGACGACCTCAACCGCCTCGGCTCCGAGTTCGTCGGTGGCACCGATCGTGTGGCCGGCCTTCACGCCTCCGCCGGCGAGCCAGACGTTCATCGCCTTGGCGTTGTGATCGCGTCCATAGGCGATGCCGCCGCGCACGCCGTTGTCGGGACTGCGTCCGAATTCGCCGCACCAGACGACGAGCGTCTCTTCGAGCAGTCCCCGCTGTTTGAGGTCGGCAATCAACGCGGCAATCGGTTGATCGACCGCCGCCACGAGCGAGCCATGTGCCCGTTCGATGTAGTCGTGCGAGTCCCAGGTGCCGGCGTAGAGTTGCACGAACCGCACTCCTTGTTCGACCAGCCGACGGGCGAGCAGGCACTTGCGACCAAAGCGATCGGTCGGCTCCTGGTCGATGCCATACATCGCCTGGGTCTCTTCGGTCTCGTTGTCGAGATTGAGGAGTTCGGGAACCTCGGCCTGCATGCGAAAGGCAAGTTCGTAACTCTGCATGCGGGCCGTGAGTTCATCATGCCACGGATGCTGGTCACGTTGTTGACCATTGAGGGCCGCCAACAGATCGAGGTTGCGACGCTGGTGATGGCGGTCAATACCCGGAGGTGGCTCCAGATCGAGGATCGGGCTCCCTTCGGCTCGGAGCGCCGTCCCCTGGTAGGCGGCCGGCAAGAAGCCGTTCCCCCAGTTAGCCGCTCCCCCTTGCGGGTACGACAACTCCGGCAGCACGAGGAAGCCGGGAAGGTTGCGATTCTCTGACCCCAATCCATACGTGACCCACGAACCGATGGCGGGATCGCCGCCGAAGCGGTTGCCGGTGTTCATGTGATACAGCGCCGTCGGATGGTCGACCGACTCGGCCTGCAAGCCGCGATAGAAACAAAGGTCGTCGGCCACGTCGGCGAGATAGCGCCAGTCCGTCGACATGTCGGCTCCGCACTGGCCGACTTTGTGAAACTGAAACGGGCTTTCGACGTAGTAACGTTTCCCCGACGCCATCGCCGACTGGCGTTCATCATTGACATTGAACTCGGAGAGATGGAGTTCCTTCAGCTTGGGCTTCGGGTCGAACGTGTCGATGTGACTCGGGCCACCTTCCATCATCAGAAAGATGCACGACTTCGCTCGTGGAGGAAGATGTGCCTTGGCTTCGCTGTCCTCGTTCGTCGCCACATCGTCCGCCAACAACGAAGTCAACGCGACACTGCCAATCGAGGCACCGAGACCGTAGAGCGCGTGTCGACGCGGGATGGGAGTATTGAAGCGAAACATGACAGATGTGGCTGGATGCGTGAGACTCTATCGGGGCAGTCTACCACGCGAGCAGTCCCTTACACCACATTTCCTCCCTTTCCTCAGCGATCTCCGCGCCTCTGCGTGTTCCTTTCTCCTGTGGAATCAGAAGGCTCACGCAGAGGAGGAGAGGGATTCGCCATCAATGTGCCGGCGGCGGGCTGTTCTGGAAGGCCCGGTTGCGGAAGAGGAAGTCGATGATGTTTCCCTCGTGGGGTTGCAGCCAGTTGAGTTGCAGCGTCTTCACTTCGCCAATATTCAGTCGATCGATGTTGGTGGCATCAATCAGCGACCTTTGCAACTTGGGATCATCAGTAATGGCCGAGCAGACGAGCGTGTAGCCGCACTTCTTGAGGAACTGATCCTGCGGACAATCAACCACCGACACGAACGGGAACATGTATTCGGTGTTCGCCATCGGATCGTCGGGATTGCTGACATGCAGCACCGTCGGACGCAGGAAGTCGCAGCGTTCGTTCTTCACGAGTCGATCGCCATCACGATACTTCGCCGTGACTTCAGTGACGGCCGACGACTTGCAGCCTTCATCAATCTGATTGCTCATCGCTTCGGCTGCTCCGGGCACTGTAAAGGCAGCAAGTCCCGAAGTCGGGTCGTCCATCGGCTTCGGTGCGATCGGACCCAGACGTTGGGCCAATGCGTCAGCAATCTCCTTGCCATGTCGAGGCACCCAGATTCCGGAGCAACTGATGCAACTTCGTCCGCTGTTGACATAGACGCTGTCGACCATCAGGTCGAGATATTTCTCCCATTGATCGACCTTGTCTTCGCCAAGGAAGATCTTGGTGAAGCCCGGTCCGTGAGCTGACACCTTCGGATTGCCGTGATAGCGTTCGATCGTCGCCAGCCCGCCGAAGATGACCGACCGCTCGCATGTTTCGAGTACCGCTCCGCCGAGTTCGGCACCTTTCTCGGTGCGTCCGGGATAAAGACAGAACGCCTCACGTGGCACTCCCGCTTGAGCGAAGGCTTCATACATCCGGAAGGGGGTCCACGGTTCCTGAGGTCCGGGTTTGAGGACGAGTCCGATCTGCAACGGAATCACCGGCAGCCACAACGTATGCACCCCGGGACTGTTCGATGGCAACACCCAACCGCAGGCGTCGCAGTTGGCCTGATAGCTGATCATCACATCGCGGGCCGACTCTTTGCCGTATCCGTTGGTGAAGATGTCATAGGGGAGGCCTCGCGTCAGGGCGTCGAGAATCTTATCCATGTTCTTCAACACGAAGGCGTTCTTCGTCATGTTGAAGCGGCACATATGTTCCGGCAGCCCTGTCGTGGCCGACTGCATGCGGCAGAAGTCGTCAGGGGACTGCGTGCCATTCCCCAACGGCAGTGTGGCCGACTCATACAGGTCAGCCGCCTTGGCACACATCTTGACGAGGTCTTCGATCTTGATCTCGCGCAGGATGTCGCGGGCTTTCTTGGCCTTGCGCATATCCAACTTGATGATGCCCCCATTGGCTTCGTGCATCTGGGCCAGGGATTCGCCCGTTTCGAAGTGGACGACGTCCATCTTCTCCATCGATTCGTAGGTCTGGCCCCAGCGGACAACGGGGATCTCAAGCATGTCTCAATGTCCTTCGTGTTGATACGGTCGAGTTTCCAGGAGGGTGTTTCAGGTGGGAGCCGTATTTCAATCCATCCGGGCGAGAAACGCAAAGCACCGCGAGGAGCCGCGTCCGATAGGAAGCGAAACCCAACGTGGATGCACGCCCGTCCGCTTCCTGTCAGGCGTGGCTCTTTTCAGATCGTTCGACCCTCAACAGCTAACATCGGCGTTGATTTATGACTCCGAAGGTGTCAGCATGGAGTCTCCTGCCGAACTCTCCCACCTTGTATCCAGTGAGTTTCAACAAGAGACTCATGCGAACTCACTCTCAATTCGTCGTTCATTCCTTGATCCTCGCCACGATTGCGTGTTGGGGAGTTGGTGAAGTGCGCGGTGACACCGTCACGTTCGAATCCGATGTGCAGCCGCTGCTCACGCGGTTTGGATGCAATGCGGGGGCGTGTCATGGGAAGTCGCGGGGGCAGAATGGGTTTGCCCTCTCGCTGCTGGGGTTCGATTCCGACTTCGACTATGCCGCGATTGTGCAGGAAGACTTCGGTCGTCGGGTTTTCCCCGCAGCCCCCGAATCGAGTCTGCTGTTGCAGAAGGCGACGGGGCAAGTGCCTCATGGCGGCGGTGTGAGGTTCGAGGTCGGCAGTTCGCATTACGAACTGCTGCTGACCTGGATTCGCAGTGGTCTGTCCCGCACGCCCGATGACGCACCGCAACTCTTGAGCGTCGTAATTGAACCCTCACAACAGAGCCTGTCACCAGGCGAGACGACCGCGTTGCAGGTCTTTGCGGAGTACTCTGACGGGCAGCGACGGGACGTGACCGATGGGAGTGCGTTTCAATCCAACGACCGCTCGATTGCCGAAGTGAACGAACTGGGCACGTTGCAGGCAGGGCCGATCCCCGGTGAGACGGCCATCATGGCGCGCTACATGAACAACATCGCGGTCTGTGCCGTCACCATTCCCCTGGCCGGCGACATTCCCGACGACATCTACGCCAACTTGCCGCGAAACAACCTGATTGATGAACTTGTCTATGACAAACTGCAACTGCTGGGGATGCTCCCGTCGGAAACGGCCAGCGATGCGGCGTTCCATCGCCGTGCCTATCTGCGGGCCATCGGACGTCTGCCGACTCCGGATGAGACGCGAGTCTTCCTGGCGGATGAATCGATCGATAAACGCGAACAACTGATCGACAACCTCCTTCAGCGCCCTGAGTATGCCGACTTCTGGGCCAACAAATGGGCCGACCTGTTGAGGCCCAACCCCTACCGCGTCGGCATTAAGGCAGTGCGCACACTCGATGCCTGGCTCCGTGATGCCTTTCGCGAGAACCGACCGTATGACCAATTCGTGCGTGAGCTGCTGACGGCTCAAGGCAGTACCTGGAGAAACGGGGCGACCGTTGTTTTTCGAGATCGCCCCGTCACTGAAGAGATCGCTTCTTCGATGAGTCAGCTTTTTCTCGGTGTCAGAATCGAGTGCGCGAAGTGTCATCATCATCCGTTCGAGGTCTGGAGTCAGGATGACTTCTACGGCTTCGCCGCGTTCTTCTCTCGAGTCGGTCACAATGGCGGCATCTCACCACCCATTTCCGGCGGCGAGGAGATCATCTTTGTGAGATCGAATGGCCGGCTGGAGCATGGCCGAACCGGCGTCAATGTCGAACCACAATTTCTGCACGGCGAACCGCTCGAGATCGCGGCCGACGTCGATCCGCGCGAATTGCTCGTTGACTGGTTGACCGAACCTTCGAATCCCTTCTTCGCCAAGGCGATGGCCAATCGTGTCTGGGCCGAAGTGATGGGTCAGGGACTGGTTGATCCCGTCGATGATCTCAGGGCCACCAACCCGGCCTCGAACGAGCCGTTACTCGATTACCTGGCAGACGACTTTCGCGAGCATGGATACGACATCAAGCATCTGATTCGCACGATAATGACATCGCATGTCTTCGGACTCAGTTCGATTCCCGGTGAACGAAACCTGTCGGATCAAAGGAACCACTCCCGTTACTATCGCGAACGATTGCGGGCCGAGGTCTTGCTCGATGCCGTCAACGATGTGCTCGACACGCACGAAGAATTCGCAGCGATGCCTCCCGATTCGAGAGCGATCGAGTTGTGGAACCATCGCAGCAGTTCACTCTTCCTCGACACGTTCGGCCGCCCTGATCCCAATCTCGATCCGCCGTATGAGCGTCAACGGGACTCGACAACGCCACAGATCCTGCACCTGATGAACTCGCCGGAACTCAACCGTAAATTGACTTACGACACCGCCCGACCCGCGCAACTGGCAGCGAGCGAACTGAGTAGCGAGCAAATCGTCGAGGAGGCCTATCTGCTGACATATTGTCGTTATCCGACAGCCGACGAATTAACTACGGCCCTGTCGGTCTTTCCCGAGGAAGGGGAGCGACGGCAGGCGGTTGAAGATCTCTTCTGGGCCTTGTTGAATACACCCGAATTCTACTTTATTGATTAATGTGAGGCCGATATGGCGATTCACCACAACTGCGAAGGACTCCACCGCCGCGACAGCTTGAAGCTGGGCCTCGGCGCGCTGCTGGGAGGGGGATTCGCGAACGCAATCGGTTCCCGCGTTCTCGCGAGCAGCGGCGGCACGATGCCGACGAGTTGCATTCTCTTCTGGCTCGATGGGGGCCCCAGTCACTTCGAAACCTTCGATCCCAAGCCCGATGCGCCGCTCGAGATTCGTGGCGAGTTCAATGCCATCGACACGCGCGTCCCCGGGATGTTGTTCTCGGAGAACATGACGCGGCTGGCGGCGATCAGCGACAAGCTGACGATCATCCGCTCGGTCCGACACGATCAGAACAATCACGGGGCCGGTAATCACTACATGATGACCGGCGCGCCCACCCGCATCCCGGTCGGTTGCGGAGCTTTCGTCAGTTTTCATCCGAGCATGGGTTCGGTGGTCTCCGCCGAGCGCGGTGCGATCGATGGATTGCCTCCTTACTTTTCGATCCCCTCACAAACACGTTCCGGTGGACCCAACTTCCTCGGCGCACGCCACGCACCCTTCGAAGTGCCGGATGATCCGAATCGCGATTCGTTCCGCGTGCGGGACGTGACGATCCCCACCGGACTGGAAGAAGGGCGTGCACTCTCACGTCGCGACTTGCGAACGCAGCTCGATCACATGCAGAGGTTCCAGGACCGCATCGCCGGCGACCCGGTGCTGGGTGCCGACGAGAACTATCAGCAAGCCCTTTCGATCATCAACTCCGAAACAGCTCAGCAGGCATTTCAGATTGATCAGGAGCCGAGCGCGGTGCGGGAAGCGTATGGACGCAACACGCTCGGTCAGCAGGCACTCCTCGCTCGCAGGCTGGTCGAGGCGGGTGTGCCGTTCGTCACGATCAACAACGGAGGTTGGGACCATCACGGCGACATCTTCCCGGCGTTTCGTAATCAGGGACAGAAGATGGACGCCGTCGTCGCGACGTTGATTGACGACCTCGATCAGCGCGGCATGCTCGACACCACGTTGGTGATCGTGATGGGTGAGTTTGGCAGAACGCCTGCCATCACAACGCTCTCGGGGCGCGACAGTGCCGGGCGCGATCACTGGTCGAGTGCCATTTCCATTCTGGTCGCTGGTTGTGGCACGCCGCGCGGTCAGATCGTGGGTGCCACCGACCGCAATGGAGCCAACGCGATCGAGAACATCTACGGCCCCGAGAACTTCGTCTCCAGTGTCTACCTCAAACTCGGCATCGATCCCGATAAGATCGTCTACAACGAATCGGGCAGACCGACACACCTGGTGAGCGATCCCAATCCCATCGCCGAAATCATGTCGTAGCGGAACTCGTGAGAGTTCCGACACGATCGCAGAACCGAAGTTTCACGACTTCCGCTACATCTGGCTTCCATGCGTCTTTGTCTGAAGATCCACTTACATGCAACCATTGGCATCGCGTGCCTGCTGCCAACGTACGCACTGACCGCACCACCGACGCTAACACATCTCTACCCGGCCGGCGGCCAGCGGGGGACGACCGTCACTGTCACTTGCACCGGTGAGTTCGAATGGCCGGTGAATGTCTGGGCTCCCGGTATTGAAGCGGTCCCCGGCGAAGAGTCCGGCACTCTGGTTGTGACGATCCCTGCCGACCTCGCGACCGATCGTGTCTGGCTGCGGATCTACAACTCCGAGGGAGCATCGAAAGTCGTCCCGTTCCTGATCGGCAGCTTGGCAGAGATCAACGAAGAGGAGCCGAACAACTCTCCGGACGAAGCGCAGGCGCTCGCCGAGAGTCGATTCACGGTGAATGGTGTCTTGAAGGAGAATGGCGACGTCGATGGCTTCGCGGTAACGCTCAGCGCAGGGCAAACACTCATCGCCGAAGTCGATGCGAACGGGCCGCTGGGTTCGCCGATGGATGCAATCCTGCAGATTACTTCCGACAAGGGCTTCGTGCTTGCCGAGAATCACGATGATGTCGGTCTCGATCCTCGGTTGGCGTTCACGGCTCCCCGCGATGGCATCTACAACGCCAGGATTTTCGCGTTTCCGTCTGAGCCCGATTCGACCGTCGCGTTTCGTGGAAGTGACAGCTACATCTACCGGCTGACGCTGACGACCGGCGCGTACATCTCGCATACGATTCCCTCGGTTGTTTCGATCGACAATCCTGGCGAAGTCGAAGTTCGCGGTTGGAACATTCCCCCCGACACGCGCTTGCCCGTCGTTCCGCTTGCTACGGCGTTGTTGACGGCGTGCGGCGAGGTGGAGAATCACGGTGATCAGCGTGTGCTCACGGGAGACGGCATCGGAATCGTTCAACACCCCGATTTCGCCGGCGGAGCGCGAGTGCGCATGGTGCCTCACGCCGTTGTCGATGGCATCGCCGCTTCGACCATGGACCAACCGAAGATGTTGAATCCGCCGACGGCGGTCACCGGCCTGCTCTCCGCGTCGCAACAAACCGACAAGTACGAGTTTCCGTTAACGGCCAATCAGTCATTGATTGTGACGGTCGAGTCACTTGGTTTGGAGTTACCATTGCAGCCTCGAGTGAGGCTGGCAGACCCGACGGGGGGCGAGGCTGCCAAGTTTGACGAGACAGAGCTGGCAGACGCGGTCATCTCCCACACCACGGCGCACGAAGGTCTTTATCAGCTGACGGTTCGCGACCTGTTCGGACAATGCGGCGAACGCTGCGTCTACCGTCTGACTGTGCGCATCGCCGAGCCCGATTTTGCACTCAGCACCGACAGCGACTCGATCGTCGTGAATCCTGATGAGCCGACGGAGGTGGTCGTCAATGTCCAACGACGCAACGCACCCGATGGAATTGTCGGTCCGATCACGATTGAGGCGGTCGATCTCCCGCCTGGCGTCACGACCGAGGCCGTTGTTTCGGAAGTCGAAGGGGAAACGGCTGACAAAGTCACGCTGACGTTTGTTTCAACCGGCGAAGCGTCGTCCGGTCCGATCCGCATCGTTGGCCGCGCGAGCGAACCACGCGAGATCGAGCGATTCGCACTCACGCCGCCCCAGTTCTCAGCAAGCCTGTCGGTCATCTGGCTGACGACAATCGCTCCACAATCGCCGGAGAGCGAAGACGCCGACGCGAATTGATCCGAGTCGGTCGATGTCTGCGCATTCGGCATGGTTTTCTTTAATTCTGGAGAATTCGCGTGATCTCCGCGCTGCCGTCACGCCGGTGAATTTTGGTTTCTTCGTTGCGAAACCGGAATTCATTCCCATATCTTCACGCGAACAGCGTATGAGAGGGGCGAGATTCCCCAGCTTCTTGCCCGAAGAGTCGGAGTGGGGAGCCTGTGATACGCCTCACGTTGCATATTCACTCTCAGAACCGTCAGCCATTGAAGGAGCTACTCATGATGAGTCGACCGCGGACCCGTTTGGTTTTGATGACGATCTTGGCAGCTGGCATCGCCGGTGGGGTGACCTGGTCTTTCTGGCAGCCCGACGCAGGGCCTGATCCCGCAACGCTCTTGCCTGCCAACGCCGTGTTGTACATTGGCGTCGATGGCTCCGCCGAGCATCAGGAGGCGTGGCAACAGACCGCAGCCTACGAGGCACTTCAGAACAGTGGCTTGGAAGAACTCGGCGAGCGGGTCGATCAGTTCGTGCGAGACATCATGGACAGTGGCCCCGGATTCCCCCCAGAAATGCAAGCAGCCGTTACGCTGATCAGCGAAAATGGTTTTTCCATGGCAGTCACTCTCGGCGAGGGTCAACCGATGCCTTGGGGGACAATTGTGCTGCATAACGCCGCTTCGCTTGAAGAACCGGCCTACGAATTGATTCAGCAGGCCGCACGCGGTCAGCTTGATTTCGTGACTGAGGAGATTAATGGCCGCACCGTTACTCACGGAATGATTCCAGACGCGCCGGTCGAATTCGGCTGGTGGCAGGAAGGCCCCCACCTCTGCATCGCTGTCGGCATCAATGCCGTGGAGTCCGCTTTGGCGGTGGCGAGTGGCGACGCACCGAATATCACGTCCAGCCCGCAATGGGAACGTTATGTCGCCGCCGACCTCGGTTTCGAGGTGACCACCGCAAGCTGGCTGAACCTCGCACCCGCTCGTGAGATGTTCGGCGGCATGCCCGTACCGCTCCCTGGGGCCGAGCCGGGCAACGAAATCACGGTAATGGAAGTCCTCGAGGCCCTCGGCCTGCAGAATCTTGATGCCATCGCGGGTGTTTCGGGATACAAAGGCCGTTCCCTCTGGTCAGAGACTTATGTCGAAGCACCGGCACCACGGACGGGGCTGCTTTCGTTGATGGACTCGGAACCGATCACACTGGCCGACCTGCCGCCGCTTCCGTTTGGAATGGACGGTTTTTCGGCGAGCAGCATGGATTGCTCGAAGCTCTACGACGTGCTGCTCGACATCGCCTACACCGTGGAAGGCATGGGACCGCCCCAAGCCGCAGGCAGCGTGGATCGCGCGCTTGGTAATATCGAAGACACGTTGGGATTCGATCTCAAGAGCGGCGTTTTCGATCATCTTGGAAACGTCGTCTGCATGTATGGCGATCAACGGCAATCGTTCGGACTCGGTTTCGGCCTGGTCGTCGAAGTTGAGGATGGCGACGCCCTGCAGAAGTCGCTGGAAGCGATGATGGCACTCGTGCAACAGGAAGCTCGCGGCGAGTTCGTCGTGCGTCACGTCGAGAAGCACGGACACGAGATGACGCTAATGGAAGTCGCCCGCGGTATCTTCAATCCGACATTCTCCATCGAAGGAGATTGGATGTGCGTCGGGCTGATGCCTCAAACCGTTGAAGCCTTCCTGCTGCGAACCGACGGCGAACTGACGAACTGGGAACCGACCAGCAGTTATCAGGCCGGATTTGATGAACTTCCTGGTGAGTTCACTTCGATCAGTTCGGTTGATCCCCGCAAGACGTATCGTGCTTTGGCAGGCATCGCACCGATTGCCTACAGCTTTATGGTTGGAGGGTTGCGACAAGCCCGAGCGTTCCCAGAAGGTGTCGAGTTTCCCTTCACGGCAGCCGATTTGCCATGCGCAGAGTATGTGGCACGCCCTCTCTATCCCAACATTGCCGTCACCGTTGTCGACGACAATGGGATGCGACAGATTTCACGCAGTTCGGCTCCCGCGATCCCCATCATCGGGGAGATGACTGGAGGTTCCGGAATTGCCGCGATCGCGGTGGGAACGGCGTTGCTCTTGCCGGCGGTTCAACAGGCCCGCGAGGCCGCGCGTCGCACGCAGTCGATGAACAATCTGCGCCAAATCGGCTTGGCGATGCATAACTACGCCGATGTCTACGGCCATTTTCCCGAGGGGACCGTTGCCAACGAAAAACTTGATCCCGACGAGCGACTGAGTTGGCTGGCCAGCGTTCTGCCGTACATTGATCAGGCACCCCTTTACGAGCAAATCAACTTTGAGGAGGGGTGGGACGACCAGGACAACGAGCAGTGGATGCAAACAGCGATTCCGTCGCTGCTTAATCCGAGTTCTCCGGAAGGACCGATTAACGACGACGGATACGGTGTGACGCACTACGTCGGGCTGGCGGGACTGGGAGAAGATGGTCCGACACTCCCGGTGGGCGATCCCAAGGCCGGCGTCTTTGCCTACGACCGCGAGACCCGCTTCCAGGACATCACCGACGGAACGTCGAACACGATTTGTGTCGGCGAGGCCCTCAACGTTGGTCCCTGGGGACAAGGGGGCAACTCGACAATTCGACCGCTGACGGAAACGCCCTACATCAACGGTCCCGATGGCTTCGGTGGTTATCACGCTGGTGGGTGCGTCTTCCTGTTCTGCGATGGCTCGGTGCGGTTCATCAGCGAGAACATCGATGAAACGGTGATGGAGGGACTCACCACCATCAGCGGCGGCGAGGTCATTAATAACTTTTAAGCAAGGAGAAGTGAGAGGGGAGCGAGGAGCCAGGAATGAGGTGCAACGACTCCATGCTCCATGCTCCCCGCTCCAGTCTTCGACGTCATGCTTGCGAAACGCATTATTCCCTGTCTGGATGTGCATGCCGGCCGGGTCGTGAAGGGAGTGAACTTTCTCAACCTTCGCGACGCCGGCGATCCCGTCGATGTCGCTCGCCGATATGAAGAAGAGGGAGCCGACGAACTCGTCTTCCTGGACATCACTGCCAGCCATGAAGAGCGTGAGATCATCATCGATGTCGTCCGCAGGACAAGCGAAGTGATCTTTATGCCGTTGACGGTCGGCGGAGGGATTCGCACTCTCGAAGACATCCGCCAATTATTATTGGCCGGTTGTGACAAGGTCTCGATCAACTCGGCGGCGGTGCGTGATCCGGAGTTTGTTCGGCAGGCGGCTCTCAAATTCGGCAGCCAATGCATCGTGGTGAACATCGACCCCAAACGAGTCGCGGTTAATGGCCCGGTTGCCGAGTATGAACCGGCTCAACAAGTGTCGGAGGAATTGAGAGTCCGACCTCGCCCGGCACCGACGACAGGTTCGTTCAGTCGCAAGTTCGAGGCAATTGATCCTCGACCTCGAGAAGTCTACTGGGACGTTCACATCAACGGTGGTCGCAAGCCGACGGGGTTGGATGCTGTAGCCTGGGCGCTGGAAGTGGAACGCCTGGGGGCGGGTGAAATCGTCCTGACAAGCATGGATGCCGACGGCACCAAGGATGGATTCGACATCGAAATCACCAAAGCAGTGGCCGAAGCGGTCGAGATCCCCGTGGTGGCGAGTGGCGGGGCGGGTTCGCCCGCTCACCTGTGCGATGCTGTGACGACCGGTCATGCCAGTGCCGCATTGGCTGCGAGCATTTTTCACTACGGAGAATTCACGATCGGCCAGACGAAGGAATTCCTGAAGTCGAACGGGGTGACCGTGCGCTGCTGAACTCGTCTCGGCGTCGATCGCGTCGTACAACGGGCCATGCAGTTCCCAGTCGTCCTTGGCCCGCGTAGAATCAGCGAGACTTGGAATCACACGGGGGGAGTGAGCATTGAACGATTCGATGAGCGTGGCGGCGACTGATGCGAAGGTTCCGAAGCTTCTCACGCCTCAAGAAGTCGCGGAGGCGCGCGACCAGATCAGCAAACTCACGAGTGGACTGGGGACATCGATTCTGGGTCAGCCGGTGCTGATCGACCTCGCCGTCACTTGTATCCTGGCGCGGGGGCACATGCTGCTCGAAGGTCTACCGGGCTTGGGCAAGACCGAACTGGTCAAGTCTCTCTCGTCGCTGCTCGGTCTGAACTTTCGTCGCGTCCAGTTCACGCCCGACCTGCTCCCCGGCGACATTGTGGGATCTCCGATTCTGGAGGATGTCGGCGGTTCGCGACGGCTCGTGTTTCACAAGGGGCCGCTCTTCGCCAACCTGCTGCTGGCTGACGAAATCAACCGTGCGACCCCCAAGACGCAATCGGCCCTTCTCGAAGCGATGCAGGAACGCCGCGCGACGGTGATGGGTGAAACGCACGACCTGCCGCTGCCGTTCTTCGTGCTGGCGACGCAGAACCCCATCGAACTGGAAGGGACGTACCCGCTTCCCGAGGCACAGCTCGACAGGTTTATGTTCAAGATTCAGGTCGACGGAGTCACCAGCGACACGCTCGAACAAATCATCACCACACGCAGGCATGGCCGGCCACCCGACCTGCAGAGCGTCATGAGCAAGGAAGAACTTGAGACATTGTTCGATCATGTCGATCGTGTCCACTTGCCGGCTGCCGTGGCCAATTACGTGGCGCGTCTCGTGAGTGCGACGCATCCTTCGCGCGATGAGGCTCCGGCGAAATGTCGCGAGTACGTCAAGTTCGGTGCCTCGCCTCGGGCGGCGATCGCGCTGGCCACCTCATCCCGCGCGGCCGCGTTGATCAAGGGCAAACCCAATGTTGGATTTGATGAGGTGAAGCGGGTGGCTCGCAGCGTGTTGGGCCATCGGCTGATCCTCGACTACGCGGCTCGGCTGGAAGGCTGGACGCCGATCAAGATGGTCGACTATCTCCTGGAACAGGTTCCTGATGTGGGGCGGGAAGTGCCCGCCGATGTCGAATTGTAATGGTCACTCTAGCAGTGCAGGAATGTCGCGATCTCAATCCATGCAACGAATCGTTAGCAAACTGCTGGTAGCTGTACTGATGGCATCGGCAGCGATCGAGGCCCTGGCCTCGGGACGCTCGGAGACCCACCGCGGGTCGGACCTGGTCATCACCTCAAGTACCGAGTGGTGTGGCTGCTGCTGGGGGGGCTACTTCCCCATTCGCATGGAGATACAGAACAACAGCGTCGAACGGACGGTCACGTTGCGGTTCCAATCGAATTCGTCATATTCGCCCATGCCTGTCTGCGAAAAGACTCTGGTGATTGCCCAGAATGCGACCGCGAAAACGACATTGTCGATACCCGTCGTGTCGAGTGGGACCGGAGGGGAGCTCACAGTCTACGTCGACGGCAATCAAGTCGACGGACTGAAACGCTCCATCACATTGCCCGATGCGGGGCGTTATGAGACTCCGCGTCCCTGCCTGCTGGCAATCTCGTCAGGGAATGAAGTTCTGGATGTCTTCGAGGCTGCCTACAGTGCGAGCCATTACACCGGCTCCGTATACGGTCCCTCGACCGAAGATAACCAACTTATCGACACATCGCTGTTGCCGGAATCGTGGATCGACTACACCGGGCTCGATCTCGTGGCCATCACACTCGACGACTTTGAAGGCGAACTGTCGACGGGCGAACGCACGGCGCTTTTGGAATGGGTCGATTCGGGCGGCAACCTGGTCATCCACGATATCGGCGGCTCGCCGGCCGATTCGCAACGGCTTGAATCGCTGCTCAAGCTGGAGACACGTGCGTCGGCCAGTCCGGAATGGATTCAGCCTCAATCTCAACTGAATAGCGGTTCGACGGGATTCTACCTGCGTGAAGTGATGAACGGGCTGGTGATCGCGGTTCCCGATCATGCGTTTCCAACCGGCGACTACAGTCTTTGGGACGATCTGTTGCGGAGCCTGAGAGACGAACGCCGTTTGACGTGGCCGCAACGGATGGGCATGCAGGCGACGGTTCCCCACCCGGAGTTTCTGCACTTTCTGATTCCGAGCATCAAGAGCGTGCCGGTCATGTCGTTTCTGGTGCTGATCACGCTGTTCACGATCGTGATTGGTCCAGTCAACTACTTTTGGCTCTGGAAGAAGTCACGCCTGCAGTTGCTGGTGGTGACCATTCCCTTTGTCGCCATCGTGACCAGCTTCCTGCTGCTCGGTTACTCGGTCGTCGCGCATGGATTTGGCGTCCGCTCACGCATGCGCAGCGTCACTTATCTCGATCAGCGGTCGAACGAAGCGGTCTGCGTCACCCGGGTGTCGCTGTATGCGGGGATGGCCCCCAGAAACGGCTTGAACTTCAGTCCCGACACGGCGGTCTTTCCCGTCTGGCCGAGTTCCGAAATCGAGCCGGGACATGTCAACTGGACGTCGACGCAACACTTTGACTCGGGCTGGCTCAAGTCCCGCACGCGGACGCAATTTGTCACGATGACGCACCGCGACGAACGCGGTCGCGTCGATTTTGCGCCGGTCGGTGACGGATTGCGGGCGACAAACGGCCTCGAGTGGGAGCTCACTGCGATTCTCGTCAAGGGGGACGACGACACGATCTACTTTGGAGAGAACGTTCCGGCCGGTGGATCGACGGAACTCACGCGAGCGGACCCCGACGACTTCACACGTTTCAGCGCCTTGTTGCGTGAACACCCGGTTGAACTTCCGCCGAACGCGCCGCAACGCGTGTATAACGACTACGACTACAGATACAGTCCCTACGGGCCCGGCTACTATGGCGATTACGAGACCTATCAGTCTTCGTTTCAACTGTCGATTACCGAGAGCATGCTGATGCAATTCAGTGTGGGGCGCGATTCACCCGAGATGGGATCTCGATCTTATATTGCGATCGTGAATGGTTCCCCCGGATGCGATATCGGCATCGAGGGGACGAGTTCAGAGGCCAACCTTCATGTCTTGTTTGCGCGGTACTGACGCATGACTGAGTCGCTAGACGAACTGCCCGAAGTTGAGGAAGTTCCCGCCCCCGCTCCACCCCCTTCCGTGGAGCCCTCGCTCGAGGTTCGCAGACTCTATCGCTACTTCGGCCAACTCAAGGCGGTACACGACGTCTCGTTCAAAGCGTATCCCGGCCAGGTGATGGGCTTTATCGGTCCCAATGGAGCGGGCAAGACAACTACGATGCGCGTCCTGGCCACGCTCGACAATCCCACATGGGGAGACGCCTACATCTGCGGATCGTCGGTCGTGAACGAGCCCGACAAAGTTCGCCGGGTCTTGGGATTCATGCCCGACGCTTTCGGCCGATACTCGAACATGAACGTCGTCGAGTACCTCGACTTCTTCGCGAGGGCCTACGGCTTTCGTGGTCAGGCTCGGCGTGACGCCATCGACCGCGTTCTGGTCTTCACCGAACTCCGGAAGCTGGCCGAGAAGCCAATCGACACGCTGTCGAAGGGGATGTCGCAACGGCTGGGGCTGGGGCGCACATTAATTCACGATCCCCAGGTGCTGATCCTGGACGAGCCAGCGGCAGGCCTCGATCCTCGGGCACGCGTCGAGCTGCGAGAGCTGATCAAGCTGCTGGCGCTCGAAATGAAGAAGACGGTCCTCATCAGTTCTCACATCCTTACCGAACTGGGTGAAATCTGCGATTCGACGGCCATCATCGAAGCAGGACAGATTCTTGCCAGTGGCACGATCGAGGAAATCCAGTCCCAACGCCGTAAAAAGTCGGATGGCACCGCCCATAGCGGCGTGCTGCTCGCGGTGCGACTCCTCAAGGGGACCGAGGAGGTCGAACGCTGGTTGATGGAGCAACCCTACGTTTCGGAGGTCGCCGCCGGCCCGCAGCAGATCGCCTTTACCTTCGAAGGGGACGCCGAAGCCCAGTATTTGCTGCTAAGATCGATGATCGAGAACGGCTTTTCCGTGGTGGAATTTACGGGAAAGACTCAGACACTCGAAGACGCCTTCATGGCGTTGACCCGGGGCATCACCCAATAGCCAACGGCAAGTTTCGCCGATCGGCCTCGCGGCTCTTTGACCGCCAATTCCAGCAAAACTGGGCGAAACCGACGTTTTGACTGAAGTCTGACCCGGCGCGGCTTTCCAGAAGGCGATGGGCAGGGCGACTCGTATTGCGAGGCCCGCTGGCGATTGATAGGTTTCCGCCCCCTCTCTCTCACTGCATTTCTCCACTTCCCTAATCTGATCCGTACCAAACTGTTGTGCATCGATCGCGGTGCGCAGCAGTCGATTTGAAACTCCGCATTGATCGATGGCGGCCGCACAAGTTGCGGTGTCTTCGACATATGCAGCCGTCGCCTGCCGCAACTCCGAGGCCAATATGCCAGTCATGAATCAGCCGACTGTCGAACCTACGCACTTTGTTCACGCCGATGCACACGCCTTGGCCGTCCTGCCGCCAAGGCGGACGCTGGGCCGCTGGCTCCTCTGCGTGACGGGTATCGCCTGGGTCGCACTCGCATCCACGTTGTGCGGCTGCCGTCCGATGAGCGGTTACGTTATGAACGAGTCCGGCAAGGGCTACTATCGACGCGGCAATTACATGGCCGCTCGTATGGAGTTCGAGCGGGCCTTGATGGATCGGCCCCATAGTCCCGACTATGCCTACAATCTCGCGGCAGCGATGTCTCAAACGGGAGACACCGCGGCAGCGGAGCAGATGTACCGCCACGCCCTGTTGCTCGATCCTTCGCATCAGCCATCGTATCACGGGTTGGCGAGCTTGATGAACTCGCAAGGCCGGGGTGCCGAGGCACAGCAACTGGTGCAGGCGTGGGTCGAGACTCAACCCTATGTTCCCGAGTCGCACCTCGAAATGTCGTGGCTGATGCAGCAGCAGGGGAACTTGATGGCCGCGGAGGAGTCGGCGCATCAGGCACTGCGGATCGATCCGCGTCACCCGCGTGCGATGGCCCATTTGGGACGCATCTACTCGCGAGGCGGACGTGGCCGCGAAGCAGCCGCCATGTACCAACGCTCGCTCTCACTCAATCCCTATCAGACCGAAGTTCAGTCGGAACTGGCCTTCACGAACTACCCGCCAGGCTACTCGCCCGGACTGCAGATGGCCAACACGCTCCCTTACACCGACCCCGCGCTTCGCGGTGGCCCGATGATGGCCGGACGCCGCGGCTTCCGTGGTCAGAATCCGTATGCTGGCGGCATGATGGCTTCTCCGCAATTCGCCCCCAGTTTCAGCATGTCGCCGCAACCGATGCAGGCCGGAACCTACATGCCCCAGACTCAGATGATGCAGGCTCCAATCATGCAGGCCGCTCCGACCTACAGCCCCGGACCGATGACAACCATGCCTGCCTATACAGGCGTGCCAACCGGGGCGGTCCCTTATGGACAAACTTCAGTCCCCTACGGAACCCCCATTCCGATGGAGACGCAACCTGTGCAGTTGGGAGCTCCGATTCCCACGACAATGGTTCCTTCAGGACAGTTCTACTCGGCCAATGGCGGCATGATTCAATCGACTCCTATCTCCGGCAACTGGGGAGCGGGGACGACCATGCAGACCGTTCCCTACGGACAACCTGCCATTCAACCAGCGGGATATCCCACTTCGACCACCGTGGGATATCCAATGACCCCTCAAATGATTCCAGCAGGAGGCACGATGCCGTATCCCGCTGCCGCTGGCGGCCTGCCCTACCCGGCAGCTGGAAGTCCTTACATGGGAACTCCGACATACGGACCGCAACCCTACATGCCGACCTACGGTCCGACGTCGATGAGTATTCCCTCGGGAGGACCGTCGATGGGGGCACCGAACATCATCGGGTTCTCCGCGCCGACCGTGCAGGCGTTCTAGTTCAACTCGTTCGGTCAGAAACCGCGCCTCGCCGCAAGAGTCGTGACTGTGTCACCACGACATCCATTCGGACGTCGTGTGGTTCCAATGGATTCGCAGCTACGATCTGACCGTCGAAAGTGACGCCGCACATGCCGGTTGAAACGGCTGCATCCGCCAGCAGGCGGCCGTAGTAGCCCTTGCCGTGGCCCACAACTGCAGGTGATCACCGTCGCACCAGGGAAGGGCCAGCCAGGGCTTCTCCGCGATCATGTCGATCAGCGTCTGTCGTGTTCTCACTTCATCCCGCACATCGAGATAGGCGGCAACCGTCCTGGCGGGATCATATTCGGGCGATTGTCGCAAGCGTTCGAGGTTTGTGACGCATACCGAGTCCTTCTCTGGCTGCGCGCGTCGTCGGTCGCGCACTTCGCGACGGATCTCGCCGCGCATTGAAATCGTGTGCTGATGATGAGATGCTCAATGTCGTGAACTCGTCTTGTGATCGCCAGCCTTCCCGCCTGACGTATGACCGATATCCGCAAGTTGCCAGTCTGCGCCTTGATTGCCTGCGCCCTCGGTCTGGCCAGCGTCGGCGTGAGTCTTTTCGCTGACAATGAAACGGAAGTCGGCCCCGTCGCGGAACAGACTGCCGAAATTGGCGACGAGTCGCCGGAGCCTGACTGGTCCGTCGTCAACGATCGCGTTGAACTGCAAGGCGAAGAGTACGAGCACTATTACTATCTGCTCAATCTTTCTGCTGACACGAACCTCGTCGAGCTGCGAGCCGAAGCGGAGGCGTTTCGCCGCGAGCGTTGGGCAATCGAGGGAGAGCCGAAAGGAAGGCCGCTCGATCGATTCCATAGTTTTGTCGACGTCATGTTGCATCCCGAAGCCTATCGCGGAAAACCGATCACACTGCGAGGGCATACGCAGGACATTCTCGTATCGAACGCGGGCGAAAACGACTACGGCATCGAAACCCTCTACGAAGCTTGGCTGTACACGCCTGATTCGCAGCGGATCCCCACGATCGTCGTCTGCACCGAACTTCCAGAAGGACTGGAGACCGGCAGGCAACTCATCGACGGAGTGAGCATCACAGGGTACTTCCTGAAGCACCGCGCGTACGAGGCGCAAGACGGAAGGCTGCACTTCGCTCCACTGATACTGGCACATCGCCTCGAATGGAATCCCACGCCATCGACGACGAGCCTTCCCAACTGGCTGGTTGGAGTCGTCGGCGCGGGGATCCTTTTGCTGGTCGGATGGGTCTGGTGGACTTATCGTTCTGATCGCGAGTTCAACCGGCAACGATTGGCTTCGGAGGCCACTGCCGTCGATCTTTCCAAGTTGCCGATCGACGAGTGATCGGATGATCTGATTCACACCGGAACCCGCGTCCGCTGCACAATTTCCTGGATGACTTTTTCCTTTGAAGCGCTGCCGTATTTCGCCTTGGACGTCAGCACGATGCGATGCGCGAGTACCGAGACGGCAACTCTCTGCACGTCATCAGGAGTTGCGTAGTCCCTTCCGTCAATAAACGCCGCCCCTTGCACAGCCCGAAAGAACATCAGCGTGCCGCGGGGACTCACCCCCAGCCGCAACTCAGGATGGTTGCGAGTCTTCTGGGAAATGCCGACCAGATATGCCGCGATCGACCGATCGACGTGGACTTGCTTCACCAATCGCTGAGCCGCCAGGACTTCGTCGATGGTAAAGACCTGCTCGACATGGTCGACGGGACGATCGTTGGCCTGGTCGTACACGATCGCAATCTCGGTCTCCAGATCAGGATAGCCGAGATTAAGTTGAATCAGAAACCTGTCGAGTTGAGCCTCGGGCAAGGGATAAGTGCCGTGAAAATCGATCGGATTCTGAGTCGCTAATACGAGAAACGGACTGGGGAGCAGATGTCGTTGCCCTTCGATCGTTGCCTGGCCCTCACTCATTGCCTCCAGCAGCGCCGACTGTGTTCGCGGCGAAGCGCGATTGATCTCGTCAGCCAGAAGAATACTGCAGAAGATCGGCCCCTTGCGAAAGCTGAAACTGCCGTCCTTCGGGTTGTAGATCGACGCTCCCAGAATGTCGGAAGGGAGTAAGTCGGGCGTAAATTGCACACGGCGAAACTCCGTCGCGAGCGAACGCGCGAGCGCCTTGGCGAGTGTTGTCTTTCCCACTCCGGGGACATCCTCCATCAACACCGATCCCTCTGCCAGCAGGGCGATCAGTAAAAGATCGATGCTTTCGGGCTTGCCGCGAATCACCTTCATCAAACCGACCCGCACGCGGCCCAGCTTCTCCTGCAGGTCTGGGGCCGATTCGGTTGAGATGCTCATGAGGCAAATGAGAGAGTGCCATCGATCTGGGAGTGGATCTGTTCGAGTCGTCGTATCGCGATTGAGACTTCACTGCAAGTGCCGGTCCGCAAAATCGAGATACTGCTCCCAATCGTATGCGGTGACGTCGTGCCCGCCCGATCGAATGTGGTAACCGATCGTTCCCGAATTGATCGGCATGTCGACTGCCGGCGACTCTGTCGATTCCACACCCAGCCCCTCGACGTCCAGCAGTTTGTAAACGGAGTCGGCGTAGACACACGACAAGAATTCGCCGCGCGGGTCAGCCCACTGGTCCTCGACAGCACTGGCGACATACACAGGCCGAGGCGCCATCAAAGCGATGAGTTCATGCTGATCGACCGGGCAACTCGCCTCGTTACCATTGTATTGGACGTAGTTATCGCAGAACCAATGCGGGAACGACGTGTTGATGCGTTCAACGGTTTCTCCGAATTGACGACGGCTGAGTGCGGCACCTCCGCATCCGGAGTTGTTCGAGATGACCATCGCAAATCGTTCGTCCGCAGCCCCCGCCCACAAGGACGTCTTGCCCAGCCGGGAATGACCGATGACGGCAACACGCGTCGCATCGATATTGGGATCACTCTCCAGATAGTCGAGGGCTCGGCTGAGTCCCCAGGCCCAGGCGGCGATCGATCCCCATTCGTCGGCAGCGAGGCCTGCCGCGGTGGGAGTGCGAAACAAGCCGTGTATCCCATTCTCGAATCCATCGTCGAAGTCAGGATCGATGTCGCCGTAGTAGATCGTTGCGAGAGCGTATCCGCGTTCGATCACACGCTGCACCTGCCAGCGCGAAGCGGCGGTCCCTCTCGACGCCTCAGTCGCCTGATTGTCAACGAAACCTCGATCAGGGTTGTTGCGCATCCAGTTGGGATTGAGCGTGATTCCCGGATCGTCGTCAATCGTGTGGTTACCGCCAAAGTTAAGTCCCAGAAACGCCGGTGCCGGCAGGTCCGACTTCGGAACATAAAGCAGGATGGTCATCGTCGCCTCACGGTCTCCTGTGCGGAAACGCACAGCGACCTCCTTGCGTGTCGCCGTATCGTCGAGAGCGTGCGGGTCGGTAAAGATCACTTCCCAGTCGACAGTGACGTCGTCTGCCGCTGGTGCCCGGCCATATACCTGTGATTCAAAAATCTCCAGCAACTCAGGACGGCGTTCGGCACGCCATTGTTCCGCAGAGTTCACGGGGGTTCCGTCCTCCAACACTAAGGGATTGGGGAGGTCGAATTGGGGAACAAGGTTTTCGTCGTAATTGAAGCCGGTCGGCTGGGCGTCGGCGTGGGGGGACAGGAGGTGCATTCCACTCACGAATGTCAGCAGTACGCCAAGTCGAACCCAGGTCAAACGATAGGAAAACTTCTGCTGGGAAAACGTCATGGCAGGCTCCGGGCAAGTCGGTGTCAGGGATCGGGTTTGTTCGCTGATTTTCGCCGGAATCCAATTCAAATCCAGAGAGATTCATGGAATCGCCAGACGCCGACCGATGGTTATCGTGCGAACTTTCCCCGATCTTCGCAAACGTTCGGGATTGGGCGCTTGACAAAGCCGGGAAAATGCAATAACTGGTCCGCAACTTTGAAGATGTGGCCGGAAAAGGAGGTCGCCCGATGCGACTCCGAACGGTTCCCGAACCACGGGCGATGTGCCCAGGAATGACAAGGACTGCAGAGGATTGCCCGCATGATTATCAGCATCGCCCCAGTGTCTCGCTCGAAGTTTCGCCGAGTTGCTGATGAAGTCTTTGAATTCGACTTCCAGCCCCGGATGGCGGATGAGGAGGACGAGGAATTCGAGGACGAGGAAATCGAGGACGACGACGACGACGAGTTCGATGACGATGACTTCGAGGACGACGACGAAGAGTTCGAGGACGACTTCGAGGACGACTTCGAAGATGACTTCGACGACGAAGACGACGACGATGATGACGACGACTATGACGACGACGACTTCGACGAAGACGACGAAGAGTTTTAACTGATACCGAATCTGATCGATGGATCGGGTACGAGAGGCTGCGCCCTGCATGGGGTGGCGGCCTCTTGCTGTTTTCAAGGTCCGATGGCAGATTTAACTTGTCAGTCCGTCGCATCCCGGTCACTTGGCGCTTTGATTCAGGGAATCGAAGATCGCCTGCACCTCGGGGTACAGATCTACGTCAGCCAAGAAGGCGAGCCGATCATTGACGATGCGGTCGGTGAAGCCACCCCGGGAGTTCCGCTCACGCCGCGACATCGTCTCCCCTGGAGGTCGGCGGGTAAGCCAATCACGGCCGCGGCTATTCTCAAATGTTGCGAGAACGGGAATGTGACGCTCGATCAACCCGTCGCCGATTTCATTCCCGCGTTCGCTTCACATGGCAAGCAGAATGTGAAGCTGCGGCATTTGCTGGCGCATCAGTTGGCGCTCGAAGCAACGCCCAACTTGCCTGCGCAAAGGACATGGAATGGAGTGATCGACGCGATTTGCGACACGCCGTTGAAAGCAGGATGGAATCTCGCAACCGGTGCAGCGTACGAACCGGTGCGTTCGTGGTTCGTACTGGGTGAGATTCTGAGGATTGTGGAGGGGCGCGACTTCTCGGAGATTATCGCGAGCGACTGGTTCGAGCCGCTGGGCATGCACAACGTTTCTACTTCGCCCAATCACGATCGCAACTCGAACCGGGAACTCGATGCTCCCACCTATGTTCGTGGACGGGAGGGATTGACCGAAGCTCCTCCTTACGGTGCCCCATTCCCTTCTCCTGGATCCAGTCTACGCGGACCGATACGTGAACTTGGAAAGTTCTACGAGATGTTGTTGATGAACGGCCTCTCGGGAAACGAGCGACTGCTCAGTGATGCCACGGTCGCAACGATGACCCGCCGACATCGCGAAGGCCGATACGACGAGACCTTGATGCATGTCGTCGATTTCGGACTGGGGGTGATCTGCGACTCGAATCATCACGGCCCGGAAACAGTCCCCTACGGATTCGGCCGTCACTCTTCTGCCGCGGCGTTTGGGCATGGCGGTGTCCAGTCGACCGCCGCCTTCGCCGACCCCCGGCATCAACTCGCGGTCGCCATCATCTTCAACAGCCAGCCCGGCGAGCCGCGACACCAGAGTCGTGTCCGCGAGTTCCTCACGCAGCTTTACGTCGACCTGGGCCTTGTGGCGGAGTGACCGTGGCAAGGGTTCGCTTCAAGTCGGGCGGACGAATTTGCCGATATTGACGAGTGTGGGTCTTCCTCTGACGGCCCAATCATGCGCGCTTTGGGGGAAGTTGGGGCGCATGTCACTGGGGGGAATTGCGATGTTCAGTCTCAACCAACACCATATCTCAGCGCGCTGTGCGTGCCGTAAACAGCGGCGCGGAAGGTTGTTGTGCGGCCTCATCGGCCTGCTGTTGCTGACTCTCGCTCCTCAATTTACTCAGGCACAACAATTTACAAATCGAGCTCGTTTTGGAATTCCATTCGAGTTCGATCCGGCGGAACTGACCCGACTAGGGGCAGTCGAAATCCGCCTCTATCTTTCGACCGACAACGGCGAGAATTGGCGACAGGCGCAGACGGTGGCACCAGATGCGGGGCGTTTTCAATTCGAGGCACCCGCCGACGGCAGGTACGTGTTTGCGGTAAGGACAGTCGACAATCGCGGTCGGCTTCATCCGACTCGCGAACTGTCCCCCGAACTGCAGGTCGTCGTCGACCAAAGCACTCCGGAGATCACGCTTACGCTCGTTTCCACGAGGGCAGGCGAGGTGACTGCCTTGTGGCAGGCTCAAGATGCGAACCTGGATGTCGAATCTCTCGACCTGCAGTACAGCGTGAACGGCCGAGACTGGAATGATGTCGCCGGTGTGGATGCGGCCGTCGGACAGATTCGTTTCGGCAACGAACTCACCGGTACGGTGACCGTGCGAATGACCGCAGCCGACCGGGCAGGCAACCCGCAAGTCGTGACCCGGGAATTGAACCTCGACGAAGACTACCCGCCCAGCGACGACGACGGTGATTCGTCAGGCCCCAATTTCGAGCGTCCCGTCGCAATCTTGCCGGGAACTCAATCCGAACAATCCGCTTCGCTCGGCAACCCGATCATTCGACCGGGGAGTTTGCGGGGACCGGCGACTCCAACGTTGACATCCTCGATCGTTACCGACGAAGGCGAACGGCATGAGACGGAAGAACCGGCTGCCCTCACGCGACGTGTCAACGCGCTCACGTTTCGCATTGGCTATGAAGTGGCAGAAATCGGACCTTCCGGCGTGGGCGAAGTCGAATTCTTCATCACGGAAGATGCTGGAGCCAATTGGTTTCATTACGGCACCGACGACGATGGGGCGAGCCCGTTCGAAGTGACTGTACCCAGCGACGGCGAGTATGGATTCAGTATGCGGGTGAAGAGCGGCATCGGATTGTCGAATCCGCCGCCTCAGCCAGGTGAGTCTCCCGATTCGTACATCATTGTCGATCGCGCGGCTCCCACGGTATCACTGTTACCCCTCATTCAGGGGGCAGGAGATCAGCAGAACGAAGTCATCATCGAATGGCAGGTGCAAGATGCCCTTCTCGCCGATCGCCCGATCTCGTTGTTCTACTCGACCAATCGGGAGATGGGGGACTGGGAACCAATCACGGGCTGGATGTCGAATTCGGGCCGCTACCAATGGGCCGTGAGCCCGCAGTTTCGCAAGTCGGTGTATATCCGTTTGGACGCCCGCGACGCCGCCGGAAACGTCGTTTCCGTCGTTAGCGAGAATCCGGTCGTGCTCGACCGAAGTCGTCCGCAGGCAAGGATTACCGACGTTGAGACCATTCAGCCATAATGGTTTTAGCAATTCGGTCCTTTTCTTGCTTGCGCGGTCCAAGTATATTGTGCGTGGGTTGTTAGGTCTTGTTTTGTGGTTGGGTCAAGCATTTGGTGGAGGTTCCAGGGGTGGAACTTCGTTCGCACTAGATACCAGCCAGTCAGGGGTTGAGGGTTGCGTTGGAACCCAGTTCCGAATGCGCCCAATAATCGCTCAAGGGTTGGTTATGCCGCGTCGATCATCAGGACGTTCGATCGTTCGCAGAGTGGCGAAGGCACCACGATGAATTCTGTACTTTACGACTACCAGGTAAACCACGCCACATGGTTCTACCTGTCGCTGTTGCTCATTATCGCCGTCTACTTTCGCTTCAACCGCTTGTGGTCGCTGCGAAATCTTGACCTGTGCCTGCTGCTTTCGGTGGCACCGGGCATGCTCGCCACGATGCAGACGGATCAGGGGATCCGCATGCTCGGTTACGCTTGGCTCTTTGTCGTGGCAGGGTTGTTTCTGGTGCGGCTTTTCGCCGACCCCATGTTGAGACGCCGACCACAGTTCGAGCAGAACCTGAACTCCGCCGGTCTCGCTTTCCTGTGCGTGTCGGGTTTTGCCTTCCTGATGACCAACGCCATTACCGGAGGCGTTTCGCAATCGACGCAGTCGACGATACGCGAAGCCGAAATGATGGTGAATGGCAATCACACTTCGACCGCGACGGAACAGAACGCAGACGCTACGCCCGTGGCGAGTTCACCAACGCAGGAAGGGGCCGACGACACTCAGATCGCGGAATCCCCATCCCATGTCACCGAGCCGAGTCCCACGGCAACACTGTTTGCCTGGTTGCTGCAGCTCTTCGAGCCGACAATTGCAGCCCGATTCCTCGCCATCCTTGCGCACTCAGCAGTCATCGTCGCACTGCTGCTGGCCGGCAGAAATCTGTTTGGTGACTACCAGCAGGGATTAGCCATGGCGACCCTCTATCTGCTGCTCCCCACGACGGCCTATCAGGTGGGAGAGTTTAACCATGTGCTGCCGGCGGCGTTTATCAGTTGGGCGGTGATTTGTCACCGACGCCCCTATCGGGCAGGCATTCTGATGGGCCTCGCCTGCGGATCGATGTTCTTTCCGATCTTTCTGATTCCACTCTGGTGCGTCTATTACGGCCGCAAGAGCGGCATCAAGTTCTTTGCCTCGCTGTTGCTCGTTGCATCGGTGCTGTTCGGCATTCTCGCGGCGACATCGTCCGATCCCGGCTCGTTCTTCAGCAAGGCCGTCGGAACATTTGATCCATTTGTACTGGCCTTCCAGGGAGCGGGCGAGATACAAGGCTTCTGGCAGGCTGACCTTGTGCGTTCGGCTTACCGCATCACCGTGATCGCCGCCTATGTGGTCATGGTCATCGGACTGACGATCTGGCCGCGTCCCAAGACGCTCGAAAACCTGCTCGCGCAAACCGCCGCCATCGTCGTTGGTACTCAGTTGTGGTACACGCAGGAAGGGGGCGTCTACCTGCTGTGGCATCTGCCGTTGATGCTGATGGTCATCTTCCGTCCGCGCCTGATGCAGGTCATTCCAGGCAACGAAGAACGCACCGTCACTCGCGCAGCGGGCGAAACGACTTCGTCGGTCATCCGTCAATCATTCATTGGCACTCGTCGCTGATGCGATTGGTGCCTGCGGGTGCTGTTTGAAGACGGTCTCAATCCGTACGCGACAGGTTCCAACGCCTGATCGGAAGCGAACAGCCAATGGATCATTGATCGGCGGCCCGGCATGCGGAATTCACTGGTTCACACGCGCAGGACGCATGACGATCGGTCCCGACACCGTGTGGCTTTCGAGCGCGCATCAAAAAAACCCGCACGCCATGCAGGCCTGCGGGGTTCAAATTGGCAATCGAAGTTCAGTTGTAGTTCACCCAGACGATGCCACCGGCACGAGAGGTCACGACAACTTCACGAGCACCAAAGTCAAAGATAATCCGGCGTCCTCGCGGGCCGAAGCTTACTTCGGGACAGCAACAGGCGGGAAAACAGACCTCGATATAGACGCAGCAGCACGGATTGCAGGGATCGGGAACCTGGATGATCGTCGGCACCGAGCATTGGGCGATTCGGTTGGGGTCCCGAACCCGCACGTTCGGATAGAGGCACGCGATCGGACTCGCAGGGAGCGGTGCCCCTTCGATGATCATCGGACCGTATGTCCCCTCAGGCATTGCTGGCGAATAGGTCGACTCGCCACCGTATTGCGATTCGATTCCCGGCGTGGGGGGCATCGGGACCGAATAATGCGTTCCTGCGTCAGGCTGTCCAGGAATCACCTGGTATGACGCCCGTGGAACCGGCATCGGCTCCGCAGTACCGGGAAATGGCACCGGAGCAGGCACCTGCGTGCCGAGCCTCGGCCCCGAAAAGTCGTCGGCCCCCGCAGAGGCGATCGCGACAAACGTACCCAGGATGCACAGCAAACTTTTCATCTCACATCTCCAATATGTTGCTCACGGGGAGGTTATTGATCACACCAAGAACGCTTCACTCTGTCGAGCTTACTCCCACCGTGAAGGTCACTCATTGACAATAACAATCAGGTGAACTGCGGGGAATAGTCACAATGGGCGCGGGCGAATCGATTTTCAGTATTGAGATCTCCTGCCGGGAATAAGCAGCAGATCAATCATCATGGGGCCATAGATGCCTGTGTTGCCGTATGGAGCCGGATAGACTGGCAGGTCCGCCGACGGATTGGTCGATTCGGCGTGATACAACTCGTACACCCGTCCAGGAGGTTCGAATACAGGATCGGCGGGGACGGTTGAAAAGTGGTTACCGAACTGCCCTCCGGCGACCATCCCGGGAACAACTCGATACGACGATCGCGGTATCGGCGCGTATTCGGCAGGCGGGTTCTCTGCAGGCAACGGCATCGGAGCCGTAGAGGGAGTTCCCAATCGCGGACCCTGGAAGTCGTCCGCTCCCGCACTCGCGGCGACCAGAAACAGAACTGCAGCAGTCAACAGGCATTTCATACGACATCTCCTCAATACTGTTCAGGGGGTGTCGAGCAGTTCCGTCCACCTCAATTCTATCTGGTATTGCCCCTCGCATCGCAAAAATCGAGCGTTTGTCCGCGCAGTGTCCGTTTTCAAAACGCATCGCCTCGTCAGAAACCGAAGCGGGCAGGAATGAGGCATAATCGCAACACCTCCGGGCAAACCAGCGCAAACTCCCTTCATCCTGGCCGCCAGACATCTATAATTCCCTCGGAGGCAGTCTCGTCTCCTCAATGTGGACTTACCACGGGAGTATTCATCATGAACGAGTTCGTCGAGCCTCTGGGGCCACGAATTCTGATTCGCAAGGACGAAAGCCGCCACGAGACCCGCGGAGGGATCGTGCTGCCGGACAAGGCCGAGATTCCGACGATTACCGGGCGGGTGGTCGAGATCAGTGCCGAGGTCGACCACAACGAAGATTTTCCTGTCCGCAAGTACGACAAGGTTCTCTTCCATCCCAAGCATGCGATTCCGGTCGACTTCGAGTCAGACAATCTACTGTTCGTTGTCCCGATCGAGGATGTCGTGGCTGTGTTCCGCCGCGCCGACAGCCGTCCGCGAACTTCTTTCGAGGAAGAAGGTGACGAAGTCGCCGACGATCTGGACGATCACGAATCGGGCGGCTCGGGAAACTGAAGCACGCAGTCAGGCGAGTCACTGTCTCCGCAGGCAATCGGCATGAGTGAAACGGAAACGACCTGCGTCATCAGGCCCTCGACCATCGAAGACTTCGCCGCCGTCGAAGCCTTTATCATGCCGTTCGTCGAGTCGAGGTGGATCCTGCCCAGGACGACCGAGGAACTCAGTCAGCTCCTGCCGAATGGCTACGTCGCCGAGGTCGATCATGCGATCGCCGGCTTCGCGGCTCTCGAAGTCTACTCGTCGAAGCTGGCCGAAATTCGCAGCTTGTGTGTCGATCCCAATCATCAGCGCACGGGTTTAGGTCGCCAACTCGTCGAGGCCTGTATTGCTCGCGCCCGTGAACGCCATGTTTACGAGATTCTGGTCGTCACGTCGTCTGACGAGTTCTTTCGACGCTGCGGCTTCGATTTTACCCTTCCGGGTGAGAAGAAGGCGTTGTTCTTGCAAACGCGAGAGCATCCGTGAGCGGCATGCGGCAGATCACCGTTCGATTTCATGCCGGAGCGCGCGAGGCTGCGGGAGTCTCTCAGGCACAGTTGCAGGTGTCGCCTCAAGACACGATTGCCGATCTGCGAGACCACTTGATTTCCCAGTTCCCGGCTCTAGAGCGATTCAAAAGTTCTCTGCTCTTCGCGATTCGCGAAGACTACGTCTCCTCCGACCACCCGCTGAGCGATGGAGACGTTGTGAGTTGCTTCCCACCCGTGAGTGGCGGATGAAGTGTCACGCAATCTTAGTGGACAGATGTTTGCAAATTCTGCGACATGGTTGACATTCTCTCGGGGGGGGGGGGGTATGATCGAGCGACTGCAGTGCTGAATTCCATTTCAACCTGAATCCAGGTGGCACTCATGCAACATCTCGCGATTCACCGCCAAGGATGTTCGTCCCGCAAGGGATTCACGCTCATTGAGTTGCTCGTCTGCATCGGAATCGTCGCGATTCTGTTGAGCATCATACTTCCCGCAGTGCAGTCGACGCGCGCTGTTGCCGCGAAGACGATATGCACCAATCACCTCCGACAGCAATCGGTGGCGACGATCGCTTATGAAGAACTCCACGGGCACTATCCCCGAGGGGCGGCACGTGGCGAACTCCTCCCCTTCCTGGGAGAACAAGTGCTTTACGACGAGGCCGTCGAGTACCTGGAAGAGAATTTCGACAATGTCACGTTTGGGCTGCTCCCCTACAAGGCGTTTGATTGGGTGATCTGTCCCTCGGATCCCGCCCCCATCGGCTATCCCGATGCCGATGGTCGGACGCTGCATCATACCTCATATCTCTGGAATGGGGGGAACGGCGAACGACCATGGAACGGCTTTTTTATCTCGATTCATCCGCGATACAAGGGTCGCGAATTCGGCGCGGCAGCGATCACCGACGGACTGTCGCAAACCGCGATGTACTCCGAGGTGCTGCACATGCAGTTTCAAAACACCAGTCGCCTGCGCGTGATTTGGAACGTTCCCCGCAACGATGGCGAAGAGATGAACGATTGGCTGAATCGTTGCGAAGCCCTGCCTGCCGCACCGGCGGATTATGGCTACACGAAAGGCTCGCTGGGCCTGGGGTGGCTTTGGACTCAATCGTCGTTCCACTACACGGGGTATTCGCACATGCTTTCTCCCAACCGTCCTTCCTGCCTCTCATCGACGCGGGGGGCAGGCGGAAGAGTTCAGACGGCGTCGAGCCAGCACGTCGGTGGAGCGAACGTGGCGTATGGAGATGGGCATGTCGATTTCGTCAATCAATCGATCGATCGCGCTGTATGGAGTGAGCAAGGTTCCCGCGGGATGTTCCCCGCATTTTAGGACGCCGCAACCATGTTCAGTCTGAATGCAACTCCAGATCGCGATCGTATCGGCTGGTGCGCGATGGCGCTTCTCCTGGCAAGTTTCGGTTGCTCCAGCGAGATCACGGGGGTCGAACCGGAGGCGGGGTTCTCGACGGAACCCGCTTCCGCCTTTGCCCCGCCGCCGCCCGTCGCCGACGTGACCGTGCAGGTCAAGTCCATTGAAAGGGACGAGTCACTGGCCCCACTCGCCATGACCATGCCGGACTTCGTGGCATGCGGGTCGCTGGTAGCATTTGAAGGGGAATTGGTGTGTCCGCTCGCTCCCGAACGGAATCCGCGCAGCCCGCGCCGCGGTACGGTTCATCTCCGCTACTATCGAAACGGTGAGGAGACACCACTGGGAATGGAGCGAGTTCAGCAGAGCAACGAGGACTGTTTCTATCGTCTGGACTGGACCGTACCCGAAACGCCTGGCAATTACCGCGTCGAGATTGGTTTCACGACTCCGCCGCCGGGAGTCAATCCAGGCGACGAACTCAGTCCCGAAGACATGGCACCGTATCTGAATTCATTAACGTCTCCTCAGCATGTCTTTGCACAAGGGGTGATAGAGGCAAGATAACGCGTGAACGCAGCCACCAAACATTCCAATTCTGTTGCGATTCGCGAAGACCACGTCTCCTCCGACCATCAACTGAGCGATGGGGACGTCTTGAGTTGCTTCCCGCCCGTGAGTGGCGGATGATACACCCATGAAGGGTCCAGGCCTCCGATTGCTGATCGATGTCCGCCGCGAGTGGAAATGTCCCCGCTGTGGATACGAGGAACACGTGGGAGCCCAGACGACGGCCGTCGCCTGCCCGTGCTGTCCCGGCGTCTACATGAAGCTGATCGAACGTCGCAAGGTCTTTGCCGACGAACTCCAGCAACTTCGCGATCGTCCCAAGTTGATGGCCGAAGGAACCGACGTATCGGCCGACGAAGCGTTTCTCGAACAACTGCCGACGAATCCAACGTCGACGGATGTCGCCGCGTCGGAAGCGTCCTCATCCCCGACCGACGGCGACACTCAGCGGCCCTCAAGACGCCGTGGTAAGCGCCCAAGGAAACAACCGCTCCGTGGCCAGCACAAACAACAATCGCATTCCCCTCCGCCGCCGTCCGAAGGTGAGGAGTGAGCGCCCGCGGCTGCCCGGATCGATATCCCATCTGGCCAGTCAGCAATGGCTCCCAACGACCAGAGGCGTCTTGCGGCATCGTGGAAGGGACGTTTTCTGGCGTGGTTGTTATCATGGGCAGCATCCAACAACCCTTCCTACAGCCTCGATGTGGAATTGGAGAACGTCATGCCCGTCAAATCGCGTCTCTCGCGTCGTCAGTTCCTCAGTCACTCAGCAGCAGCCGGTGTCGGGGCCTTTGCGGCTCCCGCGATTCTGCGGGCACGCAATCTCAATGAGAAACTCAACGTTGCCTTCATCGGTACCGGTGGACGTGGCGGACATAACCTGCAGCAGATTGCCGGTGAAGGGGCCGAAAACGTGATCGCCCTCTGCGATGTGAATTCGCAGAACCTGGGGCGGGCTGCCAGCATGTATCCAGGAGCTCGGACCTATGCAGACTTCCGTCGGTTGTATGATGATGGCCTCAATGACATCGACGCAGTTGTCGTCAGCACGACCGAGCACACGCATGCTTATGCAACGTTGCCGGCATTGCTCAACGGTAAGCACGTCTATTGCGAGAAGCCTCTCACACTCAACGTCGATGAATGCCGCCGTGTAATGAAAGCGGCCGCCAACGTCGACGTCGCGACGCAGATGGGGACGCAGATTCATGCGTCGTCAAACTATCGTCGCGTGGTGGAACTCATTCAATCGGGAGCCATAGGACCGGTTCGCGAAGCGCACGTTTGGGTCGGACGCGCATGGGGATTGCAAACCGAAGAAGAAGCCCAACAGAACGGCGACATCGTGTTTGTCGATCATCGTCCCGAGATGGGGATGACGCCTCCAGACTATGTGAACTGGGATCTCTGGCTCGGCCCCGCGCCCGAGCGCCCCTATCACGAGGTCTACTTCCCCGGGCCGAAATGGTATCGCTGGTGGGACTTCGGCAACGGCACCATGTCGGACCTCGGCAGCCACTGGAACGATCTCCCCTTCTGGGCCTTGCAACTCGATGCCCCATTGACGATCGAAGCCTTTGGCGGCGAACCTCATCCCGAGATCGCGCCAGCATCAATGTCGGCTGTGTACGAGTACGGACAGCGCGGCGATCTTCCGCCATGCAAACTCAGTTGGTATCAGGGAAGCCATAAGCCACAGATCTGGCAAGATGGCGGCATCCCGCAATGGGGGAACGGCGTCCTCTTTATCGGCGACGATGGCATGCTGCTATCCGACTATGGTCAGCACGTCCTTCTGCCGGAGGAGAAGTTCGAGGGCTTCCAACGCCCCGAGCAGTTCATTCCCGATTCGCCCGGCCATCATCAGGAGTGGGTCATCGCCTGTAAGACCGGTTCGCCGACAGGCAGCCCCTTCAGTTACGCGGGACTCCTCACCGAAGCCAACCATCTCGGCAATGTCGCCTTCCGTGCCGGTCAGAAACTCGAATGGGACCACTCTTCGATGCAGGTGACCAACTGCCCCGAAGCGAACCAGTTCCTCGGCCGAGTTCCACGTGAAGGCTGGACACTGCCGGGTTGAACCGCGGCTCCCCCGGTGCAACTCGATCCCGCGTTTTGAGGTTACCTCCCTCGTTGCGGTGCATCCAGTACGACGCGCGTACCGAAGAAGAGGTCGTGGAGCGAGCGGCCGTCCTTCCGCAGGACTGCGGTGCCTGCGTCGATCATGATGTATGACCCCACGACAAAGCCAATGAGCCTGCCGAGGGGCTGCGCATGAAACGCCGTCGTCACACGCCCCAGCACCACGACCCATAGTAGAGCCGACTGAACGAACGCCCGTGAAAAAAGCACTCCCTTCCCGGGCGAGAGACCGTAACGGTCGACGATTCGGATCTGAAAAAGTTTCTTTCCCGGACTCGTTAACCACCGAACCTGCAGCCAGGCAAAGGCCAGCGGTGCCAATGCGGTCGAAATACCACCAATAATTCGCAGGAGTGCAGAGTTCTGAACGATCCCGAAATTCTCTTCCGGAACGAACGGCAAGTACAACAGCGACTGCACCGAGAAGATCAGCAGTAAATCGACCACCCAGGCAAGACTCCTCAACAATCGACCTGATTTCGGCAAGTCGATGGGGCGAACTGTTTCGAGATCGTTAATCAGGTCGCCGTACGAGGCGTATCGCGCGTCCGGCTCCTTGGCGAGCAGCCGGGCAAGAATCTCGCGCCAGCGTTCAGGGAGGTCGGCCGGCCACGGGTCGGGAAACTCGGGGTTGGCCCGCATATGGGCGTACAGGCAATTCTGCAATGTGTTGTCAAGCAGCGTGTAGGGATATCGACGAAACGACATCTCGAACAGCAATACGCCCAGTGCATACATGTCGGAACGAGAATCGGTTGGCAGTCCGCGGCACGCTTCCGGAGCGAGATAGCTGGGAGTCCCCGAGATCTTCGTCGATTGACTGGGTTTGGGCGTGATCTGTCGAGCCAGACCGAAGTCGGAAAGTTTGATCGTGCCATCCTCCTCGATAAGGATGTTCCCCGGCTTAATGTCGCCGTGGACCATGTCGATCTGGGCGGCCATCTTGAGAGCCGATGCGACTTGAATCGCGATGTCGACCATCTCGCCGAAACCGATACGCCGTTTCTTCATGCGATCGGCCAGCGTGTCGCCGGCCACGAGTTCCATCGCGAGGAAGGGGGTCTCCTTCTGCTTGCCGACATAGTAGATTGTCACGACGTTCTGGTGATGAACGCGGGCCTGGGCCCGGGCCTCCTGCAACAGGTGCTGCACCGTCCCACCTTCCAGCGACTTGTCCGGAGCATGAATCACTTTCAGTGCGACGTACCGTTGCAGCGATTCATCGAGGGCGCAATAGACTTCGCCCATCCCGCCGCGTCCGATGCTGCTGATGATCCGAAAGTAGCCCAGTCTCTGGCCGATAAGTGGATCAGTGTCTCCGACCTGTTCGACAGCTTGCGGAGTCGTCGCGACGTCGTCACGATCCGAATCTGCTTGCATCTCCTGCAAGCTACGGCCGTCGAGGGTCTGCAGCGTGACAGCCCCCTCCGACTTGAGGGCTTCGTCACCAATCCGCCGGCCACACTTGGGGCACGTTCGATCAGCGCTCGAATCCAGAGGCACGCTCTCTCCACAAACGCAGCGGTACATGATCGCCGACTGATCGTGGACGATGAGGGTTTGCGAGTTGAGAGATCTGTTTTTCAATGCACGTGTTGTTGAACGGACCAATTGCGGGCAGCTTAACGCACAACCCTCTCTTTTCCCTATTGATGATTCCCAGCAGTGCGTGCGCCAGGAAAGTGTCGTTCTCTCATGGGCGCAGACACTGTACGACTTGACAGTTGGCTCTCCCATCGGTAGACGTATTCTGGCTGGTTCGGGATCTCTCCCGAGGCCCAGTTTTCCATCACCTTAGTCGTAGGAGAGCGAAATGAAGTTCAGCCGAATTGCGGGGGGGGGGCATTTTCCTGTTGACGGCGGCAATGGCCGTGGCCGGACAAATCACTGTCGTGGCGTGGTCGCCAAACGTGGATGACGAACTTCACTTTGATTCCGAGAGGTGGGTGTCTGACGGACAGTATCCGCCGACTTACAGTTGGCAAACGCTCGACAGCGATATTCCGATGGATCTCGTCCAAGGCCCCTATCAGTACTTGTTCAATGGGAGTGCGAACGATCCATTGTATATCGTCGGTAACAGCTACCGGGCGACCGTTTACAAGAGGGTCCACGGAGATGGAGATGAGGTGCAGGTGATGCAGGGTCTGTACAACGCCTACTAACAACGCCAACTGCATGCCGACCCGGTGACGCGCGTTTCAGCGTGTGATTGCGCAAGGTGATCAGCCGCTTCGCGGAGTGCCGGTTCGGTTTTCTTTTGCTTCACTTTCCGAAGGATCGAACCATGCGAAGTGAGCCACGACGAGAGTCTGTGTGCGCCCGTCGCCGGGCGTTTACGATGATTGAGCTTTTGGTGGTGTTGACCATCCTGGGCATTCTGATCGCCCTGATTCTGCCTGCGGTGCAGCAGGCGCGGGAGACAGCTCGGCAGGTCCAGTGCCAGAACAACCTTCACCAGTTGGGCGTCGCCACAGCCGACTTCATCGAGGTCAATGGCTATTTCCCCGTCGAAGAGTTTGTGACCAACCGAAAAGTGAGATATGAGCCGACCCCCCTCGTGAGTTTCATCGACGACTCGATTGGGTACTGGTGGTGTCCTTCAGACGGGCGAGAGGACGAGCGGGCGGGGAGCTATCTGTGGAATAATGGGACCGGCTTTCGTCAAAACTATAATGGAATTCGTCGCGAGCGGTTCGGCCCAGGCGCGCACCCCGCGGATGTCACCGACGGCCTCTCCCAAACGGCGGCAATGTCGGAGCGGCTCATTGCCGTGCGCGACGATCATCTGCTGAGTGAAGCGCAGCTTAAAGCCGAGCCGCTGCGCTATCTATGGTTTGTTCCTCGCTACTACAGTGATTTCGACGAGTTCGTCGACGCCTGTCAATACGAGCGGACGACGCCGGCACCGTTCAACTTCCCGACGAATGGGGACTATGATCATAACCTGCCTCCCAACACCGTCGGCTGCCAGGACATGTCCGCCGACAAGGCTGCCCAACCTAACACTACCGCTTCCGGGGATGTAGCGATCACGGCGACGAGCCATCACCCGGGGCACGTCCAAGTGCTGATGTGTGACGGCAGCGTTCATCGCTTCTCCAACTCCGTCGATCTGGGCGTCTGGCGCGCGTTGGGAACTAGGAGCGAAGCGGAGATCGTCTCATGGTGACTCGCCGTCGCATCGTTGTTGCCTTCATCGGGATCGCAATTGTCGGCGCCGGACTGTGGTGGTTTCTCCACGACCCATGGATTCCCTTGGAAACGTGGCATGCTCCGGAAGAGTACCCGGAATTCTCGCTCACGATCGACGGCGAGCCCCCCGGTCCGGAAATTCCGCTTAAGGAGTTTTCGGTGCTGGTCGCCCGATCACTCCGGCCGCCCCGATTTCCGGATGCGGAGGAATTCACGGCCATCATCACGATTACCCCCGCCGACGACGAGCGGAAACAACTGTACTTCACTCCGCTATTTCATCAGCGTGAGGGGCAATCAGTCCTGGTATCGAGAGATGGAATGTCGACCGATGTGACACCTCCCCTTCCGGAGCCGGACGATCCGCATATTCAGTTGAGCGGCCTGATGGGGGCACCTTACGAAGGCACGCGTCCCTCGGATCTCGTGGACCGCCCGCTCACAATGTGGGTCTGGATGTACCCGATTGTCGATGAGGAAGGAAATCAACGGAAAGAGGACGCAGTGTTGATTCTTCGGAACGACTTTAAGTTCGTGCATTCCGCAGTCGAATGAGAATGGATCATCCAGCGAGCGCGGCTGATGGACGCACGCAAGCTACTCAAAGAACACATAAGGTGCCATGATCGCCGCGATCTCCGGGCGTCGCATGTAGAACGGCCATACATGTCCCTGCCCCACCAGATTGGTGACGTCGGCGTCTGACACCTTGGCTCCCAGAACTCCCGTTTGATACCGATCCCAATACGTGAATCCCGTCCTGCCGAGTGCATCGGCCGAGAACGGACGATGCAGACAGTAGAACCTCAATGGCAGATCGGCGCGATTCCGCAAGTTGAGCACCGCTTCGGCTCCGCATAAGGCTCTCCCGTAGGGCTGAGTCGGGTTGAGCCAGTGGTGATCCATCGCGGCCGCCGCGAAGACGACGCGATATCGATGCGGTGGGACGCCCTGCAATGCGTAGCCCTGAATCGCTCCGCCGCCCAGAAGATGCATCGTCGATGCAACGGCTCGCGCTCCATGACTGTGACCAACCAGACAGACCGGGCATTCCTCGGGAATCACGCTGAGCAGATGGCCCAGGTGCAACCCATTGAACTCGGCCTGCACGCCCCGAATTCCGACATCCATGAGACTCGGGCCGCCGAACAGATACGGACCGTCGCTGGGCCAGGAATAAAAGATGATCTGCAACGGTTGATTGGGGACGCATCCGCGAATCCATTGATTGGTCGCGACGTTCTCCGCCGTCGTCGATTGCCATTCGGTGAAACTGCCATGCACAAAAATGCATACGGGGATGCCTGGGATCAGACTGGCATTCAGTGTAAACGCGTCGGCGGGCGTCAGTTGACCCTCCGCGCTGGCCGCGAAGTAGTCGAGTTCGATCTGACCGCGATGCAGCCGGTGCTGCACGGTACGCCGACTGCTCACGACCCAGTAGTCGGCCGGCACGGGAGTCGCCGGATTGACGGGAGGATCACTCAGAAGTTGCGCCGTCAGGATCTGAGAGGGTCTACTCTCGGGATCGCTGGCGGGTGTCACGGAATTGACTTCGCCCGGCGCATTGTTGGAGACCGCGTCATCCGCACAAACGATCGTTGCGGTGCCGAGGTGCATCCAAGCCGCGCAGCACAGCAATAGCCCGCGGCCGATCAGGCCAGTCGAAACTCGTGGGAATGATTGGAATTGAGGCATGCCGACGACTCAACTTCGAGATCACGCGATTCGGGAACGAGCGCTACGCGAATGCTGTTGATCACAGCAATGCAAATGCGTCCATGCGGCAACGTTTGTGCCGCGGCCGGAAACTCTGAATTGTGATTGGGACAGGGAACGAATTGACGACGCGCGTCGCGTCGATCAATACTCCCGGCGTTGCCGGGAAGAAGGGATATTGAGGATCTTGCGATACTTCGTCACTGTGCGGCGTTTGAGAGGATACCCCTGCTTGGCGAGCGCTTCGGCAATGGCATCGTCACTGAGTGGACTCTTTTTGTCTTCTTGTTCGATGAGTTCCTTGAGGTGGATGCGGATGACGTCCCACGCGATCTCTTCCCCATCGTCGGTGGTGGTGCCTCCGATAAAAAATCGCTTCAATGGAAGAATGCCGCGCGGCGTGATGACGTACTTGTCGTCGACGGCTCGCGACACCGTCGTCACGTGCACGCCGACAATGTCGGCGATCTGCTGCATCTTGAGAGGCACCAGATGTTCGGGGCCATTATCGAGAAACGCCGTCTGGTGATCGACCGTTGCCTGCGCCACTTTGCGAAGCGTGTTGTACCTCTGCTCGATGGCGTCGATCAGCCATTTGGCGGAATCGATCCGCTTCTTGATGAACTCCTTCGTGCTGGAATCGTTCGTGCTCTCCAGCATGTTTTGATAGCTGCGACTAATGCGCAGTTGAGGGACGTACTCATTGAGGATCTCGACGACGTACTTCCCCTCGTCGTTCCGATCGATTCTCAATTCGGGAACGATGTGCTCGGCTGTTTGCGACTCGAACTTTGTCCCCGGGAAGGGGTCGAATGTCGAAAGCTGTTCGATCGCCGCACGGATCGTGTCAATCGAATAGCCGGTCTTACGTTCGATCAGCGGCAGTCTGTTTTGCAGGACGTCATCCAGGTGCTGTGAAATGAGCGTGTGCAGAATGTCCCTGAGGGGCGTCGTCGGTCGCAGTTGCAACAGCAGGCATTCCTTGAGATCCCGCGCCCCCACGCCGGGCGGGTCAAGTTTTTGAATGAGGGACAGAACCGACTCGGCATCGTCCAGGGTGATCGATCGCCCATAGACTTGCACGATTTCAGGCAGGCTGGCTGGAAGACGCCCGTTGTGATCGAGGTTGTAAATCAGATACTCGCCAAATTGTCGAAGTTCTGAAGTGAGGTCGAAGTACGCGAACTGCTCGATGAGATAGTCGTGCAGGCTCTGCGGGCGCGACTCGGCGTTGGCCATCATATCGAGATGCCGGTCGCCATCCTCCGAGATTCGACTGGCTGAAGGCGTCGAGCCCGATGTGTAGTTGTCGTCGGGCCATTCTTTCGAGATCTCGTTCAGTCGCTCGAAATCGGAGGCATTGTCGTCGTCGCTACCGGCATTCAACTCGCGCTGGTCGAGGTCGCGCGCAGGGGGTTCTTCGATTCCGTTGCTCTCGGAAGGTTCCGGCGTCTCGGGTGGCTCGTCTCGGCGCTCGACCTGTTCGAGGACGATGTTTTCAGCAAGTTCCTGCTCGATGCGCTCCTGCAGCGCGAGCATTGGTAGCTGGAGTATCTGCATGGATTGAATCATGCGTGGAGCCAGCTTCATTTGCTGGCTCATCATCATCTGCTGAGAAGCGTGAAGATGCATGATTCTTTCGATCCATTCACTTTGGCTGCGAATAACGATGGTTCGTGGCCGCGATGCTTAGAACGTGTGTCTCCCTTGTAAGGCGTCGAACAACATTTGCTTATTCGCGAACTCGAGCACGCTGCCGCTGGCAATGCCGCGTGCCAGTCGCGTGATGCGCACCGGGGACTCTTCCAACAGGTTGGAAATGAACAGCGCGGTGCCGTCGCCATCCATGTTGGGATTCGTAGCCATCACCAACTCGGTGACTCCATCCTGCTTGATGCGTCGCATGAGGGCCGAAATGCTCAGCTCTTCGGGGCCGACTCCTTCGAGCGGGGCGATACGTCCGCCAAGCACATGATACGTCCCGTCGAATGCGCCCGTTGATTCCAATGCAATCACGTCCTTGGGTTGCTCCACCACGCAGACGACCTTGCGATCGCGACGCGGGTCGCTGCAGATCGAACAGACGTCCTGCTCGGTGAGGTTAAAGCAGACCTTGCAATGACTGATCGAGTCTTTCACTTCTCGAATGGCTTCACTGAGTGCAAGCGCGTCGTCCCGTGAACACATCACGAGATAATTTGCGAGGCGTTCCGCCGATTTCCGGCCGATGCCCGGTAGCGCCGCCAGCTCGCGAACGAGCTTCGCCACTGGAGCGCCGAACGGATGATGTTCGTCATCAAAGGCCGACTTCGTACCCATACCCTTTTCGCTGCTTTCCGCTACCTGCGTGCCAAGCCGAAGTTGTGTTGTCCGTCACACGTTGTTGCCACCGAATCGATTCAGTGCATCGGCCAGCCCGGGGATCGGCAATCCGCCCGCCATCTCCGACATTTCGGCCGCCGCCGCTTCGCGGGCCTTCAGGAGCGACGCGGACACGGCTGCCGTCACGAGTTCTTCGAGCATCTCGCGGTCGCCCGAAATGAAGATCGTCTCTTCGATATTGATGGAAACTATCTCCAGCTTTCCATTGGCTGTGGCGCGCACCATGCCTCCGCCGGCCGATCCCTCGACTCGCACGTCGCCGAGCTTTGCCTGCATTTCCTCCATCCGCTCCTGCAGATTGCGGGCATTTCCAAGCATTTGGGCGATATTACCTAAGCCGCGAAACATCATTATTCCTGTTCTTCTTCGATTTCATCAACGGAGGGCGATATGTCGTCGCCGGGATCCGTCGCGACTTGTTCCTTCTGGACTCTTCGAACTTCGAGTAACTGCCCTCCGAAGAGGCTCAACGCTTCCTGAACAAAGGGATCTCGATCGACCGCGGAACTGCGAACTCTCTGTAAGTCGCTGTTTTTTCCAGGTTTCCGGTCGAGTGCTACCTCCGAACCTTTGGACTCGACCAGCTTCAGTTCGATACGTACCGGCTTTCCTGCAATCTGCAAACAGCAGCTTTCAATCTGCTGAACACACTCAGCCCGACCGCAGTAATTCTTGCTGAAAGCGTAGCTCTGTGGGAAGACGATTTCCAGGAGATTTGGCCCAGAAATTGCAGCAGCCCCTTTTCTCAAGTGGTCGGAAATCCTATCTGATATCCTGGAAAGGACTTGTGAAAAGAATTCATCCTTGGTCCCATCCGAGAACTCGACGTGTGCGATAGACGACTCTTCGCGAGGAGCATTTTCTGGCTGACCGCTTCCGTGTGAAGGAAGATCACTCTCGTTCGCCTCCGATGTCTCGTCGGAATTCGGCTCCTCGCGAGCCGGTGCCGTAGGACTTTGGCGACGCGAAGTCGTCGTCGGCCTGGCCGGCATCACATTTCGCTGCACCGCCTCGATCTGACGAGGCAACGCTCCTTTCGTTGGAGCTGCGGTCGGCTGCCCACTCATCCAGGCGGCAATGGAGTCGAGTTCGCCGAGCAGTGTCAGTCGGATGATGGCCATTTCCGCCAGAGCGCGATCGAAAGTCACTCGCTGCATTTTTGATTTCGTCTCGGAGAGGATCTGCAAGGCGGCGACGGCCGTCCGCACCCCCCATTGTTGCGACTGCTGCACGAGTTTGGTTCGAAACGACGTCGACACAGACGCCAGCGCCACTTCGGCCGATTCGCCGACGACAATCAGATCGCGCACGTAGAGGACAAGTTGATCGACGAGGTTTCCAATCTGTGCCCCTTCGTGCAGAAATGATTCAAACAGTTCTAGCGAGTTCTTGCGATCGCGCGCGATAACGGCGTCGAGCAAGTTCGCCAGGCGATCATCAGGAGCGGTTCCCAAAAGTCGGTGGACATCCTCGGGCGTGACCGGGTCCGCGCCAAAAGACAGCAATTGATCCAGCAGGCTTTGACTGTCCCGCATCGAGCCAGCCGCCCGTCTCGCGACCAGTTCGATCGCCTCGGGGGTGACTCCCACCCCCTCGGACTTCGCGATATGCACCAGTTGCTGCTGGATGCTCGATTCGGCGATGTGCGCGAAATCAAAACGCTGACAGCGCGACAAGATCGTGTCGGGAACCTTGTTCGGTTCGGTGGTGCAAAAAACGAACCGCACATTGGCGGGCGGTTCTTCCAGCGTCTTGAGGAGCGCGTTGAACGCCTCCTTCGTCAGCATGTGAACTTCGTCGATGATGTAGATCTTGTACGGCGACCGCATCGACTTGACGTTCACGTTCGATCTCAGCATGCGAATGTCGTCGATGCCGCGATTCGACGCGCCATCAATCTCGGTGACATCGAGATCCTCGCTGTTGGCGATGGCCTGGCAGATCTCACAGGTCGCGCACGGAACAGAGTCCTTCACGTGCGGGCAGTTCAGCGCCTTGGCCAGAATTCGTGCTGCCGACGTCTTGCCGACACCGCGTGCCCCGGTAAAGAGGTAGGCGTGTGCCGTGCGCTGGTTGCGAACAGCGTTCGTCAGAGCTTGAGCGATGTGCTCCTGCCCGACGAGTGCGTCGAACGTCTGCGGACGAAAGCGGCGCGCCACCGCCATGTAGCGTTCATTCCCACCCTCCACGGTGCATGCCTCCCCTGATCCCTGATTTCTTGCCTAGTGACCGCAACTTCCACAGCCACCGCCACCGGCCGCAACGACAGGCCCATCCGAATTGACGGGTTGAACCTCGACAACGCCCAGTCCCGACGCTGCGGCATTGATGGCCAGCCGCGTGCACTCCGGGCCGCGCTCGTTCAGGACGTATAGAATCAGCTTCGCGCGATCGAGCGTCCATTCCATGTCGATGAGTTGCAGATCGAGTTTCCAAGCGGTGATGCGTTCGTGCCACGCACCGAACTCCTGCGGAATCGACTTCAACAGTTCCGCCTGAGTCCGTTCGTCATCCCCAGTCGCCACGCGGAGGATGCCGGATTCGCTCTCTTCGTCGGCATCGTTGTTGTCTGGCTTCACGTCGAGTACGGTTCCGAGTTGGATGCCGCGATGAGTTTGGGCCACCACTTTCTCGCCGCGTGAAATATCGAGACCGTCGGCCACGCGCAGTCGCGACACTTCAGCGATGGTTCCATGACGCACGAGAGCCAACATGTTTATGCTCCAAACTTGTCGAGACGACCGGCATGAGCCATGGCGAGCGACATCAGGTATTTGGCTTCAAACTGACCCAGCCCGCCAAGTCGGCAGGCGGTCTCGCCGAATTCGACGCTGCCATCGAAGCGGCAACGATCCGACACGATCATCGTCGGCACCGGATGCCAACTGTGTGACTTCATCTTGCTGGGCGTACTGTGATCACCAGTGACAATCAGCACCTGTGGACCCAGTTCCATGATCTTGGGTATCGCGGCATCGACTTGCTCGGTTCGCTGCACCTTGGCGTCAAAATTGCCGTCTTCACCCGTTGAGTCCGTGTACTTGAAGTGGATGAAGAAGAAGTCGTAATCGTTCCATGCCGCCTTGAGCCGCTGACATTGATCGTCGAGCGTCTGACCGGCATCGAGCACATCCATGCTGACGAGCCTTGCCAGTCCGCGATACATGGGATAGACCGCGAGCGCTGCGGCCCGTAACCCATACACTTCCTGAAACGTCGGAATTGCCGGACGACAAGCGATGCCACGCAATGTGAGGAAGTTTGCGGGAGCATCGTCCTTCAGCACTTCTTGAGCTTGTTTGAGAAACGCCTCTGCCACTTGAACTGTGGCTTGCGAAGCATCGTTTTTCGCATGCGGAGCGAGCGGCGGAACTCCCGTTTTCTGCGGATCGGTATCCTCCACATCGCCACCGAGGCCCGCCCCGCGAAAGACGACCACCAGGCGGTATTCTTTAACATGTCGGACGAAGACTTCGACTCCAGGGATCTTGATCTTGTCGAGTTTTTCACAGAGGGGAGCCGCCTGATCCGAACTGATGCGGCCCGCTCTGCGGTCGGAGATGTTTCCATCCTCATCAAGCGTGCAGAAATTGCCGCGAATGGCGACATCGTTTGGTCCGAGATCGAAGTCGATGCCCAATGCTTCGAGAACACCGCGACCAATTTGAAACTTGAGGGGATCGTATCCAAACAATCCGAGGTGTCCTGGTCCACTGCCGGGAGTAATGCCAGGCAGAACTGGGATGCTTAGTCCGAGCTCTCCGCGTTGGGCCAAAGCGTTGAGATTCGGAGTGCGAGCGGTTTCCAACTCGGTTGTCCCGCCGGGCTTGCGAGGCAGCCCCCCCAAGCCATCGGCGACGAACATCACGATTTTCGAACCGTTATCGGTCTGCAATTCCTGCATCAACTGGTGAAGTTCGGACATGAGAGCCTGGAGCTAGGAGAATGGAGGGTAGAGCCAGAGTTTAGACCTTGGAGCATCGAGTCACAACATTCGACCGGGAGTCTCTTTCTCCCTGCACATTGCTCCACGCTCCCTGCTGCTACAGTCGTGTCCGGCTCGGTCTCAACTCAGTGCTTTGAACTCCCTTGAGTTCCACTTTCAGCCCGAAAACTTCTTCAAACAGCCCCGACGCCTGGCGGAGCGACATTTGCTCGATCGTGACATCGTCGAGATTGTCGGCATGCAGCACGAGCTTATGTCCCTCGCGCTGGCACGCCACTTTGGTCACACGTTGATCGCGTGCCGTGTTGAGGGCGATCGCCAGCCGCAGCAGCGCTGCCAGCTTCGATACGGTCACACGCCCTTCCCGAGAGAGCATATTGTACCCCTGATGTGTCGGCTTCGGGGAGGCCCTGCGGTGATAGCGGGCGATCAACCCCACCAGCAGTTCATCCTCCTGACTCAAGCCGAATAACTCGCTGTTCGTGATGAGATACATCGAATGCTTGTGCATGCTGGTGTTGGAGACGAACCCCCCGATCTCGTGCAGCAGAGCAGAGACGTACAACAACAACCGATGGCGGGAATCAAGTCGATGCTCACTCCGTGTGCCGTCGAAGAGTTGCGAACTGAGTTTGGCGACATGCACCGCATGCTCTTCGTCGAAGTGATACTTTCGGCCCAGTTCGATGGCTGAGTTGACAATTTGCTGTCGAAAGTCGTCGGTCCAGATATCGCGGTCGACCATCTCCTTCAGCAGACCATCGCGCAGGTTCGCGTGACTGACGAGAACCGACCCGACTTGCAGCACGTTGGCAAGTTCCTTGTAAATGAGGAGCGCCGGTCCCAGCGTCTCTGCTTCGGGAAAGCTGATATGATACTTCTGCACCAACGTCTCTTCGCTCCGCGAGACCACATCCTCGATGAGTTCGCTCAGTTCCGACATTTTGAGTTCGTTCAGTTGATCGCGGTCTGGAGAACCGAGCAGCATGCGCACGGCGAACCGCATGTCTCCGCCGAGCGCAACGAGATGGACCCCTTTCCCCACGGGGATACGTTCCGGCACCGACTCCAATGTCCGCTGAATCTCCTGCTCCATGAAACTTCTGCGGCGCGACAATGTCGACTTGAGTCCCTTGAGCGACTGCGTGAGTCGGAGCGAACCGAGTCGAAACGAATGCGAGAAGGCCACGTTGCCGTCTTGAATCAGCAGGATCTCGGTGCTGCCTCCGCCGACCTCGGTAATCAGCGAACTCGCATGTGCTAAGTCCTTGCGAGCCTTGAGCAACGGCTGCACGCTACGGTAAGTGATTCGATGCACCTCGGCTTCATCGATCGGCTCGACCACGAAGCCCGTCGCGATGTACACGCGGTCGATGAATGCGAGTCGGTTGGCAGCTTCGCGAACAGCACTCGTCGCCACCACGCGCACCTGGTCGGGCCGCGTAATCGCGTACTCGTCGAGCTTCTTGCGATACTTCTGTAGCACGCGCACGCAAGCTTCGATGGTGTCGCGACTGAGTTCGCCTCGGGTGAATGTGTCTTTCCCAAGACTGACTCCCTGCGAAAGGATCTCGAGCATCCGAAAATCCATCGGCGGCCCCTTGCTGATGATCCCCGAATCCTCGGCGGCCCCTTCATCCCGAGGAATCGGAATCAACTCCGCGACCGCCATGCGGATCGAACTAGTGCCGATATCAATCACCGCGATCGGCCGCGATGCGGTCGCTTCAGCATGCGTACTGGCCGCAGCGGTCAAGGGGGAACTCCGTTTGAGAGCGATGTTGTATTGTGCGAAAAGAGAGTCGTTCATTGTCGCCGCCAAAGGAGCGGAAATCAAACGCGCCTGCGACGAATGTCCAGAGATGCAAACGGTCTTACCTATAGGGCAGTGAATCGATGGGAGGAAGAATGCGCTCTCGTCATCGTCCCTTCTGATTTGGTATTCTGACATTCATGTCTACCGAACTCACCACCGAACAACGCGACGAACTTGCACGGCATGGGAACAAGCCAGTGGAGGTGGTCGACCCTGTCACGAAGTCGGTGTACTTTCTGGTGGCCGGCGAGATGTTTGATCACTCGCCATGCTGGGTGGATTCCTCGGCAGAAAACACGACGGACAACCCGGCTGGCTCACCATCTGGAGAGGCTTCGAAACACTCAGTCTGTGCCTCCGAGGAATCAAACTCCTCCCAAACAAATGTGGGTAAGGACGACGTCAATGACCGGAGGCTAAGTGGTTGAACGCTGCGAACAGATTGGCGAGCCAAGTAACGCGATCTTGATAGCTCACTATGAACAGAGCGCCCGCTCACCCCTCGGCTGGGGGCTCCCGTTGGTCGACCACCAGCCACCCGTCGCAACACTCCCTCTCCCCCACTGGGAATCTCTGTTCGCCAATCAGCACTGCCGTGGGAGAGGGCCGGGGTGGCCGGGGTGAGGGGAGTACCAAAACGCTTGCAACGTGCGATGTCCCATGCGCGCCCCTCATCCGGCCTACGGCCATCTTCTCCCCCGCCTCCGTGCGTGATCTGTAAACAGTGTCGATCGCGGGGGAGAAGGATTCGCGATTGACTCGATTGGCTCTGATGCAGCCTTCTCGACTGGTAAATGTCACCGAGCGTGGCCGCCGTGTCTGGGGACAGTCTCGACTACTTGACTCGTGATTCCTGGCTCCTGGCCGACAAACGCCCCCCCTTAATCCCCCCGTGGACGGGGGGGAGACCAGAGGGAGGGTGGCGGGTGCGCATTGCGGAGCAGAAGCACCCGAAGTGCGCGATTCGGGGGCTTCCGTTTCACGGTGCGCCCCCGCCACTCGCCGAAATCTCACAGTCTGACCACCTGCCCCGTGCGGATACTCTCCGCCTCGGCCACGCAGAGCCTGAGCGCGTCGCGGGCGAGGTCGCCGCTGAGGATGGTGGGCGTTTCACCAGATGTCACTGCGTTGACGGCCGTTTGTAGTTCATCGGTGAAGGCTGAACACCATTCACTGCCGCCGGGAAGTTCGGGTTTGGTGATCTGGCCATCGTCGGTCATCAGAGTGAGGGGTCGATTCACGACCCAGTCGTCGCCATAGGTGCCTGCATCAAACTGAATCGTCGCTCGTTCGAGAAAGATCTCGAGACCGTGACCGAACTTCATCGGTGCTGCCGCGATGCCGCCGCTGACGCTGTTCACCGCGAGTTCGCCATCGTCGTAGACATATTGCGTCGAGACATGGTTCACGAACCCTTCCTTCAAGATGCCTCGCGAGAAGACGGCCTGAGGCACTCCGCAGACGAGGCCGATGAAGTGGTTGTCGTGAATGTGCAGATCGATGCCCCAGCCGCCGAGCTTGCGGAAGTCGCTCATGTCATTCGACCAGTCGGGAGGAGCGATCATGCGGCGGAACGATGCCCCCAGCAGCTTGCCGTACATCCCGCTGGCGACTGTCTCACGTACCCAGCGGAACTCGGGAAAGAACGGAAGTACATGTGCGACCATCAGCAGTTTCTTGTGCTCACGAGCGGCAGCGACCATGCGGTCAGCCGCTTCGAGTTCGATCGCGATCGGCTTCTCGACCAGCACATGCTTGCCGGCGGCGAGGGCTTCGAGTGTGATCTGTTCGTGCTGATCGGTCGGCAGGCAGATGTCGACGAGATCGATGTCGGGATCAGCCAGCAACTCGCGATGGTCGCTGTAGGTCTTGACCCCCGACAGATCGGTTGTCGAACTGCCGCGCGGTCCGAAGTTGCCTTGGATATCGGACCAGTCCCCTTTGAGTTTCTTTTCGCTACGAGTGGCGATGGCCGCGACCTTGGCTCCTTTGAGTCCCTTGGCTCCCTCGAAGTGGGTCATTCCCATGAAGCCGATGCCGATGATGCCGATGCGAGTCATGATTTAACGTGATTGACGTGAATGGAGCTTTGCGACCGTAGCAGGGGCTTCCTAGCCCGTCCGACGGCCTGGGAAGGCCGTGCTACGAACTGGGCATCGTAACAGTCCAAAAAAAGAGGGAACAGCGGCCCGGCCAGAGTGGTTGCGACAAACTCATACTTATACTTGCTTTCAACTGCTGGGAATGGCAAGATCGACCCCAAATGACGGGCAATTTTACAAGTCAGGAGGCATACATGTCGCGCAAGACATTGTCGATTACGGTCGTGGGCGGGATTTCGATTATCATCATGCTGCAGATCATCAGCCTGGGCATGCCCCCCGCCGGCTCGACGGCCCATGCCGACGACTCGAATCTCGTCGCGCTACTCGATGACGACAAGATCAACAATCAGGAAGTGATTGAAGATCCGAAGCTCCTGGCCGTCGGCGCGTTGGGTGCCTCCCACGTCTACACGCTCTACGGCTACATCGGCGTGATGGCCGACGGTTATGTCGGCGTGATGGTGAATGGCCAGAATCACCGCGTGTACGACACAGATCGCATTCTGGAACTCACTCCCGAAATCACGCAGATGTGCGACAACTGCAAGTCGCGTCTGGAGGGCTTGCGCGCGGCCGGATTGATCGAAGAAGACCTGGCGGTCGTCAATCAGATGATTGATATCTACGGCCTACTGTCGCGGCAAGCGAAGGCGCTCGAGAGTTTTGCACAGACGAATTCAGGCAGGGATGCCGACGAATTCGAGCGTGCTCGCACGACGGTCTGGCCGGAAATCGCCGACCTGCTGGGAATCGATCCCGGCGAGTTCTAGCCGCCGCGATACGATCTGAGTCGGGTCTCATCGATTTTGGGAATCGTGGGAAGTCTCGTGAACCCTGGTTCGTGAAGATTCGTTATCGAGTTGTTGTCCGGCCGAACGGCGTCTCTTTGCAATGGAGACTTCTGCTCGGAAACAGAAATGACCACATTGCAGACGTATCGGTTCGAGGCTTGCTCCACGAATACAGACTCCCAGTTTCTCCAGGGGCGGAGGGAATCGGGGTTACCAATCCTTCCGTCCAGGGGATGAATCACATGTTGCTCAAGCGCCTTTTCTGTTTGTGTCTGGTGGGAGCGCTGCCACTTTCCCAGGCGGACGCCCAGTCCCCTTTGGCTTCCGTGCCGGAAGACGCAGCGGTGGTCGTTCGATTCTCCAGCATCGAATCGCTGCAGTCGGTGGTTCCCGAGTTCGCGAACGCGATTCACGAAGACTTGGGCGAAGGAGCCGAGAGAGGAATTCAGGAAATGTTTGCGGAAATGATTCGCTACAATTCACTCGAAGGCGTTGATGAATCGAACGACTGGTTTGTCGTCATCTTCGCGGATGGCCCCGACCGGCCGGATGCCGTCTTGATGATCCCCGCCACCGATGCCGCCAAAGTCCTGTCCGGTGTGCCGGCCAGTGGTTTCAGTCGCGATGGCTACGTTTTCGTCTGCCCCACGGGAGCCGACGCCGAATCACTCCTGGATGCGAGCGAAGCCGACTCGGTGCTGACTCAGATCCCCGACCTCGAGAGTTTTAACAGCGCCCACCTCGCGGCGTTCGTGAATGCCGACTATCTCGTGGCGACGTTCTCGAATGAAATCAACAGAGGTCGCCAGCAGATCGAGCAAGGACTCGATCAACTCGAGTCGATGCCGCTGCCGAACAACGGCGTCGACATGAAGACCGTCGTCGACATGTACCGCGGCATGATCGACTGGATCGACGACATGCTCGCTGACGCAGAGGCATTAACCTGGGCTCTGACGATCGCCGACGAATCACTAATCATCGACAAGCAACTGACCTTCCGCGAAGGTTCCCCCTCGGCTCAGGAATTGACCGTCGGCACCGACGATCTCTCCGCGAAACTGTCACAGCTTCCCGGCGGCATGCCGTTGTACTACGCCGCGTCGGGAGCGGGCATGAGCGAATTGATGGAGATGGGAATGAGCATGACGCTCTCGATGGTTCCCGAAGGACAGAGCGCGGAGTTGGAAGAAATGATGGGCCGCATGCAGGAGCTGGAATTCGGAACGATGTCGGGCTGCCTCAGCATGCCCGATGGCGACAAGCCCCTACAGGCCGTCACCGCGATCGATATCGGCGACGTGCAGGGATATCACGATTTTATGATCGAGATGAACGAAGCATTTGGCGAACTCGACTTGGGCGTACTCCGTCAGACCACGACTGTCGAGCAGTCCGCGGAGACGTATGGTGATCGTTCCGCCGACATCGTTACGGTTCGCCAGGAATTCACCGGTCCCGTGGCGGCCAGCCAGCAGCAGGTCAATCGCTACATGTTCGGAGACGAGGGCATGGTGAGCCGCATCGTCTACTTCGACGATTCTGTCTTGACGTCGATGGGCGGGGGACGGGATTTGATGGAAACCGCCATCGCGGCTTCTGAGTCCAGTGAACAGAGAGTGTCTGCCTGGACGGATGGGGCGCTCGATAACTCGACGTTGTTGATTCTTTTTGACCTCCCGAATTTCGCGCGTCAAATGTTGTTCCTGGTTGACGCCGCGACTGCGGGACAAGTGCCGATTCCCGATCAGGCTTTTGAAGCCATCGAAGGAATGTCGCTTGAGGAATCGTACATCACGGCGTCGATGGCCGCCGACGGCAACTCGCTGCGAGGACGCGTGACGATCCCCGCATCACAGATCAAGCCGATCGTGATGCTCTTCGTGCCTGTGAACGTCGCACAGTAGACCGGCGATCAATTCCGTTCACCATTTCAACATCATCCCGGAGACTCGAGTCGAGTCTCCGGGATGATTTTTGTTCGAGGCGACTGTTTTGAAACCGCCTTTCGAGCCATAGCGGTTGAATCGAGTGAATTGGCGGGGCATGATGGCCCACGACGAGAGACGCGACTTCGTTGATTCGTTCGCGAATTCGCGTGCCATCACCTGTCAGCCGCCGTCTTGATCGAGGAATGCAATTGATGACTTCAACCCGAGCGACGCTCGCCCTGCTCTTCATGTGCACCTGCAACCTTGTCGCTTGCAGTCGGGAGGATGAACCCTCAAACACCGCGACTTCCACGACAGCCACGTCGGGAACTCCGATGACAGACACCTCGTCGTCTGACGCGCCAGACTATGCCCAGCTCTTCGATCACATCGTGCAGGGCTCGCTTCCGAACGCTACCGAGGCTGACGATGTGGCGTGGACGGCGGCACTCGAACAAGTGACCGCGTTCACACCGGCACAGCACGAAGAGTTCGCAACCTACCTTGAGAGCCGCTTGAGCGACCCTTCTCCCTACGTGCGGATGGAAGCCGCATTTCAACTGGCACTCGAACGCAATGATCTCGGTCGAGGTCAGGAGAACGAAGACCTTGTTGCAGTCTTCGTCACTTTGCTGGAAGACTCCGATCTGCAGGTAAGGCGGCGTGCATTGATTGACCTCGATCCCGTGGTCACCTCGTCCGGCCTGGAAGACGAACTCGAGCCACTGCTGATCCCTCTGATCGCGGCGCTGCAGTACCCCGAGATGACTTACTCATCGATCGTCTTGCTCGGACACATCGGACCGTTGGCAGCAGCAGCCGTGCCACACATTCAGGCGGCCGCGGAACGCGACAACGACGACATCATCGATCAAGTGGCTGCCGAAGCGATTGCCAAGATCGAGGCAGAGGGAACGTGAGCCGATTCTTTAATGGCCAACCCGGTTACTCGAGACAGCTTCGTTCAGCGAAAAGACGATCAGTGCGAGCAGGAAGATCCAGCCGAAGAACTTGACGAGCCAGCCGGGACTGGTGTGAGTGATCCGCCGGCCTTGGGCCGCAGGACCGATGTAGTCGCCAAGATGATCTCCAAACCAGATCAGGGCCAGCGGCAGCACGAGCCAAGTCAACGGATTGACCGGCTCGGCCTCCGCCCCCTCCCCGCGCGACAAGAAGAACATCGCCCCCAGCCAGACGAGCACGACAACGAGCGAGATGAGCTTGTTTTTCTGCATGGTGCCGGATGCGAGACTCTCGAACAATGAGTGGCACGTCTCATGTTTGCAGAATCGATGTGAACATGCGAACGCGAGGGCATGGCGCGCCACTTGTCATTCGCTCACTCCGCGGGTGGCATCAACCCGTCCGAATCAACCAGAACCCGGTTTTCTGCAGGTCATCACCATGCGGCGAAGACGTTAGGTGGTTGCATGCTTTACACTTCTTCGGCGCTATGCAGCAAGACTCCGATCTCGACGCCCTTCACGACCTGCGAGGGTTTGAGGAACTCATGCACACGCCACCACCGCCGCCGCTGGCGGAGTGAGGCTGAAGAGCGCCTCGGTGGGGCACTGCGGTTGGCGGCAGTATCGACCGACGAGCAAGATGCAGACACCATCGGCGATTCGCCGCTGACCTTTGTGGTGCGAGTGACACTCGACAACGACCACGTCGGCCAAGGAGATCATCAGGGGGCCATCAAATTGGGGCTCGGAGGCACGGCCGAGATCATCACCGGCAGCGACAGCCTTTTGGAAGTATTCTTCAAACGCATCCGCCAGACAATCCGTCTTTCGTGAGCGTGCCGTTGAGGATTCACTTGCCTTGCGAGCATGCCGATCATATCGCGGGCACCACGACCGGCGCGCTCATCGTGCCGATCCAAGTGTGAGTCGCGTCGAAGAGTGGGCGAAATTGGCAAGCATCCACCGGGTCGAGAAAGACCGCAATGCCAGCGACGCCAAAGCTAGTTCCGCTCATGTCGCTGTAACCCTCGATGAACAACGATGTATTCGACGTGAGACAGGCATCGATTGCGAGTCCCAGGTACGAGTCATCAGGATCGGCGAGATGCAGATACTTCAACGAAACAAACAAGTCGCTGGCAACCTGTTGATCGAGCGAGACCAATGTCATCTGGCGAGGATTCATCACGAGATCGACACCCGGACCTATCACACGTTGCCGATCGCTGACGGGGAAAGATACCTGACCCCTGACGCGAGTCGTGTCGGTTAGAAACACTCCGATTGCTGTTGTCAATTGATGGCGATCGACCACCCCACCCGTGCCGAAGCGACCTTCGATACCAATCCAGTCATACGAAGCCCCTAGTTCGATGCCATCCCCCATCTCCGGAATAGGCAGCAAGACAACCCCGACGGAGGTCGAGAAGTCCGACCCATGCGAATATCCATTGTAATGCCCCAGAAAAAAGGGTTGCACATAGCCGTCGGGAGCCAGGGTGACGCGTGTCACGAATCCTCCGCCTAATACATCCTCGCCGCTGACGTCCGTGTTGAAATCCTGATACGACATCGTCGGCGCGATCGAAATCGTCAACCAGCGATCAGTTCCTTCAAAGAGTTCATCGTCCTCGACCTGCGAAAGGTCCGACGACAGCGGGACATCCAGAGGAGCCGGCTGAAACGGCATTGAGAGCGTGGGCAACGGTGAGCCAGGGCCTTCGAGTTCAGTCTTTGGATCATAGAACCCGGCTGTCACGATCCGCGGCGGCCAGTCGTCGGCCGTAGCTTGGCCGAGTATGACCAGCATCGGAATCGACAAGAGGGCTCTACGTAACAACACAACGGTCTCCGTACCTTCGCACTTGCTTGACTTACTTCCATGTGGAGCGCAATCAACCTTATTTCGCATCGACTCAGCCTCTGGAAGCCTTTAGAAAACATATGGCTTCTGCGTTTCCGTCGCGACATGACGACCCCACGTAGGAGTTGTATCGATTGGAGAAGTCGCTGGTGTCGGTCGCGCAGGATGCGTGGAATGACTTCGCAATGGTTCGTCGCGATTGGTTAGAAACAAAGTAGTATGCCGACGCCCACCGAGTGATGCTGAACTCCATCTGGAGCGATTGCTTGGGTGTTCATGCTGGTGATTGAATGTGCGTGGCGACCACGGTAGCATTGAAAGTAGCAGTTGGCGTTGAATGCTCCGCCAATCCGCTTGAACGACTTCATTACGGGAGGGAAGTCTGATGACGCCACGTTCCGCAAGTTGGTTGGTCGTGTTTTTGCTTCTCGGCGGATTGTCCCCGACTCCAGTGGTGGCTCAGTCACCTGCGTGCCAATGGGCGCAGGATCTCAAGGAAGCTTGGGAGGAGTACGTTCATTCCTGGTATTTGAGCTACCAGGCTTCGCGATCAGGCGACTCGGCTGCCGATCAGTTGGAGGAACGAAACAATGAAGCCTATCTGGATCTTTTGCGCCTTCACGAAGCCGGCTACGACATGGTTGAGGCCGATGAGGAATTGACGGCACTCATCGATGAGTACAAGGCTCTCTGGTATCCACTGAACAAGATTGCCGAGGCCAAGACCGTGGCTTGGAGCGCACTGCTGAGAAATCCCAGTCAGCTGGGCCAGCAGGTGTACGACGATTTGCAGGCGGAATACGAAGCCGCCGTCGCGGCTCGTGAGGAGGTCCTTGAAAAAATCAAAGCTCATCCACTCGGGGCGATGTGGCTGCATCTCAGCTACGGCGACGATGACCTGCGGATTCAAGAAGGCTCGGTGCTGTGGAACATCATGTATCACCCCGACAAGGCTGACGAGCAACTGGCCGAGATCGCCACCGCCCAGCAGTCGCTGATTGACAGTCTCTGCCGTAATCCTGCCGACCTGACGGGAACGTTCCAAACCCTTAATCCTGGAACATTCAACATCGGCAACCAGCCGATCTTCCCCCCGAATCCGCGCGCCCCATTTCAAGTGGGACTCGCCGGCCTCAACCCGCAGCCCGAACCTCCGGGGCGTTGGGAGTTGGTCGGCCTTAACCCTCAACCCGAGCCACCGGGCTTTTGGGAGTTGGTCGGCCTGAATCCACAACCGGAACCTCCCAGCATTCCCAACGAACTGGTGGGATTGGATCCACAACCCGAGCAACCGGGATTCTGGGGAGCCGTGGCGATTCTGCCGAATCAACCAGGGCAGCTAACGGAGTTCGATGAATTTCAGACCTGGGCCGTGGGTTCGGATTCGCGGTTGCTACTCAATCTGAACGCGCAGTCCTCGAGTGCCGCCGCAGTGATCGACCAGATGCGGCTGGCGGGACGAGTCCACAACGATACGTCATGGCCAGCGTTGGGACACCAGTCACTGAACCGCAATATGTCGTCCAGGTCGTCAGGTCCAATGAACGACGGCTACTCGGCTCAGGTGACGAATCATGCCAATCGTATGTTGCAAGGCATGCTGGTCCAGGAACTCGCCCGCCGTTCCGCATTCGATCCGATGTCGATCTCGGCGCTTGCCAGTCCACCCGAGGCACAACAGGAAGGTGCCGGAGTGACCAAGGTCACGGCGCAAGACTCAACCGGAGCCCCCGTACCGGGAGCGACATTCACCTTTGTGGTCAACACGCCATCGCCAGAAGGCGAACCGACTCAGACGACGCAGACCACTTCAACAAACGATTCGGGCGAGATTGAGATCGTTCAGGAGAATTCACCTCCTGGACAAGGTGTGCCCGGCCAGATCAGCGTAGGGCCTGGAGGGACCGTTGTGGGGCTGATTCCCACGGGTGACGCTGCGGAAGACTTCCATCCGCTGACCTCCTTGCCGGCAGCACCTGAAGAGCCCGGCACTGCAACGGTTTCGGTCCAGAAGGTTCCGCAGCAGTGGGTATCGTTTGCGTATCGATCGGATCCCGATCCGAACGTGAATGCAGAGAGCGTCAAGAAGATCGTCGAGACTTACACACTGGCGCTGCAGGAACAGGGAGCCGATTGGAATCAGTCGATGGCGCTGCCGAGCGAGACCCCCGCTGAAGAGATTATTCAAAAAGTCGTGGAAGCCTACCGGCAGCAGTTGGATCGATACGGTTCAGGTGCCAACCAGGTGGTCCGAGTGGCGCCGGAAGAGGGCCCGACACCTGCGGAAACCACTGTCATGCCGTTGTCGAGTGACCCCACTCGCGCGGAGATCGTGCAGAAGATCACGGAGTTATATCCCGACAACCCACCATCTGCTGACATCATTCAGATCGTTGTAGAAACCTATCGACAGCACATTGCCCAATCGGGATCGGGTGCCGGGCAGATCATGCAGTTGGCACAGTCGGGTGAAATGGCGCAGGAAGAAATCGTACGGCGGATCGTCGAAACCTATCGTGAACATCCGACACCCGAGGAAATCCTGCAGAAGATCGTGGAGTTGTATCGAGAGGAGCCCTCAACGGTCGCGGTCACGCTGTTGCCGTTTCGTCCTCCCCCGAGTCGCGACCCGATGGCCATTCTGACGCTTGCGGCAGCGCCCACGACGATCGTGCCTTTGGAGAATCGCAACGGCGAACCGGTCACGTCTGAGCAGTTATCGATTGCCGTGCAAGCAGTCGTGGATGCCGGACATGCGTTGTATGGTGAAGTCGCCAAGCCACGTGGGGCCGAAGTACTGACGCCGGGCGATCCCAACTTTACTTCGCGCGGAGCGTGGGGACAACGCCATGCCGACCAGTGGGCGTTGCATCGCATCGGACTCACGCCACAGGAAGAAGATAGTACAGAATCAACCGGCTGGCTCCCGATGATGGCCGCCAACCGTTATGCCCTGGCTCCGGTGACCGTGGCCGTCATCGGTAGCGGTGTGGACTATGCCCATCCCGATCTCATCACCCGCATGTGGGTCAACCATGACGAGATCATCAATGGGGAAGATGACGACCACAACGGCTACGTGGATGATGTCTTTGGCTGGAATTTCCGCGACGGCTCGCCGGATGTGATGGATTTCGGCGGACACGACACGCATGTGGCGGGCATCATCGCGGCCGAGTGGAATGGTTACGGTATCGTGGGCATCAACCCCTGCGCGCGGATCATGGCTCTCAAGGCGGCCGACATGTTCGGCCAGACCGACTCGGCGGCCATCAGTCAGGCAATCTTCTATGCCGTCGACAACGGGGCGCGAGTCATCAACATCAGCTACAGCGGTGAAGACGCCTCAGTGCTCGAGCAGTTGGCAATTCAGTATGCCGTGGATCATGGGGTGCTGGTCGTGGCTGCCGCAGGAAACCAGGCGAGTGATACATCGGAACGCGCCATCGCCGGCTACGCGGGCGTGCTGACGGTGGCGTCGATGTCGGTGGATGGAGAGCGCGCCGGATTTTCAAATTGGGGACAGGACGTCGACATCACAGCGCCAGGGATGGACATTCTGAGCCTCAGATCCCACAACACCGACTTCTTGTCATATGTTGGAGATAACGCAAACTATCAGACGGGTCATGCAGTGGTGGGAGACCATCGCGACCTCTATCGTGCCGGAGGCACCAGCTTTTCGGCACCTATGGTGTCGGGAGTCGCCTCGTTGTTATGGTCAATGGACCCTGGGCTCAGCGTGCATGACATCCGTCGTAAACTGCTGATGTCGGCTGAGGATCTTGATGTCCCTGGGTGGGATCAGAACACAGGGGCCGGCCTGCTCAACGCCCGCCGAGCACTGGCGCACAATCCCGGTGAATACGTCATTGCACGATTGACGGCAGTTGTCGCCGGACCAGTCCAGAACGACATCCCGACGGTGGAAGTTCAGGGAGTGGCACTCGCGAGCGGCGAGTTCATCACGAGAGTGCAGATCGTCTTGGGTGAACGCCCCACCGAGGATAAGTGGCAGACCGTGTTCGAGACATCCGAGGAGTTGGGGGGCATGCTCACACAAATCCCCGCCACACGATTCAACCAACCTGGAGTTTGGTCGCTTCGAGTACTTGTCACGGCTGACGACGAGGTACGCGAATCACGCGGCGCGCTCAACATTCAATAGCGCAACACTTGTTGGAGTAGGACGCGGTAATCCCCGGCAACCCGCGACACTCATGTTTGCGTGGTCTTAGCAAACTTGACGACCGAAATCTCACAACACTTAACCCATTGTTTGCTGCAGCTTCTCCTTGACTTGCTTCAGCAGCCGTTGCACGGACCGTTGACTGCGCTGGACCTGCCGGGCGATCTCTGGAACGTCGTAGCCTTGCAGGCAGAGAGTGAACATCTCCCGCTCGCGTTCGTCGAGGGAGCCGAGGATTTCGGTCAGCGTCTCATCAAGCATGACGGCTTCATCGGGAGTCGGCTCTCGCGAGGCGGCCTCCCAGTGCCAGGTGGAGCCACTCTCATTTGCGCCGGGTGAGATTTCGCGGGCCACATCGCGTCGAGCTGCTCGCAGCAGTTCCACCTTGTGCCCGCACTTGCGAACCGTCATCACGACGAGCAGACTCCAGAGTCCGTCCCAACTCTCGAGGTCGTACTCTCCCTGGCGGCGGAAGAAGCTCTTGAAGACCGACTGGGCCACGTCTTCAGGTTCGACTCGATGACGATACCTCGCATCGAGCTTGCTGCGAGCCAACCCGATCAGCCGGTGAGCGTACCGGCGAAAGACCTCTTCGGCGGCCTGTTCATCGTGATGTTGGAGCCGCTGCGGAAGACCCTCGAAGGAATCGGCCGACATCGATGGTGCCTGTTGTTCGTGGAGGCAGTCACACAACTTGCGCGGGGACGTCGACAGGAAGGAGCGGTTGTTTCTGGTTTTTTCAGATTCCGTGTCGTTCACGAGTCGGAGTCCGCATTTCCATGATAGTCGCGGAAACAACTTCCCAACACCTTACCAAAGGCAACTACCATGAAAACCGCATTGAACAACTCGATCTTTCGTAACATCCCGACCCTCGCTCTCTGTGTCTGTTGCCTGTTCGGCTTGGCGATGAGTCAGGCCCAGGCCCAGCAGACCGTGACCCTGACGCCGATCTCCAACGTGATCAGCCCGGTCAACGGTCAGCATCTGGCAACCGTCTACTCGACTTCGGCCGGCGGCACCTGGATCTACTCCGGACTCGGCGACTCGCACGTGTACGTAGGCACTGGCTCGTCCATCGCCGCCGACGGCTCTCTCGTCTTCAACTTCGACGAGTACATCTACTGGGGGCAGCCGACCGATACGAGCCTCTGGACGAAGCAGTTCTCGGGGCAGATCGTGTTGACCACGGCAACGGCCACCGGCGGCATTGAGGGCTATCTGGTCAGGACGCATGACCATCGGGCGGGGACGTACGTCATCCCAAATCCGACGCGCATCAGGATCGCCGTCGAGCCATTGGCTGTCATGGTCGCCCCTGCCGTACCAGGTCCGATCGGTCCGCCGCCGACGTTATTCGCGTAGAGTCGGAGTGTCGCGAGCAGGAGACCGTTGCACAAATTCTGAGTGGGGAGCAACTCAGTCGAAGCCCGAGGAGGGAGCCCCATGGAACTGCCGGATGTATCGCGGCCGGCCTACGAGTCACTTGTTCTGAAAGAAGATTCCACTCACAACCATCCCTGGGAGAATGATCATGTTGACTTCACTTCGATCCAATCTGTTCTACCTGCTGGCCGCTCTGTTGCTCGCGAGCGTCGCGACGACCCAGACCCAAGCCCAGGAAGCTTCGTCACGAACACCGATCGCGGTGGTATACAATGTGAGCAGCGGCCGACACATTGGAACCTTTTACGAATCCTCGAACGGAGATTTGTGGGCTGTCACCGAGGTCGGCGAGCCGAGGCTGTCCATCATCACTCGAGTGGATGGAACGGTTGATGGTGACTCCATCCTGTACTTTGACCAGTACACGCTGCAGCGCACCAAGATGAGTGCGAGTGATTGGGTGAGGATCGCCTCGGGGCAGTTTGTGTTGACCGGCGACACCGTGACCGGAGGCCGCATCGGCTACGTGGTGGTCACGCACAACCATCTGGCCGGTGAGGTAATTTCCGTCAACGAGCGCGTCTTCACAGATGTGCAGATCGAGCCGATCGGCGACCCGGTGTCAGAACCGACGCCTCCGCTGAACGAACAGCGGCCTCGTTCGGTGCCACGGCAACCGAATGAAAGGGATCGTGAACCGATCCTGCTTGCGAGTTATCAGCCCTCGGGCCGCTGACGCCCGCGACGACGTTCACAGGACTGCCGGCCACGCGCCGGCAGTCCTTCGATGTTTGCGGATATTCACTTGCTCGTAAAAACTCGCAAACTCATCTCGCCAGCATGGACTGCTGCCAACCAGTGGGGGATGATGTCCCTATCAGTTTTGGCAACGTGCGGAGGGTCAGCCACAATGGACAAACCAAAGTCCACCGCTGTCGATGAAGCCGCCCTGGAGCGCTACGAGGTGGCATGGATGTCGGGCCGGCCACTCGCGATTGAGGAGTGCGTTCCTCCCAGTGATGATCCCCGCTATCTGGCGACGCTCGAAGAGCTGGTGCTGGTGGACCTGGAACTGCAGTGGGAGCATGCCCCGGAGCTGAGCAGTCATGCACTTGCCCCCCAAGCCGAGCGAGCATCTGTCGACGACTATCTCGCGAGGTTTCCGCAACTCGCCACATCGCAGATTGTGGAGCGGCTGCGGCAGCAGGAGTCGGCGGTACGGAAGCGGTCACACGACCGCCAGCCTCTCGCTGCCGACATTGCTCGGTCTGGCAAAGTCCGGCGCGAACAGGATGACATGGCGACCGTCACGGGACCGCCAACAGATGATGACAAGCGCGGGGCAACGGCTGGTGAACGTTTCGTCCCTCGTTATCAGCTCGGTGTGGGGGGGCAGGGTGAGGTGTGGTTGGCGCACGATCCCGAGCTCGACCGATTCGTGGCCTACAAGATGGTCAAGAAGTCGGAGCAAGGTTCAAGGGAGACGCGGGCTCGGTTCTGGCGCGAGGCCGAGGTCACAGGCAAGCTGGAGCATCCCAACATCGTCCCGGTCTACGAAGCGGGACACAGCCAGAGCGACTGCGGAGAAGCCCCTTACTATGTGATGCGGGTCTACGGCAACCGGCACCTGTTACGGGCAATTGCGGCCTTTCATGCAAGGGAGAGGTCGCCCGAGGACTGGAGGCTGTTCTACGGAATCAAGTCGTATTACAACGACCGCTCGCCGGAAAACGATCAGCGACTACAACAGGCGTTGGCCGAGTTCGCATTCGATGTGACTCTACCTTGTGATGTCGATTTGCGAGACGCGGTCGAGTCGCTGCGGAAGAATCGCGACGAGCAATCGGGGCGAAGTTTGCAGCAGGCGCTTGAGGCGCATCATGCGCGGGGGCGTCCTGGGCAGGAGTTCCGTGAACTGCTGCTGCGGTTCATCGATGTCTGCCATGCGGTCGCCTACGCCCACAGCCGAGGCGTGATTCATCGCGATCTGAAGCCGCAGAACGTGATGCTGGGCGAGTTCGGTGAAACGCTGGTCGTCGACTGGGGGCTGGCCAAGGTGGTCGGACGCAGCCGCGATGCCGAACAAGAGTCACATGGCGCCACCGTCCGCCTGGCCCCGGATGATTCAGGGGTGGACTCGCAGACGCGCGTCGGCACCCTGGCCGGTTCGCTGCAGTACATGTCTCCGGAGCAGGCTTGGGGACGCGTCGATGAACTGCGGCCGGCTACCGACATCTACAGTCTGGGGGGGATCCTGTACGCCATCCTCACCGGACACGCCCCTCATCGTGGAGCGTCGGCGACGGAATTGATCGACGCCGCCCGCGAGGCAAAGATCACGTGGCCACGGACAGTCGTCTCCGACATCCCGTCGGCCCTCGAAGCCGTCTGCCTGAAAGCTCTGGCACGCTATCCCGACGACCGCTATCGCTCGGCGACCGACCTGGCGGACGACGTCAGTCGCTGGCTGGCGGATGAACCGGTCTCGGCCTGGAAAGAGCCGGCAATGGTGCGGGCGCGGCGGTGGGTGAAGCACCATCAGACACTGGTGGGTTCGACGGCCGCCGCGGTGCTCGTGGCGGTGGCCACCCTGTCGGCGATGGTGGTTGTGGTGTCGGGGAAAAACGCGGAACTGGCCGGCCTCTACGGCACACTGGAAGATCAATATGACGACCTCGACGAAAAGAATGCGGAACTGGCGACTCTCAACTCCGACCTCGATCAGCGCAACCAGGATCTGGTCACCGCCAATCAGCGGGAAGAAGCAGCCCGTCTACTGGCCGAGCAGAACGAACAAGCCGCCCGCGAACAAAGCCGACTCGCGCTCTCGACGCTCACACGCGTCGTGTTCGATCTTCAAAGGGGTCTCAACGACGTCCCCGGTGGCGGAGATACCCGTCGCCGGCTGCTCACGACATCCTTGGAACAACTCGAACTCTTGGCGAGTGAGTACGTCGATCAGTCGACGGTCGATCGCAACTCAATGGTCGCTCTCTCCGATATCGCCAAAGTGATCCTGCAATTTGGCACCGATGTCGATGATGTTTCACTGTTCACGGATGATGGGAGCGAGCAGCCCGAACTCACCGCGGAATCGCGCTCTGCGGTACAACTGGCCGAGCGACTATACAGTCGGGCGTTGGCGATGTCGGAGACACTGATCGACGCTGACCCGAACAGTCCACGCGCTTGCGAGGATTATGCGTTCGCACTTGAGGACTTGGCTGACATCAACCAGCAACTCGGTCGAGTGGATGAAGCACTCGAGTTGTACAAGCGGTCGCTGGAAACACGCGAAGGCTTGCTGGCCAGCCACCCCACGCTGCATGAAGTGCGCCGCGATATCGCCAGTTCGCTCGACAGGCTGGCAGACCTGAGTCTCGAAAGTGGTCTCGTCGACGACGCCCTCGATTTCTATCTCAGGTGCCACGAAGTCGCGTTCGAACTTGCCGAGCTGAACCCTGCGAACCGTGATGATCAGCGTGCTTTGTATGTGGCGATCGAAGGTCTTGGCAGTGCCTATCTGCGGATGGGACAAGTCTCTGATGCTCTCGACGCATTCCAGCAATGCCAGGAAATCAGCCAACGTATGCTCGATAGCGAACCACTCAGCACGCTGGCCCAACGTGATGTGGTACATTCCTCCCTTCTCCTCGGTGCGGTCAACTTGAGAATGGGCCACGGAACCGAGGCAATCGGTCATTACCGTCGCGCACTCGCACTCTGCCAGCCGCTGGCGGCGTCCGATCCCAGCGATCTCGCTTTGCAAGGGGATCTCGCGAAGACACTGTTTCAGTTGGGAGCACTGAGTCGTCAACTCGAACAGTTCGACGATTCACTGACATACTATCTGCAATCTCGCGCTATCTACGCCAAGCTGTCGACTGATGACCCAACCGACACGGATGCGCAAAACGAGTTGGTCCAGGTACTCGGTGAACTCGGCGATGTATGTGTTCTCAGCGGGGATCTTCCCGGAGCACTGGATCATTATCAACAGAAGTACGAACTCGCTCGGCAGCTTGTGCAGAACAATCCCAGTAATCACGAAGCGCAACGTGGTCTGGCGATTTCACTCAACATGCTCGGCGACATCCATAGGCGACTGGAAGACTGGGTCGAAGCGCTGGACTACAGCCAGCAAGCAGTCGACGTCTCCCGTCGTCTTTCTGACCGCAACCCCGGTGACACTCAACTTCTGGATGATTTGTCTCTGGCGTTAAGCGACTTGGGGGCAATCAACATGGAGATCAAGCGAATCACCGAGTCGATTGCGTCCTACCGGGAGATGATGCAGATTCGCCGAGCCTTGGCTGCTGGCGATCCCAGTGACGCGCGGGCCAATTATCAACTCGTGGCTGGTGCCGACAAGTTCGCGCAGGCCTACGAAGCCGACTTCGACTACGACGCGGCCATTGAGCAGTACCAATTGGGCATCGAAGTGACGAGCCAGATGATCAAAGACGGTCAGTTCGCCGAGAGCGCGCAACAAGTGCGAGCCACTTTGAATTCTCGCATTGTTAATGCAATGCGAAACGCCCAACTGGCCATGGCCGTAGTCGCCGACTGGGAAACGTTCATCAATCAGCCCGGCGCGCAAACGCGATTGGCTCTCCGCATCAAGCTCCTTGCCCGCGCGGGTCGCTACGACGAAATCCCTCAATCTGCCGCAATGCTGCGTTCCATCGATGTGAACAATCCCAATAATCTCTATAACGTTGCGTGCGGCTACGCTCAGTGCGCTGGGGCCATTCAACCACCCGAGGGAGGGGAACTCTCAGCCGACCAACAAGTACAGCGGCAGGAGTACATCGACTTGTCCCTCGCGAGCCTCCGCGAATCAATCGCGGCCGGATGGATCGAATTCGGGCGTATGCCACTCGACCCCGACCTGGCTGTGCTGCGCGACCTGCGAGAGTTTGAAGATCTGCTGCACGTTTCGCGTCCGCCGCCATTGGTGGAGTAAGGTCGGAAAGTGCTTCGGTGTCGACACCGAAGCGAGTTGTCGACGGCTTCGGTGCGATAGGGAGAACTCAAGTGGACTGCATTGGATCGGCAGAACGCGCTCACTTCTTTCCCAAGACGCGGCGAGTTTGATGAGGGTCGATGGCGGGGAGCAGACCGACCAGGGCGCATTGCAAGAACCCGAATACAACAAACGCGGTCGCGATGCCGACCCCCGCGGATACTCGTCCTGCAATCCACGAACCGCAGGTGGTTGAAAGATTGAGCAGCGCCATGTACGCGGTAAACTGCGTCGCCGCCACACGAGGCCACGAGATCGTCATGAACAGCGCGAAGAGCGACACCAGCAGCATCGCGAGCAGCAACTCCTGCAGCAGCAGCATCGTCATTACCACTCCCGGCGTCGACCAGTAGGCGTGCAGACTGCCGAACGCGATCCACATCACGCCCAGCAACACACTGGTGGTGGCGGCCAGTCGCTTGGCCCCGACGCGATCGGCGATAAAGCCGCCTGCCATCGCCCCCGTCAGGCCGACCACGACGGCGTAGCCTCCCATCAGGTTATTGTAAGCCTCTTTGGTCCAGTTCAATTGGTTGACATAGTATTCGAGGCCGATCGAATCGAGTGCCGCGCTCCCCAGTCGCGTCCCGAGCGCCAGGAGGGCGGCCAGCAATGTCGATCGCAACGTCATGGCTCGGACCAGATTGACGAAGACGTTGCCGCTGGTCGAACTTGAAGGTAAAGAGTCTCCCCCGACCAATGACCGTGGCGTGAATCGCGGCCACAGCGAGTCTCCGGGCCGTTCACGCAGAAACAGCGGCAAACACATAATCGCCAGCAACAGTCCCACCTGAGTGATGAGTGCGGTTCGTAGACCGTATTCACTGAAGACCCAGCCGAGCCCCGCTCCGCCCAGCATCGTGCCGAAGTAGGAAGAGCCGTACATCAATCCATTGACGCGGCCTCGTTCGCTTTCATCAAGCAGATCAACCGCCAGGGCATCGACGGAGACATCCTGCAGCGATCCAAAGATGTTGTGAATCAGGATCATGGTCGCCAACAGCGAAATGGCTTCAACAAGATTAGGAATGGCGATCATCGCGGCAATCGTGACAGCCATCAGCGTCTGGGCCAGCAGAATCCAGGGCCGCCTGCGCCCCATCGAGCGCATGCCAAAACGATCGATCACTGGACCCCAGATCCACTTAAAGGCCCAAGGCAGCGTGACCATGGCCTTCACATGGCCGATGCCATCGACGCTCGCACCTTGCTCAGCGAGGTACGAAGCCAGCGCGACTGTCACGAAGCCGAATGGAATCCCCTGAGCGACGTACAGCGCGCAAAGCGTGACCAACCGTAACCCGCGATGGTCCGCCAGTGTCGCCGACAAGGTCAACCTCTCAGTATTCCGAAAGAAATCGTCACGCTCACGGAAAGATGGGGTAATCGCTTCATGTTCATCAGCCAAGGGATTCGATCGGCCCGCGGCAGAGTCCCAGATCTGGCGGCGGCGATCAATCGGTTACGGCAACGCGATCCCGATTCCACGATCACGGCCACCGAAGGCATTCGCTATAGATTCTCTTTGTCTTCGACGTCGTCCTTGAGCATTGCTGACACGCGGCGCACCAGTTCCGGCAGGCCATGGCCGGTGGCGGCAGAGATTTGCAGCACTTCGTGTCCCAAGGACTCCCCCAGCAGTTCGGCCGCAGCCTCGGCATCGGGGAGTTCACATTTCGTGATGACGACCAATTCCGGCCGTGCAGCAAGTTCTGGGTCGTAGAGTCGCAGTTCTTCTCGAATCTGATGGTAATTCTCGATGGGGTCGGTCTGATCCATCGGAGCCGGTTCCACGAGATGGACCAGCACTCGAGTTCGCTGGACATGCTTGAGGAATTCATGTCCCAACCCCACGCCGGCATGGGCTCCCTCGATCAATCCAGGGATGTCGGCCATGACAAACTCGCTGCCATAGCCGAACCGCACCATTCCGAGATTGGGGTACTTTGTCGTGAACGGATAGCTGGCGATTTCAGGTGTGGCCTTTGAGAGCCGACTGAGCAGCGTGCTCTTGCCGGCGTTGGGCTTGCCGATCAGTCCGACATCGGCAATCAGCTTCAGTTCGAGCAGCACCGTGCGCTGCTGACCCTTTTCGCCGTACTCGAATTCGCGAGGGGCCCGATTCGTGGATGTTGCGAAATGCTTATTGCCTCGACCACCTCGACCTCCCTTACAGATAACGATCGAATCGCCGTCGCTGGCAAGATCCTTCACGACGATCCCTTCGACTTCATCTTTGACGAGGGTGCCGGGCGGGACGAGGATCTCGGTGTCCTTGCCGCCGCGACCGGTGCGCAGGGCTCCCTCGCCGTGTCGACCGCGTTCGGCCGTCCAATGGCGATGCCCCGCAAGATTCGCAAGGCTGCCGAGGTTTCGTTCGGCACGGATGATAATGCTGCCGCCGTCGCCCCCATCACCACCGTCTGGGCCACCGCGTGGCACATATAGCTCTCGGCGGAAACTCATGCAGCCGTTGCCGCCGTCCCCCGCTTTGCATTCAATGGTGGCCTGGTCGATAAACACCGACGAACATCTGCATTTCTAGATTGGTGTGGAATACGACCGCGATCACTTGCGATGCCTGATTTTGGCTCGATTTCGCCGTTTTTTTCGCCCCAGCTTCCGACGTCCTTTACCCGACTTCTTCACTCCCATGCGTATCAGCTCCCCGTGCTCATTGAGCAGTGTAAAGATCTGTGAGTCATACAGGCCTCCTTTCGTTGGTGCGAAGTAGGGATACGGCCATCAATCCCGAGCGCGGAAACGATGCAACCCGGCTGGACCGGGCAATTTAACAGCGATGTGGGATGGTCGCAACACCTCAAACAAGCAACGAAAACCCTTGAAACTTCCAATGATCCCCAACCCGTCACCGAAAAAATTCCGCTCGCAACCCCGGTATTCGTGGTGTCTTTTCAATCTCCTGACGGGTTGATAACGTCAAAACCAGAGAGACATCGCTTTCCCGGCAGATTACAGTAACAAGTATGAAAGCATTCCGATTTGACGATTCGGCATCGCTTCCTCCCATTCACCGCAGGGATTTGCTGTTGAAGGGGGGCGGGGGATTTGGCGCTCTCGCGATGGCGTGGATGCTGCACAATGACCGTGCCTTTGCCGATGTTTCGCTGCCGACCGAGGGATCACGATTGGTCGCCCAGCGTCCTCCACGGGCCAAGAACGTCATCTTCCTGTTCATGGAAGGTGGTCCCAGTCATATCGATCTGTTTGATCCCAAACCCTTGCTGAACGAACTGGCCGGCCAACCGTTGCCGGCGGGGTACAAGCGTGTCGTCACCGCGATGGGAGAGATCAACTCTCCGTTGCTGGCCTCGCAACGGACCTGGGCTCAATACGGAGAGGCAGGCACCTGGGTCTCGAACTGGCTGCCCCACACTGCTCGTTGCGTCGACGACATGGCCGTCATTCGTTCGTGCTGGACCAACGGCATCAACCATTCCGGGGGCGTGTGCCAGATGAACACCGGCACGCCGCTCGCAGGTCGTCCTTCACTCGGCTCCTGGGTGAACTACGGACTCGGAACCGAGAACGACAACCTTCCCGCGTTCGTGGTGATGACCGACTCGACGACCGATCCCACCAATGGGCCCCGCAATTGGAGCGCGGGCTTCATGCCCGCTGCCTATCAAGGGACACGACTGCAGTTTGGTGATGAGCCGATTCAGTATCTCAATAATCCCGAAGGGATCGACGACGAGCGTCAACGCGCGAAGCTGGAATTGCTTGGTGAGTTGAACGATCGGCATGCGATGAGCCGTGAACATCAGTCGGAACTCGATGCCCGTATTCGCAGTTACGAACTCGCATTCCGCATGCAGGCGCATGCTCCCGAGGCGATCGACTTGTCGCAAGAGACGGCGGAGACACAAGAGTTGTATGGCCTCGACTCCGATACGACCGCGCCCTATGGCCGATGTTGTCTGCTTGCCCGGCGTCTCGTGGAACGTGGCGTGCGATTCGTGCAGCTCTATCATGGAGCCGGTAGCAAATGGGACGCACACAAAGGGATCGAAAACAACCATACGACGATGTGCGGTCAGTCCGACAAGCCGGTTGCCGGGTTGTTGATGGACCTCAAACGTCGTGGGCTGCTCGATGAGACGCTCGTCATCTGGGGTGGCGAATTTGGTCGCACTCCGATGAGCGAGCAAGGTGACGGACGCGACCACAACCCGACCGGCTTCACCATGTGGATGGCCGGCGGCGGGGTGAAGGGAGGCCAAGTGATCGGATCAACCGACGATCTCGGCTTCCATGCCGTCGAAGATCGGCTGCATGTTCACGACCTGCACGCCACGATCCTGCATCTGCTCGGCCTCGACAACATGCTGCTGACCTACATGCATCAAGGCCGTCCCGAACGTCCCACTCAAAACGAAGGTGGGCCGTACCTTCAGATCACTTCGTGACGTTCGGTCTCTCGACTCTCGACGAGCATCCTGCCAAACTAGTTGGGCAACGCGAGAAAACCTTGAAACCGATCGAAGATTCATGGCACGTAAACTGACTGTCGTCATATCGCAGCATCAGGGAAAGGATCCCCGAAAACGTCAGCTCGAAGAGGACTTGGCCGCCAGGTTGATCATCGAGCCGGGGATCGACGTCTCACTGGTGCCTCACTTGTACGACATGCAGACCGACCACACCGGGCTGCTGTTCTTGCGAGGTATTTCGGGCCATGTGGTCGTGCTGTCGTGGCTCTATCCCCGCGGTTCGCGCTGGATTCTCGACCGACAGGGAGTGCGCGGTCACGAAGGACCGACGTTGCTGGTTGAAGAGTCAGACGAAGAGGATGTCGATCCCGAAGAGAACGAACATCCCGATGCTATCGGCTCCGTCGAAGTTCCTAATCGCAAACTCTACTGCATCGATCTGAGAGTCCGTACCAAGGCGGAAGACTTCGTTCGCGAGATCAAACGCATTGCGTCGGAGAATGCCGAGCCGGTCGTTTCGCTGACGTCGTGGATCGGCGGGAGTCCGAAGCCCGCTCAGATGGAACAGTTCCTTAATGCGCCTGCCGATGGAGTTCATGACGCACCGAGCGTCAACAGCAATGGAAGCGCCAACGGCCACGCACATGAGACCAACGGCGTCGTCCCGCTGCAGAACTTCGCCGAAGATCCCGTCAAGCGGCGCTGGTATCCCGTCATCGATTACAGCCGCTGCACGAACTGTATGGAGTGCATCGACTTTTGTCTGTTTGGCGTGTACGGGGTCGACACGCTCGACCGCATCCTTGTCGAGGCACAAGACAATTGCAAGAAGGGCTGCCCAGCCTGCAGCCGAGTGTGTCCGGAGAACGCGATCGTGTTTCCTCAGCACAAGACGCCCGCGATCGCGGGTGCCGACGGCGAAGTGGCGGGGTTGAAGATCGATCTTTCCTTGCTGTTCGGTGGTGAAGGCAAAGATCCCTTTGCACTGGCGGCGGCGGAACGGGACGCGGAACTGGTGAGGGATGGTCGCGACGCGGTCGGCATGAGCGTGGGGATCCCCAAGCGGCAGACTCAAACTTGCGCGAAACCACGCGATGAACTGGATGATCTGATGGATAGTCTCGACACGCTCGACGTGTAGGGCCGGAATCAACACAGCAACGGTGAGGCGAGTCGAGAGCGGGGCGTTCCAAGTTCACATCCATGACCATTGTTTGTCCCTCGTGCCAGTTGAATCTGCACCTTGATGCAGTCGACGGAAAACTGCGGCAGTGTGCGTGTGGGGTGATTCTACGGCCTCGACTTGCCGCGAACGAACGCGTCGGAAAGCCCCGAATGGCGGCCGTCTGCCCGACCTGCGATCGGGCCTATGATGTTCCACCGTCGGCTGACGGAAGTTGGCTCCGCTGCCTATGTGGCAACAGCTTTCAGGCGAGTCCAGTGGAAATTACAGTGGTCTCGGTGGTAGGAGTTGAGCAAGGAGTTCTCGCTGCCATGGTAGCCGGAGCAACGGGCGCCGCTGGTGCGGCGGATACTTGGATCGCGCCGATACTTGACACGGTCACTGGGGAGTCCGCGTTCACGTTTCCGATCGAGGAGACGAATACGCCGATCGTTGATGTTGACGAGTCGCCTCCGGTCGAAGCGCCTCCCAAGAAGGTTGCGCGAGAATCCACTCTGTCAAAGCCGGCGCGTGAGTCAGGTGGTGCACCGTGGGGATGGATACTTGGAGGTATCGGCCTCGTAGGGATCGTTATCGTCGTTGCATTCATCATGAACAACGGTGGCGACGACGAGACTGAAATCACAGACACGACTTCAGGAAACGTCTCAACATCAGAAACACCCGATCTCGCGCGAGATAACGCAGAGTCGGATTCGTCAGCGCACGGTGGACCGAGCGAAGTCGCGATCGTTCCCACTCCGTCACCTGAGGCAGATACGACAGCCTCTGGAATCGGCGAATTCACGGGACTCGAGAATACCGATGGAGTGGCCGACGACGAGATCGACGTTGCCGACGATCCGCGTCCGCAACTGCCGATTCGATTCATGATCCCACCCGATGTTCCGTTGAACAACTTCAACGAGGTTGTCCTGCAGGCGCTCGACACACTGGAACTATCGAAGGAGATCCAATTGAGGATTGCCGAAGATCCTTCCGACAAGAATCGCGAAGACTACCTCGACGCCATCGCAACCACTGGCGGTTGGCTCGAGTCGGCTGTCAAACTGGCTCCCGAAGGTCACGAGTCGGTCTGGGAACTGCTCTATCTGCTGGCCTATTGCCACTCGCAACTCAATCGATACTACGAAGCAGGCGTGCTTGGCGAATTTGTGGCCGAGCGCGCACCTGCAGGATCGACAGTCGCTGGCGAGTCGGTGATGATTGCTTTCGCCGCCTATCTCAAGGCGTTTCAGTCGTCTCCCAAAGACGCCCGGGAAGTCGAAGCCGCTGCCGTCGTGAGAACGGGGCTGTGGCTCGATACCCACACGCCCGAAAGCCCACGAATCGCTCAAGTGCGATATACCGTTGCACAAGTGCTACAGTCGATTGGTCAGATCGTCCAGGCACGGGACTGGTACTTGAAACTCGCGGCGGGAACACCGGAGTACGGCAAAGCCATCGCGGTTGTGGGCCAACTCGAATGGAATCTGGCAAAGCAGATCACAAACGCGGAGTCATCGACTGATTCTGCCGTCGATCCGCCGGCATTGCCCTCTGGCATCGTGGATCATGCCTCGCTGGTGCAGGCTGCCGAGGGACATCTACGGGAAGGGATCACGCTCTTGTCTGTAGAGATGTCGCCGAGCGATTCGCTTGTGATCTCGAAGGCCTATCTCGCTGAACTTCTCGTGCTGGCCGGGAATGGTCCCGAGGCATTGCAATGGCTGTCGGCCGAGCCCAGGCCGGTGCTCGCCGAAGTCGATCCACCCGAGGGGCAGAGCCGACCGGCGCGCGGGATCGGTTCGCGGGAGTTCGCGGCAGGGGCGGCTCAGACGCAGCTCCTGGCATACGCACTGGAAGGTGATCTGACGAACGCTCAAACAGCAGTCGCACGACTGAGACAGTTGGCGGCTCCGGAACTGTTTCGCGGGCTCGTCATGAAAGTCAGCCGTCAACTCGTCGAAGCGTCGGCATCGCGGCCGCCCGAAGAACGCGAGACCGCGCTGCAGCAGACATTGGACCTTGTGCAGTCGGTGTCGCTGGCTCAAGGTGTCGAACCATCGTTGCTACAATGGGCCGTCGTGATGAGTGGCGAGATCGCCGAGCAGGCTCAGTCCGAAGTGACGCAGTCGCAGGCGTTTCAACTCTCCGCGGAAGCCGCATCGCGCTGGCTGGAAGGGAGCGCTCGTGCGCAGGCCAGCGACGCCGAAGTGCTGAGCATGCAGGTCGTGCATGCGAAAATGCTCGGCCGCACCGGCGCGTTTGAAGAAGCTCACGAGTTGTTCCAAAAACTGCTGATCTCTCAGCCGACATTGTGGGAACTGCAGTTAGAGGCTGCCACGAATCTCGAACACTGGGCCGAAGCGGAAGAGAGTTACGACCGCTATCTGCAAGCTCTCTCGGGCGCGCCGCCTGGAGAGACATCGAGCGTCTGGGGCTGGGGGCGATTGAGTTCGGCGGTATCGTTGTCACCAAACGAAAGTCCGACTCCCGAGCAGGTGGCCGTGCGTTTCGAAGCCGCCGCTCACATCGCTCAATGTCGCCTTGGACTGGCCGCCCACGCCCCCGATGACGCGACACGCAATACCGCCCTCGGCACCGGTGCCTTCGAACTCGCCGCCTTCGCCGAACAGGCCTCTCAATTCGAAGGCGACTGGGACCGGCTGCAACAGCTTTACGACAAACTGCTGGAAGAACTTGGAGAAGCCAGCCGCCCGCTGCGAAAGCCGAACGAATCGGTGTGACGCGCGTAGACCCGCCTGCCGAGCGGGATCTCGATACGATTCAACTCAGTCAAATGTCGTCTCTCATTCCCTTCGCATTTTCTTGGAGTGAATGGCGACAAAGAAGCGGATCGGAGTGGGCCTGTAAGCCGGGTTCTGTCGAGAGTGGCCATTTCTCTGGGACGTCTGTTGCCAGACGCCTCGTCGCGACCTACCCGGACGTCAAACGGAACGGACAGTTCCTCCGCCCTGCTTGGTCTTGCTCCCGGTGGGGTTTGCCCTGCCGACGCTGTCACCAGCGACGCGGTGCGCTCTTACCGCACCATTTCACCCTTACCCTGCCCGTCCCTTGCGGGTGCGGACAAGGCGGTATCTTTTCTGTGGCACTTTCCCGATCCTCGCGGACGGTGGACGTTATCCACCACCGTGTCCTGTGGAGCCCGGACTTTCCTCCCCGCAGGCGATCCATAGAACGCCCACGGAGCGACCACTCAGCCCACTCCGATCCAATGGGGCATTGTAGAGAGAGACGCGGCTGATGGCACGGAGGTTCAGGCAGTAGGCAGTAGGCAGTCGAGGCGGGAGAATTCCTGAATTATCGAATCTCCGATCGCAAATAATTACTCCCCGACCAGCCCCTTGTTCAGCCTCTGCAGGGCTTCGGTCTCGATCTGGCGGACGCGTTCGCGTGTCAGTCCGAGGGCTTCACCGATCTCTTTGAGAGTGCGGGGGAGACCATCATCAAGGCCGAAACGCATTCTCAGGATGGTGGCCTCGCGCGGGTCGATCTCAGTGAGCATGCGAGTCACATGCTTGAGATTGTCATTATCAACCATCTCCTCTTCGGGACCTTTGAACCGTTCATCGGGGACGAGGTCTTCGAGCGAGAAGCCGCTTTCACTTGTTTCTGCCTGCGGGGACGAGTTGTAAAGTGTGATCGCCTTCTTGACGATCCGCAGTTTCTTCATCGGCAGTTCAAGGAACCTCGCCACCTCTTCGGAAGTCGGAACGCGCCCCAACTCTTCCTGCAGTTGAGCCGTCGCACGTCGCCACTTCGAGAGGAGTTCCACCATGTAGGCAGGAATACGAATCGTCTTGGCGCAGTTCACCAGCGCTCGTTTGATCGATTGTTTAATCCAGTAGCTGGCATACGTACTGAATCGCGTGTTCATATCAGGGTCGAAACCCTCGACGGCGCGCAACAGCCCCAGGTTTCCTTCCTCGATCAGATCCTGAATGGGAAGGCCCTTGCCGGTGTAGCTGCGGGCGATGTTCACGACGAGACGCAAGTTGGCCCGCACCATGCGATCACGAGCCTGCTGATCGCCGGCGGAAATGCGATTGGAGAGGGTCTTCTCGTCCTCGGCGGTCAACAAGGCGGTCTCGTTGATTTCCCGAAGATACGTTTCGAGCGGGTTTTGAACGGCATGAGTACGACGGCGAGTGGTGTTTGGCATCGTTCGTTGGGGTCAGCGCTAAGGCGAACCGGAACCTCCTTCTCATCAAGGCTGAGAATGACGGCCACGTCATAACATTCGATTTCACAACAACTTGTAGTGGCCGTGTTCCGGAGGGGGGATGCAGCCGTCCTGGTACACATCTGCCTTTATCGGCACAAATCGCCGGTCGACTTCAGGTCGATACCCTCCGAGGAGGGCCGCCCTCGCCGACCTGCGGGATGTCGCATCGGTTGTGCGCAATCTTCGTGCCGGGCATTGAAAAGTTTGGATGAGCGGATTCTGCTTTGGTCCGCCATGCATCGCCTGGTTTTGGCGTGGGTATCGCATCTTAACAATGTCTTAACAATCGACTGGTTTGCATCTTAACAATTCGCGGATAGGGTGTTCACAACAAAGAAAGTGTCCTGCTTTTCACCTCTCGACCTCAGGAATCATGCGAATTCAAATTGGCTGCCGGCTTGTCAACTGCGCTTCAATTGTGCTGCTGTGTTCGTTTGCAGGGTGCATCGGTGAGAGTACACAAACGACTCAGACTCAGACGGTTGTGATTGACGGCTCCAGCACCGTGGAACCGATCAGCACCGCAGTGGCCGAATCGTTCGCGACGACGCACTCCGAGATCAACGTGCGGGTGAATACATCTGGAACCAGTGCCGGGTTCGAGAAGTTTGCCCGTGGTGAGACCGATATCAGCGACGCCTCGCGACCGATCAAGGATGCGGAGATCGAGCAATGCACCGCAAACGGAGTCGAGCCGATCGAACTGACAGTTGCGATCGATGGTCTGTCGGTGGTTGTCAATAAGGAGAACACCTGGTGCGACAGCCTGACGGTCGAGCAACTCAAGATGCTCTGGGAGCATGGAAGCGAGATCGAGTCTTGGAATCAACTCGATCCGAGCTGGCCCGACCACGAAATCGTGCTGTATGGCCCGGATGATGCCTCGGGCACCTACGACTACTTTATCGAAGCGATCCTCGGCAAAGAGGGTGTGATTCGAGACGACTACAGCGCAAGTGCCGACGACAACACACTGGCCGACGGGGTCAAGGATTCGCCTTATGCCTTGGGCTTCTTCGGTTACGCTTACTACACAGAGAATGCCGACGAATTGAACGCGATTGGTATCGCTCAGGAGGGGAATGAACCCGTTGCGCCCAATCCGACCACGATCGAGGATGGCACTTATGCCCCGCTTTCGCGCCGGCTGTTTATCTATGTCAACAAGAGCGCCCTGGAGCGGCCGGAAGTTCGCGAGTTCGTGGAATACTATCTCTCGGACGAAGGCATCGCTCATGTCACTAAGGTCGGTTACGTGAGTCTGCCGGCGGCCGAACTCGAGAAGTCCCGCGAGGCTTTGCAGTCGGCGTTGGCGGAATAAGCCACCCTTGAGACGCATCCTGGTGAGTCATGCCGGACAGGCGATGGCTCACTTCAATAGATTGAGCGCATGCCGGCAACCGGAATCCCATCGCGGGAATCACCGAATCACGAACTCCTGATCCGCAGAAGCGGTCAGCGGTTTCGCGAGCAGGGCATTCGGTTTTTGCTGCAGATGTGCGCGTTGCTTTCGGTCTTCACGACGGTGGGGATCGTATTCATTCTGTTCAACGAATCGGTATTCTCTTTCGGAAGTCTGTTCGCATCGGCAGGGGGCGAGCAGAATCGAGCATTCTTTCAACAGGTTTCACCGGTTGAGTTTTTCGGCTCATTCGACTGGTCGCCGCGAAATGACAAGTACGGTGTACTCCCGCTGCTGACGGGAACGCTGATGATCACGATGATCTCGGCAGTCGTCGGCTTGCCGGTCGGTGTGCTGGCGGCGGTCTATCTCAGCGAGTACGCCACGCCGCGAACTCGCGAAGTTGTGAAGCCTTCGTTGGAATTGTTGGCGGGTATTCCGACGATCGTGTTCGGTTTCTTTGCCTTGCGATTCATCACGCCCTATGTGCTGCGCCCCTTCTTCGGGCTGTTTGGCATTGAAGTGTCGTTTCAAAACGCCCTGAGTGCCGGCATTGTCGTCGGATTGATGATCATCCCCATGGTGTGCTCGCTGAGCGAGGATGCAATGCGGTCGGTGCCGCGCACGCTCCGCGAAGCGGGATACGCCTTGGGAGCAACAAAGTTTGATGTCTCTGTGAAGGTCGTCATCCCGGCCGCGTTTTCGGGGATCATCGCGTCATTCCTGCTGGCACTGGCGCGTTCGATCGGAGAGACGATGGCGGTCACTCTGGCGGCGGGAACGAACCCCGAACTCAATCTCAATCCGTTGCAGGGCGTCTACACGATGACAGCCTACATGGTCAGCACGCAGAGTGGTGAGGCCGATGCCTACGGACTGCAGAACAAGAGTCTCTATGCCGTCGGCCTGTGTCTCTTTCTGTTGACGCTATTCATGAGCGTCGTTTCGCAATGGGTGATGAAACGATTCCGGGAGGCGTACCAATGACTCCTCAGTCGACTTCGCCGGAAACAAACGCCACCGCGGTGGATCTGCACCAGAAGAGTGGCGGTGACAGGCCTTGGTTTTCCTGGCTTTGCTGGGGGAGCCGCGTGGTCGAGTCTTGTCGTACTGGGCTTCTTCTTGACAGTGATCGCCGTTCAGGCCGCTCCTTGGCTCGACTGGCAATTTCTCACCAGTAACTATTCGTCCACCGATCCCGAGATCGCCGGCATTCTCTACGGCATGTGGGGGACATTGTGGACGATCTTGCTGATGGTCCTGTTCGCCGTTCCGGTGGGTGTTGGCGCGGGTGTGTATCTCGAGGAGTACGCGTCGGACACCTGGTTGACTCGCGTCATTCGCATCAACCTGGCGAATTTGGCGGGCGTCCCGTCAATCGTCTACGGAATTCTCGGACTGTCGGTCTTCGTCAGAATGTTTGGACTATATGGTTTTAACGACAACATGGTCTGGAACCTGGTTGTGATTGAGATTCCCTTGCCATTCGGTTCCGTGGTGATCTCGGCATCTTTAACCTTGGGATTGTTGATCCTGCCCGTGATTATCGTGGCCACGCAAGAAGCGATTCGCGCGGTGCCGGCATCGATTCGGCATGCTTCGCTGGCGTTGGGGGCCACACGATGGCAGACGATCTACAAACAGGTGCTGCCGATTGCGACGCCGGGCATTCTGACAGGTGTCATCCTGGCAGTGTCCCGCGCGATCGGCGAAACGGCACCGATCATTCTGGTGGGAGCGGCGGCGTATCTCAGTCATCCGCCGGGGGGAATTGAATCGGTAGCCGACATCGTTCACGACCCAGGCAGGCTGTTGCAAGTGCCATTTTCACCATTCACGGCCGTTCCGATGAATATCTTCAAATGGGCTCAGCATAGCGTGCGAGATTTTCACGGAGTCGCTGCAGCCGGAATTCTCGTATTGCTTTCGATGCTGCTTCTCCTGAACGGATTCGCGATCTACATCCGCAATCGTTACCAAAGAAAGCTCAAGTGGTAGTCCAAATGCCACTTCCACAACAGCCGACAATGAACGAGACAACGCCACCCAAACCGCCCGAGAAAGATCGGATGGAGTCCGTCGAGCGACCGCTCACGGTTCCCAAGCCGATCACGTCGGATGCCGGCGCGGTCGATCCGAACCGGAGCACGAAGATCGAGTCGAAGGGGCTCAACTTCTTCTATGGCAAGTCGCAGGCGCTGTTCGATGTTTCAATGGAGATCCCCGAGAAGTCGGTGACGGCCCTCATCGGTCCGTCGGGTTGCGGCAAGAGTACGTTCTTGCGAACGCTGAATCGCATGAACGACATCATCGAAGGGACCAGGCTGACCGGTCAGGTCTTGATGGAGGGGATCGATATCTACGAATCACGTATCGATGTCGTGGCTCTGCGAAAAAAGGTCGGGATGGTGTTTCAAAAATCGACACCGTTTCCCAAGTCGATCTTCGACAACATTGCGTTCGGCCCACGACTGGCCGGGTTGCGAGATAAACGCCGTCTGACCGAGATCGTCGAAACATCGCTCGTGCGTGCCGCGCTGTGGAGTGAAGTGAAGGACCGACTTCAGGAATCGGCCATGGCGCTCTCGGGAGGACAGCAACAGCGATTGTGCATCGCGCGAACGCTCGCGACCAATCCGGACGTCATCCTGATGGACGAACCGGCGTCGGCATTGGATCCCGCGTCGACCTCCAGAATCGAAGACTTGATCTTCGAACTCAAGGAGAACTACACGATCGTCATCGTCACGCACAACATGCAGCAGGCCGCGCGCGTCAGCAATCGCACCGGTTTCTTCTTCGAGGGGCGGCTGATCGAGATGGGAAACACTCAGCAATTGTTTACGAACCCCAAACAGCAAAGCACCGAAGATTACATCACGGGCCGGTTCGGCTGATTACGATCAAATTACTTCACTCATTTTAGACATCGACCGTAAGCACCATGTCCGTACACCTTCGCATCGACCTGAACGATCTGCACAAGGATCTGCTTTCGATGTGTGCCAGCGTCGAAGGCATGATTCATCGAGCGGTGAGCCTGCTGTCGGCTCCCGATATCGACCAGGCCAAACGACTGATTCAACAGGACAACGAAATCGATCAATGGGATGTGCAGATCGAGGATAGTTGCCTCAAGATTCTGGCCCTGCATCAGCCCGTGGCCATCGATCTTCGGCGAATCACTGTCGTCATGAAGATCTCTGCGGAACTCGAACGCGTCGCCGACCTGGCCGTGAACATTGCCGAGCGGTCCCTGGGCCTTCTGGACGCGCCCGAATCGTCGATCCCGGAACTGCTGAAAGACATGGCACAGCGCGCCGTTGACATGTTGCGCGGCAGCATCGACGCCTATGTCGACCTGAACAGCCAGCGCGCCCGTCAGATCATTCGAGAAGACGACCTGGTCGACGAAACGAACCGCGAACTGATTGACTCACTCATTCGGCAAATGCACGAAAAACCCGATCGGCTGGATGCCTTGCTCAACTTGTTCTCGGCGGTTCGACAAGTGGAACGGGTAGCCGATCACGCCAGCAACATATCGGAAGATGTCGTGTACCTGGTCGAGGGCCGCATCATCCGTCACACGACTCACTTAGAGAAATCGCAGGAGGCGAACGCAGGACAATGACCAAACCTCGTGTACTAATCGTCGATGACGAACGGTCGATCGTCGAAACGCTCGTCTACAATCTGGAGAAGCACGGCTTCGAGACCACGACCGCTTCGAACGGCCGGGAAGCCCTGCAGAAAGCGCAGGCCCAGGTTCCCGACGTCGTCATCCTGGATCTCATGTTGCCGGTGATCGACGGCCTGCAGGTCTGCCGGCAGATTCGCAGCGACTCACGACTGAACAACGTCCGGGTGTTGATGCTGACGGCCCGCGGCGACGAGACCGACGAGATCGTCGGCTTCAACATGGGGGCGGATGACTATGTCGCGAAACCGTTCCGCATGCGATCGATGATCGAGCGCGTGAAGGCCTTGCTCCGCCGCACGTCCAGCAACGACAATCGTCAGTCACTGGCGATCGGTGAACTCGAGATCGACCGCGTGAAACACATTGTCACCTTGCGTGGCGAAACACTGACGCTGACGCCGACCGAGTTCAAGCTGCTGTGGACGCTCGCCCGTCAGCCTGGACGAACCTTTTCTCGCAACGAGCTGCTCGACTGCTCGCGTGGGGAAGACGCCAACTCGATGGAGCGCACGATTGACGTACACGTGCGTTCCCTGCGAAAGAAGCTGGGGACGGAAGCAGACATCATCGAAACCGTGCGCGGCATCGGCTACCGGTTTCGCACCGCCTGAGCCGGGCGGTGGCAAGATCCGAGATCGGAATATCGTCAGTTAGCAGAAGCGTCGACTTGGGCGACGTTGACGCGCCGCCCCTCTTGATCGAAGAGCACGGTCCCTTCAACAAGAGCGTAAATCGTGTAGTCGCTACCCATTCCAACGTTTCGCCCGGGACGCCATTTCGTGCCGCATTGGCGAATGATGATGTTTCCAGCGATAACTCGTTCACCACCAAACTTTTTCACGCCAAGACGCTGGGCGTTCGAATCGCGACCGTTTCGACTCGATCCCTGTCCCTTTTTATGTGCCATGACTCTACCTGATCCTGCAATGATTAAAGAATTCTTCAGCCGGAGCTTGGGGAGTATGATTTCCCGCCACGCGTTTCGCAAGCCCTCCCGGATCGAGGAACAGGCTTGGTTTTCGTGACTGCGGACCGGTCGAACGCCAGTTGAGCCGCTCGCCAACCTGCTTGACACATTCGGGGCAACTCCATAATGTTCCAGCAGTTCCATACGTAGAGGTCTTGGTCTTCCTGGCAACCGAGTGCATCGAGCTGACCCGGCTGGATGCAAACGAGGCTGGGGTCTTGGACTCAATACCACGAGGTTCACGATGTAAGTGTCTGCGTAAAGATCCTGCCGGTGCTTCGTGGTCTGGACCTTGTTAGGCAAGGTGGATGCGCGGCAGCCGTGTATCTTGTGAATCGGTGGGACATGGGTCCCACTTTTTTTTTACCCGTCAATCGGTGTCCTTCATGAACGGTCCTGAAATCCTACGGATAGTCGACTCGATTCACCGAGACAAGGCGATCGATAAAGAGATCGTCTTCGAGGGCATTGAGCAGGCCATCGTATCCGCGGGACGAAAGCACTACGGCGAAGAGCGCGAGGTTGTCGTTACTATCAACCGAGAGTCGGGAAACCCATCCGCGACGCTGGACGGTGTTGAACTCGACGCCGACGAACTGGGCGACTTGTTCGGGCGAATTGCCGCGCAAACCGCCCGGCAAGTCATGATCCAGAAGATCAAGGAAGCCGAACGCGATTCGCTGTTCGACGAATATGCCGAAATCAAGAGTCACCTCGTCACCGGATCCGTCACGCGGCTCGATCACGGAGTCGCCACCGTAAACCTCGGCAAGGTCGAGGCATTGCTGCCCAAGAGTGAGCAGATCCCCGGCGACGCCCATAAAGTCGGCGAGCGAGTGCGCTGCGTGGTGATCGATGTCCGTAAGTCTGGGAGCCGGGTCAAGATCGTACTGTCGCGTACGCATCCCGATCTGGTGCGTCGTTTGTTCGAGTCCGAGATTCCGGAAGTCTCGGAAAGGATCATTGAAGTCCGATCGCTGGCTCGCGAAGCCGGATATCGCTCCAAAGTGGCTGTCTCCTGTTTCGACAACAGTATCGACTGCGTCGGTGCTTGCGTTGGCGTTCGCGGGTCGCGAATCAAGAGCATCGTCGAGGAACTGGCGGGAGAACGGATCGACATCATCCGCTGGAATGACTCACTCCAGGTGCTGATTCCCAATGCCCTGCAGCCCGCCGAGGTGGAAGACGTCATTCTCTGCCCCATGCTCGGACGAGTCATCGTTCTGGTGCGGGAAGACCAATTGTCACTGGCGATCGGCAAGCGGGGACAGAACGTGCGCCTCGCCTCGAAGCTCGTCGGCTGGGACATCGAGGTGATGACGCGGGAAGAACTTAACGAGCAACTCGAACGCTCGCTGGGCGCGTTCGTTAATACTCCCCACATCACGGAAGAGCTGGCTGAAATGCTTGTCACGCAGGGCTTCTTCAGCTTCGACGACTTGTCAGTCATCGAACCCGATCAGCTCCTGGAACTCAGCGGTCTTACAGACGAGCAGTGCAGCGAAATCGTTGAATACGCCGAGGGTGAGGCGGAACGCGAGGAAAAGGAGACGGATCATCGCAAGAGCCTGGAGCGGCAGGCCCGCGACGCCGAGCGCAAGGCGCAGGCAATCGATGCCATGATCCATAAATCCGAGGCGGTCGAGAACGAAGTTCCTTCCGTTGAGGATGCGACGTCGGCAAGCCCTAAATCGGAAGAGGCTGAAGTCGGAGAGGCGCAAGTTGAAGAGTCGGCAACCGCATCAGCCGAGGAGACAGCCGAAGCCGAGACTGCCGACGACAGTTCCGATGCGAATGCCGAGGAGCCACAACCGGTCGGCGAGTCGATTCGCGAAGCATCCGATGCAGATTCCGGCATGGATGCGGGTTCAGTCGAAGAAGAGACAACGGCGAAGGCCGAGGAATGATAGATGGAACTCGCCATTGTGGGCTGCTGACGAATGCAGCCTCTTGATGAAAACGAAGTAAAAAACCACTTGCTCTGGAGTGACGTTTGAAGATTCGCCTGTTCGCGCTGGCAAAAGAATTGGGCATGGAAACCAAGGAGTTGATCCAGCATTGCAACGATGCCGGGGTCGAGGTCAAGAGTTCCATGCTGGCCAGCGTTACGCCCGAACAGCGCGACCAGGTCGTGGCGCATATCCAGTCATTGGGATCGGGGGCCCGACCGTCCTCGAACGAACCGCCGGTGCCGACGCGGGAAGTCCTGGCCGATCGCAACAAGAAGATTCGCGACATTCCCACCAGCCGGCGGACCGCTGCTCCGGAAACGGTCGACGTCGGTGAGGCGGAAGCCGAAGCCGAGTTGGCTGCTGAACGCCAGGAAGCGGAACCAGCGATTCAAGAGCCTGTCGTCGCGGAAGCAGAGGTTCCATCCGAAGTCGCCCCCACGGAAGACGTTCCAGTCGCCGATACGGTGTCTGACGACGAAGAATTGTCAGAAGTCATCGAAGAAGAATCGGGCAAGGTGGCCCCCTTCAATCGGTCAGAGTACGTCGCCCCGACCGGCGCGGGCCTGTCAGGCATTCGTGAGATGCGTGCTCGGGGCAATGTCCGAGAAGGGACAGGGAAATTAAGCAAAAAGGACAAGGATCGCTCCAAGAAGCCCTCGCTTCCGAATCTGGCAGCGGCTCCTTCATTCAAGCCTCAGGATGCGACGGCCAAGGTCGAAGGGCCGGTTCAGAAACCCGACCTGGCAATCACGGGAGACATTCTCAAGCAGTCCAGCAAGCTTGTGGACATGCTGAAGCAGCGACACAAGGAGACGACAGGCCGACATGGACGAGGCGACGACGAGGAAACTCGCGGTAAGCCCGCCAAACCAGGTCTGGGACTCACACAGGCTCGTGAAGAGCGGCGACGCAAGCGACAGCGAACACGCGTCGGCGAAGACGACGGTGATTCGCGTTCACGTCATGTCCGTCGCCAGCGGCGCGGGGCCACCAACATCGTGCGCAAGACCGAAGCCACGGTGGCGCTGCCCGCGACGATTCGTACGCTCTCAGATGCGATGGGGCGGCCGGTCAAAGACCTCCTCGCAATTCTGTTTGGCCGCGGCCTGATGATGACCATCAACGATGCGGTCGATGAGGAAATGGCCCTCGACCTGGCCCTGGAACTCGGCGTCGACCTGACTATCGAACGCGAGCAGGATGTCGAAGATGTTCTCGCCGAACGGCAGGAGATCCCCGAGGGAGTCGAACTGAAACCGCGTCCGCCGATCGTCACGATTTTGGGACACGTCGACCATGGCAAAACCACGCTCGTCGACCGTATTCGCTCGGCAAACGTCGCGGCCGGCGAAGCAGGCGGAATCACACAGCATATTGCCGCTTACCAGGTGAACCATGGCGGACAGTCCATCACGTTCGTCGACACTCCCGGTCACGCGGCATTCGGCGAAATGCGGGCGCGTGGCGCCAATGTCACCGACATCGTTGTGCTGGTCGTGGCGGCGGACGACGGCGTGATGCCGCAAACCGTGGAATGCATCGCGCACGCCAAGGCGGCCGAAGTCCCGATCGTCGTCGCCATGAACAAGATCGACTTGCCCGGCGTGAACGAGCAAAAAGTGTTGACCGATCTGTCGCAACACGGACTCCTCCCCGCGGAATGGGGTGGCGAAACCGAAGTGATCCGAACGTCGGCAACCGCTGGCACCGGCATTGAGAATCTTCTGGAAACGATCACGCTGACCGCCGAACTCAATGAGTACAAGACCGCCGAGGATGTCGAAGCCGACGGCATCTGCCTCGAAGCATTCCGGGACGAGGGGCGCGGCCCCATCGCGTGGATGATCGTGCAGAAAGGAACGCTCCGAATCGGAGATGTCATTCTGTGCGGAACGGCTCACGGGCGCGTGCGTGCGATCTACAACGATCGCGACGAGGAACTCGAGTCCGCCGGACCTTCCATGCCGGTCAAGGTAGCGGGGTTCAACGAAGTTCCCGGCGCGGGGCAACACTTCTACGTCCTCGACGACCTCGATCTGGCTCGCGAGATCGCCGAGTTCCGTGAACAACGGGGACGGACGGAACAGTTGGCGCGTCGCGGCGGTCCGCGAAGCCTCGAAGACTTCTTCGCCCACCGCGACGGCAGCATGCAGGTGTTGCCAATCATCATCAAGGGCGACACACCCGGCTCGATCGAGGCGCTCCGCCACGAGTTGGAGCGGTTCGAGCATCCCGAAGTCAAGGTGAAGCTGCTGCACGAAGGTGTCGGCGGAGTCAACGAGAGCGACGTCTACCTCGCGGCATCGACCGGAGCGATCATCGTGGCGTTTCACGTCGTTCCCGAGGACCGCGCGATGGAATTGGCGCAGCAGGAAGGGGTCGAGATTCGGCGCTACAACATCATTTACAACGTCACCGACGAGATTCGGCAGGCGCTGGAGGGTCTGCTGAAACCCGAACGCATGGAAGTGATGACGGGCAGGGCCATCGTGCTCAAGACGTTCAGCATTTCGCGCACGGGCACGATCGCGGGCTGCCGTGTCTTGAATGGGACGATCGAGCGTAACCACCGCATCCACATCATTCGCGACCAGAAGATTCTCAACGACTACCCGATCGCCTCTCTCAAGCGCGAGAAAGACGATGCCCGCGAGGTCCGCGAAGGGTTTGAATGCGGTATCAGACTCGACGGCTACAACGACATCAAAGAGGGGGATCTGCTCGAGGCGTTCAAGATCGAGGAACGAAAGCGGACGCTCGATGAGTAGAACGCACGTGGGGGATCACATCATGTGCCGGCGAATGGGAAGTGGATGCTGAGAGTCGTCGCACGCGGAATGGAGCAGGAGTTCTGAATGTCTTCGCGTCGAATGTCGAAGATCGCCGCCGGTATTCGCCAGGTTGTCAGCAAGGCGATCCTGTTCGAGTTGCGCGATCCTCGCGTCACGCAGGTCACCGTTCTGGGCATCGACATGGCCCCCGATTTGCGCGCGGCGAAGGTGCGGGTCACGATCATGGGGGATGAAAAGCAGCAACGGCTGGCCCTCAAGGGGTTGGAGTCGGCCTGCGGGTTTCTCCAGTCGAGAATCGCCGACGAACTTGAGCTAAGATACACTCCCGTCCTGACAATCGAACTCGACGACGGCGTCAAACGGAGCATCGCGGTTGCCAAGGCGTTGTTCGAATTGGAGAAAGGCGAACACGAAACTCCACGGGACGACGACGTGTCCAGCCCACGGGGCGACGAGGAACTTGCGGCCGACAAAGCCGAGGACGCAGGGCATCCGACCGAACACGAAGATCAGACGATTTGACACTCAAAGGCAGTGATGACGGAACATACGAAAATGAAAGCGGCCGACCGGCAGAAGATCGTCAAGCGCCTGGCCACCTTCCTCAAGAAGCGGTACGGTGGGAGTGTGCCGAAGAGCCAGAAGCCCGTGATGGAGACATTGCTGTTCGCGGCACTCCTGGAGGAAGCGCCGCACGCCTCCGCCGAACCGGCCTACGACGCGCTGCTCGCGGGCTTCCACGAGTTCAACGAGATTCGCGTCAGCATGGTCTCCGAGATCGAAGAAGTGCTTTCGCCACATCTCTCCTCCGCCGGCATCCGGGGATTGCGAATTCGAGAAGTGCTGCAGTTCGCCTTCGAGAAGAACTACGAGTTCCATCTCGATGAATTGAAACGGCTGACGATGGATGCCGGCCTCAAGGAGTTGAACAAGATTCCCCATGCCACCGACTTCATGAAGGCCTATGTGCTGCAGAATTGCCTCGGCGCGCATATTGTCCCGCTCGACGGCAACTCATTGAAAATGCTCTCTCGACTCCACGTCTGCGATCCAGAAACAGCCTCGGACGAATTGAAGTCCAGCGTGCGAAAGTCGGACGGCGTCCTCATCGCGCATCTGTTCCACGAGGCCGCGAACGATGCCGCCATGCATCTCGATGTCGACCGCGACGCCGACCCATCGGATGCAGCGCGCCGGTTGGAGCAGGCGTTCAAGCCGGTCCGCAAGAAGGCGTCGAAGAAATCGAGCAGCACTTCGAAGGTCGTCAAGAAGCCGGCTGCCGCGCGCAAGTCGACGGCCGCTCGCGGCGCGAAGACAGCGAAGAAGCCCGCAGTCAAAAAGAAAGTCACACGGCCCAAGAGGAAGCTACATCGCTAACGCACGGCGGCGATGTTCATCAAGACGAACGATCCACCCCGCAGGTTTATGGATTTTTCCGACTTCAATCTTGAGGAGCAACTGCGCAAGCTGTGGTTCTCGACGCACATTGTTCGCGATGTCGCCTACTCGCTGTTCACATTCGGCGATTCCGATCTCCCCTACTACCTCGTCGAGGATGCCAAGGCCGCTGGAGAACTGGTCACATTGCACCAGGGACAGGTAGCCATCTCCCGTCCGCGGATTATTTCTCCCTACTCCGATGGCCCGGCGTTTGACGGCTTCTTCGACGACGACCTGCAAGAGCAGATGTTCAGCGTGATGCTGAGCCGCACCGCTGAGTTCTCGCGGATGTCTTTTTCGAACAAGCATGGGACCGCCCAGACGCAGAGTGACGACGTCGACGAAGTCGTCGGTCGCCTCAACAAGAAACTCGACACCGAGGAAGAAGACCGGGTTGCCATTTTGACGGCCCCCCACGGTCTCGGAGGCGTCGCGATTTTGCGCTATACCATCGAGCGGGTGCTCAAGAGCGCTCCCGAGAACATCAAGGAACTTCGCGAGCGCGGGTTTTTGGAATGATTGCCGGCGATCTCCATCGATCGCCCCAAACCTCTCCGCGCAAAGTCCGGCTCGGCAAGCGAGACTTGCTTGATCGAACTCACGGACACCATTCGGGGGCCACGTGCAGAGTCACGCCGGTCGGCCTACAATTGCGGTCGAAATTCATCACTTCGAGAATCGAACACCGTCCCTGCGAGGCCGTCATGCGAATTCTTGTTCGGAGACTCAGTGCAGTCATTCTGACGCTCCCCCTCTTATCATCTCTGCAAGCCGGTGAACTGGCGGGGAGCAGGCCGAACATCATCCTGGTGATGACCGACGACCAGGGGAAGGGGGATCTCAGTTGCCTGGGGAACCCCGATCTGCGGACGCCGAACCTCGATGCGTTGCATGCAGTGAGTACGCGGTTTACCGACTTTCACGTCAGCCCGACTTGTGCGCCGACGCGGTCGGCCATCATGAGTGGACGGCACGAGTTTCGTAACGGCGTGACTCACACCATCCTTGAACGCGAACGGATGGCGCTGGAGACAACGACGATCTCTCAAGTCTTGCAACAGGCCGGTTACGCCACGGGTATTTTCGGTAAATGGCATCTGGGAGATGAAGAGCCGTATCAGCCGCACAATAGAGGCTTCGGCGAGGCCTTTATTCACGGAGCCGGCGGCATCGGCCAGGCGTATGATTGCAGTTGTGCCGACGCGCCGCCGAATCAGCAGCACGTTTACTTCGATTGCGTGCTTCGTCACAACTCGCAGTTCGTGCAGACGGAGGGATTCTGCACCGATGTGTTTTTCGACGCAGCGCTGGGGTGGATTCATCAGCAGTCGCAATCCGACGAGCCGTTCTTCGCCTACATCGTGACGAACGCCCCGCATGGCCCGATGCTCGCTCCCGATGCGTACAAGCAACCCTTTCTCGACGCGGGCTTCGACGAAGAGACCGCCGCCCGCTACGGCATGATCGTCAACATCGACGACAATGTCGGCGTGCTCGTCGCGAAGATGGAAGAATGGGGACTGAACGACGACACACTGCTGATCTTCATGACTGACAACGGCCAGTCGAATTTGCGCGGGATGCGAAATGGCGAGCCGTACAATCTTTTCTCAGGGGGTATGCGTGCCGGCAAAGCTTCTCCCTACGAAGGAGGTACGCGCGTGCCGGCCTTCTGGAGATGGGAAGGGGTGCTGGGTGAAGGCGTCGATATCGACAGCCTGACGGCTCACATCGACTTGTTCGACACGTTCGTGGATCTCGCGGGGGCCGAGGTTCCGGAAGGGACTCAGCCCCGTGACGGTCGCAGCCTGTTGCCACTGCTGGAAGATGCTGAGGCCGAGTGGGAAGACCGTTTCCTCTTCACACACGTGGGGCGCTGGGAGAAGGGGAGCGATCCCGATCTGGCGATGTTCACGAGGTGTGCTGTCCGCAGCGAACGCTTTCGGCTGGTCAACAACAGCGAGTTGTACGATATCGATGCCGACCCTGCCGAGACGACGAACGTCATCGAACAACATCCTGAGATCGTCGCTGCGATGCGCGTGTCGTACGAAGACTGGTGGCGCGAGACGCGCCCATTGATGGTGAATGAAGCGACGCCGAACCTCGATTACCGCCCCTTCTGGGTCGAGTACGAGGCGCAACGTGAGTCGACAGGGATTCCTGAATGGGAGCCAGCAGAAGAGTAGTACCACTCGCAAGTGCGACGAGAACGAACCGGCATCGACGATTATTAATTCTGCGCTGGTGATAGCTTGGTATTGGGGTCGATAGGAAACACGAATCCATACCTAATCGACTGGGGTATGACTTTATCAAATGGCTGGATGATCTTTGATTCGAATCAGAGGCGGATAGATGCCAGGATTGATGTTTCGCGATGTCGCAGACACTGACCTTAATCTCCACGATTGCGTCCTAGAGAGCATGCACTTCTTGGAACTTAGCGTGCCACCATTCGGTGAGAAGCATGCATCAATACGAAACGTCGAGTTTCGAAACTGCTGGACAGACCCTGGTGTCTGCATGATTCGAAAAAAAGTAGACCTTGATCGAGTTCTCTTTGAGGATTTTAACTGCCGTGGATTCCTGAGCATTGAAACAACAGCGCGATTCGCAGAGGTCGTCGTCGTCGGCAAGACTCCACAAGAGTTGATCATCACTCGAACGAATGTCGAATCGGAGTTCTCTGCTGATCGAGAGTTTGAACTTGATGTCTCCAGGTTCTATGGCGATGTGCGTGCCATTGGACTGCACCGTGATTTGGTTCGGATTGATCCAGAACGCCAAGTCAAGGTCGAGGCGAGATGGTTCAAGGAGGTTCCTTGGCAGGAATTGGGTATTCCGAAGTCAAGTGGTTGGAGATTCCTGGCAGGTCAGGTGGAAAGTTTTGGCGTCGCATGTGGCATATACCGGCTCCCCCTTCGAACGGAACGAGTCTATCAACCAATGATGAATGAGAAGCGCCAGTTGGAGGACGCAGGACTGCGTTTCGATTAGGAAATGTCCTGCCTCAGTTGAAAATGGAATTGGATTCTGGTCGGGTTAGTGCAACCTGACTGGAGAGCGAGTTACTTAACAAGCAGGAGCTTTCTGATGCCTCTTTCAGATATCTTGGCGTGCCCACTCGGCAGCCTTCCTGAAATCGTCACCAGCGAGAATCCGTATCAACATGCTCAATGGTATCTTGCCAAGAACATTGGCGCGATCGAACTCAGTAAACTGGGGGAGTTGTTGAATATCGGTTCATACGATGAGATCAACGAGGGCTTCGAACTTGTCGGTGAACCATTGCCCGATGGACCGTGGCCAGAGACAGTCCCTCCACGATTGATTGACGCCGTCAAGACACTCACTGCGGTGGAGATTGCGCGAGTCGCCGAACCATGGTCTGGAATTGAGGAGTTTCATGGAACAGCGTCGGCCGACGATCTGGCAAAGTATCTGCAAAGCCTTCAGGAATTCATCAACGAACACTCCGGTCCGTACTTCCTTGTGAATGCCTTGTGACTTCCGCAAGTAAATATCATCTCCACGAATACTCCTTCGACTTTGTTGACCCACGCCGCGACCAGGGAGTTCAACGAACTCGCGGAGTCGTTCGCCGAGCAGGGAAGTGAAATCGAAACCGTCGCCCGCGACGCCATCGGCGTCGATTTCGACTTCATCGCCAAAACCTACGGCTACCGCGCCGACCCCGAGAAACTCATCGGGCCGCGAACGTGGTGAGGCCAATCTCGAGATGTGGGCGATCGCCAAACAGCAAGATTCAGGCCAGCTTTACGATCTTGCTGTTCGATTTCAGGTATGGCGACAACCTATCCCGTGCATGATGAACGGCGGAGGCGCGATCATCGCTGATGGAATCAATCCCAGATCGCCCGCAGGCCGTAGTAGGCGGTGTCTTTCACGCGGCGGATGAAGTCTTTCACTCCCTCGGTGCGCGGGTCGGTTGCGAACGTCATGCTCAGCAGGATGCGGCAGTCGCCGTCGACGGTCTTGGTGGCGCGGTGACGGACGACGGCTCCCTCGAAGACGATCAGCGAGTTGGCCGACGTGTCGAAGTCTTCGTCCCGGTCGGGCCATTGTCGCTGCAGCCTCGAAGCCGACACGCCGCCATCCTTGCCTTCATTGAGAATCGGAATCAGCACCGTGAAGTGCCGGCCTTTGTAGAAGTTGTGGTCGTAATGCCAGCCGATGTGATCGCCCGCCTCGGTGTAATAGAGCAGCGAGCAGGAACTCTGGTCGTGGTCGGCGGTCGGATAAACTTCTTCGCCGATGACCTCGGAGAGGTACTTTCGCAATTGCTCGGAGTGGTACGTGCTGAGGCACTTCGGTGAGATCTTATGAATGGATTCGTAAGACATCGTTCCTCCCTGTTTGTGACCAGGGATGAAACTGCGTTCCACTTTCGGCAGATTGCCGACGCATTCTTCCCGCAAGGCGGCGAGCCATTCTTCCGTCAGGGCATTGCCGACGCGAGAGATGCGCAGCTCCTCGAACTGCTCGTGCAACGGAATGCCAGCGGGGAGTTGGAAGCCGGGAATCTCCTGTGCGACGGTTCGGGCTCGCTGCGCGGCCAAGTCGCGATAGATGCCCTTGCGATATCGGCGGTGGCGGACATACAGAATGGCGAGGACCAGAAGAACCACCGCCAGTCCAATCAGAATCTTCGTCAACATGTCGTCGTTCTACCCGTGCGTGTTCGTCGATGAAGTGTCGTTTTTGACAGACGGAATCTTGCCTTTGAAGCTGAAAAAGACTGAAGATCGTGCGTCGACAGGCTCGTTTCCATCCATTTTCGGTCAATGTTGTCGGAGGTGCATCGTCGACTGTGTTTGGCGAATGTCAAGCGAATGGGAATCACGAGCCTTCACTGCCAACCGATGCGAGGAATCCTCAGTCGAACTCGTTTTGAGAATCGCTGCGTTGCCCCAGATAGACCACCAGCAACACGAGGGCGATCGCGCTTGCCAGCATGCTCCATTTGACATCCAAGCCGAATCCCACCGGCAGGTAGCCGAATACCAGCGAGATGGCTCCGACACTGATGGCATACGGCATTTGCGTGGTGACGTGCTTCAAGTGGTCGCAACCCGATGCGGCCGACGAAAGCACCGTCGTATCGGAAATGGGTGAACAGTGGTCCCCGAAGATGGCCCCGGCGAGTACGGCTCCGATCGTGGCGAGGATGACGGGGGGCGGACTACTGAGGGCGACATCGATCGTCGTGCCCCCTTCCGTCAGCAGCATGTTGTACGACAGATTCGTTACGAGCGGGATGAGAATCGCCATCGTCCCCCACGATGTCCCCGTCGAAAACGAAACGGCTGCCGCCAGTATGAATGCAATGGCCGGCATCCATTTGACATCGATTGTTTCACCGACGGTTTGCTTTAAGAACTCCGCCGTATTGAGTTGTTCCTCGGCACAGACGAATGCCACACCCCAGGCGAGCACCAGGATCGAGATGGGCATCACCATTCCCTTGGCACCCTCAACCCAGGCACCAGTTGCCTCCGCAAGCCGCATGCGGCGCGTGACAACAACGCAAATCACGGCTGCCATCGAGGCGAGAAATGCCGAGAGGAGCATCACGGAATTCGAGTCGGCATTGTTGATCGTGTTTGCCAGATTGACAGGCAGCAGTGCGTCACCACTCTGTTGTCGATCGAGGTTTGTCGCGGCCAGCCCCTGGGTGCCGGTGGAGTACATTCCCCAGGCAAGGCTCCCACATAACACCGCAATGGGAATGATGGCCAGCCAGATCGATGCTTCGGCGCGGTTCGTATCGAGAGACGAATTTGTATGACTCGCATGTGATTCCAACGCCGGAGTCGGCTTTGGTGGCGTACTTCCGTCTTTGAGCGCTTTACGCTCGGCGGCGAGCATCGGTCCAAAGTCTCGGCCGGTCCAACTCACCAGCACCACGAATCCCAGCAGCAGGATCGGATAGAAACGGTAGACGATCGTCTGCAGAAAGACGCTGTAGGCGTCTGGTGTGAAGGCATGCCCGTGCGAATCGGCGACTTCCTGCATGGCATCGCGGATCTGCTGCACTTCGAAGCCGACCCATGTCGAAATCAATGCCAATCCGGCTATGGGGGCCGCGGTGGAGTCGACGAGAAAGGCCAACTTCTCTCGCGAAATGCGCAGACGATCGGTAACGGGCCGCATCGTGCTGCCGAGCAACATCGTGTTGGCGTAGTCGTCGAAGAAGATCACGCCCCCCAGGGCGGTCGTGGTCAACTGGCCGCGCCGCCGGTTCGAGGCAAAGCGACTGATCTTATGGACGAGCGTCTCCATCCCGCCGCCGGCGTAGAGCACCCCGACCATGGAACCCAGAAACAACGTGAAAAACACGATCGTCAAATGGGTATGACTCGAACTGCCGGGCTCGACGAGACAGTCGCGAATTAGAATCTCGATCGCTCCCGAGACAGCATAAATCGGCGACATCCAGCCGTAGGACTCCCATGTGATGAGAATGCTGCCGACCCAGATGGCGACGAACAACGCGACCAGTACATCCTGCAGCAGGATCGCGAGACCGATGGCCAGCAACGGCGGGAGAAGTGATGTCCAGGAGACCTTGGGCTTCTGCTCTGGAACCGTCGGCTCCAGTTCATCGCCTGCATCGACGACATCATTGGACTGCTGATTGGTGCCGCCTTCGGACATTGGTGATGCAGACTCAGGCGATGCATCATCGGCAAACGCGACTGCACCGCTAAGCATCAGCAAACACAGCACTCGCATTGCCGTCGCCAGCAGTCTCATCATGAGGTCCGTCCATTTTGTGCGAGGAGTGCTGGCTGCGTGGAGTTGCACGGGCTTCACGCTGATTGTTGGGCGATCAGGCGGTCGAGTTCTTCCTTCAGTTTCGGAAGGATATTGTCGTAGGGATACGCGCCGAGCGACTCGGTCCCTCGTTTGAGGTTGACGTAATTGGGGCCGCACCACAGGCCAAGGTCGGCATCGTCGGTCTCGCCTGGGCCGTTCACCCGGCAGCCCATGATGGCGATCGTGACGGCATGATCCTTCGCGTAGGCCGTCATCTCCTTGACCTGTGCGGCCAAATCGACGAACGCCTGATTCTCGACACGCGAGCAGCTTGGGCAACTGATGATGTTGAGCGAGTCGAGCCCGTAATCAACAACACTTCTCACGCGGCCGGCGGCAATGTCTTCCAGAATCTGTCGACCGGCCGCGATCTCTTCGTGCTTGCGATCGTTTGGAACCGTGAGCGAGACGCGAATCGTATCGCCGATCCCCCGGCTGATGAGTTGCTCGAACGCAATGCGTGTCTTGATGATGCCGTCCGGGGGCATGCCGGCTTCGGTCACACCCAAATGCAACGGCACATCTGGTCGAGCTTCCGCGAAGCGGCGATTGACTTCGATCACTTGTCTGGGATCGGAATCCTTCAGCGACACGCAATAGCGGGTGAAGCCGATGTCATCGAGCAGTCGGCAATGATCGAGCGCGCTCTCCAGCATGGGAGAGATCGAGTCGTGAAGATCGAACTTGGCTCTCTTATCGGGATCGACCGAGCCGCAATTGACGCCGACCCGAATCGCGCAGTCGTGCTCGACTGCGACGTTTGCCAGATAGCGGACCTTGTCCTGCCAGGGTTTGTCGCGTTCGTGGTGATAGAGATGCCCCGGGTTGTAACGCAACTTCGCGACGTGGGGGGCGATCACTTCCGCCAGCCGGTAGTTCTCCTGCAGATCGACGGAAAGGTTGGCGGGCGTCTGACGGGCGATCTTCGCGAGCGCTTCTGCATCTTTCTGATTGTCGATGGCCACTCGCACGATGTCAGCACCGGCGTTCTGCAGCGACTCGATCTGCTCGAGTGTGGCATCAATCTGTTGCGTGTGTGTAGCCGTCATGCTTTGGACGGCCACGGGATTGCCGGCCCCGATCGTCACCGTGCCGATGCGCACTGCACGTGTCGGATTCCGTTCGATCTGTCTGCTCTCCACCTGGAGTTTCTCCCGCCGTGTTTCTTGGTCACTGTGAAGTCTGATGCATCATTCTAGCCGCGGGATTCGTCGTTGTTGAGGCCGACAGTGGTGAGAGGCAAAGTTCTCCATTTCTCCATTCCTGCTAACAGAGACAGGCCCCGAGTCTGGACTCGGAGCCTGTTGCGAACTTGAGCGGTAGTCGTTTCCGAACTACCAGCCGAAGATCATCGCGTTCTTACGACGTTCGAATTCCATCATCGATTGCCACATGGTCGGCCGAGTGTTCTGGTACGCCGGGCCGTATGTGGGGCCGTAGGTGTAGCCCTGATTATATGCCGGCTGCGAATACGTGCGGGGCGTGCCGATCGGGCGAAACCAGCGGGCGGCTTCAGCGTTGTCTGAGAACAAAGCGAATCCAGCAACCAGCAACAGGGCAATCGTCAGTTTCTTCATCGTGGGCCTCTTATGCGTGACAGTTGATTTGCGATGGGCGGCTGAGACACGCCCCCTCACCGAAGAACTTACACCCTGAAATTCGGCGGCCCGCCGGGATGTCTTGAAAATCTCCGTATCAGGCAGAGATCGCATTCATCTGAACCAGTCAGGCAAGATGGTTATGAGGCTGACGACGGTATGCGACCAACCCCACCATTAAAAAACGCACTTGATCACAAGTGTGGTCAGGTGCGTTATGTTGATTCTGCAAACTGATTCGGTCACATGACCCGCGACGACTCTCGTCGATTATGGGCTCGTGATGTCGTCGACGCGATTCGAGAGATTGTGAACCTGTACGAGGGCGACTGTCCCCAGGGCGATGCCTGTGATGCCAAACACGACACCCAATGTATCGCCGCCGCCGTATTGGGCGCGGACAACGGGTTGCGAGATAAGCGCTGCCGTCGCCGCCGTCGGCGGGGCCGCGACTTGAGACCAGACGCGAATCGTCTGGGTCGTGTTTCCCACGCTGACGTCATACACGCCGGGCTGGAGGCTTGCGATCGTGAACCGGCCTTCCACATTGGTAATCGATTCTGCGACGGCTTCGTCGTTCGCACGAACGACGACCACAGCCGCGGAGACGGGCAAACCATCGCTGCCGATGTACTGTCCCTGGAAGGCACCGTCGGCCGAGAGCGCAACGTCGCGAATCAAGGGATGAGATTCCGATGCCTGTGACGAGGTGGGAAGTGCCGGGACGAGCAACCCGACAGCGGCGCTCCATACCAACGCCTGACAGAAGACTCCTTTGTTTCGCATGATACTTCCTTGCAATGGACGTGCCTGAAGCGGAGCAATGCCTCGTGAGAGGCTCCAACTGCTTATTCGGCAGTGACTATCGGCGGATTCATCCGAACCGTAATCGCCAGGAGATCCCGCGGCGATCTCGCACAATCATGCGGATCCAGCCGCATCTGCCGATCCCCAGATTGAAGCGACTGTGTCGAAATGTCGGATTCGACAATCAATTCCACTTTCGAGCCGTGTGGCAGTTTCTGCCGATCGCTTGCGGCGAGGTTGTTGCTATTCGCGCGACCAGCGGACCCCTTGTTTGCCGTCTTCCAGCACGATCTTGAGGTTCTTCAGTGCGTCGCGAATCTTGTCGGCAACGCCCCAGTTCTTGTCGGCACGGGCCTGCTGGCGAATATCGATCACCAACTGCATGAGACCATCCAACAACGCATCATCGGCACCTGCCGACTTGGCAACAGCGACGCGAAACACACCGAGTGTGCTGGCCAATTCCTTGAAGAGCCCCATGGCCGACGACAGTGCGAGTCGCTGGTCGTCCGTGGCCGACTCCTGCATCGAGTTGGCGTTGATGTATCCGTTGATGGCACGTCGCAACTCGAATAACTGCGCGATCGCGCCGCCGGTATTGAAGTCATCGTCCATCGCCTCGACGAAACGACTGGCGATCTCGCGCACACCGTCGGCGACATCACTCGGGAGGCTGGACAAGTCCGTGGTCTGAGATGCTTCACGAGTCTTCGCGACACTCAGGTCGTAGAAGCTCTGACCAGTGATCTCCTCGAACAGTTCGAACAATCGATAGAAGCCCTCCATCGCCTTCTCGGTGTTGGCAATGTTCTCCAGAGAGAAATCGATCGGGCTGCGATAGTGCGTTGACAACAGGAAGAACCGCACGACTTCGGGGGCATGATGCGCGAAGACCGCCGTCTTGACCGACTCGGCACCCGCGGAACCTGCGAGCTTGCCGGCAATCTGATCCTCGGCGGCATTGGCAGCAGTGTCTCCCTGCGCGCTGTGCGCACCACCGACTTTGCCGGTGTTCTTGCCGCTCTGCATCAGCCCGTTGTGCAGCCAGTAGCGGGCGAATGTCTTGCCGGTGGCAGATTCGGACTGCGCCAGTTCGTTCTCATGATGCGGAAACATCAGATCGAGCCCGCCTCCGTGAATATCGATCGTCTCCCCCAGATGCTTGCACGACATGGCCGAGCACTCGATATGCCAGCCGGGCCGGCCCGGACCCCAAGGAGAGTCCCAGGCCGGCTCACCGGCCTTGGACGACTTCCACAACGCGAAGTCTGCCGGGTTCTCTTTTGTATCGTTCGCTTCGACCCGCGTGCCGGCCATCATCTGATCGATGCTCCGATGCGAGAGCTTGCCGTAGTCGTCGTCGGCAGTCACACGAAAGTAAACATCGCCATTGAGCGGGTACGCGAAGCCCTTGTCGACCAGCGTCTGAATCATCGCCAGCATCTCGCCGATGTGATCGGTTGCGTAGGGGAAGTGATCGATCGTGTCGATCCCCATCAATTCGAGATTGCTGAAGTAGTCGGCCGTCATCGCCTCGGCCAAGGCCTTGACCGTGGTTCCCTTCTCGACGGCTTTGTTGATGAGTTTGTCGTCGACATCGGTGATGTTGACGATGAATTTGACCTGAAAGCCGCAATACGTCAGGTAGCGTTTGATCGTGTCGAAGATCACCGGGCCGACCATGTGGCCGATGTGAGCCGGCTTGTAAACAGTCGGGCCACACAGATACATCGTCACCTGGCCTGGCGTGACGGTCTGAAAGGGTTCCTTCTCACGGGTGAGCGTGTTGTAAACGCGAATCGACATCTGCATTGACGGGAATTGGAATCGTTGTGAAGTAGTACGAGCTTCCCAGCTCGTGTGTGGCAGCACCGCTTACGTCCGGACGGCCAAGGAAGGCCATCCTACGGAGATGCCGGGAAAGATAGCGACTCACGGCAAGGGGCGCAAAGAGCGGTTATTTTCCAACGGTCCGGCGACGAGCCAATTGCAGAATCAGTCTGCAAGCCGCCCACGCAGTTGGAAATTGTCAAATCGCCCGGTGTCGTCGAAGGTGCCGACACCGACGGTTCCCCAAGTGAAGGTCTGGTCTTCGGCCGTCATGGCGGGGGTCTCCAGGTCGTCGAAGAAGATTTCGATACGCCCGGAATCCACGTTGCGCGTGACCCGAATGTGGTGCCATTCGTCATCCCAGGGTGTGCCTGTCGTCGATGTGAGCGAAATCTTGGTTCGCGGGGCCTCGTTCACGATGAAGATCTGATTTGCGTGATCGTCCGCCTCTTTGCCGAGATGGACATAGTAGAAGTGCGCGGGATCCTGATAGCCGAAGAAGACGCACATGTCGCGATGCCCGTAGTCAGGAATCGTCGACTGCACGTCGACATCGAGTTGAAAGTTGGTGACGTTCAGGCCGTCGACGACAATGCGGTTGAAGGGCGAGCGCACGGGAGTCTGCACGACACTGGCCCGATGCTGCGACAACACAGTCCCCCGATCGACGGTCTCGATCATCCAGGCGGTCGGATCGGTGGCCCTCCACGTAGAAAGAATCGGTGCCTCGAAGTCATCTTCGAATACCAAAGGCAGGTCATCAGCGAAGGCACTGTGCGTGGCAAGCAGACCGAGCAGCAGAAAACAGGTTCGGAAGATCATCGGTCACACTCCTTTCGAGCGGCGGGACGGAACTGGAATCGACGCAGGTCATTATCAATCAGACTCTCGCAACGCGGTCATCGACGGATCGGTGGTCTTTTCGAGCGGCGGCGGGACGATCACCTTTTCGGCTCCCAGCCAGCGGCCGAGTGTGCCGAAGCGTCCCGAGTTCAACATCAGCAGCCATGCAGGCACGATCATCGGACGAATCACGAATGTATCAAGCAGGACGCCGAATGACAGCGCGAATCCGAGTTGAACAAGCCCCATCAGCGTACCGCTCATCAGCGAGGCGAGCGTGCCGGCCATGATAATGCCGCAACTCGAAATAATACTGCCGGTCTTGCGCAGCGCCACCAGGATGCCTTCGATCGTCCCGTACTTTTCCTGTTCCTCCTTGATGCGGGTGAGCAGCAGAATGTTGTAATCCTCACCGAGCGCCAGCAGCAGCGTGAAAAGGTAGATCGGGACTTTCCAGTCGAGCCCGGCAAACTCGCTGCCGTACATCCACGAGAAGACGCAGTACGTCACCCCCCATGCCACCAGGAAGCTGAACACCACCGAGGCGATCAGGAACAGACAGATGCTGAGCCTGCGGAGCAACATGACGAGTACGATGCAGACCGAAGTCGACACCAGCACATTGATCCTCACCTGATCGCGATCGGTCACAATCTGCAAGTCGCGAATGCTCGCCGTCGAACCGAGCAGCCAGATCTCGGCGGATTCGCGAATTGTCGACAGCGGAAGTGCGATGGTTTGAACTTGCCCGTCTTGCAGCACAGAGAGCTCAAGCGCGTCGCCGGTTGTGTGCCTGACAACTTCGTCAAATTGTTCAGTCTCAACGATCGACTCTCCGTTGACGGAGGTGATGACGCCACCCTCCTGGATGCCGGCGACCGCCAGCAGACTGCTGCTCGAAATGCCGCTGACGTATAAACCTTCTGCCGCTTCGGCGGACGGTTCCAACTCGACTCCCAACCGAGCCAGTTTCCCGAGCGGGAGCGCATCGTGAAGGGCCGCGTCCAGTTGATTGAGTCGCTCGATGCTGTCGCGAGAGAAAGGGTCTTCATCAAGTACGAAGTCGAACCGAAACGTTCGCCGGTCGTAGTCCCCTTTTGAACTCACGTAGGTGTTGAATGCCTGCGTTCGCATGATTCGGCGGATTCTTCCATCTTGTCGTGCATAGTGCGCAACTGCCTGCTCCGAGATCCCCAAGGGATGGTCGAGAGACCGGATGTCCGAGATCCCCAATTCCACTCTGCGTTCAATGATTGATTCTGAGATTTCTTCGGAAAGATTCTCGGCGTCACCAGGACGGGACGGGCGAACCACTTCACTCATCGGCTCGTCGAGAATCAGGAGCGCCGTCGTGGGACCAGCGATCCCCGCGGGGAAGTGCTCCTGCACGGCCCGCGCCCCGACAACGCTCGGTCGGTCGGATGACAGGTCCGAAAGCAGGCCGTAGCTGAGATCCTGATATTTGACGAGTGCGACGGCCGCGAAGGGCATCAAGATCGCGATCACCGAGAAGAAAACTGTCGCCGGTCGCGCCTGCAGCATCAGGCTGATACGTTCCCACATCTTTTCGAGCCAGCGCTCGCTCGACCAGAGCGTGCCCAGATCGCCGGAGGGAATCCAACCCTCCTCCGCGGAAAGCTTCTCTTGACGGATATCGGGCCAGAAAACCCAACGGCCCAACAGCACCAGGAGAGCCGGCGTGAAGGTGAGGGCACAACTCAGCGCGACGACGAGACCGAAGGCAATCGCAATGCCGGCCTGTTGAAACTTCCCGAACTCGGTGAAGGCGAGCATCCCAATGCCGACAACACTGGTGCCGGCGCTGGTCGCCAGCGCCGCGCCGACGTGACGGACGGAGCGAGACATCGCTTCCTGAAACGTGCCCCCGCGATCAAGTTCTTCCTTGTACCGCGCGATCAAGAACAGGCAATAGTCGACTCCCGAGCCGTAGACGACGACGACAACGTAGACGTGCAGTCCGTTGAAGAGTCCCACCCAGCCCCAGCCTGCCATGATCCTCAACAGATACATGGTGATATTCACGGCCAGGCCGACCGTCAGCAATGGGACGATCGCCAGCAAGGGAGCGCGATAGATCACCAGTAACAGGATGACGACCAGGATCTTGGTCGCCGCATCGGTGCGGTCGGCACTCTCGCTGTCGGCACGCAACATATCGCGGCCCACGGTGGCGGAACCGCTCAGGGCCAGCCCGAGCGCGAGGGGCTTGTTGGCTTGCAGTGTCGGAGAGTCGATAAGCGATTCGATCCTGCCGAGCAACAACTGATTCTGCCGGTCGTATAATTCGAGAGACAGTTCGACGACGATCAACGTCGACTTGCCGTCGGCACTGTCGAGCATCGGACCGAATCGGCTGTCGTCGCGCGTCCAGATGGCCTGGATGACACGCTCGTCTTCGGGGAGGACCACATCGGTTTCGGCGATCGGAGTGACTTCGTACCCGACCGGTGTCTTCTCCGCGATCTCCTGCAGACCAGGGACCAGAAACTCGTTCACAAACGTAAAGTCATCGCTCCCCAGCCCCTCAGGGCGATCTTCCCGGCTGATGACGACAACCACGTTGCTCCCCAACGGGTCCTGCTGAACACTTCGATCGCCGTCAGCACCTTGGACTTCCGGTGGAGAATACGCGTCGCGATAGAGTTGCTCGGCCTGCCGGCTCTGCGTTTCCTGCGGCAGGAACGCAAACTCACCATCGGTCACCACTTCGCTGAGAAGAGGGGCGGTAAAGTGGGTTGCAATCAGCAACAGCACCCAGATCACAATGATCGGGTAAAGCGCTCGGGTCGTGAACTGTCCCAGCAGTTGAAACATCAGCCTTGATGAAACTTGAATCCTTGCCAAAGAAGGCTTCGCCGGGTTGGCGACTGCCTGACATCAAATCAGAGTCAGGCACGCTTGATCTCCCCTGGGATGCGATCAGAACGGTAGCCGGGCCATTTCCAAGCGTCAACCACGCCCTTACTTAGGCATTTTTACCACAGCAGGCGGTGGATGCCCTCCGTCAGCACCTGCTCAACTTCTGAATCGCACCAGGCCACGCTGACGGCATACCCCCCCTGAGGGTAAGCGGCGGAAGTCGGAATGTACCACGGGCCGCCGTCCCCATATGCGGCAGATGCCACAAACCGGTCAGCACGCATCTCTTGCGCGCGCAATTGGTACTCAACGAAGCATTCGGCTGGCAGGTGCAAACTGATGATGTCGTTGACTTCCAGACTGCTGAGAGTGATCGGAACCCCCTCCAAATAGCGCCGTAACCAAGCCACCGAATAGGCCGAACGGTTGCGATTGACGACCGACTGATTCGAATCCGAGATCTGAGAAACAAGGGCCGCTTCGTCAAATTGAGGATTGGGGGCGGGCAGAATCTCCTGGGTACGCCATGCGACCGATTCGATTGGTTGCGGCGCGAGCGATTCCTCCGAAGCGATAATTCCTTCAAGAATCCGTGACTTGAGTGCCTCTCGCATGGGACGAGAGCCGTCGTTGTACTTGCCGGCTCCGATATTCCCTCCGCAGCCGTTGAAGTAGAGATGCAGGCAATCGGGTTCGTTCGCCTGATGCTCCCGACGGGCGAGACCGCAGAAATCGGCGCTCACGCGACCGTCACCGTAATAACTCATCGGGTGACAAGCATAGTAGTGCGACGACACGAGCTTTTGATCTTCGTGGAAGAATGCGATCGTCTTTAGCCACGGGTCAACCAATCCTTCCGGGAGCCGGTGATGTTCGGGATTCGCCGAGCTGCTGCCTCGCTGTGAAACGACGGTTCCGTCAGGCCCAATGATGCGGCGATTCGACGCGACACGATGGACTCGCGCCTGGTCGGCCGCGACATGCGTGATGGCGATCGGCTCCTTGAGTGCGACAGTCACGGCGTCGCGACCACGTTCGAGACATTGCGCGAAAAAGTCGGGATCAACAATCTGAGGCAGTTCCGGATACGCGCTGACGATCTCGTTGGCATCGAGGCAGGCGAATGGTGCGTTGTGCTGATGCACGCAATGGACTGTGACGCGATCGACCGAAGTCCCTGCTGCCTCGGCGAGAGAGTCCCTCCATTGGTAATGGGCCGAATTCAGAATGCCGCACCAGTCGACGACGCAGACCACGATCGGCGCGCCGGCTCCCAGCAATACGTAGCCGATCGCTTCCAAGGGATCGTCATAGCCAACAACCGGTTGAATCCAACCGCCGCAAAGGGAATGCCCCAGTGGCGGCGTGACATCGTAGCGAAACGGGGCAATCTTCAGGCCACCTGAGATTCGCCGGTCATCGGCATGCAACGCTCCCAGCGTCCAGGGAGCGACTCCCATGGCGCCGGCCATCGAAGTGGAGAGCTTTAGAAAGTCGCGGCGGTTATGCATCGTGCTCCCTCGAAGTCATACGAACGGCGTGCGGTAGGCGATGGAAATGATCGCCAGGACGACAAGCCAGGCCAGTCCCAGGAAGTGCCAGAAGCCTGCGCAGAATGTCACTCCCCAATGATACTCGTGATCGTAGCGGTCCGACATGGCGAGTACGATCACGAACGAGACGAACAACAGGGCGACGACGAAATGCAGGGCATGAAGCGTCGCCAGGGCAAGAATGAACGTCGTCGCGCCGGCTTGCGCCGCCTGGGAACTGCGGTCGGGAGGGAGGATGCACCAGAGTGCGTAGCTCTGTACTCCCACGAAAGCGATGCCGATCAACCAGCCGATCCACAACCAGCGTCGAAACGGCTTTTGCTTTTCGAGTTTGACAAACGCAAGGGCCCGCTGCAGCGCGACGCTCCCCGAGGCCAGTAACGCCGTTGTCACCAGAAACGCGACCGGAAACAGTCGTGTGCCTGGCTCAACGGTCCTGCCCAGCAGCAACGCCAACAGGCTCGCCAGACTGCACGCGAGCAGCGCGGCGACCAAGGCGATGACAAAGAACTTCAGCGCCCGTTGGCTTTCGCCAACTGCGTGCCTTGCGGAGACGGCCTGCTTGAGAACCATGCTCCCTCACTCATCGACAACGTGCTAAGTCGCCTGCGCTTCGAAAGGATTCCGCGAGCCTGTGTACTTGCAAAGCAGAATTCCCACTTCGTATAGACCGATCAATGGAAACATCATCAGCAACATGCTCATCGGATCGGCCGGCGTCAACACCACGGATAGCGCGGCAATGATGAAGATCGCCATCCGTCGCTTTTCCTGAAACGTCTTGACCTGCACGAGATTGATCCGCTCGATGAATTTCATCACCAGCGGCAACTGAAAGCTGACGCCAAACATCACCGGCAAGAGTACCGCGAAGCTGATCCATTCCGACAAGCGGATCTGCGGCTGAATGTTGAGCCGTTCGTTGAAGCCGAGCAGGAAGTCCAGGACATAGGGCAGGACCAGCTTGAAGCAGAAAACTGCTCCCACCATGAACAGAAACAAGCTCAGCCCGCCGTAAAAGTACACGATCTTGCGCTCGTGCTTATAAAGACCCGATGCGACGAACAGCCAGATTTGTCCGAACACCCAGGGGCTGGCGAAAACGAAGCCGGCGATGACCGACACCTTCATGTACGCCATGAAGGCCTCCTGAACATTCAACGCGACCGGCTGATTGATGCGATCGGTCGTCGTCTTGAACTCCGCGAACTCGGGCGCCGACATGGGGAGCGTGACCGGAGTCTCTCGCAGGGCTTCATCCGGTTCCGAAAACTGTTCGGGGTCGGCCGCGTGAAGTGCCGACAGCAACTGATAGGCCGAGAGTTCGACCTTAATCGACGGTGTTCGGTCGACCGGCTGTTCTTCGACGGCGGGATCCTCTTCTTCGTGTGACTCGGAAAATCCCATAAAGCTCACGAACCAACTCCAGAAACTGCGGCCCTCCGTGGGCGCGAGGTCGTCCTGATAGTTGTCGTAGTCCTTGAGAGCATCGTCGATGGGGCCGCGCATCACGGCGATCAGCGCGTTGCCATTGAAGAGACAAATGACGATCGCAATCGAAGCCCCCAATAACGCCTTCCACAAATGACTCCGGAGAGCATCCAGATGCTCCCCGATTGTCATCGGTGTGTCGTCAAACAGGTCTTTCGAAGGGTTGTTCATCTCGCAACGTTGCAGCCGTTTCACGACTCAATCATTGATTCGCCAGCCACACGCCGGTCTATTCGCCAGGATTGCCGCTGGTATCCGACGCTGGAGCCGTTGGCGCTGTTGTCGGCAACTCGAACTTCGGTGCCGAAACCTTGCGTTCGGCTTCTTTCGCGACAGGACGGGTCTTGGCGGGGGCGTTCTTGGGTTCTTCGTATCGATAGGGATTGAGTTGCGTCTTGAATTCTTTTTGGAACCCCGACATTCCCTTTTTGAATTCCGCCAGTCCCTGTCCCACGTTGCGGGCGACATCGGGGAGCTTACTGCCGAACAGCAGCAACGCGATGATCCCCAACACGAGCATTTCGCTCGGACTGATTCCACTCGGTATCATTGGACCGCGTCTCCCACCACTTCAGGATTGGACCGACTCATTCTCCAGCCGAGACGAATCTCCCTCCTGCATGCCTTCGCGAAACGATCGCATGCTTTGCCCCAACGAACGCATCGTACTGGGCAGTTTGTGGCCGAACAACAGGAGGACCACCACGCTCAATAACAAGAGTTGACCGCTGCCAATACCGACCATTTGCTTTCTCCTTGAAGAATGCGTGAATCACGCGACCAGTGGAACGTATGGGGAGGAGAATTCACGCTCTATGGAACTAAGCGCGGAGATACCGCTCCCGACATTGCCCACTTCGGCGATCCCGCAAGCGGCAGGATCAATAAGCTGGACCATCAATCAGAATACGCATCTTGATGGCTGAGTCAAGCGAGTATTGACCTGAACGAGATGCAGTTCTGACTTGGCGACTCGCACCAAACTGACTATCCTGACACCCTCGCAAACAGTTTGATAGGGAAGATCCCCCTGTTAATCGAGACAATACAACACTTTAGGTGACGACAGTGGCTAAGACTCAACGCAAGCTGAAGCGCGCGAATCACGGCAAACGACCCGCCAGTGCCCAGGCACGCCGGGCGAAGCGCAAGCACATTCGACTGTAAACATTGCTTCCACATTGGGTTACAACACCAGTTGGAACGCCTTCGGATTCTCAAATGAGTACACTTAAGAAGAACAAACGTATCAAGCGTGCGAAGAAGATCGCCCTGTACGGCGACCTGAAGCCCGCGATGGGCAACAGCCTGTCGCAGCGCGGCAAGGCGAAGTATCTGGGTGGAAACGGCCGCAAAACCACCGGAATCACACGCCGGGCGTTTCGGCAGAACGTTCAGAAGATTCGCGTCATCGAAAATGGGGCCGTCGTGAAACGTCGGGTTCCCGTGCGATTGATTCGCTCGGGCCTCGTTGAGAAACCGGTCATTCGCGAAGTCTTTTCTCTTGAAGACGAATAGTCACTTGGGAAGAGCGAGTTCGCGCGGATGGAATACGCCGCGGCCGCACTACGGAATGATTCGAGGAGGGAGCTTGCTTGTTCGTCTGTGCCTCAAGTCGCAGTCTCCACGACTATAGCCTTCCAGAAGCCTGCCAGCGGCTGGAGGATTTAGGATTCAACGCGATCGAACTCTGGTTCGACAGTCGCGGTCCTCAGGTCGATCCTGCCAGTGTCGCGAACGATCCCGACGGATTCGTCGCCCGGTTTCGCGAGCAGACACGGCTGGTGCCCGTCGCGTTCCGATTGACGGAAAACGTCTCGGACGCCGTCTTCACTGGAATCTGCAAGTCCGCCAAGGCCATGAGGGTCTCGCAGATCACCGTACCTGCTTCACCCAAAGGTACCCCGTTCAACGAAGAGATCGATCGGCTCGGCAAGATGGTTGCAACGGCACGCAACGAGGGGGTGCGGGTTTCGATCAAATCGGAATTCGAAACTCTCACCGAAGACCCGCATACGTCCGTCGAGTTGTGCCAGGCAATCAAAAGCCTGGGAGTCAGTTTCGACCCGTCGTACTACATGAAGGGAACGAATGGGGAGCAGATCCTCGAACTGATCTCTCCCTATGCATTTCACGTCTACCTGAGGGACTCTTCCCCGAACGAGATTCAAGTCCCCGTGGGACTGGGGGAAGTCGACTACGGCCGCATTCTTGCTCAGCTCGAGAAGAATCATTACGACCGGGCACTGTGTGCGGATCTCTTGCCAGACCAGTCGTCGATCGAGGCTCGTTCACTCGAGTTACGTAAATTGCTGATGTTGCTGGAATCGCTCCTCTGACGCGGTCACTCGGGTTTCTGGCTGAAGCCGAAAGCACGCATGCCGCCTCAGTTGCTCATCAGCGTTCGCAATGCCAACGAAGCGGTTGTCGCGGTCCAGCACGGTGCCGACATCGTCGACATCAAGGATCCCTTCAAAGGTTCCCTCGGCCGAGCCGACAAGGCGGTCGCAGCAGAGATCGTTGCGGCGGTCCGTTCCCACACGAACGAATCGCGCATCCCAGTCACGATGGCACTCGGTGATCTCGGCGACGATTCAGAAATGCATTTTGAAATCCCCGAAGGGATCGACGCCGTGAAGCTCGGCCTCGCCGGCTGTGATGGCAGTTCCACATGGAAGACGGATTGGGCCGCACTGAAGGCGACTTCCGACAACCGCACGACTGATCCACCCGACTGGATCGCCGTCATCTACGCCGACTGCCGGCTGGCTCATTCTCCGCCTGCGTTGGAGATCGTTTCCACCGGGGCCGCGCTGGGCTGCCGAGGCGTCCTGCTCGATACGTTCACCAAACAGGGAGCGACTGTCTGGGACTTTTTTGACGAACCCGCACTCCACGAACTGGCATCGGCGGCACACGACCACAACATGTTCTTCGCCCTCGCGGGTCGCTTATGCATCAACGATCTGCCTCGAATCAGCGGCTTGCCGATTGACGTTGTCGCCGTCCGCAGCGCGGTGTGCGTCGGGGACCAGCGACTCTCGAGCGTCGCAGCGCAGCGAGTTATCGTTTTTCGCGCCGCTCTGATCGAAGCGACGTGTCACCACACTCAATCGGACGCTCAGCAGAAGCGGAACGGCCAACCTGCTACTCTGCCCGTGGCATCACACATGTTGAGTGACACGCTTCGAGGCCAGGGATGAGAAACGCGGACGTTGCACGCTTGTTCGATGAACTGGGAGACTTGCTCGAGATTCAAGGAGCAAACGCCTTCCGTGTGCGAGCTTACCGCAATGCCTCGCGAACAATCTCGGAACTGAAGGACGAGGTCGCCGATGTCGAACCGGCGCAGCTCACCGACCTGCCAGGCATCGGCAAGGATCTTGCCGCCAAGATCGTGACGATCGTCAAAACACAGTCGTTGCCGCAATTGGAAGAGCTGCGACAACACGTCCCCCCCGGCGTCAGAGAGATGCTGCTGATTCCCAACCTCGGCCCCAAGAAAGCGGCCATCTTGTTTAAGGAACTGCAACTCAAGTCGATCGACGACTTGAAGCAGGCGGCCGAGAACGGCGTCATCGCCAAACTCAAAGGCTTCGGAGCCAAGACAGAGAAGTCGATCCTCGAAGGGATCGCTCAGATCGAAATGGCGGGACGTCGCTTCTCGATCGCCGAAGCGAAACCGGCCGCAGAAGAAATCGTCGAGGCTCTGCTCGCGGTTCCAACCGTCACACAAGCATCGGTCGCGGGAAGTTGTCGACGCCGAAAGGAGTCGTGCGGCGATCTCGATGTCCTCGTCACCGCCGCCAAGCCCGATGAGCCGATGGATGCCCTCGCCAGCCATCCTCTCGTCGAAAAAGTGCTGGCCCGCGGAGACACCAAACAGCGCGTCCGGCTGAGGTCCGGCATCGAACTCGATCTGCGTGTCGTCCCCGATGAATCGTACGGAGCGGCTTTGCAATACTTCTCCGGTTCGAAGGAGCACAACATCGTCATTCGTCGGCGAGCTCAGGAGCGGGGCCTCAAGCTCAACGAGTATGGCGTTTTTCGCGGAGACGAACTCGTCGCGGGACGGACGGAAGAAGAAGTCTACAAGGCCGTCGATCTCCCCTGGATTCCTCCCGAGCTCCGCGAGAATCGTGGTGAAATCGAGATGGCCGAACAGGGCAAGTTGCCGCGACTGATTGAGGTCGGCGACATTCGCGGCGACCTGCACATGCACACCACCGCCAGCGACGGAAAGGCAACGATTCGCGAAATGGCTGAAGCCGCGCGGGCACGCGGACTCAGTTACATCGCAATCACCGATCATTCCAAACGTGTCAGCATGGCGAACGGACTCGATGCCGACCGCCTGCGGGCACATTGGAAAGAGATCGACAAGGTGCGTGCCGAGTTCAGCGACCTGACGATTCTGCACGGAGTCGAATGCGACATTCTCGAAGACGCGACGATGGACCTCGATGACGGCGTCCTCTCCGAAGCCGATTGGGTCGTCGCCGTACTGCACTACGGACTGAAGCAACCTCGCGAACAGATCATGAAGCGGCTGATGTGCGCGATTCGCAATCCCTATGTCTGCGCCATCGGACATCCCAGCGGACGCATGATCGGCCATCGGCCTGGAGCCGACATCGACTACGCGCAGTTCCTGAAAGCCGCCGCCGATCATGGTGTGATGATGGAAATCAACGCCCATCCATCCCGTCTCGATCTCGATGAGATTCAAGCCGCCGCCGCGAAGGATCTGGGAATCCCGATCGTCATCGACACCGATTCACACAGCACGGCTGGGTTCGATGTCCTACAGTACGGCATCGATCAAGCCCGCCGCGCGGGTCTCGAAGCGAAGGACGTGGCGAACACGCGAGACATCAAAGCGTTTCAGAAGATGTTGCGGACTGCGTGAGGGATCATGTGCGGAATCGTGGGTGCTGTCTGGACGGAACACTCCTCGGGGATCGATTCGTCGATCCTTGGGCGGATGACGCACGTCCTCACGCATCGCGGTCCTGATGATCAGGGAACTTACCTCGATCCACGGCAGCGCGTGGCTCTCGGATTCCGCAGGTTGTCGATCATCGACCTCGCCGGTGGGCATCAGCCCTTGGGGAACGAAGACGGCTCGGTGCAGGTCGTCTTTAACGGTGAGATCTACAACTACCGCGAACTGCGGCCCATGCTCGAAGCGAAGGGGCATCGATTTGCGACGCAGTCCGATACCGAATGCATTGTCCATGCCTGGGAGGAGTACGGCCCCGAGTGCCTGAAGCATTTTCGAGGCATGTTCTCCCTCGCTGTCTGGGACTCGAACCAGCAGACGTTGTTTCTCGCCCGCGACCGACTCGGTCAGAAGCCGCTGTTCTACAGGCACGAAACTGATCGACTGCTGTTCGCCAGCGAACTGAAGGCGATCCTGGAAGTACCAGGCGTGCCGCGAGAACTCGATCCGGCTGCGCTCGATCTTTTTCTAACGTATCAATACGTTCCGCATCCCTCGTGCATTCTGAAGGGGTACAACAAACTCCCTCCCGGCCATTATGCACTGTGGAAAGACGGGCGACTCAATGTGCGTCGCTACTGGGAACCTCCTTATCGAGGCGATTTCGATGTCGAGGATCTCGCTGACCCGTCATTGGCCGATTCCGCCAGTTGGACACCCGATGAGTGGCGCAAGAATCTGCGAGAGACGCTGACCGAAGCAGTGCGACTGCGAATGCGTTCGGATGTTCCCGTGGGAACGTTTCTTTCCGGCGGGATCGATTCAACGATCATCACGGGGCTGATGCAGCAGTTGTCCGATCGCCCGGTACATACGTTCTCGATCGGGTTCCCTGTTAAGGAGTTTGATGAACGGCACTACGCTCGCGAGGCGGCAGAACATCTCAAAACCGAACATCATGAGTACGTTGTCGAGCCGTCGGCTTTGGAGATGCTCGACAAACTCATCTGGCATTACGACGAGCCTTTCGGCGACAGTTCCGCGATTCCGACAATGTACCTTTCGCGCGTGACGCGCGATGAAGTGACGGTTTCGCTCTCGGGAGACGGCGGGGACGAGCTCTTTGCCGGCTACAATCGCTATCTGGCGGTAAAGCTCGCGGGGCAGATGGACTTTCTCCCGACCTTCGTTCGCAAGTCGCTCGGGTGGTCGGTGTGGCAGAAGATTCCTACATCGACGAAGCAACGCTCCTTCGGAAGACGGGCAAAGCGGTTTGCCGAGGCACTCTCTCAATCTCCCGAAGCTCGCTACCTGCGCTGGATCGGCATTTTCGACGCGGATCTGAGACGGCAACTTCTCTCGAACGACATGCGGGCGCAACTTGCCGGACACAGTTCAACCGATTTCATACTCGATGCCTACACCGCCTGCCCCGATCGCGACTTCATCACCCGCACCACCTGTGCCGACGTGTTGACTTATCTGCCGTGCGATATTCTGACGAAGGTTGATATCGCCAGCATGGCGTATGGCTTGGAGGTTCGCAGTCCGTTTCTCGACCATCATGTGGCGGAACTTGCGGCGAGGATGCCGATCGATCTCAAACAGCGTGGCAAGACTGGCAAGGTGATCCTGACCGAAACCTTCGGCGACCTGTTGCCCAAATCGATTCAGTCTCGCAGCAAGATGGGGTTCGGCGTTCCGATCGATCACTGGTTTCGAGGCGAGTTGCAACCGCTGCTGAGGGATTCGCTCCTTTCGGAACCGGCCATCAGTCGTGGCTATTTCAACCCCGACTGCGTCCTGCGACTGGTGGACGAGCACACCTCCGGACGCTGGGACCACAGTTACCGATTGTGGTCGTTGCTCTGCTTCGAGCATTGGTGCCGCACCTTCCTCGACGGGCCTTGCAATCGTTAAATCCGGTAGAGTCAGTCGGTCAGTGTTCAGAATTGTGAATGTCGCCTGGCATCCTGGAATCGCACTTTCCAACTGTGTCAGAGCGAGATGTATTGTGACTACTGAGACGTTTCGACTTGCGCAACGTCGCAGCCGGCGCACTCCCTTCCTGACTTCAACCTGCCTGTCTCACATTCATACCGGAATGTCGACCTCCACATTGATCCCGCGGGGAAAGACCACCACGGATCAACACATCGATGAAATCGTCCGCTACGCCAATGGCGAGCGGCTGCCCGACGTGCCTTGGCTGACTCACCTCCCCTATGGTGAGTTTCGTCGCGGCCTACGCTGTCTGCCGGGCAGTACACGCCTGCTGAAACGCATCGGCGACATCGTTGCAGCGTCCATGCTGCTCGTGATTCTCTTGCCGGTGATGCTTATCATCGCCCTGCTGGTCAAGTTGACCTCCCCGGACCCGTCATTTTTAGGCAAGTCCGCGTGGGGCTGAACCGCCGCACGGTCAGCGCCGATCGACGACGAAAACTCATTTCACCACCTGCTCCAACCGGCGAACGCCGAGGTGATGGAAATGATCGCCGAACAGAGTTCAGTTACGGCTGCCACTTCACGCTCTACAAGTTTCGGACGATGCGGACCGATGCCGAGAAGAACGGGGCACAGTTCGCGGTGAAGGGAGATTCGCGAGTCACGCTGATCGGTAAGTTTCTGCGAGTCACGCGACTGGATGAACTTCCTCAGTTGTGGAACATCCTCAAGGGAGAGATGTCGCTGGTCGGCCCGCGTCCCGAACGGCCGGAGTTCGTGAAGGATCTTTCGAACGAGATCCCGAACTATCTGCAACGACTGGGCCTCAAGCCCGGACTGACCGGAGTCGCGCAGGTCGTCAACGGCTACGATAACGACATCGAGAGCTTCCGCCGCAAGGTCGCGTTCGACCTGCTCTACCTGCGAAACTGCTGCCTGTGGAACGACATTAAAATTATGCTCCGCACGGTCGGTGTCGTCTTCACGGGCAAGGGCGCGCTCTGAGAATGCGACTCAGCCTGGGCTAGACTGAGGCATCTGTTGGCGAGAAGGTGCTGCTTGCTTCGTGAAAATGCAAACGGGCACCACAGGAAGGGCAGATGGCGTGGACGAGTCGGATCAGCCGCAGCCGAGCGCCGGGATTGGCTCGATGGAGTTCGGCAATACGGGTCCGCCAGTGCTCATCGCTCAATTGCAACGCTCTGATGCCGAGAGGACTCCCGCACGAAGGACAGAGTTGAGATTTCGCTGCGTAATGGAGCCGTCGCTGATAGAGAAGACGGCTGACAATCGCATAAGGAAGTAATACCGGCAACGCGAGGACAAACGCGACGGCGACGACTGGAATTGGTACGCGCATTGGAATTGCCACCTTCCAGTTGTGTGCACTTTCCAAAGTTCTTGACTCACATGCGTCGACTTAGTATCGCGGGGCACGCTTCTCACGAAACGCAGCGATCCCTTCCTTCGCGGCCGGCAAGGCGAGTGAGCGGATGTAGGCGGCGGTATCGGCGAGGTACGCCACTCTGGGAGTGACTCCCTCATCGAGATGGATCAGGCGTTTCACTTCTGCCAACGCTTCTTTGGGAAGTGATAGCAAACGTTCGACGCAGTCCGCGATGGCTCCCTTCAGCCGTTGCGGTGGGACGACTTCGTGAACCAGTCCCCACTCCAACGCCTGTCGTGCCGTGATCTGGCGACCGAGCAGGCAGAGTTCCATCGCTCGCGATTTCCCGATGGAAGCTGTGAGCTGCGCGACTCCATATCCAGGGGGCCAGCCGAGTAGAATCTCGGGCATGCCGAAGTGAGCGGCGACAGAGGCGATCTTCAGGTCGCAGGAGTTGGCGAGTACCAGTCCGCCGCCAAGGCAATAACCGTGGATGCCGGCCACGAACACCTGCGGCAGTTGCTCCCATGCCAGATACATCCGCGCCTGGCGATGGCTCAGCTCGGTCGCGGCATCGAGCGAGAGTGTGCCGACTTCGGGGACATCATCTCCCGAACAAAAGGCGTTGCCCGCGCCGGTGACGACAACGACTCTCAATTCTGGATGCCCCGCCAGCCACGCATTGACGGCTTCCCAATCCGCCGTCATCTGCTGATTGACGGCATTGTTCTTCGTCGGTCGGTTGAGAGTGACTTCAACAACCGCACCTTTCACTGCCACATCGAGCGTGGACAACTTCGGAAGGTCGCCGGAATTGATTTCGATACTGAACGGCGACATGACGCCTCCTGGGATTCGTGACACTTTCTCCTTCAGTCGTTCCGCGAACTTCGCGGTGCGAATGACGGCCCGCTGATGCGTTCCCCGGCCGATGACATCAGTCGCATCGGACGCGACAACGTCGAAATCGATCAGACGACCTTCGACATGGGTCACTCGCGCCTCGGCGGTCACTGCGGCCCCGATCGGAGTCGCAGCGAGATGCTCGATATTGACTTTAACACCGACAGATGTCTCCCCTTCATCCAGATAGGGTCTCAACAGTTCAAGGGCGGCGTGCTCCATCAGGTTGATCATCTGCGGCGTCGCGAATACCGCCGAGCCTGGCCCCGGTCCATCGGCTCCCAGATGAATGACGTGCTCCGCCCCCACTCGCCAACTGAGTGTTGCGGTCGCGCCGAAATGCAGTCCGTCTTTCATGACGAGCGATTCTAAAGGAATGTGAGCCTACGTCTGCGACGCGGGAATGGCGTGTTCTTGTCGATCGCAGCCGCAGACACAAGATCAAACATTCGGCAACGGCGCGACGAGGCTTGATGATGTCACTCCGCAGGCCAGTGAATGCGTCCTGGACTGAGAATGCCGCGAGGATCGAGAGCCTCCTTGACGCGCCTCATCAATTGCGAAGACGAAGGCATCGGATCGATAACGGGAATGGCCGACTTCCAGGCATCGTCACACGCGAGGACGGACAGCGTCCCTCCACATGCTTTGACCTCGGCGCGAATCGGGTTCAGAAGTTCGAGGGCCTGCTCCGCCGTGGTGCAGCGATCGGGCAGATGGCCGATCACTATCCCGTTCCCAGCATGGGCTTGCAGGGCGAGGCCGAGTTCAGTGCCGAGCATCATCAGCCGGGTTACCGCCGAAGCTGGGAGTGAGGCCTGGAATGTGAGCGGATCATCGGAGGCGGACTGATAATCGGTCAGCGCGGTCCAGAACCGATCAGCCTGATCTTCGCTGAGCACAACCGGGGCTTGGACTCCCATTTCGTTTGCCAGCGTCGACGATTGCCATGCGACGTTGGCCGAAGTTCCTTCAAACGCGACGCATAACATCGGTCGCTCCAACTGTAACGACACGCGCGATTCGTTCGTCACTTGCCGCAACGCCTTCGAATTGAGTAACTCGATCGCCACCGGGCGCGTGTCTGATTGAAGCAGACCCTGCAACTGTGTTTCGGCTGCCGGCCAGCCGTCGAGCTCGAGGCAAACAACGGTTCGCGACTCGTACATTGGTCGCAGCTTGAGCGACAATTGCGTGATGACGCCGAGCGTGCCCATCGAACCTGTCAGCAGTTTGCAGAGGTCGTAGCCGGCCACATTCTTAACGACGCGGCCGCCGGCGGAGAATCGCCGTCCTTGACCGTCGATCGCCGAAATGCCGATCACGAAATCGCGAAATGTTCCATGCCCATATCGGCCCGGTCCTGAAGTCGCGGTGGCGACGGCCCCGCCCAGAGTTGCACGCGAGGCTTCTGGGATGTCGATCGGCAATCGCTGGCCGTGTTCCTTGAGCAGGGTTTGCAGATCGCTGACTTTGATTCCTGATTCGACCGTAATCGTCATATCGGCCGATGGATAATCGATCACCTTGTTCCAGGCCGCAGTCGACAACGCATCGGCGGGCTGCTGCACCGGCCATCCGTACTTCAGGGACGTGCGTCCGCCCACTGGGAACAAGGCCCGCCCATCGCGCGCGGCGTCGGCAATGAACCGGGACGCCTCGGCCGGCGTGGCCGGCGTAATCGTTCGCGGAGAGTCGAAAGTATCAGTTGGCGTGTTCATTCCTGGCTGCCGTGCATTGGACGTCGGCAACCGAGCGGAGGCGCGGCACCGCAAGTCGCCAAATCAAAAGCACATCATTCAATCTCGTCAACGAGGTCAGTATGTTAATTGTCTGCCGAGATGGATCGGCACCCCGGCGGAACCGCGCCGCAGACTACCATTCTGGAGGAATTCATGCGACGTCTTGATAGGTCCGGTATTCCGTGCGGATACGATAGCACAACTTGCGATGCACAGAAGTTCGCAGGCCGTTTACCGTCGTCCATGCGGGCAATCGTCGCATGCTGCGTGATTCTTTCAGCAACCGCATCGGCCCGCGCCCAGCCGATTCTCAGATTTGACGAACCGGTCGAATCTTCGATCGATTATGCAAACCAGACCTGGCGGACGTTTCAGGTCAAGGTACCGCGTGATGCACTCGTCCTGACGATTACGATCGAGGATGCCCCCGTCGATATCGACCTGTATGCGCGTCATGGACGCGAGATCGAAGACTTGCTCACCGACGCCGAGTTTGCCGCGGACTCCTACGACTACAACGACGTCCTTCGCATCTCCCGAAATGTCGAGCCCTCATTGAGGTTCGGAACGTACTACGTCGATGTTGCCTATCTTCTCGATCAGCCTCCCATGGTTGGGAAGGAGCGAATCGACCAGATCCCGTTCAAGATCACGGCCTCGGTCGTTCGGCAACGCGTCGACGCCACATTGGAGCCCGGCCAGCGCATTGCGAGCGAGACCACGCCTGATGAGGGGTTCTTTCGCACATACACGATCGAGGTTCCCGAGGAAGCCGAAACGCTGCGGATTGATCTCGATGAAGTCTCCAGCGACATGGATATTGCCGCGAGATTCCGTCGTCAGATTAGTAGTCCTTTTGAAGCCGATCACACGTCACTCACTTTGCTGGGACGTGAAACGATGATCATCGACAAGGAGTCGAACCCGCCGCTTGAAGCGGGGACGTGGTATATCAACGTCTTCGACCCGGTTGAGTACGGAACGGTGCCGTTCTCGGTCTATGCGAGCTTTACTGAAGCCGCCCCCGAGGCGCTGCTGGTCATCCCACAGATCGAGATCCCCGAAACTGGACTACCGCGCGCCGTGCGATCGACTGTCGAGATCTCTTGCCCCGATGGAGCCGGCAGTGGAACATTGCTGACGCCGGACGGCCTGATCCTCACGAATTATCACGTGGTCGAGTCGGCCTCGGGCCGCGTGACGGCGAATGGCGAGATCGTCATCAGCCTCAGCATGGATGAGCGTAAACCCCCCGTGGAGTTGTTTCGCGGCAGGGTCGTCGAATTTGATGAAGAGCGCGACATGGCGCTGGTGGAAGTGACCAGCGGACTCTACCTCCAGCCGATCCCGGAGGACTACGACTTTCCCTACTTAGACCTGGGGGATTCCGACGCGTTGCGCATCGGCGCACCCTTGCAGATTCTGGGTTTCCCGGTGACTGGCGGTACGGGAAGCCGCGTCAGTGTGACCTACACAACCGGCGTGGTGAGCGGGTTCGAGTCGGTACCGTTTGGAACGATCATCAAAACCGATGCTGATATTTCTTCGGGGAATTCCGGCGGAGCGGCCTTGGATTCGGAGTTTCGGCTGATCGGGCTTCCGACTTCGGTTGTCCCCGAACCGGGGGGCAACGCCCAAGTGGGCTACATTCACCCGGTGAACGTGATTCCCGACGCCTGGCGGGAATTGATCAATTCTCGCGGGGAATGAAGTAGGATTTCACCGGCTCGTGCCGAATGTAGCAGTCAATCCGTGGAATTCTGGTTGTGGCGCAAAAACCGTCGTCAATTCGAATGGAGACGACTACAACCTTGACGAGACTCAAGGAGTTGGTGAAGAATGATTTAAAGAGAATGAGCGGGGGTTCCTGGAGATCTCCGCTCGAATGAAGAATACGACCAGAAACCAGTCGGCGAAGAGCGGCCCGCATGATCCATGCATTCGGGTCAACGCTAAGTTGCCCAAAGTCTCTGTTCGTGACGATCGGAACAGCCCGATAACTCTAAGACGATGGAGATCGATCTCATCCAGACGTCGGTTGTACGGGCCGAAGCAATGGAACTGCGAAACGGTCGTTGAATCACACCTCCCGTAAGCACTGTCGCTTCGAAAGCACCGGAGTCCGTCGCATGTCGAAAAAGTACTACGATCTCGAAGAGGCAGCCGCCCTGCTGGGGATGCCCAAGGATCAGTTGAACCGCTTGCGCGAACAGGGTCAGATTCGCGGGTTCGCCGACCGGGGGACGTGGAAGTTCCGCGATGAAGACGTTGAGAAGCTGAAGCGCTCGCGCCAGATCGATTCCGATCCTGAAGTCCCGATGATGATCGACGATTCATCCTCGGAGATGGAAGTGTCCGATAGCGTATTGGCAGATGATGACGCCATCGCGGAACAGCCGACGATCGTTTCAAAGCGAGATCCCCTCAAGTCCTCCGACAGCGATGTCCGCTTGACGGTCGATTCCGACAGCGATGTCAAGCTGATCGGCGATATCCCTGATTCGGACAGTGATGTGAAGTTGATCGGCGACGATGGCGATTCCGACAGCGACGTGAAACTTGTCGATGACGGAAGCCAGTCGGGTGATGGCCTCGATTCGACGCAACCCATCATGCCTCAAGTCGGTGGTTCCGATTCCGACAGCGACGTGCGCCTGGTTGATTCCGACAGCGATGTGCGCTTGACTCCGTCGGACGAAGACTCGTTGGAAGAAGACGTGTCGATTCTGGCCGGTGAGGACTCTCAGATTGCGTTGGACTTCACGCCCGACGACTCCGAGAGTGCATCGGTCCTTTCCGAGGAGAGTGGCCTGGCCCTCGGCGACAGCTCCATGCTGTTGACTGGCGAAAGCGGCATTTCACTCGAAGGCCCCAGCGACAGCGGTGCGGCCCTCAGTATTGACGACGAAGGGATCACGATTGCTCCGCTTGATCCCGACAGCGACGTTTCGCTCGATGTGAAGACCGACAGCGACATCACGCTCGATACGGGAAGTGACAGCGGCATCTCGCTGGAAGACGTCAACGACAGTGGCATTTCGCTCGACGACAGCATTGAAGTCGGTGCGGGAACCGTCGCCATGATGGACATTCCCGACGAGGCCGACGTCGCGGAAACTCAGTTCGAAATCCCCGTCGGCGACGCCGACGACAGCGCCTTCGAGCTGGGTATTGGCGACAGTGACGCCGAAACGGGCGTCCTTGACCTGCAAGACTCCGGCGAGGCGACCCTGGACGATGCCATCTTCGAACTCGACGAAGAAGAGTCGGGAGACATGTTCGGCGACGATGCTTATGCCGAGGATGAGTTGGAGGTTGCCGACGAAATTTTGGGCGAGGACGACGAACTCGATGAACTCGATGTCTTCGACGCCGACGATGATGTGTTCGGCGAGGGGGGGCCTCAATTTGCGGCGCCGGTTTCGGCGGCGGGAGGGCCCTACGTCGAGCCAAACTGGGGCGTTGGCACTGTGGTTGGATTGGGCGTATCCTCCGTCTGCATGCTGATGTTGGGCATCATCATGTTTGATCTCGTCAAGACGATGTGGCAGTCCGGCGACCCTTCCACGGTCGGAGGGGCATTGCTCAGCGCCTTCCGTGGGTTGTACGGCGGCAGTTGATGCAGCAGTTTCGCGGAAGCCTCTCATCGCGGCGAACCGTCACGAAGGAGGATCCGGCCAACGATGTCGTCCGAGCCTTTGCCGACTCCCGCCGAGGATCTCTCGACTCCATCGGGCGCACCTCCGAGCTGGCTCGTCCGCCATCGACGGGTCTTGATCGCTGTCGCGCTGATCGCGACGGCGTGCGCCTGGCAACCCGCGCGACAACTGCAACTCGACGAGTCGATCGAATCGTTCTATGCCGACGACGATCCCCATTTGATCGCCTATCTGCAAAGTAAACGGGACTTTGGAGGCGACGAGTTCGTGATGGTCGGGTATCACCATCCGGGAATTCTCGACGCCCCGTCCACGTCGATCACGGAAACGATTACGGAATCTCTCCCCACGTTCGGCGGGTTGTTCGGCGGCGAGGAAACGGCCGACAGCGAGCCGGTTCACGAACCCGATGGATTGGATCAGCTTCAGGAGTTCGCCGATCGACTGAGCGCCGTTCCCGGGGTCAATGCGATCAGCACACAGGCATTGCCGACGGTGTTAATGCCTCCTGCACTGACGAGTTGGCTGGAACGCAACTTCATCCGAAATGCGTATAACCGCAATGCGTTGATCGAACTGTCACGCAGGGTTCTGATCGGCGACGACAACGAAACCACGGCGGTCGTGCTGCGGCTGTTGCCCGAGAATGAGGCCGAGGCTCCGCGTCGCGATACGTTTCGAAGCATTCGCGAGATTGCCGACGCGCACGTACCGCCGGCATTCGTGGCAGGTGAACCGGTGCAGGTTCACGACATGTTTCGCTACGTCGAAGAAGACAGCCTCAGCCTGGGACTCTGGTCGACGGCGCTGCTAATGACCGTCATTCTGATCTTCTTTCGCTCACTCCGCTGGACACTGTTGCCGGTCCTCATTGTGAATGTCGTGCTCATCTGGACGCAGGCTCTGCTCTACATTTCGCAGCTCAAACTCAGCATGGTCAGCTCGATGCTCCGATCGCTGGTGACGATCATCGGCATCGCGACCGTCATGCATGTTACCGTCTGCTATCGCAACTATCGTCAGTCACTCGACCGGCAAGAGGCGTTTCGCGAAACGTTTCGACAGCTCGGCCGGCCCATCCTCTGGACCTGCCTGACGACAGCCATTGGTTTCGCGGCTCTCACGTCGAGCGAGATCACGCCTGTGCGCAGCTTCGGACTGATGATGTCGCTGGCGACGTTGCTCGTTCCCGTGGCCTGCCTGTTGTTGCTTCCCTCCGGAATTCTCGAAGGACGTTTCGATGCCGACCCTCATGCAGTCCCAGGTGAGGCACGCATCTCCCAGGGATTGGCGGCTCTGAGTCGATTGACGGATCGCTATCCGGTCGTCATCGGGCTGACGTCGCTGGTCGTCGTGGGGACCGCGGCCTGCGGACTACGTTGGCTGACAGTCGAAACCGATTTCAGTCGAAACTTTCGTGCCGAGAGTCAGATCGTACAGGCCATCACGTTCTTCGAGGACCATCTCGGAGGAGTCGGAACCTGGGATGTGAGTTTCGACGTGGGGGATTCGCCGGACTTCGAGACGATCGAACGCGTGAGCGCGCTGGCTGAGGATCTGCGAGCGCTCAAACTGGAGGATGGAACCGCGCTCACCAAGGTCGTCGCCATTTCTGATGGAGTCGAACTTGTCCCGAACTTCTCCGGCGACACGCTGGATGAGAAACTCGAATTCCTCACAAAGCTGCAGCCCGAGTTTGTTTCGTCTCTCTACAATCCCGAACAACATCGCATGCGGTTGGTGTTGCGAGCCCTCGAGCGCCAACCGGCCGAGGTCAAGCTGCAACTCATCGATGCCGTTGAGGAAACGACCCGACGTCACTTTCCCGATGCGAAGGCCAGTGGGCTGTACGTCTTGCTCGCGCACCTCATCACGAGTCTTCTGGCTGACCAACTCGTGAGCTTCGGACTGGCCGGTATCGGGATCTTCATTACGATGACGATTGCCTTCCGTAGTCTGCGGATCGGGTTGATCTCGCTGGTTCCCAATGCGTTCCCGATCGTGCTTCTCATCGGCGGCCTGGGTTGGACGGGGATTCCCATCAACATCGGCACGGCGATGATTGCCAGTGTCTCGATGGGGCTCACCGTCGATTCGAGCATTCACTACCTGACGGCGTATCGCACATCCCGCCGCGAAGGAATGTCACATGCCGACGCCATTCAGGCCGCTCATGGCACCGTCGGCTTCGTGCTCGTGCTGGCCAATATCGCACTGATCGCAGGCTTTTCCGTCCTTGCGATGTCGCACTTCATTCCCTTGGTCTACTTCGGAATTCTTGTCAGCCTCTCCATGCTCGGCGGCCTGATCGGCAACCTCTTGCTGCTGCCACTGCTGTTGAGGTGGGCGTATCGGTAGTCGTTGGACAATGAATAAGGACAAGTACCGCAGGTCAACGAGTCAATTCCAATGACTAACGACCAACGATCTTCGATCCAACTGCGAGCCGATGCCATTCGCATCTGGCGGGCGGGAGTCGATGCGGTCTTGCCGTCGCGGTTGATTCAGCAATGCGTGCATTGCGAGTCGCAGGAGCTTTCGATCGCGGGAGAGGCTTTTCAACTCACGAACGTCCCTCGCATTGTCGTGGTCGGCGGTGGCAAGGCGGGCGTGGGAATGGCGACGGCATTCGAGACAGCGCTGCGGAACTCGCCCTGGCTCGACAAAGTTTCTGGCTGGGTGAATGTCCCCGATCAACCGGGATTGAAGGACGTCGAGTCGCGTATCCATCTGCATCCCGCACGAGCGTTGGGGGTCAATGAGCCGACGGAAGCGGGAGTCATCGGAACTGAGCACATCCTGAAAACTGTTTCGTCACTTGATCCCGATGACCTTTGCATCGTGCTATTGTCCGGAGGAGGTAGTGCCTTGCTTCCCGCGCCGATCGATGGGATCACGCTGGCGGACAAACAGGCCGTCACTCGCGGACTGATGCGTGCGGGGGCGACGATTCAGGAATTGAACCTCGTACGCAAACGACTCTCGCGGTTGAAAGGAGGCAGACTGGCCCGCGCGGCGACATGCCGGCGGATTATTGTACTCGTCATCTCCGACGTCATCGGTGATCCACTCGATGTCATCGCGTCTGGACCAGCGTTTCCAGATTCGTCGACCGATTCCGAGGCGATCGACATTCTCAACCGGTTTGGAGTCGGCGATTCGAACGTCATCGACGTGCTGCGATCGCCGAAGCCGCAGATTCCGGAGGTTCGGGCCCATGCGACGCACCATGTCATTGGCAACAACCGCACAGCCGTCGATGCGGCCGCGAACGAGGCGGTCGCTCTGGGGTACATCGTGGGCTCGCGTGAATGGGACCGCGCGGGCATCGCACATCTGCTCGGTGCGGAACTCGCAATGAAATTGGATCATCTGAGAAATGGGAACCACGCGCAATGCCTCATCAGTGGCGGAGAGCCGGTGATCGAAGTCACCGCCGATCGCCCGTTGCTGGGGCAGGGAGGACGCAACCAGGAAGTCGCCCTCGCGGCCCTCGAATGCCTTTGGACGGACGGTCTGGAGGGAATGTGTCTCGTCGCCGGTGGCACCGATGGCGAAGACGGCCCGACGCCGGCAGCAGGGGGGATCGCGGATCAGATTTCGCATCAGACGGCAGTGTCTTTGGGCCTCGATCCAGCGCAATCGCTGATCCGCCATGACTCATTGACGTTCCTCGAAGCTGCGAACGGCCTGCTGACGACCGGCCTGACGGGGACTAACGTCATGGACCTGCGAGTGGGGTTCGCCATTCCGGCAACTTTGCCGCATGCTTGAACTGGGAACTGCTGTGGCGTAAATAGGTGCAACGTCCTCGCCGTTTCTTCACATTACTTTTTGCAATGACCACGACTCCCCTCTTGCAAAGCGAAATTCCCGGCCTGAACCCGAAACGCGGTAAGGTGCGTGACATCTACGACTTTGGCGACCGATTGCTGCTGGTGGCGACCGACCGCATCAGCGCGTTCGACTGGGTCTTGCCGACGGGCATTCCCGACAAGGGTCGGGTGCTGACTCAGATCAGCGAGTTCTGGTTCGAGCGGATGTTGGGGATCAAGCATCATCGCATCAGCCTCGATCCACGAGATCTGGACCTGCCAAAGGGGACCGATGTTGCCGCGCTCGACGGACGCAGCATGGTCGTCGTGAAGACCAAGGTGGTCCCGGTCGAGTGCGTCGTCCGCGGCTATCTCGTCGGCTCCGGTTGGAAGGAGTACAAGAAGTCGGGCACCGTCTGCGGCATCGAGCTTCCTGCCGGACTGGTGGAAGCTCAACAGTTGCCGGAACCGATCTTCACGCCGGCAACCAAGGCGGAGACCGGACACGATGAAAACATCCCCTTCTCAACGATGTGTGAGATCGTCGGCGAGGATCTGTCCAGCAAACTGCGCGATCTCAGCCTCGACATCTATCGGCGTGGTCGCGAATACGCTCGCGAGAAGGGCATCATTATCGCGGATACGAAGTTTGAGTTTGGACTTCTCGACGAGCGGATCATCCTGATTGACGAAGTCCTCACTCCCGACAGTTCGCGATTCTGGCCCGAGAACCAATACCGGACCGGCAGCAATCCTCCTTCCTACGACAAACAATTCGTGCGAGACTGGCTCGAAACCACCGGCTGGGACAAGAACTCCGCGCCGCCCGAACTGCCGGCTGAAGTCGTCACTCACACGCGAGAGAAGTACATCGAAGCGTACGAACGCCTGGCGGGGAAGGCGTTTCCCTGGAAGTAACGACCGGGGCCGAATTCCATGGCAAAGACACTTGCCGAGTACCTTGATTGGCTGGACGGCCGTCACGAACTGATCTGGCCCAAGGCTCCCGCTCCGAAACCACTCAAGGCGACCCCATCCTGTAAACCGTTGCCCGGCATCAAGGCCGTGCTGTGGGATGTCTACGGCACGCTCCTGACGATCGTCGATGGAGAGCTTGTCCATCAGCACCGACAGCAAGTCCGAGTGCAGGTCGCACTCGAGAAGACGATCCAGGAATTCAATATGTGGTATAGCATGACTCGCAAGCCAGGCGCGCCCTGGGAGTACATGCTGCATCAGTACTCGAAGTTGCTGGAGGAGGCCGAGATGGCGCGGACCCCCGCAAAGGGGGATACGCCCGAAATCGACTCAGCCAATCTATGGGGCAAGATTCTGGATCGGCTGAGACGGCACGAATACACCTACGACGAAGCCCTGTATGGCAATTACGATCAACTGGCCGAGAAGGTGGCCTATTTCTATCACGCCAATCAACAGGGAGTCTGCGCTTCGGAAGGAGCGACCCAGGCCCTCGAATGCGTGCTTCAACAGGGGCGCCGGCAGGGGCTTTTGGCAAACGGGCAGTGCTTCACGATTGCTCAACTGCAGCGCGCGTTGAAACAGCAGCAGCCGGGAATCATGTTGCACGGGCTGCTGAATGCCAATTGCGTCTTCCTTTCGACCCAGTACGGCGTGAAAGTTCCCTCACCCACTTTCTTCGCGCGCGTCGAACGTGGATTGCTGGAGGCAGGATTCACGCCGGAGAACGTACTCGTTGTCAGCAGTCGCCTGCGCGATCATCTCGCGGTCGCCAAACGCTTCAATTTTCGCACGGCGCTCTATGCAGCCGATGCTAATTCCTGCAAGGTCGAGGTTGAAGAATTGAAGAGTCCCGAAATGCGGCCCGACCGGCTGCTCACCGAACTGGCACAGATTAGCGACGTACTGGCCGCCGATTGACGCAACAAAGGCGAGGATGCCGTCGCATCCTCGCCCTTGAGAGTTCATCGCGTGCGCACCGTCAACACGGGGTTAGCGGTTTCGCAAAACGGAGATTAGTATTCACGGCGATCATCGTCGCGGAAGAAGTCGCTTGGCCCCTTGTGAGTGTAGTATGGATAGACCACCGCGCCTCCGGTCGTCGATTGATCGGGATACCGCAAGTCGGTCGGTCGGCTGTACGAATGCGTCATGTGGTGCCTGGGTCCGCAAGCCGGGCCACACGGTCCCATGGTGTAGGCATCGTGGTAACCAATGGGGCATGCTCCGCCGGGGCAACCATACGGAGGGCATCCGTAGCCCTGGCCACCATAGCCTTGGCCGCCGCCGGGGGCCGGATAGTAGGAAATTTCCTGACCATGGAATTGGTCATGGAGTTCCTGTGGCGACATGGCGTCGAATTGTTGATGATCGGCCGACGAATGGTGGTCGTGCGAGACCGTCTGTACGGGCGACCCTGGGCCGCCGGGGCTTTGTCCCCGTGTCACGGGAGCCACGCTCGAACATCCGACATGAGCAACGGTCAGTAGTGCGGCCGCAAGGGCCATGGCGTGAGTCTTCATTATCCCCCTCGACAGAATCATTCTGGTTAGTTGCAAATATGGCTGTTCGCACAGGTTCCAGCGACGGACCTCGTGCCGGAGTCGCCGTCCCTGAATGAAAAATGGGATGCGACAGATCTCATATCGGCCATCCGGGGCGGAAGAATCCGCACAATCCGTCAGAATCTTCCGAGCGGCAGACTCGGCAGGGGTAGGTGGATACCGCAGGAGCTCGACCATCGTCTGTTCAGCCTGAGATCGAGCTGTCGCTTCGTGCGTCTTAAATGCTCAGCAACGATGCATGTTCGCGCGGGAAACAAACATCCACGCCATCCGATGACTTAATTCTCGTGCGAAACACGTCTAGCCGCTGGAATTCAAACGATGAGCTGGGGACTTGGGGGATTGGTACACGCTATGCAACAGGCTCGTTCGTAAGAACGCGCTCACGAAATTCTAGTACGGAGGACAATGTGAATCGCGGATACCTGATCGACATGGATGGCGTGATCTATCGCGGCGGCGAACTCGTTCCGGGGGCCGACGTGTTTATCCAGCGATTGCTCGACCACGACGTGCCGTTTCTGTTCTTAACGAACAACAGCCAGCGGACTCGGAGAGATGTGGCGACGAAACTGAATCGCATGGGGATCCCGGTCACCGAAAAGCACGTCTTTACTTGTGCCATGGCGACCGCGCGATTTTTGGCCAGACAGAAACCGAATGGGACGGCTTTCGTCATCGGGGAGGGAGGAATACTGCATGCGCTCCACATCAACGGTTACTCGATCGTCGATCACTCCCCCGACTACGTCGTTGTAGCGGAAGGACGAGCCGTCACTCTCGAAATGCTCGAGACCGCAACAAAACTCATCCTCGGTGGAGCGAAACTCATTGCGACAAACCTTGACCCAAGTTGTCCGACGCGAGACGGCATTCGTCCCGGCTGCGGTGCCACGGTGGCGTTCCTCGAAACGGCAACCGGCGTCAAGGCACTCAGCGTCGGCAAGCCAAGTCCGGTGATGATGGGGGCTGCCAGAAAGGAACTTAACTTGCAGACCTCCGAAACCGTGATGATCGGCGACACGATGGAAACCGACATTCTTGGCGGCGTGCAACTTGGCTATCGCACGATCCTCGTGCTTTCAGGTGGCACACAACGTAAGGACTTGTCGAAGTTCGCCTTTCTGCCCGATCTGATCGTCGATTCGATCGCCGACCTGACTCGCCGTCATCTTGATTTGACCGATGCGCTCCCGATGGGTTATCGCATCGACGACACGGTCCCAATGCCGCTCACCGCAATTTCATAAGGCAACAACGTCGGCCGTCATACCGCTTCGAGCCAGTTGTCGCCGACTTTGACATCGACGACGATCGGGACGCTCACTTCGAGGGCGTGTTCCATTTCGTGTTTCGCCAGGGAGACCAAGTCGTCGACTTTGTCGGCGGGAGCTTCGAAGACAAGTTCGTCGTGAATCTGCAGGAGCATCGAGCCGAGGTTCGGTGACTCCTTCAGCCGACGATGCACGTTGATCATCGCCTGCTTGATGAGGTCGGCGGCTGACCCTTGAATGACCGTGTTGATGGCCGTGCGTTCGGGGAGATTGAGGTTGCGCGGTCTCTTTCCGCGGATGCCGACGATCTCGCGGCGGCGACCAAGGATGGTGCGTGCGAAGCCAGATTCACGACACGAGTCAAGAGTGTCGTTCACCCATTGTTCGACGCCCGCGTACTTCTCGAAATAGCCTTCGATGAACGTCGCTGCATCAGCCTTGCTGATTCGTAGTGCCGCCGCGAGCCCGAAAGCCGTCTGGCCATAGATCACGCCGAAGTTGACGGCCTTGGCGACACGTCGCATGTCGGGTGTGACTTCGCTGACATCAACCCCATAGACTTGGGCGGCCACACTGGCGTGAATGTCGCGACCTTCATCGAACGCACTTAGTAACGCGGCGTCTCGACAGAAGTGAGCCAGCATACGTAGTTCGATCTGCGAGTAATCCAGACAGACAAGCTTCCAGTCGTCTTTTCCTGGGATGAACGCCCGGCGAACGAGCCTCCCTTCCGGAGTGCGGACAGGAATGTTCTGCAGGTTGGGATCACTCGAGCTGAGCCTCCCCGTGGCGGCGACGACTTGATTAAACGAACAGTGAATCCTTCCCGTGCGCGGCTGCACCAGCTTCGGAAGGGCATCGAGATATGTCCCCTTCAGCTTGGAGAGCATGCGATGCTCGATGATCTTTGCTGGAAGTGAGTGATCAGCCGCCAGGCGTTCCAGGACATCCTGATCGGTGCTGGGTCCGGTCTTCGTGCGTTTGAGAACCGGAAGGTTGAGATCGTCATACAGCAGCTTCGCGAGTTGCTTGGGAGAGTCGATGTTGAACTCGCGACCGGCCTCGGCATGAATGTCGGCGACGAGGCCGTCCAACCGGCGATGGGCCTCGACGCTTTGACGCTTCAACTCTTCGACGTCGATGCGGATGCCGGTCCACTCCATATCAGCCAGGACAGGGATCAACGGACGTTCGACATTCCAGTAGAGATCCCAGAGTTCCTCGTCCTTGAGCTTCTCCTTGATGATCGCCGCCACTTGCCAGGCCACGTCGGCATCTTCGCTGGCATACTCTGCAGCGCGCTCGACATCGACTTCAAACATCTTGAGTTGCTGTTTCCCCTTACCGATGAGATCGGTGATGGGAATCATCTTGCGGATGAGGTAACGCTTGGCGAGATCGTCCAGCCCATGTGTTCTCGCGCCGGCATCGAGCAGATAATCACCCACCATCGGGTCGAGCCCGAGGTTGGCGACCTCGATACCTGCCCGACGTAACACCAGCAGGTCGTACTTGATGTTCTGGTTGATGATCTCACGATCGGGATCTTCGAGGATGGGCTTTAGTGCCGTGACGGCCTCCGGACCCGTGATCTCGCAATCACTGCCGGGGCCATCGACGGGCAAGTACCAGGCGTGGTCGTTCTCCCAGCAAATGGCCCAACCAACGATGTCGGCCTCCAGTGGATTGAGTCCCGTCGTTTCGAGATCGACGCAGAACGTCATTTGCTGACTCAGTTCCTCGACGAAACTGTCGAACTGCTTGCGGGTCCGCACGACTTCCCACTTGCGTGCGTGCGGCTCGGCGGACTCGACTTTGGACTTAGTCACTTTGACGCGAAACTCTTCTGAGTACCTGCGGAATCCGAAATCGGTGAAGAGTTCCAGCAGGCGTTCGTGATCGGGTTCGTTAACGCGTGCGTCCTCCCAGTCAAACTCGATCGGCAGATCGGTACGCAGCGTCACAAGTTCGCGGCTCATCAATGCCTGATCGGCAAACGCCTTGAGGTTTTCCTGGACCTTCTTGCCGGGAGCTTCGTCGGGATGAGCGAGCACTTCTTCGAGCGTATGGAACTTCTTGAGCAGCGTCATCGCTGTCTTGGGGCCGACCTGCGGAACGCCGGGAACGTTGTCGACGCTGTCTCCTGTCAGCGCCTGAAAGTCGATCACCTGATCGGGACGAATGCCCCAGTCTTCCAGCAGAGCTTGCTCGTCGTAGTAACGTTTCTTGCGGATGCTGTAGATCTTGGTTTGCGGGCCGAGCAATTGCCGAGCATCTTTGTCGTTGGTGACGATGCGAACCTCCATCCCTCGCTCGACGGCTTGCCGCGTCAGCGTGGCGATCACATCGTCGGCTTCCCAACCTGCGTGAGTGACGATGGGAATGCGGTAACCAGTGATGACATCAAGGATGAATGGTATCTGCGGACGCAGGTCGTCTGGCATCGCCTCGCGATTGGCCTTGTACTCTTGGTAGACCTGCAGCCGTTCACCAGGCTCAGGAGACTCCATCGCGCAAATCAGATGTGTCGGCTTGCGATCCTTGATGAGATGCTGAATGTCTCCGGTGAATCCGAAGACGGCGTTCGTCGGCTGACCGCGCGTTCCCGTCATCGGTTGCCGAATGGCGTAGTAGACCTGGAACACCAGCGAGAAAGTGTCGACGAGATAAAGTGTCTCGGGCATGGTGTTTTGTGATCAGGCGCAGGAGGAATTCGGAAGTGATGTCTCGGATTGCGCTGAACCGGATCGATTCGTGGCACGCAAGGCTTTGAGAGTGTCGCGGAAATCGACCGGCAGCGAGGCCGTAAACGTCAACCAATGGTCGGTGATCGGATGGTTGAATGATAGCTTCGCCGCATGCAGGGCGTGTCGACGAATCGGCAGGCCGGTTTCAACTCCATCCAACTCGGGTTCGTCGATGTCAGTGTCTTCGTCTGTGGATTCGAGTCGAATGGGCTTCAGTTGTCCGAACGCTTCATAGAATTCATCTCCCACCAGAGGGAAGCCAATTTGAGACAGATGCACGCGAATCTGATGGTTCCGCCCGGTCAAAGGTCGGCATTCCACGACAGTGAACTTGTCGAATCGCTCCACGACTCGGTAGTGAGTCTGCGCCGGTTTCGCGTCGACGGCGTCGCCACGAGCCGACATCAAGACACAGCGTTTGACGTTTGCGCGGCCGATCGGCAGTTTGATCGTGTCGGCATCCTTAGGAACCACGCCCTGAACCAGCGCCACGTACGTCTTGCTGACACGACTCATTTCGAAGGAAGCAGCAAGGTTGCGATGAGCGGTGTGGGTGTTGGCCGTCACCATCAGACCGCTCGTGTACCGGTCGAGGCGATGCACGATGCCGGGCCTGAGCAATCCGCGAACTTGCGTGCGGCCATCGAGATGGGCCTGAAGCAAATTGGCCACCGTCTGACCCTGATGCTCTCCCGTCGGGTGTGCGATCAGGCCGGCGGGCTTGTCGACAACGGTGATCCATTCATCCTCGAAGACAATGCCCATGTCGCCCGTCATCGATTTGAGCAGTTTGTCTGGCGGCTCGATCAGCCGGACCTTCACGGTCTGGCCGGCTCGGACCCGCTGCGTCATTTCAGCCGGTGATTCATCAATCCAGACGCAACCAGATTGCACCAACCGGTGGAGCCGCCAGGAGTTGTAGTTTCTCAGGTGGCAGGCCAGAAAGGTGTCGATCCGCATCCCCTTCAGGCAGGTCTCCACAGCGAATTCACAGGTGACCGGGATCACAGCGAGGGGTTCCAGATGAGGGAGATGGACAAACAGGCGGGGTCGGCCTGAGTATGATCGAAATCCGCTGATCGACTAGTCCTGCACGAGCAAGTTGTGCTAGACTCAGCGTTTGCTTCATCGAGGGGGGAGTTACACACCCTCACGAGGAGGAATCATTGTTTCCCGACGGCCCCTTGGGGCTGGTGTCGCGAGACGATGTGGCCCCGCTGTTATCAGGAGGATCTTGTGGTCTTTCGCAGTCAGGGGATCGTATTGTATTCAAACGAAAGGCTCCAAGGGACGGAAGGACTTCCTCCTTGGAGACGGTGGCGAGTCGGCCTCGTGACCGTGGTACTCAAGGCATCTTATGGTTGACCGTAATCTTATTCGCGACTTTCAAATTGACGACGACGAGCTTCTCGCAGCGTTCGGCGACACACTCACACAAATCGATATCGATGAGTCGGCCTTCGATCGACTGATTGATGTCCGCTCGAATCCCTACGACGAAAATCAGATTATCAAGGGGACAATCCTCAGCATCGACGGCGACGATGTGATGGTCGACCTGGGATTCAAGAGCGAAGGCATTGTCCCGTTGTCGGAATGGGACGAAGACGACACTCAGCCCGAGCCGGGACAGACGATCGAAGTCCTCATGGAGGACATGGACGATCGCAACAGCCTCATTTTGCTTTCCAAGAAGAAGGCCGACCGTCAGCGCGACTGGGAACGCGTCATCTCCAACTGCAACGAAGGAGATATCGTCGAAGGAATCGTGGTCAAGAAGATCAAGGGCGGCTTGCTCGTCAAGATTGGCGACGAGACCGACTCCGAGGAACGCGGCGTGAACGTGTTTCTGCCGGCCAGCCAGGTCGACATCCGCAGGCCGCACGATATTGGCGACTTCATCAACGAGAAGATCGAGTGCGTAATCCTCAAGATCGATGAGACCCGTCGCAACATCGTCGTCTCCCGCCGTCGCCTGATCGAAGACCAGCGTGCGGAACTCAAGCGAAAGCTGCTGAGCGAACTTAACGAAGGGGAACTCCGCAAGGGTGTCGTCAAGAACATCGCCGACTTCGGCGCGTTCGTCGACCTTGGCGGCATCGACGGTCTGCTGCACATCACCGACATGAGCTGGGGACGGATCAACCATCCCTCCGAAATGGTGCAGATCGACGAAGAACTCGAAGTCGTCATCCTCAATGTCGACCGCGATCGCGAGAAGATCGCCCTCGGCATCAAGCAGAAACTTCCCAGCCCGTGGGAACACGTCGAGGAGAAATATCCCGTCGGTTCACGCGTGCAGGGCGAGGTCGTGAACATCATGACCTACGGTGCTTTCGTGAAGCTCGAGGACGGCATCGAAGGACTGGTCCACATCAGCGAGATGTCCTGGACGCGCCGCGTGAATCATCCCAGCGAACTCGTCAAGGTCGGCGACATGGTCGACGTGGTCGTGCTGGCGATCAACACGCAGAAGCAGGAAATCTCACTCGGCATGAAGCAGACGCAGCCGAATCCGTGGGACGACGTCACCCAGAAGTACCCCGTGGGAAGCACGGTCAAGGGTGTCGTGCGAAACCTCACGAACTATGGTGCGTTTATCGAGTTGGAAGAGGGAGTCGACGGGTTGCTGCATGTCTCCGACATGTCGTGGACCCGCAAGGTCTCTCACGCCAGTGAGCTGCTCAAGAAGGGCGACGAGATTACTTGCCAGATCGTCTCTGTCGACGAGAACCGCAAGCGAATCGCCTTGGGACTCAAGCAACTCGACGAGGATCCTTGGGAAGCGCAGATTCCCGACAAGTATCAACCCGGCACGATCGTCAAGGGGAAGGTCACCAAGATCACCAACTTCGGCGTCTTCGTCGAACTCGAATCCGAGCTCGAAGGGTTGTTGCATGTCTCGGAACTGTCGGACCAGAAGGTCAACAGCCCCGAGGAACTCGTCAACGTGGGCGACGAACTCGAAGTCAAAGTGCTCAGGGTCGATACCCACGAGCGCAAGATCGGGCTCAGCCGACGGCTGGACGCTTCGGTTGAAGAGATCGAGGAAGAACAAGGAGTGGCCCGAGCCGCCCGCGAGGAACTCAAGGGGGGTACGGGTGGCAGTGCCGGCCCATTGTTCAGCTACGGCACCGTTCCCGGTGAAGACGAGGATGCCGCCGCGGACGATTCTGCCGAAGAGTAGTTGAAGCGTATCGACCGTGTCGTTTGAACGACGCGATAGACTTCAGACGGCCTGTTCGAGATTTCGAATGGGCCGTCTTTGTTGGGAGCACCTGCATGTTCACCGCAACTCGACGGTCACATTCGCAATGCCAAGTACTCGCCTGCTTTTGTTGGATGGTCGTGGCATTATTTGGGTTTGGCGAAGTTCTCGTTGCCGATGACGAGACAGCGCCTGAAGACACTGATCGACGACTGCAGCCGAACGTCATTTTGATCCTTTGCGACAACCTGGGGTACGGCGACGTCGGTTGTTTCGGTTCACAACTCCATCGCACTCCGAATGTCGACCGAATCGCCGACGAGGGAATGCGACTGACCCATTTCTATTCGGCAAGCGGAGTCTGCACGCCATCGCGCGCGGCGTTGATGACAGGTTGCTATCCGCGGCGGGTGAGCATGGAGGAATCCGATCTGGGAGGGAAAGTCTTGCAGCCGGTCTCTCCCAAGGGACTCAATCCTCAAGAGACGACTCTGGCGGAAGTCCTGTCGGCGGCGGGTTACGCCACCATGCTCGTTGGCAAATGGCATCTGGGTGACCAGCCGGATTTGCTTCCGACGCGTCAAGGGTTCGACGACTACCTCGGGATTCCCTACAGCGACGACATGACGCCGCGTGCCGGCAAGCCGTGGCCTGCCTTGCCGCTATTGCGGAGCGAAACCGTGATCGAAGCTCCAGCCGATCGCACGTCGCTGACACGACGATATACCGAAGCATCGGTCGGTTTTATCGAGGAGCATCGAGACCAGCCATTCTTCTTGATGCTCTCACACGCGATGCCCGGCAGCACGCTCGCGCCTTTTGCGAGTGAGGAATTTCAGGGACACTCTCAAAACGGTCCGTACGGAGATGCCGTCGAGGAAATCGACTGGTCGACGGGCGTGATCCTTGATGCGCTCAATCAACTGGAGTTGGCGAATGACACGATTGTCATCTGGACGTCGGACAATGGGGCTCCGCGTCGCACACCTCCGCAAGGTTCCAACGCTCCGCTGGCGGGATGGGGCTATAACCACAGCGAAGGTGGCATGCGTGTGCCGTGCATCGTCCGCTGGCCGGGCATTGTCCCTCCAGGGAGTGAATGCTCTGAACTCTGCACAATGATGGACTGGCTCCCGACCCTCGCGAGCTGGTGCGGTGGAGAACTTCCCCCGTTGCCGATCGACGGACACGACATCGCGCCACTCTCTTAACTCAGGTAGATGGAGCCGTCTCGCCGTATGAGGCGTTCTTCTACTACGACAACCGACATCTGCGCGCTGTCAGACGCGGGCCGTGGAAACTCTATCTCCCCTGGGGCGATCCCGAAGTCGACAGCAACGCCCAGGCGTTGCCGGCGTTGTTTCATCTTGTTGATGATGTCGCGGAACAATTGGACCAGCAGGGTCGAGAGCACGAGATTGTCCAGGAACTAATGGCACTTGCCGAGGAAGCACGCATCGAACTGGGGGATGGAAACATTCGCGGCGAAGGACAGCGGGACGCGGGCTTCGTCGAGAACCCTCAACCGTTGCATCTGCGTGAGTGAGTGGCCGCTACGTCTGGCCGATACCCCGAGCGAGCACGCAAACACGAACATCCCGTGCGTCCGCTTCCCGGATTAAGAGCGATGCGATGCGCTGGGCGGTGGTTCCGGTCGTCAACACGTCGTCAACGAGAAAGACGCGTTTCCCCTTCAGCTTTGCCTTGCCGCGGACGGCAAACACGTCACGCAGATTCTCGCGTCGTGAAGTCGGATTGAGCGTTGCCTGTCTCACGGTTCGCGCGAACTTAACAACTGTTCTCCGATCGAGTCGGCAGCGAAGTCGCAACGCGAGACGGAGAGCCGTTGTCTGTGACGCTTGGTGAGCGGTCGATAGCCGATCGGTCCAGTGATGGGGCACCGCAATCACGACATCCGGCGGCTCCTCCAGCCATTCGTGCTTGTGCGATTCGTAGAGCAGGTCGGCCAGGGCCGTTGTTACGAGTTCGCCGCGTTTTGCCTTCGCCTTCAGGACGGCCAATCGCAATTCACCGTCGAATGCTCCCAGCGACCACGCACGGGTGAATGCGAAGCTGTCACGTTGGCAATGGAAACATTGCGATGACGGTTTGAGAAACGGTCCCAAAGGCGCTCCGCATCCCTGGCAGAGGACCAAGGGGCGGGGAAGCAGTCGTTCGCGACATGGCCGACAGAACCCGATCGGCGATCCACGAGAACAGTCGTTGCACTGATGACACAGAGGACAAGCCGCTGGAAAGAGAAAATCCAGCAAGGGATTGCTCGAATGGTGCCAGCGATCAGCCAACGACACGGCTTGGGCTCCTCGGCATTCCAGGGAAGCTACGACTCCTGGAGGAAGTCGGTTCCCGCCATCGGGAAATGGGTTGCGGGCATTTCGGGGAGTGTTATCATCGCGACGCAAACCCCTATGATTTAGAGAGTCACGCAAATCGATCGGCCAGCAGGATTGCCGCCATGCGAGAATGGTTTCGAAATGTCTGGGTCGCCGTCAGCACCGTGTTGCACGGTCTGTATGTGACGATCCGCACGATGTACAAGACCTATGGCCGCAAGACTTTTACCGAAGTGTACGAGTATCCCGAGGTTCCGGTGCCGGTCAAGGCTCGTTACCGGGGCTTCCATCGCTTTGACCTGACAACCTGTATCGGCTGCGAAAAGTGTGCCGTCGCCTGTCCCGTCGACTGCATCTACATCGAGAAGGAAAAGAGCCCCGTCGGCAAGGGCTTTCGCATCGACGGCTTCACGATTGATTACACCAAGTGCATGTTTTGCGCGTTGTGTGTCGATCCCTGTCCCGTCGACTGCATCTTCATGGGATCGAATCACGATCTGAGCTGTTACAGTCGGGATGGTTGCATCGTCGATTACGCCAAGCTCCCGTTGGAAGTCTCGTGGGGACAATCAACATTGACTCCCAATGCCGTCTCGGAATCGAAAGTACTCTTCGAGCCGGTCTGGGTGAAGGGCGAGCCGTCCCCCTTCGAGTTTGCCGAGGCCGACAAGGCTTAAACGATACGACATTCAAGACAGAAGTCTTTCGAGTTCCACACAGATGCCGAATCTCGCACTTCACTTCCTGTTGTTCATCATCGCGGGATCGTTTCTCGTCTTGATCCCGATGCTGATCGGCCGGCTGGTCCGACCGAACCTGCCGACCGAAGAGAAGCTGGCCGTCTACGAGTGCGGTGAACCTGCGATCGGCTCCAGCTATGTGCAGTTTGACCTGCGGTTTTACGTAGTGGCTTTGCTGTTCATCATCTTTGATGTGGAAGTGGCGTTCTTCTTTCCGTGGGCGATCGTGTATGGCAACACCACGCAACTGGCCGACCCCAACTTGTCGGAGGGAGCGCGGACAGAACTGAGCGCGCGTTTGATGAACGTCCCCGTCGAATCGGTCACGGGGGACATGGTCATCTCCGCGAATCAGGCCCTGCAGATGAGCTGGATGGGCCTGGCTGACATTGCCGTCTTCTTTAGTGTGCTGCTTGTCGGCTTTGCCTACGTCTGGAAACGCGGCGACCTCGACTGGGTACGTGCAATGGTGGCTCAAGCGAAAGAAGCCGCCAAGCGACCCCGAGCCTTGCAGATTCCCGCCGAAGCCCAACCCGAAACGCACATGGTCGGCTAGTTGAGCAAGGCCCCTTCCGCAGTTTGCGTTGAGTAAGAACATGACGATTCAGGACATTGAGAAACGATTGCTGGAGAAGTTCGGTTCCGGCGACATCACCGGTCATAACTTCGAATCGATCGATCCGTGGATTGAAGTCGCTCCGGCGGCGATGGCACGAGTGGCGGAGCATCTCAAGTCGAATCCCGATCTGGCATTCGACCATCTCTGCAATCTATGCGGCGTCGACTATCTCGAAACCGATCAAAAGCTCGCCGGCAAGTTTCCCTACGATGTGCATCTCGAAGTCGTCTATCACCTGCACAGCCTCAAGAATCACCATCGCCTGGTCATCAAGGTAAAGCTGCCTCGCTGGAAGAACGACACTCCTGGCGAACTCCCCGAGGTGCCGAGCGTTTCGCATGTCTGGGGAATTGCCGACTGGCACGAGCGCGAAACTTACGACCTTGTCGGCATTCAGTTCACGGGGCATCCCAATCTGGTGCGAATCCTGTGTCCCGACGACTGGGAAGGGCATCCACTTCGCAAGGACTATGACTTCCCGCTCGAGTATCACGGCATTCGAGGCAAGTAACCGCCACGTCAGACTTCAAGTAAACGGGTTCGACCACTCATGTCCACCGCGGAACTGCAAGACCAGCGCATCATCGAATTCGACGTCCGCACCGACGAGATGCTGGTCAATATGGGACCGCAGCATCCCTCGACGCACGGCGTCTTGAGGCTCCTGCTCAAGACCGACGGCGAAGTCGTACACGACTGCGTCCCCCACATCGGCTACCTGCATCGCTGTGCCGAAAAGATCGGTGAGAACCTCACCGGTCCGCAGTGGGTGCCTTACACCGACCGCATGGACTACCTCGCCGGGATGAACATGAATCTCGGCATGGCCCTGACGTTCGAAAAACTGCTCGGGATCGAAGTTCCCGAGCGCGCGATGACGCTGCGACTCATCATTTCCGAACTGGGACGCATCGCCAGTCACCTGGTCGGCATGGGGGCGTATGGTCTCGATCTCGGTTCGTTCAGTCCGTTCCTGTATGCCTTCCGCGAACGCGAAATCATCCTCGATCTGTTCGAAGAAGTCTGCGGAGCGCGGCTTACTTACAGCTACATCACGATCGGCGGGGCGACACACGATCTGCCGGAGATGATCACCATTCCTCCTGGCCTCGCGTCTCTCACCAAGCGCAGCCCCAAAGAGACGATGCAGTGGTCCGACGCCTTGAGGCTCTTCCTCGAGTGGCTGGAAGAACGCATCAAGGAGTATCACACGCTCCTCACCCGCAACAGCATCTTTATCAAGCGAACCGCCGGACTTGGCGAGCTCACCGGCGAGATGGCGGTCTCCTACGGTTGCACGGGACCAGTGTTGCGTGGCAGTGGCGTCGATTTCGACCTGCGTCGCGATGGCGAGCCGATCTACACACGAATGTATGAAGGCTACGACTACAACGTGATCGTCGCGCCGTTTAAGGATTTCGGCCGCATCCCGCCCGAAGTCGTTTTGGGTGACAACTGGTGCCGGTTCTTCGTCCGCATGCTCGAAGTGGCCGAGGCGATCAAGCTGGTGCGTCAGGGACTCGATCGTTATCCCAAGACCTCCGGCGACTACCGTGTTCCCTTCAAGATGAGCACCAAGCTGCCCGTCAACGAGTGCTACCTCGAAACCGAATGCCCGCGCGGCCAGATGGGATTTTACATCGTCGGCGACGGACAGGCCGAACCGCTGCGGGCGCGAGCCAAAAGCAGTTGCTACTGCAACCTCTCGATCACCGAGCCCCTCTGCCGAGGCGTCCTCCTGGCCGACGTCCCCGCGATCGTCGGCTCACTCGACATCGTGATGGGTGAGATCGATCGGTAGGGGCCGACGGGAAGACGATGACCGAGTGCGATCTCGAAATATCTGTCCCCGATTGGCTGATCGAGCATCCCGAAGTGCTGACGGTGATTCAGAAACTCGGCATCGATTGCTCCTGTGGCGGCAAGTCGCTCGAGTATGCCTGCCGGGAACTCGGCATCGATCCACAATCAGTGCTGACCGAACTGCGTCGACATATCGCGAACCATCGGAACAATACATGAATCACACCGAACTGATCGATAGCTACGCCGCCGGGCCTGGCGAACTGCGAGCCGCCATCGCGGGGATGACGGTTGTTCAGATCGACGCCGCCCCCATTCCCGGCAAGTGGTCCACAAGGCAAGTGATCTGCCATATCGCCGACTTCGAGCCGGTGTATGTCGATCGCATGAAACGGGCACTCGCCGAGGAAGAGCCAACCGTCTTCGGCGGCGATCCCGATGCCTTCGCGGCTCGGTTGGCGTATGAGCAGCGCGATATCGAAGAAGAACTGCAGATGATCGAAAGCGTTCGCCGTCACATGGCCCGCATTCTGCGAACACTGCCTGCGAGTGCCTTTCAGCGGAAAGTCATCCACTCCGAGGCCGGCCCGATCACGCTACAGCAGTTGCTCAGTAACATCACGAATCACATCCCGCATCACATCCGTTTCATTGAAGAGAAGCGAGCCGCGATGGGGTAAGCGTCTGTCGCTCGGATTCAGAGTGTTGGCTTTACATCTTCATCTCTGCTGGCGAAACTCAACGCATCGATTGATATTGATGTTCTGCACCCCTCGGGAGTTTGCCATGCACGCTTCGTACCCTCTCTGTCTATTCGCAGCTCTTGTCTCGCTGTCGATCACATCAATTCCCGCAACTTCCCTGAGTGCCGCCGACCTTGAAGTCGTTGCGGGGGTCGAACATCAGCCCTTCGTCGCGGCGACGGAACGCTTAATCGAAGCCTTGAACTATGTGGGCGCGCCACTCTCCGAAGAGGACCGCGCCGCGCTCGATGAGGCCTTCGCCGAAACCGACACGCGTCAATCGGTGATGGCGATTCAGCGCGTCATCGATCGGCATTGCATCGCTCAGGTCACGATCAACGCCGAAAGCCGTGTCTCGGCGATCGAAGGTCCGGGACCGAAAGAACTCGTGCAGCAGGGCTGGCGGGCGTGTCTCCTCAAAGTGCATAACCAGGCGGCGATCACTCCGGAACTCGTCATCGAGAGTCCGCAGTCGGCTCCCGTCTATCAGCGAGGTTCCGGTCCCAGGGAGTCACCGCAGTCGACCGACGATCTGGTGACGTCTGCCGAAGCCGCGTTGCGATTCCTCGACATCGAGCGATTCACAAAGCCTCCGATGCGGGCGGCACTTTCCGGCTTGGAAGTCGAGTATGTGATCGTTCTGCTCTACAGCCGCGACGTTGGCCGCCGCGAAGCAACGCTCAGTTTCAACGTCGGTCAAGGAACGCAGGATCTCGGCTTCCGGGGTGAGGTGCCGATCCTGTTCCATTGCGCGCCGGCGGTCGAAGTGGGACTGGGTGTGTACGACCACGACGGCACGACCACGACGGCGGCGTTTGTCATTCGAGACAGTGAAGGTCGCGTCTATCCGAACCCCGCCCGCCGGCTCGCTCCCGACTTTTTCTTCCACGAGCAAATCTACCGTGCAGACGGCGAGTCGGTCTTCCTGCCACCCGGTGATTACACGGTGGCCGTTTCGCGTGGACCGGAGTATCTCGTCGAGCATGCCAACATCACCGTTCCCGACGGCGTCGTCAGCCATCGCGAGGAGTTTCATCTCACGCGTTGGGTCTTTCCGCGACTGAGAGGCTGGTACTCGGGAGACCACCACGTTCACGCGGCCGGGTGCGCTCACTACGACAGCCCGACCGAAGGGGTCGGCCCTGGCGACATGCTGCGGCACATTCTGGGTGAAGACCTCAACGTCGGCTGCGTCCTGAGCTGGGGGCCCTGCTGGTACACACAGAAGCAGTATTTTGAAGGACGCACTTCCGACCTTTCGCGCCCCAACTATCTGATGCGCTACGACGTCGAAGTGAGCGGCTTTCCCTCATCGCATGCAGGTCACTTGTGCCTGCTGAGACTCACCGAAGACGACTACCCCGGCACCACGTATCTCGAAGAATGGCCTAGTTGGACTCTCCCCGTCCTTGCCTGGGGCAAAGAGCAAGACGGCATCGTCGGATATAGCCACAGCGGTTGGGGACTGGCTTTGCCCGATGTGATGCCCGATGGTTCGCGGCAGTTTCATCGTCAGCCTTGGGGTGGTGCGCCGCAGGGTTGGCAGGGACAGGCTGCGGCTACACTTCCCGACTACGAGATGCCTCCCTTCGACGGCATCGGTGCGAACGAATACATCGTTACTGTGGCTCACGATGTCTGCGATTTCATTTCCGCCGTCGATACGCCGCCGATCTGGGAACTCAACATCTGGTATCACACTTTGAACTGCGGCATGAAGTGTCGCATCAGTGGTGAGACCGACTTCCCCTGCATCTATGGCGACCGCGTCGGTCTCGGCCGCATCTATGTGGCTCTGCCGGAAGGTGTGCCACTCGATTTTGACAGTTGGGCCAACGGCCTGCGTGATGGTCGCAGTTACTGTGGTGATGGCCTCTCGCACCTGTTCGACTTCCGCGTGAACGATGTCGAAGTCGGCACGCCGGGGACATCGGGTGAGATCAGCCAGTTGGAACTCTCCGAGCCGCAAACGGTCGAAGTGGCCGTCGACGTCGCCGCCCTGCTCGAACAAGAGCCGACCGAGGCGACCGAGCGCATTCGCAATGCCCGGCTCGACACCAAGCCCTACTGGCACATCGAGCGCTGCCGCATCGGCGACACGCGCACGGTGCCGGTCGAAGTGATCGTCAACGGCGAGGTGGTCGCCCGTCAGGAGATCGAAGCCGACGGCACGACGCAGCCGCTGTCGTTCCCGGTGGAGATCACGCAGTCGTCCTGGGTGGCGGTGCGCATCTTGCCAAGTTGCCACACGAACCCGGTCTTCGTGACCGTGGGCGACGACCCGATCCGCGCCAGCCGCCGCAGCGCCCAATGGTGCATCGACGCCGTCGACACCTGCTGGAACTCGAAGCAAGGCCAGATCCGCGAAGAAGAACGCGAATCCGCCCAGCAGGCTTACGACGCAGCGAAAGCGATCTACCAGGCCGTGCTGGAGGAGACGGAGGGGGAGTGAGCGTCAACACCCGAGCGGCGGGGTTCCATCCCGCCGCTTGTGTGGCCCGCCACAACCGACGAAGGAGGGAGGGCGTGGAATGGGTGAGTTGACGATCCTTCCGGGCAGAGTCTTCATGGGAGCTCACGCATTAACCGCGCTTGCCAAGCCCCTCCCGCTGGTCGTGGCTCCTCGCCACCGTCTATACGCTTGACAACTGATAACGCAAAAGCCCAAATTGATGCCTCATCACATCAACCAGCGGGCAAACGATGAACTGGCATTTCTACCCCCCCAGCGCAACGGCCACCAGCCGCGACTCCAACGCGACGGAATTCTTCGCCGGATCCGAATCCGCCGATGCCCTGGTTCCCGCTGATCGACCCCAGCGCGCCTACCTCATCGGCTGATGTATTCCAAATGGTGTGACACGCCACGAGCGACTGTACGAGCGGTGGCCTGAGACGATTGGAGACCGACGCCCCCGATTCCTTCGACGACGATCCGAGTGACTAAGGAATGCCAGTGAGCCAGAACACGTTCAACATGAAGATACTCGGCAGAACGATCGAGCATCTCGGTACGCAGATGTACAAGCAACGAGCGCCGTCCATCGCAGAACTGATTGCCAATTGCTGGGACGCAGGCGCAAAGAATGTGTGGCTAACTGTACCAGCAGGTTCAGAGTACTCGAATTTAAGCAGCACCATCAGCATCCTGGACGACGGCGAGGGAATGAGTGCCGAAATGGTCCAAGGACGTTACATGCTTATCGGGAGGAACCGCCGAGCGTCCGATGGCGGCAGTGCACATGGACGGAAAGTGATGGGGCGGAAAGGAATTGGGAAGCTTGCTGGCTTCGGGCTGGCGTCAAGAATGGTTATCTCGACATGGACGACCGATATGCAACAAGCGATAACGTTCTCGATGTCTCTTTCTCAGCTAAAGGGCGACGTCAATCGCATCGACGAGATCGCATTCCCATGGAAGGAGATACCGAAACGCATTGATTGGAAGGATTCAGGAACCGAAATCGAACTGGCAGAATTGCGACATTCGTCTGAACTAAACATTCAATCGTTGACCGAGACACTTTCGAGGCGTTTTTCACGTACTACACGAGGTGAGATGCAGATTTGGGTGAATCACCACCCACTTCCAGATGCCACTATGGATACGATGTATTCCTTTCCGGTAGATGGAAGCCTTCAACAAGAAACTCTGCCGAGTGGCGAATCCGTGTCCTATCGGTATTCGTTTGCAACGAAACCAATTGCGTCAAAGGAGTTGCAAGGATTCGTAATCTACGCCAATGAACGCACGGCGCACGCGCCGCCATTCTTCTTCAATGTCGAGTCAACGGCATCATCCCAGCACTCAACACGCTACGTCACCGGTGAGATTGTCGCAGACTTTCTCGATAAGGGCGTCGATACGGAGGGGGACGTGATCTCGACAGACCGCCAGCAGGTCGACTGGGAGAAGGACGAACTTCGAGAATTGCTCGACTGGGGAAAGGCTCTGACGAGACGAGTATTGCGTGAGTGCGCAGAGCTAAAGGGAGAGGAGCTTGAGAACTGGGTACTCGCGGATGCGGAGTTCCGCGACCGGATGGAATTGCTCGACCCGACAACGCGAAAGCAGATCGGCAGCTTTCTAAAAGTGCTCGGGCAAAAAAGTGAACGAGATGATCTCAGAACTCGAGAACTTGCAGATGCCTTGATTAAGGCATACGAGTTTCGCACTTTTCATGACGTAATTGACGAAATCCACGAAGCAAGTGGCGACCCAGATAAACTGGAATTCATGCTGGGACGCTTGCACGATTGGAAGGTCCTTGAGAGTAGAGCGATCCTGGAGATCGTGCGTGGGCGATTGAGCATCGTGAACAAACTTGAGCAGATGATCATTCAAAACTCGCCCGAGACGGCATCAAAAACCACACACGATAACTTGCACGACCTCCTCGCGGAGTACCCGTGGATCTTCAATCCGGAATGGCAGGTATTCGTCGAAGAGAAGACTATAGGGGGACAACTTCGAAAATGGGGTGAAGAAGCGTGCCCAGAAGAAATGCGAGACAAGCGTGTGGACTTTCTTGCCCTCGCAAAAGAGACAGACGACCTCATCATCATTGAGTTGAAACGTCCCGGTCATCCGGTCGAATTCGACGAATTACAACGACTTGAACAGTACCAAGTGCAGCTGATGAAAGCGCGTCCGAAATGCCAGCGCGTACTCATCTATGGGGGAGCAGTGAACGTGCTACCTCATAAGTGGGAGCAAATGCGGCAGGATCCAGGATTCACAGCTCTTGAATGGAGTGAGATGTTCGCACGTGCCCGACGGTTTTACTCGCATTATCAAGGCGTACTCGAAGGTGACATATCTGGGCCGGGTTTCGCGTCGAAGAGAATCGAAGTGACTCGTACTAGGGCTATCCTGAGTGCGTCGAGCTCCCATCGCAACGCAGAAGACCGAAAGCGAGGACTTGGAGAATCGGACCCGTGATCGAGTCAGAACTCTGTTACGAATCAAGGAACTTCGAAACGCGTACAACGGTCTCATCGATTTGCTTATCAATAAGTTGACATTCCCAAATGACGATGGCCTTCCACTGGTTCCTCTTCAACGCACGCCGGACGGCCTTATCACGTTGCACATTCGCTTCGAACTTTCGTCGCCAAAAGGCTGGCCGGGTAGACGGAGTGCTTTGGCCCTTGCGACACAAATGTCGATGCCAGAAGCACCCGTGAACAAGCACCACCTTACGTCTTGATGGGAACACTAAATCTGGTCTTCCGGGCAGGTTCCTGACGTGAAGTCTGTAACGGTAACCACGGCGATGAAGTGCGCAACGTAAGAGCATTTCGGGAGCAGTATCAGTCGACCTAATCGCCCGCATCACCGCCGAACGCTTCTGCTTCGTAAACGTATCCGTCATGTTCAAGAGCGATCAAGTCGCTTTGCGATTCTCTTTAGAACATCGAGATGTTTCCCTGAATGAACTTCGTCATGACATCTGCTGCACAGGACGACAAGATTGCGCTCGACGTTCTTGCCGCCTCTGTGATGCTCTTCAAGATGATGAAGCTCAAGAATTCGCGGGTCTTTCGGCCGCCATCGCTCGCGATTCCACCCGCAGATGCGACACGTGTTGTCGTCTCGCAAGTAAACCGCCCGCTGAATCGGATCTGGGATATTGCGGTCATGAGGCTCAGCGACTCGCTCAGCGGATTCCAAAACGTACTGGCCCATTTTTAAGTCGGGCCTGCCTGTGAACTGAGTTGAGATCGAGTAGCCGGATTCCGTACGTAATTCGCGAACTCGTCTTGCATACTCCTTTGCATCCTTTGCGACGTACGCGAGCTCTTCAGTAGTCACGACCTGCCCCACATTTTCAAGAAAGTACTGCTTGACTTTCTCTCTGCTACCGAACTTTTTGTCGTTCCGGATTCGATTCGCGATGTGCCACCGGCGTGCCGCATTCGCGTCGGGATCTTTGGACACAAGCATGTATTGATCTGTCTTGAGCCTGCCTTCGTACATGGGATCGGGCGAGCTACCTGATGCAATCTGAAATCCCTGTTCGACTCGAAGTTCACGAATTCGTCGTGGATAATCAGAAATCCCTGAGACGACATCCAATTCCGCACCGTCGATGACTTCTCCAACATATTCCAACAAATACAAGCGAATCCGGTCACGGGCAGCGCGTACATTCCAGCCATGTTCCTTGAGTACGCTAACTGCAAGATCGCGATTCGTTTCTTGGATCGCACATAAGCAGAGAACTTTGTCACGAAGTGACAAGTTGGCTCGATCGGCCGCGAACCGACCGAGCCTTCGGTCAACGTCCGCGATCAGCGCATCGACATCCGCGGGTTTGCGCCTCGTCGCCATTCTACACCCTCACAGGCGCTCGAGTTCGTTTACTCTTCTTGTGCGTCAACTGAATGAGTTCCTTAACATGCAGTGCCAGTTGCTCCGCAAACGGCGGTGGAACCGCGTTACCAATCTGAATCCCAACCTGTATCTTGGAACCGCAGAACTCGAACTCGTCCGTGAATCCTTGAAGGCGGGCAGCTTCGCGGTGCGTAATCGGCCGATCCGCCCTTGGATGGAGATAGCGTCCCTTTTCGGGTTTGTAGAATTCGGTCCGTATAGTCACGGCAGGGCGGTCCCACCAAAGGCGCCCGAACAGGTCTGTTCCACCTTTCGTCTTTCTGATCCAACACGGAGGCGTTAACTCGGCCGGAAGATCCCAGCGATTTCCTCCGGCTGGAATATGACTATATCTCTCAAGCGATAGGGGCGTGGGATTTCGCCCGATGTGCCAGTTCTGACCAGTTGGTTTGGATGGTAGATCACCAATGGCGTCCCGAACTGTGGCCCAAGGGATTAAGGGGACCAGCGGGCTGCACTTAGAGGGGTCAGCGTGCGTAGCCGGCGGGAAAGTTGCGATCCCGTCACGCAATCCAATCACGATTGCTCTTTTTCGCGTTTGAGGCACGCCATAATCAGCGGTATTCAAAACGCCCGATCGAACGTCGTATCCAATCGCGGTTGCAATGCGTTCGATCTCCACGAACTCTTGCGACTTAAGAAGTGGAGGAACATTCTCCATTACGAAAGCTTTTGGCCGCACCTCGTCCACAGCGCGCATGAAGTGACGCCATAGCTGATTGCGAGGGTCATTTGGAACTCGTTCGCCAAGATTGCTGAATCCTTGGCAGGGGGGGCCGCCGACTATCACGTCGGCGTACGGAAATTGGGTGATCTCCTGAATTGCGCAATTGGCAACACGATGTGTGATGTTTCGCCGCAATGTTTCACTGGCGGCTGCGTCCCATTCATTTGCCAGGACCGTTTCAAAACCCGCGAGCTTAAATCCCAACGCCATGCCGCCGCACCCAGCAAATAGCTCGATAACGGTGGGTGCATGCGTACGGATTGGCTTTGCGATCAATGCGTGCCAATCAGCGGAACGCTCAGGTTTAGTTTGAAACGGATACAGCCGGTATGAGCGAGATTTCACACGCTCTAATGCCAATACGTCGCCGATTTTGATTTCATGGTACTCGAAGAATTCGCGGACCCATTTTCGCCCACGAAAGAACTTGCGAGGTTTGCCGGAAACAGTCTCGCGCCCAATGTCTGTTTTGATCGACCGATTAAGGCCGACCAGGTTAATCTCGATCTCGCGACCATGCCCTGCCACCTTCTTCGCGGAACCGACGCAGTCATCAGGGAAAAAATCGTAGTGACCGCTGATATAAAAGTGATGATTGCGAACGTTTCCAGCGGTGATTGTGATTAGGCGTTTGCGCTTTGCGACACTTCCACTCAATGCTGCTCTCCTACAGTATGAATCCATTCGATCGGCCTGACCGCTTCGATGCGAGGCCCGGCTAACGACACTGGTACGTCGCGTTCGGTAAATCACCCGCGAAGGGCCGATGCCTCAGCAATTCTCCGAACTTTGCGGACGTTCTCTTCGCATTGGATGTCGCTAAGGCTGAGCCAGCGATTATCACTTTTCTGAATTGCGTCCTCAGGCGCGTCATCTGCTTCAGCTTGCTGGACCTGATGTTTGACCGCTTCCGCCGTGAATCCCAGCCATTTTCCCCAGGCAACAACGAACCTGTACCGATCAGTTTTTACCAATCGATCAATTGCTGCGATGTTCAGGCGATTCGCCACGGAATCCGTCTGAGTTGGAATCAGCATTTTGATTGAGATTGCATGCATCGCCGTTTCCCTTGGTCAATTGGCCTTCGATCGTTGACTTCACTGACTCAATGATACCAAGTCACATTGCACGGGGAAGCACCAGAACGTGACACATTGCTTCCGTGCCCGAACATCAGCGCGCCAGGATCAGTTCGTGATGGCGTTGCAGTAACTCCTGGTCGGGGGGCCAGCGGGTGGGGAGGGTGAGGGGGTGGTCGTTGTAGGTGGTGAAGCTGCTGGTGACGGCAGGGTGGTTGTTGGCACTCAGCAATTGTTCGGCGACTTGAATCTTGTAGTCGGCTGCGATCCAGAGGAGGCCGGTGTCGAAGGCTTTGTCGTGCAGCATGCACAGACAGAGGCCGTTGCGGGGGTTCATCCTTTGTGACTGGTCCACCGACCAGGGAATGATGTGAGCCGCCACCAGCAGTTGAGCAATCGGCAGTCCGCACACGGCGCATTGGGATTGGTAGCCGGTCAGGATCAGCGAGCGAAAGAACGACTGATTCACTCGCACCTTAGTCAGAGCCGTGCGGTCGAGGCCCTGCACATCTTCCCATTCAATCTCATCGGTCGTGCGTGGCTCTTGGTTGAGGGCAGCCGCATAAGTCTGCTCGGCCTCGAACGCGATGCTTTCGGGGTCGGCGGTGAACTCGTCCCAGACCTGTTGGTCGATGCGCGACGTACTTTTGAGTCCTGAGATGCCGCGTGCTTGCAGTGTCTCGTCGAATGCAGCGAGGTTGCAGCACTTCATCGCCAGGGCATCGGGCGTGCGTCCCAAAGCGGCGGCGACTGCGATGATTTCGGGATTGCGATTGTGCAGCCGTCCGAACGGCGTGCGGCAATAGAGATTGAACGCAACAAGCGTTTCTTCACGAGTCCAATTGCGTCGGGCCGTCGGCATGCGGCCAGGTTAGCCGATGGAGTGCATACGGCCTATCTCGCCGGGTGGGGCGTTTAACTCAATCTCTCGCCCGCAGGTGAGGTCGGAGACGGCGTTGATTCGGCTTGGGGAACGCAGTCGGTCCCTGGGTGCGGGTGGCGCCTGGCGCAACCGCGAGGCTTAGGGTAGGCGGAACGTGAACACCGACGAATCTCCCTGCGCGCGGTCTGGTGACCAAAACGCAAGAGTATCAGCAAGGGTATCGCAAGAGTAACAGACGTGTGTGTCTACTCGTACTCTTGTACTCTTGGACTCTGGCTCCCGAACGCGAGAAGGCGTTTGCGTGGCAAGGCGCAACCGACGCAGAAGGAAAACGCGTGGCATGCAAGAATGAACGAACGACTACAACTCCCATCGCCAGATTCCAATGGGTGGATCGCCGCCATATGTGATACACTCGATGCCATTGGAAAGTGCGGATTTCCGACTGTGACGCCTTTGCCTGATTGAGTCGATGTCTTATCGCGGTGTCAAACGGCTGTTGGGGGAAACGAGCCTCGAACGGAAATGTCGATTTCTGTTCGGGGGAGCGCTGATGCTGCTGATCAGCGCCAGTTTCTACCTGTACGCGCAGCGCAGTCTCAAGATCATTCAAGATCAGCATCGGGAACGGGCGCAGCTCATCATCTCTCAGGATTTGGTGGCGTTACACTGGAGCGCACTTGCGGGCGAAGTCGAAGCGATTGGGGGCATCGAGGAACTCAACAGCGCTTTCAAGCCCGAGGAGTCGCGGGGGCTGGCGTGGAAGTTCATTCCCGAGAACTACGAGCAGGATCCTTCTCGTCAGCCCGACTATGCCGAGAACGAGGCGCTCCGTGCGATTCGACAAGGGGCTGCATTCCATACCGACGAACAGCCCGCCGACGGCGAAGAGACGGGGGCATACCACTATTACGAGCCGATCTACGCCCGAGAACAGTTTTGCGTCGACTGCCATGTCAAGCGCGGGGAAGATGTCGCACTCGGCGACCTGATGGGTGTCGCGAAACTCAGCTTCGATCTGTTGGAGACGCAGCGAGAGGTCGCGAAGAATAACGCCATTCTGATCATTGCGGCTCTGGTCACGTCGTTTCTGGCCATGCTCGCGGCCTATGCCATCGTCCGGTACGTCATCGTCAAGCCGGTACTGCACCTCAAGGAAGTGAGCGACGCGATTGCCCACGGCGACCTCGACCAGCGGGCCGACATCAACACCGGGGACGAGTTCGAAGAGCTCTCCCATGCGTACAACCGCATGCTCCGGCACCTCGTCGACGCCCAGGGTGAGTTACGGCAAACGAATACCGTACTCGATGCCAAGGTCGACGAACTCGCACAGGCCAACTTGTCGCTGCACGAGATGAACAAGTTGAAGAACGAGTTCCTGGCGACAATGAGCCACGAGTTGCGAACGCCGTTGAACAGCATTATCGGATTCAGCGAAGTCCTCGTCGCCTCCGACACGTTGAATGATCGCCAGAAGAAGTATCTGGGGAACATTCAGCGATCGGGAAACGATCTGCTTGCTCTCATCAACGACATCCTGGACCTCGCGAAGATCGAGGCAGGGAAGATGGATGTCCGCCTGGTGGAATTCGACCCGCGCGAACTGGTCGACAACATCGTGTCGTCGATGCGTCCGCTCGCGGAGCGTAAGTCGACGGAGTTAACCTCCTCGGTCGATCCTCAGCTCATTTCCGTGCAGCAGGACGCAGGCAAGCTTCAGCAGATCATGGTCAATCTGCTTTCGAACGCGGTGAAGTTCACCCCAGAAGGGGGACGAGTGAAGCTCCGCATCGAACGCGTTAACGAAGACCTTTTTGACTGCATCGTCGAAGATACAGGTATTGGCATCCCGCTTGAGGATCAAACAAAGATCTTCGACAAGTTCCGCCAGGGACGAAACATGTCGGAGCAGCAGGACCCATTGACTCGCGAATATGGCGGCACCGGACTCGGGCTGTCGATCGTCAACGAGTTGGCGCGATTGCTCGGAGGGACCGTCTCGCTCGAGAGTGAATTCGGCAAAGGGAGCACGTTCGCCGTCCGCCTGCCGATCTGGTTGAGAGTGCTCGATACCAAGTCTTCCGAAGGCGATGCCGCGATGGCATCGGATACCGACGAAGCGTCGGAGGCCGTCGAATCGCTCGAGACATCACTGGAGCGGTGATGCGCCCGCTTCGCGAGACGGGCTTTCAATCTCAGATTCTTCTGCCGCCGTCCGTCCCAGCCACTGGGCCAGCACCGTCCCGGTGAACATGCAGCCAAACGCATAGAGCGCCGGTGGCAAAGCCGCCGCCGGCATGTCGACGAACAGCTTGGTTGCGAGAGCGGCTCCGAGGCCGGCGTTCTGCATACCGACTTCGAGTGTCAGTGCGCGTCGCATGGAGTTGGGGAGGCGAAGAAGCCTTCCTCCCCACCAGCCTGCCGCGTATCCCAAGAGGTTGAGCGACAGGAGGGCGGTCACGACTGGCACGGTCACTTCGTTGAGGCGACCACGATTGATGCCGACGACGGCGGCGATAATCCACAAGATGGCGAGGTTTGCGACGCATTCACCCCAAGCCTGATGGTTTCGAATCCACGCCGACTGCCGTGCCATCAAGAAACCAGCGACCACGGGGACTACGACGAAAAGCAACAGGTCGAGACTGGCGCTCAGAAAGACGACGGGATCGACGGTGGTTCCAAGTGTGGCCCACATCGCGAGCGGTACGACGATGGGGGAAATCAAAGTGGCCGAAGTTGTCAAACCGACGGAATAACTCACATTGCCGCGCGAAAGGAGCGTGAGCACATTCGACGCCATTGCGCCGGGGACGCAGCCGGCCATCATCAGCCCGACGCGCAGCTCATGCGGCAGGTTGAGCAGAGTGCCCAGCGACCACGCGAGCAGAGGCATCGAGAGGTACTGCACGCATGTCCCCGACAGGACGGTCGTCCAGCGGCGCCCCATCTCCCTCACCTCTTGCGGAGGAAGCAGACAGCCAATGCAGAACATCGTGACGCCGACGACCGGGTTGAGCCAAGGCTTCGAGGCGACAAAGGGGTCGAACTCGAGAAAGGTCGCGGAACCGACGGAATCCGCGATCATCATTCTCCAGAGGTGAGGCCAGGCAATCGCCAACGCTGACAATGCCGACAGCCAGAGGAGCAGATAACGCTTCAGCATGGTCGCTGTTCGGAGGACGTTGAACTTTGCCGATCGAGGGGTGGATATCAGTCATTATGGATTTCATCTCGTAAAGTCCAGCGCGAGCAGCCTCGACGCTGGATACTCACGTCATGACAGCGGGCCCCACATCCGCCGAATTTACTGTCGGTCGGTCAGTTGCCGGCGTGCGATCGGGGCCGCAGCACCAGTCGATCCAGTTCTGCCGTCAGTCGGCCCCGCAGCGACATCAGTCCATGCAGAGTGATGTCTCACGGCAACCTGCACCCTCAGCGCGGCGTTCTCCGCCAGCAATTCATCATGTGGGCCTGCGAAAGACTCTGGCACGGCCCCGAGGAGGCCGCGATCGGCTGCAAGGTGTAGCCCTCACGCATCAGAAAGAGAAGCCAACGACTCTCATTCCGCCAATTCACCTCTGACCACGGTAACGGCGTTGCCCAGGAGGGCCACGCGATCGCCTCGCAGTTCGACGTGAACAACACCTCCGCGTGGTGATGCCTGGAAGCACACGAGCGACTCCTTCCTCAGGCGTTGTCCCCAGAACGGACCCAAGCAGCAGTGAGCCGAGCCGGTCACCGGGTCTTCGTCGATTCCCGCGCCGGGAGCAAAGTAGCGGGAGACAAAGTCATACGCAGGATCGCTCGACGGACTGGTGACCATGACACCACGCATCGGCAGCTCCCGCATGCGATGAAAATCGGGTGCGAGCGACCGCAAGACGTCTTCGGACTCGACCAGTATCAGCTTGTCGAACGTCGAACGACCGACGTATGACGGCTTTACTCCCAGGGCCTCGCAGAGTCCCGCCGGGGGCTGAGCGGCGGTGACTGGCAATGCTGGAAAGTCGAGTTCGATCATTGATTGCCGGCGGGCGCAGGTCAGCACGCCGCTGCGAGTGTGAAACCTGATAGGCGAATTCGGGTCGAAGCCCCACTCGTTCCACAGGGCATGGGCGGATGCAAGGGTCGCGTGGCCGCACAGATCGACTTCCAGCTTGGGGGTGAACCATCGCAACTCGAAGCCATCGTCGAGAGTTCGGACGAATGCGGTCTCCGACAGGTTCATCTCCGAAGCCAGACTCTGCATCCAGTTTGGATCGGCTTCATGCTTCAATTCACAAACGGCGGCCGGGTTGCCTGCAAATGGGCGGTCGGTGAATGCGTCGACGATGCACAGTCGCATAATGATGAGTCGAGGGTCGAGAGTCGAGAGTCGAGGGATGAGAACGTGCGAAGTCGAACAGGTTCAACCGCGAGCTGAACGGTGTCAAGGACACCTGATCGAGGATTCGGGTTCGGTCGTCTCGAACGAGGTGCAGAAATCGACTGGGGTGGCTTCAACCAAGCGGTGGAATGAACGTCGCCTGAAACTGGCGAAGAGGTTCCCATGTGCGGTATCGTCCAGCGACGTTCTTGTTTTCAGAATCGTAAGACTCCCTCGGATCGACAAATGAGCCGTTACTGCCCATTGCGAATCGCCGTTGTGTTCTGTGCGTGTGGACTGCTGGGATGCGCCGGCGGCGAGATGGAGGATGAGCCTGGTGCTGGATCGGAGGCGTCGGTTGAGCCAGTGTGGCGGTCATTGTCGCTCGCCGACTTCCAGACCTTTCAAGGTGAAGAAGGGACATGGACAGAGCGCGACGGCGAAATCGTCTGCAGCGGCCAACCGCGTGGATATCTCTACTCAAAAGAGAACTACGACGACTTCATCCTGGAAGCGGATTTCCTGCTTGTTCCGCCAGAGGGAGAGAGCGATCCCGCTCGACTGGAGGCCACGAACACGGGTTTCATGATTCATATTCAGGAGCCGCACAAAGTGTGGCCCGTTTCGCTGGAAGTGCAGGGAAAGTTCGTGGAGATGTGTTCGATCAAGGCCAATGGCGGGGCCGCTGAACTCACGATTGAAGACGATGCCGCAGCACGCGATGCGGCACGCAAGCCGTTGGGCGAGTGGAATCACGTGCAGATCGTTTCTCACGACGGCACGTTGGAAGCACGCTTGAACGGAGAACTGATCTGCACGAGCGAGGCCGGGGAACTGCGATCAGGAAGGATCGGACTGCAATCAGAAGGATTCGAAGTCCACTTTCGCGATCTGCGAATTCAGGCGAGATGATGTATGAGTGATGCACCCAGAGAACCCACGGCGAATTCAAAACATGCTGAAGCTTGCAGATCTTATCCGATTGCTAGGAGTCGCCCTAGGTGACTTCAAGATCCACTGTGCAACAGGACGTGAATCGAGTCCATTGGAGGCTTTTCTCGCTGGCACATGGAAGCAATGGCAGGAATGTCAGAATCAGAAGAACTTTGAATGCCACCAGATTCTCTCACTGATCCACCTGGGTGGAATGCGTTGGCTGTTTGCGGGAATCTTCGACGTGTTGGGCGTCAAGAAAGGGAACTCGCATAATCCAGAGGGATTCACGTACAAGACGAAGGAGGTACTTGGACTTGAGTGTCTTACTGGGCGCGCAATTGTTGAGTTTGATAAATCGTTTCGGCAATCGTATCTCCGTGGTCCTCGATACGAGAACATGCTCATTGTGGCTGCGATTCGCGATCAGAAGTTCTCCGTCGGAGACTTTCCGGGCTTCAATTCGGTATTGCTGACGCACAAGATGCTTCAGATTATTGTCCGGGAGTCGAATCCATCGTGGCGTGCCGCACTGGGCAACGTCGCTGGCATCTATGTCATCACTGACAATTCAACAGGGATGCAATATGTCGGCAGTGCTCATGGCGGTGTAGGAATCTGGCAGCGATGGAGTGCCTACGCGATGTCCGGTCACGGTGGGAACAAGGAATTGATACATTTGCTCGATGAAATGGGAGCAGAACACACACAGTATCTGCAGTTCTCAATTCTTGAAGTGTGTGACGTCGGAGCAGGTGACGAATACATTTGTGCTCGAGAGTCTCACTGGAAGCAAGTATTGCGATCTCGCGAGTTTGGCCTGAATGCCAACTGACCGTCAGAATCAAGTCACTCAGCTTGGCTTCAGTGTCTTCAACCGCGAACGGGTCGCAACAGAATCCAGCGCCGAAGCTGATGGAAGACGACCTTCACTCCGCTCCAACTCAGCATCACGAGGCTCATGCCGGCGAGACAGACGCCGCACAAGAGCGAGTAGGGGCCAACGGCCGCAGTGGCAATGATTCCCAATCCGCTCACTCCCAGAGCAACGGCCACAAGGCTGAGCCACAACGCGTTTTGTTTCGCAGCTTCCTCTTCTTCCTTCAAGATGAAGGCTTTCGAAGCCACCTGCGACAGCTTTCTCCATGACTCGAGTTGTCGGCGTTCTTCGGACTTGTCGCGCAGGGCATGATCGGCTGCGGAATCTGCCCCTTCCACGATCCAGTCTTCAAGTTCCGCTTCTCCATTCCCATCTGCTTCGCCAGAAGTTGTCGCGGGATGAAGTTTGAGCTTGCTGGAAACTGGGCTGCCCTGAGAGACGTGCCGAACCGATCGAGTTAGATTTGAGGTCTGTCGTGTGTGAGATTGCGGTTTTCGCTTCGCCGTTGGTCGAGGCCGCAACATGCGGGCTAAGACGATGAGGATCAAACTGCCTGCTCCGATAGCCGCCCAGGGCATCGCGGCCAGCGATGTGTTGCCGGCCCATTCTTGGACCAGTTGCGGCAACCAGACCGAAATGAGTTCGGCTTCGACGCCAGACGGAGCGATCGGTTCCGCGACTGCGTACTCAGTGAATGACACTCGTGGCGGATGGCCAACGGCACTTCCTGGGAAAACTGCCCGCCCTGGCGTGACCCACGTTCCGTCAGCCGCGTTTCGAATTCCAGCAGCGGGAGCTGCCTCGGGAACAGCTGCTTGAGGAGTAAACGCCGGGTAAGAGTTTCGAGGAGGCGGTTCCAACAGCCTGCCGAGGTCGAGCAAGTGCAACTCGGGCACGCCGAGAATCTCGTATTCTCCGGGAAACTCCCAATCGAATCCGGAATTGGGCGAATACACACGTGTCGGCAACGTGGCGGCGGCCGAGTTTGGGGCGGTCAGGCCCAGGAGGCAGGCAATTCCCACCCCAATCACGAGGCGGAATGTGATATTCATGGAGTAGGTCTCAAGGTAGGTCATCAAGGGTGTATTCGACCTTACGTCAAGGAACGGGTCGCGAATCGACACTTCGACAGGCCGTTCGTGGTCCGTTGGCGTCAACGAACGGTTGCAGGGGTTGTAGGAGTTGTATGTGCCAGCGATCGAAGCAATCCGATCCTTTCGAGTGCGGGACATCGCAACTAAACTGGTAATGCGGAAGCCGCCCGGTGCAAGTCGTCCGGGGCGCGACGGAGTCGGCTGTCGCCTAGATCGTGGACATCACTCGCGGGGAGAATTTCCTTGAGCGTCGAGACAGGCCAATTGCATTCCGATGGATGGCTGAACCGGCTGACAGACTGGTTCAATCCCATTCTGGTCAAGGAAGCGCGGCAATCTCTGAAGAGCCGCGGCTTCGTGCTGACATTTATGCTGATGCTCATCGCGTGCTGGATCGTCTCGTTCTACTACACGATGATGGAGGGGTCGAATCTCGAATTCGGCACGGGTGGCCGCGACGTCTTTCATTGGTATTACGGCGTCTTGTGCTTTGCAGTCCTGGTGGCCGTGCCGTTCGGGGCCTATCGCTCCCTGCTGGCGGAACGCGAGGAAACGACGTTCGACCTGCTTTCAATCACGACGCTGAAGCCTCGGCAGATTGTGTGGGGCAAGCTGTCGAGCGCGCTGCTGCAGACGATGATTTATTACGCCGCGATTGCACCGTTCATCGCCTTTACTTCATTGCTGCAAGGGATGGACCTGCTGCAAGGAACGTTCATGTTGGGGATTGTGATGTACGCCTCGGTCGTCCTCTCGATGATCTGCCTGACCTCAGGTGCGATGACGAAGCAGAAGGTGTGGCAAATCTTCGCCACGCTGGCGATGCTCGGCGGGCTAGTCTTTGTCGCTTTCTTTTTCGCAGTCGGAATCCCGCAGATTTTGTACTTTGAGCGGGTCGACCTCCGTGACTCGGCTGTCTGTTACGTTCTGGGAACGATCGTCATCTGGGTTCTGAGTTACTTCTTTCTCCTGCAGCAGATCTCGACGGCCCTGCTCACGTTCGATGCCGACAATCGCTCGTCTGGAGTGCGGATCGTCAGTAGCATTCAATTCCTGTTGCTTTGGGGAGGGATGTCGATCTTTTATTGGCAGGCAAAAGTCGCTGGAGCACCGACGAATTCGGATTTCTTCGTCGTTGCCGTCATTTTATCGATGATTCATTGGGCGGCGGTCGGTCTGTTCGCCGTCACCGATTGGGACGAGCTCTCGCCACGATTGACGAATCGACTCCCGAGATCGTCGTTTTTGCGATTCGTGATGCTCCCCTGGATGCCCGGTGGCGCGCGGGGGCTGCTCTATATCATCGGCCACATCGCCCTGATGTTCGCCGTGACTTCATACTGCGTGCGTTACTTCGCATTGGCAAGCGACTTCCCTTGGGGAGTACTCTGGGCAGCCGGTGCCTATCTGCTGATTTTTCTAGGGTTCTCGTCGTTCCTGGGTCGAATGCTGATGAACCTCTCCCACGAGTTGCGTCCCTCCCATAGCCGCGTTTTAGCCGTCATCATTCTGGCGCTGTTCATGATCATTCCCCATATCATTGAATTCGCCACCCGCGAGCGCTACGACAATTACGGGTCGTATAGTTTGCTGTTCATCACGGTACCGCACTCGACGATCGAGTTTCTAGCCACTCACAATTCGAATCAGACGACGCGCGTCCTGATCATTCTCTGGACGCTGGCCACAGTGGCGGTCGGTCTCAATGCACTGCCAATGGCCCGTGGGATTCGCGAAGTCCTCCTTCCGGAGCGTTACGACGGCGGCAACGAGTGAGCACATCGGCAGAGAAGACCGAAGCCATCGTCATTCGGCTGGCTGATTTCAGTGAAAGCAGCCGCGTCGTCACGCTGTTTACACATGACTTTGGCAAGATTTCCGCCCTTGCCAAGGGAGCAAAGCGGCTGAAAGGCCCCTTCGAGGCTGGTCTTGACCTGTTATCGAGGTCTCGCATAGTGTTTCGACCGAAATCGGGTGGGTTGGACCTGTTAACCGAGGCCCAACTCATCACGGCGTTTCGACTCCCATCCCATCAACTGATTCCCCTCTACTGCGGCTACTACCTCGCGGAACTTCTCGACGGACTGACTCTGGAACATGATCCGCATCCCGAATTGTACTCGGCTGCGGTCCAGGCATTGACAGAGTTCGCCTCGAATCCCGATCCGCGACTGCCGCTCTTTCGTTTTCAACTCATCGTCCTCAGAGAAATCGGACAATTGCCCCAGTTGGACCGTTGCCTCCGGTGCGATGCACCGACGGGAACGGCCTCAGGCGTTCGATACTGGGTTTCGCAAGGTGGAGTCATTTGCTCCCGTTGCGGCCGCCCGGAATACAAGTCGACTGAAGTCCATTCGTCATCCATCGAAATGTTAGGACGGCTGATTGAGGAACCCGATATTCAGCAGGCAGACGTCTCACCGACACCCGGCGAGTATCGCGAGATGCACGCATTTCTTGTGTCGGCGATCACGCATGTTCTCGAACGCCGGCCGAAAATGTTGCGGTATTTGACGTTTTAGTCGCGGCATGACACCGTCGCGCCGCATACAGATTCAAATTGGATTGTACTGAAACCCAACGGGGCCTGGCCCCTCGGGAACCGCAAGGATGCAGGTGCGATTTTTCAGTTGTCTCAGACATGGGACACACCCGGCGACGCGACACGAACGCAAGGACGACTCGTCTTTGCGGCCGCTGGTCGTGGCGTGGCGCTCGATTTGTATCGCCTATGCGACTCCAAAACTCTGGGTCCCATTTGTCGTCGGAATGGCTTGCCTGCTGCAGTCAGGATGCCAGATGACCAATGGAGGTGCTGGCTCATTCCTGGGACGCAGTCGCGATTCAGAGCAGTCCAGTATGTCGAACCTGGGCGACGAACACGGCTGGCAACACTACGACTCCGCTCAATCACTCTACAACGAACGCGACTTTGCCGAAGCCGAGGATGCGTTTGCACAACTGGCGCGGATGCGGGAACGCCGTCATCGCTCGTGGCAGAACCGGTTTGCGAGCTGGTTCAACAAAGACGTAGCCGACCCGCGTGATGCATACGAGAACTTCGGCGATCCGATCGAGGAAGACGCGCTCTTTATGCTGGCGGAGGCCCAGTTCGCCCAAGGCAGATTTTCTCATGCGCAGGACTCGTACGACGAATTGCTCAACCGTTATCCATCGACGCGACACCTGAACAACGTCTCGCAGCGAATGTTCTCGATCGCTCACTACTGGCTCGGATTCCCTGAAGAAACGCTGCCCAGCGAGGTTCGCCTGGCCTCATTGGAGACAGAATCGCAACCATCGCTGAATCACCGCGACCCGCCAGCGGCGCTCGTGCCCAACCTGACCGATCATACTCGTCCCCTCTTCGATACGACGGGACGTGCCGAACAGGCACTCCGAACCGTCTGGCTCAACGATCCCACCGGTCCTTTGGCCGACGATGCCCTCATGTTGACCGCAAACTTCAAACTGCAGTCGGATGACTTTGACGATGCGGCGTACTACTACGCTTTGCTGCGTGACCAGTATCCCGACAGCCCGCACTTCCAGGACGCGTTCCTGCTGGGTTCGCATGTCACTCTGGCAACATACCAAGGGCCGACCTACGACAGCCGACCGCTGCACGAAGCTCGTGGCCTGAAGGAAACAGCACAGCAAATCTTCCCCGATCTCGATCCTGAACAGCGCCGTCGACTTGATGAGGAACTCCTTCGTATCGCCGATGACGAAGTCGCCCGCGAGTGGGAGAAAGTCGAGTACTACTTGCGCAAGGATCAACCTGCATCGGTTGCCTTGCAGTGCAACTACATCTTGCATCATTTCCCCAACTCGACTTACGCGAATCAGGCCAGACAGGTCTTGTCGCAACTTGAAGACCAGGGGCAATCGGCGATGCCGGTCGGTGCGGGGACAGCCAGAATTCAAGAATCGGCGGAGCCAGAAGAGCCCACCCGAAGTTGGTGGCCTGGGTTCTTGCGGCGTGCCGAGGAACCGCCGGAGTTGGAACCGCCTCCTGAATCAGCCCCGGCTCCTGTACCTTACAACGCCACGCCCTCGGAATCCGCGCCAGCTCCGCTCCCACAGCCTCCCGGCAGAGTAGGACTCTGACGACGACATGAACGTCCGATTCGACCGTCGACTCTTCCTTTGCGGCCTTCCCTTGGTCGCCTGGGGCTGCGGCTACACGGTCGGCGGGGATTTTTCGCCGCACATACGCAGCGTGCATGTCCCGACATTTACGTCGGATGATCATCGACGCGGCTACGAGCAGTTGCTGACGGAAGCCGTCCAGAAACAGATTCAGTCAGAAACCCCCTATCGGCTGACGTCGGCTCAAGCGGCGGACACGATTCTCACTGGGCATATCGCCGGCATCACGAAGCGGGTCGACAATCAGAACCGCTACGACGATCCACGCGAACTCGAATTGGCGATTTCCATCATCGTCACCTGGGAGGATGCGCGAACCGGCGAAATCCTCGCTCAACGCCAGATCGCTGTTGATCCCGCACTGGCTCAATTGGAATCGCAGATCAGCTTCGCACCCGAAGTGGGCCAATCGCTGGCGACGGGAAATCAAGATGCCGTCAACCAACTGGCCCGCGACATCGTGTCGATGATGCACGCTTCATGGTAGCCGTAGCGGAACTCGCGAGAGTTCCGCGAGGCAATTTCAAACCCCACGATAGCCCGCAGCGCCAGAGCCTGATCCTCACGCCACTTTAGCTGGCGCTGCGAGTTAGTTCTTCAACCGCGGCTCGTTAGCCTTCGAATGATCCGTGTGCGACTCCTTCGTCCGGCGGTATCTCGTCTTTGCCGCCATTGATGTGGACGACCTTGTATCCACCGATCGACTTGAAGTAGAGGGCCATCAACAGATAGATGACGGCCATGGTCGCGGGGATGATGGCGTCAGTCACGAGCGTCTTGCGAGCGCCGTCGATCGAAGCAGTTACCACGGTCTGTTGATCTTCTGAAAGATTGGCCATCGTCGCCGTTGGGTCTTCCTTCTGAAGTTCTGCCAGCTCGCCTTCAATTTCTCCCAGTTTCTTGGCATCGATTCCGACGGCCGGTTCGAATCCCAGGAATTCGCTCTCATCCGTTGCTTTGTAGTCAGCGAACAGTGCGGGATTCGCTTCTTCGAGAGCTTCACCCGAATAGCGATCCTTGAAATAACCAAGTCCTGCCGACCCAATCAATCCGGCAGACATCATGCCGATGCCTCCCATGATGGAGATTGCGACCGCACCCGTTCGCGGAAAGCGATCGCTAGCGACCGCAAGCATTGTTGGCCAGAAGAACGTCTTGCCTAACGCATAGACACCGAGTGCCGCAAACGCGACAGGAAGTGCATTCACCCGGCTGGCAAGGAGCAGTCCGATACAGGCCAGCACCGAACACGTAAACAACAGGCCGACCGGAGAGAGTCCGATCTTCTTCTCGATAAAGTCGGCACAGAACCTCAGGCTGAACATGATTGCCGACGTAAAGATAAAGAGAACCGTACCCCATGTCGGAGTGAAGATGGCTCCCGTGATATTCTGAATCCACCCGTCCGTTCCAAGCTCAACGGAGCCAACGAGTGCGTGGGCGATAAACAATACGAACAGCAGGGGTGATCCGATTGAGAACTTCGTGATCACTCCGATCGAGATCAGAAGCGCGGAACCGATGCCGTATCCAATGTACTTGGCTGTTGCTGCAGCCTGGGTGACTTGTTCAGCAGTGGCATCCGCGGGAGTCAGCAGCGGCTTCAGAGTGTCACCGAAGAAGAGGGCGATCAGGTAACAAACCACAATACCGCCCAGGATGCCGACATCCTTGAACATTTCTCCCAAACTCAAACCTTGCTTCGAGGCTTCCGACTTTGGCATCGGCTGACCCAGGAACATGATTCCGTACAATGCCGTCGGCACGAGGAACATCCCGAGTTGCCATTGCCACGACAAATTGCCCATCGCGATCGCAATAAAGCCCCCCAGTACCAAGCCGGCGGGCCAACTTGCGTGAAGGATATTCAAGTAGTGTGCGCGCTTGTGGGGGAACAACGTCGCCACCAGGGGATTAGCCACAGCTTCTAAGGTTCCATTGGCGATCGCAAACAGGAACGATCCCCAGAAGAGAAACTGATATGCTGACTCCGTTGAAGAACCTTCGACTGCCCCAAATGCGACAAACGCCGACAAGACGTGAAACGCAAACGCTGCGATAACAAGTTTGCCGTAACCGATTTTGTCGGCGATCACTCCTCCAATCACGATGCCGAAGCAGAAACCGGTAAAACCGGCTCCGTTAATTCGCCCGAGTTGAGCATCGGTGAAGTTGAAGTCGGCCCCCCACTGCTTCAAAAGGGCACCGCGGATCGCGAACCCCACACCTGCAGCCAAGATGGCAAAGAACCCTGCCCACAGCAGGCGATAGGCATTGGGGGCGACCGGGCCGTTGTTTGGTTGACTCATGAATGCGCCTCTCACTCTTGGTTGTCGATCAATGGGGGGTATCGTATTTTTTTCGGGACTTGACCCTGGAATCAGGCACAGGAAGTTCGCATCGTAGCGGGCCGATTCGTCGTTGGCTATCGATGGAAGGCAGATGGCGAGTCGCTGTTTGCCGATGGCCGGAGCTTTCAATTTGGTATCTTCCTGCTTGCCATCAGCGATCAGCCACTGGCCATCAGCTAATCCATGTCCGAACCCTCCTTTCTCGACGTCTGCCATCTGCCAACTGCCATTGGCCGGCGGCCGGTCGTCTACTTCCCCGTGAGGCATCACAGCCCGGCGGCGGCGAGGCTCGTGCGGGAGTTGATCCTCGACCTCAAACCGACGCATGTCCTCATCGAGGGGCCAAGTGACTTCAATAGTCGCATGGATGAACTGTTGCTCGATCATCATTTGCCGATCGCGATCTTCAGTTACGTGTCATTGACCGGTGGCGGCCGTCGTGGAGCCTATTACCCGTTCTGCGATTACTCACCCGAGTGGCAGGCACTGCTGGCCGCTCGCGATGTCGGCGCCGTGACGACCTTCATCGATCTCCCATGGGCGGATGTCGCTCACGATCCCACTGCCAGCGAACAACGTTACGCCGATGCTGACCTCCGGAGGGGACAGTACGTCAAGACTCTTTGCGAGCGTGTCGGCGTCGATGACTTTGATGAACTCTGGGATCGCATGATTGAGTCGGATCCGAACATCACGCTCGATGATTATTTCGCCCGCTGCCATCACTTCTGTTTTCATGTGCGGCTGTTTCAAGAAGAGATTCGCCTCTCTGATCGTCGCCGCGAAGCCTATATGACCGAGCAAGTTCGCATGGCTCTCGAAGAGTCATCGGGGCCGATACTGGTCGTCACCGGAGGCTTTCACAGTTCGGCCATCTACTCCCGGTTGAACGATGTCGAAGGTGTCGGCGTCGATGATCCGCTTGGAGTCGAACTCAGCGAGCCGTCGGAGAACGAAGAACGCGGTATCGCCCTCACGCCTTATGCCTATGACCGTCTCGACAGTTTGACGGGCTACTCGGCCGGCATGCCGAGTCCGGGCTTTTACGACATCGTCTGGCGAGCCTCTCATAAGGGAGAGCCTTTCGATCATCAGCCGTTGCTCAAGCAAGTTGTGACGATGGTTCGCCAGCGGAAGCAGACCGCCAGCACAGCCGATGTCATCGCCGTCGACACGACGGCCCGTGCCCTCGCGGCCTTGCGTGGCCGCGAAGTCGTGTGGCGCAACGACCTGCTCGACAGTGTGGCCGCCGCCCTTGTCAAAGAAGAACTCGAATACGGATGCGAGTCTCCATTTCTCGAGGCCGTGCTCGAAGTCTTTCGCGGCGACCTGCAAGGCCGACTGGCCGCCGACGCCCCACTCCCTCCCTTGCTTCGTGACATCGAAAGTCGGCTCGCCGAATGTGGTTTTGAACCGAAGCGGAGGGCGGACAATGTGAGGATCGACCTGTTGCAGAATGGCGATCGCCCCAAGAGTCAGACACTCCATCAGCTTCGGCTCCTCGGTGTGACGGGATTTCAACGTACAGGGGGGACCGATCTCACAACTCGTGAAGACCTCACCGAGATCATCGAACTCTGGCGCGTTCAGTGGTCGCCGGAACTGAATGCCTCCGCCGTTGAGGCTTCTCGCTATGGAACGTCACTGGAAGATGCAGCCGGCGAACGCGTGAGAGAGCGAGCCCGCGCCATCGAACGTAACGCCGAGCAAGCCGCCCTTCTCTTACTCGATGCCGCCCTCGCCGGACTCGATGTCGTTGCTGCTGATTTGAACGCACCGTTGATTGCTCAGATTCGGGCCGATGGGAACTTTGAAACCGTGGTGAAGTCGCTGGGACACCTCCTCTTTCTCTATTGCTACGACGAAGTCCTCGGCATGCACGAGGCGGCGGGCCTGGCCGCGATTTTGCAGGAGAACTTCGCCCGCTGTTGCTGGCTGCTCGAAGGGATCGGACGATCATCGGGCGACGAGCAGGCCACTATCAATGGAGTGCGTCAACTTGTCGAAGCCTTCGAGCGTACCGAGAGCCTGTTGCAACTGAGTCGCATCGATTTCGTCGCGTTACTGCATCGCGTGCAGCACGACCAACATCAATTGCCCTCTCTACGAGGTGCCGCCGTCGGCGCTCTCTGGACACTGCATGAGGCCGACGAAGACGTCATTCGACAAACGATGCGCGGCTTTCACGACCCCGAAGAGATCGGCGACTTCCTCAACGGACTCTTCTGTCTCGCTCGCGAGGCGGCTCAACGGCACCCCGGACTGGTGCAGAGCATTGATGAGTTGCTGATGTCGCTGGCCGCCGAACAGTTTGAGATCGCCCTCCCTTCGCTGCGGCTCGCCTTTACCTACTTCACGCCGCGTGAAAAGCATCATCTGCTGACGACGCTGTTGCAGTCGCTGGGGATCAAACAATCACCAGTTCTCGAAAAACTTGAAGTCGACCCCGAACAAGCCGCCGCTGCACTGGCGTGGGAAGAGCGAGTGTATGCTACAATTGAAAAGTACGGGCTACGCAGGATGACGCCCCAGCATCCCGCGGAGTCATCTGGGTAACGTCGAGAGATCTTATGTTATCGTCGATTGTCGATTACTGCTGATCACGAACCGAGTCCCTCATTAATTAAAGCACCATGCTTCTTTCCACTCGACAACCCCTTTCGCGTCGCACTGTCTTGAAGGGGATGGGTGTTGCGCTCGCACTGCCGATGCTCGATGCGATGCAGCCTCGTAAAGGGTGGGCGGCACCTTCGCAGTTTACTCCTTGGGAATCTTCGCAGGTTGGACCGCGGCCACGCATGATCTGCTGCTACGTCCCCAACGGTGTGAACATTCTGCAGTGGGTGCCGCAGGACACCGGCAAGGACTACACGCTGTCGCCAACCTTAGAGGCGCTCTCCGAGCATCGCGATGATTTCAGTGTCCTGTCCGGCTTGGGGCATCCCCATTCGCAAGGTGGCCATTCGGGAGCCGACACCTGGTTGACGGGTGCCGACCTGACAGGCACACCGGGACGTGATTACTCGAATCAGATTTCAGTCGACCAGCTCGTGGCTGAGAGTGTTGGTCGAGAAACGCGAGTTCCTTCGCTGGAACTGTCGGATGGCAGCGGCACTGGCTCGGCGGGTCACTCACACACACTCGCCTTCGATCGTAACGGGACACCGCTCCCCGCCGAGAACAGTCCCCGCCGTCTCTTCGAACGGTTGTTCGTCCCTGATGACGCCGCCTCTCGCGAGGCCACGCTCCGTCGCTATGCCGAGAAACGCAGCATCCTCGATGATGTGCTGGCCGAGGCTCAGCGACTGGAGAATCAACTCGGTCAGTCCGACCGGCAGCGACTCAACGAGTATCTCAACTCGGTGAGAGAGACCGAGCAACGCGTCGAACGACTGGTCGACTGGGTCGATGTTCCTAAGCCCGAAGTGAACCCGCAGTACCTGCAACTCGGCAGCCAGCCGGGGGATGCGCATGATCGACCGATGTGGATCGATGTGATGCTCGAACTGAGCTACCTCACGTTCGCCACCGACATGACGCGCGTCATCACCTACGAATGGTCGCGTGAAGCCGGAGGATACGGCGGTGGAGGAGAGAACCATCATGAACTGTCGCATCATGGAGGCGATGCAAGCATGCTCGAATCGCTCGCCCGTATCGATCGCTTCCACCTCGAACGGCTCGGTCGCTTCATGACGTTCCTCAAGTCGACTCCCGAAGGGGAAGGGAACATGCTCGACCACACGATGATCATGTACGGCTCGGGGATGAACTCCGGCGAAGGTGGCGACCACTCCCCCGACAACCTGCCGTTACTGGTCGCTGGCGGCCATGCCTTTGGACTGAAGCACGGCCAGCACATCGCCCATGACGCCGAACAGCATCCCCCGTTGTCGAACGTATTGGTGACACTCGTCCAGGGAATGGGTCTGGAAGTCGAGACTTTCCAGGACTCGACGGGGACGCTGAGCGGATTGACGTAGTGGCGACTTCAATACCAGTAGGTTCCGCTTGCCGAGCGGGATTTCGTGCGATGAACTGGACCGTTGTCAGGTCTCAAGCTCCGACCGAATTCCTTCGCTCTTTGGCGGAGCGAAAGACGGCATTGGCCTGATCTTGCGAACTGCCTTCGGACGATTTACCCTATAACGCATCAAGAGGGATGGATGTCATCCCCGGTTGTACGATGCAACGAGGAGGGGTGGGGATGCTTCGGATTGATTTGGACAAGACTCGGCCCTACTGCGACGGCTGGAGCAGGCGGTCATTCCTGCAGGTCGGCCTGGCAGGAATGGGGAGTTTGTCGCTCAGCCAACTGTTGGCCGCCCGGGCCGTCGCGAACGAATCGATGAGCGCGGCCAAGGATACCTCGCTCATTCTCATCTGGCTGGATGGTGGCCCCAGTCAGCACGATACGTACGATCCCAAACCCAATGCCCCGGTCGATTATCGCGGCATCTGGACGCACATCCCGACCAAGGTGCCGGGGATGGACGTCACTGAGATGTTCCCGCGACACGCGAGCGTTGCCGACAAGTTCTCGATCATCCGATCGATGCACCACGATTCGGGCGACCACTTTACCGGTGGTCACTGGATGCTGACCGGTCGTGGAGGGGTCAGTGGTGGAGACACTCCTCAGCGTTACCCGTTCTTTGGCAGCGTCGCGACGAAGGTCGTTGGTTCTCGACAACCCGGCATGCCTGCGAACGTCGGTATCCCTTATGCCATGAGCATCGGGTTGCGCCCGGGCTACTTCGGCGGACATTATCTCGGCGTCGAACACACCCCTCTCGAAACCGAGGGTGACCCGAACAACGAGAACTTTCAGGTCAAGAACCTCTCCCCGATCGGCGGGCTGTCGATCGATCGTCTGGAAGATCGAAGAACATTGAATGCCGATCTCGATCGACTGGTTCACGAAGTTGATCGCCAGGGAATCCTCGCGGCCACGTCGCGATTCGACGAGCAGGCGTTTGATCTGGTGACGGGATCCGCCGCTCGCGAAGCGTTTAGCATACAGAGTGAACCGCCAGAGATTCGCGAGCGTTATGGGCGCAACTCGTGGGGACAAAGTGTCCTGCTCGCTCGACGGCTGACGGAAGCGGGCTCGACGGTTGTCACCTGCCATTTCGGAGGATGGGACTCGCACTGGGACCATCGACAGACGATGGAACGGCATCTTCCCAATGTGGATATGGCAGTGAGTGGGTTGCTCACCGATCTGCACGAACGCGGCACACTCGACAAGACAATGGTCATTGTCTGTGGCGAGTTTGGACGCACTCCCAAGATGAACGACGGCGGCAACGGCGGCGCTCCGATGAGTCAGGGAACCCCGGGACGTGACCACTGGGGCAATGCCCTCTCGGTGCTCGTGGCCGGTGGTGGCACGAAGCCCGGACTCGTCATCGGTTCCACCAATCATCTCGGCGAGCATCCGGCGGAGCGGCCGCTGCGACCTGGGGATCTGCATCATACGATCTTCCATGTGTTGGGAGTCGACCCCACGCTCAGTTTCAACGACCACAACGGTCGGCCGATTCCTGCCATCGATCATGGCGAAGTCATCGGTGAACTGGTCTGAGAGGTCATCGACGGCCGTCGCTCCGTCGAAGTGACTCTGTGCGAATCAACCCATCGACCTTTCCGGGCCTTTTCTTAGCATGCGGGCCTGGATAGGATCGGCGGCACATCTCGTTACTTGTCACAGACGAATTCAGGCCGTGACTCTCATTAATCCTACGACATCCTCCTATCGGTCCGGTGAGGAGATTCTCCGCCTCGTCAAGGCCGCCGTGGAGAATTTCAGCTACTCCGTCGTCATCACGACGACGGAACTCGATTCTCCAGGGCCTCGGATTGTCTACGTAACACCAGCGTTCTGTCGCATGACCGGATTCACGACGGAGGAGATCATCGGCAAGTCGCCGAGAATCCTTCAGGGCCCCAACACCGATCGTGTCACGCTGGCGCGGCTCCGAAGTCAACTGGCGAAAGGCGAGCCGTATTCGTGCGAGTTGATCAACTATCGCAAAGATCGCAGCCAATACCTCGTCCACCTCACGATCGATCCGGTCCACGATGCAAACGGCATGGTCACACACTGGGTCGCCGTGCAGCAAGACGTGACTGAACGCCGCCGCGCCGAGGAGACGCTGGCCCAAGCCGAACGTCTCGCCGCAATCGGTACGGCCATGGCTGGGCTGTCGCATGAAAGCCGAAACGCATTACAGCGCATGCAAGCCTCGCTCGACGTCTTGACGGAGACTGTCGGCAGCCAGCCGGATGTCATGCAGCAGATCAACAACATTCGACTTTCTCAAGAAGACTTGCATCAGTTGTATGAAGAAGTTCGCGAGTTCGCGGCACCGGTGCGCCTTGATCTGCAAACGAGCTATATTGACAACATTCTGCACGATACGTGGACGACTTTGGCACTCAAACGCGAAGGACGCACCATTCGCTTCCGAGAATCCGACTGCACTATCGACTTGCAGAGCGACGTGGATCCCTTTGCCATGCGCCAGGTGTTCCGCAACATTCTCGAAAACTCACTCGCCGCGTGTCGCGATCCCGTGGAGATCGAAGTCTCTTATTCCGAGGCCACGCTCAATGATCATCCCGCGCTCTGCATATCGATTCGTGACAACGGGCCGGGACTCGACGAAGAACAGCGGAGTCGCATCTTTGATGAGTTCTACACCACCAAGCCTCATGGCACTGGGCTCGGGATGGCGATCGTCAAGCGGCTTGTGTCGGGTCACGGTGGACGCGTCGAACTAGGTGAACCGAGTTCACACGGTACAGAAGTCAGGGTAACTCTGCCGCGCCGGACGTCGTGACTGAGTTCAACCCGAGGGTGAAGGCGACGCATCCACTGACGCACTCTTGGCGTCACTGAGTCGACGTGCGCGTGATCGTGCTGATCTCGTCCTCCTGGATGTCGAACTTCTCCAGCAAGCGATAGAGCTTTCGCCTTTCGATTCCCAGCGCACGCGCGGCACGGGTCTTGTTGCCCTCCTCGCGACGCAGCACTTCTAAAATCTTTGATCGCTGCAGCGCAGCCAGTTCGTCCGTTTCCTGCCAGATGCGCGGTCCTTCCATCGCTGTGTGCTTAAGCACCTGACGAGGAAGGTTCGCTGAACGAATGACCGGTTCGTCTGCCAGGATCTGTGCGCGCTCCAGCACGTTAATCAACTGTCGAACGTTGCCTGGCCAATGGTATCCTTGCAACAACTCGAGCGCTTGATCCTCGATCTCCCAACGCTTCCCAAGAAAATGTTGAACCAGCAGGGGGATATCGCCATCCCGTTCCCGCAGAGGAGGCAATTCAAGCGACATGACGTTGATCCGGTAGTAGAGATCTTCGCGAAACCGACCAAATTCGACCTGTCGTTCCAGATTGCGATTTGTCGCCGCTAATAGCCGAACGTGTACCTGCCGCTCACGAATTGACCCGACCCGTCGAAGCGATCCATCTTCGAGAATCCGCAGCAGTTTCACTTGGACGGAGCCTGGCATTTCGCCGATCTCGTCGATGAACAACGTTCCTCCGTCGGCCACTTCAAACAGCCCCGGTTTCGCCGAAACCGCACCCGTGAAGGCTCCCTTTTCGTGCCCAAACAGCTCGCTTTCCAAGAGGGTCTCCGGCAACGCGGCACAGTTGATCACAACCATCGGTCGGGCAACGCGCGCGCTCCGCTCGTGAAGCGCCCACGCGACGAGTTCTTTTCCCGTGCCGCTTTCTCCCTGGATCAAGATCGGCTTGTCGCTGGCACCGGCTCGGTCGATGAGCCTGAGGACTTCCTGCATCGCACGCGACTCACCGATGATCCGTCGAGCCGGACGGTTACGCGTCAACAGTGTCCTGAGTTGACGGTTCTCTTTGGATAACTCGCGTTGCCGGCGCGCTTTCTCGATGAGCTTTTCGAGTTCTCCCAGTGGAAATGGCTTCGTTAGGTAGTCAAAGGCACCCAGCTTCATTGCGGCAACAGCAGAGTCGACGCTGGCCTGCCCCGTGAGCATGATGATTTCGCATTCTGTGTCAGTACTCTTGATCCGTTCCAGAAGTTCCAGTCCCGACTGCCCCGGCATCACCATGTCGAACACGGCGACGTCAAACTCCCGCCGCTGGACCAGATCCCATGCGGTTTCCGCATCGCCTGCTTCGTAAACGTCGAATCCTTGTCGACGAAAGCGATCGACCATTGTGAGACGGAATCGCACGTCATCATCGACAACCAGCAGGCTGAGAGTCTCCTCTTTCGGCATCGTTTACCCCCTGAGTGTCGTTGCCGGCGATGACCACAGCGGCGCAAGCTCGACACCACTCGCAGCAGCTTGCATCTCATCGAGTCCACACGAACAAATCGTGCATATTCGCTCGCAATCCGCGCGCCATGCACGAATTCGCGCGCTTGGTGTGTCGTTCAATCACGCCGCATCGCTTGAGAGAGATGCTTTCATCAAGTGCGAACTGAGTCCATCCGGTTTACATTCACAGAGTTGGCCCCGCCCCGCGGACTTCCGCCCTGACGCCTGCGGCGTACTGTTCGAAATTCTTGTTGAACAATCCCGCCAGCTTTCGCGCGGTCGTGTCGTATGCCGCCTTGTCCTGCCAGGTGTTTCTTGGCACCAGTAGTTCGCTAGGCACATTGGGACAACTCGTAAGCGCTTTCAGTTGGAAAATGGGGTCGGTCGTTGTTTCGGCACGCGCGAGATCTCCGGAGTAAATTGCATTGATGATCGCGCGAGTGTGACCAAGTTTGATCCGTGAACCCACCCCGTAGGAACCTCCCGTCCATCCCGTGTTGACCAGCCAGACGGAGGCCTTGTGTTTACGAATTCGTTCGGCCAGCAACTCGGAGTATTTCGCTGGATGCCATACGAGGAAGGGGCCACCGAAGCACGGCGAGAACGTTGCGCTAGGCTCGGTCACGCCGACTTCGGTTCCGGCAACCTTCGCCGTGTATCCGCTGATAAAATGATACTCCGCCTGTTCAGGCGTCAGCTTGCTGACCGGCGGAAGTACGCCGAAGGCATCACAGGTCAAAAAGATCACATGTTGGGGATGGCCGGCCACACAGGGGATCTTGGCGTTGTCGATGAACTCGATCGGATAGGCCCCCCGCGTATTTACAGTGATACTCGCGTCAGCGAATTCCACATGATGGTCGGCTTCATCGTAGACGACGTTTTCCAAAACCGCGCCAAACCGTAGTGCCTCAAAGATTTGTGGCTCGGCATCGCGGGTCAGATAGATCGCTTTGGCGTAGCAGCCGCCTTCGATGTTAAAGATCCCGGCATCGGTCCAGCAGTGCTCGTCGTCTCCAATCAGCAGGCGATTGGGATCGGCTGAAAGGGTCGTCTTTCCAGTTCCAGAGAGGCCAAACAGCACAGACGATTCGTTCGTTTCTGCCGACGCCGTTGCCGAACAGTGCATGGAAAGCACGCCCACTTTCGGCATGAAATAGTTCATCAATGTGAAGACCGCCTTCTTCATCTCGCCTGCGTATTGCGTGCCGAGAATCACAACTTCCCGCCTTTCGAGACTGAGGTCGACACTCGTTTTTGACGTCATTCCCGATGTGTAGCGGTTTGCAGGAAAGGCTCCGGCGTTGTAGATCACACAGTCTGGTTCGCCGTAGGAAGCCAGTTCCGAGCGTGTCGGTCGGATCAGCATGTTGTGCATGAACAGGGCATGGTAAGGCCGAGCGCAGATGACGCGGACCTTAATGCGATGACTCGGATCCCAACCCGCGAATCCGTCAATGATGTAAAGCGTGTCTCGCGTGTTGAGATAGTCGATCGCCCGCTCGCGATTGACCGCGAAAACATGCTCTTCCAGCGGCATGTTCACCGAACCCCACCAGATGTCCGCTTCCGATTCCGCGTGCTTTACCACCCGTTTGTCTTTGGGGGAACGCCCCGTCTTGTCTCCTGAGTAAGCAATCAACGCTCCTCGATCCGAAATCGCGGTTCTTGGGTCGCGATTCATGGCCTCTTGATAGAGAGTCGCAGGCGACGGATTTCGTAGTATCCGCTTGACTTCGATGTCGTTGGCTGAGAGATCAAGTTCGTTCATCGATTCCTCCAAATTGACTAGGTGTTGCGATTACCTTTCGAATATGCAAAAACCGGACCAATCGTTGATGTAGCATGGCACGTCTGCGCAATTCACTTGGGTCGCCGATGAGCCAAAGCCGTGGCCGCATGGTCGGCGTTCGTGCCGCGGTCGCTGAGACGGGTGCGAGGGCAAAAAGTGTGCGAAACACGGCACGCAGGCCATCTCCATCCGTTTCGTGCCTCTTCCGCATGTGCGGTGCATTCAACATGCGCCTCCCCGGTGTCGTGCGCCCCCCGCCCCGCTCGTTAGCGACGGGAGCGTGCCGCCACGCGGCGGGACCCGTCAATTCGAGTTCTCATGCCCGCGAACGCTTCGTTGTGCGTCGTCCGGTCATCGCAGAACCAGCTTGCGGACCATCGCGGACCGTATTGCCACAGTTCGTGAGCTTCCCGGCGTTGTCGGCCAACGAGTCCAGGGGGCGGCGAATGGCGCCGACGCGATGGACAGGGGGTTCAACGAATTCAGCCCTCGACGGGAAAGAGACTCGTACAACGTACGGGGTGGGGGAGGGGGGGGGGGGGCACAAGGGGACACAAGCGGCGAACCTGACGCCTAACACCCGCGCCCGACTGGAACGGGTCGGTTGGGAACGGGCGCTGATTTACAAGATGCTGGTGCTGACGGGACTGCGCCGCAACGAACTCGCCTCGATCACGGTGGGGCAGTGTCATCTCGAAGTGCCGATGCCATACATCGAGTTGAAGGCCGGCGACGAAAAGAACCGCCAAGGCTGCCAGATTCCCCTAAGAGACGATGTTGTCGCCGATCTGAAGGAATGGATTGCCAGCAAGCGCGAAGACGACCACGGGCCGACCGTGATCGCGATGACAGCGAGCCGGCAGCCAACCACGATCGCCGATGAACGACTATTCATCGTCCCCGAAGGATTGAATCGCATTCTGAAGCGCGATCTGAAGACCGCCGGAATCTCACAGATTGATGAATGGGGTCGCCGGCTCGACGTGCATGCGTTGCGGCATACCTTCGGCACGCTGTTGAGTAAAGGGGGAGTCGCTCCGCGAACCGCACAAGCTGCGATGCGCCACAGCGAAATCGGCCTGACGATGAACGTGTACACCGACCCGAAGCTACTCGACGTCGCTGGTGCACTCGACTCCCTGCCATCACTCCCCCTCGATGGGATGTCATCACAAGGCCAGACTGCGCGGGCGACGGGGACCGATGGCGTACAGTTGTCGGCTTTCGTTGCACCAACGGTTGCACCAAATCTGGTGCAACGGAGCATATCGGGGTCACTTGCGGTCAATCGGCCAGCGAACGGCAATGAAACGGACACCGATGAACGTCGCGACGCAAAGTCCATCACTGTCAAAAGAAAAGACCCGCAGTCCATTCAGGACCACGGGTCAAAGCGAGTCGGGACGACGCACACAGGTTTGAACAGATGAAGACGCTGGCGACGTCATACGTCCAAACATATCCGATAGACCGGCCACCGCAACTGCGGTTTCTGGCTGGGCTTGTGAACGAGCCAAACGAAACGTCGCCAGGCGAGTCTGATTGATCCCCGTTCGAAGCATGCGCATTCCCTCATCGCAAGAGTCGATTTCGAGGCGTGCCGGCCCGTAATCAACTCGCGTCCGGGATCGATTCTCGGTTGCTCGATCTCGTGATGATACTGATCGAGGCTATGATCAGTATCATTCGGGCGGTTATCGGTATCATCAGTATCATTTCGGGGTCGTGATCAGGATCATCGGACCCTCGATCAGTATCATTTTCAGGGTCATCAGTATCATTGTCGCGTCGGATCATATCTTTGCCGCGACATCGCCGACAGGCGCGGCTTGGTTTGGAATCTCGATGGCATCTCTCCCGAAGAGGGCAATCAATTGGTCGACCACAAAGCATTGTGGTAGTCGCTCCTGTTCAATCTGAAGGTTTGAATTGGAGCAATGCTGGTAGGCGCGCGACTCCTCAGGTTTGAGATTGATGGCAGATGTTCCGAACCGGTGTTTTCCCTGCCGGCCGAGTGAGTTTGCCCACTCATTTACGGTGTTCTCGTCCATCATCAAGCTGCGAGTCTCGGGCAGGAACACTCGAAGCCGAGAGAGGATTTCGAAGCCATCGACATCAATATCTCCCCAGTACCAGACATCCTTCTGTGCCAGCCAACTGATGTACCGGAGGTCCGTCACCGCGTTTCCAATACCACCCATTGCAATCGAGTTGTGAATCTGCGGCAGGGTCAGAAGGTTCACTTTGTTTTCAACGATCAATACGTGCTGGCAGGGAACTGGATGCTCGGCCAAAGTGTGCAGTGGAACAGAGCATTCATTCCACGGAGCCTTCGCTGCATTCCGAACATCCTCATCCAGAAAACGGACGAGAAGCAACGGTTCGGCATACCGCAGTCCAAACCGGCGTTCAAAGTGGTCTTCGTCCGCCCGAATCGCATGCGGGGGGAGCACCAGGTCGAGCCAAAAACGGAGAATCCGATGGTGCCGGTCGATGAATTTGGTATCGACTGGAATGGGAAGTTCCCGTGCAAATCTATCGGGCCGCGGATGGGCCACAAAGTAATCCAACACGCAAAGAAGTCCCTCGAGGTCGGCCGCATCCGCGACAAGCTCTTTACGATGCGAGCGAATCCACGGCACCAATTGAGGGTATCGATTGCGAATCTCTTGAACTGCAGATCTGAAAGTTGAAAACTCCTGCTGCTTCCCGATCAGCCGTAGGAAATCACTCTCGGACTCGAAAACGATTCGATCCGGGAATCTGTTTCGGCCGTGGCGGCGTGAATTCCGTTCCGTCCATTCGATCGTGTAGCCGTATCCCAACTCTTGTTTCGAGCCGGCGAAGGTGCTGAACCGATTCCCGCGCGACGGCCAAATTGTCATCCAGTCGCTTCTCACAGGGAATCACCTTCGGGAAAAACGGTTCGTCATTCAGCCAGGCAATCTGCCAGGCAGGAAACAGGTTCAGAGCCTTCCTCTTGATCTCCTCCGGCTGGATCATTTCGGGGGCGTTCTCCTCTTGGCGGCGTCAGCCGGCTCCGTGGCCGCCAATGCGTCAAACTCCGTTGCCGTCATCTCGTAGATCGCCGACCGATTCTCCCTTTTCACAACGTGCAGATAGCAGCCAACGTACGGCTGCGTGACACGGGCTTTGGCATCCAACGGAGCGACGATCAACAGTTGCAGTCCGAACTGCTGGAACAAATCGAGGGCGTACTCTGAGTGCTGGTCGTCCATCTTCGAGAACATCTCGTCGACCACAACGAAATGGAATCGGTCGCTGACCGGATGTTCGGGGTCGAGGTCGTATTGATAGGCGATCGCCGCGACGAGGATCGTGAACGCCAGCTTGGCCTTTTCTCCACCGGACTGGCCACTGCTGTCCTGATAGAACGATTCCGTTTCCTGAGTGTGTCGATTGATGACTGCGGCGACGAAATCGAACCAGCGACGAACGTCGGTCACCTTGTCGCGCCACCGACGAGTCTCGTCATCCCGGAGCCGAATAATCAGTTCCTTGATGCGCTCGAACCGAGCTTCATTGGCCTCGGCGGAATCCTCAAAGCTTCCTTCGACGCATTCACGCAGCCGAGACTGAAAGTCGGTGATCTCGGCGTCGCGAATCGCCCGGGGCTGGAGTTGGATGTGCATGTCCGGTCGGTACTCCAGCTTCTTGAGAGACACATTGAGGAGTTCGATCTTGTCTTCGATGCCCCGTCGCTCTTGTTCCAGAGCGCTTCGGAACAACCCGATCTCTTCGATCACCTTTTGATTGAGCCGTTCCTTGAACCGCTGTTCGTGCCTGGGCAAGTCGTCTTCGAGGATGCGCTTCTGCAGTTCAAGAAAAGACTCCAGATAGTCGGTCGATGTTCGCAAGTCGGCTGACTCCTCAGGGCAGATGCGTAAGAACTTTGACATCGCGTCGGTGAGACGATTACGGATCGGCTCGATCTGCACTCTCAAATCGGAGATTCTCTGGTCCTGCACGTCACGCCATTGGCGTTCCCTGTCGAACAGAGTCTCAGTCGTCAGTGGCGGGTCGACAAACTCCGCATTCATTTCGTCAAATGACGTCCGATGTCGGTCGAGGCTGCCATCCGCCTCACGTTTCTGGATGTCGCTCTGGGCATTCGACACCAGCTTCTTTGCATCGGAGATTAGATTATTCAGCTCCCGTTCGTCGCCAATCAACTCCTCGTTTCTCTTCTCCCGCGTGCGAAGCGACTCTTCCGTCTGCTTCAGGCGATCCTTCAGGGTGCGCAACTCGTCCGATTGGCTCTCGATGGCCCGACGCTCCTCCTTCAGTCGCTGGATCTCCTGCTGGTGACCATCGAAGTCAATTTCAATGTAGTCGGTCACCGTCAGGACGTTTTCGATCGCGGCCAGTTTCGTCCGACAAGCTGACTCTCTCGCCTCAAGACCCTGTAGCTTGCCCGAGAGAGATTCATCTGTCTCCAGCAGACTTGCGATGGCCTGAGAGAGTCGTTGTTTCTTGTCGCGATTATCCCAGCCGAGGACGAAGTTTCGGGGATCAATCACATGATCGCGGTCGTCCTTTTCGTGCCGCTGCCCGCCCGTCTTCACATGACGATGGCGTGTCATCGCCAACCCGCGACAGGTTTGAAACTCCTCAACTGTCTCGCAGCAGGTGTAGTCGAACCGTTCGCTGAGTTCTGCCTTCAGCCATGGCAACAGTGAGTGCCCGTCTCGAAAGACAAGTTTGCGAAGCAGGGACTGGCGACCCGGCGAGAACCCTGGCCGGATTGAAGTCTGCTGAGCCACGCGTAAGTAAACCAATCGCTGGCCACGTCCGCAGGCACTGAGTCGCGTTCGCTCGACATGAGCAGCCACCAACGAATAGAAGCGATCCGGGACCAGCAAGCTCAACGCGAGACCATGCAAGACCTTTTCGATGGATGACTCCCATTCCCGTTCGTCGGGATGAACCTGCACCAACTCCGCTGCGAAGGGCAGATTGCGGATGTCCAAGCCTAATTGCTGACAGACATTCTGCCGGAGTTGGACACACCACTCCGGGATGTTTTCTCGACGGCGTTCCAAACCGGTCAGTTCGTCACCAAGTAACGACAGTTGCTGCCGCACCTGGCCACGTTCGAGAACGGTGTCGTTTCGCTGCTCTTTGATTTCTTTCTCCTCCAAATGCAGATCTACCTTCAACGACGGAAGCCCGGCCTGCATCCGCCCGAGCTCTCCTGCATCATTGATTGGAGTGTTCCATCCAAGTTGTGCGAGTGCTGCGTGTAACAACAGACTTCTTTGACGTTTGTTGTCCGCATGAGTCTGTTCGAGTTGGATCAAGTGAAGAATTTCTTTCAGCCGGTCTCCACCCACATGGTCGATCTGATTCTGTAACGAGTGATAGTTCTGTCTCAGGCGATCGATCTCGCGTGCCAATGATTCCCGGTGCTTCCGTACTACTGCGCACTCGTCTTCTTTCGTCTTGATTGCCGGACCAAACAGATCGATCGTGCACTGTGAAAACCAGGCCCCGGATGCCTTGAGCAGCCTCTCTGCCTGATCCAGCTCTCCCTGTCGTCCAAGATAGTCGCTCCCGATGCGTGCAACCGGTGCGAGTAAATCACGCTGTTGTCGCACCCTGACCAGGCTGTCGTGAGCTTCGCTCAGTTGAGTGAAATGCCCCAACAGGCGATCGACCTTGTCGGTCCAGTCATGCGCTTCGAGCATGTGATCGCGGATGAAGTCATTGAGCTTGACGATGTCCTTGACTGCGACTGTCTGGTTGAAGACCTCCATCGCCTTCGCCTTGACGTGGGTTGTCTTCGTGAACCAGCCCTCGTACTCCTGGAATGTCCGCGTCGCTCGGAAGCCCCTTTCCTTGAGTGTCTTCACAATCAATTCCGAATTCTCGAGCTGGGCAAAGTCGTTCTGAATTGATCGCTCGTCGTCAGCGAAGCAGTAGACTTGCCTGACTGTCTGATCCGAATCGAGATAACGAACTTGCGCAAGCGTGAAAGCCTTCCCGATGTCGTCATTGCGGAAACTCGCGAGAATAACTGAGTAATGATCGCCTTTGGGCCGCAGGTGCCGGACGCGAATGGTCTGACCATCGTCGTCGCTTGAGCGGTTATAGGCCCCGAGCAGATACGATTTCTCATCCCGCTCTCGCTTTTTCGCCCCGGCAGCCACGTTGAAATTGCGGACACCGGGACGCACGAGCAGCGTGAGCAGGGCATCCACCAAGGTTGATTTTCCCGACTCGTTTCGGCCAATCACGAGCGCGGAGTTTCCTGCCGGACAGGCACGATAGATTTGTCCGTCGAATGTTCCCCAGTTCAGAAGTTCGACGCTCTGGAGTCGGAATCCCTTCGCAGGAGACTCCGCAAATGGAAGACGGCTGTGATTCGTCATGCTCATTCCAATCAGACTCAACGTCCGTTCTATGCTCAATTCATGATTTCATTCCAACTCGTCAGCCGAGGCCTCTGCATTCTGCTTCCGCTCGACGGCCGCTTTGAGTTGGGTATGGAGGTGCTCGAGCACATCGGCCGTGAGACGCGCCTTAAGAATCCGTCTCACTTCCCAAGCGGGGGGTTCCTGTCCAAACCTTCTGACAAACCCCAGATCCTCCAACTTTCGAAGTGTGGACTGCAGATCCCTCTGGAGTTTGACATCATCCCCTTGGTCGGGGAAAAACGCTTTCCAGGAGTCGAACAAGATGGCTTCTTCCACAACACAACGCGAGTCGTGTGTTTTCTCTTCTTCGAATCGTCTCAGCGATTCCCTGAGGACGACCGCCAGGACCGTTTGACCAAAACTGAGGCGGGAGGCGCGAAAGAGCTTCGGGATCGCGTCATAGCCCTCCGGCATCTCGTCTTCGTCGAACTGCCTGAGATAGGCCAGCCCTTCCGATTCATCAACGACAAGCAGGAGACCCAGCCGAGCGACAAATTGCTCCACCTGGGAGATGTTCGACATCAAGACATCCCATGCTTTGCCGTCCTCCCGTTCAACGACCCCTTGCAGCAGTCGAACAACGGGCATGCTCCAGTCCCGATACTCCGGATACTCATTGCGCATGGCCGTTCCTCCTTGGCGGCAGGAATGTCACCCGCGGAACGGTCACGAAGTAGCTGTGCGGGTCCGAGCCGGACGGTGGGATCGTAATCGTCTCCTTGTCGGTCGAATCGATCAGGTGGCCATCTTCGTTGGCAATCTGAAGGTAGCCGATCACCTCGACAATGCCTGAGGAAACAGGATGCAGTTCGATCAACTGGCCAAGACTTGGCGAATGCTCCACGGCCAGTATCTGGCGGACACGATCGCGCAACTCGGGCCAGTTGAGATGTTTAAGTGCAGCGAAGTCCTCGAAGACGCTCAGGCGCTCATCGGAATTCGGTTCGAAGTTCGACAAGTCAACCGATTCGAACTGAGGTGGGCAGGCCCAAAACGACCTCCGGAACGGTGAGTCAATCGCTGTTGCCAAGTCGAGGGTCGCGCCCGGTGTTTTGTCTCTTGAATCGCCACGGTAGGCAACCACAAGGCTTTGAATGTCCTGCAGGAGACGGGCGACACGTTGTCTTTCGGCGAATGCACGAGCATCAAGCAATCGCCTGAGCGTCGCCGAGAGTCGCTGATTCGTTCGCATCACCTTCTCTGCTTCGTTCTGCAAGAGTGTGACCATGTTGCGAACCGTTTCGAGACCCTCCGGCTGTTGCATCAATTCAGGGATGCGGCGGACTTCGCGAATGACTTTTTCCAGACGTTCAGTTTGGCTGGGGGAGAGAATCAGTTTCACGAACTCGTAGAAACTGACTCCTTGGTCTTCTTCCTTCAGCAGGTCTTCCGCATCAAGAGCGAACTCCAGAATCGTGCCTCGGCTGTCCGCTCCTCCCTGCTGACGCTGCTGAACCTGCGCGGTAATCTCCCGGAACGAGTCCTCAACAGCACGGAAGTCGCCTTGGAGTTGCCGAAGCAGCGATACGGCTGTTGAGAATCGTTCGCGGATCTGGGCCGGTTGGTACTTCGAGATCTGGCCGTCCCGTTCGATCTGCAGGATCTCAGCGTCGATCCGATCGCGCTCGGCGTGCAAATGCGCCAGACGTGTCTCGGGATCATCCGAAGCGCCGATCACCAAATCTGACAGCGTCTCAATCACGAGTTTCAGACGCGATTCCGTCCCGACGAATCCCAAGTCCCGGTCCAGAACTCGATCCAGGAAGACGAACACGTCTTCAGTGTGCGGTGTTAGCTGGTAGACGGGTTCCTCATGCTCGACCTCCAGAAATCGCTGCAGCCATCTCGTGTCGGGCGCACACCATTCCGTGAGATACAACTCAGGCTTCCCCGTCATTGTGTCTGGATGTGTCTCTTGCAGTTCATCCAGATAGAGAATCAGTGCCGGAAGCAAGTCGGAGTGCGGGACAACGATCCGTCCAGGTTGCTTGAACTGCTGATCCAGAAAATCGATGACGTAGGGAGCATTCCTCGCTCGAAGCAGACCGAGCGCTGGAGAAGTTTCAAAGTAGACGAGCAACTTCCCCAATCGCATGTGCGGGCCTCCACCGTCACGTGTGGCGCGTCCAACTCCCTTCAGCACATGCCAACATCTCGACTCTCATGATTCGATTGCATCCGAATTCCGCAATCCGTGTGCTCCACATAGTATACATGAAGGTCGAGAAACGGAGTAGAAGGCGGAGATTGCCAGGCAGATGCTGCGGTTGAATCGCCTGAGACTCAAAAGCCGCAGTGTTTCACCAACTTACCGAAAGTGATGTTCCTGCTGTCGGCAACGCTCATGGTTCATCGCGGTTTGCGTCTGAATTGCTGCTTTCCCATTGAGGTGAGTTGGTAGTGGCCGGCACGGGCGGAGCCGACGAAGCGGATCAGCTTGTCGGACTTCAGTGCTCCGAGGTCGCGTTTCGCGGTAGCGGGAGAGCAACCGAATCGCTCTCGGACGTGGCGGACCTGCAGTTCGAGTCCGCCGTTCATTTGCGTGACCGCCCACCGTTGGCGCTCGTTGAGCTTCAGTGCTTCTTCCTCGTTCAGCTTCTCCGGCCAGGTTGAGGCAACGTCTGATTCGGAGTCGGCTCCGACAGTTTCGGTCGACGAAGCGCGAGTGCCGATCTGGACGGTGATCCATTCCTGCAACCGGTATCCCGGTCCGCCACTGTTCAAGACGTCGGTGCGGCCGCAAGTGATGTTGGCCTCCTCCAGCAGGCGCTGACCCACCTTGTTGCGGAACTCGAGTACCTGGCTGGCGATCCCGTTCTGACCGCAGTCCACCGCGAGCAGCTCCATCAACTCGGAGCCGGCGTAGGCCGCGTAGTTGCCGTTCGAGCGCTTTACAGAGAGGAGCGTCAGGATCTTGTGCATCGCCGGACTGATGGGGACGTCGACGCCACAGATCTCGACCCGCCGTTTGAACAGTACGAGTCGACCACCTTCAAACGGGCGCGGCGATCCCGACGGCCGTTTCGGAGACGTTGCCCTGATTCCGGCTTGCCCCGAGTTCTCCAGTGCTTCCATGATCGCTTTGCTCAGCGTGCGTCCGGTCACCGGAAATGGCTTGGGGATGTAGTCGGCCGCCCCCAGTTTCATGCAGTCGACTCCCTGATGGGGGCCGTCGTTGCCGTGGGCCGTCATGACGATCACCGGTGTCTGCTTGCCATACCGGCTAACCAGATCACACAGCAGGTTGATCCCGTTTTCGATGCGGGGGAAATTGCGCCCCTGTTTCACCGGAATCTCCAGGTCGATCAGCGCATAGGAATACGGCCGGCCGTTGAGCAAGCTGCGCGCCTCTTCCTGGCACGACGCCGTCACATGCTCGTGTCCCAGCGATTCCACCACGTCAACAACCGTCTCCATGATCCGGGGATCATCTTCCACAATCAGTGCGCGCGTCATGGCGTCACTCCTCATCTGTCAGTGGCAGTCGAATCCTGACTGTCGTGCCTTCGCTCTCTTGGCTGTCAATCTCTAATGACCCGCCGTGTGCCTCGAAATACCTCTTCGCCGTCGGCAACCCGAATCCCGTCCCGTCATGCTTGAGAGTCGTCTGGCCCGGTATGAACTGGCGGATCTGGCGCAAGTCGTCCTCGCCGAACCCAACTCCATTGTCCTCGATCGTGATCGCCACGATGTCGGCATCTTCCGTGTGCGCCGAGATCGCGATCCAGAATGGCCCGACCTGGTCCATCACCGGCTTGAACGCCTCGAATGAGTTCTGCAGCAGGTTCGTCAGCGCGACCACCAGGTGAACTTTTGAGGCATCGATCGTCACATCGCGGGGAACACTAATCCGCAACTCGATCAGATCGACGTCGTGGCCACATTGAGCAAAGCAAGCCTTGGCGTTGTCGATGGACTCGGCGATCAGACCGGCCAGTCGCTCGCGACGGCGTTCCGTCGGAATCTGCTGTGAGTAACAACGGACGTCATCCATCAACCGACCGAGATCGGTCGTCGCGTCCACAATTCGTTTCAGGTGTTTCTTCAATTCTTCGGGCGTGGCCTGGCCATCCTCCAGTCGGGACAACAGAGACTGACTGCTGCTGCACACCGGTGTGAGCAGCCCGCGCATGTTGTGGATGGTCGCCCCGACGAGAACGTCGTAGAGCCGTTCGGCGATCTGCCGCGACATCTTTGTCGCCAGCGTGCCGTGCAGCCTCTCCATCAACTCGTAGTCGTCAGCCACTCCGCCCATCACGAGACGGCGTCGCGCCGACGTCTGCTGGCCCTTGCGGCGGCGATCCATTGATCGTTCGGCCGCCTTGCGAACGTAGGAGTTCTGGTCCTCCGTCAATCGTGCCGCGAATGGGCTGAATTCGTCGTCCGTCAGATGTGAGATGACGTCGGCAACCTGACGCCGGACTTCCCATTTGGGATCGCCTGCCAGAATGTCGAGGACCGCCAGCATCTCGGCGGTGGGAGACGCAAATGACTCTGCCTGACTTGCCAGCAACGAAATGCGGTCCGAGCGAGGCACCGATTCGGGATCGTACCGCAGCTGCTCAAAAATCTGGCACCAGTCGACGAGTGGAGCGTCGGCCTCATTCCCCATGTCGCTCTCCTCGTCGACGAAACGCTTCCGCTCCCCCTTCCAGGAGCGTCACGATCTCACTCTTGCAGGCATCGACGTCCCCTTCCCTGGTCACGCGAGCATGGGCACCGTCGGATTCCAGCACGACGACGTAATCCGCCTCACCCAGCACGGGAATGTTGGGGTTGTGGGTGACCAGGATCAGTTGCCGCTTCGATTTCACATGGCGAATACTCTCGACAACCGTCTGAAAGATGAACCGGTTGTCGAGGTTGTCCTCCGGCTGATCCACAATCAGCGTGCTGTCGCTCTCCAGCAGCAGGATCGGGAGAATGGTCGTGCATTTCTGCCCGGTCGACAGCGACGAGGTATCCTTGTATTCGTCGCCATCCTTGAGTTCGATCAACGGCTGGTCGTCCAACTCGACCGTCTCCAGTGTGAACAGAAACTCCGGATCGAGCAGACAGGTGACGACTTTGGCCGCCTGGTCTGCATTCAATTCCGCGCGATCGATCAGCGGAGCCGAGTCGCGACTGCGGATCACGTCCGTCAGTTCGGACGGCGGCATTGAGGCGGCGATCTTCTGAGCCACGAGCCCCTGCTTGAGACCAACCCCTTTCAGTCGGGTTTCCAGCATCTGCCGGTAGGCGTCCGCATTCCCGTACTGAACGATCGTCACACGGATCGTGGGAGCCAGTTCTTCGTTGATGCGAGCGGCGACGGAGTTGCGTAGGGAGAATCGCTGATCCCGCAACTCCGATAGTTGCTCCAGCAATCTCCTTCGTTGCGAGCGCAGTTCGTCGATCTGCTGACTGACTTCGGTCTGCTGCTGCTGTCGGGCCAGCAGTTGATTCCGCCGGCGTTCGAGTTCCGCTCGTTCGGCCGCTTGTTGCTGAGCCTGCTGGTGGTTCTCGATCGTGGCCCGGAAGGCAAGTTCCTGTTCGCGGTGGCGCTGTGCGATCACATCGACCTGCTCGCCGATGGAAGCACTCGCCTGCCCAATTCGGTCCACCGCCTGGCGGAGAAGGACATCGACGTCTCTCCGGCAATCGATGACGGCCCGAGCCGCCTCACGCACGATATCCCCGTTCGGACCTTCGGCGGCTTCGGGATCGATCAGTTTCATCGCCTTTGTCCCCGCGATCCCAAGGTGATTGCCGAGCGACTCGCGAAAACTGCCAACCAGCTCTCGGAGCTGTTTCAGAAACCGTGTTTCGCGATCCCGTAGGCTTTTGAGGCGGTGGGCCTCATTGATCTCCGCACTGGCGCGGTCAGATTCACCAACAAACGACTTCAGTTTCGTTTCGACTCCCGGCAGCGATGCCAACTCGTCGTCGATGGCGACGCCTTCGCGTTCCAGCGGAATGATCTGATGCGCATTCGCCTTCAGCGTCGAAATGAGCTGTTGCTCTCGTGAGAAGATGTCAGAGATCTGCGGACTGGCGAAGCTGTCGATCAGATCGAGTTGGAACAGCGGACGGTCTGCAATCGACTCGACGGCGTTCTGGCTGTAGATGTCGGCTCGAAACAGGCCCGACTTCAGATTGACAGACACTGGCTGATCGTCGGCATCCAGAATGATCGCGTCGTCGCCGAACGTTCGGGTGATGTTGTAGCTCGCGCCATCCTTGGCGCGGATGCCCACGCTGATCCGACCGCCGCCAAGATTTCGCTTCACCAGCGTTTCGATGCGTTTCCGCTCATCGGCCGCGTGTTCGCGGCTGGGGAGCGAATCGAGGGCGTATCCGATGAATTCGATCGCCGTCGTCTTGCCCGTCCCTCGCGCCCCGATGATGGTATTCAAACCATCGCCGAACGAAACCTGTAGGCCATCCAGAAAGCCTCCGATGACCGACATGTGTTCGATGCGATGACGCATTCGCTGACTTCCCATGCGGGTGACTCCATTGAACAGAGGAACGGTTCACTTCAATTGCGGACTCGAAGGCCGCTCCACGCGTCAGTTCTCTCCCGGTAGGCGATCGGAGCCGGTCGGCGAAACTCCTGCCGATTCGGCTTCCGCTTGTTCCGATGTGACCAGCCGCAGCCAATCCTTGTTGGCAACGACTCGCCCCGGGCCCCGGGCCTCGATCTCACGCAACACGGCCACGAGTGCATCGGGCGTCATCCGGCACAGCCCATGGGATAATTCGTCCTGCTCGTAACATTCGCCATTTCCGAGGCCGTGCCAACCGATGGTCGGCTTGCCAGGAAGTTCGAGAAAACTGTATAGCGTGGCTCGTCTCTTGGGAGTGAGCCGTTCACCGCAGAACGCACAGTGAGGTTTACGTCTCGGCATGGAAGTCCTCTTTCATCAAGAAGGCCGGTCACATCGGAGGAACACCGACCGGGTGGATTGGAATTCTCGGTGCAACAGGGAATGCACCACGACTTCTGACTGACAAGCCCGACCTGCAGGCGAGTCGATGCACACTCAACGTGTCACGACAGCCAGCAAGCAAAGCGCCTCAACCTAGCAGAGTCGTCGCCAGGGAGGCAGGCGGCGATGGGCCAGAAACATCGCCCGGTATTCGCGCAGCTTGCCGATGTGGGCCCACATCGGATCGGCCTGCCAGCGGTTGCAACGTTCAGCAAAGGGCCTCATCGCCAATCCTCTCCGACTCTCATCCTTGAGCCAGTTCGGCACCTCCCTGGTTGCCGTTGAAGTGACATGTACCAGTTAAATGTTCGTGCGAATGATGCCGACGACGACACCGCGGATCTCGATGCGCTTAGGCTCGACGTAGATTGGCTCTAGCATCTCGTTCGCCGGCTGCAACTTGACGCGGGACTTCAGTCGGTAGAACCGCTTGAGCGTCGCCTCCTCACCGTCAACCAGCGCCACGACGACTTCGCCGTCGCGGCATTCTGACTGCGAACGCACGATCGCCAGATCTCCATCGTGAATGCCGTCCTCGATCATCGAGTCGCCCCGGATGCGGAGCAGATAGTGCTCGCCGGGCGAATACAACTCGGCCAGTTCGAACTCCTCGGCGTCCTCGACGGCCTCCGCCAATGGACCGGCGGGGATCTGTCCCAGCAGCGGGTAGGGCTGCAGTGCGGCATCGAGTTGCTTGCCCCGCAACTGCCCGAGCCTCCGGAAGAAATCGGCATGACCGGCGATTGACTGCGCCAGTTTCTCAGGGGGCCGGCCGCACTCCGTCAACAGCCAGTCCCGGTCGATGTCGAGCGCGTCGGCGATCGCAATCAGCGTCTTACTGCTGGGGGTATGGTCGAGCCGGCCATTCTCGACCTTCGAGAGATACGTGTAGTTCGAGCCGATCTCCTCAGCGAGTTGCCGCTGGGTGACGCTTCGTTCTTCGCGGAGCCTGCGTATCAGGTTGCCGACGCGATTACCCACCAATGCCCTCCGCAAACGGGAATCAGATATTGACTGTGACTGACAACATCAACAATCTATCTCACCTCAGGTGGTCGCACAAGCAAGAACCGATCGTTTCTGCTGGCAAATCCCAATTCGGTGTCGACGCCATTCGGTTTGCGGACTGCTTGCGGCTCGTTGCCGTCGACGGTGATGGGGTCAATAATTCAAATCACCAGAACGGAGACACGGCAATGCGATGGACACGAGCGATCAATCTTGTGCCTTGGGCCGACACCACGGCCGCGCGGCACCAGCTCCCGCTGTTGCTCCGCAAACTGCTGGGAGCGACAGTTCCCCAAGCGGCCGTCATCAACTTCCCCGCTGACGAGCAGGTGCAACGGCCGGGCTTTGATGGCATCGTCGAGGTCGGCACCGGCAGTCAATTCGTAACCGACGGAAAGAGCTGGTGGGAGATGGGAGCCGGGAACGACCCAAGGGAGAAAGCGAACGAAGATTTCACGAAGCGGACGGAGGCCTTGCCCGCTGAACTGAGGCAGGAGACGACATTCATGTTCGTCACGCCGCGGACATGGCAAGGCAAAGACAATTGGGCTCGCGAACAGCGAAAGAAGTGTCAGTGGAAAGATGTACGCGTTCTGGATGCCAATGATCTCGAGCACTGGCTGGAACGTGCTCCCTCGGTCGACGTCTGGCTGGCGACCGAGATCGGTCTCAGACCAGCGGGCGTGTTGGACCCGAACCGCTATTGGCAATCGCTCTCGTCGATTGCCGACGTCCCGCTCAGCTCCCTGGTGTTTCTGGCCTCCCGTGAAAGCATCTGCAAGAAGCTGCAGGAATTCTTGAACAACCCGCCTGCCTCCGTATTCCTCAAATCGAGTGGTCCTCGTGACGGTCTCGACTTCCTGGTGGCGATGTTGCAGCATGGCGAGACGCCGGCAGCCGTGCTGGAGCGGATGATCATCGTCGATGAGATTGAGGCCTGGCAACATCTGACGCTGAGTCGAGCATCTCTGTTGCTTGTGGGTAGCAGCAGGCTGCGATTATCAGCGCCCGATGTGGCCGAGGCTGTCTCGCGTGGGCATCATGTGATTGTGTTGGGGTCGGTGGTCGTGACGCCCGGCACCATCATGATTCGCCTGAAACGACAGGACCACCTTGCCCTGGGCAGTACGCTGATCGACTGTGGTTTCGATGAGTCTCGCGCAAAAAGCGTTGCACTCGGCTGCGGCGGCAGTACGACGATCTTGAAGCGGCTGATCGCGCAACACCCCGATACCGAATTCCCCGAATGGAGCCGGAGCGAACACCAGAGGGGCGCTGGCCCTCCCTGTAAGGAACCGAAAACGAAAGACCGTTTCGAGACTTTTCAGAGACACTCGCAACGCAACCTCTTGCTGCCAGGTTGCTTGAGCGATTTCGAGTCCCTTCCGTTTGCAGCGCATTCGACCGTGAAAGTCACGAAACGATTAACAGCTCAAAGTCTCCGAAACTGTTAACTGCTAGGTCACCATTTCGGGCGTTTGAAACGGTTAACAGCCGGCGCGACTTTTCCGGCTGGGTCACCACTCGCTGCGGTGCGACTCTGGGGAAGGTCCGCAGCCTATAGGGCGCTGGCCGAACGAGATTCTGCGGCTTCCATATTTGCTGCTCATTGTCGGTCGGCCCGGCGCCGTGAGCGACGTAATCTGCCGCCTCTCCAGCGGGGTATAAAAACCATGAACGCCCGCATTTCTCAGCGTTTTCTCCGTCCGAGACCGTAGCATGGCGAGACAGATTCTGCACCCGTTACTGGCGCTCCTGGCCTGTGCCACTCGGCAAGAATTGGCCAGGCAAGTCGCCTACCTGAAAGAGGAGAACCGGCTCCTGCGTGCCCGGCTGCCACAGCGGATCGTGACGACATCGGCAGAGCGGCGTCGTCTACTCAAGGTGGGTCGCAAGCTCGGGACCCAGCTAATGGAGTTGATCACGATTGTCAGCTACGGCTCGTTCCGTCGCTGGATTCGTGAGGCCGAGGCGAGCCGGAATGAGTCTGCCGCTAAGAAGCCGAAACGAAAGGGTGGGCGGCCGAAGACGAACGAAGAGATTCGCGAACTCATCCTGCAGATTCGCGCTGACACCGGGTACGGCTTCACCAAGATCCGACAAGAACTGGCCAAGCTCGGCATTCGGCTGTCACGGCAGACGGTGAAGAATGTCTTGGTCGCCGCCGGCCACAACCCACTCCCGCCCGGCGGCGCTGACTCGTGGGACGCCTTTCTGGCACGGCATGCCCGAACGCTCTGGCAGTGCGACTACGTGTCGAAGCCGATGTGGACGCTGAAAGGGTTGGTGGATCTCTATCTCATCGTCTTCATTCACGTGGGAACGCGCCGCATCTGGGTCACACCGTGCACCGCACAGCCCAAAGGTGCGCCTGGGGGGGCGCAACAGGGACGGGGAGTTCCGGATGCAGGCGGAGGAAGTGGTTCTGGAGGTTGGGCAAGTCGCGATTCCGATCGCGACACCAAGTTCACGGCGCGAATTCGACGAGATCCTGAAGACGGCCGGTGCGAAGGTCCAGAAGACGCCGATTCAATCACCCAACTTGCAGGCACACGTCGAACGCGTGATTCAAACGCTGCAGCAGGAAGTTCTTGACCATTTCGTCATCCTCTCAACCAAACATCTCAACCACATCGTGCGCGAGGGAGTGCAGTGGTACAACACCGAGAGGGGGCATTCGGCCCGTGGTGATCTGCCTCCCGCCTGGGAAGCGGCTCCGCCCGAGTCGATGACTATTCGTCGCAGGACGTCGTCTGCACGACACGGCTCGGCGGTTTGCTGAAGAACTATTCCTATGGGCGGCGGCATGAGTGCCGATTGAGTACCGCGGTAATTCGAGTTGCTCGTTCTTTTCGCGGGGCCGGTGCGTGCTGCTGTTCCCCGTGGCTGCAACAGGCAGTCGCGACCGACCCGATCGGACGGTTGACAGGCAGGGATCCGGCTCTCGTGCGACACATGGCTGACCAACGCAACTCGATTCGGACACCGAGAATTCGTGGATCAGGCGTGCGCAAGGTTTTTGTACAGGGCGCGATCGAGCGATATGTGTATTATAGGTTACATGGCTAAACGACAGAAACGGATGCCGACGATTACCGAAACGCTCCGGAAAGCAATCAACGATCACATCGAGGCCGGCGGTTCATTCAAGGGCCTGGAACGGGAAACGGGGCGTCTTGCGTAGCAGTCGCTGATGAAGTTCGCCCGTGGCGAAATGGGGCTGGTGCTCGATGCTGCTGACAAGCTGGCTGAGTTCTTCGGTCTGGAGTTGAAGCCAACATCCAAGCGAAAAGGGAAGTGATGGGAACCGTATACCGCAAGCAATCGACGCGACCGATGCCCGCCGGGGCTGAGATTGTCATTCGCAAGGGTGAACGCATCGCCCGATGGACCGATGCCAAAGGCAAGTCTCGATCGGCGAGGATGACCACGGGCAAGGATGGCTCGGATCGCATTCTGACGATCGCCACGACCTTCACTGCCAAGTACCGGGATGGCAATCGTCACGTCCGCACCATTGCCACGGGATGCCGCGACAAGCAAGCCGCGCTTTCGGTCCTGGCCGACCTGGAACGTCGGGCGGAACGGGTCAAATCGAATCTGTTGACGGCAACCGAAGATGCGATCGCCGATCAACTGCACATCCCGTTGAAACAACATTTTCAAGATTACGTCACCAGTTTGAAGGCGAAGGAATGCAGCCCGGTTCGCATTCGGAACATGGAATCGCAGTTCGCAAGAGTCTGCGGCGACTGTGGATTCTCCCAGCTTACCGACCTTGAAGGTGAGAGATTCACACGCTGGCTGCTCGACAAGATGCAGGCCGGAATGTCGGCGGCAACACGCAACGGTTACCGCGAAACGATGGTCATGTTTGCAAACTGGTGCGTTCGGCAGTCCCGACCACGATTGACCGCTAATCCGTTCCGTAACGTGTCGAAGGCCAACGTGAAGGTTGATGAGCGACGAATACAACGCAACGGGCGATGACGGAACCAGGGCGGAACTCCGTCGGGCCGCTCGGAAGTCGCCCGAAGTCGCCCCATATTCCGAAGTGCAACCACAATCCGCCGGGGCAGGCACAAGGGGACACAAGCGGCTGAACCTGACCCCTAACTTTCTAGCGCCCGACTGGAACGGGGTCGGTTGGGAACGGGCGCGCTGATTTACAAGATGCACAGGTGCCGACGGGGCTGCGCCGCAACGAACTCGCCTCGATCACGGTGGGGCAGTGTCATCTCGAAGTGCCGATGCCCTACATCGAGTTGAAGGCCGGCGACGAAAAGAACCGCCAAGGCTGCCAGATTCCCCTGAGAGACGATGTTGTCGCCGATCTGAAGGAATGGATTGCCAGCAAGCGCGAAGACGACCACGGGCCGACCGTGATCGCGATGACAGCGAGCCGGCAGCCAACCACGATCGCCGATGAACGACTATTCATCGTCCCCGAAGGATTGAATCGCATTCTGAAGCGCGATCTGAAGACCGCCGGAATCTCACAGATTGATGAACGGGGTCGCCGGCTCGACGTGCATGCGTTGCGGCATACCTTCGGCACGCTGTTGAGTAAAGGGGGAGTCGCTCCGCGAACCGCGCAAGCTGCGATGCGCCACAGCGAAATCGGCCTGACGATGAACGTGTACACCGACCCGAAGCTACTCGACGTCGCTGGTGCACTCGACTCCCTGCCATCACTCCCCCTCGATGGGATGTCATCCGAAGGCCAGACTGCGCGGGCGACGGGGACCGATGGCGTACAGTTGTCGGCTTTCGTTGCACCAACGGTTGCACCAAATCTGGTGCAACGGAGCATATCGGGGTCACTTGCGGTCAATCGGCCAGCGAACGGCAATGAAACGGACGCCGATGAACGTCGCGACGCAACTTCCATCACTGTCAAAAGAAAAGACCCGCAGTCCATTCAGGACCACGGGTCAAAGCGAGTCGGGGTGATAGGAATTGAACCTACGACCTCTACGTCCCGAACGTAGCGCTCTACCAAGCTGAGCTACACCCCGTGAGTTGCGCTGCGAGGCAGCGCGGATCGCGACGGGTTGACGGACCTTGTTGGTACCAGACAGCCGTCGCTCCGAATGGTTCGCAGGCGAAGTATGGCACAGTCCACGCCGGGCTGCAATGTTGGGAATTGGGCTGTACGAGACATCTGAGCGGGTTTCTCGAATCGGTTTCCAATGAGAGAACTGGCTTCAGGGAATTGCGTCCGTTCGCCGCGTGAGGGTGTCGATGAGACTCGGCGAGTTGGTAAGATTGCTACGGTCCAGATCCATCTCACATTCCGTCATCGACATGTCGAATTCTCCATTCATGCTCAGTCGTCGACAGGCACTTGTGGCCGGGGCGATGTCACTTTCCATGAGACTCCTGGCTGATGATGCCTCATCGCGCGCCGGTCTTATCGAGTCGATCGAGCAGCGGACTCTCTGGAGCAACCTCGATGGGGCGGCGACGACGTGGTTTCATCCCCGGGCGTGCATGGTTCCGGCGGTGGACGGAGCTTGTGAGGCATTGATGACGATGCAGGAGATTACGGGTTCCGACTATTTCGGGCCGGTGCATGTGACAACATCGTCCGACCTGGGAGTGACCTGGAGCGAGCCGCAGCCTATTCCAACTCTGGGGAGGCGCCCTGTCCCGGAACATGAAGGGCTACTGCAGGGAGTCTGCGATGTGGTACCGGAGTACCATCCGCAAACAAACTCGGTATTGGCTTTGGGGCACGTCGTCTTCTATCGCGGCGACCGGTTTTCGCGTGGCGATCAACTGGCACGGTATCCTGTTTATGTCGTCCGTCGGTCTGATGGAACGTGGTCGGAGGACCGACGACTCGAGTGGGACGACCCACGCGGCAGCTTCATTTACACCAACAACTGTGGACAGAGAACTGTTCTGCCGAATGGAGATATTCTGCTGGCGTTCACGTTCGGAACGATGGAACAACATCGTTCGGTGGCGGGAGTTCGCTGCAGTTTCGATGGCGATCACTTGCAATTGCAGGAGGTCGGAACGGAGCTTGTTCATCCGCATGGCCGGGGACTTCTCGAACCATCTTTGACGCAGTATCGCAACAGATTCTATCTGACCATCCGAGCCGAAGACGATCGTGGTTATGTGGCAGTCAGCGACGACGGCCTGAGTTACGAAGACAAGCGAGCCTGGTCGTGGGACGACGGCGAGCGGCTATCGATGTCGACCACTCAGCAGCATTGGCTGACGCATTCCGATGGTCTGTTTCTGGTCTACACACGGCGGGATGCCAGCAACGCGAACGTCACTCGCTGGAGGGCTCCATTATTCGTCGCTCAGGTAGATGTCGATCGACTCGTGCTACTGCGAGATACCGAGCAAGTCGTGCATCCGCTGGTAGGTGACGGCATCAACGATCCCGACTCAGTCCCCTTGATGGGGAATTTCCACATCACGAACGCGAGCCCGATGGAATCGTGGGTGACGGTCGGATCCTGGTTGCCGCGGCGGAACGCTCACGGAGCAATGCATTTAGGTAAGATTCGTTGGGCGGTTGAAAACCGTCTGAGTTTCTCGTCGTAAGTACTCTTGGGAGGAGCCCCTCCCGCGAATGAGGGGTCGGCTTCGAGATTTCTCTAGATTTCCAAGAAAGAGCGCGCGCTTTCCATGACGCATGGCGATTGAATCCAACAGAAAGCACTGACGTGAGGGTCGCTCTATGCATTCCGAAATGAGAACGCCTTGATGCGACTGCCATCGCCGAATTCTGTTCAATCGCGGGGAGAGAGATTTGACCAAGCCTGAGCAACGCCAGATTTGGCTTGATTTCGTGGGAGTGGTGGATTCGCAATCCCAGACGGTTCGCCTCCGCGGAAACGATGGAGGAATCGTCGAATTCGACCCCGACGACGTGCAGATTTCTGACCGCATGATCAGCGTGCGACTCGACGCCGATGCCCGCCTGGTGGAATTGCGTTCCGCGGACAATCGGACATGGGGAATCGTTCCGCGAGCGGCGAACCGCAATGCACTCGCTGCGGATGGGCAGACGACGACGATCGGTTTGGTCCTGTTTTCGTGTCAGCCGTTCAAACCGATCGGCATCTGCTTCGACTTGGCGGAGGAACAGTCGATCGCGGCCATTTGAAGTCGAACTTGATCAGACAATGTGACAAAAAGAGCCGGCGTCGATCCGACGCCGGCTCCAGTCTTTGAATATTCAGTGCCTTCGGACTAGAACGACTCATCGATTGCTGTGGAGATACCCAGAGCCATCATCTTGAGGAAGCCTTCGTCGATTTGCACGCGGAGGCGGACACCCGTTTCAGTCGGGCGGACATCGATCCGCAGAGTATCGTTGTCTGCTTGAAAGGCCTGATCGGTCATATCGCGGAATCGTTGGCGAAACTCCTGGCGACGCTCGTTGTCGTCATCATCCTCCTGCGGAAGTTGCAGCCAGGGAGAAGCGTGAAACACCAGTTGGAAGGGGGCCAGTCCCGTCTGGTTGCGTTCTTCGGGCGTGGCAGTCGCCATGCGGTCGATCGCGTCCTTAAGTGTTGTCAGAGCATCTTCACCCCCCACCGCGAACCAGACGTAGCGGCTGCTGGTTCCGATGTAGAACGCGGGCCGGCCGCCATAGATTCGCATGTCTTGTGGGGACACGTTTCGTCCCTGGATGCGGTGGATTGTCACACCCTGGTGAGATTCCAGGTTGAGTTCCATCGTCTCGATGTCTTCGTTTTCCTGAAGAGTCGAAAGAATGTCGTAAAGCGCGGTGCCGAGTGTCTGGCCACCGACGACCTTTGCTCCGCCGATCAACGCAAAACGCTGCGGGGCGGGCGTCGCGAACTGAGCGAAGAAATCGACCTGCCCGTCGTCGATCGTGGCCAGAATGGAGTCAAACAAACGGTCGATGGCTCCGCCTTCCTCACCGAGCTCCGTAGCTTCGGCAGAGATCGCCAACTGGGCTCCTTGGGCCATGTCGCGGGCGGCGGTCTGATCGCGCTCGTTCATCTTCCATGCGCCTGAGATGGAAAACGGCGCGCCGTCGTTCAGCAGGGGAGCAAACGAGGTCGGTGTCCCCGCCATGTTGGTAAGCAGACTCGCAAACTCACTCCCCGGCACGGCGTCCAGGTTGATCTCGAGCACTCCCACGCGTCGATCCGCAGAGGCATCGATTCCGATCAGGATCTGATCTCCTTCGAGCAGCAACTGCTCGATAAACTCCAGCGTGCTAACTCCGTTGGCGCGTCTAATCTGATACTCGGCCTCCGGCTCTCCGTCGCGTTGCTGCAATTCGGCCTGCGACGCGGCAGTCAGAAACGTGACAAAGACGTTGCGGACGGTTGAAGAAATGTTGGATATCCGAAGCGCAATGCTCAGGTCGTATCGACTTGTCAGTGTCGCGTTGTACGATTGTGGATTGGGCAACTCGCCGGCGATGATGTCTTCGTCCGGAGACAGGAAGACATAATCCTTCTGGAGTTGCATATGCATGTCTGGTCCCGGTCCGTCACCGGAGATGACATATCGATCGGCTCCCGTGGTGCTCTCTTCGATCTGGATCGGGGCGAGGGACAAGGTCTCTACGAAATCGGCCAAGTCGCTGATCGGGATGTAGCCAACGGGCGTCGGGCGCGGTGACAAGCCATCCATGAAGACCATCATGCCGAACGGGCGAGTGCGGTCGACGCCTTCGAGATCGCCGGCGTACGCCAGCATGCCAACAAGGTATTCGGTGATATCGGGACGCTCGATCGTTTCAAAGAGGTAGGCCAAGTCGGTCGTCAGCCGTTCCACGCTGGCAACATTCACCACGGCAATTGGGGCGGGCGGTCCGGCGACCGGCTCAGTCTCGGCGTCATCGGCGAAGCTTGGGTTCGCAAACGCGAGGGCCGCACCCACGAAGAAAGCAGCCAGAGTGAAGGGTGATACCCACGAAGCTCGTTTGAATTGTGGCATTTTTGTCGTTGAAACGTGGTGAAAGGGAGCAGTTTGGGGTGAAGCGCAATCCCCGGACCCAATGGTGAATACGTTCATGCGGCGATACCCGCTGGGAAAACGCGAGGTTTCAGCAAACAAACCCCGCGATGCTGGAATTAGACCGGCAGAACGCGTGATTCACGCCAGTTCCCCATTCGAGGGAATCTCAGGCGCCAGCAAAGCTACTCTGTTTCCGACTCACCCGAATCGAAGAACTGCCTGACAACCGAACGATGCCGGGGGCGTACCGTGCGTTGCCACGTCTCCATTCCGGAAGCGGGATCGGCGAGGCGCGACTCGGATCGCGCGGCCGTGTCGGCAGCGTCGATCTGCGGTGCGGTGAGCGAGAATCCCATCGACTCGGCGTCATCCATGAATCCCGGAGGAAGCACCGTCTCTCGGAACTGAGCACCCTGCTCGTCTGATTCATCTCCAAAACTGATCTCGGCGTCGCCACGACCGCGATTCACGCCACCGCGACCTGGATTGCCATCTCCATCTTCGCCATCCTTTCCATCTCCTTCACAGTCGCCAGGCTTCCCACCGGGACACTGGCCGCCGCGACAGTTTCCCTGACACTGCGAACGCAACTGGCTGAGTCGCTCGGACTCGCGCTGCAGTCGTTCCGCGAGTTCCTGCAACGCCTGTTGTCGGGCTTGAGGATCGGAAGGCAACTGTCCCGATTGAGCCGCCTGCTGCAGCATCTGCGACGCACCTTCGAGTCCGCCGTTTGCTGCCAATTGCTGAAGGGCCTCCATCACCTGTTGTTCGAGTTGTTCGCGACGCTCTGCAGTCAGTCCGCTCTCGCCTTCAGTCGCACTGGCCAGCAACTGCGAAGCGGCCTCGGCCTGTTGAGCCATCGCCACCGACTCATCGAGTCTCAGTCGCATGCGACGTTCAAGGGCGTCGACAGCTTCCCAGCGTTCATGAGTGAGGGGGGTATCCTCTGCTTCACGCGCTAATCGCTCGATTTCTTCGCGGAGTTCGTCCTCTTCGTCTTCATCCAGGACCTCGGCCTCTCTAAGACTATCGAGAATGGCTTCCAGATCGTGCGCGGCGTCTTGGCCTGCGGTGTTCAACTGAGTCGTCGCGGAGCGAATTTCGCTCAGCGGGACGAACAACACGCAAATCGTGAAAACCGCCGGCATGGTGAGGAACGACGCCAGCCTGCGCGGACGAATACGTGGCATCGCTTCCTGCCACATGCGTTCCAGTTGCGGCAGGCGAGCGTCCCATTCTTCGTCCGAACGCTCGCTGAGAGTCATCAGCAATCCGCCGGCGCGCAACGAACGGTCGAGCAGGGCGATCGACTCCTGCCGAGTGAAAGGCTGTCGGCGACCCATTAGCCAGGCACCGACCAAGGCCGGAATCGCCAGCAGACCAGCCCAAAGAACATCAGGCCACATTTGGGGGAGCAGAACGCGAGTCACAAGGATCAACGTTCCATACAGGAACAGAAACCCTGCAAGCCACTCTCCAGATCGCTGCAAAAACTGCCCGAAATGGAGCCTGCGGAGATGTCTGGTAATCCAGCGATCGCGAGACGACATAGCCGCTCCGGCATGGTGAGTAAAGGAAAGTGCAGGTTGATGCATCCAGTTTATGGACGTATTTCACCCTCATTCGGTTCCTGTCCAGATGATTCTACGCCTGAGATGTTGATTTTTGCCAGTGAAACCTGTCTCTTTGCCAGGGTTTGGTACAATCGAACATCGAGGCGGGGACGACTGTCTCCTATCACGCTCAATTGCGGCCCGATCCGAATGTTTCCTGATTGCCGTTCACCAAGCCAATTCAATGTCTGAGAATCTCTTCAACAAAGTCTGGGATCTGCACACCGTCGGCACCCTTCCCTCGGGGCAAACTCAACTGTTTATCGGTCTGCACCTGATCCATGAGGTCACGAGTCCGCAGGCGTTCGACATGCTGCGGGAACGCAACCTGCAGGTGATGTACCCCGAGCGGACATTCGCCACTGTCGACCACATCGTTCCGACCGACAACCAACTGCGTCCGTTCCAGGACACGCTGGCCGAGGGAATGATGTCGGCTATCGAGAAGAACTGCCGGGAATTCGGCGTCACGCTGTTCAATCTCGATGACGACCGCCAAGGGATTGTGCATGCCGTTGGCCCTGAGCAGGGGCTGACTCAGCCTGGCATGGCCGTCGCCTGCGGTGATTCGCACACGTCGACCCACGGAGCCTTTGGAGCCATCGCCTTCGGCATCGGCACCTCTCAAGTCGCTTATGTCTTGTCGACACAGACGCTGGCGATGAACAAGCCGAAGGTGAGGCGCATCGAAGTCAACGGCGAGTTGGGACTCGGCGTCTATGCGAAAGACGTCATCCTTTACATCATCCGTCAACTCGGTGTGAATGGGGGAGTCGGCTACGCCTATGAGTACGCCGGTGAAGTCTTCGACCGCATGAACATGGAAGAGCGGATGACCGTCTGCAACATGAGCATCGAGGGGGGCGCTCGCTGCGGATACATCAATCCCGATGAGACAACAGTCGAATACCTGAAGGGTCGGCCGTTCGTCCCCAGTGGCAGTGCTTTCGAGAAGGCCCGCGAATGGTGGCTGTCACTCGCCTCTGACACTGATGCGACGTTTGACGACGAAGTGCGATTCTTTGCTGATGCGATCGAGCCGACAGTGACTTGGGGGATCAATCCCGGTCAGTCGGTCGGCGTGAAGGAAGCGATCCCGAGCATTGCCAGTTTTTCGAAGGATGAACAGGCGGGCATTCGCGAGGCGCTCGAGTTCATGGAACTGAGCGAAGGTCAATCGATGGAGGGACTCAAGATCGATGTCGCCTTCATCGGCTCATGCACAAATGGACGCATCAGCGACTTGCGCGAGGCGGCGCGGATTGCTCAAGGCAACAAGGTGGCGAAGGGCGTGAAGGCAATCGTGGTGCCGGGCTCTCAGAAGATTCTGCAACAGGCAGAGTCCGAGGGACTGCACGAGATCTTCATGGAAGCCGGCTTCGAATGGCGCGCAGCAGGCTGCTCGATGTGTCTGGCAATGAATCCCGACAAACTGCAAGGTCGCGAGATTTGCGCATCGTCATCAAACCGCAACTTCAAAGGCCGCCAGGGAAGCCCCACCGGCCGCACGCTCCTCATGTCCCCCGCCATGGTCACCGCCGCCGCGTTGCATGGTTGCGTCAGCGATGTGCGGGAGATGCTGGAACCGGCAGGAGTGTGAGAAGTGTCTTAACCATCGGAGGAACACAGATGTCTGTAGATTCAGCATTGGTGACCGCAGACGACTTCGAACAAATCGCTGTCGAAAGAGATGGTCTCTGTGAACTCGTGTGGGGAGAGGTGCGAGACATGACGCGATCGGGGGGAATGCATGGAGCGACTTGCGGCAGAATCTCTCGAATTGTGGGAAACTGGGCGGACCAGAGCGAACTTGGCATTGTCATTACTAATGACGCCGGGATTCTGACGACTCGGAACCCGGATTCGGTACGTGGTCCGGACTTCTATTACGCACATTGGTCTACACTGCCTGGAGCCGCGCCGCCGAAGAAGTGGCTCACTGTACCTCCTGAGCTTTGCGTCGAGGTTCTCTCTCCGACTGATCGGTGGAAGGACATGCTCGAAAAGGTTGCCGAATACCTTGAGTTTGGCGTCAAGGAAGTCTGGGTTGCTGACTCCGAAGCGAGACAATTGCATGTCTATCGAGCCGATGCGGCTCCGCGTGTACTGAGTGGCGACGATCAACTGACAACTGACGTGTTACCAGACTTCGCTTGCCGAGTCGGTGACTTTTTCCAGAGCAGTAGACGCGTCAAATCTTAATTCAACGTCACTGCGTAGAGTCATCCGATTGACTGTAGCTCCGATCAATCCAGATCCGCTGCAGCAGATCATGCAGTTCCGGGTCGTGTTCGCGTAGTTCGGCTCTGACGAACGGGTAGAAGTCGTTGCGGTAGAAGAAGGCTTCTGTCCCTTCGGCAAAGTATTCCATCTGATTCGACAGCCCATAGTGGCGCACGTTTTCGCCGGTGTAGAGCAACACGTCGTCGTAGATGCCCGCGTCGCGGGCGTGTTCAAACACTTCGACGATTTCTTCATCGTCGAACCCCAGAAACTGATCGTGAAATCCATGCGCCAGTTCGTGCAGCACGACGGCAGGGTGTTTCAGTAGCTGCTCGCCAGACAGGAGCTGCCGAGCGACAGGGATGTGGACCATCTGAGTCAGCCGGGGATCGTAACCACGCTCGACCAGCCATTCGCGGCCGGGGTGATACTGCATGTTCTTCAGTTCGGGATGATCATACTCAATCCAGATCCCTACCGTCCGCAAGTCGGTCAACGTCTCTCGCGGCATCAGAATGCGGATGCGCTGCAGATGATTCTCCAGCATATTGAGGGCATCCCGCCCCTCTTCGCTGTGTTCCCCTTCGAGAAGTGCGGGATCAACCTGAACGGTCCAGCCTTCGATATCGATCTCGACGGGATCAAATCGGACGTCGGGCGAAGCGACCTCGTCATCAGCATGAAGGGCGGTTGAGGTGAGCAGCCCGAGGGAGACAATCACCACGAGAACGGCCATGCGATTCGTCTCGTAATTCATATTCTGCTTCACTTCCCGGCTGTTCACGCCATGAAGCAGAACTTCACGAAGTGAGACTATGTTGACGATGGATCGCAGTGAGTGTATTCATCGAGTAGACCGTTGACCAACCGGACTCGTTCTTCCATCTGCCATGCAACTTCCCTCCGCTTTCGCTCGTCGTTCATTCCTCTACAACTCCGGCATCAGTGTCGGAGGCATGGCCCTCGGCAGCTTGCTCGGGTCGTCGCTGCTGAAAGGAGATGATTCTCAGCCAGCAAGCGATCGCTGGCAGGGCGTCATCGGGCAGCCTCACTTTCCCCCCAAAGCCAAGCGGGTGATCTGGCTCTACATGGCCGGCGGGATGAGTCATCTCGACACATTCGACCACAAGCCCAAGCTCGCCGAGATGGATGGCCAGCCGATGCCCGAGAGCATCACAGCCGGCCAGCAGATCGCTCAGTTGCAGGGTCAACGGCTGGTGTGCCTAGCACCGCAACATGCTTTTCAACAGTGGGGCGAATCGGGGCAGAGCATCAGCACTGTCTGGCCCCGGCTTGCCGAGAGTTGTGCGGATGACATCTGCCTCGTGCGGTCGCTCCACACCGATGCCATCAATCATGACCCGGCTCACACGTTCATGAACACCGGCACCATGAACGCCGGCCGACCCGCAATGGGCTCATGGCTGCTCTATGGACTCGGTGCCGAGACCGACAACCTGCCCGGCTTCGTCGTAATGGTCTCCACCGGCAACTACGGGCAGCGCCAACCGATCGCCGCTCGTCAATGGCATTCGGGATTTCTCCCCAGTCGCTTTCAAGGTGTGGAGTTTCGCAGCACGGGCGATCCGGTTCTCTATGTGCGGTCCCCCGATGGCGTGACCGATGCGAGACAGCGGGATATTGTTGATGCCGTGCAGGCTCTCAATGGCATTCAGAACGAAGTGGTGCAGGATCCCGAGATCGCCACGCGGATCAGCCAATACGAGATGGCCTTCCGCATGCAGGCCAGCGTGCCGGACCTGATGGATGTCAGCCAGGAGCCTCGCCACATTCTCGACATGTACGGCACTGAAGGAGGCGACGGCACGTTCGCTTCAAACTGTCTGCTTGCCCGCCGACTGGCCGAGCGCGGAGTGCGCTTTATACAGCTCTATCATCGCGACTGGGACCATCATGGATCGGTGAAGGACCATGTTGCCGGGACGGCGGGCGAAGTCGATCAGGGAGTGGCGGCACTCATCACCGACCTCAAGCAGAGGGATATGCTCAAAGACACGATCATCGTCTTCGGTTCCGAGTTTGGACGCACGCCGATGGCGCAAGGCAACGGACGCGACCATCACCTGGCGGGCTTCACGATGTGGTTCGCCGGCGGAGGCTTCAAACCCGGTCACAGCTACGGAGCCACCGATGAACTCGGCTACCACGCGGCCGAAGACGTCGTCTCCGTCCACGACATCCACGCCACGCTACTGCACCAGTTGGGGATCGACCACGAGCGATTCACCGTCAAGTTCCAGGGACTGGACTCGAAGCTAACGGGGGTGGAAGGCTGCCGTGTGGTGGATGAGATTCTGGCCTAATGGAAACCCGAAGCGTCAGCGAGGAATTCAGGCCTCACAACAAGAATCTGGCTGTGAGCAATCGACCAACCAATGCGATTGAGGAAACCAATGTCTGAGCATTTGAGCAACCATTCGGTACACATCGCACTCGTTCTGTTGCTCTTCTGTGCCTGCTCGTGTTCGAGCGACGATGTTACAGGGTCGGGGAACGACGATACGGTGAGTTCACACTCGGCCACAACAACGGAGACAGATCATGTTGGGGGCGAAACGACTCAGACAACGGACGCCGATCCGTCAACGTCGAGTACCGATACTGATGTCGTGTTGGACACTACTGAATCGCGTGCCGAGGAAACGCCTGTCGAGCATGCCCAGCCTCAGGCCTTCACGGTGACTTTCGACGAAATCGAATACATTCACAGGTTCTCAGACGGCGGATTACACGAATTCACGCCGGAGGGCCAGGAGGATCTTTCGAAGTGGACGGACATGCTGTCCATTAATGTCTATCCGGACATCAGCGGTGCCGAGGATCTCGCAAGTATCGCCAACCAAGTTCTCACGCTGTACACCTCCAATGGAGGCGAGCTTGTTCGCACCGATTCCGTGCCGCGGACGGAAACGACTCCCGCGGAGCATCTCGTTGCAGTTACATTCAGGACACCTGATGCGAACGAATCTGTGTTGGCACGGTTCTTGTTAATCGACGATGCATGCGTCGCCCTCATTCATTCCCACCGCACCTATGGCAATGGAGCGGATGATGAACTCAGTGCATGGGTGGAAGGCGAGGGTTCCGGCCTTGATGACGAACTTATGGAGTGGGACGAATACCCGACGCCCGAGGAGTTGGAGTCAATCGAACAATGACACAGTCCCTCTCCCGCAAAGGCATCATCCTCGCCGGCGGCAGTGGCACGCGGTTGCATCCGGTGACGCAAGTCGTCTCGAAGCAACTGTTGCCGGTGTACGACAAGCCGATGATTTACTATCCGCTGTCGACGCTGATGCTCGCCGGCATTCGGGACATTCTCATCATCAGCACGCCGCACGACCTGCCGCTGTTCGAGCGGCTGCTGGGTGACGGCTCGAACTGGGGGCTGTCGTTCAGTTATCGCGAGCAACCCAAGCCGGAAGGGCTGGCGCAGGCGTTTCATATTGGTGCCGACTTTGTGGAGGGGCATCCTTCGTGTCTCATTCTGGGGGACAACATTTTCTATGGGCATCGGCTGTCGCAGACGTTGCAAGCCGCATCGGCGAAAACTAACGGCGCATCGGTCTTTGCTTACCACGTCAAAGACCCGCAGCGTTACGGCGTCGTCGAAGTGAATGCCGAGGGGAAGGCGATCAGCATCGAGGAGAAGCCCAAGCAACCCAAGTCGCGACTGGCGGTGACGGGCCTCTACTTCTACGACGAGCAGGTGGTCGAGATCGCGCATGCGATCAAGCCGTCGGCCCGTGGGGAGTTGGAGATCACCGACGTTAACCGCGTGTACCTGGAGCGGGGACAGCTCGATGTCGAAATCTTCGGACGCGGCACCGCCTGGCTCGACACCGGAACACACGAGTCGCTCCTGGAAGCGACAACCTACGTGAGCGTGATTGAATCACGCCAGGGACTGAAGATCGCCTGCCCCGAGGAAATCGCCTGGCGCATGGGCCACATCACAACGGATGATCTGCTGAAGCTCGCAGCCGCGCTGGGAAAGAGTACTTACGGAGAGTACCTCACCGGACTGGTCTCAGGGACCACGTAGGCCATTGCGGTTGCTCAATGCGAACTCTTTCGATGGGCGGCCCGCCAAACGCTGGCAAAACGCACGGCGGGTTGCTATCACTCGACCCTGCAAAGCAGTCAATTCACACTCGAAAACTTGAGACAGGAGACTACAAAGATGTCGATGTACGTTGGTGAAGCTCTGGTCGGTGATGGCAACGAAATCGCCCATATCGATCTGCTCATCGGAGACAAGGACGGCCCCGTAGGCACGGCCTTCGCAAATGCTTTGGCCAACCAGTCTTCCGGCCACTCGAACCTGCTGGCTGTGCTCACGCCGAATCTGGCTGTCAAGCCCGCCACCGTGATGATCACCAAGGTCACGATCAAGGGAGCCAAGCAGGCCGTCCAGATGTTCGGCCCGGCCCAATACGCAGTCGCCAAGGCCGTTGCGGATAGCGTTGCCGATGGTGTGATCCCCAAGGATCAGTGCGAAAAGCTCGTCATTGTGTGCGGCGTCTTCATCCACTGGGAAGCGGCCGACGACAAGAAGATCTTCGAGTACAACTACGAAGCGACGAAGTTGTCGATCGCCCGCGCCATGAAGAACGAGCCCTCCGCCGATGATATGGTGGCTGGTAAGGACACGGCGAAACACCCGTACTCGGGGGTTTGACACACCGCGCAACGTTTTATTTTTACAGCACTTAAGTGTCAATTGGATCATCGCGGCCGTGTCCGTTTGAGGGCACGGCTGCTTGATTAAAATTGCCGTAACTTGAGGCGGTGCCGCCGTTCTGGTTAGAATCCGCCCTCGAAAACAGACCACGCAACAGGGAATTGCCCCTCGATGCGGTGGTCATCAGCAACATTACCACTGACTGCGTCGACAATGCCGAATACGGACAGCGCGAAAAAGGCCCTTCGTCAGAGCAAGAAGCGCCGCTTGCACAATCGTACCCTCAGGTCCACGTTGCGGACCTCGATCAAGAAGGTCCGCGTCGCGGCAGAGGCTGGCGACGAGGCGACGGCCAAGGATGCCCTTCTGACCGCTACCAAGAAACTGGATCAGGCCGCCGCGAAGCATCTGGTTCACAAGAACGCCGCCGCCCGCACGAAGTCGCGACTGGCCAAGTTGCTCAAGAAGAAGACGGAAGCGGCCAACTGATTCGCGTTTGTCGACGGAGCGCAAGCAACTGCGCTCCCCTCGAATGAGGTCGCCATGCAGCGACTCACCGCGCGCTGGATCATCCCTGTCGATCAACCCCCGCTCGAATGGGGCGTGATCGAGATCGAAGGCGATCGCATCGTGGCGGTTTCGCCCGCTCCTGCTGCGATTCCGGCTGATGTCACCAATCTGGGTGAATGCGCCATCCTGCCTGGGTTGGTGAATGCTCACACGCACCTCGAATTCAGCGATCTGCGGCAGCCCATCGCTGCTGGTAACTCCTTCGCTGATTGGATCGACCGCGTCGTCGCCCACCGCCGGGCTGCACCCACTCACAACGAGGCAGTACGTCGCGGCTATGAAGAATCGCTGATCAGCGGCGTGACGACGATCGGCGAAATCGCCACGACGGACGACTGGCGGCAACTCCCAGAGTCAAAAGCCGTTGGAGTGACGTTTCGCGAGATTCTCGGACTCAAAACCGATCGCCGACAGCGCGCGATCGAGTTGGCGCAGGCTCACCTCGATCAACACGATCTGTCGTCGCCGGCGAGCTGGATTCGCGGCCTCAGCCCTCACGCCCCCTACAGTGTTCATCCAGTTCTCTATGAACAACTGATCGAACTTGCCGTCGCAGCCGGCGCTCCGGTCGCCGTCCACTTGGCCGAGACTACAGAAGAACTCGAACTTCTGATGCATGGACGGGGTCCGCTGATTGAGCAACTCGAAAAGTTCGGTGCCTGGGAGGATGGAATCATTCCCAGGGGCACACGCGTCCTCGACTACCTCATCCCGCTCGCCGAGACCGATCGCGGGCTGGTCATCCACGGCAACTATTTGAGCGACGAAGAGATCGCGTTCATTGCAGGTCGACCGAACATGTCGGTCGTCTACTGTCCACGCACCCATGCGGCGTTCGGCCATCAACCTCATCCCTGGCTGAAGCTGATCGAGTCGGGCATCCGTGTCGCCCTCGGAACCGACAGCCGTGCATCGAACCCCGATCTCTCTCTGTGGAACGAAGTTCGCTTCCTGAAGGAAAGGTTCCCCAGCGTCGACGCCGCTCTCCTCATCAAGCTTGCCACGTTGAACGGAGCCGAAGCCCTTGGCTGCGAGTCCAACGTCGGCAGTCTGACGGAAGGTAAACTTGCCAACCTGGTCATACTCAAACCGAACGAATCATCATCGGACCTTGGCGCAGCCGAAGACTTCGTCCTGTCGACCCAATCGGTGACGGGCGTAATGCAGTCAGGTCGATGGATCCATTGAGAATCAGACCGTAACGCGAACCCTCGGCGAGAGAGTTGTAAGCAATGCGTTACGTCGACAGGATGCCATCCAAGTACGGATTCGACGCATGTCATTTGGCCTGAATCCACGATACGCCGCACCGGAAGTCGTCTCACTTGCTGTCTCCAATGGGGCGAGTTGACGTCCGCTTTCCCTGCGCCCGCGTCTGGGAACGTATGCGGGTTCAGTCCCTTCTCCCACACGTTTACGTCGCCTCAGTGGGGAATAAATACCAGTGGGGGAGAGGGAGTCGGTAGGCAGAATCGCTTCAATCCTCACAACTGGCTGTGTGACTGCGATTCCGTCAGTGGGAGTGGGGGCCGCAGACTGATCCGCAAACTAGGATTTCCAAGTCGGCACGTCGATTCGCCGCCCGCATTCGGCGGGTTCGCGGGCGTCCTCCTGCCGAGGAGCCTCCCCATGTTTCGACCGATCACACGATTCTTCAACTACTGGACCGACTACTACTGGGACTACCTGGTCAAAGTCTGGAACCAGATGACGCCGGCAACGTACGGCATCCTGCTAGTCGGCATCGGCGTCTTCGGCTGGCTGCTGATGCGGGGAACGCTGAAGCGGTGTTGAGTTGGGCTTCGGACTACGGGCTTCTGGCTCCAGGAAGTAGGACAGCGCCCGACGTCACTTCTTGCCTTGGGCCCTTTGCTGGGCGAAGAACTCTTGCAACAGCCGGCGGCAGTCGTCACGCAAGACTCCGGAGCGCACGGTCACCTGATGATTGAGCCGATCGTCGGTGGTGATCTGATAGAGCGAATTGCACGCCCCCGCTTTGGGGTCGGTCGTTCCATAGACGATCGTCGGCAGTCGTCCCTGCACGATCGCTCCCGCACACATGGGGCAAGGTTCGAGCGTGACATAGAGCGTGCAGTCGAGCAGTCGCCAACTCTTGAGCGCGGCGGCGGCTTGTGTGATGGCAATCATCTCGGCATGAGCCGTCGGGTCCTGCAGCGATTCACGCTGGTTGTATCCCTCGCCGACAATCTGGCCGCCATGCACGACGATGGCTCCCACGGGGACTTCTTCCTCGTCGAACGCACGCCGGGCCTGGTCGAGGGCGTGGGACATCCAGCGTTCGTCCTCATGAGCCTGCATCTGTTGGAACAAAGCATCAGCCGCATCGGTGATGTGCTGCAAACCCTGTTGTGGGTGGTATTGGGGCATAGGGGATCAAGGATTGTTCGCTTGGCCACTCAGCCAGGATCGAACGTCGGCCGGTTGGAGAACCTCGACGCGAGTGATTGGCATTCGACGACTCCGCAATGCGCAACAAGATGTTGCTTTCGAGAACAATGATCATCGAACGGGATAGATGGATTCCCGACTGTCATCGAGGTCGGAGTTCAGCGGCTCAGCCATCGGGACCAGTTCGCGAAAGCGCTTGACCCACTCGTCGTGTGACACCTGGTCGCGAACGTCTGCTGAATCCTGTCGCTGAACAAAGCGCTCGACGAGTTGCAGCAGATACTCCTGCAACGAAGCGCAGCCGGCAGCGGCGGCCCGTTCTTTGAGCTTGCGATCGTCTGGGAGGGTAATTTGCATGACGTTGTGAATGCGTAGACTCTGTTCGAGACGAGTTTGCCGTCGCTAAAGGTTCAGTTTATCACTTGGCGACCGCCACGGTCAAAGTGAACTTGTCCGAAGTGGCAGTGTCTTGTCCTGTCCAAGACCGCGACGGATTCCCGTGGTATTGGAAGAGGCGGGGGTCACGGGAAGGAACCGGGCTCAGTCCCGTTGGGAGAAATAGAGCTGGACGCCGTCTTCAGAAATCGGATTACGCGACGTGCACCCTGCAAGCGTTGGAACGTACATCGTTCGACTCCTAAGAAGCGTATTCCGAGGGCCAACCAGCGTTGGTCGAGGGCAATGACTCCATTGGCATCGCCTGCCTCTGCACGCACAGAGTTTGAATTCCGCGAGATCGGCGCTGGCGATCTGGTCGAGCGGCAACTCCATGACATCGGCCAATGTCAGATCACGAAGCATCATGATGTTGCTCCAGTGGCCTGCGAGCAGCGGGCGAATACCCAAATACATCTTGCCACGATGAACTTCTCGTGGCAACACTGCGCGAGTTCACTCTTCCGACCACGATTGCGCCTTGCGCATTACTCACGATACCCCGCAGGTACCCATCTGCTTGTTGGCTGAGTTAAGGAGCAATGAGAAGCCTCAGCGACACGAATGACCATTCGCACGCCGGCTGATAAAATGCCCGCATGCCTCGGTCGTTTGTCGAACTTTCTCCGCAAAACTTCTCTTTCAACAGCCCGTTGGGATGGTGTCCCGCGTGCGAGGGGCTGGGCGTTGAACGCGGCACCAATCAGGAATCGCTGATCCCGAATCCCAACCTGTCGCTTCGCGAAGGGGCGATCGGCGTCTGGCTTCAGCCGAGCGAAAACGCTCCCTTTCTGCGAATGCTCGTGGCCCTTGGCGATCAGCTCGACATTTCGCTCGACACGCCGTGGTATCAACTCGATCCCCTTAAGCAGCGCGTCGTGCTCTACGGCAGCGAGCAGTGGATTGAGTGCGAATGGCCTCTGAGTGTGACCACCATCCCGGATGCTCAAAGCATCCGGGATGGTTCCGCGCCATCGGGCCTCGATCGCAATGAACAACCATCACTCCGCAAACGACGGAAAAAATCCAAAACATCATCAACCGCGTCCCCAGAAACGTCCACGATCCGCTTTCAATACAAAGGTCTCTACCCGGCGTTTGATGAAGCGTCACGAACATCGTACGAGTATCGCTCGATTCTCTACGGTCTGATGGGCGAAAAACCTTGCTCGGTTTGTAGTGGCGACCGCATGCGGGAGGATGCTGCCGCCGTGCGACTGGAAGGTCTCACGCTGCCGCAATTGTCGCGGTTGCCTCTCACCGAAGTGCTCGACTACTTGAAGACGCTGCAACTCGATGCCGAGCAGCAGAAGATTGCCGGCGACTTGTTGAGCGAATCGATTCATCGCCTCGAGTTTCTCGTTGATGTCGGCCTGCATTACCTGTCACTCGATCGTGGCATGCCGACACTCTCGGGAGGCGAGTCGCAGCGTATCCGTCTGGCGGGCCAGATCGGCCGGGCACTCACGGGAGTGCTGTATGTATTGGACGAACCAACGATCGGGCTTCATCCCCGTGACAATGGCAAACTCATTTCGGCCCTCAACAAACTGCGAGATCTCGGCAACACACTCGTGCTTGTGGAACACGACCGCGAAGTGCTGGAATCCGCCGATCGCCTGTACGACTTCGGCCCCGGCTCGGGTCGCTTCGGCGGCAACGTCGTGGCCGAAGGATCTCCGAGGGAGCTGAAGAATTCGCCGAACGGATCGCTGACAGGTCAGTATTTGTCGGGAACGAAGGGAATCCCGGTTCCCATCACGCGGCGCATTATCCCACTCGGCTCCGAGCGAGTCGCCGGAGGGAACACCAGCGTGAAGGACGCCTACAATGCCCCTCCCGGCGGCACCTGGCTCAGCATCACTAACTGTCGGCGGAATAACCTGCGTGGCGTCGATCTGTATGTTCCACTCGGCGCGCTCACTTGTGTGACGGGATTATCAGGTTCGGGGAAGAGTTCACTCATCCTCGAAACGCTCGCCCGCGCGGTGGCTCGGCATCTTCATCGACAGGGAGAAGCACCGGGACCGTTCGACGAACTGATTGGCGTCGAGCAGATCAGCAGGATCATCGAAGTCGATCAGCAACCACTGGGGGCGACGCCCGCATCGAACCCGGCCACGTATACGGGGGTGTTCGATCCGATCCGCGAACTGTTCAGCCGGTTGCCTGATTCCAAAGTGCGGGGTTACAAGCCGGGACGGTTCAGCTTTAACAGGGCAGGCGGACGTTGCGAAGACTGCGAAGGTTTCGGCCAGAAGAAGATCGAAATGCACTTCCTTCCCGATGTCTGGGTCGAGTGCGATACGTGTCGCGGGCTGCGCTACAATGCCGAAACGTTGACTGTGAAGTACAAAACACATTCGATTGCCGATGTCCTCAACCTGTCGATAGGACAGGCTCTCGAACTGTTCGAGAACATCCCCAAGATTCGCGCACCGCTGGCGACACTCGCGGCCATCGGACTCGATTACCTGACGCTCGGTCAGTCGGCCACAACATTGAGCGGTGGTGAGGCGCAACGGGTGAAGCTGGCCGCCGAACTCGCCCGCCCCAACACGGGCCGCACGCTCTATCTGCTGGATGAACCCACGACCGGGCTACACATCGACGACATCTCAAAACTGCTGAAGGTACTCGCCAGCCTCGTTGAGCAGGGGAACACGGTTGTCATCATCGAGCACAATCTCGATGTCATTAAGACGGCCGACTGGATCGTCGATCTCGGTCCAGAGGCCGGTGTCGACGGCGGATACATCGTCGTGCAGGGGACGCCGGAAGAAGTGGTGGAATACGCTCAAAGCATCAAGCCTTTACCTCATGGCTCCAAGCTCCCTGCTCCAGGCTCCATGCTCTCCCACACCGGAGAACTTCTCGCGCCAATCCTCGCCGAGCAACCTCGCGGCGACATCGAAGTGCTCGATACGAAGAAGCTGGCAAAGAAACGCAGCGGCGATGTCGACATAGCCCAAGTTGGTCGCGAGACGGCGATGCCCTGGCAAGCCGACGGCCGTGCTTGGCACACGGGGGGGCGCGTCTCTCGCAATGGCAAACCCTGTCGCTGGGAAGGGGCCGCCGTCGAGAAGGTCGTCGATTTTATCGAGCAGTTCGAAGGTCTGAAGGCCGCCAACTGGAACGATCAATCAACGGTCGAGATCACCGCCGATCGCAAGACCGGCACCGGCTGGTTCTTTCACGCCCTTACCGGTGATGAATGGCTGGTGCGGTTTTATTTCCGCGTTCCCAAGAACACGTTCGATCCCGACGCGATCACAAGATCGCTGCGTCTCAAGTCTGTCGATGAGATTGATGAGATTCAGGTTTACGGTCGCGGCGATCGCGTGAAGTTCAACAACAAGAAGGGGCCGTTTCAGGAAATCGCGGTCGATGTTCACTGGCTGGAGGAGATTGACACTCCCGACTTCTGGGATTTCGTCGAACATGCCGTCGCCAGTTATGTCGAACGCGTCGAAGTGCAGGAGAAGAAGTCCCCCGAAGACCTGATGCCCTGGAAAGTCCTCGGTCGCAAATGGCATCTCACTCGCAAGGGCTTCCCCTCGAACAAACGCGTCCAATGGGAAACCGGCTTGCTGGAGCAGTTGCTCGACATCTTTGACAGCACACTCAAGAAGTCGGAAGTCGACTGGTCGAACAAGACGCTCATTTCCTACAAGTCGCCGGGCGATAGCGCGCTGCAAATCGAGATACAGACCAAACGCCGCGAGGGCATCTTCGTGTCGATCCTTACCTCGCCTGGAATGATCGCCCTCGGCCAGATCGCCACACTCGGAGCCGACCGCGAAATCACTCAACACCGTAGCGGACAGGAAGCGGTAAAGGTGATGTTCGACAGCGTGAATCAGGTGGACAAACCGGCAATCGTGGAGTTGCTGAAGCAGGCGTTGGGGTGAGCTGTCGATTTGGTTGCGTCGCAAATGCATGGCATCACAGGATTTTCTACCTTCTACGGTAGCGACGAATTGCCCCTTCGCCCCTATGAAACTGCGCTATGGGAAATGAGCCGATCACATTGTTCGCGCGGATAGCGGACCCAGCAGGCGTTGCCCGAAGGCTCCGCGAAATTGTGCCTGCGGTGAATATCGAAGGACCGGACGATTCATGGCGCCGGGCCATCGTCGCGGTTCAGCATGGATCAGAAAGACGGACGCTTACGCTGACGCACGATCCCACGTACTACACTGGTGAGGACTGGAAGAGCCAGATGGATGGGATGCAGGGATTTCTCTCACAATTCCCGAATTCAAAGCGCAAACAGATCGCAGTCTTGCTTCCATCAACATTTCAGTTTGCATTGGGTGTTCTTGTCGATCCCGACCTTGATGACGAACACGATGCTCGATTGCGCGTACTCTTCGAGATCGCGAACATGCTGGACGGCGTCTTGTTCACACCGACAATGCTACGCGATGCACAGGGAAGGATACTGGTCAGTTTGAGAGGAGAGCACGAAGAGGATTCGGATGCTGCTTGGCCTCGGGTCGTGGCGAGTGTGTCGGTGCCGGCGACAACAGGCAGGAATACGGCTGGTTCAAAGGCCGTACCGAACGCGGAATCGGCGACTGTTGAGCGGGTGGCCCGTAGAGCACTCGCGCTGGCGGCCGTCACCGGGCGAGCGATGCTTGAGCAAGGCGTCACAATCACGCCTCGCTTGGGTGGACCGTTTCAATGGGCATTCGACTTGTTCGCCAACACCGAAAGACAGCGGCAGGAATTGCTGCGATGGATCGAGTCGATCGGAATTGGCGACGAACTTGAACCTTGGGAATGGCAGGTCTTGCAACGACCCGTGGGCAAGCTTGATGGCCGAATGCAGATCGATTCTACGTGGCGACTGGAAGGCCTCGCCATATTGGCGTGGGCCTTGGAGAGGTATGACATTCCGCCGCTCGATGAACTCGTCAAGTGCGAAGAACTCTGGAGCAGTCTGGGACTGCTGAATGTCGCTGCTTCAAAAGCTCTCTTGAGCAAACCGAAACTGCGGTCTCAAGAGCAGATCAAGGCGATACGGAAGCGACAACTCACGATTCACTGGCGACTACGCGATTTCGCGATCCGCAAGAACGTGATCGACTTCGCGGAATTCGCGCGGACGAGTTGGTTTGGACCGCTGGACGTTTCGGAGATCCCCTTGATCGACGGGGATCTGGCAATCGGAGGCATGCGTCTCGATCTCGCTCCGAAAGGCGTCTTCGATCTATGTCTCAGCATCGCGCAGGAACGACATCAGGCGGCCAATTGGATGATAGAAGGACCGACACTCTACTCTGAGGCGAGCATTGGGACGTGACGGGAGGGGACTATCGGGAAGATCAGTTTAGCCGGATCCCCCTCCGAGGACCGCCACTTTCGCTGTGCGAAAGGTGACTACGCGACATCTTCAAACTGAGTCAATCGAACGTCGCCACCGGGCAGATGGGCGATGATTTCGAGTTCGCCTCCAAGGGCGTGAATCAGTCGCCGGAGCGTGCTGATCTGCATGTCGTCTTGAGATTCCAATCGGGACAGCGTCGGCTGCTTGATCCCGAGTTCGCCGGCGAGTTCCTCTTGAGTCAACCCGACTGTCTTGCGGACTTCGCCCAAGAGCATCTCGGCCATTGCTTCGTGAGCCCGCGCCTTCGCGCGCGCCAGCGACTCGGGCCGCATCTTTGCTTCCAGTTCTCGAAACTTGCGTGCCATCAAATCAGTCCTTCGTCGCGGAGCGACTTCAAATGCTCATCGTACAAGTCGTCGGCCAACGGAATCATCCACTCATAGAACCGGTTGTCGCCCGTCTTGTCTCCGCCAATCAGCAGAACGGCGCAACGACGAGGATCAAACGCGAACAACGTCCGTAGCGGGTGGCCTGCATGCTGCGTACGCAATTCCTTCATGTTCTTATGTCGAGAACCTTGCAATGTATCGGCATGTGGCCGGGGAAGGTTCGGGCCAAGTTGTCGAAGCAGTTCCACACTGACGGCGATCGACTCCTGCTCATCGGCATCGAGTTGATTCCACCAGGTGCCGAATTCATCGGTGTATTCGACTTCCCACATTGAAAAATATAGCACAAATGCTATATACGTCAAGCGCTGTATTTGACCACTTGGATGCTGCTGTGATGACTTGAGGGTGTGTGTCAATTCGACAGCGCTTCACTCCGTACCCTGCTCCCGCGCAGCTGGATGGCAGTAACAACTCGCCACCGGCGAGACATCGGAGCGCGACCAGGCGGCTTCGACTTCGGGCGTCATCGCGAGCGCCTCATCCATTTTTCCCTGCTGCTCCAGCGACTGTTTGAGTCCCAACAGCGACCAGGAGTTGTTGGGATGACGAACCAAGTCGGCGCGATAGACAACTTCGGCTTCGTCCGCCCGGCCATCAGCGAGTAAAAGAGCGCCGAGCGCATGACGCACCGGCTGCATCCAACCGGGTGGCTCGTCGTAGCTCAAGTTCTCTTCGAGCGCAACGGCTTCTCGCAAGTGCGCGAAGGCGTCATCCGACCGGCCCTCGCGATAGGCGAGTTCTCCCTCTGCCATGTTGCGGGCGATCGCGATCACGTCGGTAGCGAGGTTGTTTCCCATCTTCCATTCGTCCGTGAATCCGTTCGCCACTTCATCCATCAGTTCGATCTCATGCCTGGCCGATTCGGTGTCGCCCAATGCCGAGAAGGCCACGGAACGCGCGAAGTGTCGCTCGGCGCGACTGAGCAGCCGCCATTCGGGAGGCTCGGGTTCAGCAAGAATCTCGTTCCACTTGCCGAAGCGGATCAGCACATGTAACGCCGTCGGCATGAAGCCATCCGCGATTTCGACGTAGCCTTCGAGGAATGCCGTGGGGATCGTCGCTTCGATCTTGCGGGCGGCAGTGATTGCGGTTTCGTAGCGGCCTTCCATCATTGCGGCATACGCCAGGAAGTGGACGTTGTGCATGAAGTAGAGACTGTAGAAATCGGGAGGAGGAGCCACTGCGAAGTAGGCTTCGTCAGCGGCGATCGCCCGCTCATTCGTATCGGCGGCATCGGCGTACCGACCGACGCGAATATCGATGTGCGAGGGCATGTGAACCAGATGACCCGAACCGGGAATCAGATCTCTTAACCGGTCGGCTGCCTCGATCGCTTTCTCGGGCCAGAGTGAAGCTTCGATCGCGTGAATGTAAAAGTGATTCGCCCCCGGATGCAGTGGCATGCGCTCCATCGTGCGTTCCAGCACTGCGACAATCTCGAGTGTGCGGCCCTTGGGGACGCCGTCGTGCGTCCAAAGATCCCAGGGCTGCAGATTCATCAACGATTCGGCATAGAGTGCCCCGACGTCGGCATCGTTGGGGAAGGCGTGCCAGACGGCTTCCATCGCATCGGCATAAGCCTGATCGAGATGGGCTCGGTCTTCGGGCACTTCAGCCGCATAGCGTTCGGCGACCGCTCGCACGAGATCCTGCTCGACGGGTGATTCGTCATCAAGGGCGACAATTCCCTTTTGAGCAGCCTCGTAAGCGAGCAGGCTTTGCTCTTCACTCATTTCTGGATTGTTGATGTGCAGACCGCGAGCATAGGCCGACCCCCACCAGGCCATCGCACAAGAAGGATCAATCTCGCCCGCCTTCTCGAACGAACGAATCGCCTCGTCGTGGTTGTAGCCGTAAAGAAGTTGAATCCCCTGATCGAACCACTGCTGCGCCTCAGGAGATGCGGTGGTGACATCGCGACGATAGCCATCGAAGCCGGCGTAGAGTGCCACTTCGCGCTCGGTTGACGGCGCGGTCTCGGACTCTTCCACGACGACGACGGGCGAAGTGTCATCGGCAGAAACGTCGAGAGAGGGATTCCGCAGAATCATCACTATGACCAAACACAAGGGCATCAAAATGCATCCAAAGATCGACCACGGTTTCATGAGTTCGCTCCTTAGCCAATCGTCAATTCTCTCAATAATGGTGTACCAAAACAGCGGCGATGTCTGGAGCGATCAATGGTAACCGGAAATCGCAGCGAGGACGATTGCAGAGCGATGCTCGAGCGTGACGGCCGTAGTAGAACCCGAGCCGATGCTTCCAATCTGCGTGTGCCGATGTATGATCTCACGAAACCATTTCCTTCTGGAGAATCGCCATGTCTCGTCGCTCGCTCCATCTGCTGTTGACGTCGGTTGTGTTGCTGACTTTTGCCGGTTTGTCTTCGATTGCCGACGACCGCGATGAGCCTGCTCGCGATCGACCGCCGGCGAATCCATTGCGTGAGACACTGGAGGACGAGCATGCGTTCGGGGCCGACTTCTGGGTTTACAACAACATTCCGATTGCCATGGAGGAAGCCCGCCGACTTGATCGCCCGCTGTTTGTGACGTTTCGTTGTATTCCCTGCCAGGACTGCAGCGCTTTCGATGCCGAAGTGGCTCAGGGAAGCGATGCGGTTCAGCGGATGGCTGAGGAGCATTTCGTTCCCGTGAGGCAAGTCGAAATGGAAGGGGTCGATCTGACGCAGTTTCAGTTCGATCACGACTTGAACTGGGCAGCGATGTTCCTTCATCCCGATGGAACCGTGCTGGCGCGCTACGGCACGCAGTCGGCCGAGGGAGCCGATGCCTACAACTCGGTCGAAGGCCTGCTGGCAACAATGGAGCGTGTACTGGCACTCTATGAGGACTATCCCAACAACAGCGAGTTGTTCGAGGGGAAGATTCCCGAGCAGAAACCCTATCGCACGGCTCTGGAGATGCCCGGTCTGGAAAACCGCGATCGGTTTGCCGGTGAGACGACTCGCATGAGCTGCATTCACTGTCACAACATCCACGACGCCGAGAACTTTCACGCTCAAGACACAGGCACGATGACGGATGACGTCATCTTTCGATATCCCTTTCCCAACAACGTGGGGCTCTCGATCGATCCGGCCAGCGGTGTGAAGATTGCGGAGATTATCGATGGCTCACCGGCCGACGGCGCAGGGTTCGAGGCGGGGGAGGAAGTTGTCACGATGAACGGACAGGCGATCTGCTCGATTGCTGACATGCAGTGGGTGCTGCATCAGATTCCCAGTGAAGGAGGCGAAGTGACGATCGTCGGCAGCGAGTCGGGGTCTCATACTTTGCAACTCGCAGAAGGCTGGCGACATTACGACATTTCGTGGCGGGCCTCGATGTGGTCGATGTCTCCCCGGCTGCATGTGTGGATGCCCGAACTCCCCGAAGCCCGGCAGCGCGAGCTCGACATCTCCGAGGATGAAACCGCACTCGAAGTCCGCTGGATCAACCAGGATCAGGAATCGGGTCGGGCCGCGCGCGAAGCCGGTCTCCGCCAGGGGGATATTGTCGTGGCCTTGAACGGCGAAGCGATTCACATGGCTCCGCCGCAGTTCATGGCATACATTAAGCTCAATTTCGAAGTGGGCGACGAGTTGACCTTCACTGTGTTGCGGGAAGGTCGGCGGCGGGACATTGTGATTCCGCTCGTCCACTAATAGACAGAACCAACGCGAATGGATGCCGCGCACCTTTCCGGGTGTGATCACGAAGGACCATGAACAACAGATTACGGCTTGAACCGCTCCACATCGTGCGCGGAGTGCTGATGGGAGCGGCCGACACCGTCCCCGGCGTCTCCGGCGGCACGGTCGCGCTGATCGTCGGCATCTACGAACGGCTTGTGACCGCGATCACGCACGTTGATCACGAGTTGTTCAGCCTGTTGAAGAAGCGTGAATGGCGCAAGGCGGCGGAACATCTTGATCTGGTCTTCCTGCTGACGCTCGGTACGGGCATCGCACTCGGGATCGCATTGCTGGCCGGACTGATGCACTATCTGCTGGAGCATCAGAGGCAGGCGACGTTGTCGGCGTTCCTGGGGCTGATCGCCGCCTCCAGTTGGCTGGTCGCGAAACTAGTGACTCGCTGGCGTGGAATCGAATGGATCTGCCTGATCGCAGCGGGTCTGTTCGCGTTCTGGCTCGTTGGCCTCTCGGCTTTAGCGGATCCTCCGAACTCGTTGGCGTACGTCTTCGTGTGCGGCATGATTGCCATCTGCGCGATGATATTGCCAGGGATCAGCGGCGCGTTCATCCTCGTGTTATTAGGGAAGTACCGTGATATCCTGGGGATTGTGAAGGAAACGCTCCACCTGCGATTCACAAGTGAAGGGCTGACGGTCGTCGCCGTCTTTGCGCTGGGATGTCTCGTCGGTATTTTGTCGTTCGCCCGCCTTCTGAAATGGCTGTTGGCCCGACATGGGACACCGACGATGGCCGCTCTTTGCGGATTCATGATCGGCTCGCTCTACAAGCTGTGGCCGTTCGAGCGCTACGCTCCGCCGGCTGGAGCCGTGGAGTTTGACGAAAGCTATTTCGTTAAACTGAGTTGGAATGAACTGCCTGGAACCGGAGCGATTGCCCAGTCACTTTTGATCGCTCTGCTGGCCGCGGGATTCGTGCTGCTGCTTGACTGGTTGACGCGGCTCCAGAAACCCATTGAATCAACGCATGGAAGTACGTCCAATAGGGCGCCGTCCGATCCGTAGTTTTTGATCGCACGCCGTCGGAATCCTGATATCCTGCCTGCCAGTCAGTTTCGATATCCATTGATGTGAGAGAAAGCGAACGTGAGCGATCATTATCAACTACTGCTACAGTCGATCCGTGAAAAACAAGCGGTCGTCGGAGTGATTGGCCTGGGTTACGTCGGCCTGCCGTTGATCGACGCCTTTCAGGCCAAGGGCTTTCGTTGTATTGGCTTCGATGTCGATGCCTCGAAGGTTGAGCAACTTAACGCCGGGAAGAGTTACATTCGGCATGTCGGTTCCGACAAGGTGGCACGTTGGAGACAGGAAGGGAGATTCGAGGCAACCGCCGACATGCAGCGGCTCAAGGAGGCCGACTGTCTGCTGATCTGCGTGCCGACTCCGTTGAACGACAGCCGCGATCCCGATCTCTCCTATGTCGAAGGAACTGCCGCCAGCATTGCGGCGAATCTCAGGCCGGGCCAACTCGTCGTACTGGAGAGTACCACGTACCCCACCACGACGCGGAAGGTGTTGCAACCGATTCTGGAAGAGTCGGGACTGAAGGTCGGTGATTTTTACCTCGCCTACAGCCCCGAACGTGAAGACCCCGGCAACCCGGTTTACTCTGCCGCCGGCATCCCGAAGGTCGTGGGAGGCATCGACGACGAGAGCCTGGAACTCGCGACATCGCTTTATAAGCACGCGGTCGTCGAAGTGGTTCCAGCTTCCAGCCCTGAAGTGGCCGAAGCGTGCAAGATCCTGGAGAACACTTACCGGTCGGTGAATATCGCGCTCGTCAATGAACTCAAGACGCTGTTCGACCGCATGGACATCGATGTGTGGGAAGTCATCGATGCGGCCAAGACAAAGCCATTTGGCTTTCAGGCGTTCTATCCCGGCCCGGGACTGGGGGGCCATTGCATCCCCATCGATCCGTTCTATCTCACCTGGCTGGCGCGACGGCACGGGATGAACACGCGGTTCATCGAGCTCGCGGGCGAGGTCAACTCACGCATGCCGGAGTACGTCATCACCCGGCTGGCGGAGTTTCTCAACGAGGACGGAAAGCCGATCAAGGGGAGCAAGATCTGCGTGCTCGGCGTCGCTTACAAGAAGGACGTCGATGACCCGCGCGAAAGCCCATCGTTCATTCTGATGGAGATGCTCCTGGCCCGCGGCGCGGAGTTGACCTACAACGATCCGCATGTGCCGACACTTCCGCGAATGCGTCACCATCCGAATCTCCCGGTGATGAGCAGCAGCGAACTGACGCCTGAGTTTCTCAAGTCGCAAGACTGCGTGCTGATCGCGACCGACCACTCTTCCTACGATTTCACTGAGATCGTGCAGCACGCGAAGATGGTACTCGATACACGCAACGCAACGAAGTCGGTCACCGAGGGCCGCGAGAAGATTCGCAAAGCGTGATTGGGCGTTGGTCGGCGGAAGGAGGGCTGATGGCGCATCGCTTGGGCCCCATCGGCGCAAGAAAAGACCGGAGACATCCTGGGATGTCTCCGGTTCGAACGATTCAATCAGTGAAGCGTTTGACTGACGGTAACGTCATTCGTCGCCTTCGGCGGGAGCCGGGGCCGGCAGATTGCCTTCTTCGAAGATTTCGCCATAGGTGGGACCATCCTCGTTGTCTGCATCGGACTCGACATCCTCGACGGCTTCCAACGCGGCGTCGATCATATCTTCGTCCATGCAGTTCTTCTCGCCGCCGGCTTCTTCGAGTTGATGGAAGAACGCTTGAGCGTAGGTGCTGGTGATCTTCTTATTGGCACCGTTTTCACCGCCATGGCAAATGGCACAACGCATTTCGCCAACCGCCGGAATCTCTTCCCCGTAGCGCTCCATGAATCGCGCGAAGTACTTGGGGCGAGCATCGGCGGAATCGGGACTCGCCGTCACAAAGAAGCCGAAAACCATGGTGCAGGCCAAACCAATCAAAACCTTCTTCATACAGAATCTCCCTGGACACAATAAGGTGGGACTCGACGGTGAGATCCTCGAACGGCCGACGCGACCGGGCGGCGATCACTGGTTATACCCTCAAAAGGGATGCACTACTCCGAATGCTTCACCGTCACTGATGTAAGGATGAGAGGCTGGAACAGGTGGGATCGGATTTCCATCCTCTCGATTGTCGACGAGAATCTGTCCCGCCGACCGGCAGGTAATCATCAGCCCTGATGCATGGAATGTCAATCCAGCGAATCCACGGAATCGCGGTTTCCTGCGTAAATCGTCCGCTCACATGGACTTGATGCTTTCGACATATTCGATCGCCGTGTCTTCCTCACCAGCCGGGACAGGAACGCGCACATGCTGATGTCGCGACTGCTTACCGGCACTGATGTAGAAGCGAAAATCGATCGTCAACGGCGAAACATCGCTCAAAAGGTCGACCGACACCAGCCGCGAACCTTGAAACTCCCAGCGGCGGTAGTCGCCATCGAAGTACAATCCCTGTTCGCCGATGTAAGTTTCGCCAATCCGGCGCTGCATGCGATTGCATTTCCAGTGGAGGCCGAGTTCGGTCAACCATCCGAAGATCGCGCCGATCGCGGTGCCCGCGGCCACAGTAAGGGCAAACGCATTGAAACTCGCAGCCAACGTTTCACCGCCCTTCGCGATGCCGTATCCGACGAAGAGTGCGATGAAACCGAAAAGGAGCGATCCCACCAACACCTGTCCTCCGGCCTCGGACCGTTCGTTGGCGACATGGGCGAGCCACTCTTCCTTGGTGTAGGTCCAATGAAGTGCAACGGCTTCTCCCGATTCCAGTGCATCCAGATCAGGCTGCAGTTTACGGGCAATGTGACGCGCGAACCCGCCGCAAGCGGCGAGCGTTTGACCAACGATCAGGCAGACGAAGCCCAGTATCATGCCTGTCGTGCCGAACGGGGCGGCAGCCACAGCCAGCACCACGCCGCCGCAACCGATGGTTAACAACGCGTTTGCTGAAACCATCGTGGAGTTCCGCAGACGACGCTGCTGTTCCGGAGCGTCGTGATGGTTCAACCGGTGAGGTTGGGCAAAGAGAGGTGAAGTACTCATCGGAGATGCCTCAATGTGTTCGAGGTTGGATTCTTCTGGTGGAAGCGTAGAATCGGTTTCGCTGTTACACCCTCTCTCAGAAATCTATGTGGCTTCACTTCTGTCGCGAGCGCGCATCATGACGATTCTGTTCACCGACGAATTGTTCCAGCGTCATGACACAGGGAGGCATCCTGAATCCGCGGCTCGACTGAAGGCCATCGACAGACACCTCGAACAGGATGGCCTGCTGGATCGCTGCAGTCGTGGGACGATTCGATCCGCGACACGAGACGAACTGCTGCGCATACATACCGCGGCTCACGTCGATCGTGTGGAGCGGGTTGCGAAAGCCGGCGGCGGGTATCTGGATTCCGACACCGTTGTCTGCCCGGCGTCCTACGACGTTGCGTTTTCAGCAGCAGGGACCGCGATGGCCGCAGTTGATGCAGTCATTGACGGCCAGGAGCGGCGGGCCTTGTCGCTGATCCGTCCTCCTGGGCATCACGCACTTGTTGACCAGGCAATGGGCTTTTGCCTGTTTGGCAACATCGCCGTCGCCGCGGCCCATGCGCGGGAAGTGCATGGTCTGCGACGCATCTTGATCGTCGATTGGGACGTCCACCATGGAAACGGCACGCAAGACATCTTTTACGAAGACGATGCCGTCCATTTCCTCAGTCTGCATCGCTCACCCTTCTATCCAGGGACTGGAGCAGTCGACGAAACAGGCAGCGGACAGGGACTGGGGGCGACCCGAAACGTCCCACTGGCGTTTGGCATCCCACGCCGGGAATATATTAGCGCCTTTTCGACAGCGCTCGAGGATGCCGCGAGCCGTTGTCAGCCCGAGTTGATCTTACTGAGCGCGGGTTTCGATGCGCACGCCGCCGACCCCGTGGGATCGCTCGGTCTGGAATCCGAGGACTTCGGAGAACTGACCCGCATCATCATCGACGCCGCGAATCAATATTGCGCCGGACGCCTCGTGAGCCTGCTCGAAGGGGGATACAACGTCGAAAAACTTGGTGAATCGGTCTCCATTCACCTGCAGACGTTGCTGAATGCGGACTCCGAATGACGGTGCCTCTCAACCCGTAACAGAAATCGTGAGACTTCCGAACTTGTGACACCGAAACGGAACTCTCACGAGTTCCGCTACGTAAGTTGGCAATCAGTGATTGAACCGGAACTCCGTGCTGTTGAGTAGCACCCAGAAGACGTCGGATAGGGCCTGATCGCTGGAGCCGCTCACGCCGCCAGCGTCGACGTAGGCGACGAATTCCTCGCGCTCGTTTTCGGTAGGAAGGCGCGTGAGAGAAGCCAGAAAAATTGCGTCGATACGGTCGGAGGTCTCGAAGTCGGGATAGTGAATGATCGACGCCAGCGTCTGGCTGTTTTCGAGACTCGTGGCGTTCGCCGTGAGTTGGCCGTTCATCATCAGTAACGATTGCAGAATGCTGGTCTGGCGATGCGTCGAGTTCTCGTCCTGGTCACCGAACATCTCGCGAAACTCTGTCTCGGGTGTCGTGTCTCCGAAGAACACGTAGGGATTCGAGATGTCGAACGCGGTGAATCGGCCGATCGCTTCTCCGACACTCGCCAACAGTTGGTCCTTCGTCAGTCCCCGCAAGGGCATGACGGCAAACCTGCGCGCATACATCTGGCTGGGGTCGGAGATTTCACTCGAGAGTTGATAGGCACGGGTCGAAGTGATGACCTGCATCAGGAACTTCAAATCGAAGTCATGTGCGGCAAACTCCTGCGCGAGATAACTGAGTAACTCCGGATGACTGGGAGGATTGATCTCCGAGAAGTCGTCCATGGGATCGACGATCCCCGAGCCGAAGAAATGTGCCCACATGCGATTGACGGCCATCTCGGCGAAGAGCGTGTTTTCCTGGCTCGTCATCCATTCGGCAAGGACCGTGCGTGGTGATCTCCCATCAATGTTCGCAGGTTCATCGTCACCGAGGAAACGTGGACCGACGTAGTGATCGGTGTCGGGTATCTGCAGCTTGCGTTGGCCGAGGAACTCGCGGATGGCGGCAAAGAAGTCGTTAGGCCCCTGATCTCTTTGCAGATTGGCAAAGAACGCGGCAAAACTCCAGAAGTCGTCTCGCGTCCAACTGTCGAACGGATGGTCGTGGCATTGGGCGCATTCAATCCTCGTACCTAGGAACATGCGGGCTGTTGCCGCCGCCAGGTTTTCGGGCTTGGTTTCTTTCGATTGAAAGAAGGCCGCCGGCGTGAGTGCGTCGGTTCCGTAGATGTTCTGCCCATCAAGTGAAGTCGTCAGAATATCGCGAACCATGTTGTCGTAGGGTTCATTCTCGAGCAGTTGAACCCGCAGCCAGTTCTCGAAGACCGGGGCGAAGTAGATGACGTTGAAGTCGGACTCGACTTCTGGAATCAGCACATGCTTCCAGACGCCGGTGAAATGGACGACGTAGCGCGGGTCGGCCAGCAGTCGTTCCACAAGCAATCGTCGCTTGTTGGGATCGTTGTCGTCGAGGAACTCGCGAGCTTCCGCCACACTGGGAATCGTTCCCGCGATGTCGAGGTAGACTCGTCGCAGAAACTCAGCATCGTCGGCATCATCGGCGGGAATAATGTGATCGGCTTCCCACCGCGCGGCGATCAACTCGTCGACACGGGCGGCGATCGTCGCGACGTCGACCTGGGAATCGGCTTCAGGCGAAGCCGCGTCGTCCGCAATGAGTGTCGCAACACTTAACAGTGAGGCACACCAGACAGCCAGAGTGAGCATGTGTCGCATCTCGGTACTCCAAGCTTAGCCGTGAGATCGGTACTACTATTCTGTGCTTTCCTGCCCGGCATTCCAAGTCGAGGCGTCCATTGCCGTGCCGGTGCCTTCGCGGCCAATCAACGGCCATACGAAGAACCCTCGTTCCCCATTGACGGCAATAATGGCCGTCCCATCGGGTGAAAACACCAAATCGAAGACGTCGTCTTCCGTGACCATCCGCTGCAGGAGTTCGTCCTTCCGCCAGTCCCAAACCTGAATTGAGCCGTCTTTCAATCCGACGGCAAGCAACTCCCCGTCAGGAGAGAACCGCACTGGCTTGCAGCCATCGGGGTTGATCAGCCGATGGAGGATGCTGCGTGTCGCAAGATCCCAGATGAGGACAAGGCCGCTTTCGTCGGAGGAGGCCAAAACCGGAGCGTCGGGGTGAAACGTTACCCACCGCACCGCATGTTCGTGGCCGGTGAGCGTGGCGACGTCGCTCAGGTCGGCGGATCGAAAGATCTTGAGCGTACCCGGAATTTCTCGTCGCCAGTCCCCGCTACCGACGGCGATCAGTTCGCCATCGGGCGCAACATCGACGGCGTAGGTGGGGAGATCACTGACACTGGCCGACTGCCGCGTTCCGTCGAAGTCGATGCGGTGAACCGTCAGGTTGTCGCAGGCCACGAACACTCCGCCATCATCGGGAGTGAAGTGGACTTGCCTGCCATTGGCGTCGATCTCGATCGTTTCTTTCAGCATCCCCGATTCGACATCAATCAGGCCGACGATCGGAGCCTTCCAGCTACTGACGGCGAGCAACGCGCCGTCGGACGAAAAGTTGAGCGAATCGACTGTTTCCTCAAATCCATCCACCACATGCAGACACGCTCCCGTATGCAGATCGTGAATGGCGAGATAGCCCCCACGACCGCCGACAGCGAAACGACCGGCTGCTGACGAAACGGCCACGGCCCAAAGCTTCGAGTCTGGGACTTCGATCTCCGCGATCGGAGGCGTTGCCGGCAGCTTGGGCCGCCACATCTGAATCGTGCGATCTTCACTGACTGAAATGAAGGCCGACCCCGACTCAAGCCCCACGATCGCCATTCCCGTGATCTGGCTCGTGTGGCCCGACAAGACGGTGCGATTAGCACGTTCTTCGGAATCGTCGCTGAAACTCCAAACGCAGATATCCCCGCCGAGCGTTCCCGCGGCAATGATGGGATCGGGAGCGAGAACTTCTAGCTGCGTGACGCTCGCGGAGCAGTCAAGCGTGCGTTCTTCCCCGAAGGTCACGCCTGATTCGCTTTCTTCGAGCGTGCGCATGGCAACGATGCCGGTTTCATATCCAATGACAAGTCGCGACGCATCCGGCAGAAATCTGAGTGCTTGTGCCCGACCTTGATTCGACTGAACAATCGCTGCAGTAACCGACGGGCCATCCTCCGCCATTGTCCAGACTCGCACGATCCCTGCGTTGTCGCCAGTGGCCAGCAAGGTACCATCGTCGGTGAATGCGACTGACAGCACGCATGCGTCATCATGTTCCAGCAATTGAGCTGCGGATTCAGGCTGATCCAACCGCCAAAGCGACAACTGGCCATCGTAACCACCGCTCGCAGCCCAGCGACCGTCTTGCGAGATCGCGCAGCATGTATTCCAAGTCGCAGAGCCATCTAGCACCTGCTCGCAAACCCCCTCTTCCGGATTCCATATCCTGAGTGTTCCATCCTCGCCCGTGGAAAGCAGTCTCCCATTGGAGGCGACGTCGAGAGCCGTGACGGCTCCTTCATGTCCCGAAATACGTCGCAACGGTTGACTGGGACTAAGTGTCCAGAGAACGATGCTTCCGTCCTCGTGACCCGTCGCCAACGCCTGTGAACCAGGCAAGGAGACAGCCGACGTCATCCCCCAGGGAGAGGTCGCAATCTGTTGCGGTGACGAATGAAAGTCGGTCGACGCGAGAGCCAGATCGTCGGCCGTTCCGACCTGGAACGATCCAATGCAAATCGCAACACCTAAGATGACGCTCCCACCGCAACGCATGTAATCCCCCCACGGATGCCTGATTCACAAGTACCTACGCAGTGACGGCTCCCTGCGTGTGGCGAAAATCGACCAGATTTGGTTTTTTCGCAGAATTGCCCACTCCTCGACTGTCAGCCTGCAATCAGACATGCGAAGCGCTAAGCAGAACCCTTGGACGCTCTCTTGGGCCGATATTGATGGGTCGCCTGGCCAAAGACTGCTTCGGCAGCCTCCATCATCGTCTCGGACAGCGTCGGATGGGCGTGAATGCTCTCCGCCAAGTCGCGAGCCAGGGCGGCCGTCTCGACCGCAAGCACCCCTTCGGCGATCATTTCGCCGGCACCTGCACCCACGATTCCGACTCCGAGTACGCGTTCCGTCTCCTCGTCGCAGATAAGCTTAGTGAGCCCTTCTGTGCGCCCAATCGCCTGGGCGCGGCCTGATGCCGCCCAAGGAAAACGCACGACTTTGACCTTCCGCCCCTGTTCTTTGGCCTGAGTCTCTGTCAAACCGCACCAGGCGACTTCAGGATCGGTAAAGACCACGGCCGGAATCGCGACGGCGTCGAATTCCGCAGGCTCGCCGAGAATGGTTCCAACAGCGACTTTCGCCTCGCGCGTCGCCTTGTGAGCCAGCATTGGTTCTCCTGCGACATCGCCAATCGCAAGGAGTTTCGGGTCAGCTGTTCGTTGCTTGCGGTCGATTTCAATGAAACCACGATCGGTAACGACGGCCTTCGTGTTCTCCAGGCCAATCCCCTTCCCGTTCGGAATTCGGCCAACCGAGACGAGCACGCGGTCGAACGTCTGCGGAGTCTCGACCTCTTGGCCTTCGAGATGGACGACGATGCCGGCCTCGGAAGATTCGAGTTTGACAACTTTTGTTTGCGTGTGAATCTTTGCGAACTGTGCTTCGAGCCGTTTCCTCAGCGGTGAAACCAGATCGCGGTCCGCACCGAGGAGAATGTCGGGCAGCATCTCCACGACGGTCACTTCGGACCCCAGTGCGGAGTAGACCGAACCCATTTCGAGGCCGATGTATCCACCTCCGACGACAAGCAGCCGCGTCGGAACATCGGGCAGGTTGAGTGCTCCCGTCGAATCCATTACCCGGTCGTCGCCGATGTCGAACATGCCGGGCATGGCGGGACGCGAACCGACAGCGATAATACAATGGTCGAATCCCAGTTCGCTGGTCTTTCCGTCGGCGTCGGTGAGCCGGAGCGTTTCGGAGTCGATAAACTCCCCTCGTGCTGTAACGATCTCTACGCCTCGTGCCTGTGCGAGCTGCTTGATGCCTCCGGTCAGTCGCGAGACGACGCCTCCCTTGAAGTCCCGCAGGCGATCGAGATCGATCTCGGGTGAGGAGAACGATACACCCCATGCCGACGATTCGTGTGCTTCGTGAATCAGTTTGGCCACATGCAGCAGTGCTTTCGACGGAATGCATCCGCGATTGAGGCAAACGCCGCCTGGCGTCGGATCCTGGTCCACCATAACGACTTGCAGTCCATGGTCAGCTGCTTCAAATGCAGCCGGATAGCCTCCAGGTCCGGCCCCGAGTACGACTAATGGAACATGACGCTTGCTCACAATATCCCTTTCGATCGACGAATCTTAGCGAGTAGCGATCAGTGTAAAGGGTGGACTCTCGACGGCAATAGTCGCGGATCAGTCAAACGGACGACGAGTTCTCACGTATCGCTAATTCTCTGTATCTCCTTTTTTTGTTTATTCTTACAACGCAAGGAGTGTGTTCGCACTTCCCCTGATTTTCGTTGTTCACCTCGATTGTGGGAATAGTTGAGTCGACAGATGACTCTCCTATGGCGAGACCTTCACAATATGAAGACAGGAGCAAGTCCGGGTGATATTCCACGGATTGCGCCAGTGAGCGATCGGTTGCTCGTTTCCCGAAGGCAAGTGCCTTCAGATTTCAGATTAGGGTGGGGTTCACCCGGCTTTGAGAAACATTCTGTAAGAGGTAATGCAATGAACACTGCGAAACTGTTTGGTAACTGGCTGCTGTGCTTGGGCGTCGTCTGTTGGGTCGTTGGCTGCGGCGGAGGCGAAGAAGAGCCGAGCGGCACAACCTCGACGGGTACGACTTCGACGTCGTCGTCCGCCACCGGTGGCGGTGAAGAAGGAGGCCATGAGCACGCTGAGGGTGAAGAAGGTCACGAGCACGCTGAAGGCGAAGAAGGCCATGAAGAAACTGGAACCGAAGGCACAGAGGGAACCGAAGAAACCAGCGGCGACGACTCCAGCAGCTCCGGCGATGCGCAATCATCGAACGATCCGCTCGAGATTCCAGAAACCGTAACGACCGAAACCACAGAGGGCGAACTTGATCTCCCCTCAGTCGAAGCCGGTTCGACAACTGGCGTCTGATTTCAGACGTTTTGAATCACTGCAAATTGAAACGGCGTCAAGTCCCAGACTTGACGCCGTTTCTTTGTTGGAATGCATTTGATCAACAAACTAATCACTCGGTGGCGAGCCGTGCCTTGTCCGAAATGTCCTTTCGGCACCACGCGCCTTCCCAGCGAATTTTCTTTACGGCTCCGTACGCATTTCGTTTCGCGACGGACAGGTCGTTTCCGATCGCCGTGACGCCCAGCACCCGCCCACCATCGGTAACGATTTGATCGCCCACGCGCGTCGTGCCTGCGTGAAACACTTTGACGTCGGCGTCGTGTGCCGCGTCGTCCAGTCCCCGAATCGGCAGTCCTTTTTGATAGACATCGGGGTATCCCTGTGAGGCCATCACGACACAGATTGCTGGCCGGGGATCCCACTCCAACGCTGGGAATCGATCGAGTCTTCCGTCTGCAGCTGCGATAAGCAGCTTCAAGAGATCGGTCTTTAGCCTCATCAATACAGGTTGCGCCTCGGGGTCGCCGAACCTCACATTGAATTCCAGCACCTTGGGCCCCTGCGATGTGAGCATGACTCCTGCATACAGGATTCCGCGAAATTCCATCCCTTTCTTGGCGAGCGTGTGGACCGTCGGAACCAGTATCGTGGTGATGACGGTATCCATCAGTTCGGGTGTGGCGAAGGGTGCGGGACTGTAAGCCCCCATGCCGCCGGTATTCGGACCCAGGTCGCCATCGAAGGCCGCCTTATGATCCTGTGATGCCTCCAACGGGAGAATCGTCGTCCCATCCACGACCGCCAGAATGCTGACCTCCTGGCCCGACAGCCGCTCTTCGATGACGATCTTCCTGCCGGCGTCTCCGAATTCGAGCGATTCCATCATCCGCTTGACGGCTTCGATGGCCTCCTCACGTCCAGAACAGACGACGACTCCCTTTCCCGCCGCCAATCCATCAGCCTTGACGACCAGACCGACCTCCTCGCGTTCCTGAATAAAACCGATCGCGTCGTCAGCAGACGTGAAGATGCGGAAGTCGGCGGTAGGGACCTTGGCCTGCCGCATGATCTCCTTTGCAAATGCTTTGCTTCCTTCCAGTTGAGATGCTGCGGCGGAGGGACCGAAAGTCCGGATGCCGGCCTTCGTCAGTTCGTCGGCAAGGCCGGCAACGAGCGGCACCTCGGGTCCGATTACCGCCAGTTCGATCTTCTCGGTGACTGCGAATCGCACGAGTCTCTCGATATCGGTGGCGGCAATATCGACATTGACGGCATCCGCTTCGGTGCCGGCGTTCCCCGGCGCACAATAGACACGATCGCATTTTGAAGACTGCAACAGCTTCCACACGAGGGCATGCTCGCGACCACCCTGTCCGACAACCAGAACGTTCATGACTCTCCGTAGATCCAGGGAAAATGAGGCCGATATGCCGCCAAGCAGGTTCATTCAGGCACTTGGCGACAAAACACTATAACCGTTTGACAACCTGTGTTTGAAGCGGCGAGTCGGCCGATTTCGAGAATGCTTCGCGTTGCTTGACTCCATTCTCCGAACCTGTCATAACTGCTGGCTTGCCTTAACCTTCTTGGGTGAAGGTGCAGGCGGAGCGAACCCAAAGTGACCGTCGCAGACGGTCATTTCAGTCTATTGAATCTATCGGAATTGTTCAGGAGTCACGATGGGGAGGTATGTCGGCCCGAAGGCCCGAATCAATCGCCGATTAGGCTTTCAGGTCTATGAGAGTTCCGGTGCCATTCGCGCTGCGGAGCGCAAGGATTATCCGCCGGGAATGGTGGCGCGTCGCAAGAAGACGACGATCTACGGTGATGCCCTCAACGAAAAACAGAAGATCAAGTACTACTACGGCCTGCGGGAAAAGCACCTGCGGCGCTATTTCGAGAAGGCGAAGCGGTCTAAAGGCAATACCGGCGCTTTGTTGCTGATCTTCTGCGAGAGGCGGCTCGACAACGTCGTCCGCCGCGCAGGATTTACGCTGACCCGGCCTCAGGCACGTCAGGGGATTGTGCACGGTCATTTCCAGGTCAACGGTCGCACCGTGACAAAGCCTTCGATCCAGGTAAAAGCGGGCGATGTGGTCACGGTAAAGAACCGACCGAATCTCAAAACGCTCTACGCAGAAGTCTCCAGCTCGGGCGAGCGTCAGGATTGCTCTTGGATCCATTTTGACGCCGACGAGATGAAGGCGGTTGTCACCACGCTTCCCACGGCTGACGAAGTCAGCCTCCCGGTGGAAGTCGGTCAAGTTGTGGCGTTTCTGTCGCGTTGACGCCGACTTTCTGGTTATCTTGAGACACAAGCCGCTTGGTCGCCAGGCGGCTTGTGATTTTTTATCGGACCACTCGACTTTGACACGTCGATAACACTCTTTGGGTTGGTCCGCTTCATGTGAGGATGCACGATGAGTTCCAACCTCTTGCCGTACCCTGCAGCTTTGATCTTTGGAATCCCTGGGGCAGGCAAAGGAACGCAGGGAGAAATCCTGACCACGATACCCGGGTTCTTCCACCTCTCCAGCGGTGTTATTTTCCGGAGACTCGATCCCAAGTCGGAAGAGGGCAAGACCGTTCGAGACTACTCGTTGCGGGGTGAACTCGTGCCCGACAGCCTCACCATTCGAGTCTTCAAGAACTGGCTCGAAGGGCAACGTGCCGCAGACCGCTTTCGACCGAAGGATCAATTGCTCGTGCTCGACGGCATTCCCAGAACGGTCGCGCAATGCGAGATGTTTCGGGGTTACATTGATGTGAAAGCTGTGTTGCATCTCGCGTGTGACAACGAGGAGCTGATCCTCGACCGCATCCGACGCCGTGCAGTTCTCGAGAATCGTCCCGACGACGCCAACGACTCGGTGACGCGTCGTCGTCTCGAAGTCTACCGTGCCGAAACGGAACCGATTTTGAATCACTATCCCGACGAGATCATCTGCAACATCGATTCCTCCGGGCGGCCTTCCGAGGTCTTACTCGAGTGTCTCAAGCATCTGGTTCCAGTGCTCAAAAAACACTTTCCCCGGTAGGCAGGTCTCGTTTACTCGCACAACTTCGTCTCTTTCGTTGCGCCGATGTCGACATCGCAGGCATCATCGGTTTCCGGGGATCTCACCGGCTTGAAGGCCGTCGTGACCGGATCGTCCACGGGAATCGGACGCGCGATCGCCCTCAACCTGGCTCGTGGCGGTGCCGACGTCGCCATCCATTGCCGTAATTCATTGGATGCCGCAAGGCAGGTGGTCGAGACGATCACTTCGATGGGCCGCGAGTCGTTCGTCATCGAAGCCGACGTCGCCGAAGCAAACGATCGCGCTCGCCTGATTGATAAAGCCTGCAGTCGATGGAGCCCCATCGACATCTGGGTCAACAATGCCGGTGCCGATGTGTTGACCGGGGCCAATGCAAAGCTCTCGTTCTCCGACAAGCTCCAGTTGTTGTGGAGCGTCGATGTCGCCGGCAGCATGATGTTGTCGAAAGAAGTCGGCGCAAGAATGCAGGTTTGGGGCAATGGCGTCATTATCAACATCGGCTGGGATCAGGCGGCGGTGGGCATGGAAGGAGACAGCGGCGAACTCTTCGCAGCGACGAAAGGGGCCGTGATGTCGTTCAGCCGGTCATTGGCGCTGTCGCTTGCACCCAAGGTTCGCGTTCATTGCATCGCTCCGGGATGGATCAAGACGGCCTGGGGCGAATCGGCCAGCGATCCCTGGCAAGAACGCGTGCTCGCGGAGACGCCACTCAATCGCTGGGGCAGTCCTGAAGATGTCGCGGCACTTGCTGCGTTTCTGTGTAGTCGCGAGGCGACCTACCTCACCGGGCAGGTTTGGAATTGCAACGGCGGCGCGGTGCGTGGCTGACCACAAAGCTCATGCCGCGTGATCGACTGCAGCCATCGCCGCGTTCGACGATGAGTCCTTCAAGCCTAGCACGGCGTCGCGAAACTGGTTGCCTCGATCCGCGTAGTCACGAAACTGATCGAGACTGGCGCACGCCGGCGACAGCAGCACAACGTCACCTGCACTCGATGCTTGAGCGAGCCAATGGACCGCTTCGATCATCGATCGGCACATTCGCAGCGGCAGGTTGGAATTGAAGCGGCGCAGCAAGGCGTACAATTCGCCGTTCTTTTCGCCGATCAACGCCGCTCCACGCACTTGTTGTGCAATCGAATCGCAGAATTGACGAAGGTCGACGTCTTTCCCTGATCCTCCGAGCAGCACCCACGGTTTGGCATCACATGACCTGATGGCAGCCATCGCCGCAGCCGGTGTCGTTGCCTTGGAATCATTAATCCAATGCCGACCGGCGACTGTGCCAAGGTTCTCGCAGCGATGGGGCAACGGCGTGAATGTCTTCAAGCCCGCCGCTATAGAATCGGGTTCGATCTGCATCGACAGACAAGCCGCGATTGCCGCTGCCGCGTTCTGCCGCATTGCGTTGCCGTGAATCCGTGGTACGTCTGACCAGGTCATCTGCAAGTTGCGAGGAAACCCAGCCGTAGTGATGCCTTCATTGTCCAAGCTCGTATGACGCTGGTTCACGTCTCGCGGTGATGCTCCTGCGTTGCCGAACCAGACAACATTGCCGCGCGTGGGCCAGGCTGAGACATCGTGATCATCCGCGTTTAAAATCGCGACATCGTCCGGCAACTGCTGAGCGAGCAACTGCTGCTTGCAGTTTCTGTAGTGAGTCAACGATCCGTGCCAGTCGAGATGGTTCTCCGAGAAATTCGTCACCACAGCGACTTCGGGTCGAAACCCCACTTCCGAGAGATAACTGAGTTGAAAACTGCTCAGTTCGAGGACGATCCAGTCATTCGTCGCAATCGATGGCACATGCGGCAGCAGACTGCCACCGATATTCCCTCCCAACCAACTCTGACGAGACGCATGCCTCAGTACCGAGTCGATCATACTCACCGTCGTCGACTTGCCGACGCTGCCGGTGACTGCGACGACCGGAGCGGTGGAGTGCTGCCACAATAGACCCACCTCCGTCGTGATCAAGGCACCGCGCTCACGAACGGGCCGCAATAACGGATGATCGAATCGCACTGCCGGATTGACAATCACGGCTTCCGCATTGCGAACATCATCGCCGCAATGCTGTCCCAACTGTACGCGTTCGAATCGAACATCCCGCAGTTGTGAAAGTGATTCACGCAGCGCATCCGCCGGACGCGAATCAGTCAGCGTGATTCTGGCTCCCTGCTCCGCAAGAAAACGGACTGCCCCGACTCCGCCTCCATGTGTGCCGAGGCCCATCACGGCCACGCGGCGTCCGCGCCAGAAGTCCGCTGGGAGACCACGTTGCCCTGCCACTGGAGACATCGAGAACCTTTTCGGACGGGTTACCATGCACAGCCGGGACGCACGAGAATCACAGACGTCGAGCAAGGCCGAGGCGCCTGCGCACTCTGATGCGAGGCTTGCTCGATGTTGCCTGCGGGCGAAATCGAGAGGACGATCGATTCCTGCTGAACGACGACGTTGCCAACCGACAGGTCCGCGCCGAATCGTGGATTCCCGGTGATCTCGGCCACGACGCTCAGCCGCGCGGTCCGGGTTTCTCCGGAAGACAGTTCCGCGATCTGATGGCGGATTGACGCCCCATGGCGATGATTCAGATGACGCGGCAGATCGATCTCAATCGCGACATCGTAGGCGGCGGCATCCCCCGAGTTGGTCACCGTGAAGATCGTCGACCATTCGCGACCCACGGTTACTGTGCCATTCGGCTCAATCGTCATACTGACATTCGGCTGCGGCTGATACGTCGGCGGCATCGGAATCGACGACCGGGGTGGCAACGGCTGAGTCGCTGGGAACGGATCCACGATCGGGGCCGGCTGTTGAGCGACTGAGTGTTCGACATCGGGAATCGACGGCGTCGGCGATTCAATCTGAGGTGCTTCGCTGACACGAGTGGTCGCGCCGATTCGGCTGACCACGGTCACATCGACATCGCTCGTGACGCTCCCGACGTCGTTTGGACGCAGTTCGACACGAATCGTTCGAGTCTCTCGCGGGTGGAGTGTCAGTTCCCACCAGAGTACGTTGTCGACGACCTTGGCTTGTGGCTCGACGAATTCCACGCGATCAAGTGCCGAAAGCCGCTCCTCGACCAGCACGCTCTCCAGTGCGTCGAGCGTCAGATTCTCAATTACGATCTCATACGCCAGACGCTCACCTCGCCTGACATGATTGGGGACGTGCTTTGTGACGGAGATCAAAGGATTCTCTGTCGCGGAGACGGGATCGAAGGCGAAGATCTCCTCCGAAGGAGTGACCAGCGACGGACCCAACGAGGCTGCATCGAGTCTGCCGACGCGTTGGACATAGGAATCAAAAGGAGGCGACGAGGATGTTGGAAGCATCGACGCCAACCGCCACGGATCGCGAGGATCAAAGAGCCTCGGCTGCACTTGAGGGTTTGGGATGGAAACCAATTCCATCGACTCGCGCTGGTCCCAGCCGACAGGCAGCAGGGTGCGGTGCAGTGTGGTCTGCAGATTCGTGTTTTGACGAATTGAGATGCGCGGAGCCGTCACCGTTCCCATCGGCTGTGTCGGGATCGACGACTGCACCGGGATCGACGACTCCACCGGAGTGGAAGGTTGGTACGCCGCGAGCGCTGCAGGAATAAAAGTATCCTCGGCAGGATCGTGAATCACTTCGACGTCGTCCTCAGACGAAGACATCAAGCTGAGAGGTTGCTGCGCCTCGGCGGACTGTGCTCCGCGAAACACGAACAGCAGAATCGCCAGAATCACGCCGCACGCGGCCGCGACGGCCGAAACGGTCCAGATGTCACCCAGGCGCACACGGATCGGCTTCGCGAGTAGCCAATGGATCCGCAGTCCCAGACGATTCAACCAGATCCAGCAGGCGTAGACCCACGGAAACAGGTATTTGAATTGCAGCATGCGTCCTTGCGCCGTCATGCAACCGACTCCTTCGGCAATCAATTCGAGCTTCAAATGGCGTGGGATGTCTCAACGAGACACCGCATTCGCATTCCCTTGCATCCACCGACACGTTCTCCAGTGGCAGCTTCCGCCGGTGCGTGGAATAACAGATTCCGGCAAGCAGGGAAAGATGAGGATTCGGCGCGATTCTCTCGCTTATGGGCGAGTGCTTTTCGACGAGGCCGGATCGAGCAGCTCGATTCCATAGCTGCCCAATACCGGCGTTTCGACGTCCTGAATATGCTGACGATGCATGTTCAGCAGGAACTCGACAGACAACAGGTTGGATCGCGACAGAATGTGCCTCAAGCTTTGGGTTCCTAGACCTTCGATCAGTCGTGTCAGGCAATCGAGATGCAGATTGAACGCTTCAGACATCGAAACGCCCTCCTGGGCGAGTCCGTGCGACAGATGAGCGAGATCCTCCGACAAGTTTCCCGCCCCCATGATGACATAAGTCCGCAGCAATTCGAGGTAGTAATCCTTTACTTGATTGGGAATCGTATCCCTGGTCGGCGCTGGTCGGCCATTATCGGCCGATACCGAGTCTTCGAGGAACCGGGCGGCGATGTCTCGCTGCTGCTGGAGTTGCTGCAGCGATTCTTCGCGTTCCCAACTCGCACGCCGGGAGTCCCGGACCGCAAGCCGATGGTATTCTCGCTGCGTCTCGTTCCGGCGAATGGCTCGCAACATCCAGGGAGCCAGCGAGGTCGCTTCCCAGCCGTCGTTGGGGCTGATGACTTCGCAATCGAGTTCCGCCAGAGCCGACAATTCGTGATCCCATTGGCTGTCGATAAGTGCCAGCACGGGATCGTCGCAACCGACGCTGCGAATCGCCTGAATGACCTGGGATGGAGGATTCCTCAACCAGAAGGAACGGTCGCGATTAAAGCAAGCAACGAGAATGCAATCGAACTGCTCGCTGCGCAACAACGACATGGCAACCGACGTGCTGTCGCACCACCGCAATCTCAGCGGCCGGCCTAGACGCGACTCCAGAGCCATCGCCAGACTGGTCCACGAAGGCTCTTGCGGATCGAGGCATAACAGCCGCATCGGCACCGCCGACGTGTCGCCCTGCATCTCGCCCAGCATGGTGGTATTTGCCTCCCAGACGTCTTGTTGCGGCTTCGCTGAAATGCTCAAGCAGCATCGCGTCGTCGCGTTGGTTGCGAACCCTCTTCTTCGCGAACGAATGGCACGATCATCTTGCCGGCCTCGAGCGCATGTTCTGCCTGTACAGGGTACGAAATGCGGGCTGGGCCCAGATGTCGCCAGTAGATGCTCATCAGTTCTCCAGGGGCCTTGAGGAAGTCTCCCAGGCGGAGTTTCGAGCCTTTGACGTCTTCCCAGTAATCCAGCGGGAACTCGAAGATTCGCGATGCCACGCGACGTTCGCGGCCCCGTTCAAGATGGATGAAGCGTGCAATCAACTCGACATCAAAGATCCAGCGCACACTGAAGGGGAGCGCCAGAGCGAGTCGAAGCTTCTCGGTGTTGCGAAACAGCTTCGCGCCGCACTGAGTGTCCCTCAAGGGGATGCCGAGCATATTCGACGCCACGAAAGCAAACAGCTTTCCCAGTTGTCCACGCCCGCGTTGACGATGAATCCTGCGGCCCAATAGTCCCAGCCGCGTGCCGAACACGAGATCGATCTTGGGAATTCGATCGAGGATGTCGATCAGAAGAGGAATCGCGTTGAGAGGCGTGGCCAGGTCGGCGTCCCAGAACCCGACGATCTCGGCACCTTGGCGCAAGGCATCCTGCATACCGAGCCGCACGGCCTCTGCCTTGCCTTGATTCTGTGGCAGTTTGAGAAGCCGCACGCCACGAGGAACTTTGTCCTGCAGTTCCAGCAGGCATTCCCAAGTCTCATCGAGGCTGCCGTCGTCGACGAACAGCAGCGCAGCACGCTGTTGCGACTCGACGAACTTCTGGAATTCGTCGAGTTTGAGCCGCCGAGCCTCGTTGTAGCACGGAACAATGATGTGTGTATCTCGCATGCAACTACCCTGTCAGGGAGTTTGATTCAATCCTGTGTCACGCGGCCGATTCTGTCGCTGCGGTACTCGGTTCGTAAATTCGCAATGGCGGCTGGCTGTTGCTTTTCAATTCGATGCCGAGACTGTCCCACGGCTTTTGAACAGCGTCTTCTGAGCGATAAAAACCCAACTCGAATCCACGAGACGGCTTGCCGGACATCTGCCCCGCAATCGCGTCGCCAAACTCTTGCTGTTCGTCCATGAGTGCCTGCAGCAATTCGCGGTACTCAGCCACATCGCTGCGCGGAAGGTTGGCAGGAATGAGGGTTGGCGGGCCGGCCAGTATCCAGCCGCGCGAAAACGGTTTGGGAACCGTCATGTCGGTCCAACGCCCACGGGGACGCCAGGCATTGCGACACGAGAATGTAATGGGAACGATCGACACGCCGGTGACCGAAGAAAGGAATACGATTCCATCCTTCATCTTTCGGCGTGGCCCGCGCGGGCCATCGGTCGTGATGGCGATGTCGTATTCCTTCGAAGCGTCGATCAGCTCAGCGAGGGCGGCGGCTCCGCCGCGATGCGTCGAACCACGCACCGGTTTCATATTGAGAGCCCGCATGACTTCAGACACGTAGGTGCCATCGGCATGTCGACTCGTCAGGCCGGCCATTCGGAGACACCTCCCGGTAAAGAGCAGCCCCCCAATGCAATCGTGCCAGGCCAGATAGAGATGGGTTTCGCGTTTCCCGCGATCGTTGGGGAGCGTGAGAGGGGCCGCCGACAACACCTCGATCCGCGCGGTGGAGAACAAGCTCCGCCCGCCGAATGCAATCATCCGCGAGATCCCGCGGATCAGATGAGGGTTGCGAATTTTCACGCGGAGTCCTTTCCGCAATTACCGATGTCCACGACTGAGTGCGCGCGGACCTGCCTGTCGAAGTGGGACGGAATCTATCCCGGCCACGCGAACAGGGTCAATGCCGGTCGCGATGACGACACACGTTCGCCACTTGCGGATTCTCGGACAATAAACGCGACAACATGTTGCGGCTAAAAAGGTTGTGGCATCGAGATCGCATCAGTCGCGAACTTGCTCGAACAGGAACGACCCGCGTTTGTTGCTGGTCACGATGTCCAACAAGCCGTCTCCATTCACGTCGGCCACCTCGAACTGCGTCCCAACCCCTGAGTCGTCATCGATTTGATGTGGTGTCCATACTGGACTTCCGTCCACTCGCGAAAGCTCAAACCAGTAGAGAACGGGAGCCTCGCCTCCGCCGGGACCGTGTCCACCATGCGACCACCAGCGCTTGCCGGTGACGATGTCGGGCAAACCGTCTCCATTGATGTCGGCCGAGCAGACGGCATGGGTCTCACTGAACGTGTTCAAGATCTCATGCTGTACCCATTGCTCATCGGGCTGCTGTTCGTACCACCAGATGCCGTAGTCGTGAGCCGACGCCGAAAGGATGTCGGCGTCCCCATCACCGTCGTAATCGAACACCTGCATTTGTGAACATGCGGGGCCGAGTGAAGCGGGGTGAAATAGCCATGTTGAGGTCAGGTCGACATCAGGTTGTTCCCACCAGCCTTCCGTCACGACGAGGTCGGTTCGTCCGTCGCCGTTAATGTCGCCGGCTCCGCAACCGTGCGAAAACATCTCGGTTCCCGGCGATGCGGGGAGCGAAACAGGATTGAGAATCCACATTGCCTCCGGATGACTCTGCGGACGCACAAATCCAAAGAAGCCTCCGTCCCAGGCACAGATCAGTTCGCGTTCACCATCTCCAGTCACGTCCACGAACTGCGGCGACTCGTTATTCGTCACCGGCGTGATCTCGTGTTTGGCCCATGGGCTGTCGAGATCACCCGGATTCTGGAACCACCACGTCGGCTGACCGGGGAAGTCGACGATGACCACATCAATCAGGCCGTCGCCGTTCACATCGTGCGGGAAGTTCATAAACGTGTCGCCATAGCCGGCCGGGTCGAACTCGTGTGGCTCGCCGGTGAGAACGTGCGTCGTCCAGCGGGCGGGCACCCCATTCGCATTGCCGCTGATCGCTTCAGAGTTCTGCTCGTACCACTGCGAACCGGCGACGATATCGATGTCGCCATCGTTGTCGAAGTCGGCCACGCCCACACCTTCGGAGCGGAACAAGTCATCGAGTTGAGTCTTCCGCCAGGTGATCTCTCCCTCGGCTGCACCTCCGGCCGAAACGAGGTAGCCGGCGACCGAAGCGCTGGCTCCAGCCAGGTCTGCAGGCACCGCATCGAGCAATCGCAGCGAGATGTTGCGATAACGCACTTCGGTCGGGCCGCCGGAGTGAAGTTGAATCGCGATCACCCCACGCCGTGCTCCTTCAGGATCAACCAGGTCGACACACTGATGGCCGTTGATAAACGTCTGCACGCGCGGGCCGACCGCGACGATGCGGTATGTGTTCCAGTCGCCGGCACTCACAATGTCGGCATGGTCTTCATCGACGAGTAATGCTCGGCCTTGTTCTTCATACAGCTTGCCCCACCAGCCGGGACCGATGTCGGCCTGATAGCCGCGCATCTCGCCATCACCCAGCGGGACCGAACGGAACTGGATGCCGCTGTTTCCTTCGTTGTTCTTGAGCAGCACCTCGCAAGTGAACTCGAAATCCTCGACGGCCAACTCACTGATGAGGAATTCGTTGTGATCGAGTCCGGTCGATGTACCGACGATTTCGCCGGCTTCGACTGTCCAATGGCCGCGACGGTTCACGTCATCAGCCGACTCGTTCTGCACGAACCAGCCTGTCAGGTCGATGCCGTTGAAGAAGCCCGTCACATTGTCGGGGGTGGCGAGCATCGCCGTCTGGCCGTTGCTCGATACATAGGCGAAGAGTGAACGCACTTCGTGACTTGAGAGCGGCGTGAGCAGATCGTTGGGCATCATCGACTCAGTGCTCTGGATCGACTCATCGATGTCATCCCGGGCAATCGTGAGAAGCTCGTTCGCCGTCTGCACGGTGATCGTTGCCCCTTCTTCGCCTTTGATGAGTCCCGTGATGATGCGTCCATCGACCAGGGCCATCACGTTCGGCTGATACTCCTTCGCCATCACGGCTGAAGGATCGCAGATGTTCGTCAGCAGATATGTGAGATCGCGACGATTCGCGCCGGTAATGTCGGGGCCGACTCTGCCGCCGGTGGCATACAGCGTGTGACACTTCTGACACGTTCGCGCGAACACCGCGCGACCGAGCATGATGTCGGGATCCGGAAGATGGTCGGCTTCGATGAGCTGACGGAACTGTTCGATGAGCCTGGCCTTGTCTTCGGGAGTATCTCGCACGATGCCCCAGACCTGTTGAATCCGTTCGTTGAGAGCCTCATCGCCCAGATTGCGAAGCTGCCGAATCACATCACCCGACAGGTCGCGGCTGGCGATGCGATTGTCGCGGACGGCATCGAGCAGCAGGTTGGCATAGCTCAGCCGGCTGGCGAGAGTGCTGACGGCGTCGCGGCGTTCGGCTTCGTTCAAGATGGCATAGCTCTCGACGATGCCGGTGCCGATCGCGGGATCATCCAGCACGGCGGCGGCTCTCAGAGCATCCGCACGCAGAGTCGTTCCCTGCAACAGTGTGGTGATGACGCCGTTCAACCCATCGGCCTTGGCATCCATCAGGAATGTGAAACAGAGCTTGCGTTCTTCAAATGCTCCGGCTTCGTCGATGACGATGCTCTTGAGCTTCTCGGTCGCCGATGCGTCGCCGAAATGACTGGCGATGCCCAGTGTGTAGAGATAGACGTTGAAGTTCTGAGCCGTCGTGCCGGGATTGAGGAATTGCTCCTGCAGCGCGCTCCATTCCTCAGGTGCCTCGAAGCCTTGGCGGCCGCGCAAGATGCCGAGAATGCCTTTCAGGAATGTGACACGAATCGCATCGTCCTCGGCGTCACTCAAACCGGAAATGAGCAAAGCCAGCGACTGCTGCGGATCGCCGCTCCCGAGCCTGCGGATCATGAAGTCGCGGAGCATCGGAATGCTCTCACCCGCCAGCATGCCGAGAGCGAGGGCCCGCTGCGGATCAACATCGGCGAGCGGCTCCATCGCGTACCAGTACATCAGCGGCAGGTTCTGATCGGCCGCATCCTCCGGGTGCGAAACCAGGGCTTCGAGGATGTTCCAGCGGTGTTCGAGCGGGAGACGGCCCGTGATCGAGGCGATGTTCAGGCGGATTACCGGAGAGGGATCTTCTGCAGCGAGTTGAGCAAGCCGAGCGATGCCTTCGTCGTATACGTCGGGGTTATTCTCGAACGCCGAGTAGAGGCCCCAAACCTCCGCTGCCCGGACATGATCATGCTCTTGGTCAAACTCAAACACCCCAAACGGCACTTGTTGTGTGAGTCCTAGAATGGTCATGGCCCGCATCATATTGAGGTCGGTTAGCTGATCACTGACAACAGCGGGTCGCGCGTCACCAGGCCCCGGTTGATGCTGTTCCCCACGAGCTTGGCGCTCCTGAAGAATTCGCATGGCGTGACGAGAAAACCAGTGATTCTGAGAGAACGACACGAGATGCCATAATTCGTTGGCAGTTAACTGCTGCAAATCCACTCTAGCCGGTTGCGGCTCTCCATAGCTGATCTTGTAGATCCGCCCGTTGCTGCGGTCGTGGACTTCGACTTCGTTGCGGTGGCACTGGTTCCCGTCATACCAGTCGATGACGTAGACCGAGCCATCGGGGCCGTAGGTCATGTAGAGCATCTGCGACCAGCCGTCTCCGGTAAGCAGAAAGTCGGGAGAGCGGTCCCCGGCGAAGCCCGAGCCTTCGGGGATAAGCTGATCGACGTTGATGCGGTTGCCGTGAATGTTGCTCATGAAGAGCTTGCCGTGGAACTCCGCCGGCCAGCCGAAGTCGGGGTTCTCGGGGATCACGAAGCCTTCGTCATCCGCATGAGCCGCGAGGACATCCCATTCGGGAGCCGGACGCCCTTTGACTCCGCCCAAGTAAATCATCGCGCCGGCGTGAGCATGTCCGCCGCCGAGTTCATCGCTGGCAAAGCGGTCGTCCTGGTTCCACTGGTTGCCGACGTAGTGCCGGTGCCGAGCGATCGTTTGAATGTCGCCGTAGGTGAACGGATTGAAGTGCTCTCCCGCCTGCCGCTGATAGCGCCCACCGGGAATGATGTGATACAGGTGCGGAATGACGCACGCAGTCGCGAAGCAGTTGCCGTACTCATCGAAGTCGACACCCCAGGGGTTGCTCGTTCCCTCGGCATGCACTTCGAAGACGTGCCTTGTCGGGTGATAGCGCCAGATGCCGGCATTGATGGGGATACGTTCGGCATCAGGCGTGCCGGGCCTTGCGACTCGTGAATGGGTGAAGACGCCGTGACAGCCATAGAGCCAGCCATCCGGTCCCCAGATGAAGGAGTTCAAGGTCTCATGCGTGTCGTGCCAGCCAAAGCCATCGAGCAGTACGATCGCGCCATCGGGAACATCAGCCGGGAATTGCAAGTTGTCGCGTGGTTGAGCGTTCGCAACAGGAGCATCGGGAACATCGTCCCCATCCATGTCAGGGATGAACATCAGGTAGGGAGCCGCCCCGACCCAGACACCCCCAAAGCCGAGTTCCATGCCGCTGATGAGGTTCAGTCCTTCGACAAAGACCTTACGAGAATCAAGCGAGCCGTCGAGGTCGGTGTCTTCGAAGATGAGGATACGATCGGTTCCCGTTCCCTGCTCGGCACGATGCGGGTATTCATAGGCTTCAGCAATCCAAAGGCGGCCGCGATCATCAATTGCCATCGCGATGGGTTGACGCACGTCCGGCTCAGCCGCCGCCACTTGAGCGCGAAAGCCGGGAGGAAGCTGCATGACTCGCGCGGCTTCATCAGCCGGCAGGCCGGCGTGGGGATAGGGGTTGCCGACGACAGTCATGCGGCGTGGTTCCAACTCTGGTAACTCAAAGCTGGGGCGCTCGGCATGCAGACGAAAGTCATCGAAGTTGACGTGTCCCCAACCGCCGGTGTGTTGATCGACGATGCGAATGCGGATGGGCTTCCCCTGTCGGTTGGCAAGATCGACAACGACGGGCCGCATCTCTTCTTCGTTGACGCCCGACACCATGAAGAAAGGTTGTTCGTTTTCGGCGTCGATCAACTCGACGCGGGTTTCCATGTGCGAGCCGCCGCCCACGAGAAAGCTGGCCCAACGCTCGGTGACAGTGAAGGGTGCCGAGGTGAGTGTTCCAGTCGGCGGATCAAGCAGCTTCTCGTAGCCGCCGATCCAGAAGTTGCCGGTATGATGGCTGAGCTTCCCCTCGCCGAATGGACGATTGACGCTGATGGGGCCTTCGATCGGCTGCTGAGTGAATGCTTCCCCTTTGACGGTCCAGTGGTCGATGGTGCCGGTTTCGAAATTGAGATTCAGCGGCTGACCGTCTTCCCCAAGGGGAATCGTTCCCGAATCGTTGGCCGGGATGTTGAGGAGAGTGTCGTCATCCGCGCAGGCGGCGTGAAACGACAGACACAGAACGAGAGGGAGGAGCGCGTAGAGTCGCATGAATGGGCCTTGAAGAGTCGGTTGAACCATTGATGTCTGAGCCGCATCGTCGCACGCGGACGATGGCGATGCAACCACGCAACGTCGCCTTTCGCTCCACGAAGCAGCGGCGGATGACGGGAAGGGCGTCCTTGCTTAGTTCAGCCGATTAATGATCTACAGCCACCATTTCCACCGACGCGCGTTACGCGGAGCCCAAGGCGACTAGACCGACCGAATAACCTGACCTCCCGGCAGTCGACGGACAAGGCGTTTCATCTCGAGGATCGTGATCGTCGCCAGCACGCGCGAGGCCTCGATCGTCGTGCGGGACAGGATCTCATCGAGATGCTGCGGATCGATGGTGATGAGATTCAGCAGTTCCCGCTCCTGATCGTTGAGCATCAGTTCGCGAGGCGAATGAACCACGTTGTCGTCTCCCGTCGACACCGGTGCGATCAACGGACCAAGTCCTTCAAGAATGTCGTCGGGGCTGCGAGCGAGAATCGCTCCATCTCTCAAGAGATCGAGACACCCCTGACTGGCCGCGCTGTCGACGCGCCCCGGCAAGGCGAAGACATCGCGTCCCTGTTCCATGGCGTGTCGAGCCGTATGCAGCGCGCCACTCTTGCGAGATGCCTCGATGATCAGAACACCAAGTGACATCCCCGAAATGATGCGGTTACGTTGTGGAAAGATGCCGCGCGTGGTCGCGCCGCGACGCAGCGGCGATTCAGAAATATTCGCTCCCTGTTGGGCGATGCGATCGGCCAATTCGCGATGCTCTGGGGGATAGACGTTCAACAAGCCGGTGGCGGAAACGGAAATCGTTCTCCCTCCCGCTTCGAGCGCGCCGCGATGGGCGGCCGCATCGATGCCGCGCGCCAGGCCGCTGATAATCGTCACACCCGCGCCTGCCAGTACGCGTGCGAACCTTTCCGCCTGCTGCATGCCGTACGCGGTGCAATGCCGTGAGCCGACAATCGCTACCGCGATCTCGTCACTCTGCTCCATGGTGCCGCGGCAATAGAGGACGGGCGGTGGATCAGGGATCTCCGCGAGGCCGGTGGGAAAGTCATCGCTTCCCGAGAGGAGCAGGCGGATCGAATTTTCGCGGCAGAGCGTCAACTCTTCTTGGGCAGCATCGATTGATGATGAGGCAATCGCCTGTGCGAGTTTCTTGCCGAGACCTGGAACGGTCAACTTCTCCTCGAACGAACCGCGGAACACACCGGCCGCGCTCCCGAACGCCTCGAACAGAAGCGATTGCAATCGCGGACCAACCCCAGTGACGAGGTTGAGACGGAGTCGATGGAGGAGTTCATCTTCGCCAGGATCTTCCATCGGAGTGAGGTCGCTGATGTACGGCGGTTAGATCTCTCAATGGGGTTTCATCGTCGAGAGCATATGCAGAATCTGTTGTTCGTCCCAGGCAGACTGATTAATCCTCAAGGCGATGAGGACCGGTCCCCGACTGCCGTTAACCACTCCTTCGACGAGCCTCACGGGAATCTCGGAGTTCACGTCCTTCCCCTGCTGGAAGACGAACATTACCGGCTCGCCATCGATGAGAACTTCCTTCGTTACCTCCTGCTCGACGACGACGACCCCCGTGCCTCCGGCCTCCTGCAACTGACGAACGACATGGCTGCGCACGTCCTGCTGGTCGAGTACCTGGCCGTCGACGGCGACGATGGCGAGTTGTCCCTGGGCATCTTTCCATTCGTAGTAAGCCCCGCGGAACATCATCATCCAGAGGACGTTCCATTCAATCGTCCCGCCCGGCTGCCAGTCGTCAGACAATTCGATGGAGATCAACTCCTGCGTCAGTTCGGCAACATGCGCCGGATCGCGATTGAAGACCGGTTGAAAAAAGTAAAGCCCAAAACCGCAAAGACAGACACCCGCCAAGAGCCCAATCGCACCGAGCGAGACGAACACCATCCACAAGCGAGAGGGATGCTCTTCATCGTCGGCAAGATCGAGCTCGAAGCGATGTGACTGGCTTTCGGCTTCGGTCATTCCGCGTATTGGCGATCAGGGTTCCGGGCGACAGCTATTCGCGACGGCTGTCAATTGCTGATGTGATTGTCAGTTCAAGCTGGCTTGGCAGGACCATGCCCTGGATTTCCAACTCCAGGTCGCCAGTGACATGGAATTCCTCATTCGATTTGACAATCACTCCCAATTCAGGATCGTACCAGAACGCTCCTTCCGTCGTCTCAATCTCCAAATCGCTGGATTTCACAGTTAACGGCAAACTGGGATTCGGAGCGATGGTGTATTCCAAAGACAAACTGCTGACATCAACGCGTTCCAGCGTGTGTCCGTCGACATCTTCACTGCCCGCGTAAGTGAATTCGCGTTCGATGCGGAATTCCTGTCCACTTCCGAGATTCATCACTTCGGTGCGTTTCCAAGTCTGGCCGATTTCGATCCCTTCGCCCGGTAACCGTTCGGCCTGCTGATTGGCATCATCGACGTGCCGTTGGAGATCGACCTCGCTTTGCAGCGCGGGGTCGAGATTGGCGAATGCATCGCCCACATACTCCATCGACTCGATGCGACCGTTTTCGTCGACCGTCGTGGTCCATTCGGCCTCGGCCATTCCGCGATACAACTCGCCGATCGGCTCCAGTCCGGCCGGAGGTGTCGTGGCAGTGGGATTCTCTGAGCTGAACGAGTAAGCGGTGCCGGCGATCATCATGTCGACCTGAATCGTCTCGAAACCACCTCGCAGTGTCGCTCCTTCCGTTGTCGCAGCTTCGACGACCTCCGACGTGATGAGGAACGTGTCCGCAGATGTCACGATATCTGCTCCATTGATGGTGAGTGTCTGAGCGACGCTCACTTCCGCCTCGGTGGTATGAACCTGTCCGGCCTGGTATTCAGGGCGATGAACCAGATCCGCAGCGATTCCAGTCTGAGCGATACCCAAGGTGACAAGAGTCAGAAGAAGTTGTTTCATGACGGGCTTTCTGAAGAAGTGACAACGAGACCGCGTCTGGATCATACGTGCTGATCGGCGCGAGTACGAGGATGCGAACGACGAAAAGATCGACTGGGTTCACCAAGTTTTGCAAAGTGAGCGCTATTCTTGTTGCGCACCTCCTGTTATCGTTGAACCAACTCTAACTCGATATCAAGTATTTTCTGACTCTCTGGCTACGATCAGTCCAGTCCAGATGACGGAGGATTCCTTCGGCGTTATACGAGTTTTTCTCGCTGAATTCGCAATCATCATCTGCTTCGACAATTCAATGGAGAGAAAGAAGTGGTGTACCGGGAACCATTTCAATTCGCCGTCATGTGCCTCGTGTTGGTGGGATGCGGTGAGGGAACCGACCCGTCTCAGCCGAATTCGCGTTTTGTCTCCGCTCAAACCGGAGCAGCAGCTAATGACCCTTACGGCGGTTACAGCGCAAATGAGATTCGTTTTCTGGACGACGTGGCGTCGAATACCGATCTCAACGACGTGCTCCTCTCGAGCCGATTTGTGGGGTTGGATGGTGCTGAACAAACAGCGACCGAGATCGCGCCCGGCTCGCACCTCGTCCTGGTGATTCTGCGAGGATACACCGACCCCATATGTCCCGCCTGTACGCGGCAGACAGCACAATTGATTGCGAGTCATGCCGAGTTCGCCGAACGCGGCGCGGAAGTGGCCGTCGTCTATCCGGTGGAGGAATCGAGTCAGCAGACGCATTGGGAAGACTTGCTCAGCGCGGCCCGTAGTCAACTGGAGGTCTCCAACAACGAAGTCCCCTTCACGCTCATGTTTGACGTCGGACTCGCAACGATCACCGACCTTGGGCTGAGGGACCAGCTCTCCAAGCCCGCGACATACATCGTGGATCGCAACGGGCAAGTCGTCTTTGCCTACGAAGGGGTCGGAGGAGCGGAATTGCAACAGATCAGCGACCGACCGAGCATTGCCAACATGTTGCGACAACTGGATCAGCTCAACGCCGACGCGCCTGCGACCGAATCACCTCCAACCACCGAAGCGGACTCATGAGCGACAGCGAACAAGCACTGGTCGAACGCATTCGGGCACAAGATGCCGACGCCTTGGCGGAGTTCGTGCAATTGAAGTCGCCGCAGTTGCTGGCGTTCATTCAGAAACGGATGAGCGGCGCGCTGAGACGCAAGGTCGAGCCGGCCGACATTCTGCAGGAACTTTCGTCGTCTGCCGTGACGGCGTTGAACGACATGGATTTGTCGTCGCGGGATCCTTTCTCCTGGCTTTGCCAGCAGGCGGAGCGGAGGATTATCGACGCGCACCGGCATCATATCGGAGCGCAGAAGCGCACCGCGGACCGCGAGGTCGGGCTCGAAAGTTCCCGCGAAGATTCAGGAGGGATGAAAGACCTGATCGTCGCCAGCATGACCAGCCCGAGCCAGGCATTCACCAAGCAGCAGCGTGAGTATCATCTTCTGGAGGCATTGAAGGACTTGCCCGACGACGCCCGCGAGGCGATCCGTTTGAGATACGTCGAAGGCTGGGGGAGCAAGGAGATCGCCGATCACCTGGGTAAGACCGACGGCGCAATTCGCGTTCTCCTCAGTCGGACGCTCTCTCGCCTGCAGGAGATTCTGTCGAAGAACAACGACTTCCAGACACTCATCGCCGAGGCGGAGGCGCGCCGTCAGAAATGAACGATGTTCGCTGCACCTTCTGCGATACGATGAACGCGCGGACGCAGCGCCATTGCGTCTCCTGCGGAGCGGAACTGCCAGGCGGGCAGGCACTCGACGAAATCCCGTTGGAAGGGGCGTCTCTGGAAGATCAGATTCTGCGAATCGCTCGCGACTCGGGAAAGATTGACGCGATCAAGCACTATCGCGAAGTCACCGGTGCGGGACTGGCGGAAGCCAAGGATGCTGTCGAGGCATTGATGGCGGGTGGGACAGCTACTCCGTCGGGCCCGACATCATCCGCCGATCAGGAAGTGCTGACAATTGTTCGTAACCAGGGGAAGATCGCGGCCATCAAACGTTACCGTAATCTCACGGGTTGCGGATTGCGCGAGGCTAAGTCAGCCGTCGAGGGTTTGATGGCAAAAACCGGCACTCAGGCTCCCTCAGGTGCCGGTTGCAGCACGACTGCCGTTGTTGCACTATGCCTGCTCGTCGCTCTGACGATCAGGCTAATGTGGTGAATCTCAAGAATAGTGGAACCGCCCGAAGTTCCAGGGCATCCAACGAATAGACATCCGTGAAACCTAGCGACCAAGAGCTGATCGAGCGTTCCCTGACCGGGGAGCAGGAGGCCTTCGGAGAGTTGGTCCTCCGCTACCAGGATCGGTTGTATGGAACTCTCGCGCAGCTGCTGGGATCAATTCACGATGCCCTCGATGTGGCGCAAGATGCGTTTATACTTGCCTTTAGGAACTTACACACCTTCCGAAAAGAGTCGCAGTTTTATTCGTGGTTGTTCCGAATTGCCTACAATTCCGCAATGACCCGACACCGTCGGGAACGTCGTCATAAGTCCTCATCCTTGGAGGACTTGGCATGCGACGTACCACAAACGGATTGCGACGACTCCGACCCGACCCAATCCTTGGAAACCCAAGACGATATTGAACTGGTGCAGCAGGCACTGCGAGAACTCCCGGAGGAATTTCGCATCGTTATCGTCCTAAAAGAAATAGAGGAAATGCCTTACGCCGACATTGCTGAGACAGTTGGATGTCCGGTCGGCACGGTGCGCAGTCGCATTCACCGTGGCCGGCTGATGCTCAAGGATCGATTGTCACGCAGTTTGAAGTCCCAGACATGAATCCGCAGTATCCCATCACCGACGAAACCTTGTCTGCCTTCCTCGACGGCGAACTTGCCGAGGACGAGCGGAAGAAGGTCGAGGTCTGGCTGGAGTCGTCTCCAGACGCACGCCAGCAACTCGATGATCTCAAGCAGATCGGATCGCTTGTGCGTTCGATCCCAATTCCCGCGTTGCCCAAGGACTTCCACTCCGCAGTCATGCAACGCGTCCAAGAGGCGTCCGAAACGACTGGCAGCCGTCCGGTGAACGCAGCCACTCCAACCGCAAATGGCAGTGACCTGGTGGCCGGAAGGGCTCGCCCGGCTCAGACCGTCAAGCGCCTGCTCTCGGGGCTGGTGTCGCTGACGGCTGTGATGGGATTGATCCTGGCCGTTGGTCTGTTGATGCAGACTCAGCAGCGAGATGACGTCGCTCAACATCATGGAGAAATCGAGCGAGCTCATCCTGTCTCGATGGAAGCTGATGATGCCGCAGAGTCGGCCCTAAGAAATTCACCTGATGCAGACTTTGCCCCCGACAATGGGTTTGGTTCGGCGCCTGCCCCTGGGATGGCCGTGCCGCGCGTCGGCATGGGTGGCGACTTGCCTGGCAACATGGAACCGAGCCCACCCGAACCGCTTCCTGAGATGGCGGACCCCGCAGTCGCGGTCGCCGAAGCGGTCGATGTCTTTCCTCCAAATGGCCTGACGCTTGAAGAGTGGCTGCGGACACGACCTGATCCGTCGAATCCCCCTTCTCCAGGTGAGATCATCTATTTTCTCAATCAGATTGGCGGTCAGGCAGTACTGGTCGAGTTCGTCTGTGTCGACGTGAAGGCTGTCGACAATACGCGCAATCAGCTTCAAATCCTGCTGGCGGCAAATGGAATTCATCCCGTCTCCGAGTACGGTGTCGAAATTGATCCCGACTCCATTCATTTCGAGGAGGGAGACCAAGTCGTGATCTATGTCGAAGCCGACGAAACGACGATCGCGACGGCGCTCAATCAGATGGATGAGTTCAATGACGTGTTGAACATGAACATCAATAACCTCGTGCAATACGACGTCGCCGACGGAAATGTTCGCGATCCGGCGTACGAGGGGTTTAATCGCATGGGACAGGGGTATGGAGTTCCCATGAATCCGGAACTAACGTCACCCGCACCGTCGGCCGGCAACAACACCGATGAGACTCCCACCGAAGGAGCAGACAGCGCTCCGGCACCCGCTGGCACGCCCAATACACCGTCGAGGGACATAGTCGAAGAGCAATCGACGGATACGATTCCCAGCACGCGGGCACTCAACAACTTCTACATTCCTCAGAACGTTCCGCAGGTCGTGGTGGATGGATTGGAACAGCAAACCATCCTGGGAAACACGGTCGAAAACTCTCGTTCCCGCATGGGGGCGCAACAGATCGCCGACAACTTCGATCGCGCACAACAGCCAACCGAAGCCGAGGGGACGGAAGAGAGCACCGACTCCCCCTTGCCGGTACAACTGATCTTCGTCGTCCGTCAGCTAACGGAATGATTCGCGGTGAAGGCTGTCCGAGCGTCAATCGCGATCGCGCTGTGACGACAACCGGCCGGCCGATGACTCGAAGTATCGCTGCCGACGTGACTCCCTCTCCCGTGGCTCGCCGGAGGCATCGGTCACCTGCTTCTCTTCGAGGTCTGCCAGGTTCGCCGCACACAGCGAACAGCCGATCGTGTGCAGATGAAACTCGACATACTCGGCGGCATTGGCATCGAGCGCGCCGAGCAGGTAGGAACCGAGATCCGATCGGCTGGGACAACTGAGCCTCTGCCGGCGCCAAACTTCTCCGAGCGTGTGGCCACCCTGGTCTCTCAACTTCAGCAACATCGCCAGCCGTTGTCTGAGAGCTTGAGAATTCCGCAATTGGTCTTCGATCGCAGTCGCTTCGTCCGAGACGAGCAGCTCGTCGGCATAGGCGATGAGGTCGGCATCGGTAAAAGGTGGTTCAATCATCGCGTCTACTCGAATCGAAAGGCAAACGGGCCAACTCAGGCATCGATAATGTCATGCACCACGTTGCCATGTACATCGGTCAATCGCATGTCGCGGCCGCTGAAGCGAAACGTCAATCGCGTATGCTCGATCCCCATCAGGTGGAGCAGCGTCGCATGCAGGTCGTACATTTCCAGTCGATTCTCGATGGCGTGATAGCCGTATTCGTCAGTGGCTCCATAGGTGAAGCCCTTCTTCACTCCGCCGCCGGCCATCCAGATCGTGAAACCGAACGGGTTGTGATCGCGTCCATCGGAACCTTGAGCGAACGGCGTCCGTCCAAACTCGCCTGCCCAGAGCACCAGTGTGTCTTCCAAGAGTCCACGGCCTTTCAGATCCTTGAGCAGCGCTGCAATCGGTTGATCGACCGAGAGGGCATTCTTCTGATGCCCGTCCCTCAGCCCCGAGTGCTGATCCCATCGATCTCCATTGCCGCCGGGACAGGTGAGCTGAATGAACCTCACGCCCCGCTCGACCAGCCGCCTCGCCACGAGACAGTTGAAGGCGAACGACTTTGTCCCGTCCCAGTCGGCATTCAGGCCGTACATCTCTTGTGTGACCTGCGACTCGCTGGAAATGTCCATCAGCTCGGGAACAGCCGACTGCATGCGAAATGCAAGTTCGTAGTTGTTGATCGCCGACTCCAGCGCATCCTGACTGCCCGTCCGCTCCAGCAGCGTCGCATCGAGCTGTCGCATCAGATCGAGTTTGCGAACCTGCAATTCCGGTGAACTCTCACTGGGAACGATATCCGCGACAGGCGTCGAACCTCGGCGGAAGACCGAACCCTGGTACGAAGCCGGCAGAAAACCGCTGGCAAAGCAATCGAGTCCGCCCGGCGGAATGAGTCCGCCGTTCAGAACAATGAAGCCGGGCAGATTCTGGTTTTCCGACCCGAGTCCGTACGTGGCCCAGGCTCCCATGCTGGGACGGCCTTGCAGCCCATGGCCCGTATGCAGGAAGTAGTTGGCGTTCGTGTGTTCGGGAAATTCCGAAGTCATCGAACGAATGACGCACAAATCATCCGCACATTCCGCGAGATGTGGAAACAGACTGCTGATCCAGGTGCCGCTCTCACCATGCTGAGCGAACTCCCAGGGGCAGCCGAGCGTCGCGCCGATATTGTCGAACTGCGTCGGCTGAATCTCCATCTTGAATGGCTGACCGTTGTCGGCCTGCAACTGCGGCTTCGGGTCGAACGTGTCGACCTGCGAAGGACCGCCATCCATGTAAAGAAAGATGACGCTCTTCGCCCTCGGCGTGAAATGAGGTTCCTTGGGAGCCAGCGGCGATAGCGGACCATCACTTGGCAAACCCGGAGTGGCCGCCAGCAGCCCCTGCTCGGCCAGCAACGCGGCAGTGGACATCGCGCCAAACCCCAAGGCCGACCGCGACAGAAACTCTCTGCGATTGCAGGGCGTTCGCCAATGAAATCGTGTACTCATGCTGCGATGAAGGGTTCAGAATGCCTATCCACCAATCATACATTGATGATAGCCAATATGATGTCCCAAGTGCACCTGATTCCCGACACCAAGCCCAAAAGGGGAGTGGTCGGGACGCGTGCACACCGACCGACGTAGCGAATGGTCGATCGATGCATGGTCCGGAAGAACCGGCGGTTCCGTCTAGCGGAGCCACAGTCAATGACGGAAAAATTCAACTACCAATCCCGCATCAACTCCCGTAGCGCTCGACCCAGTTCATGCACAGGCACATTGTCGTGGTCGGCAACTTCCAGCTGTACGAAGTGTTTCGGAACGCCGTTTGACGATGCGTCTGGCGTGGCTGCGAAGAGTTGCTGTCCCTCTTCAATCGTGACGAGTTCATCGAGTCGGCCATGTACCTGAATGATCGGACACGTGACCGATCCGATGATGTCCCGCGACGAGAATCGATCACGAACGACCCACCACACCGGGAACATCGGATAGAGCCTCGCCGCTGTTTCAGGCAGGCTTGCGAATGTCGACACGAGCAACATCCCTGCCGGCTGCTCATGATTGCCGCAGCAGTGACTGCCCAGCTCGACCGCCACCGCGCCGCCGAGCGACTCGCCGAACAGAATGATCCTTTCGGGCGAGCGTTTCAATTCGCCGACGGCATAGTCCCACGTGGCGACCGCATCTGTGACCAGTCCTTCGCGTGAAGGGTAGCCATCGGAGTCGCCATAGCCGCGATAATCGATCAACAGCACATCGCAACCTTCCTGGACGAATTCGAGTGCGTCGGGAATGCGCGTGCCGCGATGGCCTGCGTTTCCGTGAAAGTGGATGACCAGCCAGCGGTCGCCGAGTGCGTCGGCGTCACCCTCTTCGATCGGCGAAGCCAGGAACAACCAGCCCCGAATCGTGACTCCATCATCCGTCGTGATTTCGACATCGCGCAACTGCTCCTGTGGGAATTGCGTCACGCTGGAAACGGGAAGCGAATCGACCCGCGTCGCGGGATATAACAATGACCGTTGGAACACGGTCAGCAGGATCAATACGACGAAGTATGGAATGAAAGCGAAAACAAACAGAAACCGAGCGAGGCGTTTGAACCCTGCGGTCGGCTTGGTTTCAACAGGTGCTTCGCCGGTTGTTCGCACGTTGGATTGATCGGAAAACGGTTTCGTCACGATGCCCAACGCATTCTACACATCAGTGTCTCCAATCTCGAACATGTTTTCCGTCAAGATGCCGTAAGCCTACTCGTCGCCGAGTCTGTCTCAGACTCGGGGAACAGCGCGATGGATCCTCACCTTTGGTGCACCCCGGCGGCCAGAGGACGCCGGCGAGCGTCGCCCCGCGTCTGGGGACAGACGCGGCGACTCAATGCCAACAGCCCGGCGACACGGGTCGCCGGGCTGTTGAGTTGTCGCGTTGATCGACGCGTCTCAGTTCGTGCCAAGTCCGAACTGGTTGTAGACGCCGCCGAGGTTGTGGACTTCAACGATGAAGGTGCCGGTCCAGCGGGGCGTGAAGCCGACGACTTCAGCGTCGCTGTAGCTTTCACCGCTGGCAATCAGGTTGCCGTTCTCGTCGTAGATGAACAGGTCGAGGTCGGTATCGCCGTCACCGATGATGGCGACTTCGGCGTACTCGCCGCCGTAGAAATCGATGGTGTAAGTCTTGACGCTGTAAGCGTTGACGCGATCACCATGCGAGATCGGCAGGCCGACCGCACCGGCCTGAGCCGAAGAAGCCGCGAACGCACCAGCCAGGCAGACACAAGCCACGAGATTGCGAAGAGACATGTTGATTCCCCCAAGATTTAGATGGGTCCAAGAGACCCGAGTGTTAAGAATTACCGGCCGGCGACCATCGCCATTTCCGGATCGAGGGGGCCGGTGTCAGGAGTTGTTTTCCTGGTTGCTTCCGGTGTTGTGTGTCCCTCGTTGCCAGTTAGAGCCGGGCATCGGCAGAACTTGCGCGAGGAATCTGGAGAATCTCAGATTGAAACCATCCCGGATGCTCAAAGCATCCGGGATGGTGGTCGTTGTCGCCGAGTCTGTCCCCAGACTCGGGGAACAACGCGATGGTTCGTCTCGTGCGATGCACCCCGGCAACCAGAGAACGCCCGCGAGCCTCACCCCGCGTCCGGGGACAGACGCGGCGACTGGCCGACCAAATCCAATTCCTCCGCGATCTCCGTCATCGCGGCGATCACGAACGCCACGTGCTCGTCGAAGTCGATGCCGAAGTCGGCGGCTCCGCGAGTCAAGTCATCGCGGTTGACGGCAGCCGCGAATGTGGCGGTCTTCATCTTCTTCTTGACGCTCTTCGGAGTCAGCCCTTCCAGCCGCGTCGGTCTCACTAGCGCACAGGCGGTGATGAAACCGCTCAACTCGTCGCAGGCATAAAGGGCCTTGTCGATCGGCGACACGCGCGGGCAGTCGGGAAGATAGTCGGCGTGCGACTTGATCGCGTAGATCACATCTTCGGGATAGCCGCGCTCCCGAAGAATCTCCGCTCCTTTCAATGGATGATCAGGAGGGTCGGGCCAACGTTCGTAGTCGAAGTCGTGCAACAGTCCGACCGTACCCCATTTCTCTTCGTCCTCGCCGAGCTTGTGCGCGTAAGCCCGCATCGCGGACTCGACGGCCAGCATGTGGCGGATCAGGCTTTCGCTCTGCGTGTACTCGCGGACAAGGGCGAGGTCGGCCTCGTGTGGCATCTGAATCCCTCAGAGTCAGTGAACGGCGGACGGTCTCTCGACAACGTCATTATCGACGATGACGCTGTGATTGACGAGCGAAGGCCGCTACTCCTGCGTAACCTCCAACACCTGATCGGCCGATACATCTTCGAGTATCTGCGTCGTGCCGTTCGGCCAGCGAATCGTGATGCGATCGATGGTGTCGTTCTCGCCGAGTCCGAACGTGGCGATGCGTTCGCATTGAGACTGATAACTTCGCGTCGGAGAGATCGTGCGCTTCATCGAAACGCCGCCGGCCTCGACGGTGATGTGGGCCCCGATCGCGTCGCGATTCGATTCCGTCCCGCTCAGATCGACGCGCAACCAATGATGACCCAGTTCCTGGTCGTTCCTCAACAACCGAGGCTCCTGGCCGGTGGTGGCAATGACGATATCGAGGTCGCCGTCGGCATCGATGTCGGCATACGCCGCGCCGCGCCCCACCAAAGGTCGAATGAAATCACTGCCGCACAGTTCCGGGGAAAGTTCGACGAACTCGGTGGGATACTCCTCCCCCGCATTCCAGAAGAGCTGTGGAGACTGTTCGTATGTCTGAGTCTCCTGCACCTTTGAGATCTCATCCTCGAGGTGGCCGTTGGCCTGGAACAGGTCGAGCCGGCCATCGAGGTCGGCATCCAAAAAGAACAGGCCGAACGTCAGCCGGAGCCGAGTGTTTGGGCCCAGTCCCGTGGCGACCGCTTCGTCGCGAAAGTTGAAGCTGTTCGCCCGTGCGACATACAGGCCGGTCTGTTCGTTCGCGAAGTTGCCGATCGCAATCGTCATGGTGTCCTGACGCAGTCGGTGTTCGGCAATGTCGATCCCCATCGCGCCGCGGGCGGCACCACTTACGTCGAAGGCGACGCCCGCGAGCATTCCGACTTCCTCAAATGTGCCGTCGCGGTTGTTATGAAACATGAGATTCTGCACGGTGTCGTTGGCGACAATCACGTCGAGCGCGCCGTCTTCATCGAAGTCGGCGAATCCCAGTCCCATGCCTTTCGATAACGGAACGCCGCGGCTGCGATTGGTGACGCGAATGCCGGCTTCCTCGGAAACATCGGTGAACTGGTCCTCGCCATCGTTGCGGTAGAGCGCGGGGAACGTTCCGCCGAAGTTCTGCGGTCGCCCGTAAGCCCTGCCTCCTCCGATCAGCGTGAAGTTCTGCGCCAGGTCGTAGTCCTTCGACCATTCGAGATAGTGACAGACAAAGAGATCGAGATCTCCGTCGCCGTCGTAGTCGAACCAGCCGCAGCTTGAACCCCAGTCTTCGACTCCGCCCGCGACGCCGGAGGACTCGGAGATATCCACGAACGTGCCGCCGTCGTTGCGAAACAACTTGTCCTGTCCCACGCAGGAGATGAACAGATCGGTATCGGCATCGTTGTCGTAGTCTCCGCAAGCGACGCCCATGCCGTAGACCGAGACGTCCAGTTTCGCGTCCTCAGTGACGTTGGTGAAGTTCCCGGCGCCATCGTTGCTGTAGAGTTGGAGCGTGGCGGGTTCCACCGGTTCACGAGTATCCCAGTCCCAGCGGCGAGAGTTCACGAACAACAAATCCTGATCGCCGTCGGAGTCGTAATCGAAGAAAGCAACACCCCCTCCCATCGTTTCGGGGAGCAGCTTGGCACCATAGGCGCCATTTTCGTGGACAAAGTCAATTCCCGCCGATTCGGTGATGTCGGTGAAGGGAATGTTCGGCACCTCGATCGGAGGCAACTCCTGCACAGTGGGCAGCTCGATTGCCTCAGCATCATCGGCGACCTCGGGAGCCCCTTGATTCATGATCAGGATACCGATGCCGGCAATGGCCACGATGGCCGCCAGCACGCATAGAGAGTACTTGACGGCAACGCCGATGATCGCGTCGTCGCGCTCGTCGTCGTCGTCGGGTTCGAATCCCGGAGGTGGTAGTTTCGATTTGGTCTCGGTCATGGTTTGGCTTTTTGGCTTTGAGCTATTGGAGTGATACGTGAAAAACACGCATCATTCTTCAAATGTGGCCGTGACTTCGTCACGAAAAAGGATCGCCGAGGGGCGGACAGATTCAGGTGGCAACTCGGGCGCGCCGTCGCGATGCAGTGGATAGATCACCAGGGCTTCGGCGGCATGATCGGCGTGCGGGTAACGTTCGCGTGCCAGCCGATGGGCCGTGCCGCGAATGTTGTCGTCGTCCTTGTATCGCTCGTGGAGCGCGGCATGTTCTTCCTCCAACTCCGTATTGCCAAGATCCGCATAGAGATCGGCCAAGCTGTGATGAGCCATTGCATTCTCGGAATCGATCGCCAGCGTACGCTGAAAGACCTCGATCGCTTCGTGCAGCAACTCATTTCGCTGGATGATGCGTGGATCGTCCGCTGGTTCGTCTCCATTCAGACGGATTTGCTGGGCCTGTGCGAAGACGACGAGCCCGAGCTGATTCAACACGTTGTAATCGAGACTGAAGTTGAATCCACGCTCGATCTGCTCGGCTGTATGCACATCGACAATGCTGCGGAAGTTCTGCTCGGCCTCGGCGAAGCGGTTCGATTGACTGTTGGCCATGCCGCTAAAGAACGCCAGCGTCCAGGGCGGAGCAGGGGGATCAGTATACGTCGCCGCCCGGTTGATGGCATCAACCGCCGCCGCGATATCCCCTTCACTCAAGTGGACGCGCGCCAGGTTGAGTGGCCCGTCGAATCGTCCTAGTGCCTCGACTTGTTCAAAGGCATAGGCTGCCTGCTTCAGTTCCGCTCGTCCCTCAAGCAGCAGGCCGATGCCGTAATCGTTCCAGCGTTGCCAGACGGGGATGTCGGGCGTCGGTTGCTCAGGCATGGGCGTGTCGACGCCAGCCACCGGCAGGGTGATGCGGTCCGTCGCGAGTGTGACGATCGGCAATTCATTTAAGTACGGCTCGCCGCGAACGTGACCGCGAATCGGGATGTCTCCCTCACGGGCCGTACTCGTCACGAAGTCCATGTACTCGGTGTCGAATTTGCGGTACTGCACCTTGATTTCGACCGTCACATGGTCGGTGAGATCATCAGGAAGTTGCAATTCGTAATGCACCACCTGTCCCGCGCCCGGCGGAATCTGGTGGTTGTAAAGTGGGACACGAATGTCCTGCGGGTTACGGCGACTGATCCGCTGGCCTTCCTCATCGAGCATGAAGACATTGATGCGGTGTGCCCAGGGGTCGACGGAGTTGCGTTCATCCATCCCACCCGAACGTCCAATAACGCGATCTCCGCTTGTAACCGTCACATCGACCCAGACTTCGTTTGAGTCGACGGTTCCCTGTGTGAACAGGTGGCCGAGCGTCAATGTGCGGACGACCGATTCGAGCAGGTACTCTCCACCCGGCTCGAGTGTCGGAAGTTCGGGCCGCAGCGGTGCGTGGATTTCGCCTTCGACATCGACACCCTCTTTGATCGCGAACAGATCAACCCGCACGCAACCCTCGAGGAACTCGCGATGCGCTTCCAGCGCCGCTTCGTTGTTCAGCAACCACGCCAAGCCGGTATTGGCGGCAGGGAAGAGGTGATCGTGTATCGCCAGTCCTCCTTCATAGGGACGCGCGCCGAAATCATCCGATTCTTCCCAAGGCATGTGACAGACGTTGCAATTCACCTTTGCCTCAGGGGGATAGTAGAAGCTTTGCGCTCCGTGTCCCGATACGCCGCTCAGCAAATAGGGATCGTAGTGGTTCTGGCCACGCACAAACTCGCGGTAGTGATTGAGTTCAAATGGCAGATGGACCTTGTGGCAGGTCGAGCAGAAATCGGCCGTCTCATGGAACGGCTTCAGGAACGTCTGCCGATGGAATTCAGGTTTGGCGATGATGAGTTGGTTGTTGATCCACTGCAGCACCGGATTCTCACTGAAGGCAAACGGGTAATGCTGAGCCTCTTCAATCGTGTAGTCGCCGTTGCCGCGCGTACTGTTGACGTTGGTGATCGAGTGACACACGGTGCAGGTGATGCCCGACTGCGCCGTCGGGTCATTGACATCGTCAAACTGCGGATCGTCAAAAGCTCCGCTGAAGAACGGCACCGGGTCGTGGCACCCAGCGCACCACCGCGAGGCCTGAACATTGCCATCACGCTCCAATGAAACTTGTCGCGTCTCTCGCACCGCAGCCAGGTAGAGGGGATTGTTGAACGAACTGAAGTGATGGGCGCTGTACTCCCAGCCGGCATGGACGTCGGCATGACATTTTTTGCAGTATTCGTCGTTCATCATCACCGACGCGGGTATGAAGTTTCCCGTGGCGGTGCGAGAAAGTGAAGGCTCGAAATACTCGGGCGATGCCGGCCCCACAGCGTTCCAGGCGCGCGGGTCAAGCGAATGCAATCCCGCCGCGACCGCCACTCCGACAATGACGGTTGCGAAGTAAGAGAAGCCAAACTTCCATTTAATGCGCGGGCCCGCCAGTCGATGCAGCACATACAACCAGATTCCTAGAATCGGTGTGATGATGTGCAGCCAGTAGACGATGCTGCGCCCGACCCCGTCGCGGAGATTGACGCCGATGATCCTCATCAACAGCAGGCCTGTCACGAGCACAACGATGCTGACGGCGAAGAGCGCATAACCGACCTTCACCGCTTTCCGGTTCCGCCGACTCGCGGTATTTCGCATGTGGATTACGCCAAAGACCAGAAAGGGGACGATGACGAGCAGACCCAGAACAACGTGCCCCAGAATCATCAGCAGGTAGAAGGGGTTCACATAGTTATGTTTTGTGACCCAGCCAAGAAAGGTGATGGAAGCCAGGTACGCTGAGTTGGCAATCAACAGCGAAATGAGTCCAAGCACTACATACAGCAGTTTGCGCAGCCGGGGACCGACCGGAAGCACACGCTTGGGAAGCGTTGCCGGCGCGGGAGCGGCCGATGTTTCTGGGATACTGGTCATAATGGATGATGATTAAGAATGATCGCGAAGAATGGGAATTACCGCAGTCAGCCCGTGCAAACGAATTCCAGCGAGAGTCCACACTTCACGCGCAGGGCGCGAGACATGCGACTTGTGCAACGGCGTGGTTCCTGGCTGCCGAGATCCCTGTGATCGTTGAGATCAACGCTGGTTCGGGAGTGCCGACATGCCGTGTTTCGCGAGGAATCGAGACGCGATGAAGTCGCTTTCCGGCAAGTGGCAAGTGGCCACGCATCAAGCGGCGCGCGGCGGGCGATCAATAGGAAGGGCGTAGCCGTCACGTTCAGCGGCACGACCTTGAAGAGCTTTCCAGGAGAGAACTTCTGTGTCGGATTCCAGTCGTCCCTGCAACGTGGCGAGGCTCCGTTGCTGGTCGAGTTCGATGTCGCGCGACGGCAATGGCAGCGGGTCGGAATTCTGTGCGTCGCACATCGGTCCCCGACAGTTGCACGGCAGCGAGGCGTCTTTCGTCTCGTCGGCGTCTCGCGCATCCGTGGTGCGATGCGAGTGCTGACCATCCATTTGAAGCCAGTCGCCGCAACTCGCCCGGCTTTCTTGAGCGACGCAAAGACTCAACAACGTCACGCACGCGCACAGCAATCCCAGCTTGGGAGAGAGCTGAATTCTCCCGAACGACGGACTTCGTTGCTTGCGAAACGCGTGAACCATGAAAGGTCTTTAGAGGAAACCCGAATTGCCGGAGTCGACCAATCGGGCTGCCAAAGTGCGGCTACGGTGAGACGGGCCACAACCGATTCACCATACCATCGGGAGTAACACTCAACAACCCCCCTCCGGGATCAGGCGAACGCGGATCGACCACGAGCACGTTCTCTCCCATGACCGCCAAACCCACTGGGTTTGCGAAGGGATCCTCTTCCACCCACTTCTCAGGCGCTCCCCCTGCACGCGGCATTCGCCACAGGCATTTGCCGTATCCATCCGAAACAATTACGGCGTCCTCCTGCAACACCAGTTGATGGGGAAACTCGAACGCGAGGTCGGCCACGATCACTTCTTCGGTTCCATCGGGAGCGTATCGTCGGAGTTGTGGAGCCTGTAGCGACAGCACCCAGACATGGTCCTCGTCGTCCACCGCGATCCCGCGCGGGCCGGCCAGAACGGCGAACTCTTCCGGCTCCCCACCTTCGTTGGGAACTCGCCACACACGATGCAGTTCCGTGTCGGTCACATAGAGGTTGCCGTTGGAGTCTTCGGCGATGTCCATCGGGATCCCAATTCCGCCATTCGTCAACGGAGTCAGTTCCCCTTCCGCTGAGACGCGAAAGACCTCGCGCGTCGCCGAATCACCGGCGTAGATCGTTCCATCCCGGCCGACACTCACGCAGCGAATCGCGTTTAAGGGCGTGCGAAACGTGCTGGTCCCCTGGACCAGAATGGTCATTTCGCCATCTGCCAGTTTCCAGATGCCGGGGAGCCGTCGGTCGGCGACGTAGATCGTCCCCGAATCATCCGTGGCGACGTCGATCGGGTACTGCCATCCCTCCTGGGCACCAGCCAATGTTGTCCAACAGAAGAGATGGACGAACGAAATCGCAACAGTTCGTATCATGATGAGCTTACCAAGCGAAACCTGGAAATGATGACAAAGAGACCGAATCGTACCCCATGTGGGGACACCGGTCCAACTGGTCCGTGGGCGCGTCGGCTGCCAGTCTCTTATGATGACTCGCATCTTCGTGACAACTCGCACATTGATACTTCTGTGAAGGAACGGCCTGTGGCAGATTCCGACAGAACCGGCAGCCCACTCATTCCAAGACGCACATTTCTCGCCGGCAGCCTCGCCGCATTGGCGGCAGCAAGATTGCGGGCAGAAAACACTACGGTCAAACGCGTACTCCTGCGATCGTCGTGGCAGACCGTCAACATTGGGGATATTGCTCACACGCCGGGGATGCTGACGTTGATCGAACGGCACCTCCCCGATGTTGAAGTGATACTCTGGCCTTCAAGTGTGCGGGATGGCGTGCAGGAATTGCTGACGGAACGATTCCCCAATTTGAGGTATGCCATCACCGATGAAGAACGCCAAGAGGCCCTCGAAAACTGCGACTTCTGCCTGCATGGTTCCGGTCCCGGCCTGGTGGGTCGGCGAGAAATGGAACGCTGGCGCGAGACCGGCAAGCCTTATGGCATCGGGGGCGTGACGCTCAACGACACCGAACTTCGTGATCAACACGAATTGCTGGCGAATGCCGACTTCGTCTTCTGTCGCGACACCGCTTCCCTCGCGGCTCTACAGTTGAGCCTCGCGGATGCAGGCATTGCTGAAGGCGATCAGCCACTCACCGAGTTTGGCCCCGATGCCACGTTCGCGATGGACTTGCGGGACGATGCGCGCGCGGATGCGTATCTGGCCGAACATCAACTTGTCGATGGGGAGTTCATTTGTGCCGTCCCACGCTTGCGCTGGACGCCTTATTGGGTCGAACACCCGGAGCGCTATCGCGATCCGAACGTCGTCACGGAACGCGAAGCAGTGAATGAGGAGTTTCGTGAAGTCGATCACGCGAAGCTGCGAACAGCCATCGTGGCCTGGGTGCGTGAGACCGGGAAGAAGGTGTTGCTTTGCCCGGAGATGACGTATCAGGTCGAACTCTTGAGGCCGCTGCTATTCGATGCGCTGCCCGAGGATGTGAAGCCAGGCGTCGTCGTTCGACCCAGTTACTGGATGCCGGGCGAGGCGGCATCGATCTATTCACACGCGTTTGCGGTCGTCAGTTTCGAGATGCATTCCCCCATTATCGCCTTCGCCAATGGCACGCCGGCCATTCACCTGCGGCAACCGACCGACACCCGCAAAGGCCAGATGTGGCGCGACGTCGGACTGGGTGACTGGTTGTTCGAGATCACAGAGACGACTGGTGACGAGATCGCCCAACGCCTGCTCGCAATGCATGCTGATCGCGAGTCGAAAACCGAGCGATTTCAAGCCGCCCAGCAACGTGTCGAGGAACGGACGTCGCGCATGATGAACGTGCTTGGTGAGTCGCTCAGTGTCTGACTCCGCGGTTGAACACTCAATCCACACTTAATCATTCGACTGCACGCTGCAGGTGATTGGGGGCGGAGATGCCAGCGTCTGAAAGACGACGCAGTAGCGCTCGGTCATCGTGACGAGTTTCTGAAGTTCCTCGGGCGTTGCGGTCGAGTCGAGTTCCAGCCGCAGGCGGATGGCCGTGAAGCCGACGGGAGTTTCGCGGTCGACGCCGAGCGTGCCGCGAAAGTCGAGATCTCCTTCGGCGACGACCTGGCCGCCAGTGACCGCAAGTCCCATCGCGCTGGTGACGGCACTCAGGGTAATCGCCGCGCATCCGGCGAGTGCCTGCAGCAACATCTCAGCCGAGCAGGCATGCTGACCATTTCCACCCGTCAACGGATGGAGTCCCGCCAACAAGGGATCAGGGACATTGGAACTGAGTCGACACGACAGATCGTCGAGGTTGAGCTTGGCCGATGCTCGAAGTGTCTGTCTGGCCTCCTCGGGGAATTCCCGATACTTGTCTTTCCAAGGGGCCTGAATCGCACGTAACTGTTCACGGTTCATAAGGATGTGTCCCTTACACTGGAGAGAATCCACCCGCTTGCCGGGGCGGGTGAGAGTATCAAATCGCAACAGTGGGGAGCCGGAATGCAGTCGGACAGGCCCTTCAAACTGTGAATCCTCCCCAACCTGCCTGATACCCACAGCTTGTGAAGATGATGCTAACGGAACCAGTCCGAATGAAAAGCCAGAGAACCGACCCGAATCAATTGAAGTCCGCAAGCGACATGACCACCATGGAGCCACCGCTTGCACGGTCGAGCGGAATCGAATCCAACGGCATGGCATCCATTTACAAAAGGCCGGACGATGTTCAACGACTTAGGTTGCATCAACGTTCTTGAGGCACAGAATCTCCCTCCGAAGACGATTCGTGCTCCATTACACATGATACGCGAAATCCGACTTACACTCGGCCCGTTGCCGATCCACTTCGAGATCGGTAGCGACGAAGACGTCTACATTTCGACCGACTTGTTTTCGGCGTTCGCGAAATGGAGCGACGAACTCGAAGGTGGCTGTGATCAGTCGGATCTCAACTGAAGAGTGTCGACGAGCATCGCACGCCATTTTGCGACCATTTCTCCTGTCTGGAAATCGACACAACCGTCTTGGGAAACGGGCGTTGCGTCACAGGCCACACCGGGATTGTTAAGATCTGTTAAGAGTATTGACTTTGCTGATGAGTCCGGCTGTAATGGTCGGATTGACGAACTCGATTGGGTCTTGAGTGCGTCCAAGAGATTCGAGGAATGCGTTGGTTACGCTCCTCTTGGGTTGTGATGTGGTGGTCCCAAGCTCTCGGGCTTGGTTTTTTCAGGGCCGGTCTGCAGGGATGTCTCCGGTTCTTGTCATCCAGATCCCTCTCTTTGCAGTGGTGTTGTTTGGTCGACGGCACATGTTGAGTTCAGGGTTGGAACTCATTCTTGACGAAGCCGCCGTCCGACACTGCGACTGAGACGAGGTCGTTGTGGATGGGGTTGAGCTATGATGGCAGGGTCACCTAAGCCTCGGTCGGTCATTACCGGGGTGGGAGTGGTATCGCCAATCGGTATTGGCAAAGAGCGCTTCTGGAGTCGCTTGCAAGGCGGCCAGTCCGGAATTGGGTTTCTGCGCTCGGTCACGGCAAGCTGCCCCACCAAATTCGCGGCAGAAATCACCGATTTCGACCCACTCAATTACGTTTACGAAAAGAAATTCCTCAAAGTGATGTCCCGCGACATCCAGTTGGGAGTTTCCGCTGCGTCGCTCGCTGTCAAAGACGCCGGAATTACTGTCGGCGATGTCGATCCCGACCGCATGGGAGTCGAATTCGGTACCGGGCACATCTCTTTCACTCCGGAAGAACTGGTCGACGCCGCCCGCGATTTTCATGACCCCTCCAATCGAGAAGGCTATCCGCGTTGGGGCGAAGGGGCTCTTGGAAAGATCGCTCCCCTTTGGTTGCTTCGGCAACTGCCCAATATGCCGGCCTGTCATGTTGCCATCGAACACGACGCCCGCGGACCGAACAACACCATTACCAGTGCCGAAGCGTCGGCTCTTCTCTGCCTGCAGGAAGCCTGCCGGATTATCGAACGCGGCCATGCCGATGTGATGATCGTCGGAGCCTGCAGCAGTAACATTCATCCGGTCGACCTGATGCGGTTAAGCCTCTATGAGGATCTCTCGCGTCGCGAAGACGACCCCACGCGTGCCTGCCGTCCCTTCGATCGGGACCGCGACGGCACCGTCGTTGGTGAAGGAGCCGCCGTCTTCGTGGTCGAACGATACGGACATGCGGTCGCCCGCGGAGCCGATATTTATTGCGAAGTGCTCGGCATTGGTGCCGGCTGCGACGGCCGTGGTTATGAAAACGGAGCGGGTGGCACCGGAATCGTCCGGGCTCTCGATTCTGCGTTGCAGCGATCAAACATCGTCCCGACCGAAATCGGCCATATCAACGCCAGCGGCAAGAGCACACTGCGTGACGACCGTGTCGAGGCGAAGGCCTATCACAGCGCGTTCGGGTCGGCGGCGGAACGCATTCCGGTGACGGCTCTCAAGAGCTACTTCGGCAGCTTCGACGCCGGCACGGGAGCCGTTGAAATGGCCGCGAGTGTATTGGCTCTCCGCTACCAGGAGATTCCAAGAACGCTCAACTACGAGAACCCCGATCCTTTCTGCCGCTTGAACGTCGTACACGACCAGCCGCTACGAACACCGACATCGACCGCTGTCAGCGTGAACCGCACCGCCATGGGCCAAAGCGTCGCCGCCGTGCTACGAGCGGTGTGAGCCGCTTTGGGCGAACGTTTCCGCTCTGTCTGTCTGTCGCTCCTCAAGAGCGTGGGAGCTTATTCCGGTCCTGCAATGAACGGTAATCGTCCGTCATTACTCCACTCCCTGAATCGTCAATTGCGATGAGCCGACTCCGTAGGAGGCACCGGCCGGGAAGGCGTGTTTGGGGGGAGAGAAATTGAGCAGGTTGTATTTCGCCCCGTTCCACATGCCGTCGGTCAGTTGCTGCTGGGCCGACTGTTGAATCTCGGCTGCGCTGGCGTCGGCTTCGTACTGGAAGCCGCCGTTGTTCGACGAGTAGAGCGAAGTTTCCCACACGGCTTGCCCCGAGGCTTCGACGCGAATGTCCCAGATGACGGCTTGCCCGGCGATCTGGAAAGAGGGCGTGTCGTTGAAGTTGAACATCGTATCGGTCGTGAGCGTTTCGCCCGTGCTTTGGACGCCCCCGGAGATGATCAGCGCGATTGATGCCTGGTTCACCACCTGAATGTTGGCGGCCGCGAATTCCGCCGTGAGATGATCCCACACCTGCTGGCGAAATCCCGTCGCTCCCGGCGGTTCCTGAATGTTGAGCACCAGGGCGATCTGTCCCCCCGGCTCGAGCAGCATCTGCCGGGCTAGACCGGCAGCGTCGATCAACGGCACGCTCTCTTCGTGAGGAAGGTGGGCCGAACTCAAAACGAAGTTCGCACTATTGCGGTTGTTGGCCGTCAGGTACCAGTGATTGCCATCCGGAGACTCGATGAGATGTCGTCCAAAGGGGAGTTGATAACCCCAACAGACCGTTTCAGCAGCCAGACTGATGAGCGATTGCCCATCAAGCAGCAGGTACGAGTCACCCGCCCACTGCACGATATTGGCCGTAATGGGAGATGGAAAACGATGCACGTCGTCTCCCGTTTGCAGATCGACGACCACGACTTCTCCTCCCGACATGCGACGAGTGACAGCCGCGAGTCGGCGACCGGTGGGGTCGATCGACATGCCACTTACCTGACCGGGGTCGAGTGTCGAGAACGCAATGGCTCCCTCTGTCGCCCCCGACGAAGTGTTGATGACGTACAGTCCCTGAAGATCGGGGTCGCTCACGACGACGTAGTCTCCGGCCGGACTGAGAACTGGTTCCAGGCTCCCGATCGGCACTTCGAAGACGGCTTCGCAGCCGGGGAGTTGCCAGAGCGTGAGTTTCTCTCCACCTGCCGTCAGCAATCGATCACTGCCGACGAATCCGCACCAGTCGACCGGCTCCCCTTCCTGGTTGGCCATTGGTTGATAGGGACGGAAACCGAGGACGTGTGAGCCATCCGTCAGCGACCAGACGTCGATGCGATCGAGTCCGTCGGCCGATTTGGTGGCAACGCGCGCCCCATCGGAACTGATCGCCATCAGCAAGGTGGTGAAGGGGAGATCGAACTCGCGCCCGCTGCTTCCGGAACGCAAGTTGTAACTCTCGATTCGCACCGGCACGCTTTCGGGAGCGCTGTCGAAAACGTTTCTCCGTGTTTCGATCGGCTGCGCGGAGTACATGATAGCGACCTGCGCATCGCGTCCGGACGAAGCGACCGCGCGGTAGATATGTCCGCCGGAGACTTGAATTGGCTCGTCCTCCAGCGTGGGAAGACTATCGGTCAACTGGGCATTCACACTCCAGGCGACGCTGCTTTGCGGCAGACTGAGATCGTTGACATTGCCGCGCTGCGTGGCCGTCAATGGAGGCCGTGAAGCGTCGGCAAACGTTCCCCCAGCCGCGAGCGCTGCACCCGAGGCTTCAAACTGGTCAGCTAATTCGAAAGGGACAAGCTCCAGTTCTTGTTCATGAATGACAGCCACACGCTGACCGGGGAGCGGTTTGACGTGATAGAACACCGCAGCCGGCAGTGTCGCGATGATTTCCGCCTGACGGATGTCGAACACGCCGCGTCCGTAGAGCAGCACGTAGCGGCCATCGGGAAACCATTCGAGCGACGGCCCGTGATAGCGTTCGTGCGAACTGATGGTGTCTGCAATGTCGTTGAAGCGATCGTCGTCGCCGTAGTTCTTCTCGACCATGATCTGGCCCGTCTGCACATCGAAGATCGATATCGCCTTCCCCCAGAAGCCATCCTGCATGACGGCGAAATAGCGGCCGTCTTCCGAGAACGCGGTTCCCTGACATTCCCCTTTGTGTTCGAGATAGAGGTCGCCCGCCTCTTGACCCGTCGTGAGATCGTAGAACGTCACGACGCCGTCCCACGCGGCATCGACGCTCACCGCCAGATAACGGCCACCCGGGCTGACAGCGTTGGCGGCTTCATGACGCCAATCTTCGATCGGCAGGTAGTTGTCCAGGACGAGGTCGGGAACGGTCCAGATCTGGAGTTGGCCGTCATCCTCGAAAACCAGTCGGTTGTCGGCCGCGAACATGATGAAGTCGGTCCCCCAGACCGTCGACAGCGGAATCGTGCCGAGCACTTTCTCGCCATCGACATCGAAGATGCCGATCACGTCTTCATCATCCGAGTAGCCCGCGAAGTACCTTCCGTCGGGACTGAGGGAGATGGGGGAATCGGCGTCGAGTCCGATGCCGTCGATTCGGCCGAGCTTGCGCTTGGTGGCGATGTTCCAGACTTCGCGGTACTGACGGGCGTTTTCGTTCAGTCCCACTGCGACGAACTGACTGGGCATCGAGGGATAGAGCACCCATTGCTGACGCGCGCCCCAGAAGTCGTCGCTGGCGGTCTGTGCGCCAGGAACGCGAATCCCCATGCGGACATCAGGGGGAACTTGATACTCATGTTGCGGTGGATCGACAGAAACATGCCAGTCGCTGCGAACTTCGAACCCGACGTTTTCCATGAAGTCTCTGCCGCCGGAGCGGGCCATCTCACGAGCCTCGTCTTCGTCGATCGCTTCATCCCAGAACGAATCGACGCCACTGCGCCCAATTCCGGAACCGCCGAACGGGCGGTTGGGACGCTCGCCTTCATCCAAGGGTTCCTCGGTTGTGACTTGCGGGTCGTCGGTCGTCGCCACCGAAGGCGATGTTGTCTCCGGCATTGGTTGAGGATCCATCGGCGTCACCGTCGGCATGGGCGAGTCGCCGGGTGTCGTCGCCGGAGGCGTGGTCTGTGTGACTGCCGGTCCGGTGGACCTGCCGGGAGTCGGAGTTCCACCAATCGGAGGTCGGCCGCTGGGTCCGCCCGTCATTGGCAAAGTGAATCCCGGAGGAGCATTCCCCGGTCGACGCGGGCCGCGTCCCGCCGTGTCGGGAGTTGGTTCCGGCGACGAGTCGGTGCCAGTTGTCGCCGGAGGAGTGGAAGTTGTTTGTGGAGCGACAGCCGGGCTCGCCGGCGTATTCGACGCGACGGAAGGCTGCCCCTTCGGAGATCCTCCGGTTGCGGGAGGCGTCGTCGATTCCGAGCCTCCGCCACATCCCGCGACCATCAAGGCCACGATCGAGACCGCCGCCAGACATGAAAACCAGGGGAGACGCGATGCATTGTGTGTCATGGGTATGCTTCGATGACGAGTCGAAATCTGACGCCTCTCACCACGTGAGAGCGGGCATCCTAAAAATGACTATCGCTTGCATTTGTCAGTGATAGATAGGTATGCCAAATTGAAACATCGAGTGCAAGCCAAGAACCGGCAAATCCTTCAAAAATCAGCATCACTTGTATCAAAAACAAACCCTGAAAAAAGTCTTGGCCGGCGGGTCAGGTCCGCTTGTCCAATCGTGGGGGCGTGATTATATTCGCCGCTCGACCGCCACGGAGGGTGGTCTTTTATCGGTTTTCGCCCACTTCAAACCGCCAGGAGCTCAAGGATGAGCCAGCTTGTCGTGCATGCCGCAAATCGGGAACTCGACGCTCCCCACACGTTGTCTTTCTCATCGTGGAAGCCCAGCATCGAGACCGACGACGACTATCGTGCCCTTCGCCGGGCCCGACTCGAATACCACAATCAATCGTGCCCCTCCTGCGGCCGCGTGACAGTCGAACCGATCGAACTCGCCGATTCACGCGTCAGCCGCAACAATTCGCTGGTTCCCGGGAGCGCCACGGTGATCGGCTTCAGTTGCAATGCGTGCCACGAGATGTGGAAGGGTTGAAGTCGGAAGTGTCATTTGTCATTAGTCCCTTGTCATTCGGGTTCGCGCTCATCACGAATGACTCATGACAAATGACTCACCCATGAAATACGTCCTCATCATCCCCGATGGCTGTGCCGACGAACCGCAACCGTCGTTGCAGGGGTTGACGCCCCTCCAGGCCGCGAATGTCCCGAACATGGACGAAGTCGCGCGCCTGGGAGAAGTCGGACTCACCAACCATGTCCCCGATTCGATGCCATCGGGGAGCGATGTCGGCACGATGAGTCTGTTCGGATATAGCCCTTTGGAGTTTCATACGGGTCGCGCACCGATCGAGGCCGCCGCCCAGGGGATTGAACTCGGCCCCGACGATTGGGCCATCCGCTGTAACTTCGTGACGGTCGAAGAAGGCCGCATGCGAAGCTTTACCGCCGGCCAGATTCCAAATGCGTTGGCTCACGAACTGATTCAGCGATTGCAGAAAGCGATGTGCGGCGACCCGCATTGGAAGTTCTATCCGGGAGTCAGCTATCGCAACCTGTTGCTTTACCGAGCGCGCGATGGCAAGGCTCCGTTCAGCAGCGACACCTGGTCGGTGCCGCCGCACGACATTCTCGATCAACCCATTGCCGATTCTCTTCCGATGGGTTCTGGAGCGTGCGATTTGCGTGCCTTGATGGAGCGGAGCGTCGCTTTGCTGGCAGAGTCGCCGGCCAACCAGACCCGTGTCGAAAAAGGTGAACTTTCGGCCACACAGATCTGGCTCTGGGGATTGGGAAAGTCACCTACGCTGCCTTCGTTCGCATCGCGGTTTGGCGTGAAGGCTGCGGCCATCACCGCAGTCGACCTGCTGCGCGGACTGGCGCGCATCGTCGAGATGGAAGTGATCGAAGTCGAAGGGGCGACCGGTTACATCGACACCAACTATGCCGGCAAGGGCCAGGCCGCGATCGAAGCGCTCAAGCGACTCGATTTCGTCGTGGTTCATGTCGAGGCGACCGATGAGGCCTCTCACGAAGGGAATGCAACCGAGAAAGTACACGCTCTCGAAAACATCGATCGGCATATCGTCGGCCCCGTTCACGAATGGTTGAAGACTCAAGGCGACTACCGCATTCTGGTTTGTCCCGATCATCCCACGTTCTTGCGGACGAAGACCCACAGTCACGGCATGGTTCCCTTTACGGCATGCGGCGCGGGGATCGCTCCCAGCCGTGCAGAAAGCTACGATGAAGTCTCGGCGGCAGCCTCGAAGCTCGTTGTTCCCGAAGGACACGACTTGATGCCGCGATTCACGAAGCACTGACACCGCCCCAGGACCGATCATGCCCGAACCCGTCTCTCCCCCAACTCTGAAGGAACGTCTTGCTCGCGGTGAACGGGTCGCTGTGTTCGCCGTCAGCCGGGCCTGGCATCCGAACATGATTCAGATCTTCGGAGTCCACGGCGGCTTCGATGGTTTCTGGATCGATGCCGAGCACGCGGGCTTCACGCCGCAGGACATGGAAGTCGCTGCCGCGATGGGACGCAGTTGGGGACTCGACAGCTTCGTCCGCATTCCACCGACCGATTACTCGATCGTCACGCGAGCGCTGGAGTCCGGCCCAAGCGGTGTGATGGGGGCGCAGATTCAGTCGGCGGCACATGCCGAGGAGTTCGTCCGCTGGTCGAAGTTCTACCCGCGCGGCTGTCGGGGTTTGAACGCCGGCGCGTTCGATGGACGTTTCGGCAACCTGCCGCTCGATGAGTTCACGCGACGAGCCAATGAAAACTCTTTCGTTGCGATTCAAATCGAAACGCTCTCGGCTGTCGAAGAATGTGATGGAATTGCCGCGATCGATGGCGTCGATCATCTCTTCGTGGGACCGGCCGATCTCAGTCAGTCGCTCGGCGTGACGGGGGACTTCCTCCATCCGAAATGCCTGGCCGCGATCGACCGCGTGGCGGCCGCCTGCGAGAAACATGGCAAGTCGTGGGGCGCGGTCACGACATCGCCGGAACATGCCTCGATGCTGATCGCGAAGGGGTGCCGACTACTGTCACCCACCAACGACGTGCGGCTGATTAACGAAGGAATCAAAGCCGTCAAAACGCGATTCGCGGAGATCTTCGACGCCGCGAAGTGAAAGTCGGCTCCGAGGATGACGCAACCGACAGGGCCCCATGTATCGAACGTTCGCAGCGACCGCGTCCCTCAAGGAGTATTGATTGTTTCGACCCTTATCGGTTCGTGGCTCGGGATGCAGGCTGTGCATGAGTTCGGCCATGTCGTCGGCGCCTGGCTGACGGGCGGGATCGTCGAGCGGGTCGTGCTCGATCCCTTTACGATCTCTCGCACCGATGTGGAACCGAACCCTCGTCCGCTGGTCGTTGTCTGGACAGGTCCGTTGTTGGGCGCACTCTTGCCGGTTATGGGATGGTCCATCGCCGCCGCTTTCAAGTGGCCGGCGGCATTCGTGCTGAGATTCTTCGCGGGATTCTGTCTCGTTGCCAACGGTCTTTATATCGCTGTCGGATCGTTCTGGCACATCGGCGACTGCGGCGTGATGCTCCAACATGGTACATCAACCTGGCAGCTTTGGTTGTTCGGTGTGATAACCGTCCCCATTGGCTTCGCGCTCTGGAACAGCCAGGGAAGCCACTTCGGGTTAGGCCGCGACGCCAAGCCGGTCTTACCACGCATCGCCTGGGGAGCCTGCATCGCGGCGGTGACGTTGTCGGTGATCGGGATGGGCATTGGTCGTTGAACGCAGGTCGGGAACTCGGTTTACCAGCGGATCGCACATCAACGTCCCGCTCGGTAAGCAGGAAAACCCTCGTTCAGCAGATGACAGATGGCCGGTTTCTCGTGGCGACAGTGGTCGCTGGAATCCCAGTGGTGTAGCCTGCCTGTAGCGGACGTGATGAAACTTCCAGACTTGCAGCATGGGTAGAGCTCTCGCGAGTTCCACGACGCAAGTTGTCACCAGACACCTCCCCCGTTGTCCAAGCGGAGAACTTTACATGAGCGAGCAGTCATCTTCGCGCGATTGGAAGGATCCGTTTGGTCCCGGCGGTGGAGAGACGTTCGATCCCGACGCTCCAAGAAAGGGAAATGGGGCCTGGTGGATCGTCGCATTGTGTTTGATCGCGGCTGCGGTGACGGGGGCATTCTATCTGTTCGAGAATCCGCTTCAATTCGTCGCCCCAGAACGGGTAATCGTCGTCGGACTACCCGAGACGGTGAGCGTTGTCGTGCAGGTCGATGTGCCGAAGACGCTCGCTGGGCTCGACGACGTTCTCGAAGCCGACGCCAGCGGCATGCTGGGAAAGATGCTCGAAATGCTCGAGCGTCGTGAGGGAATCAATGTGCCGTTGGAGGAAGTTGAGTACCTCGTCGCCGCGATCGACCAACCGACGTGGATGCTGAAGGATCTTCCGCAGGATCAATGGGTCGACTCGATGTTGATCTATGTGCGGTTCAAAACCTCGGACGCCAGCGGAGCGATTGTGCCACCCGGAACGCCAAAACTCCCTTCCACCGATGGATCGACGGTGTATCAGATCGACCGGGTATTGGCTTCGCTCGTTGATGAACGCACCTGGCTCCTCTGCCCCAGCGGACTCTTGACGAAGGCCCAAGAGGCCTACGAGCAAGAGGCTCAACCGGACTGGATGGAGTCCATCGAATCGAGCGGGTCGATGGTGATCGCGGGCCGCATCAGCGGGATGCCCGGCCCCGATTTCACCCAGGAGATCGAGGTACTCGTATCGGGATCGTTGGGTCGCCCCTGCATCGTCAACGGTTACTGCACGACGCCCAGAATGGATCAAGCCCAGCAACTCTTGAGCGATCTCGATCGAATGCTGAATCAAGACTTCAATGGACGCGGCGCGATACGGAATACTTTCTTCGAATCCGCCGACCTGGCCCTCAATCGTCGGACCGTGACCTTCGAGGGGACGATCGCCGCCGAAGAAGTGAAACTGGCGATGGCCCCCGTCACACTGATGATCGGCATGTTGGGCCTGGCTTCGATCGCCGAAGCCCGGAACGATCCACCGGTTGATGAACCGCTGCCCGATGTCATGTCCGACGACTCGGCCGACTGGTTGATTCTGGAAGGTGAATACGACAGCCAAGTGACGGCCGAGGCTCTCGACCGCATCGTTCAGCAATATCTGGATGAAGGGGACTACGAGGCGGCTCTCGATGCCTGCACGCGGGCGATCGCGATGCATCCCGAAGAGGCTGCCTTAGAAGTGCTGGCGATCGAACTACGTGCCAACATCTTCATGACGATCGAAAACTACGAACAGGCTCTCGCCGAGTACGAACTGGTGCGAGTGAAGAACCCCGATCTCGATTCTGTCGGTCGCGACCGACTTGCCCGAGCCTGGATGGGTTCTGGGCGCGCGCTCATCGCCCTTAATCGGACGGACGAAGCTCTGGAGCACTTCCAGTCGGGTCTCGATGTCTTCGACGACGAAGACGACATCTCAGCCGACAGGCTCGCCCTCCGCGTCGCACGGGCACAACTCAATCGACAGTTAGGCAACACCGATGCGGCAATTGAGGAACTGGAGGAGGTCATCCAGTTGTCGCAGTTCGACAGTGTCACCACCCAGGCGCAGGCCGAACTGGAATCGATCCGTAGCGAACAGCCTCCAGAGCAGGATTGAAAGAGTGCAACTTGCACGGCATCGGGGGCTAATATTCCCGCTGGCCAAACGTCAATCAAGAAATCGCTGCCTGCGATGCCATCGCGAGGGTGCAGAGCTTCTCATTTCACCAGCGAGCAATTGAATGACCAACTCACGACTCGTGCGGACTCCGATACCAGCCGTGCTACTCATTGCATGCATCTCGCATTTCGCAACGCACTCCCACGCGGACGACGCAGCGGCCGCTGAAACTCGCGTATTCATCGGCACCGTCGTCGATGCCGACGGAACACCGATCCCAGACGCCCTGATCGAATGGGGCTACTTTCGCGGCGAAGCCGCAGATCGCGAGACAACAACGACTAACGAACAGGGCGAATACCGGCTCGAAACCACGCGCGCCTGGCCGGACTTTCGCCTCGGTTGCTACAAGGACGGCTACATGCCGCGCTGGTTCGACGGCATCATCCCCGGGCGGGCCGATGAGCCGAGTGAGTTCGCATTCCAACTGGCTCCCGCGAATGACCTCATCGGCGTTGTCGTCGGCCCCAATGGGACTCCGCTGCCGGGAGTGACCGTGGAGGCTAAGACCGGTCGCATCGGAGATACGTTTTCGAGCTTCAGTTCTCCCGTCGTTGCAACGCCGTTTCCCGGCCCCGCACGTGTAGCGACCACGAACGAGCAGGGAGAATTCGTGATTCACAACGTCGCGAAATCGGTCGTCGCGACTCCGAATGACGAAACTAGCGTCGTGCGAGTGTTGACCGACAAGGTGCAACTCACGCTTCACCAGGGTGACGAATGGCTCGGCCAAGAGGAGTTCGGCTTCGACGAACCGGTCCGTTTTCAAGTCCCCGCTTCGTATCTGCCACTCACGGCCGAATCGACAGGCGTCGTGCGCGGACTGGTGGTTGATGCGGCGACACTGGAACCGATCACGAAGTTCCAGATCATTCGCAGACATCTGACCACCGGAGAATGGTTCGAATCCGACGATGGCCGCTTTACGTTGTCGGAACCGTTGCGAGCGGGGCGCGAGTATCAGGTGCGCGCCTTCGCCGAAGGTTACGCACCTGCGACGGCCCGCATCCTGGCGGTCTCCGCAGACGATCATCTCGAAGTCACGATTGGACTCACACGACATCCATCACTGCATTGCGAAGTCGTCGATGGGCTGACCGGTGACTCTCTTGCGAATGTGGAGATTGTTTGCGGTTATTACGACCCGACTCAAAGCTGGAAGTACGTCGAATGGAGCAGCTTCCCGTCGTACGCCGACGGACATCATCAGTTGAATGATGTGCAGCATGGAACGACCGACTCCGAAGGACGGGCGACGTTCTCGGAAGGAGAGACGGCTCACTCGCTGGTGATCTTTCATCCCGGGTATGCCCGCACGATCGTGCTCCCTCAGGAACGCGCCTTGTTGATGACCGACGACGGCACACTGCGGATTGAACTCGCGCCGGAATCCCGCATCAATGGCCACATCGTGATGGACCCGATTCCCGGCACGACCTTCGGTGTTCAAATCCAGGCGCTGTCTGGACTGCAGGAAGTGGACGAAATGTATCATGGCGATGGAGATGCGAATGACGCCGGCGAATTCACAATCGATCGACTCCGCGGCGGGCGTTATCGCCTGTCGGTGATGCTCAACACATCGAGTTTCGGCTACCCGATCTGGTCGACCGAAGTCGACCTGCTCGACGTCGAGGAACTCGATGTCGAACTCGGCGGTCCCGTCGGGCCTTACACGCTTAAGGGAATGGCAACGCCGTTCAGCCTCATCCGCCTGTCACCCGAGGCACCTGATGCGACTCACTACTTCGGCGGATACGCGGATGCCGACGGCCACTACGAAATCACGGGGCTGCCGGCGGGAAGCTACCACGTCACGATCGATATCGATTCCGCCGTGCGAGGCACCTACCTCGACTGGCGCGACACGGTGCAGATCGATGGGGACACGGAATGCGATCTGACGCGGCCGTGAGGCGTGCCAAAGTTCTAACGGCACCGCTCGATACCCGAAGCCTCAAGTCTCACCCAGCGTTCTTCCCTCGCTGCTGCACGGCGTGCGACGGGTGGCTGCGGTCGACCAACGGGAGCCCGCAGCCGAGTGGTGAGCTGACATGCCTCCCCCGTGCTGGGGGCAGGTTGCCGATGTGCTCATCTTGACAGTCGAATCAACTCGCGGCAACCTGACCCCAGGCACCCGGCGCAAAGGCTACTATGCCGGAATGGCATCGATCCATTCGAAAGCTGCGACAACTTGTGTTTCTCGTGTTTGTGGTGCCACTCGTATGAGTATTTTGATTTTGTATGGGAAGAGTTGCTCAGATGGGATGGAGATCCCGTCCGGATTCGGGAAACGCTAATTGACCTATGTTGGGCACACCGGAACTGCGCAGAAGGCGTTCCAGGTGATTTTGATAGATCATTCTAGAATGATGGGATTGCCATGTTCCAACGTCGCACAGCACAGCGGGAAATCTCAGAGGCTCTAGTCAACAATGATGTAGCGGAGTTTCGTCGCCTATTAAATAGGCATCCAAATCAATTGCGACATGAGGACGGCCATGACAATTGGCTATGGCTTGCCGTAGCCAAGGGTAGGATAGACATTGTGCGAGTGTTGGTTGAGGAATTGGGAATCGGCGTGGATGAGACCAGGAGTCCACGAAATCAGCAGACGCCACTCTGTACTGCCGCAAGAGAGGGTCACACGGAGATTGCGGAGTGGCTGCTCAACGCAGGGGCAAAGGTTAACTTCGAAAGGTCTGGAACAACCGATTCTCCGGCTCTGAGGAGTGCAGCTCAAGCGGGCAATCTCGAGATGATCAAGTTGCTGGTGAGTCATGGGGCGGAAGTAAATGCGGGTGGAGCGGCGCACATCAATGCCTATATGACGGCCGGCACGCCGGAAGTCAAGGCATATCTAAAGTCTATAGGCGGGATCGATCTTCGTGACGTAACTCCACCGGATTTCAAATCAAGTCACAAACGGATTATCGACATCATGGTCGACTACGCTGAGGAGTACGGTCACTGGGGAAGACTAATGGATTGGTCAATGGAGTGTCCTGGAGATCCCCAAATTCGGATTCGTTGTCGTGAGTCCGGACCCAAGCGAGACCATCGGCTATTGTTCACCGTCGGAATGAGCGATGTCAACCTCGCAGAGGAGGGGGTCGACTATGGCTATGGAGTCGAACTCATGATGAGCATTCCTGCAGATTGGCCACTGGCTGACAGGGCTGAGAACTTGAGTTGGCCAATGCGCCTTTTAGAGCAACTGGCGCGGCGGATCATTGCGAATGGACGATTGAGCATCCTCAAGGCAGAAGTAGATAACGAAAACACCGATGTCATCATTGAGACGATTACCGATCCACCTCAGCCGTTACTTCCGAATACGGAGCTAAGCGGCTGGCTTTTGTTGGATGCTGGTTTTCGGACTCTGCCTGACTCAAGAACGCTCCGGTTACTAACGGCGATCACCGTTTACTGGGAGGAGATCGAATTCGCCCGAGAACTAGTCGATTATGAACCGCTCATGCGAAGATTCAAGCACATGAGAATCCCTCGCGAGATTCGACTTGACCGTGCAAATGCCGTGACCAACTGGCCTCAGGGACAACTAGAACCGGAAGGTGGTTGATTCAACTATTGACCGTGCTGGCGTAGGCGTATGGCGGCGGGTGCCTGGGGTCAGGTTGCCGCGAGTTGATTCGACTGTCAAGATGAGCACATCGGCAGCCTGCCCCCAGCACGGGGGAGGCATGCCGGCTCACCACTCGGCTGCGGGCTCCCGCTGGTCGACCGCAGCCACCCGTCGAGGGAATCGAGATTCCACTATTTGCCGCACCTCGCTGCCGGATTCCGTGCGTTTCGCCGATAGGAGACTTCTGAGCAATGTCCCCGGACGTTTTGGGCTTTTCGGCCAGAGTAGAGGACCGCTTGTCGAAGTTGGGGTGGTCGCCGAACCGGTGCGTACAAATCGATGAAGGTTGTCAGGAACTTCATAAGTCTGGATTCACGGTGCATTCGTTCGCCCGGCAAGTGTTAGCGAACTTGCAGGGTCTCAGATTTCGTGGAACTCAAGGTGTCGGCCCCGGCATGGCAACGTTTCGATCCTTATATTTCGATGCGATTGCTGCCAGCGACTACGTCGACGAGTTTTCCAGGCTGTGTATGGAAAACATCGCCGGTGAGTCGGTCTGCCCTGTCGCGGATGTGGAATGCGCCTGCCTGCTCGTATTGGGTTCAAAACGTGCGATGTTGTTAAACGAACAGTGGTTCTTTCTGAAGATCAGCAAGACGCTTGATCAGATGCTCGCATACATTTTCGACAAGGATGAATCAGGCATTGTGAATGTTCCATTGGATGCCTCACTTGTACCGCCAGGTTGTGACGACTTGGTGACTCCCAGTGGTTCTCTTTCCAACGATGAACTTGGCATTCTGGCTGAGATTCGCCGCTATGGCCTCAATTGGTCGCAATCGTTGGTGGAGAATACTCAACCTCGTGATAGAAACTAGAGTGCGTAGGGTAAAAATACTCCGCCCTGCTGGTTGTCACGACATTCTGAATTTTTCTGTCCGAGTTCTCGACAGACGCGCATTTGGCGTTGCTTGGTCGGCGACTGGGCGGTTCAGTCGCGAGAGAGTGAGTGTCGTACCGCACTTGCCGAGGTGGTAAAGTAAGTGTAGGTCAGGCTGTGCCTGACGGATCGTACGTTGGATCCTCCCATCGTGATCGACTCTGCGATTGAACCGTCGGCTGGCTGCGGTTCTGGGTGCGAATGAAGGCAACTCCGCGGTGCGTCAGGCACAGCCTGACCTACTGAAACTGTTTGGTGATGTGTTAATGCTCGTCAACGATGCGGCGCTGTGGAAACATGGTCACAAAGCCTTTGATACGTTGCGACGGGTGGCTAGGGTCGACCAACGGAAGCCCCTAGCCGAGTGGTGAGTGAGCGCTCGGTGGCACGTCGGGGGCGAGGGAGGCACCTGGTGCAACCGCGCGCCTTAGGGTAGGCGGAACGTGTATACGGACGAAACTTCGTCCGCGCGGGCCGGCAACCGGAATTCAAGAATATATCCAAGAGTATGGATGGGATGGGCAAGAGTATCGCAAGAGTATCACCAAGTGTGTGTCTCTACTCTTGGACTCTTGACCCCTCTGCCGTGACCATCGACCCGGGAGCGACGGTCACGTCGCGCGTCACGAGAATGTGAAAAACTCCATTCGCATCCAATTTCTCGCCGATGGGGATGGCACGACGTACATCCTGCGTCGTTCTGTATCGCAGGCTCCATTCCCCCGATCGTTGACGTCGTTGACCGAGGGCTAACGGCAACCGGACGCGCAACCGCGGCGGGTTGGGTAGAAATGTGAGTTCGTCCGCTGACGATCCGGAAGGCAATGTGCTTTCAGGCGTTGTCGGATCGTTGGCGGCCGGCGGGAGGGCGCATCTTACCTCACCCAGCGTTCTTGCCGCGCTGCTGCACGGCGTGCGGGTGCGACTTCTCGTAGGTCTCCTGCATGCGGCGGGTGCTGACGTGGGTGTAGATTTGTGTGGTCGTCAGGCTCTTGTGGCCGAGGAGTTCCTGCACGCTGCGGAGGTCGGCTCCGCCATCCAGAAGATGAGTGGCAAAACTGTGGCGCAGCGTATGCGGCGACGTGATCGAATCGAGCCCCGTCGTCTTGAGGTGCTTCTCCAGCATGCGTCCGATGCTGCGGGTCGTCAGTCGGCGGCCGAACCGGTTGACGAACACTGCCCCTCGCTCGTCGGCCGGCGCATCGTTCGAAATCTCTCGCACTTCGAGCCAGCGCTCGAGGGCGCGCGCGGCATGAGTCCCGACGGGAGCGATGCGTTCCTTCTTCCCTTTACCGAACACACGAATGATGTTGGCGGCCCGGTCCCAGTGGTCGAGATCGATACCAACGAGTTCCGACACACGCAGGCCGGCGGAGTAGAGTGTTTCCAGAATGGCGCGATCTCGCAGCCCCATCGGGTCGTTCGCCGGTGGAGCTTCGAGCAGCGACACGACCTGTTCGCTGGTCAGAAAGTGAGGCAGTTTACGACCGACTCGTGGCGTGCGCAGGGCTTTCGCAATGTTGGTCTGCGTGATCCCTTCCCGCGTGGTGTAGCGATAAAAACTTCTCAGGCAGGCCAGTCGACGGGCGATCGTCGTGCGGGCGTACTGGCAGTCGTGCAGATAGGTGACATAACCTCGCAGTTCGCCGATCGACAGTTCTTCGGGGCCGGGAATGCGGCCGATACGGTCCTGCAAGTAGTCGTAAAAGCTCTCGAAGTCGTCGCCGTACGAGCTGAGCGTCAGTTCCGAGACGTTCCGCTCCAGTCGGAGGTGTCTCAGGAAGGCTTTGACGGCGGTTTGCATCGCGGGCTTGGCGGGGAAGTGCCGACGGATTCAGCAATCAACGTGAGTCAGACGTCAGCCCTCTTATGGATGAGGCAGCGAGTAAACCACAAGATCGGAGTCGTTCAGGTGACTCCGCATCCGGCAGATGCTGCCGATGCTGGCTCGTCACATCACTCAAGCGGACTCGCGAAAAATCGAACGGGTCTGCTGAGTGCTGCTCTGAGCGTCGCGCAATTTCTGACAGAGAACCGCCGCGTCGTACCAGGTGAAGTTGAGTTCGGGATCGGCGGCGAATCGGCCCAAAGTCTGCAAGGTTTCGGGGATGGAATCGTCGTCGTAAAGGAAGACGAATCGTTCTCCGTCCTTCACCATGGCCAGTACGTTGACACAGCGCTGCATGGCATTGTTCCTGTCCAGTGTCGCGTGACTGACACGACCGAGCGACACGCCGCGCGGTCCATCAGAGCATTTATCGGCCACAACGCGGGGGCAGCACCGAACAATCATGCATTCGCGGAGATAAACCACGGCATCGCTCGCACCGCAGAACGAGTTGCCTGTCTGAAGGACAGGAAAGCGACGACTTGTGTGGATCGGGCAAACTCTACCGGCAGCCTTTAGCGCGGCTGGCGGGGAGCCCTGTGGAACTCGTCCCAGCGTTGCCAGGCGTAGGTCCACTCCATCCACATTCGCATCACCGACCAGAGGCTGCGCATCTGGTCGAGATGACTGGCGGGGAGTTGTGCCTGCTGTTCGACCGATTGGCGGGCGGCGTCTTGCAGGCCCCAGCGTTGACCCAGCAATCGGCAGAGTGCATCAGCCGACAGATCGACTTCGGCCCCTTCCACGAGACAGCCTGCGGCCTCGGCGGCAGCGAAGAGTTCAAAGAGCCGGCCGCGCGCCGGGTCGAGTTCCAACGGCTGCGATGCCTGCTCGGCCTCCTTCACGACAAGGTCGACGGCGTCGAGAATACGAACCTGCAGGTCTTCGAGAGTCTGACGATCAAGTGTGTCCATAACGAATAGTGAAGCGAATTGCGGGCAAGATGGCAAATGATGGTGCGAGCGTCGCGACAGATGGAGAGTTCTTCCCCTTCCCGCGAACGACGGTCTATTGAGTCATGAGCATCAAACGGGGAGAGGATTCGAGTGGTTGTTGTACGTCCGGAGGTTCGCCTCATCGGCGATCTCGTTTGCGTGACCGCGCGAGATCGCGTATGAAGCGCCGATCTCGTTTCAGCCACGGACTCTATCGACCATTCGCATGACGACCAAACATACATACGCCGACATTGCGGGAATGATCGACCATTCCCTCCTCAATCCGACGCTCACGGTCGCCGACCTTGAGGCGGGTTGCCAGCTCGCGGCCGACTATCAGGTGGCCAGTGTCTGCATCTTGCCCTACTACCAGAAGCGGTGCAGCGAGATTCTCAAGGGGAGCGGCGTTCATCCCAGCACGACGATCGGCTTTCCGCATGGTGGAAACACGACAGCCGTTAAGATTCGCGAAGCCGAGCAGGCAGTTGCCGATGGCTGCGAGGAACTCGACATGGTGGTCAACATCAGCCAGGTCTTGAGTGGCAACTGGGTCTATGTGACCGACGACATCGCCGCCGTCATCAAGGTTGCGCATCAGGCGGGACAGAAAGTTAAGGTGATCTTCGAAAACTGCTATCTGGATGACGAACAGAAGATCCGCCTTTGTCAGATCTGTTCGGATCTCAAGGCCGACTGGGTGAAGACCTCTACCGGCTATGGCAGTGGCGGCGCGACGATGGACGACTTGAAACTGATGGTCGCCAACGTCCCCAAGTCGGTTCAGGTGAAGGCGGCCGGCGGAGTGCGTGATCTCGACACGCTCCTCCAGGTTCGCAGCCTCGGCGTCACCCGTTGCGGAGCCAGTCGCACCAAGGACATGCTTGATGACTACCGCAAGCGCTTCGGCGGATAACCGTTGACTTAACATGTTGCCACAACAACATCCTGCTGTCGTCCATACGGCAAGTCGCCCGAACTGACTTTGTATGAAGGTCGTCCGTAGTTCAAGATCTCGGTCGATGCGGCGAGCTGGTGGCTGTCTGCTACTTCAGTTCCCAGTGAATCCGCTTGAGTTCCAGCGTGCTCAAGAGTTCGCGGCGGCGACTGACATCGTCTTCGATCGTGCGGTAGTCTAGCGACGGCCTCAGCAGTTCTTGCATTCGATCGAGTTGCTGGCGCGTCCGGATGAAGCGTTCCTGTAATTGCTGCAAGGCGGCCTCGACCTCGCCGCCGTCGTGAGTCGCGGGCATCTCAAGTTCCGCGAGAGCAATCTGCTGCTCCACCAGCGCGATACGAGCCGACTGCAATTCGGATTCAAGGTTAACGACTTCGGCTGAACTGATGGCTCCCTGTTCGATCAGCACTCGCGCGCGTTCCGTGCCTTGCATGAGCGTCTCGACCCTCATGGCGGAAAGCTCAACGGCCTCCCGACGCAATTGCCTCAGTTGCGTATGTGTGTCAACAGCGGCCTCGGCCTGGACGTGAGTACGCTCAAGATGCCTCGCCATTGTTTCGATCTCGACTTCCAGTTCGCCGCCAAGACTTCGCAATTCGATCATCCGCTCCAGAACATATTCATGCCGAGCCACCTCCGGGCCATGGGCAGCGATCATGGCCAGCATTTCATGCTGACGCGACTCGATGCTCCCTCGCAGTTCGTCGATGGCGACACTCAGTGCCTCCCTCTGCTCCTCGGAAGTAAGGGCTTCCTTGTCGCTATCCACTTCAAAGGGATCGGCGACTGCCGTTTCTTCAAAGGGATCCGCTGCTGTGGGGTCATCCTGCGATCGCACGCTCCATACCGCCAGAAACATCACGCTCAGTCCCACGACAGGCAACATCCAGTTTGATCGCTTCATCATTAAGTCTCCCTTTGAGTTCTTGTAACCATCGAAGTGATACTTCACCCGGCTGTCTGCAGTCAGAATACCTGCGTCGGACGAGTCGATACAGAGGAATCGCCGTCAACTTGGAGTTTGAACGCGTGTTCGCGGAGGGCTGCGGTTGCCAGGGATTTTATGTCGTCGAAAACGCATCGGCCCCATCGACCGAAGCTGCTCAGCGGCTGCTTCGGTGATCGACACCAAGGCGAGGAACGCGCCAATGCGAAACTCATCGTTAAGCCTGTTAACTTAGCGCCTGCTGAAATGGGATTAACACAAGGGCCTACGCCAACACTTGCGTAATGCCAGAGATCAATCATTGCCACAAATCCTTGCAACAATCGCAAGTGTTGCGCCAAATTCCGGCCTTTTCCTCGGAGTGGCGCGACGATTGCTGTACTCCTACTCGTTAACTTGAGAACGCCCAGTAGGCAAAGGAGATACAAGATGTCTGATACAAGCACAACGCCCCGACTCAATGAACCGGCACCTTATTTCAAAGCCAAGACGACGCATGGGCCGAAGTCACTGGAAGACTACAAAGACCGCTGGCTGGTCCTGTTCTCGCATCCGTCGGACTTCACGCCTGTTTGTACGACGGAGTTCATTGGCTTTGCGAAGGCATACAACGACTTTCAGTCCATTGGCTGCGACTTGCTCGGGCTTTCAATTGACAGTGTGTTCGCACATCTCGCCTGGGTGCGAAACATCAAAGAGAAGTTCGACGTCGAGATCCCCTTTCCGATCGTTGAAGACTTGTCGATGCATGTCTCACATGCGTATGGGATGATCCAGCCTGGGGCAAGCGACACATCGGCAGTCCGCGCCGTGTTCGTCATTGATCCCAAGGGCATTCTGCGGGCAATGTTGTACTACCCAATGTCCAATGGGAGATCGGTCGAGGAAGTCCTGCGTCTCGTAAAGGCCTTGCAGACGAGTGACGAGCACAAGATCGCTACACCAGAAGGCTGGCTGCCTGGCGAACAAGTCATTGTTCCGCCCCCCAACACGGTTGAAGCAGCCGAAGCCCGAATGCACGATACCAGCCACGACTGCGTGGATTGGTACTTCTGCAAGCGCGAACTCGACGAGCCCGTCGGAGTTTCGTCATGAGAGATCGATTGGACTTTTCTGAATCGCTCGGTGCTGCCCTTAGTGGGCGTGAGTACGTGAACGAGCGACTCTTACCCGGCACGTCCGCGACACGATCAGAAGGTTGAGAAACGCGACCAAGACGCGACGGTCAACGATCGCAAGAACCAAAACCACAGCCCCAACAACTTGTGGGGCGAACGACTTCATGAATCATCTTCTGGGAGCTGAAAGAAAATGACATCCCTTCGCGTGCTTGCTTTGGCCGCCATGTTCCTAGTCCCCTGTTGCGAGAGTAATGCTCAGGAACAGGGCAACATGTCGGATGACAGTTCATCTTTCGGACAGAGTGATATCGAGCGCAATCCCACCTTCGATACGCCGAGAGGACGAGGAAATCGCGGGCCGGGTGGCGGCCGCGGGCCCGGTCCGGAGATGCGGGCCGACCAGGAATTGTTCCATTTCCTGTTGGAGCACCATGAGCAGATCGAACGGACGGTTGAGCGATTGGACAACGGTGTTGAGACGGTCACCGAATCCGATGTTCCCGAGATCGCCGAGAAGATTCAGGAACATGTCGCTTCCATGCACCAACGCATCAGCGACGGGCGCGGCCTGCGATTCTGGGACGATCTGTTTGTGGAAATCTTTGGGCACTACGAACAGATCGAGATGGTCGTGGAGAATACAGAACGGGGTGTGCGCGTCCGAGAAACATCGGAGGATCCGTTCGTCGTCGTCCTGATTCAGGCACATGCGGATGTCGTGAGCCAGTTTGTCGCGCGCGGCTTCGACGAGGCCCACGAGAATCATCCCGTTCCGATGGCCGACGACGTGACCGGGTCGACGGTTTTGAAGTACCCGATCATCTCTGATTACGGAGGAGTTCTCCATCGCCCCGAGGCTGTCGATCAACCACGAACTGGGGAAAAGGTCATTTTCGACGTGACTGCCGATGCGGAACCTGCCGAAGTGAACAAGGGCCTGGATCGCGTCGCTCGACTGTTGAATCTCTACGGAGTTGCTGGCCTGGCGGCTCAGGACATCACAATCACGATAGTGCTGCACGGCGAAGCAACCGCATCGGTCTTGGATGACGCCGCCTATCAGTCCCGGTTTCAGGTTGAGCAGAATCCGAATCTGCCACTGATCCACCAGTTACAGGCGGTTGGCGTCGAAGTGTTGGTCTGTGGTCAGGCACTCAATTACAAGGGCTTTCTCGATGCCGAAGTCACGGACGGAATCCCGATTGCCACATCTGCGTTGACAGTGGTGATCAACCGGCAAGGCGATGGCTACTGCTATCTCCCTGTCCCGTAGCCTCGCCTCCCGGCTTTGAAACGACTTCTAGGCAGAAACCCGCCGATTTGCCGCCTGTGGAAGCGGGAATGCGCACTCCAAGAAGCCGGAAGTGACGGCTGTTTCCGCAATTCTGAAGGATTGGCTCGAAATCCTTGTCACATTTGCTGCCTGAGATCCGCTCAGTGAGAGTGAATCGGCAATTGCCGGCGATGCACGCCGGGCGACACCGTCTCTCACCTCACTCAACTTAAGGAATCAGACATGTCTGGATTTATCCGTTTCACCGGCGCTGCGGTGGTTTGCTCGTTGAGCCTGCTCGCTTCGACAAGTGCCTCTGCCCAGTATCAACATGGTCAAGGCGGCTATCCCAGCCAGCAATACGTGCAACCAGGTAGTCACCATCATGGCGTTGGTATCCATGGAGGTGTCCCTGGAGGCCAGTTCAGCCAAGCGATGCCCTATCCGGGCATGACCTCAGGTAGCTTCGGAAGCCTGGGACACATCGATGAACTGGCCGCGAACACGCGCTACCTCGCGAACCACATCACGTTCGACATGTTTTACAACTACCAGTTTAATCCTGGTTTTCAACAGGTCTACGCGAAGTGTTATGCGTTCCGCAATCTCGCGTACACGATCCACGATTTGGAACATACCGGCGATCACATCCAAATGGCAGCCGCGATCAATGAGATGGACGCGCTGTTCCATTCACTCGAACACGATGTCGCCGGCTGGCAGCGGTTTCCTCGCCTGCAGATCGGACAGGGCGACATGCGGTACAAGATGGAGATGCTGGAAGACATGATGCATCACCTGATGAATGATGCCGGCGTGCGTTCCCAGTTCCTGATCGACTCGGGTGCCGCGGCTCCGGCCCCTCCGCTGCCCTAGGTTTCAGTAGCCAGTAAGGCCTGAATCTCAACAAGAACAGCCCTCGGCATTTGGCCGGGGGCTGTTTTCATTTGCGGTCTGAATCGCCGATCCTTGCGAAACGAGTTGTGGATCAATCGGTGAGCAATTGTCGGATCATCATGATGGCGGCTGGTCCCACGAGCACCACGAAGATACCGGGGAAGATGAACAGAACCAGCGGAAAGATCATCTGCACTGCTGTCTTGGCGGCCTTTTCTTCCGCCAACTGACTTCGCTTTGTCCGCATGCTCTTGGACTGAACGCGTAGAGCCTGGGCGATGGATGATCCGAACCGGTCAGCCTGAATCAAGATCGCGACCAGAGCCCGAACGTCGTCTACACCCGTGCGCACGCCGAAATCGTGCAACACGTCGCGTCGCGTTCGTCCCAGTTGCAGTTGTTTGATGCACACCTGAATCTCCGAGGTGATCTCGGGATTGCTGTGTGCCATCTCGTCGGCCACTTTTCGCATGGCGGCATCGAGCCCCAACCCCGCCTCGACGCAAACGACAAGCAAGTCGAGACAGTCGGGGAGCTGCAGAAAGATCTTCTGCATCCGCGAACGACGCATAAGCGCCAATGTGATCTCGGGCAGGTAGAACGCAAGACCGGCGCTCAAGACGAAAGGCTGCAGTCCGTCAATCGTCAATCCGCTCTTCCAGATCCCATATCCGCCGCCGATCACGGCCCCGAATCCCAAAGAGACGGTCTTGATGGCCAGGAAGATCGTTGCGGCGTGTTGGGAACGGAATCCCGCGTTGGCGAGTCGAAGTTTCAGTTTGTTCTGTTCGAGTTCCGTCTTGGAGCCGAGGGCTTTCGACAAAGCGGGCGCGGCCTTTTGCAGCGCCTGGCCCATGGAGTTGGCTTTCTCCAGTTCGACACCGCGCTTACGTGGATCGCGCAACACATCCAGACGTTCCGAGGCGCGCGATTCCTTCTTCGAAAACACGCTAAGCAGCGCCCAGACCCCAAATGTAATCGCCACGAAGACGACGATCGGAATCCATGGAATAACCATTGTTCAACTCCTTGACCTGTGAGACGCTCGCGGCGACACGGGTTCACACTTTGATGTCGATGATTTTCTTGATGGTGATGGCACCCAGCACCTGCAGAAACGCAGCGACTGCCACCATCTTGCGGCCCAGTTCGTCGGTAAAGAGCAGCATCATGTAGTCCGGATTCATGTGCCAGACAGCGAAGAACAGTGCAATTGGCAATGCCATCAACACGATACCGCTGATACGCCCTTCGCCGGTCAGAGCCTGGACCTGGCCCAGAATTCGGAATCGTTCACGCACGATGTGCCCGATCTTGTCGAGGATCTCCGCCAGATCACCCCCTGACTGCCTTTGAATCGCCACAGCAGTCGCGAAGAATCCGAAGTCCATGTTCGGCATGCGCTTCAGCACGTTCTTCAGGGATGTCTCCAGCGGCACACCGAGGTTTTGCTCCTCGTAGGCCATGCGGAACTCTTTCGAGATGGGATCCGACATTTCCTCCACGACGACGTGCATTCCGGAAGCCAGACTGTGTCCCGATCGCAGGGCGCGGGCAATCAGTTCGAGAGCGTCGGGAAGCTGGCCGGAGAACTTTGCAAATCGCTTGTTCCGCCTCCACAACAACCAAGCCAAAGGCAGAAAACCGACCGCCAGTCCAAACACCGGGAACAGCGGTAGTGGAGCCCGGGTGAAGTACGCAATCGACACGCCGACCGCCGCACAGGCGATCGTGATCATGAAGAATATGTCGGGCTTGAGTTTCGTGTCGGCTTGAACGAACAGCAGCTTCAAGTTCCCGAAGCGTTCGAGAATGCCGTCGAAGAGCTTGTTCAGGCCGGTCTTACTTTCGGCGAACAGCGACTCCTTCGTGAGTTCGAAGGCTTCGGCGTCGGGCTTCTTCTTGCCGGCCAATATGTCGAGGCGACCCTCGATCTGGTTGCCTCCCAGATCCTTCAACAGGAAGTAGACGGCGGTAATGCTCCCCGTCACTCCAATGAAGGCCGCGATTGCGAGTAATTGTGGATCCATTGATCCTCTCCGAATGCCCGGTCCAGGTCGTGTTGTTCAGTCGATGTCGAATCGAGACGCGGTTCAGCCCCCGAGGCGCCTTGCGGCAAACAGGTTGGGAGGCAGGCGTACGCCCGAGGCCTCCAGGCGGTCCATGAAACTGGGACGCACGCCGGTCGATTCAAAGTGGCCGTGAGCGCGTCCCTTCTCGTCGATGCCATCCTGCACGAACTTGAAGATGTCCTGCATGATGATCGTATCCTGCTCCATGTTCATCACTTCGGTGAGGTATGTGATCTTTCTCGGCCCTCCCTGGAGCCTTGACGCCTGAATGATGAGGTCGACCGCCGACGCAAACTGATGGCGAATCGCCTTGAGCGGCAGTTCGATCCCTCCCATCGTGACCATCGTCTCGATACGGGAGACGGCGTCGCGCGGGTTGTTGGCGTGTACCGTCGTCATCGAGCCTTCGTGGCCGGTGTTCATCGCCTGCAGCATGTCGAGCGTTTCAGGTCCGCGACATTCGCCGATGATGATTCGGTCGGGCCGCATACGCAGTGCGTTCTTCACCAGGTCGGTCGCGCTGATGCGCCCTTTCCCTTCGATGTTCGCCGGACGGGTTTCGAGTCGCAGAACGTGTTCCTGCTGGAGCTGCAATTCTGCCGCGTCTTCAATGGTAATCATCCGCTGATCGCCTGGAATGAAGCTCGACAGCGTATTGAGCAACGTCGTTTTACCAGAGCCGGTACCGCCGCTGATGATGATGTTCAGCCGCGCCTTGATCGCTCCTTCCAGCACCATCACCATCTCGGGGGTGAAGGCGCCGAACTTGAGCAGGTCTTCCAATCCCAATGGCTTGGAACCGAACTTACGAATCGTGATGGATGGACCATCGAGTGCCAGGGGCGGAATGATGGCGTTTAGACGAGATCCATCCGGAAGTCGTGCGTCGACCATCGGTGTCGTTTCGTCCACACGGCGACCGACCTTTGAAACGATGCGGTCGAGAATCTGCAGCAGGTGATCGTTATCGCGGAAGGTGACTTCCGACTTTTGGATACGGCCGTTCTTTTCCACGAAGACGTGCTTGGGGCCGTTGATCATGATGTCGGCCACGCCTTCTTCCTTCATCAGGATTTCGAGCGGGCCGAAGCCGAACGTTTCGTCCAGCACTTCCTCGATGAGTCGCTCGCGCTCGGAGCGATTGAGCAACGGGTTCTCGGTGTCGCACAAGTGCTCGACGACGAGCCGAATCTCGCGGCGGAGCGTATCTCCCTGGAGGCCGCCGATCTTCGACAAGTCGAGTTTGTCGACCAGCTTGCCGTGAATCAGCCGCTTGAGCGTCTCGAAATCACTGTGTGATTCCGCACGTCCGGAACGACCATGTGTGGGAAACGGAGGCATGAGTTGTTACCTGAGGGAAACTGTGTGTGGCGCGGCGCGAAATCTCGCCGCAGCCGAGGGGAAATTCAGAGTCTCTGTTTTAAGTTAGGTCACGAATGCGGGCCGAGTGGCTGCCGAGCGCGAAAATGTTGCAAGATCACAACATCGGCGACCAGAACTCCATGAGAAAGCCACCGGCGCGATGATCGCAGGTAATGACTGCTACTCGACTTACCACCGCAAAGGGCGGACGATGTCGCATGCAAGAAGCACTCCCCCCACAACGCCGACACTTAGCAGAACCGTTAAGATCCACAGGGCCCGCGTGCTGCCGCACCACTCAGCCAATCGGCGCCCCTTACGGGTTTCCTGCAGCAACCATCGGCGGTGACAGATTCCAGCGGCACACAAGCCCGCTGTCAGAACGCCGATCGCGATTTGTTCCCCTGGCATATAGCGACGCGGTCATAGCGAGTTCGAGACTTCTAAGCCGTCCAATCAGAACAAACACATCGCGGCTTGGGAAGGCTCGCGAGTCAATTCAAACACTCAACAGGCATCAGTTATCATGCCTTCGTTACGGTCTCTATTGATTCTTCCAACCATCGAGTGCCAAGCCCAATGTCAAACGCCTTCTCCGAAGATGTCGAGATGCAGGGGCATATCATCGACAGCCTGTTGCTGCCGAAGGTGCTGGATGAGATCAATTCGTTCGGAGCCGACTTTCGCATTGTCGAAATTCGCGTCGGGCATGGCCGTCACGACCCCAGCCATGCCCGGCTGACCGTCTCGGCTCCCACGCCCGAGTTACTCGAACGCGTGCTGACGGCAATCAGCTTACACGGAGCGACAGCAGTCGATCAGGAGGATTGCAAACTCCTTCCGGCAGACATGGATGGTGCCTTCCCCGAAGGCTTCTACTGCTCGACCAATGAAGACACCGAGGTTCGTATCGCCGGTGAATGGATCAAGGTCGATCTGCAGGAGATGGACTGCGGAATCGTTGTCGATCCGACCGGTCCATCGGCACGCTGCCTGCCGATGTCGGATGTGAAGGTCGGCGAAATGGTCGTGATCGGCCGCCTCGGCACGCGCGTGCATCCTGTGCAGAGAGATGCGACACAAGGGAGTGCGTTCGGTTTTATGAACAGCACCGTCTCCAGCGAGAAACCCAAGAATGTCACCGTCCGCGATATCGCCAAGGCGATGCATGCGGCTCGCGGTGGGGAGGGGAAGATTCTGATCGTCGCGGGGCCGGCGGTCGTTCACACCGGCAGCCGCGATCTCTTTCAACATCTGGTCGAGCATGACTACGTCCAAGTGCTGTTTGCCGGAAACGCCCTCGCGACTCACGACATTGAACAGTCGTTCTATGGCACAAGTCTCGGCATCTCGATGGAACATGGCCGGCCCGCCGAGGAAGGACACGAGCATCACTTGCGGTCGATCAACCGAATTCGCAGGCTGGGTTCAATCTCTCAGGCGGTTGATGCCGGCGTGCTGACCGCCGGCATCATGCATGAAGTGGTCAAGCGAGGTATCCCGTTTGTCCTCGCAGGAAGCATTCGTGATGACGGCCCGTTGCCCGATGTCATCACCGATACGATCGCCGCTCAGCGCAAAATGCGCGAACTGGTTGAAGGTGTCACGTTCTGTCTGATGATCGCCACCACGCTCCATTCGATTGCCGTCGGCAACCTCTTGCCCGCGCGGGTGAAGGTCGTCTGTGTCGACATCAACCCTGCCACGGTCGTCAAACTGGCCGATCGCGGCAGTTACCAGACGATCGGCCTGGTGACTGATGTCGAACCATTTCTGAGAATCCTCGTGGACGAACTGACGAAGTTGGAACAGTCGCAAGTGGCGGCAGGGTGATTACACTCACCACGACCTGTACCCCCGAAACCGTGCTCGCTATGACTGATACTCCTCCGACACGACTGGTTGTCCTGATCTCCGGCAGCGGGCGGACGCTGGTCAATCTGCTGGCGGAACAGGCTGCGGAGCGATTGAACATCAAGGTGCCGCTGGTCATTGCAAATCGCGATTGCACGGGAGTCGAGCGAGCCCTCGAATCGAAGCTGACGTGTGAGATCATTCGGCCGAAATCGTTCGATAACCTCGAAGAGTTCAGTTACGAAGTGTTCGACCGCTGCCGGCGGGCGCGGGCCGACCTTGTGGTGCTGGCCGGGTATCTGGCAAAGCTGGAGATTCCGCCCGATTTCGAGGGCCGAGTGATGAACATTCATCCCGCTCTCATCCCGGCCTTCTGTGGCCAGGGGATGTACGGACATCATGTCCACGAAGCCGTCATCAAACGTGGCTGTAAAGTCAGCGGCTGCACCGTGCATCTCGTCGACAACGAATATGACCACGGACCAATTCTTCTTCAGAAAGTGGTCGAAGTGAAGGATAACGACACTCCAGATACCCTGGCCGGCCGTGTCTTCGAACAAGAGTGCATCGCGTATCCAGAAGCGATTCGGATGTGGCAGGCGGCGCGCGCGAGTCAGACGCCATGACGTCGAATTCATTGAGTCAATCTGAACCTCTGCGAATTGAAATGTGTCGGCATCATCGCAAGTGCTAACCGCCATCTGTGGAACGGGGAATTCGCCCCATGCCATTATTAAAGCGCAAACGATCGATTCTTGAGCCGATTCGCGACATCGCGCTGACACCATTCATTTTGGTGATCTTCGGCATCTTCAACGCCCGCTGGATCCTGCTATTTGCGTCGGTCTTGGTCGTGTTCTGTTATTTCCTGGACCCGCAGCAATTTCGGTTTCGGATTCCCAACCAAGAGGACGTTGTCTTTTGCCTGCTATTCTATTTCATTGTGGTTGTCGTGGCGACTCCACTCGCACTCAGAGACTACTTGTCCGATGGAGGGTACGAAATCACCTGGCAGGCTGACGAGGCGTATGAGAACTATGGGCGAGACGTCGCGCATCTGTTGATTGCTGAGGAGTTCGCACTGTTTCGAGATTCTTTCACAGACGAGCTGCGAGCTCAGCATTCCATCGAAAGTTTGATTTCGATGTTTCGTGACTACGGCGAAAACGTGGCTCGACGGGAATCGCTACAGGGAGTCGAGGAACTCGAATTCCGGCCGACAAAGAGTGAGAAACGGAAGCTCGATCCCAGAATCAATGCCCTCGTCGCGGTCTACTTCCAATGCACTGATCGCAACCTGATTCATATACTCGAACTCTACCTCACATTTGATGCGGGTTTCCGCATCGCGCAGTTCAAGATGACCACGGAACGAAACTCATTCGAGCCTTTGAAATTGAAGCTTAAGGATGACGAATGAATCGTCATCTACTCGCGATTCGTATCTCATTATTCGCTTCCGCATTAGCGATGCGAATGCTCGGGGCCGGGAAACTTACTGCTGCGGACGGCCTTCGAGTAGTCGGCGATCGCCTGGATGGCCATCTTACGGAGCTCAGCGAATTTCTTGACGTATTTGGCGTGAAACGTCGTGAGGCCGAGCATGTCGGGGCCGACAAGAACCTGGCCATCGCAGCCGTCGCCGCTGCCGATGCCGATCGTGGGAATCGACAATTCCTGTGTGATGCGGGCGGCCACGGGGGCGGCGATCAATTCGAGGACGATGGCAAACGCGCCTGCCTCCTCGGCGGCCTTGGCATCGGCCAGAAGGGCGGCTTCATCTCTCTGAATTTTCGACATCCTTCCGAGAGCCCGTACCGCTTGCGGACGCATGCCGACATGGGCCATCACCGGAATGTCTGCCGCGACGATGGTGGCGATCGTCTTTGCCTGATGGATGCCCCCCTCAAGTTTGACCGACTCGGCACCCGTCTCCTTGATGACGCGCCCGGCACTCTTCAAGGCCTGCCGTGGGCTGACGTGATACGACATAAAGGGCAAATCGACGATCACTAGTGAACGCTGCACCGTCCGCGTGACCATCTCGCCATGATAGATCATCTGGTCGAGCGTGACTGGCAGCGTGGTCGATTTGCCCTGCACCACCATGCCGAGCGAATCGCCGACAAGAATGGCATCGACGTCGGCTTCATCCGCAATGCCTCCCCAGAGGGCATCGTAGGCGGTAACGACCGACAGCTTCCTCCCCTCGGCCTTCGCGGCGACGAAGTCGGGAACGGTGATCTTGCGAGGTGTATTGCCGGCCATAGTCGCCTTTCGCTCCGCGAAAGTGCGGGGGGAGTGATGTTGCAGGTGAAATCTCAATCAAACTCGACGGTAGTTTTTTGACATCCAACGTGGCGATCAATGCGACTTACGAAGCGGCAGCCTCGCCACCGCCCCCCTGGATGTTTTCGAGTCGCTGACGGCAGTCTTTGTAGTCGTAGTCGACGACAATCACTTCGCCGTAATGCTTCTCCGCGTTGCCAGGGTCGCCGAGTTCTTCGAAGACACGCCCCAGGGTGTAATGACATTCCTTGAAGAGATCTTCATCGGTGTGGACGTCCAGTTCGGGGACGGCGCGCTCGAACTGTCCCTTGGCGAGTGGCAGTTTCTTGTCGTAAACAAAGCAGGTGCCGAGTTTGACGAGAGCCTTCGCCTTGAGGCCGGGATTCTGGCTGGCCTTCTGCAGCCGCGGGATCGCTTGCGACCACTGCTGACGGCGCATCAGCCTTTCGGCGAGTTCCATCTTGAGACCCAGATTCGCTGGGTAACGTTCCTCGCGATTGGTGTAGACCTCGATCTCGCGATTGAGCAGTTCCATCGCGAGTGCCCCGGCATTCTTGCGATGCGTGGGGTCTTCGGATTCGGCCGCTCTCTCCTTGGCGATTTCCAAGTTGCGCTTAAGGCGCGCCAGTTCGGAGTCTTCGAATAGTTCGCGGACTGCGGGATCGTTCCCCGAGGCGTCGACAGCCTGCTTGAGGGTGTTGTAGGCATCTTCGTAGCGACGTTCCGTCATGTAGAACTGGCCGAGCTTCGTGTAATTCTCGTGCTTTTCGGGTTCCTTGCGAATCGCCCGCTGGAGGTCGGCTTCCTTGTCCATCCCGGGACCGTCGGCGGCACCGCCTGTTTTCGTCTTGCCGAGCCGCCTGTTAATTTCCTCGGACGTCATGACTTCCTTTGTCGAGTCGGCCCCCTCGTATCCTCCCTTGACGGTGACTTTCTTCGCAGCCAGTGCCATCAACTTCGAGCGGGCGGCCCCGTCGTTGGGATCGAGTTCGCAGATGCGCTGCCAGACTTTCAGAGCCTCGTCGTATTTCGTGCGTTCTTCCAGGACGCTTCCCAGCTTCATGAGCAGATCTTTGCTCTTGGGATCTGCATTGACGGCTGTCGTGAGGGCATACTCGGCAATGTCGAGGTATTCGCGTTTGACGGCCGATTCAGCCAGCTCGACATTCAGCTGTACGTCCCAGGGATTGACGAGCAGGCCCTCTTCGCAGGCCTGATCCAATTCGTCCCATTGCTCCTTGGCCTTGGCCTTCTTGATTTGACTGCGGACGGAGATGAGCTTCGTCTTGCCCATCATCCCCGCTCCCTTCTTGTTGTCTTTGTATTTTTTGAACGTGCTATTCCGGAGGAGCTGGCGGTAGTTGAGGAAGTCCGGTACTTCCCGCACGCAAGTGCGGAACATCTCGATGGCGTAGTCCCACGACTCCTTCTCGATCGCCGAGACTCCCGCCTTGTAGCACTTCTGGGCTCGTTCCCGATCCCCCATGGCCGACACCTGTCTTGTTGGACGAACTGCGAACTCTGTTCACTCTATCGCGCGGGGCCGCGCTCCGATGTCACACGGTCTCCCTATTCCATTATACGGTCCACGCACCGCGGACTAAAGATACTACAGGGAAACGCGTAATCCAGAGACAGAGTCACCTTTCGTTCGCTTGGAATAGCGAGCAGGTGCAAGCCGTCTTAAGAAGTCTTAAGAAAGAATCTGATGGATCGGCTCTGCGCCTTCGACGCCGACCAGCTTTTGGTCGAGGCCGCTGAAGAAGTAGGTCAGCCGGTTGGGGTCGAGACCCATTTGATGCAGGATCGTGGCGTGCAGACGTTTAACGTGCATCCGGCCTTCGACGGCGGCGGCACCGAGTTCATCTGTCTGGCCGAAGCTCGTTCCGCCGTTCACCCCACCACCAGCGGTCCACATCGTGAAACCGTACGAGTTGTGATCGCGCCCGGTTCCTTCGGCATACTCGGCAGTCGGCTGACGACCGAACTCGCCCCCCCAGACGATCATTGTCGATTCGAGCAATCCCCGTTGCTTGAGGTCGGCCAGCAGACCGGCGACGGCTTTGTCGGTCTCTCCCGCGTGCAGATTGTGGTTGTTGACCAGATCGCCGTGGGCGTCCCAATTGTCGTCGTTATGAGCGCCGCCCGAATAGATCTGGACGTATCGCACGCCGCGTTCGACTAGCCTTCTTGCGAGGAGACACTGTCTGCCGAAGGTCGCGGTCTTGGGATCATCGAGTCCATACAACTGCTGAGTCGCCTCCGTCTCCTGCGAAACGTCGACCGCTTCGGGGGCATGCTGCTGCATCTTGAACGCCAGTTCGTAACTGGCGATGCGTGCCGCGAGATCGCTGTTATCCGCACGTTCGCCAGCATGCTCTGCGTTGTAGTTGTGCAGCGTGTCGAGCAGTCGACGCTGGGCGTCCATACTAAGGTCTTCCGGCGGTGAGAGATTGAGGATCGGTTCACCGCGCGAGCGCATCACCGTCGCCTGATACGTGGCCGGCATGAATCCACTCGACCAGTTCTTCGCCCCCGAGATGGGCCCGCCTCGCGGATCGAGCATCACGACGTAGCCGGGCAGGTTCTCATTCTCGGAGCCAAGACCGTAGTTGAGCCACGAACCGAGTGATGGACTGCCGCTGATGATGCGTCCGGAGTTCATCATCAATAGTGCCGATCCGTGAATCGGGCTGTCGGCCGTCATCGAATGGATGAAAGCGATGTCGTCGACATGTTGAGAGAGATGGGGGAACAGATCGCTCACCCACTTGCCACTCTCTCCGTACTGGGCGAAGTTCCAGCGGGGTTCGACGATGCGTCCTTCGTTGCGATGGCCACCACGACCGAAGGTCTGTACTTCGACCGTTTGATTATCCCGTCCGACCATGTCGGGCTTGTAGTCGAACGTGTCGATGTGGCTTGGCCCCCCGTACATGAACAGAAAGATGCACGCCTTGGCCTTCGGCGTGTGATGCGGTTCCTTCGGGGCCAGCGGGTTTACGAAAGGAGTTTCCCCATCAGCCGACACGGTTTGAGTGCCGAAGAAGTCCGTTCCCAGCATGCCTGCGAGGGCGGTGCCTGCGAAGCCTCCTCCGGTCTGCCAGAGAAACTCGCGGCGGGTGCGGTGACAGAAGTTTTGGCTTGGTTTCATCTGCATTCCGTAAGTGCTGCAACAATGGCCTTGGGCCGTAGAATTCAATCATCCAGGATACGGAATCACCACCGGAACTATCAATGTTACGTTGTCGTGTGGTTTTCCGCCGAATGTGCCAGTTGCTGCCGTCTTGCATGCAACATCACCAGAAAAACCAGGCCGAATCCGATGATTCCCAGGATAAGAAACCCCGTTGATCCAAACACGACAGTCGCACTGAACCACATCAGGGCGACGTAGATATCGATCGCCCGGTCGACGGCGGCGGCATTCCATTCGGAGCGAGTCGATCGCTGCCAGCGTCTCCAGATCATGATCCCCCACAGTACGAGCACCGCATGATTGAAGTAGATGCCACCTCCCCAGCGCAGGCCGAGCGTCTGTTCGGTCTCATCGGCCACATGGGTCTCGGCCGCGGCGTGGCTCCAGTGATGATGTTGGTGAAACGCGAACCCGACATGCACGACCAGCACGAGCCATGCGATAGCTTCGATCTTGATTGCAAGTCGCCGACTGTCGGGGGTGGAGCGAATTCGCGAGATCAGCGAATAAACATAGAGTAGGAACGCAGCGGCTGCCGTCGCTGTCGTCCAGGAGTCAATCATCTCGTCGCGGGGAACGGTGGCCCATCAGCCCGTCGCGAGATGTGGCCTTGGCGAGTTTGAGCCGTCGGTGGATGAAGATCCCCGTCACCAGCCCCAGCGTACAGATGCCGCCGATCAGCGTCACGAAGTGCACCGGTTCCAGCAGATGCGCGGGAGTCGAGGGATTGGTCGTTCCATGTCCCGGATGGGCGTGCGCACCGGCCGACATCGACAGGGCCACGATGACTCCCAATAGCGAAACCGTGCAAGAGCGGAAACGTGTCATATTCAAATCAGTTGTGAGGGGCCGATTCATTCCACGTCAACTGTATGTGAGAGGCCGATCGCTGAGAAGCCTGTTTCGAGAACCATCACTCGTCTTTTGTGGGTCGCTGCATCAGGCTGTCGGTCGCGGCTTCCGGCGTCTTTCCCTCAAACAGCACCGCGCAAACCTCGTTGATGATCGGCGTTTCCACCCCGCGAGACTTCGCCAGAGACTGAATCGGACGGGCCGCGTTCACCCCTTCGGCCACGTTGTTCATCGAACCCACGATCGAATCGAGAGTCTCGCCTTGCCCCAATCGCAGCCCGACCTGTCGATTTCGCCCATGCGGACTGATGCAGGTCGTGATTAAGTCCCCCAACCCCGCCAGGCCCGCAAACGTCGTCGTCTCGGCCCCCATGCTGACGCCCAGACGCGTCATTTCGGCGATCCCTCGAGCGATGAGGGCCGCCTTTGCGTTGTCCCCGCAGTCGAGTCCTTCACAAATACCGGCGGCGATCGCCATTACGTTCTTGATGGCCCCGGCGAGTTCGACGCCAATCAAATCGGAGTTGGCATAGACGCGAAAACGATCGGTCGTGAACAGATCCTGCACCTGACGCGCGAGTTGAATGTCACTGGAAGCCGCCACGAGCGTCGCCGGCTTGCGCTGGGCAATCTCTTCCGCATGGCTCGGCCCCGAAAGTGCCACAATGCCGCGTTCGCCCAATGTCTGCCGGATAATGTCGCTGGGCCGGGCGAGCGTGTTGAGTTCAATTCCCTTCACCACGCTGACGACCGGGGTCGTCTCGCCCATCAACTTGCCGAAAGGCTGCAGCGTCTCTCGCAAATACTGCGTGGGGATCGCGACAACCACCAGTGTCGCATCGGCCACACAATCGTGATCTGCCGTAACCTCGATCTCATCTGGCAATGGCACGCCGGGCAAGTGCGGATTCTCGCGCGACTTCGCAATTTGCTCCGCCATCGCTGGCCGACGCGACCACAACGCGATCTCCACATCATCGCGTTCGGCCAGGACAAGGGCGCACGCCGTCGCCATCCCTCCGCCTCCGATTAGTACGACGCGATGCTTCATGTTTGACCTTTGGCCTCTCCCTGTCCTTTACTCATTTTCTGGAATGGCGGGGTCGCCGGTGATCCAACCGAGGTCTTGGAAGAAAAGGTGTGTGCGACGGAGGGTGTCGCGGTACGACTCTTCGTCACCGCGTCCGACGTTAAAGAAGCCATGCTCCTTGTCGGGGTAGCCAACCAGTTCGCAGCGATTGCCAGCTGCTTCCATGCGCTGATGAAAGACTTCCACCTGCGCATAAGGCACCACGCTGTCGGCCATGCCGTGGATGATGATCGTCGGGGGTAGCCCTTCGGTCACATAGATGGTCGGCGAGAGTTCCTCTTCCGTCGCGCCGATGCGCGTGAGCATCTCCTGATGAGCTTCCCCCTCCTCATCACGCCCCAGCCCCTCGGCCGTGATATCGACGGCGGGATTGAACAGTACCAGCGCGTTTGGAATACAACTCACCGACAGTTCTTCTCCATCTTCATTGAGGCCGGGCAACGTCGCGACCGCCGCGGCAAGATGTCCGCCGGCTGAACCTCCACCGGCAGCGATGCGGTCGGGGTCAATTCCGAGTCCGGTGGAATTAGAACGCAAATAGCGCATGGCCGATTTCGCATCGGCCACACTCTGTGCAGCGGTCGAGCCATGCACGCTGGTTATGCGGTATTCCGCGCAACAGGTCACCATTCCTTGCGTCGCCAGATACTCGGCCTGCGTGCCGAACTGAGTCGGCGAGCCGTTCTTCCAACCTCCGCCGAAAAAGAAGACGACCGCCGGTCGCTCGTCTCCCGCGCTCCAGTCGGCAGGACGAAAGAATTGGAGTCGCAGCTCAACGTCTCCGATTTGCTTGAAAACGATCGGTACGGCTCCGGGGAGATCGGGAAACGGTTCAGCCGCCGACGCCGATTGCAGCGCTACGCCTATGAGCCAACCGAACCCAAGAACCAATCGCATCGAACTGAGGTGAGAGAACATGTTGCGCGCTTTCAAAAAAAGTTGTTGCGGCAGCACAACAGATAACACTGACACAACATGTTTAACAAACCGGGTTACTGCGCAGCACTTCCACCTCTCCCTGATGCATCAGGGAGAGGGAGTGCACATATCGGTCATCGAGCGAACTAAACCTCGACGTCAATCTCGTAGCCCGAGCGCTGTTCGCGGGCGAGCCAGGCATTGGCATCGTCGTCGCCGACGATTTGTTGACTGTCGGCATCCCATTCGAGCTTGCGACCGAGTCGAATCGCGATGTTGGCGAGGTGACACGTCGTCATGGCGCGGTGATGCGACCAGACATCCGAGACCGGCTTCGATCGTGAGTGGACACAATCAAAGAAGTTCGCCATGTGACTGCGAGCCAGCGGACCGCCGTAGACTTCTTCCATCGCACCATCGGGCAAGGGATTCGAAGCCAGATCCTCGACCGGCTTTCCTTTCATGTCGCCGCGGCTCACGTGGAAGCGGCCTTCGGTTCCTTCAAAGAGAATGCCGTTGCCATCGCTCGAATTGCTGACGATGTGCATCTCGACGCCCCCCGGACACATCACCTGCACATCAAACCGCGTGGCGGCGTTGTAGCGGTCGTCCAACTGAGGAATTCCGTTCTCGAAGGGAACGGGATGCTCGGCCATGATTCCTTCGACCGATGTCGGCCCCGAATCAGCGAGGTTCAACGCCCATGAGGCGATGTCGACGTGATGAGCACCCCAGTCGGTCATCTTGCCGCCCGAGTATTCGTACCACCAGCGGAATTCGTAATGGCAGCGGGACGCTCCCCAACGGCTGCCGTTATCCTTGTAACGGTAGTCGACATAGGGAGCCTGACCGAGCCACATATCCCAGTTGAGGCCTCTTGGAATATCGACTTTCGCGATCTCACCACTGTCGCTTGAACCGCCAATGTCGCAGGTGACCTTGCGGACTTCCCCGATGCGGCCATCGCGAACCATGGCGACGGCCTTAATGAAGAGTTGTCCCATCTCGGTGCGTTGCTGCGTTCCGACCTGGAAGACGCGACCGGTCTCTTCGAGCACCTTGATGATCTGCTTCCCTTCGTTGATCGTCAGCGTCAACGGCTTCTCGCAGTAGACGTCCTTGCCGGCCCGCATCGCTTCGATGGCGATCTTGGAATGCCAATGGTCGGGAGTGACGATCGTCACGACATCGATGTCGTCCCGCTCCAGCAGTTCGCGATAGTCTTCGTACATGGCCACCGACAGATCAACGCCTCGCTGCCGATTGCGTTGCGTCGCGATGTCGCGGCCCTCGTCAACATGCAGAGCATCCACGTCGCAGACCGCCACGCAGTCGGCGAACTCCATCGCAGACGGTCCGACGGCCTTCCAGCGGTCGCCCGTGCCGATGCAACCCAGTCGGGGACGCTGCAGCGGACTGTCGTCAGCCGCCCTCGCCGATGCCGAGGTATGCCAATAGGGAAGCGTCGCGGTCGCGGCGACTGCGGTCGATGCCTTGAGAAAGCTACGTCTTGTGGATCGATGTGACATGTGGGTGTTCCTTTGCTACCTGCGGGAAATGCATCGTCAGACGCCGATGGAATGAGAGTCAGTCTACCGACCGGCCTCTCAACGAGAAACCAATCCGGAATCTGAAGTCGCTCCGGAACCGTCTCAATGCGGGAAATGCAGATGACGGAGCCCAAAGATGCAGGAAACGCATCCCTACTAAACTCCCTTTGTGAACCGCTCGAGGAAACGTGCCCAACGCATCGGCAATCATCGATGTGTCGGGCCGTTTTGGAAAAATCTTCAAAACACCGAAATCTGTGTCGAACATTATTCGACCGGGATGTGGTAAGTCTGCGTGCTGGGCCTGCGCTTATTCACCCCGTCGACTTGTTCGGCGGGGTGTTTTGTTGCGCTATCCTCGCCTTGAAGCTGGTGAATGGGGCGAATGCAGTCTTTCTGACGAAATGTCGGCCACGGCTGCAACCGCTGCTCTGGTCTCGGCTTGGCACCGGCGGGACGCGTCCCCTAAAGTAATCAAGGACTTCAACTGTTCGGTGATTCCGAGCGTCTTTCAGGATTAAGGATTTGATATGTCGTGGCGAACTTCGTGTTCGATTTGGCTGCTGATCGTCGGATGTTCGGTCTCCACACTCCTGACAGGATGTGGCGAAGCCGGAGACAAGGCGGCAGCTGACGACTCTCCAGCCACATCAGCGGCGGCCGGTACGCGTTCCTGGGACGAACTCGTGACCCGAATGCGAGAGCTGGAAACCCGCGTGAATGCGATCCGCGAAGAATTCGAGGGTGCCACCGCGGCGCGGCAGACCGAACTTCGAAATGAATTCACGCAGTTGGTGAACGAATTGAACCAGGACGTCTATCCCGATCTGGCCGAATTGGCCCCCGCAAGACTGGAAGAGTTTCCCGACGATCTCGTGGCGGCTGAACTTGTCATGCAGCAGATGTACAACGCTAACCGGTTCGACGAAACCGCGCGCCTGGCGGACCTGATTCTGGAAGAGGACTCGACGAACACCGCCGCCTTGAATTTTGGCGGCGTCGCTCACTTCGCGATTCATGATTTCGAACTTTCTCACGAGTTACTGGAGCGCGCCCGGAGCGAGGACAACTTAATTGACGAGATCGGCGGGCAATATCTGCAGTCCTCCGAGAATTACATTGCCTACTGGGAGACAGAACAAGCGATTCGCGAACAGGAAGCGGCCGCCGAAGGAGACGACCAGTTGCCGCAAGTGCGTTTCACAACGACTCGTGGCGAGATTCTCCTGGAACTCTTTGAGAACGAAGCCCCGAACACGGTCGCCAACTTCATCAGTCTGGTTGAGGAAGGTTACTATGACGAATTGAAGTTTCATCGCGTCATTCCGAACTTCATGGCCCAGGGAGGATGCCCCAACACTCGACCCGGAGCAGCCGGACTCCCTGGACAAGGAGGACCGGCGTATCGCATCGCGTGTGAATGCTACGCCGCGAACGCCCGCCGGCACTTCGCGGGGACGCTCAGCATGGCCCATTCGGGACGGGACACCGGCGGCTCGCAGTTTTTCATTACGCATCTTCCCACGCCCCATCTCGATCGCGAAGTGCGACCCGAGTCTGTGCATACTGTGTTCGGTAGAGTCGTCGAAGGGATGGACGTCGTCGCCGCCCTGCAAATCGGAGACGTGATTGAGTCGGCCGAAGTCGTTCGCAAACGAAATCATCCCTACGAACCGGTAACGCTCGCCCCGCGTTAGCTCGCGGAGGAACTGATGGGTCGAAGGATCGCCTCGCAACTCTTTTCAACGGAGTGGAACATGGATGGTTTCAGCAGGCAGTTTTGCAATCGATCAACGTCGTCCCTGGCGCGAGTCGTGATCTTCGGGTTCGGCGTTCTCCTGGGGGTTTCACACTCCTGTCTCGCAGCCGACCATCACGTCGAATACGTACGGTTGCAACAGGCGTACGCACAGGAACTCACGGACCTGGCTGCCGAGTACGAGGCGCAGGGACAGATCACTGAAGCTCGCGAAGTTCGCGAACTGGGGCTGCCTTACACGCATCGAGATCCCTCTGCGGAAGTCATTTCGCACTTGCCGCGCACCGGCACCGAAGAATTGCCGGCCGATCAACGTGGCCGGCTGCAGGAACTCTGGAGGCTGCGCGAGGAGTACGCACAGAACCTGTACATTCTTGCGAACCTCGCGCGACGCGATGGTCAGATTTCGTTGGCGTTCGATCTGGTACACGAAGTGCTTTTCCAGGATCCTGAACACGCACGCACTCGGCGACTCTTGGGTTATCAGATATATGAAGGTGCATGGACCACGCCGTTCGAGGCCCAGAAACGCGGTGATGGTTATGTCTGGCACGACACGTTCGGCTGGATTCGAGGCACCGACGTCGATCGGTACGAGTCGGGGCTGCGACCATATCGCGGAAACTGGATTCCAGCCGAGCAGGAGTCCGGCATCCGCGGCAACTTCAACAACGCCTGGGTGATCGAGTCGGAACACTTTCTAATCCGCACGAATCACTCGCTGGAGCGCGGCGTGCAGTTGAGTGTGATGCTCGAGGACTACTACCAGTTCTTCGTGGCAAAGTTCGCCGCCGCGTTTCAAACCACGCAACAAATCGAATCGCTGTTCCAGGGGAGCAATTCCAACTCGGTTTCGGCCCGACAGCACGAAGTCCACTACTTCGCGACCCGCGAGGAATTCGTACAGACGCTCATTCGCAGGCAGCCCGGCGTGGAAAACAGCACCGGGCTCTACATGCCGAGCGACCGTATCGCGTACTTCTTTCACGATGAATCGCAAATCGATCGCAATAACGAAACGCTGTATCACGAAGCGACACATCAGATCCTGGGAGAGAGTGCCACCAACATCCAGAACGTCGGCGCGATGAGCCATTTTTGGGTCGTCGAGGGACTGGCATGCTACATGGAATCGTTTCGCGGTGATGAAGGGCTGCTCGAAGTGGGAGACATCACGCACCCCCGCATGCACTGGGCACGCGAGCGGATCGTCACCGACAATTACTACATTCCATTGGCCGAGTTTGAACTCCTGGGAACGGCCGACTTTCAAAGAGGAGATATCACGACGCTCCAACGGCGATACAGCCAGGCGACCGGGTTATCGCATTTCTTTCTGCATTATGCAGATGGCGTCTATCGCGATGCCTTTATCGAGTACGTGTCGCAGTTATACAGTCCCAACGCTCGGATTCGCACTCGAGTGGAATCGCTGTCGGCACTCACCGGCATCTCGAATGAAGAGCTGGACGAGCAGTATCAGGATTACATTCGTGCCCTGCGCGCTTCGGACCGGAATTAGATCGTGTCGGAACTCGAAGCCTCGTACCGACTCGCCTGCCGCATCGCCCGTCGGACTGCCAGGAACTTCTACTTCTCGTTCCTCACGCTCCCCCGCGACCTGCGTCGCGATATGTGCGCGCTGTACGCCTATATGCGGCACACCGACGATCTGGGCGATGATGAATCACTGCCGCTGGAACGACGTCGGGAGCGACTGCAGGCGTGGGAACTACGGATGCGCGATGCGTTGAGTTCTCGATCATCGAGCGACGACCGGTGTGACAACGACACTTCAATACCGGGAACCGCGATCCTACCCGCTCTGATTGATGTCGTGCGCCGGCATAAGATCCCCGAACAGTCGTTGTTCGATGTGATTGAAGGCGTCCGTAGCGATTTGCAACCCCGACGGTTTCAGACCTTCGCCGAGTTGGAGCAGTATTGTCATCTTGTCGCCGGCGCGGTCGGCGTGTGCTGCATTCATATCTGGGGTTTCGACCGCACTGAGCCGAACGCCGTTCGGCAGGCGATCGACACCGGGACGGCCTTCCAACTCACGAACATACTTCGTGATCTCGGCGAAGACCTCGATCGGGGAAGGCTCTACCTCCCCATTGAAGATCTCGAACGCTTCCAATTGAAGGAAGACGAACTCCGCAGCACCGCGGGGAGCGAGGCGTTTCGGCGAATGATGGCCTTTCAGACGCACCGGGCTCGCGAGTTCTATTATCGAGGCTGGGAACTCGCTCCCGCACTCGAATCGCACGGTCGCAAGATCCTGAGCGCGATGTTTCAGATCTACGGCGGAGTGCTGACCCACATCGATGCAGGCGGTTATGACGTCTTCAACAAGCGCATCCGGCTCTCACTGCCGCGAAAAGTGTTCATCGCCGCGACGTGCCTTTGGCCGTGGAGTCGTCGATAAGATTGAAGAGTTACGAGAGGCGGTTCGATGTCGCGATCAAAGTCATTCATGCAGGATGTGGAGATGAAGCACCACATCAAGGAGCACCGACCTTGAAAACGGACAAGCCACGTGGTGAGACATGCGGGCGAGATGCGATTCGTCCGCTCACTAGGCCGATTCGACCTGTTCGGGAGTAGCCGCTGCGGCATTCAACCTGACCTGAGAGTAGCTCAACGAGCGATTGCGACCCGCCGCCTTGGCGGCGTAGAGGGCCACGTCGGCGCGGCGAATGGCTTCATCGGTCGACAGGCAGTTGGAGGGACCGACGGTACTGATGCCGATGCTCACCGTCGTCAGGAGTGTGCGGTCAGGCAGCTCGATCGGATGTCGTTCGATGAACCCGCGCACACGTTCCGCGACCACGGGGGCAGTGTGTTCATTCGTGCCGGGCAACACGACTAGAAACTCTTCGCCGCCGAAGCGCCCCACCTGATCGTACACGCGCACTTGTTCTCGAATCGCCTTGGCCATGCGGCGCAAGACTTCGTCACCCACGAGGTGACCAAATTGGTCATTGACTTTCTTGAAATGATCAGCGTCGACCAGCAACACGCCCATCGAGGAATGCTGCCGGCAAGTGCGGTTCCATTCGCGCTCCAAGAACCGCAGGACTTCGCCGCGATTCCAGACACCGGTCAATGAGTCGTGGGTGGCCTGCGTTCGCAGTTCTTCTTGAACGGTCAGCAGGCGATCTTGCAGTTCCAGGATTCGTTTACCGGTATTAAGACGCTGCTGAAGTTCGTCGGGATCGAACGGTTTCGACAGGTAATCATCGGCTCCGGCACGCAGGCCCGAGAGTAGACTCTGGCGATCACCTCGGCTCGTCAGCAAGATGACAAAGGTGTAGTGCGTGTCGGTCTGATCGCGTAAACGACTGCAGATGTCGGTACCGTCAAGTCCCGGCATATGCCAGTCGAGGATCGCCAGCCGAGGCGAGTCAGAAGAACGGAGAATGTTCCAGGCTTCGCCGCCATCCTTGACGCAAATCGGTTCATACCCCCATTTGGACAGACTCCGCAGCAGGAGCGTCTGTGTGCCTGAGCAATCATCTGCGATCAGGATTTTCATGGAGACAAACGAACGTGCTGGGTCGAGCCCAACGACGAGGACTCAAAGTGAGGGGCTGTTGATTAAGATTCGTCCGCAATTGACCTGATTTGAGCACGATCGACTTTACTTCAGCCAGATTGCGCACAATTCGTAACCGTTGGCAATGATCCGGTGCGCTGGTGACGGTCGCAATGATTGCCACGGTTTTGGAGGATATTCCGCAAGTACAACGTCCGTCAGTCTTCGGCCACCGTCGACTCGACCACAACGCGGAAGGTCTGTGACGACGGAATGATTGATTGTTCCCGCAGGTTGACGGTCTCCAAGGGAGGGAGCGGGTCGGTTGTCCATTCCATTCCAACCCCTCCCGCCATTTCGAGACGGATGCTAAACCGCAGTGTGCGAAACGGGCAGATGTTTTGAATCTGACCCTGCGAATAGAGTCGACCACTGCCGCCATCGACAACGGCCTGCAATGAAACATCTCCCAAGGACTGCGTACTGCGAGACAACCCCGGCGTCGACTCAGGAAACGTGATCCGCTGACGCCGAATGCCCGCCTCCAGCAGTCGGTCGAAATCATCATCCAGCTCAGACGCCGAGCTGCCGAACGCGGTTTCAAACGTGGCGACACGTTGGTCGTCTTCGATCTCTTCAAGTGGTTCCCGGCTGGCGAGTGTTTGAACGTATTGACGATAGGCATCGGTGTGTTCGGTCACGAGCAGCCAATGCAGACACCAGGCCTGAGTGTAGGCGTCTCCGGCCAGCACATCGCCGCGAAAGGCGTCGTCGCGTTCGATGATGTCGCTCCACGTGACATCGCTTTCACCCGCACGCGACTGCCGGGCATAGCGTTCACTGACTCGGGCCGGATTGGTGTCGATGCGATCTCCGTTGCTTTCGAATCCCGTGGCAATCCCTTCGTCGAACCAGGTGGGGATGGGTGCCAACCTCGGAAACAGGCGATTGTAGACCTGCTGATGGATTGCCTCGTGCAACGGCACCTCGAATGTGTGACACTCGCTCATCCGCAGGGTGAGCCAGTTGGTGAGTCCGTAATAGAATCCAGCGACGTTCTCCGCCGACAGTCCGCGGCCCCCGGTGATCGACTCGGCGTACTCGATGAAGTCTTCGTCAGACTCAAAGATGATGACCACCAGAGGGAATCTTGCATCCTGCAGAGGCAAGCGAACGTCTCGCCCGAAACGAGTGAACGTCGTTTCGATGTTCGACATGAACCGCCCCGCCTTGCGCAAGAAGGCGGTCAATCGACGTTCGTTCGCTTGGTCGAGCGGTGCAGCGAGTATGGCTGCAACGACGAAATCTCCTTCGATGAATGTTCGCGTCAGATCTTCACCGAACCGATTCGTCAGCTCATCGGCCAACTCTTGGGGCGAGACAGGCACGGGGTCGTCGCCGGGAGTACGGTCGCGCACGGCAGCGATCGGCACGAGGCGAATCTCTCCGCTCGCCAGCTCCAGGGCGTGCGAGTTGCGATTCGATCCATGCAAGCGGGCCTCAATGACTTCTTCTTCCCCCTTGTCGTTGATGATCGTGAACTCATCGGCCGCTGCAGGCAAACTCATCGCGACACCCAAGTGCAAAACAACGACAGATCGCATTAGCCGAGAAAGCAGGCGAGGGAGATATGCAGATTGCGTTTGCACTTGGTCAACGGCAAGTTCATGGGACATTCTTGCTCTCCGTTTCACGCTGTCGAGCCAAGGTGTACAGAAAGATGAGACTAACAATGAAAACTGCCGTCGAGAGATACAGAAACACACGTCGAGCCTGCGCCAATTCAAAGTTCTTCATATGAAAGGCCGACATATATGCTTTGGACGACAAGGCGATCGCAACCACACTAAGCGCCGCGATGCACCAGAGCACAACGATTAGCCGCCTGGTCGCCCGTGGATGGTCCTTTTTCATGCCAAGTTCCACTTTTCACTGCATCCACATGTGTCTTGCAAGGCGTCCCATCGCGCACACCTGTGATGCCACCATAGCTACTGTTGCGTCCACGCATCGAACAACGCCCGATAGTACCGCATCACTCTCAACGGATCGCCGGTCGCTGGGCTTTCCGAGAGCATCCAGCCGGCGTAGTCCCGCGCCTGCAGCAGCGCGAAGAGTTCGCGATAGGGATAGCCCTCGTCATAGAGATCGTGGATGTGAAACGTCTCTCCGAGATAGTCCGCCACCTGCTCGAACGGGGCGGCGATCGAACCATCGACGACTTCTCCGGGATTCGCGTTCCAGCAGACAACGACCTGCGGATGGTCGGCCGCTTGCATGATCTGCCTCATCACCGAGAGGTCGGATGTCCCTGGTCCGTGGACCTCGACACGAATCTCCTGACCGTAGCCGGCAGCGAACTCTCCACATTCATGCAGGGCGCGGCCAATGCGATCGATCGTCCGACCGTGGTCTTCCCCTTCAACGAAACCATTGGGCCGAACCTTCACGCCGGTGCCGCCGAGATCGTGAGACAGCACGACGAAGGCTTTGGTGTCGTCGATGTTTCTGCGAACGACATCGGCGTCGGCACTGTGATACTCGCACGCCGACCCGGGCCCGACGAACTCGACGGGTGAGTCTTCAAACCGCTGGCGAACTTCGATCCGTTCATCCGACGACAGCGTGATCTCGACACCATGCTTGTGCGTCGAACGCAACTCGACACCTTCGAAGCCGGTTTGAGCACAGTTGTCGATCAAAGTGGGCAAATCCCACTCGGCTCCCCACAGGTAAGTGACCATTCCCAGTCGCATGGCATCGTCCTTTCTTTGAGAAAGCTCGGTGGTGATTGAGTGATTGGCATGGATTCAGTCTAGCGAATGCATGCCTCCCGCGTACCGTTTGAGTCGGGAATCACGCGATTGGAATCGCACTACGATCAGCAACAGTCATCGGATATGCTGCATCTATCATTGCTCAATCACGTTTGAGGCACCCATGCGTCCATTGTTCAATTCCATCGCTCGATCTGTCGTCATCGCCGCATTGCTCCTCGGCAGCACGTGCTTCACTGTCGTTGCGGATGATGTACCACCGGCAGCCGACGACGCGACCGTGGAGCAGGCCGACGCAGACGTCGATTCGGTCCCGCGACTGGATCCCGTCCCTCCTCCCTCGTCGGAGGAGATCGAGGACTCGATCCGCCGAGGGGTCGACTTTCTGGTCGGGTATCAAAACGAGAATGGTTCGTGGGGCTCGGCGACCCACACGAAGGGACTCAACATTTATGCTCCGATCCCAGGTGCCCATCATGGCTTTCGAGCAGCCACGACCGCACTGTGTGTCTCAGCGTTGCTTGAGTACGGCACCGAACGGACTGAAGTGCGCGAAGCGGTCGATCGAGCCGAGGCCTGGATGTTCGAGAACCTCGAAGAGGTGCGCCGCGCCACGCCGGACGCCCTGTACAACGTCTGGGCACACTGCTATTCGATTCAGGCACTCGTTCGGCTGCATGCCTACCGAGCAGGTGATGCAGAGAAGCAGGCACGGATCGCGGAATTGATGGCAGTCCAGTTCGATCGACTGACTCGTTACGAGTCGGTCGATGGAGGTTGGGGCTACTACGACTTCCGCACCGGGTCACAGCGACCGGGATCGGACTCAATCAGCTTCGTGAACGCCGCGATCCTGATCGCGTTCGCCGAAGCTCGCGACATCGGCTTCGAACCGCCGGCTGCGGTGGTCGAGCGTGCCCTGGCGGCAACTCAGAGACAGCGACTCCCCGATGGCAGCTTCCTCTACGGCGAGTACCTCGATGATCAGCCGAGACGCGGAATCAATCGTCCGGGAGGAAGCCTCGGACGAACGCAGGCCTGTCACTTGTGCCTCAGACTCTGGGGAGATGAGACGGTCACCGATCAGCTCCTCAAGGATTGGCTCGATCGCCTCTTCGCCCGCAACGGCTGGCTCGACATCGGACGCAAACGGCCGATCCCGCACGAGTCGTGGTTTCAGGTGGCCGGCTACTTCTACTACTTCGGCCACTACTACGGCGCGTACTGCATCGATCAATTGCCGCTGGAAGAGCGGCCCGAATTCCAGTCACACATGGCCCACCTGATGCTCGACCGCCAGGAGACCGACGGCTCGTGGTGGGACTATCCGCTCTACGACTATCACCGCCCGTATGGAACGGGTTTCGCGCGCTGATGACGCTGCTCCGGTGTCGCGTGGGGATGTGAAGACCGCCGCCGGGAGGGCGATGCTCCCGCCGTGCCAAATCAGTACGAGACGCGGTAGCTGTGCCATCGGGGCTATCCGCGAAGTGCTCTCGGTCGATGGGACCGGCGCACGTTCGCATCATCCGGCGTCGGCAATTCCGGACTTGTTCAAGGAAGAAAATGCTTGGTCGACTGCGACAGATCCCCGTGGTATCGCCTCGGCCCGGGGGTCGCCGGAAGGAACCACATCAATGAAGTTCAGTCCTGCGCCGCGTCAAGGGGTATCAGGGGGCGCGGAGTCGAGCTCAGCCGGCAGCAGAGTCACTGTGAACCTTGGCCCTGCAGCCCCCACATAGGTCTCAATTCCCGGGGCCAATATAACCTCCGAATTCACCCTGCCTTTCGTCCAGCCGCGCTGGTGCGCGATTGACACATCGAGCAACACTTTCCCGTCGTCGGAATATGTGAGAACACCCTCGACGACAAATTCCGCATCCTCTTCTGAATGCAGAACTCGGAATGCCTGATCGATCTGGACCAGGAATTCAAGTCGCTGATCACGTTCCTCGGCTTCCGGGCCGTCCTCCAACCACCACACGTCAATTCGAAAAACGAACTGTCTCACAGGGCCGGCATCGTCGGACTGCAGCCTCCCATTGTCATCGCATATCGCACTACTCCCCTCAGAATCCACCACCTGCCCAACAGATTCGCCTATGCATAGCAAGCCTGCCAAAGTACAGCAAACGAGGAGCTGCCGTCCCACGGCGGTCCTTACATTGATTCCGTTCATGAATTGTCTCTCCACGGCATGCCGCCGGTCTTTCGGGGTTTCTCTTTCGCGAACGACGGTCGAGCGAGGTTCACGCGGCACATTATCTCAGAGCCGCAGTCTGGTCGAGATCTGTTCGGCAATGCCGTTGTCGCAGCATCCATCCCTCGCTCCGTCGTTGACCGGACCAGCCCGCCCTTGGACTTTCAGAGCGCCTTGGTGTCGACCACCGAGGCGCGTTCATGGCTCCTCCCAGGCGGGCGTCGTCCGACTCCACTTATCACGTCCCGACGTAGCGCGCATAGGCGCTACGAGCCACGGCAAGTTCTTGCGTCCCTTGAATAATGGCACGTCCATCACGGAACAATGTGATCTCCAGTCCCTGTTCCGCCAACTTCAATCGCACCAGGAAGGCGTTGGATGTCACGTCGCCAAAGATCGACCAGCGCGCGGCTGTTTCATCGAGCGAGATCGATCCGCGAGTTGTTGGACTGACCTGAACGGCGTTCCTGCCGCACAAGACAACGTTGCGCGGACCTCGTTCGCCACGCAAAAACGATCGGTCGCCACCACCGCACGCGGGACAGTCTTGACGGTTCGCAAGACTCGCGAGACTCAAGCGTCGGAACGAACCCTCCCAAACGTCGACCACCGTCAACACCGGTTCGATCTGATCGAGTTGTCCGGTGAGTATCTTCATCGCGTCCGCCACCTGCAGCGCGGCCACCAGATGCACGATCGGAGCGAGAACGCCGGCGGTGTCGCAGGTTTCAACCGATCCAGGTTCCGGCAGGTCCGACAAGAGACAACGATAACAGGCCGTTCGCCCGGGGATGATTGTCATCACCTGGCCGTGAGTGCTGACACATGCGCCGTTCACCCAGGGGATGTCGTGTTCTAGCGCGTAGTCGTTGATCAGCAAACGTGTCTCGAAATTGTCGGTACCATCCAGGATAACATCGACCCCTTCGGCGAGTCGTCCGATGGAATCAACGTTGAGATCGTCAACGCACTCTTCGATTTGAATCGACGAGTTGATCTTGCGTAGCTTGCGTGACGCCGCGATCGCCTTGGGGAGCCTGTCGAGGACATCCTGTTCGTCGAACAGCACTTGGCGTTGCAGATTCGACGTTTCCACGAAGTCCCGATCGACGATTCTCAGAGTGCCGACGCCCGCTCGCGTTAAGGAATCGGCAATCACCGAGCCTAATGCTCCGCAGCCCACAAGCAGGGCCGTCGAGGCACCGATTCGCGCCTGCCCCTCCTGGCCGATCACTCCGCAGATCGCTTGCTTTCGGTATCTTTCGGGGATGTCGGGTGAATCAGCCATTTCCCTCGGGCGACTTGTTCGTCGTGCCAAATGCCTGTAATCTCGTGGAGTTCTTTGGACGGTTCCATGTCCGATCGAAATGTTTCCAGAATCTTATCGAAACACTTGGCTCCCTACTAAGGGTTTGGCAAACTGAGAGTATGAGATTGATACTGGCACGGGTCTTTAGTTCAACTCCTTCGTGAGGCGGGTATGCCCTCGATTCTTGTTGTCGACGATTCCATGATGGACCGCCGAATTGCCGGCGGACTTCTGGAAAAGCAACCGGATTGGAAGATCTCCTACGCCAAGGATGGGCAAGAAGCTCTGGACGTGATCGAAAAGGGTGCGCCCGACTTGATCGTGACCGACCTCCAGATGCCTGAACTCAACGGGCTCGAGTTGGTCCAGGAAGTCAAACGATCATACCCCCTGATTCCCGTCATTCTGATGACCGCTCAGGGGAGCGAGCAAATCGCGGTCAAGGCACTGGAGTGTGGTGCCGCCAGCTATGTCCCCAAAGTCCGGCTCAGCGATGAACTGGTTTCGATTGCCGATCGCGTCCTGTCGCTGTCGGGGGAGCGCAAGACGCAACGCGTCTTGATGCAGCGCATGGAATCGATGAAAGCACGGTTCGTGCTAACCAGTGAACCACGCCTGCTGACGTCGCTTGTCGGCCACCTGCAGCGGACATTGAACGACATGAATTTGTTCCAGGAAAGCGATCGACTGCGAGTCGGCGTGGCGCTGGAGGAAGCACTTCTCAATGCCGCCTATCACGGTAATCTGGAAATCAGCTCGGAATTGAGAGAACAGGATCATTCTGCTTATTACGACCTGGCCCGCGAGCGAACCCAACTCCCCCCGTTTGCGTCGCGGCAGATCTATGTCGATGTTGACTTTTCGCGTGATTGCGTCGAGTACGTCGTCAAGGACGAAGGGCCCGGTTTCGACCCCTCCGAACTTCCCGATCCTACCGATCCGGTCAACCTGGAACGGCCGTGTGGGCGAGGATTGCTGCTGATGCGGACGTTTATGGATTCGGTGAAATACAACAATGCCGGGAACCAGGTGACAATGGTCAAGCACGTCGACCCTCCCGCAAGTGCTGGCGCGGCATAGATTTCTAGCGAGATCAGGCACCGGACGCCCGACTTCCCTCGATTCCTGCTCATCTTGAACAGGAGATTTGCCGAACATTGGTGAGTTGGGCAAGACAGAGGATTCCGCGCTTCAGATCAAGAGGCAGCGAGCGGCAAGGACGCAAATCTCCCAACCGTTGACCGTGATTGGAGTTCACGACATTCTGTACAGAGGTTTCTGCAGTTTCCCTCTCGATTGAGGGACGCCCGTGAGGCCACTAAGCTCTTATGTCGAGTTGGCTTTTGATCCGGTACTGAGAATGATGTATCGAGGAGCATCATTCGCTGAGAACGAACCGTTGCGACCTTCAATCGCGGATTGCGATTGAGCCTCCTTGCACTCCTTTCGAGTTATCAGGCATGCCTTCTTACTTTTTGCTGACTGGCGCTACGGGTCTTTTAGGGCGCTACCTCACGAGAAATCTTCTACTCGAAGGGGTCGATCTGGCCGTGCTGGTTCGCCCCAGCCGCCGAAAATCGGCCGAGGTTCGCGTCGAAGCCATCATGCGCTGTTGGGACGAGATTCTGGGCACCGACCTCCCTCGCCCCAAGGTTCTGATGGGAGACATCTGCGAGCCCGACCTGGGTTTGAGCCTGTCAGAAATCAAGTGGGTTTCCGAGAACTGCCGGGCGCTCATTCATAACGCGGCCAGTTTGTCGTTCGTCACCACAGGCCCAACCGCCGAGCCATGGAAATCGAACGTCCAGGGGACGCAGAACGTCTTGGCTTTTTGCGAGCAGGCGAGCATTCGTGAACTGCATCAAGTTTCCACCGCGTACGTTGGCGGTCTCCGAGAAGGCCGGATTTACGAGGCGGACCTCGATGTTGGCCAGGAATTCGCCAACTGTTATGAAGAAAGCAAGATTCAGGCCGAGAAACTCGTACGCAACTCCAGTCAAATTGATTCCCTCACCGTCTATCGGCCCGGGATCATCATCGGCGACTCGAAGACGTCGATGACGACGACCTTCCACAACTTCTATGCGCTGCTTCAAATCGCGTTTACCCTGGGACGCCGGGATGAATTGATCGACTTCACTAAAAAGTCAAATGGCACGATCGTGAAGTTCAACCTCGATGGCCACGAGCGTAAGAACCTCGTGCCGGTCGATTGGGTGGCGGACGTCATGAGCCATATCATGGTGAACCCCAAACTCCACGGCGAGACGTATCATCTGACTCCCCGCATTCCCGTGACAATGCGACTGATGCGAGACGTCCTGGAAGAGGCCATCGGCGTGTATGGGGTGCAGTTCGAAGGGGCGGGCGACCGCCGGGCCGATCTCAATGAAACCGAGGCCCTGTTCTTCGACTATATGAAAGTGTATGAATCGTATTGGCGCGACGATCCAGTCTTCGATGCGTCGAATACTCATCGTGCGGCACCGCACCTCCCGTGTCCGCATGTCGACCGCGAGATGCTGCGAAAGATGGCCAAGGTCGCCATCGACAGCCGCTTCAGTTGGAAAGACCCGGTCGTTGATGAAGTTCCCGACTTGTCCGTTGTGTGACACCAACGTTCTTCCAGGTGGCAATTGGTGATGCGACACGACGGACGACGCCCTTTCGATCTGAGGCCGATTGAGATTACGCGAGGTTACACCTCCTCCTCTCCCGGCAGTGTGCTCATCAGGGCTGGCGATACGGTCGTCCTCTGTACGGCGAGCGTCGATTCCTCGGTCCCTCCCTGGAAAGCGAACGTTGAGTCGCCCTCGGGATGGGTAACGGCCGAGTACAGCATGCTTCCCGGCAGCACGTCTCCCCGAAAAGCGCGCCGTGTTGATGGACGGACGACCGAGATCCAACGACTGATCGGCCGCAGTCTGCGGGCCGTCGTCGACATGCGGGCTCTGGGGACCAATACCATCACCATCGACTGCGATGTCTTGCAGGCCGACGGCGGAACGCGCACCTTGAGCATTACCGGTGGCTTCATCGCTCTCTGCGATGCAGTTCGATCGATCGAGGGGCTGGAAGTCGGAAAAGTCATTGTCGACAGCGTCTCGGCGATCAGCGTCGGAATCGTCGACGGCGTTCCCGTGGCGGACCTCGACTATCCCGAAGATTCTCAGGCTGAAGTCGATATGAACGTCGTCCTGACGGGATCCGGGAGGTTTGTAGAGCTTCAGGGGACTGCGGAGCGTGGGACGTTTGGCGACGAAGACCTGCAGAAACTGCTGGTTCTCGCCCGTCAGGCGGCTCAAGAACTCACACGTAAGCAGGCTGAATCGCTCGGCGGAGATTGGCATCTGGACACCAAAACTCCGATGTGATACACACCCGCCCCTCTGGAACCGGCGACATGTGCCGGCCCCCCGAAGGGTGACGAGATCACATCAAGGAGTGTGTGATGCGTGCGATTCGATACGCCGTTCTGTGCAGTGTTCTGTTTTCAGCCGCTCAGGCTTCGGCCGCAGACATCGAAGCGATTCCCGGCAAGGTCTATCAACTGACCCGGCATCACGGTCCGTGGATGGTGATGGTTGCGTCATTTTTTGACACCGGCCCGGTCCCCGAGGAATCGACTTCTCCACAAGAGGCAGCCAACGCCTTGGTGCTCGAACTACGGCAGCGCGGCCTGCCGGCCTATGTCTACGAAATGGACTCGTTCGACTCACCCGTGATGACGACCAATCGCACGGGAGCAGAGGAGATGCGCCGTCCCAGCCACCGCTATCACGAAATCTGCGTTCTGGCAGGCAACTATGCGACTCTCGACGATTCGGTCGGACAGCAGACTCTGGCCTGGATCAAGCGTTATCGCATTGAAAGCCAGGAATTCAGCGACGTGGTATTCAGTCACACACCCGGTCAGCCGAACGCCTTGAGTGGTGCATTCATGACCATCAACCCGTTGCTGTCGCCCGAGGAAGTTTCCGCACAGGAGCGGGAAGATCACTGGGCGCAAATCGCTTCGTTGAATCGCGGTATTCCCTATTCGTTGCTCGACAATCCGGGGCGATACACGATGGTGATCTCGACATTTCGCGGCCGGACCATCCACCAGGGCATGGATCCCACTCGAGATGACCCGATTGACACTCGTTCGGCCACGATGAGGGCTCTGCAGATGATGACCGGTGGCAGCATCGGCGAACGAGCCGGACTCGCCGATGCCGCGCGAAACGCCATTCAACTCGCCTCGTACCTTCGCACTCAGGAAGATGTCGAAGCCTACGTTTGGCATGATCAGTTTTCCTCGATGGTCACCGTCGGCTCATTCGCCACTCCAAACGATGCCGCGGTCGAGACCTATCGTCAGGAATTCGCCTCGCAACCCACGATGAATTCCTCGACAGGTCAAATGGTCTGGAGTGTTGAATTCCGACAGATTCCTGTGGATTATGGGAGCAACGAATCGCAGATGATCGTGTTTGATCCCATTCCTCAATTGATGCCCGTCCCGGGCAGTGACCGTTGATCCGGCGGGCCTTTGGCTCACGGCGGGCGCGGTAGATCGGTTTCCGCGACCTTGACGACGGCTTCCACATCGAATGGCGCTTCGCCCCCACGCTGGCAAACTGGGCGTGACTGGCTGCTCGGCTCGCTGTTCGCTGTCTTTCTGCTCTCATTGATCGCCGCGCATCTCCCTCCCAGTCTGATGCCGATCGTCATGTTTCCGATCGGCTTCTCGATCGTGTGCGGTATCGCAATCAGCAAGTGCGCCGAGATCGTGGGTGTCGCGCGGGTTCGCTCGCGGCACTGGCTGCATTGGCTTCCCGTCGTGTGCGTGCTGCTGGCGGGGTTTGCTCATGTCTATTGGATCGTCTTCAGCCGCTATGTCGAAGAGGCACGCGATGTGGTCGCTGCCCAGAACGAAGAACGGCAAGAGCAAGAACAAATCGTTGCCGCCATTTCGGCCCAAGGACAACAACTCGACGAAGCCGGCGTTACCGCAATGCTTCAACCGCCTGTAAGGCTGCCGACCTTCTTCAATTACTTGGAGCAGCGTGTGCAGAGCGACCGTATTCCCGAGTTCATGAAGTCCCCTCCTTGGCCAATGGCAATGTTCGCGCTGGAGATCACAATAGCTGTACTGCTCGGGGGATGGATCGCGTTGGACGGCATACCGCGAGATACCGCACCAGTTCAGCAACAGGAACAGCCTCCGGGTTGAACCAGAAACAGGCTTGCCGACTTCCTCCGTCATCCACCAGACGCCACCACTTCGTGACGATCGAGATACTCGTCGTCCACTGGGTAGTTACTGAACTGAATGCTGTAGTTCTGTTCGAACCACGTCTGGATGTCGGGCAGGCAAGCGTCATCAAAGCCGGGGGCGACGTGCAGCAGTCTGCCGTCGGTGTGCTCGAGGATTTGCCCACCATCGACGACGACTTGCCCTTGGTGGATCACATATCGGGGGAGCTCGAACATCCGCTGAATGTCATCTTCGGGCTGATAGATCGTCACATCGGCATCGGCCCCAGGCCCTAAGTGTCCCTTGCACGCAAGTCCCAGCATTCGCGCAGGCGCCGCTCGCGTGATGATGGCGATCTCCTGCATCGTGTACTGCCGATCGAGGTCGGCCAGCGTGCAACGCTCCAGCACTGATGGAGGGACGCGCTGCAGCGTCTCTTGTCGCAGCGTGCGGTCCATCAGCAGGGCGATGATCTGCGGATAAGCCAGAAACGAGCCGCCGTTAGGATGGTCGGTACTCATCGCCACGCGCCAGGGATCCTGCATCAGCAGATACCATTCGAGGCCGATCGCCCATTGCAAAGCATGCACCATCGATTTGTCCTTGTATTCGACGGGGACGATGCCACAGCCCGCTTCCATCTCGGTGTCCGCACTGAACCACTTGCGGCGAAAGATTTGATGTAAGAAATATCCCAACGGGCCGTCGCCCGTCATCGAAGTGGTCTCGCCGAACATCACCTGCCCGACATCGATCGTGATGTTCTCGTGCGTGTTCACATACTCGACGAGTTGCGGCACCATCGAACAGAACGTGCGCTGATCGTCTGGATCGCCACCGTAGCTGTGAAACTGAATGTGCGTCAGATGTCCCCGGTTCCCTTCGAGAGCCTGCATCGTTTCGAGCGTCGTCTGCCAGTTGCCCGGCAGGCCGAGGTTGTTGCAATGGATGTGTGTGCGGTGCGGGAGATTGAGTTCATCGACGGTGCGTGTCACTTCTCTCAGGATCGCGCGTGGTGAGACATTGAAATGCTCGACCGTGTCGTCGATCGACTTCGCGTTGCCGCCCGTGGTCTTCCAGACTTCGACTCCGCCGGGATTCACCAGTTTACAGGCGTAACCCTTGGTCGCATTCAACAGCCAGGCGATGTAGGCCTTGAGCCTCGCGTTTTCGCCGGCGGCCACCTGCTTCATGATGTAGTGATTGTTCCCCATCAACACATAGAAGCCCTTGTCGATGATGGGGGTATCGTGCAGTTCTTCGTGCGTATGCCTGGCGGTGATGGGGGGCACGGCGGCATCGAACGCAGTCGTATATCCCAGCCCGGCATACAGGTAACCGGTGGCAAACGTGCTGGGGACGCTCCCCCGCGTCCCCGATCGCGTATGCAACCCTCGGCGGATCGGCTCGGCCGTGCGTTTCTCTTCGGGCCGCATTTTGCGGGCGGAATTGACCTTCGGTCCCGCGATGTGGCAATGCATGTCGACACCGCCCGGCATCACGATCATGCCCGTGGCGTCCAATTCCCGCGTGGCCCTGACCGCCGGATCAGTTGGAGCCGCGACGATCTTGCCATCTTCCATCCAGATGTCGCGAACTTCGCCATCAATCCCGTTTGCCGGATCATGAACGATGCCGCCGGTCAATTTGAGTAAGGACATATCTGTTTCATGGCCGATGGCAAATGGCCAGTGGCCGGAAGGGGATTCGGGGGTGAATGGCGTGTCAACAACTGATGGGCACTAGCTTAGGAGACAGAGGGGCGGATGGCGAATGCGGAAAGCCGAAATCATCAGCACAGGCCGAACCTGCGGCTCCGTCAAGGTTGCGCTTCGATGTCCTGAATCCGGAGAAACGAGCGGCGGGGGTTGAACTCCGCCGCCGCCCGTTTCCTTTCCAACAGTGCTTTCCGCTAGCCTTCTGGCGATTGGCTATCAGCCAACAGCCATCAGCGCGCAAAGCCACCGCCTGGGCCGATCGACCCTCCGGGGCAAGTTCGAAGCTTGGGCAACGCAGTGGCTGATTACACGCGCTGGTCAGTGGTCCTCTTTCGTGTGCGCACACTCATACGGCGAGCAGGTCAAACACCTTCCTCCCGCCGGCCTCCACCGACCAGCTACGCCCCAAGGCAAATGGCCAAAGGGTCGTCACCGGACGAACTCACATTTCTACCCTACCCGCCGGGGTTACGCATCGTCGCCTTTCGCTCCGCGAAAGTCGCGCCGGAATGGCATGTCGCGGCTCACACGAACGCATTTCTCTGCAGGGAATGCGTCCCAGGCATTCCGGCCTGCGGAACGGCGGGTGGAGCGAGGAACGATGAAAACCTAACTCTCCCCCTCAACCGGGAAGCGTTGTTCTCCACAATGGTTCCCCGAGTTGGAGAGGCGGTTAGAGGCCGCTGAGACAACGACGGCCTTCAACAAAATGGGGTAGCCTACAGGTTTTCTGCGACGCAATCGAACCGTCTCGGTAAACTTGAATCGTATCGATGTCATGTTCGCCTGGTGTGGCGCGATTCGATGCATGTATGGGTACGCCACCACTTTCAGAAAGATGGGATTTCGCCATGAGAACCTATTTCAGCCTCGCAGTTCTCGCACTCGTCCTTGCTCTGCACGCTCCTCGCGAATGTTTCGCCTTGTGGGATGTCTTCCAGGTCACGCCGGAAGAGGCAGCGGATTTGGGGATTGAAGTTCGCGTCACCCCAGCAGGCCCCGATGCAGTTAATCTAGAGTTTGATTTTGGGATCGAAGACGAATTCAAGGATTTCGAGCGAGTGGAACTGCGGGTCGGCCAGCAAAACGACTACGTGGTCTTTGCGCCATTGCGCGAAGAGCGGACCGAGGCGGGACACGTGGTGGTTGGCTTCACGGCCTACCGCCACCAGTTGGACACGCTCTCCGTCTGGATCATGGTGCCAGGCGGAGCGGGAGGCGTCGCATATGATCTTCAACCAAGCCGTTTTGTGGAATGACGACAGCCGCGCCGGTGGTCGGTTTGCGGCGAGTGGGTTGCAGGAACGATCGGCGTCCCAATCCTCACTGCGCCTGCAGTAAGACCGGCACCTGATTCTTGAGTTCGTCGACCGATGGCGTGGTCGTGACGACCTTGCCGGTGCGATCGACCAGGAACATCGTGGGCAATGCGATAATGCCAAACTGTTGTGCCGGCGGGCTGTCGAGCGCCCCTTCTTCACGAATTTGCGGCCATTGAATACGGTGCTGCTGCACGAACTGTTGGATCGGCGCGCCGGCCGTATCGAGGTTGATTCCGACGATCTCGAAGCCGTTGGCATGTTGCGTGCGATACAGTTCCTGCAGTTGAGGCAGATCCTCGATGTGCGGCTGGCTCCAAGTGGCCCAGAAGATCACGAGCACAACCTTCCCGCGCAGTTGAGAGACGTCGAGTGTTCCTCCCGACATCAGGCTTCCGGCGAGCTGCAGGTTGTTCCCCTCAAGTCCCAATCGGCGTAGCGCCCCCTGTGCCTTTGCGGAAGCAGGGGCCTGCGGATAGTCGGAGAGCAGCTTCTGATACCACTCTCTCGCAGGAGCCACCTGGCCGGTGAGCTCGTGTGCCATGCCGAGTTGCAGCATCGACTCGGGCGCCATCTCGGAACGGGGATAGGTGGCGGCATACTGCTGGAGCGACTCCAACCATTGTTGCTGAACCTGCCCGCGCTGTTCAGCGGGTGCCTGCTGCAATCGCAGGCTGAAGTCCGACATCATGCGCAGGTAAATCACATATGCGATGAGTTCGGACTGCGGCGAATTCGTGCGAAGCTGCTGTTCAATCTGCTGCAGCTTCTGCAGGCCGTTTGGATAGGCGTTCGACTGCACGCCCGCCGCAACGCCGTCGATGATCTGTCGGTACCACGTCTCACGATCCTCCTGCGTCTTCACGGCTGCCGCCAGTTGCTCGAGGATTTGCACGCGGCTCGTGTTGTATCGAGCGTACGCATCTCCTTGAGCGCCGGCACCGGGAGCGTTGGTATCAAGTTCTCTGAGTTGCTCCAGGAGCGCAGCGACAGCCGGGTCGAGTGTTTCGTCCTGCATCTCGGACTGATTGAATTGATTGAACACGATCCCGATGGGCGATTCCTGCATCGCTTCTGTATCGAGTGGGCGCGGGATGCTTGTCAGCTTCCAAACTTCGCCGACACGAATCAGTTCTCCGATCTGCACGAAGTTCGCTTCGGAGCCTGTCTCGACGATGGCCAGAGTGTTCTCGTAGACGAACAGGTCGATGTCCGACTTTCCGGCATCAGCCGGAATCAGACTCGGAACAAGCATCGAACAGTCGAAGCGCATCCAGCTCGTGTCGCCGCGAATCACTTGCGAGTTTCGCAGAGCTTCGGTGACCTTCTGCTGAGGGTTCGCAACCGACTCGAGTACTTGAGAGGTCACTTCATCCGTCAGTTGCAGAGTTTCACAATCGGCGGCGGTGATCAACACCGTTTGCAGCAGGCTGATGTCGTTCGCGACCAGGGCATCGACGACGACGCGCGTCGCCTCTTCGGCGGAAAGGATTCTCCACCGGTCGACCTTGTGGTCTTCGTTGGCGTCGATGGCCCAACGTGTGCCGGCGGAATTCAACCAGCGGAACTGGTCGGGCTTATGGTTCTGATTGGTGTCGATATCGCGGTAGACCTCGAGGCCATGCTGGTAGTACCGCCATTGATCAACCAGATCGTCGCCGTCGGAATCGACATAACGCCGCAGAGGCAAGCCCGATGGGCTGAAGACCACCCAGGCGGAGTAATCGTCGTGTTGCTCGACGTCGATGCGGCAGTTCGCGATCTCCTCGGCTGTCGGTCGATCGATTTCAATGCCGGCAAAAGTGGGACTGTAGTCGTTCAAGAGACTTTGCACCGTCGGTTGCTGCGCCTGCAATTCGGTGGTGACCGCGAGGAACGCGATTCCCGCTAGTGCCAGAAGGCTCACACTTTCACGTCGTCGACTCTGCATCGTCTTCCCCTCCGTGCCATTCCGTCGCTCAAACCGTCCCATGTTGGGGGTCGGAATCCAATTTCCCTCATTGGGATGGGATCGTAATCCAAAACGGCAAATCGAGTCATCGGCAATTTTCGGCAGAAACCGCCGGTCGAATCGACTCGCGATGGCTGAAGTGTCCACCAAATGACTCTTGCCGCGATCAGGTGAACCACATTCGATTCAGTGTACGCAGAGGCAGTTTCTGCAATCACCATTGCAACAAACACAACTTTTGGGGTTGACATGGCATCGGCAGTAAATGCCAATCGAGCTTAACAACTTGAACACAAACATGTTACGACTTGCGTTGTTTTTTCGACACTGCGAGTGGCACGCAGCATGCATATTGCCTTCTGTGTTGCAAGTCATGCAACTCAGAATGATTCGGATTGACCAGGGCATGACGAACAGCCCGATCCGACTCCAACAGTTATTCCAAGGATAAGGAGCACTACGATGTTGGTACTTACTCGCAAGAAGAGTGAAATGATTCACATTGGCGACAATATTGTTATCAAAGTGATATCAACAGGAAAAGGCAAAGTCAAGATCGGTATCGAAGCTCCCGGAGAAATCCGAGTGATGCGAGCCGAGATGCTCGGCGAATCGCCGACGACTGCCAACTCGCATGAACAGCCACGAGCCGCGAGCCTTCGCGTCAACCGCATTCACGAAGCCATGAACCGCTGAATCCTGCAATCAGAATCGATCTACGAACCAAGACCCGTTCGCATTAACCGGTGAAGGACTTTCCATGAACACGATTAAGAATACCTGCCGCACTGCTTTCCATTGCCTGCTTGCCCTCGGCGCGTTCGCCCTGTTCGGCGTGCCGGCTGATGTTGTCGCCCAACTCGTTGACGAACACGTCGACACCGCTGTCGCGACTTCAACGTTCCCTAAAGACCTCGAAGTCGAGACGACACTCTTCTCTGACCTCAGCCACGTTCCACACATCGGCCGAGCCGGACCAGTTGATGACTGGTGGGAGGACTCGTTGACCCGTACAGCGCTCCGCCCCCGAGAAGAAGTTCCCTCGTTCCCAACTCCTGGCGGCACCCAGTCGCCGGTGACGAACACGCCTCCCATTCCTGGGTCGCAAGATCAGGCTCCGATTCACGAAGGGGTGTCGATCGATTTGAAGATTACGTCGCGGTACACCGATCCGAACATGATCGGGTTCCTGCGCAGCACTTCGTTGAATCAGTTGTCATCCATCTACTCGGAAGTCTCACAGCTCATCGATACCCGTCACGTTTCGCCTCCTTCGTATGAGCAACGATCGAGCCAGGCGTTGACGAGCATCGTGAACGCACTCAACAACCCGGCATTTCTGCGGGCTGCTGGTGTGCAGGGCAATGCGAGTGGGATCAGTCAGTTGCAGACGGCATTGTCCGACGCGGCACGGAATCAACCGGCTCGTTCAGCGCAAGAGGCTGTCAGTCTGATGCAGTGGGCCGCGGAGTTGGCAAACCGTACCGCCGGAATCAGTCGCACGGCTGTGGCTGCTGAGTTTTTAAATGGAACACTCGATTCACTCGACCAGTTCTCGTCGTTCGTTCCCGATGACACCTACTCTGCCCCGAGTGCCAGTCTGGAGGAGCGTATCGTGGGCATCGGTGTCGAACTGCGAACTCATGCACAAGGAGCGATTCTGTCTGGTGTTGTCGAAGGTGGACCAGCCGCCGAAGTGGGGCTGCAATCTGGCGACATCATCACCACGATCGACGGCCGCGACATGAGTGGTTTGACGCTGAACGAAGTGGCCGGTGCGATCTCCGGTCGTGCCGGGTCACAAGTTTCGATGGTGATCGAACGTGAAGGACGTCGTTACCGCGCCGATCTGGTGCGACGCAGCGTGTACGTGAGCAGCGTGACCGGCACCCGCATGGTCGACGGACAAAGCGGCGTCGGTTATGTGCGACTGAGGCAGTTTTCGGAATCTTCGCGAGAAGACCTGGAGAAAGCGATGTGGGATCTTTACAACCAAGGGATGCAGACGATGGTCCTCGATCTGAGGGGCAATCCGGGGGGATTGCTGGACGAGGCGATCGATTTGTGCAATCTGTTCCTGCCGTGCGGAACGATTGTCTCCACCCGGGGGCGAAACCAGTCCGACAATTCTACTGAGACGGCTTCGAACGCTCAGACCTGGAGCATTCCGCTGATCGTGTTGATCGACGGAGGCAGTGCCAGTGCGAGCGAAATCTTCGCGGCCGCCATTCAGGAAAACGACCGCGGGGTCATTGTGGGACGACGATCGTACGGCAAGGGAACGGTGCAGACTCACTTCCCGCTGCGGGCCGCTTCGGCCAATCTCAAGTTGACCACGGCGATGTTCTACTCGCCCGCCGGTCGACAGATGGCGGGTGAGGGAGTCATTCCCGATGTGTTGGTGAGTGGACAGGAACGCACTCCGGCGAACCTGTTCGACGACCTCGATGTGCAGCAGGCGATGCAGATCGCCGCCAGCGACATCCCCCGACGCATGTCGGCCGATGCCGCGACCTGCCGCGTGCGAACCGGCCGACCCGACCTGTACGGTTTGGCTCCTTAGTTGATGTTACTTGTCCCTTTAGCAAGCCCGGCGATCGAGAGATCGCCGGGCTTGTGATTTTTAATGTCCATGACTTGAAGCTGTCGCGGGAGGGATTGTCGCGCGCGGGCCACGACGTAAATGTCGCACTCCGTGCCCGATGGCGTAGGCGATCACCAAGACAACAATCAATGCGCCCAGCATGCTCGGGGAAAGAAAGAGCCACCACACAATTCCCAGCAGCAGCCAGACGATTCGCGGATGCCGGGCAAGCCGGTCATCCCATGCAAGGCGAGTCGTCCGCCGCAAACCCCAGATTCCGAAGAGTACGATCAACACCGTCATCGCAGCACCCATCAACAATCGTCGAGACGCTTGTTCGGCGGGCGCGACTTTCAAATCAACAGGTCCGTCATCGCCAATTGTCACTTCATAGATCTTCACCGACCCCGAACCTTCCAAGTCGGCGTCCCAACTCGGCCAACGGGCCGGCAGTGGGGCCGACTCGACCGAGGCGCCGAGGATGTCGGTCTCGGGCCACGATTGCCTCAATGCCTCCCAGCGTTCGCGCAAAGTCGTGATGTCGTTCGAATCGTTGGATGAAGTCGAGGCGGGCAATCGGCTGAGCGCCGCCTCGCATTGCTGAATTCGTCGGACGAGTTGCAAGTCGCGAGTCGCGGACGCGCCCAATCGCTCCGCGATTACGTACAGTCCTTCCCAACGCCTCAACCAAAGCGTGTTGGCGGAAATCGTCGTGGAATCTCCTGGCAGCCAGATGTTGCTTGCACTTTGATTCCAGCAACAGACATCGAGCCGTGGAAGCACGTCTTGAGTCGGTCTCGGTACGAGGTCTTCAATCGAGATTCTGGAATTTCCCGTAACGGAATCTGCCTTCCAGACGATTCTCACGATTGCGGCTGGGCTCTCTTTTGGGAGCGGGATCATCAGTTCGCGCTCGTCCCAATCGACGATTGTGCCGTTCACCGAGATTTCCAGAATCGTTGCGTTCGGAGGGGAATGCATTGGGAGCACCGCTTGCTCTCCCGGCAGGAGATCGATGCGGGACTCGCCAATAATCGATTGTGACGAACAGAAAACGTCGGTTTCCCATCGAATGATCGCGAGTTTCGATGCCGCTGCAGCATCGGGCAATGTGGGCAATATCGCTCCCTGTGTGGCCGGCCGATACGCGACCCAGTCGGAGATCTGAGAGAACCCGTCGGGGGCGATCAGGACAGCGTCGTCGGTACCGGTGACTGCTTGCCACTCGGGAGATCGAATTGCAATCGATCTCGGAAGCAGCAAGGTCGTTGCCGCCGGAGCCACATCGAGCGTTGCCACCGGCAACGAGTCGCCTTCGAGAGTAACTCGCGTCAGAAGATTCAACTCGACAGACGGTTCATCGATGGCTTCAAGTCGAATAAATCTTCTTTCGGCATAGATCCCTTCCTTCAAGCTGCTGCCTGTGGCATTGGCGCTGATGTGATCCCATTCCGGAGGCGTCCATATGGTTTGAGGCGCGAGCGATCCATCGGAATCCTCAAAGCGAAACCGCTGCCAGATCGTCCAGGCACCGTCGGCGGCGGGCATCAACCAGATCGTCTGTGTCGCAACAACTGCTCCTTCCGTCTGTTCGAATCGCAGGGTCGCGGGCAACGCCTGCCCCTGGGAGACGACGGCGTTCGTCAGCAAGAACTCTTCGGCGAGATCAAGCCGGTGCTCTCCCTCCGGCGTCGAATTCAGTATCACGGGCAGCGCGCTCTGGTTGACCACAGATGTCTCACGCGTTTCGACTCGTGCGTCGGAGATCTCGAATCGCGGCAATCGAAACGACGTCGACTGCGGCGTTTCGAATTCACCGGAAATCCTGATGTTGTGAGTTCCGGTCTGATCTCCCTGCACGAACACGACCAGTCGGTCCCGCTCCTGCCTCCAGCGAAGCAATCGATCCGCCCCATCCCGCTGCACACTGACGGACTGAATGACCACTCGTGGATCGACTTCGAACTCGTAAAGAAAGGATGGGAGGGAGGTGGAAGTCATGCTGACGTTCGCAGACCATTTGGAATGACCAACGAGAATCTCAACGCGATCCGAAACGCTCGCGTGCCGCGTGGGAAGAACGGGACGCAGATCCCAGAGCGTTTCGCCGGAATGGGCCACGTCGACGACCACCGTTGCCGGAGAGACGAGCGGTCGCAATTCGTCTTCGGGATCCTCGGGAACTTCCGGTTCGACAACGACGAACCCATCGGACGATCGCGGACGATCTCCCCATTGGAAGCCCGCACGCGGAGTCACCTGCAATCGATGGGTGCCTGGCCGTTGTTGATGCCAGTATTGAAGAGCAGGTAACTGCAATTCTCCCGTGGGCAGCACGGGGGTGACCAACAGATAGTCGATCTCGATCGACGTGCCGGGGAGATCCGCTGGGCGCAGTTCGAGCCACAGAACCACGGCATCCTGCTGTTGCTCTACGAGAAAGCCGACTTTCCCCACAGGCTGAACGCCACGGACAATTGACTGAGCCGGCAAGCGCACGGGCACGACAAGAGCTTCCGTCGAGGACATGGGAGTTTGCAATTCGATCGTAGCATTGACGTTCGACAGTTCTGGCCCGAGTTCGATCGAGGAAACCACGTTCATCGCGGGCGGACGTCCGCTGATCGATGCCCCATCGCGCGCGAACGTGAGGGTCGAGGCGGGTTGCAGGGGCAGCACAGCCTTCGCGTCGACAGTTGATTGCCCGATGGAACCAGCGATTTCGCACCCTGCGGCGTCATCGGCGGCAAGCACAATCTGCGTTTGAGAGATTCGTGGGATTCCCGCCGACCAGATCGACTCGCCCGCATGGTCGCCACGGATGCGGAAGCTCAACGAGATCGTGGCTGCTTTGTAGGACTGAGTTACCTGTCGTGACTCGATGTCAATCGACACCGCTTCTTCATCGAGGGACGGGCTGATGAGTCGTTCCCAGTCGTCGGGCACTATCAACAGGAATCCCGAGCCGTTCGATGCCGGAACCAGAACCGCGGGTTGACTGTTCAGTTTCGCTTCCGCGGATCCCACAATCACGACGTCTCGAAACGGCAACAGGATTTCGCCAACTCCGCTGTCTCGGATGTAGACATCAAGAACTGCCGAGACGACCGGCAGACTGTCTTCCGAGAACGACAGCTCGTAGCTCACGGAGTTGAACAGGCATGACGGCAGCGCATGCTCGCTTTGACGCCACGATTCAAACAGAGGTTGTATTCGAGCCCCCAGCATCACACTCGTTGCAGGATCGCTTGCATCGTCGGAAGGCATCGGGATCAGCACGTCGTAGTTCAGATTGGACGTCGGCGGGACGTCGTCTCCCACGACATGATTGACGCTCTGAGCCAGAACGATTGCTGCAAGCATTCCCACTGTACCGGAAATCACGACCGAGGTACGTTGCTCCGCAGCCTGCACTTGCTCAACTGAAACTTCTCGCGCCGGGTGTACGAGACTCCTGGGAACGGCGATCGCCAGGACGGCCCCCATCACGATTCCACCCGCGGTGATGGCCAACGGCGGTGCACCGAACCACGCCACGGCAAAGGCCGAGGCCATGACGAAGAGACAGACATACTTCCAGGAGCGCGGTGTCAGCCGGCGGAGCGTCAGCAAGCAGAGGAACGCGCCGAACAAGCTGGTCCAGGAGGCTGATCGAACAGTGTGGACGTCCCACAACTCGAGTTGCACATGGGAGAGATCGCCCGCAGCGACCAGCAGCAATGATCGATGTGGAGTGTCGTCGCTTGAAAACGTGAATCGATCGAACGCCGTCGAACTTCCGTTCGCGTTTCCCAGTGGCAACTCGGTTTGTTGAGCGGCGGTTGAAAACCCGTAGGCGAAAACGGATGATCCCCGCGCCAGTGGCCCTAGTAGCCGCTGTGCCAGTCCCAACTCGCCCGAAAAACTCGTGACGGTAACTCCTTCGGGTCGGTTCGAAACCGCCCGTTCCGCCGGGAGCAGAAACTCCCATTCCACAATAACTGGAGTGACGTTGGCTCGCGGGAGCGGAAACACTTCCGAGGTGATCACCCCCGTGTCGGCAGGTGTCAGGTAATCGATCTGGATCTCGCCAACGCTGGCCGAGACCGGCAACTGGAATCCATGTTCAAACAACTGAGGTTCAACGCTTCGACCATCGACGAAGACGTTCAGCAACTCGGCCGTTCTCTCGAATGTAAAGTGAAAATCGAACTCTCGATGAGGTTGCAATGCGAAACGACACCGGTGCATGTGGTGCGATCGGTTGGCTCCCGCGATGTGAGTCTGCACACTGATTCGCGCACGCAAACTCGCTGCATCGCCAGGCACGCCGTCGTCGGATTGCGGTGTGCCGCCGAGTTCGAGACGCGGGCCTTCGCCGGCTGTTTCGATGTCATCAACGAGGCGACACGTCGCGGTGTCGTCCTCACGCAGGATGGCCCAGCGTTCCACATTTCCCACGGTTGCGTTCGACCATTGAGTCACAGACGTCGGGGCCTCGTTCTCTTGAACGGCAGAATCAATGGGCTCGGACAGTTGTGATGAGTTGTGCCTCCACTGCAACCCGTGCGGCAGCCGGACGCTCAATGTCGATTCAAGCAACTCATGCTGATAGCGAGCCCAGGGGAGCGGGTGCGTTTCATCCACGTGCCACGGCGGCGATCTGGCGACAATCTCGACGACGACCTTGTCTCCTGCGTCGATGGGATCGCGATACTCGACCCTCAACGTCTGATTCTGCACTTCGGGATCGACATTGCTGTTCCAAGTCGCAACCAACACATCTGGAGACGTGACAGAGACAACCGACCAGTCCCTCGGAAGCGTCCATTCGCTGCCGTAAAGAGTGCCGCGAGAACACTCCAGTTCGGTCACCGAAACGAGCTGAGGGACCGGGCTGGCCAGGTCGACCAGGCTCCAAGATCGCCCCGTGACCGACGTTTCTGGATAGCCGACTTCAAAGGCCAGACGCGGTTCTTCGTTCAGCGGGGAGAAATTCCAACTCTCTCGTTGTGCTGCCACTGCCAGTGTCGTTTGCTGCAGGCCTTGGGGCGAAATTGACTTTAATTCCAGGGGGCGATCGACCTGCAATGTCCACGACGTGGTCATGCCACTGGCCCCGGAGATCGTGACATACGGGAAAACCATCGCACGCCGAGTACTCAGGGGCATGATTCCGCGAACACGAACCACGCTGCGCTGCACATCGGTCTGCGGCAGGATGATTCGCAGCGATCGTCGCGATCCCGAACCTGTGACGCGATACTCGACAGCAGTGTCGGATGTTGTTCGAACTGCGGTGACACTCAGGTCGCGCGGAATACGAAGATTCAATTCAGCAGGAAGCCTGACGCTCGACTCGATCGCGAGGTCAGCGTCGAAATGGAGTCCATCGGTCCGGGCGGAAGCAACCGTCACCAGATCAGCCGCCCAGGGAGATTGAACCGTGGCTGCCCTTGCATCCATGATGACGAACGCGACTCGGCTGCCGGGACCGCATTCGATCGTCCATTCGTTGAGTTCGGAACCGGGAATGGCCTCCGTTCCCGAGATCACCCCCGCAGTGCATCGCACCATTTGCGCTGACGGAACTCGTAATCGGATGCGTGATGAGACAGCGGTTGGAAGTTGGAGATCGAATCGAATCAACTCGGAATTCTCGTGGACGGCATCATCGCTGTCGTCAAATCGTAGTCCCTTCTGCATCCATTCGGCCGTCACCTGACCACGATTTCGATCGACCCAGAGATAAGAGATGGAGTCCGACGCTGTTCCCCAAATCGCAGGCGTTTCATCCTCCCAAACGAGGCTCTGCAGTCGCGTCGAGAACGCCCCCAGAGGAATGAGCCTCGGCTGCGTTGCCGCCGTCTGCAGTCGAATGACGGCCTCTCCTTCGATGAGGTCGTCGCCATCGAACTGGCCGAAGTACTCAGCGACTCCAAGTGACTCGACCCTCGTCGACGTTTCGGACTGATTCAGCCAGTCAACAAATGCGGAGTACTCGTCGGCAGAGACTTCCTGCCAGTCGCCTGCCGGCCATTCGTCGGGATGGTCTTGTGGCACGATTAAGGTGCGGACGACCGGCGCGGGTGCCGTGTCGTCGGCACACACCGGCAGCGCCTGGCTGTGCCAACAACATGCGACTATCAGAATCGAACGCATGCAGACGCTTCGGGGATGGTGGAAGAAAAGGAACCAGAGCGGTATCTCAGACTGGCTGGAGAGCCGACCGCTCAATGATACCCGCCATCCTGCATCCAACTCACTACATTTCGCGTTCAAAACTCGATCGGCCGGCCGTCGGGGAGAATTGGCATCGGACGTCCGGAATAATCAGGAAACGACCAATCGGGATCGATATCAAGGTGTCGATAGACGGTAGCCCATAGATCGTTGGGCGTAAGAGGACGTTCTTGAGGATATTCACCCTTCGAGTTGGTGGAGCCGATGACCTGCCCCATCCTCAGCCCACCACCGGAAACAAGCATCGACATCGAATTGGGCCAGTGGTCGCGGCCCGGCTGCATGACGCCGGTTTGCGTGCCGATTGATGAGGAGATGCGAGGCGTGCGACCGAATTCACCGGTCACGACCAGCAGCACCCTGCGATCAAGCCCGCGGTTGTAGATGTCTTCGATCAATGCGGTCACGGCCTGATCGTAGATGGGGAATCGGACCTGGGCATCGTCAAACAAATGGCAATTGACGGCGTGCGAGTCCCAGTTGTAGACGCCCTGCTTGAGCATCTCGACGCCGGAAACGTAGGGATTCTCCATGACCATCGTGACAAAACTGCAACCGGCCTCGACCAATCGACGCGCGAGCAATGCGCGATGTCCCCAGGCGTGTCGGCCATAGCGGTCGCGGAGTTCGTCTGATTCTTGTGACAAATCGAATGCGTTGCGGGCGCGATCGTTGGTCATCATCGAGATCGCTTGCTGCTGGAACTCGTCCATCGACGACATCATGCCCGATTGATCGATCGTGCGTCTGAGGTTGTCGAACCCGTTCAGCAACGCCATACGATCGTTAATGCGATCGGAGATGTTTTCCTCGAGCGCAATATTCGGAACCGTGAAGCCCGGATCACTGGGGTCGCCCGGCACCGAGAAGGGGACGTACGACGGACCGAGATAGGCTGCCCCAAAGCTGTAGACATCGACACCTGCGCGTCCGGGGTTCGTACCCGATATGTAATTGGGAAGTCCGAGACTAATGTGCTCACGACACTTCGCGACAACCGAACCGACCATCGGATAGTCGTTGATGAAGCCGGTCGGCTCCTTGGGATCGCGCCCCGTGAGGAAACGCTTGTGACCTCCGCCGTGGTCGGCAAAGTCATGGGCGATCGAGCGAATGATCGTGTACTTGTCCGCACAGGTGGCGTGTCGCGGCATCAGCTCGCAGACATCCAATCCCGACACCTTGGTGGGAATGGGATGGAAATCACCACGATAGTCCGACGGGGCGTCGGGCTTCATGTCGTACATTTCCATGTGAGGTGGCCCACCAGGCAACCAGACGAAGATGACCGACGTATCGGGTGCAGCGGAATCCATCCCCGCTTGAGCCCGCATTTTCATCACATCCGACAAAGCCAGACCACCCACTCCGAGAGCACCGACCTTGAGAAAGTGGCGTCGGGAGGCAGGACCGGGACAGCGAGGTGCAGGGCGAACCGACATGGAGACTCTGGCGGGGTGTTCGAGGCGGGACTTTAACTACTATAAAGATTAGGGATCAGCGGTTGTTGATGCCAGCGGATTCTGGCAAGATGATCGTTCCGACTCGGAAGTCTCACGATGTCGGCTACGGAAACCACGATTCGGCGGCCAAGGTCTGTCATCGGCGAAATGATGCACTCGATGCTGGAAAACCTGCGGAATCTCTCACGTCGGCAGATGTTTCAGTCGGCTGGTGCCGGCATCGGATCAGTGGCACTGGCGTCGCTGTTGGCAAATGACTTGCCAGCCGGGACGATTCCCAACCCCGACGACCCGCTGGCCCCTCGCTCAGGTGACATCCCTGGACGGGCGAAGAATGTCATCTTTCTGCACATGGTGGGGGCTCCGTCCCATCTTGATCTGTTCGACTTCAAGCCGAAACTCCAGGAACTCGATGGCGAACTGGTTCCCGATCATCTGTGGGAGGGGCTGCGGCTGGCATTCATCCGTGAACAGCCGGCGCTTCTCGGAAGTCGATTTGAGTTCCATCGACATGGAGAGAGCGGCATCGAACTCTCAGAAGTCTTGCCGCATCTCGGGACCATCGCCGACGAACTGTGCATTATCAAGTCGATGCACACCGAGCATTTCAACCATGCACCGGCTCAACTCTTTTTTCAGACTGGTTTCGCGAGGTTTGGTCGTCCCTCGTTGGGTTCGTGGGTCGCGTACGGTCTGGGGAGCGAGAACAGAAACCTCCCTGGATTCGTTGTTCTGATCTCGGGCAACGTTGCTGGTGCGGGAAACAGCCTGTGGGGGAGTGGCTTTCTTCCCAGCGTTTATCAGGGAGTCGAATTTCGCACTCAGGGAGATCCGGTGCTTTTTCTGTCGAATCCGCCAGGAATGGATGACGATCACCGTCGACGCATTATCGACAGCATCAACCATCTCAACCAATCACAACTGGCTGATGTTGGCGATCCCGAAATCGCGACGCGGATCAATCAGTACGAACTCGCGTTTCGCATGCAGTCGGCGGTCCCTGAACTGATGGAGATCTCTGGAGAAACTCGTGAAACATTACAGATGTATGGTGCAGAACCCGGCAAAGCCAGTTTTGCCAACAACTGCCTGCTGGCACGCAAACTGGTCGAACGCGGAGTGCGGTTCGTGCAACTCTACGATGAGAGTTGGGACCATCACGGCAGCGTCTTTCCAGGTCTCAGGACAAAGTGCGGTGAAGTGGATCAGCCGATCGCCGCCCTTATCTCCGATCTCAAGCAGCGGGGGCTACTAGAAGAAACGCTTGTCGTCTGGGGAGCTGAATTCGGCCGCACACCGATGATTCAAGACACTTCCAACACCGGCCGTGAAGGGGATAAGGTTGGTCGCGACCATCATAAGGATGCTTTTGCCTTGTGGATGGCCGGTGGTGGAGTCAAGCGGGGTATCACATATGGGCAAACCGACGAAATCGGATTCCACGTCGTCGAAAATCCGATGCATGTCAACGATTTTCACGCGACGATCCTGCATTTACTGGGGCTGGATCACACACGATTGACATTTCGATACCAGGGACGCGAGTTTCGACTGACCGATGTCGCCGGGCATGTGGCACAAGATGTCATTGCGTGATGGGCTGGAAAAACTCAAGTGTTTGGACGGGGATCCAATGGATGTCTCGGCGTCAATTGACGCCCCGCCGATCCTCAATAGAATCATGTCGTACGAGAAAGATGTCGCATCACGGATGTGCTGGCAGTCCAGCCATCGTGGGGGGACTGTCTCTCAAGTGGTTCCAAGGCGACACAACGCCGTCCTCGATAAACACCAAGGAGCATACCTGTGCAGGTTGCGATCGCTGCTCGTCACGGTGAACTGAAACCGGAGGTGCAGGATTATATCTCACGCAAATCCGAGAAATTGTTGACGTATTTTGATCGAGTTACGTCGATCTCAGTGACGGTCGACTTTTCGGAAGAGCGTGTTGAAGTCGAAATTCTGGTGGATGCCGAACACAAGCACAATTTCGTTTCCCACGCGGTGGGGAGCGAAACGGGAGTTGCGTTCGACCAGGCCCTGCAGAAGATGGAACAACAGATTCGAAAATATAAGGAAAAGGTCCAGGACCATCGTCGTGACCAGCCTCTCAACAAGCTGATTGGCGACGAACTCAAAGCCGAGGAAGATCAGGAAGGCGAGTGAACCCTCCAACGTCACGGCTCGTCGTCTGGGTGGACATACAAGTTGTCCCTCCGAGCAGACGGTCACGAGTCAACTTCCTCAACGTGTATGCCTCTGTTTGCGACTGGTATTATCACCATGAAACTCTGTGAGTATGCGGTCAAGGACGCGATCATTCCGGTCCTTTCGGCGACCGACAAAGAAGGCGTCATCCGCGAAATGGTTGGCAGTCTGCAAAAGGCAGGTTGCATTTCCCCTGCGGATCAAGATGGTATCATCGCCGCCATCCTCAGACGCGAGGAATTGGGATCAACGGGCATCGGACGAGGAGTCGCGATCCCTCACACCAAACATGGCAGTGTGTCGCGTTCGACTCTGATGTTTGCCGTCGCTCCCGAGGGAATCGATTTCGCCAGCCTCGACGGCGATCCCGTGCATGTACTCGTCCTGCTGGTCTCGCCTCCCGAACAGCCGGGAGACCATTTGCGGCTGCTCGAAACAATCACGCGTCATCTCAACGACGACGATTTTCGCAGGTTCCTGCGTCAATCAAAGGCCATCGAGGACATTTGGGAAGTCCTGTGTGAAATGGATGCACGTCTGGGTTGATCCCGGTTTGGCTTCGATTCAACAACGACTCTCCTTTTATCGACACTGAATGCGAACGGCATCTTCAGGGTCGCTCTTTCTGGGCGACTTCCTCTGCCGTTGGAACGACATTGTATGAGCGACTCTATTCCCATCGAACGAGATGTCGTGCTGGGGATCGCGAATGGGCTGCATCTAGTCCCCTGCTCGAAGATTGCTCAACTCCTCCGAGCCTATTCGGGAACGGCGCGTCTTCGACACGAGGAATACGACGCCGACGCCAAGTCGGTTTTCGACATGGTGCGATTGCAGGCACTGCAAGGGCGAAAACTGGTCATCCGGGTCGAAGGCCCCGACGCCGAGTCGATCGCTCTTCAGATTGCGCAGATCCTGGAAACAGAGACGTTCGAGCAACCGGGCTGACGCGGTCCCTCGCGATTCCTACTTGTGACTCTCGCCAGGAGGATCGCTGCGCAACCGCTCGTCTCGCATGGTCGGCGGCTCGGTGTCGACGTCGGCCCACTTCATCGCTTGGTCCATCGGTTCGATGCGAAGCACGACAACACCGTGCTGAAAGATGCGGACAGTTCCGGTCGATTGCGAAACCGCGATCGCGATCGCGTTGGCCGACTTTGAAATCGCGGCTGCCGCCCAGTGCCGCGATCCCAGCCCTTTGCTCAACGTCAATCCCTCTTGGGGAGCGTTGATATTGCGACAGGCCGCCATCACGAGGCCTTCGGACGAAACAATGAACGCCCCATCCATTTGCGCGATTTCCTTGACACTTTCCCGCACGCGATTGCTCGTGATCTGGCGTTCCTTGCGGTTGTAGCCCTTAAAGGGATCATGCACCAGTTCATGCGACATCTCCAGCACTTTGCGGTGGTTGCCGACGACGAACAATGTGCCGACAGGTTTCCCTTCCCGTCCCTCGCGGCCGATCTCTACCGCCAGATCGACGACACGTTTTAGTGTCCCCAACGGGACTGTCGTTTCCAGCCGCTGAAGATCGCGTGAAGTGAGGCGCGCCAGATGCTCCGACAAATTCACCACGCTCAGTGAATCAATCCCTTCGCGATCGAAACTGGCGTACAACGTGATCACACGATCGCCCGTTTTCAACAGCCCGTCCGCGATGGCTTCGACGAAGGCCTGGGTGATCTGCACCTGACGGGTTTGCGGCTCATCCGACAGTTCTATGAACGGGATGCTGTTCTTCTTCAAGTCGTCTGCAAGTTCCTGGCGATGCGACGCCACCAGTAGCGGCAGCGGCTTTACGGCCTTCTTGGAGGCCGCGAAATCATAGGGCAGATCGGCCAGTAGAATGACTGCCGACGCCTTCAGATCACTTCCAACGCGCTTGGCAGCATTCAAGAGGCTGGCCAGCATGTCGGGGAGTGACTTGCTCATGAATAGCAACTTCCCAGTGCAAATGGGGAGAGAGGCGGAGGAGGCATTGGAACGTCCCGCAGTGTATGCACTCGAATCGGTTCGTCAATCGGACGCACGCCGAAACGAGACCAAAATCGCCTACGTGTCGCTGTCGCGTTTGCGTCCGACAAACAGATAGTGCGGCACGCGCAAGAACGGAACGTAAGGAAGCTTGCCACGACTCTCTTTGAGAAGCACAGTGTCGAAATCGGCTTGCAAGTACGGCACGTGATCGGCGCTGAGATGCACGTTGTCCGATGCAAACCAGGTCGGCCAGATGGTGCGGGAAAACCAGCCGTGCTTCTTAAGTCCCTCGGCTGGGTATTTTCGCGACACATAGAAGTCGACGACGGCGATCTGCCCCCCCGGTTTGAGCAGCTTCAGGGCATGATCGATCGCACGAAACCAGTCGGGAATCATCGTCAGCGAGTAGGAAAACGAAACTAGATCGACCTGCTGCTCGGCGGGAACAAAGGCAGTGGCATCGCCGCAGACGGCTTCGATATTACTCCACTGTCGTTGCTCAATGCGGGCCTTCGCGACCTCCAGCAGTGAGGGACAAAGATCGACTAGATATCCCTTGCTCAGTTGGGACAGTTTGTCCCCAAGATGCTCGGCGTTTTCTCCCGTCCCCGCCCCGAAGTCGATCCAAACCGATCCCGGTGCGATGCTCAGACTTGAGAAGAGTTCCTGCCTGCCATGCAGCATCCGCGAGCGAAAGCTGTCGTAGCCCGACGCCTGTCCATGGTAGAAATTTTCCAGTCGATCCTGGTGCGTCTTGCCGCGCGCCCGTTTGAAGGCCAAGTGCCACAGAATGCGCAGATCGCCGAAAAAGGAGCCGCGACGGGTGGGAGCGGTGTCGCTCATGTTCTCAAGAGTTGGCTAAAGGAACCCGTTACGCATTCAATTCAGCGATATAGAAGCTGCCGTATGTATGAACGCGATCGATGGCATGCAATTCAGCCGCCAAGTCGCGCTGATAGTGCAGCAATTCGCCGACTTGCGTCTTCTGACCCTGATGCTGCACAGTCAAAGGATCGACGAAATCGACCGATAGTCCCGCGCTTCTCCAGATGATGCGGGCATTCGGCGCCGCCCGGTCGATGACACCCTGCCACTCTCCCGCCAGCACATCGGGAGCATTGCTGTAGAGCCAATCCATGTGATCGAGAAACACAAATCGGGAAATGGGGCGGTCATGCTTCTCAAGGAAACCCAACAGCGAATTGGTTTCGCTGGTGACTTTGTTCACGACATCGTGTTTCATTCGCTCGAAGTTTTCGCGTTTCACGTATTCCGGGCAGCATTCGGGCGTGTACTGACCGGTCAGGTAAACTCTCCAGAAGTAGTTGTCCTTCAGCGGAATCTTGGTGAAGACAGCTTCGACGCGATCGACGATGAACCGAACAATCCCACCTGGATAGCCGCGATCGATCTGCTCGCGCTGGCTTCTTGGCACGCCGAGCAAGGCCAGCGTTACATCCCGCCGCAGCATCCAGTTGACCATGGGCTTCCAGAGAGTGTCCCGCATTTGGTAACGATCGTAGATCTCACGCTGTTGCTCGACCGTCTCGGTCTCCAGCAGTTCGTCGATCCCTTTACGCAGTTTGGCGCGATTGATGTGAATGTTGGCGAGATGCGCAAAGAACCCCGAGGAACCGCGAAAATAGAAGCTCTTGCGTCGCCCCTTGGGTGAGAAGAACTTGCCCTTCTTGTCCCAGTATTTCTGGGAGCCGGGAGAGAGGTGCTCCCGCATGGCGTCACGATAAACGCCCTCGAAATTCGGATGGGCCCCTTTGCCGAAGATCGAAAAGAACGTCTCGTGGTCAAGTCCCTTGGCAGCGGCCAGCTTGAGTTCCAGCAGAGCATTCTGACGCCGATTCATGTCGACGGTATAGACGTGCCTGGCCCCGGCCAAGGCGTAGTCGAGCGCGTTGCAGCCGGCCGACGTGATCACGAGGACATCATCCTCCGGCCCAATGTTCAATGCCACACGATCGAGCCGTGGGTCTTCCCAGCAGGAGTTGTAAACCAGGTTGCGCCCGTGAATGAGATTGAAACAGGCGCGACGGATGCGATTCAAGAGCATATAACCGAACTCTCTGTACCTAAACGACATCCGCCAAATGTGGACGCGGCCCCCTTCGACACTCGAAGGAGATCAGAACGACACAGGTTATCCCCTCGTCCTCTCGTTGTCGAATCTCCGCACGCTGCCGCGAACGCAGTGATTGCCTGCCTCTCCCAACTTTCCCTCTTCGCGCAGGTCAGCAGACTCGCGATGCTACGTGTGATTGAAATTCCGCACGTTCCTGGTGGTGCTACGAGTCATGTCCGAACGCCTTTGCTTGCCCGTGGTCCGATACGCAATGCTCGGGCTTTTCGGCCTGCTCGCCTTAAATCTAAATGGCTGCGGCGATTCAGGAGAGACGCCCGAAGTGCTGGTTCAACGCGGAAACCTGCTCCGGGACGAGGGGCGCGAGGACGAGGCGGAGGGCGTCTACCGCGAGGCCGTCAAGGGATTTCTGGGTTACCTGGAGGACGAACCCGATAGCGCCTACACCTGGTTTCAGTTGGGAGAGATGTACTATCGCCTCAATGAGCGAGAGAAATCGTTGGAGGCGTATAAGAATTCGACTGAGTACAGCACCGAATACCGGGAAGATGCTTACGTGTGGTATCAGATCGCCGACTTGCAGGATCGGCCCGATCATGCCCAAGAGGCGCTCGAAGCCTACAACTTGGCGATCCGATACAACCCGGAAGACTCCATCGCCTACAACGATCGGGGCTGGCTCTACTTCGACGTTCTCGGTGAGACTGAACTGGCGATCCGTGATTTTAGTGAGGCAATTCGACTGGATCCCGAGGCCGCTTTCTCCTTAGGGAACCGGGCGCTTGCGAATTCGACACTCGGGAATTTCAGCGACGCCTTAGCCGACTGGAATCAAGTCATTGCCATTCAGCCCAACCTCCCGGGCAACTACTTTGATCGCGGAGAAGTCCGTAGAGAACTCGGCGACTTCACGGGGGCCATCGAGGACTACTCACAAGCCATTCTCTTGGATCCCGGGTTTGGACTTGCCTACCTGGGACGCGGCCTTGCACGGCGTGAGTTGGGTCAGTCCGAAGAAGCCGACCAGGATTTTCGGTTTGCCAGGCAAGTCGACCCGAATCTCGTCCCTCCTCTCGCCTTGTCGAGTGAAAGCGTCGACTCCGATCCGGCGCTCGCAATGATCGTGGTTGCCCATCTCGAGCAACTGGGCTACGCCAACTTGCGGCTCGAACCCACAGAGGCGTTCAAGGTAAACGGCGAACGTGATGGGGCCGGGATCGTCGTTTTCATTGCATCCAGCAGCACCAATGGGACGGTGAACATCATGGCTGACGAGGTGGCGTCGATTCGAGAATCGATGCTTCCGGTTGATCTCGTGGTGGTTTCGCAAGTCGATGCCGATGGCGATTTGCAGGTCGTCAACGTCGTCCGCGACTGGTCACCCGCTGATTCCGACTTGCAGCCGATTCAATACCAAGTCACTCTTCCCTGACGTCGCCAGCGATCAAGGTGGAGCGTCATTATTCGATGGATTCTGGTGGGGAATGGACTCATGGCAAGCATCTTTACGCGGATTATCGCAGGTGAACTTCCGGGCCGATTCGTCTATCGCGACGATCGTTGCGTCGCCATCCTGACGATCGCGCCGCTCAAGCCGGGACACACGCTTGTGATCCCCATCGAAGAAATCGATCACTGGCTCGACGTCCCCGAGGATCTGTCGGCTCATCTGTTTCAAGTCGCTGCAAGAATCGGGCGCGTGCTGCAGTCGGTGTTTCAACCGGAGAAGGTGGGGCTGATCATCGCGGGACTGGAAGTGCGGCATGTCCACCTGCATCTGGTTCCGATCTGGCAGGTGCGAGATCTTGATTTTTCGCGACAGGAAGCCAATCCCGATCCGACAGCACTCGATGTCGCGATGGAGCAGATTCGCGCGGCGCTCGACCACGACTCCGATCACAAGGTCTCAGGATGAGGGGAGTTCGGGATTCTGTTGGGACTTCATCGAACTGGATATTTTCCCTAAATCGCAATTGACGCGCTGTTTCGATTGATTAAGCTCACCTTCGAAGTTTCACTGATCGCTACATTTTGCACAAACCAACATTTCAAACCTTTGGCGAGTGCAACCCTCAGAAAGTCCGTGGTTGGTCCAAGGAGGCGGAGGGGAAATGGGCGAGACAATCTCTTCCTCATGAGCTTGCTCGGAGCCGTGAATGGAAGCATACAGGAACCCGAGCTCAACCGAGGAGTATCGCATGTATCGGAAATTGTTGGTCTTGAGTTTGCTTGCTGTTGGATTCACCCTGATGTCGGCCGACAACGCCGAGGCTGCCAGGCGCTGTCGTGGACGCTACCGCGTTCATAGCTGCTGCCACAACAACCACCATCATCACAGTTGCTGTGCGCCGTCGTGCTGCTGCCCAACCGATTGCTGCGGTGATGGCTGCTGCCACGATCCATCGTGCTGCTGTCCGTCTGATTGCTGCGGCAACGGCTGTGGTAATCACTGCTGTCCGACCTGTTGCTGCCCGACCAGCGGTTGCTGTGACGGCTGCTGCGATGGATGTGCTGATGGTTGTGCACCGACCCATGGTGGTGACCAGTACAATCCTGGCGTCGAAGAAGCTCCTCCTGGCCCCGGCCCGACGGATGCCGTCAACACCGAAGCCTGATTCGTTCCAAGTGAACGCAGAATTACGACAGAACTTGCCCGTCTTCACGGGCAAGTTTTTTTATGTCACAATGTTAGTGACGGGGCGAAACTCACCCCCCTGAACGCGAGGGATCGCGGTCAATCGCACATACAACTGACGGAGACGCTGTGCGGCAAGTCTTGTTTCGAATCAGCTTCGACTCCCCCTGGGTTCTGTGGGGAACCGACGCGGCCACCGGGCAGTCACTCGTTGGATCAGCGGTTCTATTCTCCGTCGTCGCCTTTCTGTACGCGGCGTATGTGCTGGTGACGAAGTCCGGCAACCCGCGGCGATGGACAACGCTCGCCGCTGTGTGGGGCGTGTTGACCATTGTTGTCACACTCGTCGGGTTCATGGTTCCCGTTGATCCCGAGCAGCTTGGCGTCTCAATGCCGATCTACGGTTACGGGTGCATGATCCTCATCGGCTTCTTGATCGGACTTCCCTGGGCCAAGCTTCGCGCGAGAACGGTGGGCCTCGATCCCGAGACGATCACCGACACGGGGTTCTGGTTGCTCATCACGGCGGTAGCGGGCGGACGAATCGAGTACCTCAGACAATACGGTGGTCGTGTCTTTCAAAACCTGCAAGGCCCTGGAGACGCATTCGTCCGTGCCATCGATCTCAGGCAGGGAGGACTGGTGCTCGTCGGGGCACTCGTCGGCGGCACGATCGGTGTGATTGTCTATGCTCGCATTCGAAAAATCTCCCCCTGGCTCCTGCTCGATGTCGTGATGCCCTCGGCATTTCTAGGGATTGGGTTCGGACGGCTCGGATGTTTGCTCAACGGTTGCTGCTACGGCGATCCCTGCGCTCTCCCGTGGGGCGTCGCCTTTCCGGAAGGGAGTGTCCCCTTCAGCGAGATTGTCAGCCGAGGGTTTCTGAGTCCGGACGCCCTGCAAACGATGACGCTACATCCCACGCAGATCTACAGTTCGCTGAACGGCTTTATCCTTGCCGTCGTGACAGCCCTCTACTTTCCCATGCGACGATGGAACGGCGAACTCCTGCTGTTTGCGGCGATGTGTTACCCGATCACCCGGTTTTTGATCGAATTCCTGCGCTGGGACGAGATGGGACAACTCGCGACGACACTGACGATCTCACAGAAATACAGCGTCGCGATGTTCACGGCGGCATCGATTGCCTGGCTTATCTGCCAATGGCGTTTCGCATCGCGTACGCATTCAAGCGCGATGGCACCCGCCGGGAGCTAATGCACAGTCACTCGCCGAAGCAGAGAATCCGCCCGGCGGATCCCTCGGTACCGATGACGAGCCGACCGCGCCCCACAGCCGGCGATCCGGTGATTCTCTCGCCGGTGTTGTAGCTCCAGACTTCCGCGCCGTCGGCGAGTCTCAGGCCGTAGATGTTCTTGTCGGCTGAAGCGATGAAAACTCGGTCGCCGACGATCACGGGCGACGGGTCGACCGGCCCGCGAGTCGGAAAGACCCAGATTGGTTCCCCGGTGCGGCGATTGATGCAATGCACATTGCGGTCGCGGCTACCGATAACGACGTAGTCGTCTTTCACCGCTGGAGCCGAATGAACCTCGGCCCGGCTGTCGGGCTCGTACTCCCAGATGTTGACGCCCGCCTTCCAGTCGATCGCCAGCACGCGCCCGCTGTCGTCCCCATAGTAGAGAATGCCGTTTTGCAGGGCTGGCGATGCAATCATGAGGCCATTGAGCATCACTTCCTGGGCCTGCTCGCCCGAGTTGATGTCGACCACGCGCAGGATTGGTTGGTCGCATCCAGTGACGAATGTGTAGTCACCGTCATAGGCCTGCGAGCCGTTGACCGGCCCTTGGGTGGAGAACTTCCAGACTTCACTTCCGTCCTCAATATCAAAGCCAAAGAGAAACCCCGACGAGCAGCCGCAGACGACGCGATCGCCGACAACGCCGGCGGCACCGACGATGTCGGAATCAAGCTGAGCCTTCCAGCACTGCTCGCCCGACTCCGCATCAACCGCATGCAATACGCCGGTATCGTCCCCGACATAGAGTGTCTGATTTGCGAACGTCAGGGGGGCGATAAACGCCGGCGGAAAGTTCGACGGCTCGTCAGGATCGACCGACGAGTACTCCCATTTCACATCCCCCGATTCGAGATCGAGGCAGAGGATCAACCCTCCCAGCGTGGCGACGTAAACGTATTCGCCCACGATCGCCGGCGTCGAAGTGACTCCATCGGTGACGGTCATTTCCCATTGAAGTTGCGGATCGGCTGGAAGCTCGCAACCCGCCACTCCCTGCAGATTGAGACCGTTCCGAAAGTCGGGCCAGTCGAGAGAGGGACCAGCCGATTCCGTGGTATCTGCCGGGTTCGTCACTCCCTCCGCGCTCACGGCAGGTGTGTCATCAGATCGAAGCGACGACTTTGGATCGTCTCCCAGGCCGAATGCGAGGAGTACGAGACAGGTCGCGAGGAGGCTCAGTTTGCCAAAGCGCATCGGTAGATCTCCGAAAACTCGGTCTGACTCATTGGGCGCGGATTGAACTTCCCGGTCCACTGCTTTTCGGCCTCATCAGCCATTTGAGAGATTAGGTCGGCATCGAAGCCATCGAGCTCGTTCAACTGTGTCGGCATTCCAGCCCGTGACACAAGCAGCGTCAAAAAGTCTGCCAACAGTTCGCCCGCTCGAGGATCCTTTGCTTCACAAAGGCGTGCGTCCTCCGCCAAATCTCCGTAAAGCGAGCCGACGACCGAGGAATTGTGACGCACGACGTGCGGGAGCATCAGGCCGATGGCGACGCCGTGTACCGCATCAAAATGTGCCGTCAGAGGATTCGCCATGGCATGCGTGGCGCCGAGCATTGAATTCTCGATCGCAGCCCCCGCCAGATGAGACCCCAGCAGCATCGCGCTGCGGGCCTTCAGGTCGCTCGGATCATTGACGACAGCCGGAAACGCGCGACAGAGCAATTGCCAGCTTTGTCGGCTAAAGATTTGTGAGACGGGATTCCGCCGTGTCGAGACATAGGTCTCGACGGAATGGCTGATCGCGTCGATGCCCGTTACTGCCGTCACATTGGCGGGCATGGTCAATGTGACTGTCGGATCGAGCAGCGCAACTTTCGCCGACGCCTTCTTGTCTCCGCACGCCATCTTGATGTGCGTCTTGGGATGTGCGATGACGGCAAACGACTGAGCCTCGCTCCCTGTTCCGGCCGTGGTGGGAACGGCAATCAGCGGGAGCATCGGCCGTGTCGCCTTGCCGATACCCCAATAGTCTTCCATCTTGCCACCGTTCGTCAGCAGGAAGTTTGCTCCTTTGGCACAGTCCATGCTGCTCCCTCCACCCAGGCCGACAATCAGATCGATGTCCTTGTCTTGAGCAAAGGCGAGGCATTCTTCGACGTCTTCGGTCGTCGGATTGGGTCGAACACGTGCGTAGGGCTCGACCGTCAAACCAGCGTTTATCAGCGAATCGAGGGCCGCGCTCACATGACCGGCTTCCGCGAGTCCGTGATCGGTCACCAGCAATGCCCGCGTCCCTCTCAACTTTCGGGCGAACTCACCCAGCCGACCTACGACGCCGTCGCCGAACACCAGACGCGTCCGGGGGTCATAGTCGATGCTTGGAATCTCGGGGACTGGGTTCATGCAGTCAGGGCCATCGAATGAGGTGGGTTCCGGAAGTGCGGCATTTGGGGGTGGGATGTTTGGGGATACTCATTGTTTGCCAGATGCCCCGCGAATTCAAGAACGCAGCCCCTTTGGGAAAGGCAGGAGTTGGAAAATTGGAAACCGAAATCACCCACCATAGGCTCCATATCGTCTCAGGCCCCTTTGAAAAGCAATCCGATTGGCCACCAGGAGAGCGATGATCCACGCCAGGCCGATCGACAACTCGCGGATAACCGCAGCTTGCGTCGGCAGCTTCCCCAGAAAGATCGCGGGAGGCGTGTAGGCCAGAAAGCGGAATGGCATGTAATCGATTCCCACGGTCAATACCCCCTTGGCGATGGGATTCGTGACCGAACTGAGGACTTCCAACGGGATCATGTGCCCCGACATAAAGTAATTGATCATCATGTAAATGAAGAGCAGCGAACTCACTTCCAGGAACCAGAACGAGATCAACCCGATCAGGGAATCCAGCAGAAAGCCGATCAGAAACGCCATGATCAGAGAAACGCAGAAGGCCGCGATTCTCCACGGCTCTGGCCAGCCCGGCAGGAATTCGCGACACAGGTAGAACACGATGATGAACGGAATCGTGGCGATCGTGTAATAGACCAGCTTGTGCGCAATGCGGTGCCAAAGCAGGTAACCCAGCATATCGACCGGCTGCGTGATGTATTTCTTGATGTTGCCGTCTCTCACATCGCGGGCGATGCCGCTGGCAAGTCCGGGCATGCTGGAGAATGCCCGCGCCACCATCGCCAGCAGGTAATACGAGACCATGTCTCCGTAAGAGTAGCCGACGATGTCGTCCTTCTCGCGCGACGTGCCTGCGTTGAAGATCGCCCCCCACAGGAAGATCTGTGTCACAATCGGCAGAAAGCGAAACAGCGTCGACAGCATGAAGTCGGCCCGATAGACGAGCCGCTCTTCCACGCAGATGCGAAAGATCGTGGTGTAGACGCGTATTCGCTGCCACATGTTGTTGACGACTTAAGCCTCATTGAACGAGTTGAACTGTCGCAATCCAATCGGAAGTCACATGACGTCCGCTAGGGATCATTGGAGCTTGCCGACGACACAGGCTCCGACGATCCCGTGATGTGGGGATCAATGACCGTCTCCATCGATGTAAACATCTCGGCAATCACTTCTTCCAAAGGCCGCTCCAGCACATTCACATCTTCCACCGTGTAGCGTGACAGGACAGCCGACAACACTTCGGGAATCTTCTGCCGCGCCACTTCGATTTTCACGCTCGGAGGATGCCTGTCGAAGACCTGGCCGAAACGATCGAGGTCGTCGGGCACCTGATCGCCGGCAAACTGAAGCTGAATCACCTTATGCCGGCTGAAGCGATCCACGATCCCCGCCAACGGTCCATCGTACTTGATCTCACCCTCGTGAATAATCACCGCCCGGCGACACAGAGCCTCGACGTCTTTCATGTAATGGCTCGTCAATAAAACGGTAATCTTCTGATGCTCCTGATAGTGCCTCAAGAAGCTCTGCACTTTTCGTTGAGACACGACGTCCAACCCGATCGTTGGCTCGTCCAGCAGCAGCAGTTCCGGGCTGTGCAATAGTGCGGCAACGAGTTCCATTCGCATGCGTTCGCCGAGTGAGAGTTCGCGCACCGGCTGAGAAACCAGTTTGCGAACCTCCAAGAGTTCAGTCAGTTCGTCGAGGCGGCGGCGGTACTGGTCGGCCTCGATCGCGTAAATCTCCTTGTGAAGCAGGAATGACTCCTGAGCCGGCAGATCCCACCAGAGCTGATTCTTCTGCCCCATCACCAGCGAAAACCGTCGTCGGAACGCATGCTTGCGTTCCCAGGGGATGTAGCCCAGTACCGTCGCCTTGCCGGAAGATGGAAAGATCAGACCCGACAAGAGCTTGAGAGTCGTCGTCTTGCCGGCCCCGTTGGGGCCCAGAAACGCGACCATCTCCCCCGATTCCACCGAGAAGCTCACGCGCCTCACGGCTTCGACAGTCTTGTACTGCCTGCGAAACAGCCCGCGCACAGCCGCCAGCATCCCTTCCCGCTTCTGATAGACGCGGTAGGTCTTGCACAACTGTTCAACATCGACGGCTAACATCCCGGGGATTCTACTCCCTCAGCCAACCGTGGTCATTGCTGTGGGGGAAGTTTGAATTGTGAAGTTCGAAGAGAGAATTGACCAACGACCACGCGTGACTCACTTCTCTCGTCTCTGATTCGTCAACTCTCGGGTCGCTCAGTCGAGCATGACGCCGTCCATGTCGACGGTGTGGGTTTCGATATTCAAGCCGCCCTTGTCGGCGAAGAAGCCGTTGGTTTGCCCTTCGAAGGAATTGTCGAAGCCTTCGTATCCGGATGATGTGCCTCCGCTGGCAGCGTATTCCGCACCGGCACCGCTCATGCCATTTAGCATGTGCATTCCGATGACGACCGCCGCACTGATCACGGCCACTTTCTTGACGTGGCCGGGCGTTACTTCCTTGCCCGTCCATTCGGACATCTTCCCGGCCAATGTTTCGGCTGCGGCGTCAGTTTTCTGCTTGGCGGATTCCGCCATGGGGCCCAGCTTCTCCTTGGCCTTACTCAGCATTTCCTTGCCATTTTCTTGCAGTTTTGTCCAGTCGAACATTGTGATTCTCCTCGCACAGATGGGTGATGGTGTTTTGTTCTCCACACCCTGCTCAGCGGGAAAATGGATGATGCGTTACCGTAAATGGGGCTGGAGGCCGACCTAAACATCGTTGTTTTCGAAATTGGCTCTTCATTTCACGTACTTTTTGGCCCGGATCTCTCGATTGTCCCCATTTTCCTGTCGCACTCGCTAAGTGGAGCAGCCTAGTGAAACGAACAACGGGCCAATGGAGTCGACCATGCTGCCACAGGAACTTGAAACTCTCGTACTCGTCGCTACCGCCATCGCGATCGCTGTCGGCCTGTTGATTCTGGCCTTCAAGATCCTGCGTGCCGTGATTCGCACGCTTCGCCCTGCAGCGATGGTCGTCGGTTTCGTGGTGATCGGCGTCGTTTGCACGAATCTCGTGCAGCAACGGCTCCCCGCCCAGCAGCGGGACCAGATCGAACAGTTCTTCAACAACCTTGGCGATCAGGCACGCGAACTGATTGAAACACACGCTCCGTCGAGCCGCGATGCGGGCGACGAAGCAGCCGACGACTCTCAGACACCGATGCCATCCGCAGAGGGAACTCCCGAGACCGACATGTCACGTTTTTCAGGAGGTGGCTTCCCACCTGACTTGTCTATCCCACGGATCGAGCTGCGCACACGTGAGATGCCGTAAGCGCATCAATGGCCGCGCCAGAAGCGCGGCGTGAAGAGGACGGCGACGGCGTAGACCTCCAGTCGGCCGAGGACCATCAACAGGCTGAGAACGATCTTGCTCGACGTCGTGAACCAGCCGTAGTTTTCGACCGCTCCCACCGCACCCAAACCCGGGCCGATGGTACACAAGGTCGCAACGGCTGCGGTCGAACAGGTAGCAAAGTCCCCTTTCGCGTTTGATTCGAACAGTTGCACTGCAATTGTGCCGACACCAAGCAAGAGTACGATGCCCAGTATGTAGACGACATTGCCCAGCTTCTGATCGTCATCGAGCGCTGCGGTTCCGACTTTTACAGGACGCATCACCTTAGGACGGAAGGCCCTTTCGATCTCGACCGCCATCACCTTCAGCATGATCCACAGGCGGATCACCTTGATCCCTCCGGCGGTCGACCCCGAACAGCCTCCGATAATCATCAGTGTAACCAGCACGATCTTCGCCACATCGGGCCAGCGATTGAAGTCGGAAGTGCAGAAGCCGGTCGTGGTCTGAATCGAAACCGTGGTAAACACGCTTTGCTGAACCGCGTCGACGGCATCGGGCCCGCGCACCGCGCCCGTCGTCGTGACGATCTGCTGATTGAGCAGCGACACGGCGACGATGACCGATCCGACAAACAGAATCAACAAATACAGACGTAATTCCGTGTCACGCCAGACATGTGCGGCCCGCCCTTTGAAGAGCTGATAGAAGAGGCCGAAGTTCATCCCTGCCAGCACCATGAACACGATGATGATCACATCGACCCACCCCGAGTTGTAGGCTCCGACGCTCGCATTGCGAGTGCTGAAGCCTCCTGTCGCCAACGATGCGAAGGTATGGCATAACGCGTCGTGCCAATCGAGGCCCGCCAGCATCAATAGCAGTGTCTGCAGAATGGTGAGGGCCAGATAGATGTACCACAGGCCGCGAGCCGTATCGCGTATCTGAGGGGAGAAGCCTTCTGGAGACGGTCCGGGCGCTTCCACCCGGTACATTTTCTTGCCGCTCACACCGAGCGAAGGGAGTACGGCCACGAAGAGCACGACGATGCCAAGGCCCCCCACCCAGTGCGTCAATGCCCGCCACAGCAGAATGCCACGCGGCAACGCTTCGATGTCCGACAAGACGGTGGCACCGGTCGTGGTCAGACCGCTCATTGACTCGAAGTAGCAGTCCACGAAGGAGTGAAAGGGATGATTGTCGCCGGCGATGTCCGAAACGCGAGCCCAGATCAGGTAAGGCATGGCCGCCAGGGCGGCCCCCAGCAACCAACTGAGCGCGACCAGCAAGAGTGCCTCGCGGCGTCCAAAACTGGCCGACGCGCGACGCGTCAAGATCCAGCCTATGCCCGAAAGGACAATTCCGATCGCTGACGTGGCGAGCAATGCTTGTGCTGCCGCCTGCTCTCCTGCAAATCCCCAGTAGGTTTCGAGAGCGCTCCATCCACCAAGCAATAGCGATGTCCCGCTCAACACGAGCAGCAGCACGGCCAACTGATGGAACAGGTTGCGATAATTCACAAAGTTCTCTGGGGCGAAGCGTGGCTATTCGCGGGTCGCGTCAAACAATCGGGAAAAGGTGCGCTCGAGGCCCTTGGTACCAACGATGACCAGAGTATCGCCCACCGCGATGTGATGCTGCGCGGTCGGAACGACCGCTTCATCCCCACGACGGATGACTGCGATGATCCAATTCGAGCTGCGTCCGATATCGGCGATCGCGCGTCCCACGGTACTCGACCCTTTGCCGACCGGCACGCGATAGACGTCGATCTCCCCTTTGGCCAACGAGGCCAAACGGTCGATCGGTGAATGCGAAAGAAAATTCTTGATCTCGTCGGCAGCTTCTTTTCGCGGACTGAAGGCATGATCGACGCCGATTCGCTTCAACAAGGGGATATAATCCAGCCGCCCCGAGACCGCGACGACCGTGTTCGTCCCTTTGCTTTTGGCCCAGACGCAACTCAAGATGTTTTGATCGTCATCGTCCCCACAGGCCACGAAGACATCGGCCTGCCCGACGCGTTCCTCGTCGAAGACAGCCTGGTCGACAACGTCTTCCTGGATAACCGTCACCCAATCGAGTTTATTTCCGAGTTCCATCGCGCGTTCGCGGTCGGGTTCGAACAGGCGAATCGACAGGTGATGATGCTTGAGAGCCCGGCACAGCCAGACGGCGATCGGGCTTCCGCTCATCAGCACCACCTGACGATGATGAGTCGACTCGACCTCGAATTGTCGGCGCGCCTGCTGACACACGTCGTTGTTCGCGGCCAGGATGACAGTGTCGCCAGTCTGTATGATGGTATTGCCGTCCGGAACCATCGCGGTGCTGCCGCGTTTCACGGCAGCGAGGATGGTGCCGGCGGGAAGTCGCACTTCCTTCAGCGGACGCCCGAGGGCCGACGCTCCAGGACTGACGGCGAACTCCTGCATCTCAATCTGATGTTGCCCGAAGTCTTCGACGGCCAGCGATCCCGGGTTACGCAGCACGCGGGCGATCGCCTGCGCTGTTGAGTAGTCGGGGCAGATAACGCCGTCGATGCCGAGTTCCGACGAATAGTCGAAGCTGCCACTCTCAAAAAAGATGCGATGCTCGATACGGGCCACGGTGCGATTCGCACCCAGCCGTTTTGCGATGGCGGCGGTCAACAGGTTGACTTCATCGATATTCGTGCAGGCCACGACGAGGTCGGCGGAAACGGCACCGGCCTCACGGAGCACTTCCGCACTCGCGCAATTGCCCGCATAGGCACTGACGTCGATACTGTCGGCCAGCGACTTCACCAAGGCCGGGTTAGCGTCCACGATCGTGACATCGTGTTCCCCATCAGCCAGAAACGTGGCGATGTGAGTTCCGACTTCACCGGCCCCACAAACGATTACCTTGCGCCCCATTCGCGTCACTTAGCAAGAACAGCAGTATTTCCCAGGGCCTTGACCCACTTCGTCGAGCGAGCAATTCACAGCGAGTCGCTGTTCCGGCCCCGTCGCTTCGCACTGTGCCGCGATCGATTCGGCCCACGTGTTATTGTCGATTCTCTGCGAAACAGTAACGGTTTCCCACGAATGCTGTAAGTTCGAGGTGCGATCTCCAAAGACTGGGGAACGAGTCGGCCTCATTCTCGTTAATCCGTGAACAATCCCCTGAGACGATCGAACGGTTGAGATAGACATAAAACTCTAATTCGTTAGAATTCACTTCGTGCCGAGACACCCTTCACCAGAGCCGACCGAACGCGAACTCGACATCCTGCATGTCTTGTGGGAGTTGGGGCCGAGCAGCTTAAGTGAACTCGCGAGCAAGCTCGAGGCACAACGAGGCATTGCGACCACGACCGTAGCCACGATTCTGAAGGTGATGCTCGACAAGAAACTGGTTGCCAAAACCGACGACCGCCGCTGGAAGGCAATCGCCACGCGTAAGGCGACAGGCAGCAGCATGGTTCGCCGGCTGCTGAATCGCGTCTTTGACGGCTCTGCTCAGCGTCTGGTGGCTCATGTCCTGGAGGACGAAAAGCTGAGCGCTGCGGAAATCGCCGCGTTGCAATCGATGCTCGCCCGTCACGTGGGCAGGCAGACAGATTCGACTTCATCCGCCGCAACCAATGAGGACGAGGAGCTCCCTCGCGATTGAAAGCGTCAAACTCGCGAATTGCCCCTAAATCAACTGCCCGCACAAGATTCAGACAAACGAACAGCGACATGCATCGTCTTCTTCCATAGATGCTGCTCTTGTTTCAGGTCATCGCGATTGGGATCTCCCCATGTCCTTGCCATCAACTCTCGCCGAGTCTCAGCAAGTCGCGAATCGCACACTTTGGACTTGGTCTGAATCGATCGGAGCCACACTGGCTCATACATTCTGGATCGGCAGGTCGGCCACCCATCCCCGCGCGCCTGGAGCGCGTTCTCTTTCCGGAGGAACACCAATGTCTTCACGACCCCTGGGGCTCAGCGCGTTTGTGACACTCATGACTTGCTTGGGAGGCTACCTCGCACTTTTGAATCATTCTGCCGCCTGGGCCGAATTGCCCGAGCCGGACATCAATGTGGCAGAGCCGACGGATGGCACTGCGGCGGCTGATGTTGATGTCGACGACGCCGTGGGGGGATTAATAGCGGATGCGGATCTCGATTCCATCCCCATTGTCTTGACGGAACCAGGAATCAGTCGACTAATTGATTTTGAATTCCTGGGTGAGCGTGCTCCCGGTAACGGCAAACGTTCCTGGGGACCGGAACAAGCGATCGGCGAGCCCGATACCGATGGGGCCGGCGACATCGTGACAGCCTGGGCCTCGCTGACTCCGGACGATGATGATGAGTGGCTGCTGCTCCATTTCGATCGCGCGATCGATGCCAGGATTGTCGAGATTCACGAAACCTACAACCCCGGCGCGGTCGTCAAGATCACGGCGTTCAATGCCGATGGTGAAGAAGTGCTGGCGTGGGAAGGTGAAGACCCCACCCCCACGACCGAGGATCGCGGCATTTCGATCATTCCGATCGATATCGACTTCGTCACCGACACCATCAAGGTCTACATCGATTCGCCCGCCGTCCCGGGATGGAACGAAATCGACGCCATCGGCCTGCACGACAAGAATGGCGAAGTCCTCTGGGCCTCCAATGTCGAATGCAGCACCACCTACGCTGACCCGTTTTCGCCCGACATCCCCGAACCCGTCGCGAGTGATTTCGACCGCCCCTATGGCCCCGAACAGGCTGAGGGAGAACCCAATACACTTGTCGCCGGCGATTCCTCATCGGCGTGGGCCTCGGCGACTTCGGACGGTCAGGAAGAATGGCTGATCTGTCACTACGAAAACATGGTTGTCCCGGAATCAGTCGCGGTTCATGAAAACTACAGTCCCGGCGCGCTCTACAAGGTGTCTGTCTTTCGCGACGGAGAGGAGATCGTCGTCTGGGAAGGTGAGGACCCCACCCCCACGTCCGAGGCGCAAGGCATCTCGGTGATTCCGATCGAGATCGACTTCGAGATCGATACCGTGAAGCTCTACCTCGATTCGGTTCGGGTCTCCAGTTGGAACGAGATCGACGCCGTGGCTCTGCGCGACCTGGATGGCGAGTCTCAATGGGCGATCGATGTCGAAAGCAACTCTTACTACGGCCAGGACTTCTCGTATGACCTTATCGACTTCGTTCCTGCAACGCCGGTCCCTGAGGATACGGATTTGAGGCAGGAGGTGGAGATGCTTCGTGAAGAAGTTCAGTCGCTGCGAGAAGAGATTCAGCAGATCAAAAACCTGCTGCGGGACATTGCAAACCGCGACGAATGACCTGCGACAACGAAGGGGATCGTCTCATGTTATTGCTCCTGCGAACGAACAGCGCGACGGCGTGTTTGTTGGCTCTCATGTGCCTGCCGTTTTCGACAGCGAAAGCCGATGTCGGTCTCGCTCTGTACGGATTCTGGCCACCGGACGCAGCGCGAGATGCGATCGGCGATCTCGTCTTTACCGGAGGTTCGCGCCCGTTGCGTCTTCGGCTCATTGTGCAGCGCGACGGCAAATCGCTTCCGATGCTGCATGAGCAATTGCGGCAGGCCTACTTTGTCGGTCTGCTCAATCAACTCGACAGCGATGGTGATGGGCTGCTGAACAAGACCGAAGCATCTCGCCTGCCGCCCCCGCCCCCACCGTTGTCGGTGCTGATGCGGCAACGGGCCGACGAGATCTTCGTCGCTGCGGGTTCCGGCGGAGCCGACAAGAACGATGACGAGATGATCGATGTCGAGGAACTTCGCAACTTCTTCGACACGCATGAGGACTCGCTCGTGCAAGTCACGTCGGTCGATGCTCAGACCGGAGGAGATCCCCTGTTCACACGTTTGGATGAAGATCGCAATCGCCGTGTCAGTCAGGAAGAGTGGGCCGCGATTTCCAACTTGCTGCAGTTCGATCGCAACGGGAATGGCGTGCTGACTCAAGAAGAACTCGCGCGCCCCGCTGCCAGTCTCGCTCAGGAATTCGTCGCGGCTCCTTCGGGGTCGGCCAACAGCAATGTGGCCCTCGTCTGCCGCTTCGAGACCCCGTCCGAGCGTCCCCCTGATGTGCTGGTACTGATCCAGCAGTCCACAACGAATGGAGAACTCTCGCATACCAAGATCGGGTTCATCACGTCCGAGCGATCGCCGATCGAAGTGCAGCAATCGAGTCACACCGGCCAAGACGGCGTCGTACAGACGTCATTTCGATTCGAAGGTCGGCTCGTGCTGCTACAGATTCTTCCGCAGGCCATTCGTGGCGTCGAGCAAACGCAGGAGACGCTGCTCAGGGAGTTCGCGGCCTCCGACCTGGATGAAGACGGGCTCGTCCCCAACTCCACCGAAGTTCCCGAGTTCCTGAAAGAAACGTTCGGCCTGCTCGATCACGATGGCTCCGGTGAAGTCTCAGTCGACGAAGTGCAGACTTACCTGCAGGGACTGCTGCTCACGCGATCGCAAGTGGAATCGACAAAGATGTCTGTTGCCATTCATCAGGAGACTCGCGGTCTTTTCTCATTGATCGATCGCAATGGCGATGGCCGTTTGAGTTACCGCGAATGCTCGTCACTCTTGACCGACTGGAGCAGCCTCGCGGGACGTGCCGAGGAGATGCGATCCTCCGACATTCCTCGCAGCACGCAGATTGTGTTGCGACCGGGTTCGCTCGCCAGCCCTTACAACTCCACTGGCCCGAACGATCTGGGGCCACCCTGGTTCTATCGGATGGACCGCAACCGCGATGGCGATCTCGACATCGCCGAATTCCTCGGAGGGAGCGAACTCTTTACAGACATGGACACCAACGGCGACACACTCGTCTCCGCAGGCGAGGCGATCGCCGCTGACCGCGCCTTTCGGCCTGCGGGAGTGACGGAATGAACGCGGCAGTATCTTCGAATTCCCGATACGACAAGAGGCGCGTGATGCGAATCGTAACCACAATTCAAAAGTCTCTCGCGTTGATCTTGGTGATTAGCTCGCTGGGGAACGCGACTTCGTCAGCGATTGCTGCGGAACCCGAAGATCTCCCCATGGCTTTCGAAGTCAGCCAGCAAATCGACGCCCTCTTCCAGACGGCTTGGGACGCGGACGATGTTGAACCTGCCGCGTTGGCCGACCATGCGATGTTTCTGCGCCGGGCATCACTCGATCTCACAGGGACGATTCCGACAGTCAGCGAGGTTCGCGAGTTTCTCAACGATGCCTCTCCCGACAAGCGGGCGCGAGTCATCAGCGACATGCTCTCTCGACCCCGGCATGCCACGCATCTCTCGCAGGTGTGGCGATCGGTCATGCTCCCTCGCGGCACCGACACGACCACCGGCAGCGTCTTCGAGAACTGGCTGCAGGAACAGTTCCGCGAACATCGGCCTTACGACCAGGTCGTGCATGAGATCCTCACTGCCACAGGTTCGTTCGGCCAGCAGGATGCCGAACCGGTGGTCTACTACTACGCCTTGCAGGTGAAGCCGGAAGAACTGGCCGCGAGCGCGACACAGATTTTTCTAGGCGTGCAGATTCGCTGCGCGCAGTGTCACGATCATCCTTTCACCGATTGGAGTCAGGAAGACTTCTGGGGGATCGCCGCTTTCTTTGCGGAAGTCAGCCCGCCGGGCGGAGTCGATCAGAACGGCGTCCCCGGCAGCATCAACGATGTCTTCAGAAACGAGGCCCGGCATCCGACGACGAACGAAGTCATCCCACCTGCGTTCCTGGATGAAACTATTTACACATCGGTCGCAGGCATGACTCGCAGAGAGCAGTTTGCCGATTGGGTCATCTCACCCGACAATCCCTACTTCGCCAGAGCGACAGTGAATCGCATCTGGGGACTGTTGTTCGGTCGCGGACTCGTCGATCCTGTTGATGACCTGGGCTTGCACAACCCACCGAGTCAGGCCGAAGTGCTCGATCTGCTTGCCGCCGACTTCATCGCCAGTGGTTTCGATATCGACCGCACATTGCAAGTACTGGCGATGACGGATGTTTACGCCCGGTCGAGCGTGACAGCTTCGGCCGCCGCGCCTGCTCCGGAGTTGTTTGCCGCGATGCCGGTCCGCAGTCTCTCGGCCGAGCAGGTCTTCGAATGCCTGCTGACCGCGACAGGCGACCGTGAACCATTGATGGCCGAGCTGCCGGAATACAACGAACTGCGAACCCAGTTTCTCGATCGTCTGGAGGCACCCACGCGCCGGGCCACCGAATTTCAAGGCGGCATCCCCCAGACATTGACGATGCTCAACGGCGAACTGGTCGCGGGACTGGTTGATCCGCAGCAAGGAGACTTGCTCGCTGCCGTCGTCGACAGCCCCTTCTTCGACGACCGCGAACGTGTCGAGACACTCTTTCTGGCGACGCTCGGCCGGTATCCCACCGATGAGGAGTGGTCGCTGGTCGAGCCCCATCTGGGTCCGCCGGAATCGATTCAGTCGCGTGAAGTATTGGGCGATATCCTGTGGGCCCTCGTTAACAGCAGTGAGTTTGTACTCAATCGGTGATTGAGGTCTGGTAGCGGAAGTCGTGAGACTTCCGACATGTCCATTTCGGAAGTCTCACGACTTCCGCTACGTCAACAGGAGTCACGATGTCTGCTTTCCACCTGAGTGTTCATTCTCGCAGGCGTTTCCTCTCGACGATGGCCGCCAGTATTGCGGGGGTCGGGTGTAGTGGTTGGATGCCGAGTCTGGCTCATGCCTTGCAGGCCAGCGGTCTTCGTAAAAGACATTGCGTGCTGTTATGGATGACGGGCGGTCCGACGCAGACCGACACGTTCGATATGAAGCCGAACCACGCCAACGGCGGGGAATTCAACGAGATCGACACTTCCGCTCCAGGGCTCCGTTTCAGTGAGCATCTCCCATTGCTGGCCCAGCACGGCCATCGGCTGGCGGTGATGCGCGGGATGAGCACCGGCGAAGGGGATCATGGTCGTGGAACATTTTTGATGCGCACCGGTCGGCAGCCCGAGGGGCCGCTGCGGTTCCCGACTCTCGGGTCGATGATCTCCAAGGAAATCGGTGACGATTCCTCCACGTTGCCGGCATTCGTGAGCATCGCCTCCAATCCCGACTTCAGCCCGGAGGCGTACGACTCCGGTTTCATGGGTCCGCAGTACGCATCCCTCAATGTGCGCGAACAGGGATTCTCGGACGAAGGTTACGTCCTGCTGGGTGTCGACGACCTGCGTCCCGCCGTGGGGACATCTCCCAGTCGAGCGACCACTCGACTGGAACTGCTGGAGAGCATGCAGTCACAGATCGTGAGTCGGCATCCCTCCGCCGGCGCGGTGCGGTCGCATCACACAGCCGTCGAACGGGCGGTCCGACTGATGAACAGCGAATCGGGCAGGGTGTTCGACTTGAGTGACGAGCCTGCCGAAGTGCGACTGGCCTATGGGAATTCGAGGTTCGGGCAAAGCTGTCTCTTAGCCCGGCGGCTGATTGAGCAGGGGGTGGGATTTGTCGAAGTCAACCTCGGCGACTTCGGACGTTGGGACACGCACAACGATAACTTCAATCAGGTGCGTCAACTTTCGTCTGAACTTGATGCCGGCTGGGCAACGTTGATGACCGAACTCGATGATCGCGGTCTCCTTGACGACACCACGATCCTCTGGATGGGTGAATTTGGCCGGACGCCGCAGATCAATGGGTCGGCAGGGCGTGACCACTACCCGGCGGCCTGGTCGGCCGTCCTGGCGGGGGGCGGCATCGCCGGTGGCCAGGCGTATGGCCGCACCAGTGAGGATGGAACGACCGTCGAAGACGGCATGGTGTCGACGACCGATCTGCTTGCTACGCTATGTGGAGCCTTGGGGCTCGACCATCGGACGCAAAACATGTCCGATGTCGGCCGTCCGTTCCGCATCAGCGATGGCACGCCGATCGATGCCGTGCTCGCCTGATGCCGTACACCATTCGGGTTGTTTCCTCATGCGTTCGTTCTTGATGGGAGTGTTCGTCGTTGTCTCGCTCTGCGCAAGATTCACGGCGGCAGACGATGTCGTGCTCGACACGCAGTCGGTTGCGCGAGAGATTGCTGCCCCGCCAACGGACCGGAATCTTCCGGAAGCGTACACGCAGTGTCTGATGGTCGAGGGGCTGCCGATCGTGGCTACCAACCAAGTGCGCCCGGAGGCTCTGCAGGAAGCCGCGTACATCGTCAGGCACATGCTGCGATTGCGGCCCGATGTGCTCCAAGCAATGGCTGAAAACCGTGTTCGGCTGGTCGTGATGGCGCACAACGAGTTCACGACTGACATCCCTGAGCATTCGGACCTCAAGCCTGCTTCGTACTGGGATCGCCGCGCACGGGGCCTGGGGGCGACGCACCGTCGGCCTGCCGTCAGTTGCGGAGAAGAGAATCTTCTCCAATTCCCCGGCGACCCGTATGCGACGGAGAACATCCTCGTGCATGAGTTCGCGCATGCCATCGATGAAATGGGATTGCGATCTCTCGATCCCGAGTGGGACGACGTTCTGGCCGAGACGTTCGAATCCGCAAAGGCCGAGGGACTCTGGGCTGGAAAAGTACGCGATGTCGAACAAACAGGAGTACTGGGCCGAAGGAGTGCAGTCCTACTTCGGCACCAATCGCGAGAACGACCACGATCATAACCACGTCAACACACGCGAAGAGCTGCGAGAGTACGATCCCCGGTTGTTCGAACTGATTGACGAATCATTCTGCGGCAACGACTGGCAATACATCTGGCCCGCCGACCGTGCGGAAGAAGAACGCGCCCATCTGCAAGGCTACGACCGCGAGTCGGCTCCTCGCTTTCGCTGGCGGGAGAGTGAGTCGCGCGCAGCGGAGTGAATCACCGCACTTGGCGTCGAGTTGGATTCCAGCTTTCAAGCCGTTTTCGAGAATCCTCAAACGCAACTCGGCCACCCACCGAAGTGTAGAATCCGTACAAAGCACACACGACGATCGCGCTCACTGCGAAGATGGTGCCGGGCAAGTCGGGGCCGTACCAATCGGCGCTCCAAGGGAATTGTCGAAAGAAGCGATGGCAGAGCATAAACGAACCCGCTGCAAGAACGCCCATGCGCGCGATCAGTATGGTGGTGACGAAGTAGTAAGCGGCGAATCCAACCGCGTAGGCGACTTGAGTGGAACTCGGACCATCCAGTAGCGGTGAGAGAATATCAGGGTGCCAGGCGATGACGAACAGTACCGCGGCGATGGCTGGTAACCATTTGTTCCGGACAACGGCCCGAACCAGCACCATTGCCATCGCAAGTTGCAGCGCAAAGCTGAACGACCACCGGAGCCCCCCCAACAGTTCCGAGAACAAAAACCGTGTTCCGCAGAGAGTTTTCGGGTCGGGAACGGCTGTGATGCCGAGCAGTCCGAAAGTAATCAGAGTGAACACGATGCCGATTAACATTCCATAGAGGATATCGCGACCAATGCCGGGATCATGTACACGACCAGCCAGTCCTCGGCTCCAGGTGACCAGCATCTCCGGCCAGTAGCGTCGCGCCAGGGGTTCGAGACCGACGTAATAGATCCAGACGCGGGCCGACGACGAGAGTGCCAGGAGTTGCCCCGACATCACTACAGCGGGATTGAAGTGCGATCCCAGGGCGGTTTCGGCAGAGTCGATTACAAACATGAGCAGGGCCAGCCAACGTGCGCCGCGCAGGTCACTACGACCCGAGAGGACGTTTCTCCAGGCCAGAATAACAGCAGCCAAAGTGGTGAGGATGATCAGGACGTACCCCAAGCTCCTCTCTTTTATTTCGAGAGGGGCAACAGTTTTTGGAGTCATCGCTGTGTCGTCGACCACGTGGAAGAAGACGACGTGTCCGTCGAACTCCGCCACGTCAACTCGCTGGATGTCTGCTTCAAGAAGTTCGCCGCCCTCCCGACGAACGAACGAATATGCCTTATCGGCGAAAACAGGCGGCGTCCAGACTCGCGCCTCTTCAGGATCCCAGATCGTGACATGATCCTCGAAACCCTCGCGGTCCAACCGCGCGGCCGCGAGCAACGCTGTTCCGGCGAGAGATGTCTCATCAGTCTCCTGATTCTCGTTCTCCCCCTCCCCGTCAGCAGTCGTCTGCGGATTCTGGTTGATGCCAGACGGCCGTTGCTCGGTCCACACTCGCGAGGGAATGACGAGTAATTCACGCAGTGCGTCGTTTCGATCCAGCCGCATGGAAACCATGCCAGACACGAGTGGTGGCGGATTTTGCAGCGAATTCAAAAGTGACCCATGCAGGTACGACGGGTCTGCGAACGGGACCATTTCGGACGGGCTCTGGCGATACCAGAATTCCATGGACTTAGCATCTTCGCCACCCGTTCCTGCGAAGCCCCAGGCGTTGTATTCCTTGGGATCAAACAACCCCAAATCAATCAGAATGTCCTGTGCCTGCGCGACATAGACCGCAGGATCCTTGTCCAACCCATAAACAGGAGATGACCGGCCCACAATCGGAACCAGACACGCCAGACTGACGAGCAACATGGCGAGGCAGATCCCGGCAGTCCTCAAAGACAATTGCCCCGTCTCGCCCGATGCCGCCACCATTTCGGGAGAGGGCGTCTCTCCCGCGGCCAGCGCCGCCGCCAACGGGTCTCCGCCGGGAAGCGCAGCAGCGACCGCATGAGCCGATCGAGGCCGATCACTCGGTTCCCGCTCCAGGCAACGCCTGATGACCCGCCCAATCGCGGGATCGACATCGTCGGATAGTTCGACAGATTGCGATAACGAAGATTCGTGCGCTCGCATGAGGTCGGGGATCGATCCTGACTTCAGCACCGCTTTGCCCGTGAAGAGTTCTGAGAAAATCAGACCCAGGGCGAACAAGTCGCTCTGAATCGTTGCTTCTCCTCGCGACAGTTGTTCGGGTGCCATGTAGGCCGGCGTGCCGGCGATTTCCCCGCCTGTGGCCTCTTCGGTCAACTTCGCTAGACCGAAGTCCGTAATCCGCACCTGTCCCCGGCCATCGATCATGATGTTGGCTGGCTTCAGGTCGCGGTGCAGCACGCCGCGATCGTGAGCGGCCGCCAGTCCGGCACAGAGCTGCTGTGCGATCTGCACTCCCTTATCACTCGGCAGCCGGCCAATACGCCTGAGCAGCACCCGCAGATCTTCACCATCGATGTACTCCATCGACAGATAATGCTGCCCTTCAAACTCGCCAATGTCATACACGCGGCAGACGTTCGGATGGCTGATCTGCCGCGTGAGGCGAACTTCGCTATGGAAGTATTCCAGCCTCTGCGGATCGTCCGCGAGATTCTTCGGCAGAAACTTCAGGGCGACGGTATGCCCAAGCTTCAGGTCATCGGCCCGGTAGATTTCGCCCATGCCTCCTTTGCCGACAAGCGAAACAATACGGTAACGGCCCTCAATTCTTGCTCCCGGCAGGAACCGGCCGTGGTGAGATGAGCTTGAGGATGACGAAGGAGTGTGGCTGTCATGCGTTTGTCGGTCCGGTGCGACGGTGAGTGCATACTCTGGCTTAAGCGCAACTCCGCAGTCTGAGCAGAAATTGCTCGCATCGAGATTGCTCGCGGAACACAGCGGACAGGAGATCATTGTGGGCACAGTCTAAGAGCACCGTCTCTTGTTGTCTGCCTCGTGGTAGGGACCGGAGTAACCATGGCCGAAGGTGTGACCGCCTCTCACACTTCGACCTCCATCAGGTCTTCCGCCAGTTCGATATTCCCATAGTGTGATTTCGCTCTCGTCAAACCAATCGGATCGTCTTCCGGATGTTGCGGGTCGATGTGCGTCAGAATCAGTCGTTTGACGCCGGTCTCCGCGGCCAGCCGAGCGACTTGAGACGTGCAGCTGTGGCCGGTGCGTTCCCCCCAGTCCTGCATGTCGTCGGCGAAGTAGCATTCGTGAATCAGGAGATCGGCTCCGCGAATGAAGTCGTGATACGTCCCATCAACCGCCGTATCGGTGATGTAGGCGAGCGATTTGTGAACGCCGTTGTCGTTCCAGGAAACCCGGTATCCGCGTGACCCGCCGGGATGGGACGCCAATGCCAGATGCGAAACAGTCACTCCGTCATCTAGAGCGATTGCCCCTGCTGCAAGTTCCACGAACTCGAACGCGGGCATCACGGGAAAGATCGACTGCGCAAAAAGATGTTCCTTCACCGTCGCGATCGTCTTTGCATCTGCATGAACGACGACAGACTCCAGCTCTCCCTTGGCGAACGGGACGAGCAGATAGGTCAGGCCGACGATGTGATCGAGGTGCGAGTGCGTCAGAAAGATTCGGAGTGTCGGCGACTTCAGATGGTCGGTCAGGCGAAACAGACCCGTGCCGGCATCAAACAGCAGTCCCGCGCCTGGCAGCAGCACTCCCGCCGTATGCCGACGCTGATTGGGGTGATAGCCCCCGGTCCCGAGAAAGACGATCTTCACAACCACTCCTTGGGGGGATGGCAGTGACGGGATCAATACACGCCGACAGTCGTTGTCTTCGCAATCTCATGGAACGGGCGCGTGCCGCTGATGCCGTCCCACGGATACTTCTCGTGCGGCATTTCGCGTTCGCCTTCATCGCGTTCCATGAAGCCCGGCACGAAGAGTTCATCCGTCAGTGTATAAAGTTTGACGCGTCCCGTCTCTCCGTATCCGACGATCTTGTTGTAGTCGTCGAATGTCACAACTTCGATCGCCGCTCGAGGCTGCGGTGCGAAATAGGTGATCTTGAAGTTGTCGGCGGGATCGAACGGTTTCCCGCACGCCAACCCCATCAGCGTGTTGCCGTATGTGGGGGTGATGTAGACATCGGGTCCGAGCAGTTCTTCCTTGCAGAAACGGAACCACTGCGGCGTGAACTCGGTGCCGCCGGCGAAGATGCCCGTGATACCTTTCTCGGAAATGCTCGAACCTTCGTCAATCAGCTTCATCGCGAGGGCTTCGAGCAGCTTGGGAGTCGCGAACATGCACTTGATGTCGTGACCGGCTGAAAGGACTGTGACCGCCTGTTCGATCACATGGTCGGCATAGGCTTTCGCCCCGGCGACGTCTCCTTTCTTAAGCAACTTGACGACCCAGCGCGGATCGAGATCGACGCAGAAGCAGATGCCGCCGCGGAATTGACACAGATGCTCGACCGCCAGCCGGAGGCGCCTCGGTCCCGATGGACCCAGCATCAACCAGTTGGAGCCGGGAGGGAACTTGTCGTCGGGGATCGTCTTGGAGAATTCCTCGTAGTCGATCCAGTGGTCCCGCACGACGCAACGGCTCTTGGGGATGCCTGTCGTGCCTCCGGTTTCGAACACGTATTTGTAGTCGCCGTGCCATTTCTTGGGCAGAAAGCGAGTGACTGGCCCGCCGCGAAGCCATTCGTCCTCGAACAGCGGAAACTTCCTGAGGTCGTCGAAGCACTTGACGTCGGTCAGCGGATTGAAGTCGTACGACTTGGCCTGTTCGAGCCAGAACGGAGCTCCCTCCTTGGGATCAAAGTGCAATTGCACTGTCCGTACCGTTTGCTCATCCAGCAGTTTGCGATGCTTTGCCACCGCATCGGACAGGGGAGTCGTCACGTGTCTGCCTCTTCAGGAATGATCTGATTGTGATCCAACATGGACATGATAAATGGCATTGATCGCAATGCAACCACGGCGACGCAGTCGCGTGGCCGAAGCCTATGCTCAGTGCGGGCGCCGCTTGTCTCGTGAATGGGCAGGCACCGCCTGTTCTCACGCTTCCTGCAACTTGCGGGAGGCACGCTGTTGCATTTCGACGGGAACCACGTCAACGAGCTGCGAGACGATGTTGTCGGCAGTCATTCCGGCACTGGCCGCCTGGAACGTCGTGACCAGTCGATGGCGAAGCACAGGCAGGGCCACCGACTTCACGTCTTCGGTCGTGACATGAAACCGCCCTTCGAGGATCGCGCGGGCCTTCGCTCCCAGAATCAGATACTGCCCGGCGCGGGGTCCGGCACCCCAGGAGATGTACTCCTTGATGAATTTCGGAGCTGTCGGTTCCGCAGGGCGCGTCGCTCGCACCAGGTCGCGGGCGTAAACGAAGACGTGTTCCGCGACAGGCACCTGGCGCACGACTTCCTGCAGAGCCAGAATCTGCTCGCCCGAGAGGGCATGCTTGAGTTCGGGTTCTTCACTGCCGGTCGTCTGCTTGAGGATCCTCAGTTCCTCGGCGTCTGTCGGGTAGTTGACGATAATGTTGAACATAAAACGGTCGAGCTGGGCTTCGGGAAGGGGATAGGTTCCTTCCTGCTCGATCGGGTTCTGTGTCGCCAGCACGAAGAACGGGCTGGGGAGGCGGTAACTGTGCGATCCGACGGTGACGTGTCGTTCCTGCATCGCTTCCAGCAAAGCGGCTTGCGTCTTGGGAGGAGTACGATTGATTTCGTCCGCCAGCAGGATGTGCGTGAAAATCGGGCCATGCATGAACTGAAACGTGCGCCGACCGGTCTCCGGGTCGTCCTGCAGCACATCGGTGCCGGTAATGTCGGAGGGCATCAGGTCGGGCGTGAACTGAATCCTGCGGAACGACAACTGCAGAATGCGGGAGATCGTGCTCACGAGCAGCGTCTTGGCCAGACCCGGCACGCCGACGAGCAGGCAGTGGCCCCGGCTGAAGAGCGAGATCAGCAGTTCGTCGACCACTTCGGTCTGCCCGATGATGACCTTGCCGATCTCCTCGCGCATCCGGGTATACGCGGTCGCCAGCCCGCGGATTGCCTGTTCTTCCAATTCGTTTGCCGCGTCGGAAGCCTTTTTCCCGGCAGGTGATGCCTCGTTCATATGATCGCTTCGCTTCGAAAGGTTTCCACGGAGTGCTGATCAACGAATCAGCGGCGATAAATTAGTAGCGGAATCCGAGCATCATTCGCAAGCGTCGCGTGTAGGACTGCATTCTCCGGCGAATCCGCGATGGGACTTGGGAATCGGCTTTCGATCAGCCGTCGGACGGCCTAGAATTCAGTCTCAGCGGCAAATTCAAGGTTTGATGGCCCTCCTGCCGCCCAATGATATGTGGGAACGACCTGTGACCCCCGGCACCACTACCGACGACATCACGACGGGTAAGGCGGCTTCCGATAAACGGGAAGTCGATGCCGAGAGGGTCTCTTCAGACGCAAACGATCCACGTCCCATCGTCTTCTTCGACGGAGTCTGCGGGCTGTGCAATCATCTCGTCGATTTCATCCTCAGGAAGAATCGTGAAGGACAGATTCTCCTCGCTCCACTGCAAGGCGAGACGGCACAGGAGCGACTTCCGCCCGGCGATCGGCAGAATGTCGATACGATTGTCATGCTGATCGACCACCATTCGTACCGCCGATCGTCGGCGATCGTTCGAATCTTGTGGCAACTCGGTGGCGTCTGGAGCTTCCTGGGGAGCCTGCTTTGGCTCGTGCCACTTCCGCTGCGAAACCTGGGTTATCGACTGGTGTCGTCGTGCCGCTATCGGTTCTTCGGACGCAAGGAAACGTGCCGCCTGCCGACTCCCGAGGAGCGCGGCCGGCTGTTGCCTTAACCTTTGCGATGCTCCTCTCGGCAATTCCTGCCGATTGGTCTTGGCGAGTTTTTGACCTTGGTCCTATACTCCCGCCCCGCCGGAAATTGACGCAAAGGAATCGCGTCGAAACTTTTCGGCCTTTCACCGTATTCGACGGCCCACGAACGCATGGAGGCAACGCGTGGACACGATTCTTGTCGTGGGAGTGGACTCAATTGTTGGTGCCAACATCGCCCTCGAATGTGCTCAGCACACACGAGTGGTCGGTATCGACTTCAATGGCTCTACATCCCTGGCTGACTGTGAAATCCTCGTTGCCGATGACGGGGCGTCTCAAACTCCTTCCGAGTTGATCCGAAACTGCGACGCCGACCAGGTCGTCCTGTGCGGACCGGCGGGCAATACAAGCTGGGATCCCGCGACTGCCAAGTCGTTGCGAGCTTCCGCTGTCGAGCAGGCGACCGAATGGGCGTCGGCCGCGCATCAATGCGAGACGCGCTTCACACACATTAGTTCCGACGCGATCTTCACCGGTCCATGGATGTTTCACGATGAAGACTGCCCGGGACAGTGTGATTCCCCTCAGGCCGTGGTCGTGCAGGAAATCGAAGCGGCCGTACGTCAGTCTTGTCCCTCGGCCCTGATCGTGCGCACCAACGCCTTCGGCTGGTCTCCCGCGGGAGATGCCGGGTGGATCGAAACACAACTCGCGGCCATCGCTCGGGAACGTGTAATGTCGCTCGATTCCATCCGTCACGGGACGCCGATCCTGGCCACCGATCTGGCCAAAATCCTCATGCGTGCCTGGAGTGACGAGCTAACGGGTACCTATCACATCGGCGGCGCGGAGCGCGTCAATCCCGCGAAGTTCTTCCAGCGGCTGGCCGATCGCTTCGAACTCCCGTGGCTGTCTCTGCGAGAATCACTCGTGCTCGAGGGACGTCCATCAGGATTCGGCGAGGGAGAGTGCTCGCTGCAGACCAAGAAGATCCGCAAGGCTCTCTGTCTGGCGATGCCGATCCTTTCGGAGAGTCTCGACGGGTTGGTGAGTCAATTCGAGAATGGGCATTGCGAGCGACTGGGTGCTGGCAACCTCGAGTTGCCGGAGACTCGCGGTTCCGTGGCTGCGTGAAGCCGAGTGATCTGCCTGCCATTCGATAAGTCTGGGATGACGTGGAGCCTCCTTCTTCAGAACTGGTTCGCACGCTCCGCGAGTTAAAGCTGAGCGGGCCGATCGAGCTTCGGCAAGCGGCCAAGCTGGTTCGAACACTGGCTCACGATCTTCCGACATTCGACAGCGTCTGGATTGATGCTCTCGTGCAGTTGCGTTGCCTGACGCTCCATCAGGCTCAAGCCCTGACCGAATCGGAGGGGCAGGGGCTGCGTCTGGGATCGCATGTCGCCGTCGACCGTTTGGGCCGCGATAGTTGGTACGAACACTTCAGCGGCAAGTCGCTGGAAACGGGCCAGTCGCAGTTGATCACGTTGGTCAGCATCGACGGACTGAATCATGCCAGCATCGTGGAGCGTCTCGACCTGTCGATCGGCGCGTTGAAGAAGCTCGATCAGCGATACCTGATTTGTCCCTCGGAAGTCGAGGTTGTCGATCAGCGTGTGCTCGTGACCTCCGAACTGGCGGCGGATCGCGACCTTCGGGGACTGATGACGCGTCGAGGTCGATGGAAGCCGGCGCTCGTCAGAGACCTGGCGGCACAACTCGCGACCGGTTTGCAGACGCTGGAACGGGTCGGCCTGTGTCACGGCGATGTGCGTTTGGAAACTGTCAGAATCTCGCAGCGTGGCATCAGCCGATTGATGCTCCCCGGCGTACTGGTGGCCGTCCATCCGGAGCTAACAATTCATGCGGCTTTCACACCCGAATGCACCGAGTGCCTGGCACCAGAACGTGTCGGCGTGGGTGCCGTCGCCACACCAAGCGGCGACCAGTATTCGTTGGGATGCCTGATGTGGCACCTGTTGACCGGTCGTCCTCCTTATCTTTCTGCCGATCCGCTCACCAAGCTGGCACGGCATCGAACGGGCCAGATTTCGGATGTGCGAGAACTTGCCCCCGATACGCCGGATGACCTTTGGAAGGTGATCGTCCGTCTCACCCATCGTGACCCGGAACAACGGTTCGCGAATTGGGGGGAAGTGCTCCATCAACTCGGGCATGCGACGCTCGCAGGCCAGCGAAGATTGGCTCGGCTGACAGGCGAACTGGAACGACCCGCTATCTCGGCACGCGACTGGGGGCCATTGCTCGATGCCGCCGGTCGCTGGGCCAAAGTGACTTCAGTCGTGGGGGTTGTTCTATTGGCAGCCGTCTGGTTTCCGGCGAATCGATCGTACTTGTTGAACATCGCTGGCTCACTGCAAGACGAGACGACGATTCCCGCCGCCGACACACCTGTGACCGACGAATCGCCTGCGACGTCGAACGACGGTGAAAACGTATCGCCTCCGTACGGACTTCCGGCACCGGACGCCGACGGTGTTGTCCAACTCAATGGACGCAGCCCCTGGCGGGCGGGTGAACTGCAGTCACAGGGGACTTTGATTCTTCGCGGAGACCCTCAAACTCCTGCCGTCATCATTGTCGATGGTGGCCCACTGCGACTGCTTGCCCCTGCCGTTCGACTTGAAAACGTCGTCGTGCAACGCGACGGCATTGTCGCAGGTGCCGGCAGCCAGCCCTTAATCGAAACAACATCTGATGTTGTGCAGATTGATCACTGCGTCCTGATGGACGTTTCGACATTCGAGCCTCTGGTCCACATCATGACAGAGGCGGGCGTAGCGCCCGTTGCGGTGCGTCTGCAATGCCGCAACACCATGCTGGTGTCTCAGGGGGCCGCCTTCCTTTGTGATCGCGGTCTCGAAGCCGTCGAGGCCGAGCAGACGTTGCGATTGGGGACTGGTCCGTTCGTCGAATCGACTCTGCCATCGAGCATGTCGATCCAGCAGATGCGGCTCTCACAAGTGACTTTCCGACAGTCGGGGCCTATGTGGCGACTTCCCGCCGGAGCCTGCAACTTGCGGATGACGGTCGACGACTGTGTGCTGGAACTCGCTGGGGGAGACGCGTGGCTCGAATTCGTCGGCGTCGGGACGCCTCTGGACTGGCCGGCTCAGATTGAAATCGAGGGAGCGGGAACAATCGCCTCTGCGGGCGCCATCGTCGGCACAAGAATCAGCCGTGATCTGCCAATCACCAAAGTGGATGAGTCGATGCTTGTGATTGACGGCATCTTCGGCGGCGAATTCGAGTTCGCAGCCGGGGCATCGTTGATGCCCGACGACTCCAGCCTGCAGCAATGGGTTGCCGATGCACCGCGGCAGAGTCCAACCGATCCGGGGATGGATGCCGCCCGAATGATCGATCCGACGGACGAGCTGATCAGAACGGGCGAACTCGAATGATCGGCTCACGCAGCGCTTCGGGTTCCTGCAACAGTTGCTGATCCGAAGATTGTGGCGACGCGATCCCGATACCAATGTCGTGCGTGGTGGGCCGAGCCTGTCCGTGCATTATTTCGCCGTCGGTCGCGATCAGGTTCGACAACAAACCGGGCAGCCAGTCATCCATCGAATCGAGTTCAGCGGGATCGCCCAAGTCGATTTCACGAGACGCGGGGATGGAACTGATGAACTCTTCAACTTCAGACTGGGCGGCATGTGACACGTGGCTCGACTCTCGTAACCAGGGATCCCGGGATCGTTCCGCGACCGCGTCGGAAGAACTCGGAATGGAACTGCCTGACCCAACGGTCGGCGATTCGCTACGACGAGGTTGAAAATCAAAGGGGTTCCGAAACTGCGCTGGCGGCTGATTGCTTGACGCTGGAGGCGTTACCTCTTCGACAATCGGCACATGTTCACTGGACGGCGGGTTGTGAAAAGTTCCTTGGGGGATTCTGCCGATCGTGACGCTGCTATTGTTGCCGTGCTCCTCGATGGACACGGATGTTGTTTCGACTTCGGCAATTCTGGCGCGAGCTCGATCAGATTGATGCTCCGAAAGCAGTTCCTGCAGTTTTTCGTTGCTCTGACGGTACATCTCGTTGACCTGAAGCGAGACATCGTTCAGAGCCTCGTCGGAGATCACATCCACCTGGTCATTGGCGATGAGGGCCTGCGCCACCTCGGGATGTTGTTCCCACATCGCGGACCCCCACTCGCGCACATCGGAGTAGATGCTGCGAAGCGGTGGCTGCGGATTGCGAGGCACCAGCGAGACACCCTCATCATGACGAACCACATGATACCGGAGAGCCACGAATGTGAGGGCCGTGCCTGCCAGCAAGCCCAGCATGAATTGTTTGTAGCGTTTCATGATCGAAGTGAACAAGGTAATGGCCGCACATCGCGACTGGTCGCGTAAAAGCGTCACCTTGAACCTATCACGCCTTGCTTGGGCAAGCCCTGCGAATGCCGAGATCGTTCGACGGTTTCGAGCATTGAATCGGCGGAGAAGAGTGCAATCCCTAGAGCGAAAAACGTCGCCGAAGCTCACCCAGCTTGCCTGACCCGCAGCCATCATTGTTGAGAGTGGCGACTGCCTTGGAATTCAGCTAACGACGGGGGGCTGCTAGACTCAACGCATGCCCTCCCCGGATCCCATCATCTACCTCGATAACAACGCCACCACGCAGCCCCTGCCGGAGGTCGTGGAGACTGTTGCCGATGTGATGCGCGAATGTTACGGCAATCCAGGCAGCAGGCATGTGGCAGGCCGCCGGGCGAGACAGGTTCTGGAGGACTCGCGGGAGTCGATCGCCGCGATCCTCGGTGCGCATCCCGATGAAGTTCTATTGACCAGCGGCGGCACCGAGGCAACCAATCTGGCGTTGTTCGGTCTCGCGGCTGGCCGAACGAGTACGGTGGCGATGACTGCGGGAGAGCATCCCGCCACGATGGAGGCCGTCGCCATCCTGCAAAAACGAGGATGGAAACGACACAACTTGCCATTGAACGAAGAAGGCCTCGTCACGCAGTCGGCCGTCGACTGTTGCCCCTTGGGATTCGATTCAGTTGGCGACCGTCATCCTGGCGCACAACGAGGTGGGTGTGATTCAAGATGTCACGCGACTCTCCGAGAGGTGCGTTGAGCATGGCGTGCCGCTCCACCTTGATGCAGTGCAGGCCATCGGCAAGGTGCCGATCGATTTTCATGCACTCAACGCAACGACGCTGGCATTGGGGGCCCACAAGTTTCACGGCCCGCGTGGCGTCGGAGCATTGCTGGTCAAGAAAGGCACGACACTCCCTCCCATGCTTTACGGAGGGCATCAGGAAAGAGGCCGCCGACCCGGCACGGAGCCAGTCGCGCTGGTTGCAGGCATGGCCCGCGCGCTTGAGTTGTGGAAAGCGAATGCGATTGAGCGGACTACGTTTCTCGTACAGCTTCGCGACCGTCTGCAAGAACGATTGATGGAAGCGTGTGCGCCGGTCGTCATTAACGGTTCGTTGCTGCATCGACTTCCGAACACGCTCAATATCGCGTTTCCCGGTTGCGACGGCGATGCGTTGCTCGTCAATCTCGATCTGGAAGGCGTCTGCTGTTCGATCGGCAGCGCGTGTTCGAGTGGTTCCAGCGAACCCGCCCCCGTCCTGGTCGCCATGGGCCGATCTCCCGAGATTTACAAGTCGTCATTGCGGTTCAGTGTGGGTATTCTGAACACGATGGATGAGATCGACGAAGCCGTCCAGCGTATCACACAAGTTGTCCACCGACTCAGAAGCAACTCTTAGCCGACTCCTTCTCCCCTGACTTTCGTCCCCCATGCTCGACCGCTTCTATATTCCCGGTGAGTGGCCCAGCGATGTTGTCGCGATGGGGGAGAGCGAAGCACATCACTTGTCGCATGTTCTTCGCAAGCAACGTGGCGACCATATTGAGATCTTCGACGGATGCGGACGATCGGCCGAGGCCGAAGTCACGTCCGTCGGTCGGCGAGATGTGGAAGTGCGCGTTCTGACGCATCCGCACCATCAGGAAACCCCAGCGGCAGCGCAGGTGTGGCTGGCCGTCGCGCCTCCCAAGGGGGAGCGACTGAAGCAGATGATCGAGAAGCTGACCGAAATCGGCGTCACGCGAATCACGCTGCTGAATACCGAGCGATCGGTCGTGCTCCCCGGCGAGTCGAAGCTCGACAAGTTGCAACAAGTCGCCATCGCCGCCTGTAAGCAATGCCGGCGCAATACATTGCCTGAGATGACGCCCAACCAAGCGATCGATGATGTGCTCAACGAGTGCGGATCCAGCACTTCTCTTTGGGTGGCGGACCAGCGGGGAAGCGCGACGTATGCGCCACTCGAACAGAAACGCGATGGCGACTGCTGTTTCATCGGTCCCGAAGGGGGTTTCACCGAATCGGAGAGGGATCAACTCCAATCGGCGGGGGCGAAACCCGTTTCCTTCAGCCCCCATGTCCTGCGGATCGAAACAGCGGCAGTGCTTGCGGCTGGTTGGCTCATGGGGCGAAATCGCGCAGAATAAGCGTCGGTTTCTACGACTTTCGTTTCAACTCACTCAGGGGAATCGATGCCGACTCTATCGCGATGGATCTCAACGAGCCTGTGTGCCTGCTGCGTGTTGATGCTCAGCCAAGTAACGTGGGCCGAGGATTGGCCGCAGTGGCGCGGGCCGGCACTCGATGGCATCTCGCAGGAAACCGACTGGTCGCACGAGTGGCCTGAGGGCGGGCCCCGCATTGCGTGGCGGGCCGAAATCGGCATCGGCTTCAGTGCGTTTGCCGTTGTGGGAGACCGGGCCTATACGATGGGGCATACCGATGGTGAGGAAACCGTTTACTGTCTCGACGTGAACAATGGTGATGTCGTCTGGTCGCACACCTATCCCGCCGAACTGGTCAACGACCTGCATGATGGTGGCCCGGGAGCGACGCCGACCGTGTTTGGCGACTACATCTACACCTGCGGGAAGGATGGACACGTGATCTGCTTCTCGGCTGACAACGGAGACGTTGTGTGGGAGCGCAACTTGCAGGAAGTCGCGGAAGTTGAAATCCCCGAGTGGGGCTTTACGTCGTCGGCTTTGATTCACGAAGACGAAGTGGTGATTGAGTCGGGCCGCGTGGTGTCGCTGTCGCAGGAGGCCGGCGATGTTCGTTGGCGCAGTGAATCGTATCGCCCCGGCTACGGCACTCCGACACCGATGATGCACGAAGGCCAGAACTACTTCGCCAGTCTCAACAACGACGGCCTGGTGATCGTGGGAGCCGACGACGGAGTGCAAGTCGCCTTTCACGAATGGGAGACAAGTTACGCCACCAGTTCGACGTCGCCGATTGTGGTGGAAAATCAAGTCTTCATCTCTACCGGCTACGGACGGGGCTGCTCGCTTCTGGGCTTTAGCGGCAGGCGGCTCTTGTCGGCTTATGAAAACACCGAACTCAACAATCACTTCAACCAGAGCATCCTCATCGATGGGCACTTGTACGGCGTGCATGGGAACTCACATAACCCCTCGCAATGCACATTGCGTTGCCTCGATTGGAGCACGGGTGAGGTGAAGTGGATCGAGCGCGGCTTCGGTTGCGGCGCGGTAACTGCGGGGGGAGACCGGCTCATCATCCTGTCGGATACCGGCGTGTTGTCTGTCGCCGAGGTTTCGACAGAGGGCTACCGCGAACTGGCGCGATCGCAGGTATTGAACAATCCCGAGTGCGTCTGCTGGACAGTGCCCGTGCTTTCGGGCGGTCGGATCTTCTGCCGCAACTCGCACGGAAACGCCGTGTGTGTTGATGTTCGTCCTGAGTAGTTTTCGTCGGCCTGACGGAACCCGAATCTTGCGAAATCCCTGGCAAAGGTCTTGCCGTCTCATTCCTTCTCGAACGTAATCATCAAATCCTGTGTCCCTTGTGTCGAGAAACGGCTGGGGCGGTCGATGGCATTGCCCCCTGGAGATCCGATGCACATCACGAGCTTTTCGCCCTCCCAGCGGTAGATGCCGTACTGATTCTGATTGGCGAAGACACCGCCGGTATGACGGATGTCGAGTTGATCAGGGTTTTGCGCCAGGTCGATTTCCATACTGGCCTCGACCTCTCCGTCAGGCGTGGTCGCCTCGATCTTGCCCGGCTCGGTGATTTCGATCGTCACTTCCGGAACCTCGGATTCATCGACCGCCTGCCCTTGAATCTCCATGGCCACCGCACGCCATTCCCCCTGCATCTTCTCCCATTCGGCGGCCACAGGGTCGTCATCAGCTAGAATGGGAAACACGGGGCAAGCCAGGAGCAGAATGACCGAAAGAACTTTCATGACTGGTTTCCTTGATGTGGCGGCTGTGTCAATCAAAAACGCGAACAGTCTGAATCATCGCATTTCGCTCGTCAAAAGAAAGGCGACACGAGCGACTGCCGGCATCGCACACACAATTGCCGGACAAAGGGCTCTGCAAGACGTCACATTCGGGGTCGTGCAGTACGCAATGAGGCGGGTTGACTGACATGAGCCACACACGCAGTAAGCGGAGTACGCGACGACGGGCTATTCCGCTTACTGCGTGCGTAGCTCGTTCATAACGACTTGTTCCTCAACCCCGGCGTGCGCGAGTTGGCCCGAAAGATTCACTCGACTACGCTTACGACAGCAACACGCCTTCCACCGCGATTACTTGCCCAGTCCGAAGCTGCCGCAACTGGTTGCAGCCGGCTCAGGACACTATTCAGCAACGCCACCTTTAGCGACACATTCCCCGAATGTTTGCCAACTTGCAGCGGTTGTTCACGGTTGGCTATCGACCGCATGCGGAGGAGAAGGCGTTCGTCGACCGATCGCAGACGCAGTCGGAAGATGGGCTGCAAGTTAGTGTCGCGGTCTTGAGCGATCGCGAAAGTCAGCGGCGATTCGGCGTGAGGCTCGCGCGACGCGGGTTGCAACCGGTGTGGATGAAATGCGTCAACCACTCCGATCGTGCGTACCGACTCGATTTCTTCAGCGTTGATCCGGCTTATTTCACGCCCCTCGAAGCGGCTGCCTTGTGTCATTATTCAATGCTGAAGCGGCTCGTCAGCCTGGGACTGTTGTCGTGGCTGATCCTGCCATTGTGGATCTTGCTGCCTTTCAAGGTGGTCTCGGCACGTTCCGCAAACCGACGGATGAACGCGTTGTTCAAGCAGGAGAGTTTTCGTTTCGGACCCATTCCCCCCGGAAGTGAACGCCAGGGAGTCGTCTTTACCAACATCGACGAAGGGAACAAGAACCTCAATATCGAGTTTGCCTCGGAAGACCAGGTTTGCCGTCTCGACTACTCGCTGGAAGTACCAGGTCTGGCTGTTCGTGATACAGACCCCGAGGAAGCAGCAGCGATTCGCGAGGTCACCACTGACGAATTGAAGGAGTGGGTCGAGAAGTTCGCGCGGTGTACGTCGAACCAGCGTGGCACGAAGGAGGGTGATCCGCTCAACCTCGTCGTCGTGGGCGATCGCGCCATGATTCGCCAATGCCTTGGAGGGCGTTGGGACGAGACGGAAGCCATCAGCCTGTCGACGTGTGCGAAGACCGCGAAGGCGTTTCTGTTCGACTCCGAATACCGCTACTCGCCCGTCAGTTCTCTCTTCGTGAAGGGCCGCATGCAGGATCTGGCGTTGCAGAAAGCCCGTGCCAGCATCAACGAACGAATTCACCTTCGGCTGTGGCGAACCGACTTGTCGTTGATGCAGCAGCCCGTGTGGATCGGCCAGATCAGCCGCGATATCGGCGTGCGGTTCACTCCCAAGACCTGGAACCTGACGACGCATCGCATCGATCCCGATGTCGACGAAGCCCGCGATTATCTGCTCGACTCGCTCCTGTCTGCCGAACGGCTGGAGCGATTCGGCTACGTCGCCGGAGTCGAGGCCGCAACCGACGATGCCCCACGACGTAATCTGACGGGCGATCCCTATTTTACCGACGGCAACCGGGCGATCCTGATTCTCTCTCGCACCCGCGCTCAGGCGTCATTCCTCGATTGGTGCAACAGTAATTTGGGAACCAATGTGTAGACGCGTCTTTCCCATATTGCGGGTGGCGCCGACGATCACTGCACCACCACTGTGGCGATCCCTGGGCAAATCTGTCGGAATTGGAAGGCGAAGTCCACATTGACGGAGCGGTCTCGTTGGAAACACATCAGATGCTCCAATGGCATCTAACGCCTTCTCGCTCAATAAACCCCTGCGATCAATTGACCGTGATCCAGCACCGGATGAGGACGGTTTTGCTGGTCGAGGATGCGGGTGCCGGGATCGATGCCGATGCCGTGATAGATCGTGGCGGCGATGTCGGCGGGGCCGAAACCTTCGGTGAGAGGGTAGGCCCCCTGTGCGTCGGAGACGCCGATCACCTGGCCGGACTGCACGCCGCCGCCCGCGAAGAACACTGAACCGCAAGCACCCCAGTGGTCGCGGCCTCCGCCGGCATTGATTTTCGGAGTACGACCAAACTCGGTGAGGAAGACGACCAGTGTCGATTCGAGCAGCCCACGATCGCTCAAATCTCGAATCAGTGCCGCGACCGCCTTGTCGACGCCCGCCAGATGGTATCCCCGCAGGCACATCTCTGAAGTGTGTGGAAAGTTCTGCGACGCGACGTTGTGTTGATCCCAGAGGTTGCCGTAGTCGGGATCGTAGCCGTAATCGACCATCACAAATCGCGCACCATTCTCGACCAGCCGCCGGGCGAGCAGACAGCGACCACCAATCTTCGTGCGGCCGTAGGCATCGCGCGTGGTTTCGCTCTCCAACGAGACATCGAAGCACTCTCGAATGTCGGAAGAGGTCAGCAGGTGGACGGCATTGTCCCATTGCTCATCGATTCCGAGTACCTGTGATTCCAGTCTCCGGGCCATCTCTTCGAGTCCAGTACGCAACCCCATGCGGCGGACGAGGCGATCGCCGCTGAGTTCCTCCAGAAGTCTCAGCTCAGGTGGAGTCAGCGGCTCTTCGGCCATCGGAGTGGGATCGAATTCTTTTTCTCCCACGGTGAAGTCGGCAGGATCAGGCTGCCCGCCGACGGCGAATGGCGCGAACTCTGCCCCCAGCCAGCCACCGACGAAGAGGTTATGAGGCGGCGGCCCTGGACGCGTAATGCCCGGCACGGCGATGTAGCCGGGCAGATGATTGCGAGGCCCCTGCAGGTGAGAGACCACCGAACCGATGTTGGGTTCGGTGAAGAGTTGCGTCGCATCGACCTTGCGACCGGAGAGCGTGTAGACCTGACTCAGTAGATGGTCGTTGCTGTCGTGAGAGAAACTCCGCACCAGACAGAGTTCATGGGCCAGCCGCGCCAAGTACGGCATAGGCTGTGCAAAGAAGACACCAGGGAGCGATGTCTCGATCGTCGAGAGGGTGCCGCGAATCTCCTCGGGGGCATCGGGCTTGGGATCGAACGAATCGATATGGGTGACGCCGCCCCCCATCCAGAGGTAGATCACCGATGTGGCCGGGCCGGCAGTGCGTTCTCTCGCGGTGGCTTCCTTTGGCAACAATGACGCAGCCGCCGAGACGCCGGAGATCGTCAGCAGGTCGCGGCGAGTACAGGGACTAAGCCCCCATTCATTCCGAGAGAGCGACGATTGCCGGCGTGGTGCGGACGCACTGAATCGCTGCATCCAGGATCTCCGCCAGGTGATTGCGGCCGACGAAACGCGATCAGTTGATGACGTCGCGGAACGGGAATTGACAAATCGGAATCAGCGGCTGTCCGAGAGCAATACGATTTCCCTGGATGTAGTTGAAGCCGTAAAGATTCACGAGGCCGGAATTGAGTTCGGCGATGTAGATGCCACCCAACGCAGGCGTCGCGCCTGCGGTGCCGCGTAACGACACATATCCGGGAACCATCACATACTGAGCGTCGTCGCCGGCGTTGAAGTCTTCCGCGACATTATGCACCCAGGTCTGTGTGAAATCGCCCGCCTGAGTGTTGTGCGACGCCCCCACGATTCGACCTGTCACGAAGTCCAGCACAAATACGGCTTCGCTGTTACCGACCGTTGTCTGAGCCGTGCAGACGGCAAACCTTTGACTGTGATCGACCGCGTCGGCATACGCCGGCTCGTGCGGCAGGTAATACGAGCAAGCCATGCCGATCAGAATGCCGGCCAGAAGATAATACTTGCGACTGCGAGCGGGCGTGGAACTCACGGGATTCTCCAGCGAATGGGTGAGTGTTGAGGATGGTGTCCGAAGGAGACAATTTGCTTGCCCCGACAGTAATTATCCTACACAACGCCACCGCGGCTGACCAGACGTCGACGGGGAAGTCAGTCGCTGAATGTAAAAGTGACTTCGTGTCACATCAGTCGGTCGGTTACGAAAAGAGTTCCTGCACTGTCTCCCCGCCGTCGACGATCTTGAGGGGTCGACCCAGCGGCCCGAAGTTCTCGTGAGTCGGATCGACATCGAGAGCATGACACATTGATGAGAACAGGTCCGTCACTTGAACCGGGCGTTCGGCAACGGCGGTTCCATCGGGAGTTGATGAGCCGATCACCTGACCGCCACGAACGCCTCCGCCAGCAATGACGGCGTTGAAGACGCGAGGATAGTGGTCGCGACCGGCACGAGGATTGACCCGTGGCGTGCGACCGAATTCGCCCATCCAAAGGACGACTGTGCGATCGAGCATGCCGCGATCTTTAAGGTCGGTGACGAGGCTCGAGAAGCCAGGGTCGACCTGCGAGGCCAACTGCGCGGTACGCTCGCCGTTGTCCTGATGCGTGTCCCAGCCGTTCATGCGAACTTCGACGAACGAAACCCCGACCTCGACGAGCCGACGGGCGAGCAGACATCCCTGCCCGAACGGGTTCTGCCCATACTGGTCGCGCACTTCCGCTGACTCTTCACTCAGATCAAAAGCACGCGTCCTGTCGCTGAAGACCAGATTGGAGGCCTTGTCGTAGAGCTCGCGCTGATTCCTCACCAGATCAACCGCTCCACGATCCGCGAAGCCCTGTTCCAGTTGATTGAACAGCCCGAGCCGTTGCTGCAGACGGTCTTCGCCAGTCGTCGCGGTGATGTTCGCGGGCATTTGATTGGGATTATCGACCACGAACGGCTCGTAGTTGACCCCCAGGAATCCTGCACCGGTGGTCTGTCCGACAGAGACAACAGAGGGGAGATCGAGGTCGGCGTCGCCGATGCGTTCGGCCACACAGCAACCGAATGAGGGATGTTTGACTGCTCCCGATGGGACATACCCGGTATGCAACTGATAAGTCGCCCGTTGATGGTTCCCTTCGCGATTCGTCATCGAACGAATCAGGGCGATGTCGTTCATCACCTGGGCCGTGCGTTCCCAGCCGGAGGCGATCTGAATGCCCGGAACCGATGTGTCGATCACCGCGGTTCCGCCGCCGTTCTCGTGGTCGGGCTTGGGATCGAATGTTTCAAGTTGGCTGGGGCCTCCACTCATCCATAGCAGAATGAGGGCGCGCCCTTCACGCCGCAAATCGTCCGCATACAGACTCATCACATCGGTGAAACCCAGCGTTCCCGCGGCAATGGCACCAGCCGACACTCCATGCAGAAAACTGCGTCGCGAGACTCCGTGGCGATTGATGCGCGCGTGTTGATGATGTGTCAGGAACATTGCATTGACCTTATTGAAGTGTCGATTGGTGGTTAAGTTCTGCCTTCTAGCGCACTATCTCTTCGTCAAGAATTCGGTCGAATTGAGCAGGCTCCAGAAGATGTCTTCGAAGGCGGCGTTTCGCTGATCGACTTCTTCGATGTGTGCCAGACAGATTGCGCGTTCCTCGTCGGTCGGCAGGCGCGAGTGTACCACGAGGTAGAGTTCCTCGAGTGCGTCTTCGTTGTCTTCGAACTCACGGAGGAGCCGTTGCAGTCGCGTGTCACGGTCGGCATCGATTAGCGTTTCGACGGTGGTACTGTTCATCAAGAGCAGCGCCTGCGGGATTGTTCCCAGCAGGTCGGCCTGAGGTGTCGAAGGGTCGAAGCCAAACAACTGTGCAAACGCAAGTCGGCCCGCATCGATGCCGGCTCCGTATTGACCAAACTGACGCCCCTGTCCGCCACGCGGGGCGAGCCCATTGACACCCAGCACCTGAATGAGTGCATTGTAGAGTTGGTCTGATCGTAAACGCGTCGGTTGGGCGGCCGCGAACGGCGGCAACGATTCCGACGGATCGCGATAACGTAATTCCCTCTGATAGGCCTCGGTCAGTGCGATCGTGCGAAACAGCCACTGCACGTTGTAGCCGTTGTCGATGAATCTCTGAGACAGGATTTCGAGAGCCTCGGGATGCACGGCGACTCGCTCGGGCCCCATGTCGTCCACCAGCGGATAGAAACCCTGACCCAACATTTCACTCCACACGCGATTGACAAATGCTTTCGCAAACCAGGGATTGTCGGGCGAAGTGATGAATTCCGACAACTGCTCACGGCGTTCCATGTCCGAAGAACCGACTTCCAGCGATTCGCCACCGACAAAGAACACGGGCTGCATCAACGTCCCGCGTTCTTGCGGGTTCTCGAGGTTGGGCATGTAGTGTTCCGGCGTGCCGCGACCGGGCTGGTTCATCGGAGGCTGGGGAATCTGGCGAACTTCCTCCATGGTCAGAGCACCGTCGTTGTCGGCATCTCCCAATTCAAAGAGTCGTCCCAGCGGAATCCGGTCCTGGGCATCGACCTCTGCCCGCGTCAGCTTGCCGTCTCGATTGGCATCAAGCGTACGATAGAGTTGATCGACATTGATCTGCCTCTGCCCACCGCGTTGGCCACCCTGCGCGTCGTTCGAGGCAATCGTAAACGACTGTCGATCGCCGTTGGCCTCCTGTCGAACTTGGACCCTGGGAAAGAACGATGCCAGCTCATGGAATTGCTCTCGCTTCCAGGAGTCGTAAGGGTGGTCGTGACAATTCGCGCAACTGATCTGAATCCCCAGGAAGATGCGCGATGTTTCGCCGGCGAGTTCCGAGGCGTCGCCGAAATGCGCGAACAGGAATCCGGTCGGCCCGTCCTCGGCCACTGCCCCCGAGGCTGTCAGGATGTCGTGCGTCGTCTCGTCCCAAGGTCGATTCTGGGCGAACTGTTCCTTGAGCCAGTTCTCAAACCCCGACTGGGCAAGCCGAGCCCGCATGTCGGTGGCACGGGCGAAAATGACCTCGCGAAAGTAGGCGGCCCAGCTTGTCGCGAATCGCTCGTCGGCCAGTAACCGATCGATCACCGCGGTGCGCTTGTCAGGAGACTGATCGAGAGTGAACAGCGTGACTTCACTCGGCGTTGGAATCGTCCCTGCCAGATCGAGATAGACACGGCGGAGGAAATCTTCATCGCCTGCGGGAGGAGCGACATCGACCGCACTCTCCTCCAGCACGTTGAGAATCGCGGCATCGACCGCAGCAGCCGCCTCGGACGCAGACGCAACATCGTCGGCGTACGATTCCGGAACCGCCACGAGAGTGACGCACAGCAGTGCCGATGCTAAGCCAAACCCCCGACGAATGTCGCTGCCCATAACGTGCCCCATGCAGTAAGAGTGAACCCCATCGGCTGTTTTCAGTCCCCAACAGCCGTCTAATAGGTAAACCATGATCTATGGCATCGGTTTCGGCAATTCCAAAGCCAGACGGCCGATCGAGGAATTCACTTTGGATCCTGCCGATTCCACGAAAAAGGCGACCACCGACCTGGAGTCGACGATCGCCCTAAAATCGTGTCTGTAACGAGTGTGACTACTGGTCTTCCTCGAGACGGTCTTCTTCGACTGTTGATGTCTCGGTAACTTCCACTGCCGTGTCAGCGGCCTCTTCTGTTGTTTCGGCAGCGGCCTCTTCCTCAGTCGTTTCGGAAGCGGCGTCCTCTGTTGTGTTCGAGGTGGATTCCTCGGTGGTCTCCGAGGCACCTTCTTCAGTCGTGCTGGAAGCGGAGTCTTCAGTCGTGTCCGACGCACCCTCTTCCGTGGTCGTTGATGCCGAATCTTCGGTGGTGTCTGAAGCACCTTCCTCGGTCGTGCTTGATGCCGTATCCTCGGTCGTGTCCGATGCCCCTTCCTCGGTGCCAGAGGACGAATCGTCGGTCATCTCTTCGTCACCGCCACCGGTACTGGTCATCGACGAAGGATCGCCCGATGCTTCTCCGAGACCGTCCTCCGTTCCACTCGACGTCGTACTGGCACCTGTGCTGGTGGTTCCAGAAGTTCCAGAACTGTCGGTTTCGTCACCACCTCCACAGCCCAACATGAGGGCCAGACCCAGACATCCCAACCACATCAAACGTTGCATGACAGATTCCCCCGCTAGTGAATTGACTACCTCGAACGCCACATTTTCAACTTAACTGTTTGTTCCGCGAGTGCAACCCAATGGTGAATGCATTATACCGTATGAACATTGGTTTCGCGCAGTACCCGGGCGGCTTCTTCCGGCGGAATCGGATTGATGTAAAATCCGCTCCCCCATTCGAATCCGGCGATCCCCGTCAACCTCGGGATGATCTCGATGTGCCAGTGGTAGTGCTTTAACTCCTGGCTGTCGAACGGAGCCGTGTGAATAATGTAGTTGTACGGAGGATCATCCACCGCCAGGTCGAGTCTCATCAGGGCCTCCTTGAGAACACGACCCAGTTCTTCGATCCCCTGCCGTTGAATGTTCTCGAAATGACTCGAGTGCAGCTTCGGGAGAATCCACGTTTCAAACGGAAACCGGCTCGCATAGGGACAGATCACCGCGAAGTTGGGGGAATCGATCACAACGCGCGTTTCGGATGAAAGCTCTTGCTGCAGCATGTCGTCGAAGATGCATCGCCCACGATAGCGATAGAACGCCTCGGCTCCTTTGAGTTCTTCTTCAATGGCGATTGGCACGATTGGACTGGCGATCAACTGCGAATGGCTATGATCCAGCGAGGCTCCCGCCATCGCCCCTTTGTTCTTGAAGATCAAACAATGAACAAGCCGTGAATCGCGTTTGAGATCAACCAGCCGGTCGCGATAGACCCAGAGAATCTCCTGAATGTTCTCGATGCTCAGTCGGGCCATGCTTGTTTCGCGATGCGGACATTCGATGATGACCTCGTGCGCTCCGACGCCGGAGATCATGTCGTAGATTCCCTCGCCACGTTTGCTCATCGCTTCTTCGACCTTGAGCGCGGGAAACTTGTTGGGAATCACCCGCACACGCCAACCGGGGCCGTTGGGGGCGGAACCGGCGTTGCGGTAGGCGATGATCTCGTACGGCGTCGCATCCTCATTCCCTTCCAGGAACGGATCGTAGAGAGTTTCGTCGAATGGGGCCGCGGCGGCCAGGAGTTGCGGCCGTGTGATTCGCTCGGGAGCGATAATCACCCAGCGGCCGACCACGGGATCTTTGCGCAATTCAGGCATGTTTGATCGATGTGTTAAGTGGCCGATGTTTCACACCTGCCACAGTCTCCGTTCAAAGTCCGGCGACGGGGTGAATAGATGGACATACCCCTCGCTGGGAGCGCGATCGCGGCTGAAGCGGTCGTCGATCAATTCGACATAGAATTGAACGGCATCGCCGATCTGCCGTGTGATGAGCCCCAACGGGATCTTCATTTCGAGCGACTGGTCGACCACGCATTCGACGCCCTCCGCGGGCGTCGCGATATTCTCATGGACCAATCTCGCGGAGATGGTCGGTCCCGCCAGATTCGAGATCACGAGATCGGTATCGGCCGGAGAGAGAAACCGCACCCTCAATTCGTCGATCGTCTCCAGATCCTTGGCCGTGTGACCAAAGCCGTCGATTCTCAGATACAAGTCCTTCGGATCGAATCCGAAGTAGAGTTCCTTGATGACACCTTGCGTGACCAGCGTCATTGTGCCGCGTTCGCTGCCTGACGTGTACCGACCAGCATTGAGCCATTCGATGTAGCTCGGGTGGCCGTCGATCCTCACTTTGAGGAAACCTCGCGGCTGCGAGTGCGGAATCTTCGGACGAGACTTCGTGATCGGCTTGGATAACAACACCGGAGGCGATTCCCCCAGCACAAGATAGACATTCTGCAAATGCTTGCGGAACAACTGGTCGAATAACGCGTCCAGCGCACACGAATGGTCGTCGCCGTACCACCAGAACCAGTCGCTCCCCTCGGCAATGTAAATCTCTCGCCATGCCTGCTGCACTTTTTCGTGGCTGGAGCCTAGTCGCCGCTCGGCTTCGAGAACGTACTGGCGCGTCTCGTGCAGCAAGTCCCAGGCGTCGCGATCTTCCCGGTGGCCGATCCAGATTGCGAAGTTGTGAAAGATCCAACTCCCAGCGAACAGGTGACCAATCTTTTCCGTTGCCGGTTGCGATTCCAGGTGATCCCGCACGCGGACGGGATTGATTTCGGGCTGCTGCACCGCCTCGCGATACAGCGTTCGCAGGAATCTCACACCGCCGTCGGGGAAATGTTCCCAGCAGTTCTCTCCATCCAGAATGATGGGTACCAACGCGGGCCGGTCCCCTCGAACACGATCGGCAGCGCGGCCGATCCCCTTCACTCTTTCGAGCAGGTCGCGGGCCGCCCAGACGGGATCGCTGCGTTGATAGTGGAAACCGATCTGATCGCTCAGTCCATGATCGCGAAACACAATCTGCAACGACTCCCCTTGTTCTTCGACCTTCCAGGGTTGAAACAATCGGTCGGGATGCGTCGCATGCCCTTGTGAGTCGCGTCCGACGGCACCCGACGTCGACTGAGCGAGAATCTCTTCGTCGGTGGCAATCCATTGGATGCCGGCGTTCGCGATCGCCGGAATGATCGCCTGCGACACCGAACCCTCCGACGGCCACATCCCCAATGGCTTCTCGCCGAACAGTTTCTCGTGATAAGCCACCGCCTGCTGCAGATGTGCAGCAACGTCTTCGGGATAGGAATCGAGATGCTTCGGCAGTTCGCATTGCGGCATCGCCTGACGCGCGGAGCGTTTGTCGATCAGTAACGGCAGGATCGGATGGTAGAAGGGCGTTGTCGTCAGTTCGACCTGACCGCGCTCCGACAGCTTGCGGTGTAGTGGAATGATCTGGGCCATCACCTCCCGTTGTCGTTCAAGCAGCCAGCGTTTCTCCGATTCGTTGAAGCCACGTCCCTTGATGCGCATCTCCCTCAGGTCGGCGTCGTGTTCAAAAAGGAGTTCGTGAAACCACGTCAGGTTGTTCCACACCTGCAGGTCGCGAATGTCCTGAGCCGTAAATCGCGAAACCGCACGAGAGGCAGGGTCGACGTCCACCGCCCGCTTCTGAAACAACTCCAGATAGCGAGAGTGCGGACGAATCATCGTCTCGACGTTCGCCATGAAGAAGTTTTCGAGCAGGTACTCGGTGTCGGCTCCCGTTAGATCGTCGGCGGGTAACTTCGAAATATCGAGGTGCTGATCCGATCCCCCGGCGACGTACCGTTCAATCTGCACCAGCAGGCTGGGGACGAGGTTGATCGTACACCGGAATTCCGGCACCTCATCCAGGTGCATCGCCATTCCGATGTAGTCTTTCGTGCCGTGCAGGCGTACCCAAGGCATCAGCACTTCATCCGAAACATCGTCCGGATAATAAGGCTGGTGCTGATGCCAGAAAATTGCCAGGGAGACGGGCTGCATCGTTTGTTGCGAGAGTCTACGGCAGGTGAATGAAGTAGTCGTCGAAGACAGACAACTTAGTCGAGCCGCATGCCTGAGTCATCCAACTTGCCCGAATTGTGGTTTTCGCCGACCTCAACACCGGCGGAACTGGCGGAATTGACCTTGCCGCCCGTCACGCGATTGGATATTTGCTCGTCTCGTCCGCTGGTCTCCACGGCGGACACCTCCTCCTCTCTCTAAGTTCTCAGTCTCCCCCCATCTTCCATCCCCGAAGACGCGTCATCGGTCTCAGGTCAGTTTTTGTCCTGTCCGCTGCTGATGGTGCGCACAATCCGTTTCTTCGAGGTCTCTATGAGCTTCCGCAAACTGTCAGTCACACTATCGATTCTGTCTGTTACCTTGGTGACGGCCCGAGCCGGCGCGACGCCGCCGCAGTTCCCGTATCAGGCCACCGTGCAGACGGAAGAAGTCGAAGTCCGAGCCGGCCCGTCTGAGGATCGCTACTACGTGACCGGGCAACTGAGACGTGGCCAGCAGGTCACCGTGCATCGCCACGACCGCGGAGGCTGGTACATGATCACCCCGCCGTCGGGAAGCTTCAGTTGGATTGAAGCCAGCGTCGTGCAGCGGCAGGGAGGCGATGTCGGCACCGTCAGCGTCCCTATGAATCCAGGGGAAGTTGCAACTCGAGCCGTCGTACGCATTGGCAGTCAGTTGAGCGACGACCATTCCCTCTATGGTCGCGAACTCGCCAGCGGGGACCGCGTTCGCATACTGGGAGAACAGACGTTGCAGACAGATGCCGGTCCTGTGCTGATGCTGAGAATCGAGCCACCCGCTCGCGAATACCGTTGGGTGAAGGGAGACTTTCTCGTGGCCGTCGATCCCGTCGCTCGCAGGCAGCAGGATCTTGACCCCTACCGCATTCCGTCCAGCCAGTTCAACTCGCTGGAATTTGTCGAGGTCGTGACGGCCTCCTCCTCGGAACCTGTCGTTGAAACTGAAGAGTCGAACGCGCTGCAGGCCCAAATGAGCGAAATCGACATTCAATATGCCGACATGATGCAGCTTGAGCCGGCCCAATGGGAGCTCGACCGACTTGTCCAGAGCTACATGGAACTGCGTCCACAAGGGGACGTGCGATTCCACGGACAGATTGACCAGCGGTTGCGGGCACTCGAAGCCCGACGCAAAGTCTATAACGACTTTCAGCAGTTGCAGCAGATTCGAGATGCCACCACGGTGCGGGATCAGCAACTGCAGACGATACAGCAACAGGGTGCGTTGCCGCAGCAGGGTGCATTTCCAGGTTTCTCACCGATGCCGGTCGATCTTGGAGCGCAGAGCGCCTTTCCTCCCATCATGCCCACGGATCTGGCACAGCAACCGGTTTATCTCGAGGCATTCCCAGCCGCCGCACCCGAACTGTCGGGAATTCCATTCGCCGAGACGGTATCGCAACCGGCCGCTCCGCCTGCCGTCGGCTCCGAGCAAATGTGCGGGGCAGGCATCGTGCAGAAGCTGCCTGATCTCGGACCGGGCCGGCCGACACACGCCCTCGTCGCTCCCGACGGCCGACTGTTGACGCTGCTCGTCGCAGAGGCCGGTGTCAACCTGGATGAACACAACGGCGGCTCGATCGGCATCGTCGGCGACCGCGCGTTCAACGCCGAACTGCAGGCCGACCTGGCTGTCGTCCGGCAGATTGTGCCGGTGCAACTAGTACAGTGAGAGTTCATTCGAGTGCGTCAAAATCAATCGTGCCGTATTGACTGCGTCTGATGATGGAGCATTCGCTCGCTCACTCGAAATCGATTGTCAGCACGTAGTCGCCGGTTTCACGCGCTTCCGACGTTGTGGCGTTGATCATGTACTCACCATTCTCGGGGAGCGGCATGATGAGTTCCGCAGTGATCGTTCCGGGGTAAAAGGTATCGCACTCGAAATGCTCTCCGCTGGGTGAGATCAGCATGACATAGGGATTGAAGTCCGGAGAACTCAACATAATGCGAACATTCTGCCCTCGCTCTCCCTGCAGCGTGTAGCGATCGTAGTACTCGAAAGTTTCACTAAGGCGATCATCGCGAACGCCAAGATTTCCGACTTCGACACGGTCGGCAGGCTCCGTCAAGTCGTACGCCAAGGCGTAAGCTCCCGTCACTCCTGGATCATAAGACGTAACCACGATCTGGTACGCCCCATTGGCAGGCAGGCTCGCAACAAGCAGGCTGTTGGTCGAGACGGTGCCGGAGTAAACATCATCAACCGCACCATAGCAGGCATCGTCGTTCTCGATGACGGAACCATCGGGGGCGTGCAGTTGCAGCAGAGTGTCAATCGCGTCGGACCACGCGATAGCGGTCAGACGCTGTCCCTGAATCCCCTGAATCGTGAACGTATCCTGGTACGCTCCCGAGAGGCCTTCAGTATCGCCCGTGGCGAGGGAGCCCTGCTCAACGATGGCCGAAGCGTCGGACAAAGCAATCAGCAAGTCGTAGTCTCCGGTTTCCGCTTCCTGTAGCGACGTGGCATAAATTCTGTACGTCCCTGACTCGGGCAATGGCAAACGAATGACACTGATGTGTATTCCGCCGGCATCGTCGTTGACGTAGACGTCACCGCTGGGTGTCTCAAGCATCAGGTAGGCGTCGAAGGCCTTCGCTGTGTATGTGATTTCAATTCGCTGTCCTGCGACGGCGTCGATCAAGTATTCGTCGTAGTACTCGCCTGCCGGCAACGTGCTATCACGACGGGCAAGGCTGCCATGCTCTTCGCGCACCACAGGGATCGCGGCAGGTGTACTCCCGGAAGTTCCACCGGCAGTCGTGCCTCCACCGGTCGTATCGACGACAGTCTCGCCCCCACCGGTCGTGTCGACCACCGTCGTGTCTTCGGTGATGGTGCCACCGTCGGTATCTGCAATGGTTGTTTCTCCCGTTGTTCCACCACCAGTCATTTCGTCGCTGCTCATACCACCAGTCTCGCCTCCACCGCTGTCGATGGTTCCACCGCCCCCAGGTGTTCCCTCTTCGACAACCTCACCTCCGCCGCCAGCGTTTCCTCCTCCTTGAGCGATTGCGCCACCTCCGCCACCGACTTCAGCAATGGCACCACCACCACCTCCGCCGACCGGGGGATCATCGTCTTGCCCGGAAAGATAGACAAAGGCTCCGATCGCCAGGCCGATCACAACGACCGCGCCGAGTCCGACTCCGATCAACACCGAGTTATCGCCACCAGTTTGGCGCGGGGCACCGCTGGCAGTCCGCGCTGTGGGGGGCATGGTGGGGGCATTGCTGAACGTCGGCCCCTTGTCCAAGCTGTTGAACAAATCGCCGTTGTCGAATGTCTCGCCGCGATTGCCGCCTTGGGTCGTATCGCCGGTGCCGTAAAGGTCGTCTCCGCTAACGCTGTCGAACACATTGAAGGGGTCGGCACCGCTTGACGTGAAAGGGACCGAAATCACTTCCTGGCAATGCTTGCAACGCAACTGTTTGCCACCCTTGTCATCACCCACGCGATAACGCGTGCTGCAACCGGGACATTGAACTTCCAAGGACATGGGATCCCGCCAAGACTTGAGTGATAAAGGCTGCCGAATCAAGAACGGCGTGTTGGACAAAAGTTGTCGGAATCGTTGTCGAATTCACAAAACTCCACGACATGGATTGTCTCATGTGGCTGAGTCATTGCAATCTCATTGAACTCGACAGCCGCTATTCAAGGTCAATCGCCAACACGTAGTTGCCGGTTTCGCCTGTTTGGTATGTCGTCACGGCGATCTCGAACTCTCCCGACTCAGGCAATGTCATCACAAATTCGGCATCACTGGCCCCTGGATAGAAGTCGTCGCAATCAAATTGCTCTCCGCTGGGGGCAAACAAAATGAGGTAGGGATCGAAGTCAGGCGATGTCAGCGAGATGCTGACTTTCTGGCCACGCTGCCCCTGGAATAAGTGGCGATCATAGAATTCTCCTGTGTCGTCGAGGCGCGAGTCGGAAAAACCAATGTTGCCTTGCTCGACTCGGTCGACCGCGTCGGTTTGATCATACACCAGCGTATACGCTCCAGTGACATCGGCGTCGTAAGACGTGACCACGATCTGATATTCGCCGCCAACCGGAAGATTGGCGACCAGCAGGCTGTTGGTTGATAGTTCTCCGCTGTAAACCCCGGCAAGCGTGTTAAAGCAAGCGTCATCGTTTTCGATGAAAGTTCCATCGGGCGCACGAAGGCGAACGATCGTGTCGAATGCGTCGGAATTGGCAATGACCATCAGCCTTTGTCCGCGAGTCCCCTGAATGGCAATCACGTCTTCATAAGCGCCTTCGTTCCCCAACGGATCTCCCTCTCCAAGTTCGCCTTGTTCCACATGTGCAATGACATCGGCCGATTGCGCGATCTCCAACTCATAACTCCCTGACTCCGCTGCTTCCAGTGACGTCGCAATGACGCGATAGGTTCCCGTTTCTTGCAGCGGCATTCGGATCGCGCTGAAATCGAAGCCGCCAGCGTCATCGTTCGTGATGACCCTTCCGCTGGGCATCTCGAGCATCAGGAAAGTGTCGAATTTGTCGGACCACTGTGTGATCGAGATTCGTTGACCAGCTTGCCCTTCGAACGTGTACTCATCGAAGAATTCTCCCGCTTCCAGAGTGCCGTCCCCCGCAGCCAGAGATCCGTTTTCGACTCGCACCGTTCCTGTCGCGCCGATATCTCCGAAACCTACTCGAACTCCACCATGGTCGACGCCACCTAAACTGAATCCCTTGCCCGCGAAGAAAATAAAGGCCCCGACTCCCAGGCCGATGACGACCAGCGCACCGACTCCGATCCCCAGCAAAACGCCGGCATCGACACCGCTGCTCTTCGGTGGCGATTTCTTCCTTTTCTTGGGTTTCTTGACGGCCGGACCGGCGGGAGGCATCGTTGGTGCGTCGTTGAACGCCGACCCCATGTCGAAATTGCCAAACATGTCCCCACCGTCATCGCCGCCTCCACCGAACGGGTCGGCATCCGAGGCAACCGGGTCGTCGAACACGGCGAATGGGTCGGAGGGTCGGTTCCCCATCGGCACCGTGATGACCTCCTGGCATTTTTTGCAGCGAAGACGCTTGCCCCCTTTGTCGTCACCGACACGGTAGCGTGTGCTGCAACCAGGGCATTCAACTTCCAAGGGCATGTGATCTCACCAAGTTACGAATGAGGAATGCCGCCAGGTCAATGACGACGCGTTCTACGAAATGTCGCTGGAATCGATCTTAAGTCGCCCTGCGGCATGATTCCTGTGGACCCAAAAATCTCATTCACTATCAATAGAAACCGAGAGTCGCGATATCTTACATTTGACGGCGACCGCTGCCAAATGTGCATCCGCTGCGTGATATCCTGCCCCCAATTTCGCCATCATGCGTGAATAAACGCCCGTCAAACATGAGGCTCACCCATTGAATCGTCAACCCTACGGAATGCCCCCGCGATACTGGGCACCCCGGCTGAGTCCACGACTGGCCCGAATGTGGCGGCCGTTCATCAATCGCACCCTCCGCCGAGGGCAAAGCATCGAACGCGTCGACGTCGAAGGGGTCGACCATGTCCAGCGACTGTTGAACGCCGGCGTCGGAGTACTCATCACGCCGAACCATTCGTTCCATTATGACTCGTACGTCTTGATCGAAGCCGGGCATCGCATCGGCCGACCGTTTCACTTCCTGACGGCGTGGCAGGTCTTCGCCATGTCCAAGCCCATCGAGCGCTGGATGCTGCAACGGCACGGCTGTTTCAGCATCAATCGAGAAGTGCTCGACACGCGGGCGATTAAAACATCGATCGAAGTGCTCACTCAGCGCGACTCGCCACTCGTCGTGTTTGCTGAGGGAGATATCTACCACCGCACCGATTGCGTTGCCGACTTTCGCGAAGGAGCGGCCGGCATCGCGTTGCAGGCGGCGCGGCGGGAGGTACGACCGATTCATGTCGTCCCATGCGCGATGAAGTGCTTCTACACCGACGATCCGACGGCAGAACTTTCCCAGGTGCTCAGTCGACTCGAAGACGCCATCCATTGGCAGCCGAATCCTTCTGCTTCGCTGGTAGAACGCACACTGAACCTGGCCGAGGCAATGCTGATGCTCAAGGAACAAGAGTATCTCGGCCAACCGCGATCGGGACCGCTTCCCGAACGGATCTCCATGCTCGGTGAAGACATCCTTAAGTCGCTCGAAGCACGGCATCAGGTGCGTGGCAAGGGATACGGCGTACCTCAACGCGTGCAGGAACTCCGCGGAATTATCATCCGGGCTGGCATTCGCGATTCGATCGACGAAGCGACGCGGCAAGCACATGCGAAGGACATGGAAGACCTGTTCTTCGTGATTCAGCTCTACAGCTATCCCGGCGACTATCTCACCGGCAATCCCAGCATCGAACGCATTGCCGAGACGTGTGACAAACTCGAAGAAGACATCCTCGGCGTCGACTACCCCGGCGTCCGCGGCAGACGCCGGGCCGTCGTGAAGTTCGGCGAGCCCTTCGAGGTGCCGGGAACGCGTGACGCACGCGATGCCACGGCTCAACTGACACGACGAATGCAATCCGAAGTGCAATCACTACTGGACGGATTGAATGTCGGCAGCTCACCCACTTCCGCCGACCGTATCACTCACGACGCCGGTCGCGGGCATGCAATCGCCAGATAATCCGGCCGGTCGGAAGCGCTCGAATGTCGAAACTCGCGCACGACTTTGCCGTCTTCCATCAAAAACACCCCGGGCATCTGAAACACGTTGCCATCGAACGATCCGATTCCATGCCGGGCGACGAAGGCGGTCTTGAGCCCGCGCCAAATCACCTTAGGGCCGATCAACGCTTTGAAACCGCCAAGTTTCAGCTGAAACGCCTGATACAGCCGACGCTCCGGGTCGCAGAATCTGGGAACGTCTCCCACGCCGTAATGTTCGCAATACGCCTGCATCGCGGCGTCATCTCCGAGATGCACAAGCGCCAACCCGACATTCTGTTCCTTTAGTTTCTCACGCTGCTGGGCCAGGTCCGCCAGAGCTTCACGACAGAAGGTACAGCCGCCATGCCTCAGAAATACTACGAGCGTTGGGCGCTGTCGGCTCAACGCATCGAGTGTTTCGCCGGATTGAGAATTGAGCGTTCGCAGCGGGTCTCCCAGTTCGGCCTCCGTGAGTGACGCCGCGTAAGGCTGGTTCCATTTCCAGGCCTGCCAGAGGATGACTGCAAACGGAATCCACCAGATGAGGTCGTTGGTGATGATCGTCCTGGCCGCCGACGGAGGCAGCGTCCCATCAAGTATCGCTGCCGACATGCCGATCGGACCGAGAACTTTCCCCAACAGTCCCACCAGCACGATCGGCCAATGACGGATGGGATTGAAGGCCGCAATCGCATATCCGACGCCGTAGACGCCAACGATCATTCCGATGCATTGCCAAATCTGCGGATAACGGGCCGGCTCCGCGAACCCGCACCACTTCAGCGTCGTCTGCGGAGCTACAATCACCGCCGTGCCCCAGGCAATGTTGTAAACCGCCGCCAGCAGCAGCGTGGGTTTCATCCACGCCTGGGCGTAGCGTTCTGAGGATGGGGCGGGGTGCGACATAGCGATATCATAGCGTGCCGTCTCGATGTCGGCCCTCGTCAGGTTGTCACGTCCGCATGAAACTCGCATTCTTCGATCGAGAACGTCGTTCGCGTGACGACCACGGCGGTGGAACGGTACCCTGCAGAGCCGCTGAAATTCGAAGTCCTCTCGAAAACGCCACTCCATGACTGTTCGCACTCGTTTTGCCCCGTCTCCCACCGGTTACATGCACATCGGCGGCATGCGGACGGCGTTGTTCAACTGGCTTTGGGCTCGTCATAACGGCGGCAAGTTCATTCTGCGGATTGACGACACCGACCAGCAGCGAAACATCGACGCCGCGTTGAGCCCCATCCTGCAGGCGTTTCGCTGGCTCGGCCTCGACTGGGACGAAGGCCCCGAAGTCGGCGGACCCTATGAACCCTACTTTCAGTCGCAGCGCGGCGACCTCTATCGCCGGGCCATCGAACAACTGCTGAGCGAAGGGAAGGCCTATCGCGATTTCGATCCACCCGAACTGATCAAGGCCGACCGCGAGGCGGCTGAGAAGGAGAAACGCAACTACATCAACATCCGGCGTTCGCTCGATCTGCCGGATGCCGAACGTCAACGGCTGATCGACTCCGGGACGGCACACGTCATTCGACTGCTGGTCGACCGCACATATACCGTGTCGATCGAGGATCAAGTGCGGGGTCACGTCGAATGGGATTGCGGATTGATCCCCGATCCCGTTATCGCTCGCACCGATGGTTCGCCGTTGTACAACTTCGCGACCGTGGTCGATGACATTCAACTTCAGATCAGCGACGTCATTCGTGCGGAGGAGCATCTCACGAATACGGCTTTGCAGGTTCTGATCTACCGAGCGCTGGGAGCCGAGACTCCGAGGTTCGCGCACATTCCGTTCGTGGCGGCGCCTGGCACGTCGGAGAAACTCAGCAAGCGCAAGATCGGCAAGTACCGCAGCAACCCGCAGTTTCGCAAATTGTTCGAGATGGCCGATGCTGTCCTCCCCGCGATCGGCCTGGAGATCTCCGAAGGCTTGAACCCCGTGATGGTCGAATACTACGAGCGCATGGGCTTTCTGCCGGAGGCGGTTCTCAACGCGCTCGGCAGGTTAGGCTGGTCGTTCGATGACAAGACCGAGTTCATGTCGCGAGACTTTCTGGTGGAGAACTTCACGCTCGACCGCGTCGTAAAAGGCTGTGCCGGATTCGACCCCGACAAACTGCTCGCCTACCAGGAACATTGGATAGGGCAATTGTCGATCGACGAGAAAGTCGAACGCTGCCTCCCCTACCTGATTGAAGCCCGCTGGGTGAGCGAGAACGTCAGCACCGAGTCTCGCGAGTTCGTGGCATCGCTCATCACCGCGCTCGGCGAGCGACTCAAACTTTTCAGCGACATTCTGCTCTATGACGAATACTTTGTCGCTGACGATGCCCTCAAGTACGACGAGAAGGCGTTCGAGAAACGCGTCACCAAGGCCGCTGGAGCCGTCGATCTGCTGAAAGGCTTTGCCGACGAACTGGCGCAGGCCGACCCGTTTACCGCCGCGAATTTGCACGACGTGATGCAGCGTTTTGTCGATTCGCGAGGGATCAAGCTGGGGGATGTGATTCATGCCGTGCGGGTCGCCGTTTCCGGCAAAGCTGTCGGCCCCGGCATGTTTGAATGCCTCGAATTGCTGGGAAAGGAGCGTTGTCTGCACCGCATCGAGCTTGCGATCGCTCGGGCGTCGGGGGACACTTGAGTAGCCGGCGGGTTTTCTCACGGAATCTTTCATTTTCCGCGCCCGATCGGCTCGACTCACTGCACTACACAGGTGTCATGCGATCCACATCTCCCTCCCGAAGAATCATGCGATCGGAGGATGCATCATCTTCCCAGAGCACAAATGGTTCCCACGGCGGGAGTTCCAGGCGCGCTCGCAGGAACGGCGACGATGTTCCCGACTCCGTACTGATCCAGCGTTTCATCAGCGATCGGGATCAGTCGGCGTTCGCGACGATCGTCGAGCGTTATTCACGTCTCGTGTTCGGTGTGGCTCTCAGACATCTGAGAGATCGCAATCGAGCCGAAGATGTCTTTCAAGCCACGTTTCTGGTGCTGGCCGAAAATGCCCGCAAGATCAGAAAGCGAAAGTCACTCGCCAGTTGGTTGCATGGCGTGGCGCGCAGAATTGCACTTCGGGCCATGAGTGAGGCCCAGCGTCTGGCCAGTTGGGAGGAAAACATGGAACCGGCGTCGACCCTGTTCGGTGGCGTCGGCGAGTCATTCGAACGCCAAACCCTCGATGAGGAACTCGCCCAACTGCCGGAGAAGTATCGAGATCCCATCACTCTGCATTACCTGGAAGGTCTGACGCTCGAGGAGATTGCTCAGCGATTGGGGCTTTCGGTCGATGCCGTCGATGGACGGCTCAAGCGAGGTCGCAAGGATCTCAGGCTGAGGCTGGCAAGGCGCGGTGTCTCGCTGGCGATTGCTGTCGGAGTGTTTCAAATGAGTCAACAGGCTGCCTCGGCAGCCACCTTTTCAACTTTGGTTACCAGCACGTCGGTCGCGGCTCATGCCTGGGCCGCTGGAACTGCTGTTTCATCCTGCACACCCAATGCCGTGCTGCTCGCCGGCAAGGAGATCGCTACCATGGCTGCCGCGAAAACAACAATCGTTCTGATGCTGACAGGCGTCTGCTGCCTGGCTGCCGGGTTCGTCGTCGCCTCGGGTGATGGCGAAGGAGCCGGCAGCGCCAGCGCGGGTGGAGCGGGGCTGAGTTCGCTTGTCTCTGACGATGCCGCCGCTGGTGGTGGTGAAGAGGGCGGCGTCAGTTTCGCCGGTAGCGGAATCGTTGCTGAAGACGCGGCTGGCGAGCAGCTCATCATGGCGTATCAATTGCAGAACGTCGCGGTTGCCCAAGTTGAAGCAACCATTAGAGAGATGATGCCCGGCCTGACTGTGAACGCTGATCAACGATCGAACATGTTGCTTGTTCTGGCAACGTCACAACAGCATGAGGCATTGCGGCAGTTGCTGGACGTGATCGACTCGGCTGAAGCGCCTACGGGTGGAGGTGGTGATGCAGGCGGCGAGATGATGGGGATGCCGGGGAGCGGAACCCCTGGGGCTGGATACCCCGGCATGGGCAGCGGCTCCAGTGGAGGAGCAGGCATGGAAATGATGATGGGGATGGGAAGCGGAATGATGAGTGGCGCGGGACCGACGAGCGTTGATTATGGGCCGCACTCCGAGAATCGCGAACGGATTGAAAGTGCGTTCGACCAGGTAACGAATGTCGAATTCCAGGACATGCCCTTATCGCAAGCAATGGACTACATCGCTCAAGTGCATGACATTCCGATACGGATCGATGTCGCGGCACTCCAAGACGAAGGTGTTACGCCTGACGAGGCGCTAACATTCACAGTCGCTGGAATCTCATTGGAGAACGCGATGGAGATCATGTTGAGTGACGTCAATGGGGCAAGGCTGGACTACCTGATCAAGAACGACGTCTTGTTCATTACCACGGCTATTGAAGCCGAGGAGTTCATGGAAACCCGCCTCTACGAGATGCGGAACTATCAGGGACTCACGCCGTCGACCGCGATGGACCTCATTCAAAGTGGCACAAGTGGCATTTGGTACGATATCGATGGTGATGGCGGCAAGATGGTGGCGATTGACGGAGGGCTGATGATCCGCCAGACGCAACGGGTTCATCGTGAAATTCACGAACTGCTGGAACAGATGCAGCGATTCAGTTCCACCGGACTCGAAACTCCGCCGCAATGGCAGGACGTCGATGCGAACCAGTATGGCTTCCCCGGCATGATGGGCGGAGGCATGATGGGCGGCTCTTAAGTCAGTTCTGGATACGGAAAATCAATGGACGAGTTCTGAGTTCCATTCCATCTGGAGATTCCTTGTCCAGGGGACGCATTCGACGGCGGTCGGGCGGGACACTATAAAGCGGGATGAATGGCAGCCTTACTCAGTCCATCCCCTTAGTCCGCCCGCATGTCGTCTGGATTTCTGAATCTCGCAATGCTGGCCGGGCTGGCGGCCATCGCCCTCCCCTTCCTGGCGCACCTCCTCTCCAAGAAGAGGTACGACATCGTTCAGTGGGGGGCGATGCAGTTTCTGGAACTGGGGCATCGCACTCGCCGACGGATTCGACTCGAAGAGTTCCTGTTGCTGTTGTTGCGAATGGGCATGATCGGCGTGCTGGTCCTCGCGTTGGCCCGGCCCTGGTTGGCCGGCGGACTGTTCAACACGCTGGGAGCAACGCCGGCACGTGACGTCGTGCTGGTAATCGATGGTTCATACAGCATGCAGCGGCAGGTGCAGGGAATTTCGATGCATGCCGCGGCATTGGAATGGGCTCACTCTTGGATCGACGGCCTTAACCCCGGTGATACGGTCACGTTGATCGACGCCCGCTCCCGCCCCCGTGTCCTCTTCGACGGCCCCACCACCGACCTGGGACTCGTCCGCCGGGAACTCGACAACTTTGCCAGCCCCGGCTCGACTTCCGATCTGGCCGGCGCTCTCATGACGTCACTGCGTGTCCTCAGCACGACGACGAACCTCTCCCGCGAAGTGATCGTCCTCACGGACAATCAAAAACTCCCCTGGAGCGTCGACGATGCGCGACTCTGGAGGCTTGTCGACGAATCGCGGCAGCAACCTGCCGTCACTCCGCGACTGATCCTCGTTGACCTCTCTGAAGGTATGGAAGAGATCGGGGCGAACTTCACCGTCGATCCCATCGAACTCTCGCGCGAACTGACGGCTCCTGATTTCCCGGTGCGGATCTCGGCCACGATCCGCCAAAGCGGAGGAGCCACGGCACAACGCCAGATCTACTTCGAAGTGAACGGACAGCGGCTGGTCGGCCAGACGCTGACGGTCTCGATTCCGGGTGATGGCCAGACGACGATCGAGTTCGAGCATCGCTTCTCTCAACCCGGCTCGTACGTGGTCGGCGTCAGCCTCGATGAAGACGACTTGCCGGGAGACGACCGATCCGAGGCGGCAGTCAATGTCGCGGAGGGAACACCCGTGCTGATCGTTGATGGTGATCCTCAGACCGACGCGGTACGAAGTGAGTCATTCTTTCTCAAGACGGCGTTTCGTTTGTCGGGCCAACGAGCCACGCTCGTCGATGTCGCAGTCTCCAACTGGGACCGCTGGACGCAGGACGACTTGACTGGTCGATCGGTCGTCTTTCTGTTGAACGTGCCGAGCTTGTCGGCCGAGCAATGGGGATGGCTGCGAGACTTCGTCGACCAGGGGGGCGGCCTGGTCGTCGCTCCAGGAGACCGGACTTCTGCCGACGACTGGAATTCACAATTCGCCGGCGACGAGAGTCCCTTGTTTCCGGTTCAGTTGGGGGAGAGGGTCTCGGCCGATCCCGAGTCGGCGGACACGACGTTGCGAATGGTTCGGGTGGCGAACGAGAGTCTGCAGGTTCCGTGGATGCAGCGATTTCGCGCCGACAACGGCGTCGACTTTCATCTGATCCGCTTCGGGCAGTGGTGGCAACTGCTTAACCCGGAGACGCCAACGGTCGAGACTGAAGATGTTGTCGACGAAGTGCCGTCCGCCGTCGTGGCCGCGAGTTTGACCTCCGGCGATCCGCTCCTTGTTACCGGAAGCTACGGGCAAGGCCATGTCGTGGTGCTGGCGGCACCGCTCGATGCCGACTGGAGTACCTGGCCATCGAATATCGACTACCTGCCTTTCGTTCATGAGTTGACATTCCTGTTGGCACGGTCGCAATCGACCCGCAATCTCGAAGCAGGGACTCCCATGGTCTGGTTCCCAAGGCCCGGCGAAGAAGATGAATTCGACCGCGAAACAATCGAAGTCCGGAACCCCGAAGGCGACGTTATTGAACCGAGACTGATTGGCTCGGAAGAGTCTCCAAGACTCGTAATCGAAGATACGACACTTCCTGGCGTCTACCGCTGGATCGACCGCAGCCATCCCGAGCGATTGCCCGATGTTTATGTCGTGCGTGATGACCGCGGCGAGTCGATGCTGACGTCGTTGGCCGATGAAGACCTCGAAACGTTGACGGCCAACGACCGCATTCAGCCCGTCGAAACAATGGACGAAGCGCTGGCTTTGCAGGACCGCGAGCAGATTCGCAGTGAAGTCTGGCGCTGGTTGATGGTGGCCGTCCTCGGAATGCTCGTCGTCGAACTCTTCATGACTCGGCACCTTGTGAAGAAGGGTCACGAAGATGTCGAGCCGAGTCCCGCATAGGTGAGTCGAAATCTGGGCTGTCCCAGAAGCGACAGCGACGCGCGAGCACGACCATTGGTCGCAGGCGAGTGTTGGAGACCCTCGCGTCTTGATCAGAAGCCGTAGCTGCGGTTGTTGCGGTCGAAGTCGCTATCGGTCAGGCCGACGTTCGTCTGCAGATTCGCGTAGAGGTAATCCTCGACCAACGGAGCGCGTCCGCCCGACTGCGTGGGGAAGCCGAAATTTTCAACGCGGATCGGCAAGTTGTGCTCGGCTTCGATATACAGTCGGCGCTTGTGGAACTCGACGAGATTGTGATTGGTCGGAAACGTCACCTCGATCGCCTTGCAGGCGACGCCACTCACTCTCGCGTTGGGATAGTAGTTAACCGTGACGTTCTCAACGGCGGTCTGAGCAAGCCAGTCTTCCATCACCGCATCGAGCATGAACTTGATGCCGATTTGAGTGATCGGATGACGATTGTCTTCCATCGCCATGCTTCCGCTGGGATCCAGCGAGATGGCCCCGACAAGTCCAGCGAGCCCGGTCTCCTTAACCAGCAGGTTGTTGTCGTTTCGGCCTGGCACATACAAGACCTGCCGCCCCTCGTTGGGGTCGATGAACTTGAGGTACACGGCGAACGGATCGTGGCGCAGCTTGAGTTCCATTCGCGACTCGATGAGTTGCCGGCCGATCAACTCTTTCTTGACGAACTCCGCAGTGTAGTTGTCGACATCGGCCACGGCCTGATGGCAATCGTGGGCCATGCGCAACGCCGGTACCAGAGGATGCGTCTGAGGGGCGGCTTCAATTCGAGCAATGACTGGCTCGTCCTCGCCAAAGCTCCAGCCTGTGGAGAGCGCCAGGCATCCGGCGGCTGCGGGGATCGTCTTCAGAAATCCGCGACGTGTGTGTGTCCGGTTCGCCATGATCAATTCCTCCGTAATCCCAAGCAGTTTCGCTCCGATCAAAGCTCCAGTCAATTCTGGAGAATCGAATGTGTCATCGGTTGATCGAGGGAAACAACTGAGGGCCAAACGACTGGGGGGGACCGAGGCGACGTGAACCGAACGCCGCCTCTAGAACCGCCCGTTCGATCGGTATTTAAATCATAACCGCTACGGATTTCGCTGTCAGTCTTTTCGATGTTCAAGCCTGCCAGTCCTGGCTTTCCAGGATTGCCTAACCCTACCAGTCGTCCTACCACACGGTATTTCGCGCAGACGGCACGAACGCACGGCGAACGGCATCGATTCCGTGATTCTCACGGATGAGTACTCCTAAGAGCGGATGTCGAATGGCACAATGAAAGTGGCACATCGTGTGCTTGTATGTGCTCCAGTCTCATGTCTTGAAGCACGCCGGTTGATACGCGCGATGCTGAACATTCCACACACCCTTTTGAACCGCTGGGCATCGTTGGGGATTCTGTCCCTCGCGATAGCACTTTCGATACGCGCATCGGCTCCAGCTGACGATGTCACCCCCTTGAGAGGAGATGCCGGCCCGGACCTGATCAACGATGACGCTCCCCTGCGCAATCGCCCGGCACCCGGCGAGCCGACAACTGATGGCAGTCCGCGACCTACTACGGATGGCTTGCCGCCGCTCGTGATTCCACCGGCCTACCCCCATCGGCCCCAGTCTCCGGCACCGGCGGAACCCGATCCGACGATTCCGGAATCGAGTGTGCCCGAGCCGAGTGAGTCGACAGTACCGGAGTCGACGACTCGCATGCGTCCGGCGGAGACACCGTTGGTCACGAACCCACCACTCGACGGAGAGTGGGCGGTTGACGCCCGATTCGGATTGATCGTGCTGGTACGGGAATCGTTCGCGAATCAGTTTGTGCAACGTCAGGAACGTGACGCCGGCCCGGTGCAGGATTGCATCCTCGGAGCGCGCGTCGTCGGGGATCAAATGACATTTGCCTCGACCGAACTCGATTTCTTGCCCGATAGCGACTCCGCGAGAATGGTCATCCGTCTGACGGGCACGGTGCATAACAACACGGTCGGCATCACTCCTCAGGCCCAAGTGTTTTCGCGAGGAGAGCACGACTTTCGACTGGAGAAGGAAGTCGATTTCAACGGATTGCAGTTCCTGACGCGAACGCCGTCCGCCTGGGTCTCGCCGCACATTTGCAACACCGGTGCTACCACTCCGCTGAGGGAGTTCCCATTGATCGGCGAGCCACTTCTGGAACCGGTGGCGCGAATGACGGCGATGTCGGCGGCCGAGCAGCAGCGCCGTCAGGCCGAACTGATTGCCGCCCAACGAGTGACCGCGCCCGCGTCGCGTGCCTTCAATGAGCAAGCGGATCGTCAACTGGCGGTTCTCAACCAGGTCTTGCAGCAAATACAACAGTCCCGCGAACAACTGGGAATCGCTCCCGAGGAGGAGCGCGTGCATTCGACGACAGACCTTGTGCAGTATTCCGCACGGTATCCCGGCACCGTACCGGCGACTCCGATTCCTCAAGTGTATCGCGACAAAGCGATCACGGGACTCGAATTGCTGGTGAACGACTCGCTGCTGAATGCCGCGGCGGATGACCTGCCGCTTGAAGGATCAGAATTCTATGTCCGTGAAGTGGAAGAGTTCATCGAAGGATTCCTCGTGCATATTCCGGGATTCGTGCCGAACGAGCCTCCCGCCAACCCGTTGATTGATCAGGATCTATTGACGGTGCGTCTCGACGCGGTTGATCCGATCGACATCGAGTTCCTCGAGAACGAGACCCATCTGAGCCTGCGAATGTCGTTCATTCCCAACGAAGGGCCGGTGGTGCCGTCGAAACTTGTCACCATCGTCTACCGGGCCTCGATCACGGAAGAGTGGGTGATTCTGACTCCCGCGGAAGTGCGTGTGAGTGCCGCACCAGGAGTCGTCGATCCGATCGGGGCGATTACGGAGGAATTCATCCGGCTACAGTTCTCGGAGCGACTCATACCATTGCAGTTCCGTAACGGCAGCACGATCACACTGCCGGATGCCCCTTCGGTCCGCATGACGGTCACCGAACTTTCGTCTCACGACGGTTGGCTGATGTTGAGCGCCGAATGAGTCATCCACTACGGTGACAGGTTCGCGCTCGGCTCGGAATCGAGGAAGTCCTGCAATTCAATCAGAACGGAATCAAACGCATGCTGCAGTTCTTGAATCTGACCTTCCGTGGCCAGACGACCATCGATCGCGGCTAACTCCAAGGCCTCGGCGATCTGCACGGGCCGATTGTCGCCGAACATTCTGAGTCCGCCTTTGAGGGTATGTGTTGCCCGTCGCAATCCTGGAGCGTCTCCATCGATTCGGCATGCAGTTGCCTGTTCCAATAGCGCCGGAATTTCTTCGACGAGGCCGGCGACAACGTCGGCAAGAAGCGACTGATCTCCCCCCACGACGTCGAGGGCGGCATTCCAATCCAGCGTGCGTGCGAATTCATCGGGCTTCGAGGTCGAGTGATTCGTGAAATTCCCAGTTTCGGTTTCCGCCGACGAAACGCAAACCGTGGGAGTTTCGATGCTGGTATCAGTTTCGTTGCCCTTGATCGGTACTTCGACGGATTGAGATTGCGGCTGCTCCTCAAACACAAATTCAGAACCGGGGGCTGCTGCAGAAAAGAACCGCGACAGGGCCTGATGGAGTTGCTGCACGCGAATTGGCTTGGGGACATAGTCGTCCATGCCGGCCGAAAGACACGCGTCGCGATCCCCAGGCATGGCATGGGCCGTCATGGCCACGATCGGTATGTGTTGTCCCGAGCTGGCTTCATTGCGTCGAATGGTGCGGGCCGCCTCCATTCCATCCATGAGCGGCATCTGAATGTCCATCAGAATGATGTCAAACGCCTGCTCGGAATGCCGCTGGACGGCTTCTTCTCCATTGGAGGCCACAGTGACTGTGTGACCTTCACGCGACAGAATGCCGAAGGCCAACTTCTGGTTGGCAGGGCTATCTTCGGCAAGCAGAATTTGCAGCGGCGGGAGTTTCGGAAATTTTGCTGGCGGGTACTCGTCTTCGTCGTCAGCCGAGTCGACGCCCAAGGCCTTCATGAGCGCGTCGTACAGTTCCGACTGCTTCACAGGTTTCAGGAGATACGCCGACACACCCAATTCTCGCGCCTCCGACGCGGCTCCTGGACGGTCGCCGGAGGTCAGCATCATCAGCAACGTGGTGCCGGCAGTATCCTTGCGGATTCGTCGAGCAAGCTCAAAGCCATCCATATCGGGCATGTGGACGTCGGTGAGTACCATGTCGAACTGCTGGCCGCGTGAAAGGGCGTCTTGCGAAGCACGCATCGCCTCCGCGGCACTGCTGGCGACGGTGGCGTCGATACCCCAATTCGTGAGAACGGTCTCCAGAATGCGACGGTTCGTCGCGTTGTCGTCCACAACCAGAATCCGCGTCCCCTTGATTTTGCGGCGCGTCCTCAAGATTCCGCTGGTCGATGAATCGACGGAACATGCAGGGAATACCACATGAAATGTCGAACCCGGTCCCTTGTTCTTCTCGGCCCAGATGCGGCCGTTCATCATCGTCACTAGCGACTTGCAGATCGTCAGCCCCAGGCCGGTGCCACCGTAACGACGCGTCGTCGAGTTGTCGGCCTGCTCGAAGGCATTGAACAGCTCGTCAACCTTGTCGGTTGGAATACCAATCCCCGTATCCTTGACTGTCAGGTGCAGCAGGAAGTTTCCAGTCCCCTTGAGGCCCTCCGGAAGATTGAGGCTGCTGACCAGCTCTGGTTGTTCGTCTGCCAAGTGGGCGTTGACGCTGACCACCACTTCTCCGGCTTCGGTAAACTTGATCGCGTTACCGATCAGATTCAACAGGATCTGTCGAATGCGCGTGTCATCGCCGACAATTCTGCGGGGGACGCTTTCGTCGAATTCGCACGCCAACTCCAACGCTTTGGAATGAGCGCGAACACCGAGCGACTTGGCCGTGTCTCCGACCAGTTCTCGCACTTCGAACTCGACCGGATCGAGGTCGAGTTTTCCCGCCTCAATCTTCGAGAAATCGAGGATGTCGTTAATAATCTCCAGCAACGAACTCGCGGAATCAAGCACCGTGTTGAGATAGTCGCGTTGAGACGGCCCCAGTTCCGTTTCGAGCACCAGTTCCGTCATGCCGATGACGGCATTCAGCGGAGTGCGAACTTCGTGGCTCATATTGGCCAGGAAGTCTCCCTTGGCCTTATTGGCGGCTTCGGCAGCCTCTTTCGCCTGCTGCAAACCCCGTTCGGCCAGCTCTCGCGCCGTGACATCCCAGAAGAGAGCTTGCGTGCCGACGATGCGACCCGCGGAATCCCTGACAGGCGTCTTGATCACCTGAACGTAACTGGTGTGCCGTCCATCGCGGTTCTCTTCGATCGTGTCGAACACACCTCCCGTCTCGGCCAGATGGGCATCGTCGGCGCGATACTTGTCAGCTAACTCCTTGGGAAAGAAGTCGTAGTCGGTCTTGCCCAGAATCTCGTGCAGTGGCTTCTCCAGCAAGTGACAGAAGGCCGTATTCGCGAAGACGAAGTGGCCGTCGTTATCTTTTCGCAAGACGTTGACGGGGAGGCTTTCCACTAGTCCTGAATAGAGCGCTTCAGAATCCTTGACCGCTTGCTCGGTGGAGAGACGCAAACGGCTGACCGTCCAGACGAGGGCCAGCAGACCGATGCCGTAGGACACGACCGTCAGGATAATGCTGAGATACAGGCCGGAGGGGACATCCCCGCCGGCTTTGATAACTTCCTTCACCAAGGCGTCGAATTCGCGCAGTAGCAGCCAAAGAACAGCCAGCGTGAACATTGCGGCCGCCCAGACCACAACAAAGTTGCGGTGGCGACGCATGAACCCGACAAATGCGTTGTTCTGCATGTCAGTCCCTTGATCCGAGTTGCCAGACTGACGGACGCATTCGACGACGACTCCTCACGGCATTGACTTGAAGTGAAACTGAGCGACGTTGACGAATCTCAATCAGCGTGGCTGAATCTTCTTTCGCCGACTTTTCCAGTCGGACGTGACGTTTGTTGGTGCAGTATTCACGTCCGCTGTCGCGTCGATGACTGGTGTCAACTTCGCAATCAAATGGGCTTCCGTCAACCTCTTGGGCTTCACACCGGGAGGGACACTCGCTGTACGCGGCGGACTCGACTCTTCGGCAACGGCTGTTGGAGCCGACGTCATTTCAGTGCGTTGAGGTTCTTCAACTTCCCGAGAATCATGCTCACTGCTCAATCGGGCCAGACTATCGTCGGTCAGTCCATCGGCGATGATTCGTCGCCATTTGTCGAGTTGTTTGCTTGAGAGCCCGAACTTTCGATCGAGTTCTAGCGAAGCGTTCTTGCCAATCGACGGCAACGACGCGGAGACATCCAAGCGTCCATTGGACTGATATGCGAAGCCGACTTCAACCCGCGTTCCCTTGGGAAGTCCCTCGGGCAGATCGTAAACGACACATTGCCCAATTCGAGTGGCCCCATCCCCCGTATCGGTCCCCCCCTCAATAATCTCGACGCTGACTCCGCGCTGTCCGTCGCGTGCCGTCGGAAAGACACGCTTGGTTTGTGCGGGCAAAGGTGAATTACGCGCAATCATGATCTGGCGACGCTTGCGGTTCGTGCCGACTTCGACGCCCAGCACTCCCAGATCATGGGAGCAGACGTTTCGAATCGAGAATCCAGGCTTCGCCTCCGTGGATGCCGCCGACAACATTCCTGCGTAGATCGCTGCCCCTTTCGCGACGGCTTCATCGGGTGAAAGCGATTGATCGATCGGCACACCCGACAGCGACTCCAGCATCGACGTGATCATCGGCATCCGCGTCGACCCGCCCACCGTCAGGACGCGCGTGAGATCCGACCATTGGAGGCCGGCGTCCTGCAAGGCATTGATGACGGTCAGCTTCGTGCGTTCGACGAGTGCCGACGTCAATTCCTCGAATTCGTCGCGAGTGAAGTTCAACCGCACGCCCTGGCCTTCGTGTCGGAAGAAGATTTGTGTCTCGCTTCGAGCCGACAAGGCATGCTTGGCTTCCTGGGCGATCGTGAGCAACTCCTGGCGCGCGGTCTCGCTGGAACGAGGGTCGATACCATGTTCACTTTCGAATTGACTGGCAACCCGCGCTACGATTCGTTCATCCCAGTCAAGCCCGCCGAGATAGACGTCGCCCCGAGTGGCCAGGGCGATCGACTGATCTCCTTCCAGACGCATAATCGTGACGTCAAAGGTTCCGCCGCCAAGATCGTAGACGAGAAGCGTTTCGGGTTGTTTCGACGTCCCGCCGGCATTGAGGAAGCCTTGCTCGACTCCATAACAGAGCGCGGCAGCCGTCGGCTCATTGATGATGTCGAGCACTTCGAGACCCGCCAGCAGGCCGGCATCCTGTGTCGCTTTACGGCATGGTTCGGTGAAAAACGCCGGCACCGTAATCACCGCCTGCCTGACAGGACCCAGCGTCCGCTCGGCATCCTGTTTGAGCTTCTTCAGCACGAGGGCTTCGATGACTTCGGCAGGTACTTGGCAACCAAGAATCTTGCGAGAATACTTCGCCTCACCGACATCGCGTTTCGCAAACAAAGCCACACGGTCTGGCTCGAATGCCGCCGCCCGCAATGCCTCCTTCCCGACGATAACTCCCTGGCGATCAAAGAAGACCGCGCTGGGGGTAGTGACGTCCCCCTCGGCATTCGTCAATGTGCGAGGCAATCCGTGCTCGTCGACGTGAGCGACCACCGAGTAGGTGGTTCCCAGATCAATTCCAATAACGGTTGAGCGCGATGACATGCTGAGCAGACCTGCCGAAGATGACCACGCCAATGTAGCACACGTCGCGGCCAGTCGCACGGCTGGAACCTCCAAGAAACATCCCCCGATCTAATCGATCGGGGGATGTTGGAGGAAACAGTCATTGTCTCACTGCCGTGATCTCAGACCTGCAACAATTCGCAGGCTTCGTCGTACCCGGCGGCCCGGCGACCATATTCGCTGGCACAGACCCGAGCCAGACCGACGAGTTGCCGCCAACGGAGCGATTCGCGAGTTGTCGCGAATTCTTCGGTCACTGTGCGATAGTACTTCTCGGCATGAAGCGAGCCATCTTCACTGGTGGAATACTTGAGCAACATGTCGAAGACTGGCCGCGAGTCGCCACCGCGTTCGCCGATGCGATGCACCGCCGCTCCCGCGAGGGCCTGATCGCTCCCCTGAACGGCTTCCTCCGCTGTCGTCAGCAAAGCTGCGGGATCGGTTTCACGCTCGATGACGTCAAACCGAAGCGGCCACTGGTCGGGTAGAACTCGGTCGCTTTGTCCAGCGGTGTGGTAAGCACCGACGATCAGACTCGCCATCGTGTTCCGATGATTGCTGACACGGGCGATATTCCGCCATGCGTTTGCCGCGTCCGACGCGTGTACGCCCACGGAGTCGCCGTGAACACTCCCTTCTGGCTTGCCATCCTGGATTAGATTGCCAGTCCGTCCCGCATCATGCAGTAGCAACATGTTGGCCGCGATCGACATTGCTTCACCGATTGCGTCTGGCTCGTATCCCTCTGCAAGAGCGTGTGCAGCGGCTTCGGCGGCCGCGACGCGATCCGAGCGGAAGATCGTCGATGCCAATTCTTCAATGAACGTGTCGTCCCCATGACGATTGCCCGTCGGACGACCGAGGAGTTGGTACTCGTCGAGGATTCGAGGGACTAAGCCCCACAACTCGGACGGTGGCGACGAATTGCGGTCGATGTAATGTTGAGACTCGTCCAGACAGAAGCGAACCGACTGACGCAGCAGCGTATGAGCGTACTCTTCGCCGACCAGGTCTATCGCGAGCCAGGCGCGCCATGCCAGCACCACGCGGTGGACATTGGCGGAATCCTGCACTGGGTACTGCACATGGTTGAACATCTCTCCGGCCGGCTCGTTGTTGGCCAATGCCGCAAACATCCCTTCGGCTCGATCCCACTCGGCGGCTCGTGTTGCCTGTTGAAGTGCAATGCCCGGTTCGAGCCCACTTGGCAATTCGCCCGGCTCGACATGATGCAGTATCTCCGCGCCACTGCCGCCGAATTGATGGATGCGGTCGGTATTGCGATAGAGCACCTTCAGAACAGGAAGCGGCTGACGTGCCGTCGGCAGCTCGCGCGACATGTCGAGCGCGGGAGCGAGCGCCATGAACGAGTGGAATCCGATATAGTCCTGGCCGCCGAACGTGCGGGCATTGGCTAAGGCTCCAGCGGCAATCAGAGTCCGCAAATCGACGCCGGAATGAATCTGGTCAACGAGGACGCGATTCAATTGATCCAGCGGCGTGTCTTGCATCAACGCGACGAGAGGTTCCATATTGCCGAAGGTAATTCGGTCGGAATCCTCCCCGGCGAATGCCGTCGAAATACCAAGATCATGGGCCATGGAGGCGCCCACGCTGCTGACCAGCATTCCACGACCAACATGAGCCAGAAACGAACGGCGAGATGAGCGAAGCATGAGTCCCCTCCTTCAAACGAGCGAATTCCGAAGCAGGCCCCGTCAATTGACTATAACGCAGGGAGATGACACATACCAGACTTTACTGATGTGTTCGGTCCCAAGACACGTATCGGGTACGGCCCGATGAGATAAATCCAGTCACACGTGGCGATACGGGTTGCGAACTCGCGCGTTTCAGCCGGCTGAGACGCGAACCGGACGACTGAATCGGTGTGAGGCTCAGGCCGCGGCCGGCCACAAGGCTCCAAAGATCGCACCTGTGATCACCGCGTATGCAATTGATTCGATCACATGTCCGGTCACTCGGCAATGAAACCAGATCGCGTGCTGCGCAATCGCGGGCAAGTAGGCCAGCAAAGCTGCGGTGGCCATGAAGCGAAACACGTGCATGAACTCCGCGCCTGGATCGACGCCGATCGTGCCCAGATACGCCAGGCAAAAACTGACTGTGAGAAAGTACGCGAACGTCAGGCCCAGATTCCGCCCCATATTGACCTTCGAGAAGACCGTCATGATTCCCACTGGGCCTCGCTCGAACTTCTGCTTGAACTCCGCGCTCTGCATCTCGGTTTGAGTGTTGCAGCCAGGGAACATGTAGCTCCCCGTGGGGATGTTGAGCCCGCGAACGGACGAAAGGAATTCATCTTCGCAGGGCAGCTTCCGCCAGTCGTTCTTGTGTAACTGCAGAATCATCCACGACAGAAAGCTGGCAAAGAACAGCGCGACACCCGAAAGCAATATCGGCAGCCAGAGTTGCATCAACATGGCGTGGCATCCCTAAGGAGACAAGCAAACGGAGTCAGTTGCCGGAGAGTCGATAGCTGTCGCCGTCGACCGAATCCGAACCAAAGACGTTTTCGGGAGCTGTTGGTTCATCTGTCGTCAGAGGGCGCTTCGCTGCATGCTCCTGGGCTTCCTCTTCCTCCAACTTCGGCAGCCCTGCCAGTTCGCGCACCTTGGGATGGACGCATTTACCGCGATGCGTCACCAGTGTGCCGGCGACAACTTCGTCCGTCATGTCGATCATTAACTTGCCGTCCTTGACAATCGATTTGAGGAATGTCGTCACATTGTTCGAGTACATCTGGCTGGCGTGCTTTGGCACTTCAGACGGCAGATTCGCCGGACCGATGATCGTCACCCCGTGAGCGACGACCGTCTCGTTTGCCTTGGTCAATTCACAATTTCCGCCCCGCTCGGCTGCTAGATCGACGATGACCGAACCCGCCGGCATCGCTTCGACCATTTCTGCCGTCACGAGTACTGGTGCCTTCTTGCCGGGAATAGCGGCTGTCGTGATAACGACATCGCTCTCGGCCACGATCTTGAGCATCAGTTCGCGTTGCTTCTTGTAGAACTCTTCGCCCATCTCCTTGGCGTAACCCCCTTCTCCTTCGGCTCCCTGCAAATCCATTTCGATGAATTTGCATCCGAGGCTCTGCACTTGTTCTTTGACATCAGGTCGCACGTCATAGGCGCTCACGACAGCCCCCAGTCGGCGAGCCGATGCGATGGCCTGTAAACCAGCGACCCCGGCCCCCATGATAAAGACTCGGGCCGGCGTCAACGTGCCTGCCGCCGTCGTCATCATCGGGAACATTTGCGGAGAATGATTCGCCGCCAGCAACACCGCCTTATAGCCTGAGATTGTTGCCATCGACGAGAGGACATCCATCGACTGGGCGCGCGTAATTCGCGGCACCAGTTCCAGCGCGAATACGAGAGCCTTCCTCTCCGCGAGCGACACTGTCGCTGCCGGATCCCACAGGGGATCGCATTGGGCGATGAAACACTGCCCTTCCCGCAACAAGGCGATGTCGGCTGCTCCCTGTTCGGGATTGGCAGTCGCGGCCCGCACCATCGCCACAATGCTCGCTCGATTGAAGAGCTCATCACGCGAATTGACGATCTCTGCGCCGGCATCGCGATAAGCCTGATCGAGATAGCCTGCCGACTCACCGGCTCCCGCCTCGACGACCAGGCCGACCTTCAGTTTGTTCAGCGCCTTGGTCGACTGCGGCACGAGTGCCACGCGCCGTTCGCCGGGAAACGTTTCCTTGGGAACTCCGATAATCACCGATCAACCTCGACTCGTATGAGGAACAACTCCAGACAACCGATCGCGGAATCCTACTTCTTGCGATTCCAACCGTCGACGTACTCATCGGAGAACAACAACTGCACTCGCTCCGCTCGATCGTTGCCGCTCGAAAGCAAGATGTTCATTCCCTGCTTGATCAACTTCATCCGCGAATCAGCCAATTGGGCCGACGCATCGGGAGAGCGTTCGACACGGTCGAGCATTGCCGCCAGATCAAGGATTCGACACCGAATCTCCAGGTAGTGACGGTCCAAAACTGATTGAGCAGGTGCGTTCGTCGCCATGTTGCTTCAAGGTCAAGAGGGAGGTCGTCGTTATTCTCTCCGGCAAGGATGACGTTGCGCTTTCGCAAACACTATCCTCTCCGGCACGAAACACTTGGCATTCATTGTGACCGACATTGCCTTGGAATTGAAGGAAACGTGCGTGGCAGAAACGGCATTGTGGAGATTCGGCATCATCGGCTGCGGTCGCATGGGACAATTGCATGCCGAACGGATTGCACGAGACGCCCGAGGCATATTGAGGGCATGCTGCGATATCAATCGCTATTCCGCTGAACGTCTGGTGACAGCCGCCAACCCGACGGCTCGCGTGTTTGACCGATGGGAGGAGCTTGTGGCTGGCGACGATGTCGACGCCGTCATCATCTGCACACCGACGACAGAACATCATGATCAGGTGCTGGCGGCTCTTGAGAATGGCAAACACGTCCTCTGTGAGAAGCCATTGGCAGATGCACGCCACAAGATCGAGCGAATGATTGGCGCGGCTCGAAACGCTTCCTTGAAATCCACGCTGGCCTACCAGCGCCGATTCTGGTCGACGTTTCGAACGCTTCGCAGGGAAGTTCAGAGTGGTGAACATGGTCCGATCCGTGCCGTCACATCGCACAACACCGAACGCTGGCAACAGACGATCGCCGGTACCTGGCGGGATGATCCGAAGATCAACATCGGCGGATTCATGGGAGATGCTGGGAGTCACAAGATGGATCAACTCTTCTTCGTGACGGGACTCCAACTGGAGGAAGTCTTCGCCCGTTCCACCAACTGTGGCAGCAATGTCGAAGTCTTGACGTCATTGAGCGGCGCGCTGACCGGAGGCGTCCCATTGACGATGGACTTCGTCGGCAACGCGCAGTACCTGGGAGAAGACTTCTGCGTCCATTGCGAACGCGCCGACTTGATGGTGCGCGATCGGCAGGTCTGGATTGCGCGCGACGAAGTGCTGGCACGCATCGAAAACATCGAGACTGAAAGCGACCCGGTCGCCGGCTTCATCGACTACCTTGAGGGCCTTACCGAGAATCCCGCACCCTTCGACGCCGCACTGCCGGTGTATGACTTCATGTCGGCCGTGCAGGAATCAGCGCGCACGGGACGCTCCATTCCGTTGACGGCGAAGGGACCGCCGATGACGCGGATCTGACGGATGCGTGCGGATCAGAATCGCCGTACTCGTTTGAAATGACTCCTTTCAGATCCGCGAAGACCCGCGTCATCTGCCCAATCCGTGGTCAATCAGTCACGCCACACGCCATTCAGAAGCCGGCGCAATCTTCGCGTCAGCGAGAAGCTCGATTGTTGACGGGATGCTCCACTACCACTGTCGTCTTAATCCCTCCGCGTGGCGTGAAGGCGGCGACGATCTTCATCCAGCGCGGCTTGGTAACGGCCACGAGGTCGTCGAGAATCGTGTTTGTCACGTTTTCGTAGAAGGCCCCATGATTGCGATAAGCCTGCAAGTAGAGCTTGAGCGACTTCAGTTCGTAGCAGAGTTTGTCGGGAATGTACGTGATCGTCAGTGTGCCGAAGTCGGGCTGGCCCGTTTTGGGGCAAAGCGATGTGAACTCCGGGCAAACCGACTCGATTTCGTAGTCGCGAGCCGGAAATGGATTGTCGAAGGTTTCGAGAGCGTCGCGGAATTCAGCGGACATGGGTGAAACAGATGCAATGGGTCAGGGGGATCAATTTGCTCGCGGCGGGCAATCATTCGGGGAGCGTCCGCCCCTTGGTCTCTGGAGCGGCGATGAGGATGACGGCTCCCACCAGGAATAGCAAACTCAACACCGACCGCGTGTCATCCGCCGACATCTGCCAATACCCCTGCAGCAGTCCTCCCCAAATGAGGAGCGGGGCCGTGACGATTCGTCCTGCGTTGAAACAAAAACCTGCTCCAGTCCCTCGTAATCGAGTGGGGTAGAGTTCGGGAAAATAGATGGCGTAACCCGCATGCATTCCCAACGTGAGGAATCCAAACACTGGCAATACCAGGCACACCTGCCACCAGCCGTGAACGTACTGAAACGCCAGCAGCGAAATGACGAGTCCCCCGATGTGATAGAACAGAAATGCCGGCTTTCGACCAAACTTCTCACACAATGGCCCGAACGCGAGCAATCCCAGGCCGCCGCCGGTTGTGGCAAGCAGCATCCCCAGCATTTCCCAGAACTTGATCTCCTGGTCAAGCCGGTTCTTGACGGCCACGCAGGATGAAATGACGAACACCGCCTCGGACTCCGTCAACTCATTCGAGATCACGGTCGAGTCGAATCGCTCGTCGCGATCATTCAGCGGCGTCCCTGCGGGGATGTCACTCGGCTTCTTTGGTGTCAACAGATAGGTTGACCATTCATCATCAGCATCGAGACGTGACTCGAACTCCGACTTCGTGAAGTCGTGATCACGAGACTGCTCCACGACCAGTTGAAAGAGCCGTTCCCGCGCGTCCTCCGGAAGATCGGAAAGCGGCTCAACGTCCGCTTGCTCTCGTTTCTTCGTCCAGGCCGTAACGGCATCCGAACGCGATGCATTCAGCAGTGAAGTCAGATTGGCGTCGCGCTCTGGCGCGGACACCGAAACACCTGTGCGCTCAACGGGCAGGAAATAGGGCGCGATGTCACGTGACAGAAGGTTCTTGCCGTAGATGTGCGATCCCCAGAATGTCGCCAGTCCAACAGTGGCAAGGCCGACGCCGACGAGCGTTCGAGTTAACAGGACGCCCCGAAAGAGTTCCGAGACGCGCCCCATCTGTTGCGACTGATCCGCGGCAGCTCGCGTCCGCGCCTGCTCCCATGATTCTGGTTCCTTCAGTGATCTGCGAATCCAGATGATGAGCAACGCCGGCAACACTCCAACGGCAAACCCCAGTCTCCAGGAGAGAGAGGGATTGGCTTCACTCTTAAAGAGCGGATTTCCCACGATGAGGTACCCTGCTGCGACGGCAAGATACGTTCCAAAGACGCTCGAAGCGTGAAAGATCCCTCCCACCCGCGCCCTGGCCCGTTCCGGAAAGACCTCGGCCACCAACGCCGATGCCACGGCCCATTCGCCGCCGACGCCCAACGCCACGAGAAAACGAAAGATCGCGAGATGCCACCATGTCGCCGAGAACGCCGACAAGCAGGTGAAGACCGAATAAAACAGGATCGTCAGCGACATCGTCTTCTTGCGGCCGATGCGATCGCTGAGCATGCCGAACACGATACCGCCGAGTGCCCCTCCCAGCAGAAATGCGGCCAGTGCGATGTTGTTGTAGACTGCCGGGCTTTCGCCTTCGGGGATCAGCGACGGCATCGCCTCGTTCATGCTGGCGACGAAGATCTGCCCTTCGAAGACATCGAAGATCCAGCCGAGCGACGCGATCAAGAGCACGATCCACTGGTAGCGGGTGATGCCGTTGTACCAGCGCTGTGCTTGAGGCGGAGTGTCGGTCATCGAGTCGGGCGTGCTTCCGCGAATTTAAGACTACGATTCTTCAGAGAATGGGAACCCCTCCTTTTTGGGGTAGCCCATCCAGGAAAGAGGTTTGGCGATCTTATCTTCCTTGCCTGCCGAGAGCGTCTTCAGGATCTCCTGAATACCACGATTGGTGATGATCTCCCGTTCCAGCCCCTTGATGACGGCGGGAGGCACATGATTTACTCCCGCGCCCGGGCCCCCTTCCAGAAGTTTTCCCTTCTGGTCGAAGACACCCCAGTAGATCGTGCGCGAGTGATTCTTCGCGCCGTCGCGCGCCTTGTCGGCGCTGCCCCCCTTGGCCCGTTGACCGCTGATCTGATACAGGTCGCCTCGCTGAAACACGATCGCGATGATGTTCCAGTCCTTACGACTAAAAAGTCCCATATTCCCCTCGAACGAGGCCAACTGGCGAACACGAACGTTCGACGAGCAGCCCGCAAATCAGGCCAGGAACCTACTCGTCGTCGCGATGATAGTCCCCCGCCAGCCAGCGGGCCAGCATCTGCAGTTGATGGTCGGACAACTGCTCATCAAACGGTGGCATCGCATTGGTGCCACATTGGCCGTAGTAGGGAATCTCTTCGTTTGCCGGATTGCGGACGAAACCGTTGATCCACGCCGCCGATCCGTAGCCAGTCAGGTTGGGTGCGTAGCCCCCTTCACCGAGGATCGCGTCTCCGCCGACGGGGTGCAGGGCGTGGCAGTCGATGCAAGCGCTGTCGAGGGCCGCAGCCTCGGTGAGTTGCGCTGTCTCGAAAACTTCACGGCCATGAACGACCGCCGGATCATCAGCCGGCAACGCGTCGCCGCGTCCGGACTGTGCGTAAAGAAACTCGACAAGATGTCCAACGGCCTCGGCGTTCTCTTCGGCAGCAAGCACTTCCTGATTGCTGCTGGACCAGCCCGACATGTCGCCATTTAAGATGCCCTCACCTTCGCCCCCTTCGAAATTGCCAACGGCCGCGAAGTGACCGGAGAAATCGGTGAGGACCGAACGAATCCAGTCTCGGCTGCCAAACTCGGCAAGCGACGGTGCCAGCGGCGGATGATCGAACTCGACCCCGGCCGGCTGATGACAGTCCGCACAATACTGATTGAAAATGCGTGGTCCTTGCGTCAATGGGTCGTTGCGCAACAGCGTGCGAGCGCCTTCCGGTGGAATCCCTTCGGATTCGGCAAGAAAAATCACGCGCTCGGCGTCCGCATGAGTTCTCTCAACGGCCGCACGGAAATCCGCTCCTTCCGGCGCGTAGTAGTCTTCGTAGATGGCCAGGCCCGTCATCCCTCCGGCCCCGAGCACAAGCAGGCAAAGCAGCACGACATTCAAGGAGTGGCCGCCACGAATCTTTGCGATCAAGGGCATCATGACAATGAACAGCATGATCGCGCCCGGTACGTAAATCGCCGCGCCTGCCTCGCCGATCGCCGCCGTCACCGATTCGATCTTGAGGAAGCGGAACAGGAACAGGTAGTACCATTCGGGCCGCGCGGCCGGGTAGTCGTCGGCCGGATTGGCGGGAGCGCTCAGTTCCGCGCCCTTGAAAATGGCCAGCGTTAAGACCGCGGCGAAGACCGCCAGACACGCGACCGAATCTTTTAAAATCTGATCGGGCCAGAACTTTGCCTCGGGAGCGCGATCGGGATCGGGGACCGTGATCCCATGTCGACGGAACACGTAGATGTGGAGCCCCAGGAACGCCACCAGGAGAGCGGGCAGTATCCCCGCATGGAGCGCGAAGAATCTCGTGAGTGTATGATGCCCATACTCCGCGCCACCCTGCACGACCTGTTGGAGTTGCGGCCCGATGAACGGTGTGAGCGACATGATTCGCGTAGCGACTTTGGTGGCGTAGTAGCCTTTCTGATCCCAGGGGAGCAGATAGCCGGTCAAACCCAGGGCCAAGACGATCTGCATCAGGATCAGGCCCAGCCAGAAATTGACTTCCCGAGGAGCTTTGTAGGCACCGTCGATGACGACTTGCATCAGGTGCAAGACCATCAACAGGACCATGGCCTGCGCTGCGTAGTGATGGACGCCGCGAATCACGCTCCCGAGCGTCATCTCATGCTGGATGTAGTAGACACTTTCCCATGCGGTGTGATCGCTGGGGCTGTAGGCCATCCACAGGCAGAAGCCGGTAATTACCTGCAGGAAGAACACGAAGACGAGAGTGCTGCCCCAGACGTAGCGCCATCGCGCCCCGCCGGGAATGCGCTCGTAGAGCGCCTCGTGCATCAATTCGCGATAACCCGTGCGATCGTCCAACCAGTCCAGGAGGCGTTTCATAGGTGTCGTCGTCAGTAGGGTGTCGGCTAAAGCAACGAAATTCGGTTCGTGCTATTGGTAAGGCCCAGTTCGATCACACAACCACTTTGTCATGTATCCCGGCCAGATACGACTCGTACTTGACCAGGACATCGTTCTCCTCGACGCGGCACTCGAGTGTGTCGAGTGGGCGTGGTGGAATCTTATTTGTCGTCTGACCGTCGATATCGAACTGGCTGTTGTGACAGGGGCAATGAAAGCTCTCCTCCTTAAACTGCACGAAGCAGCCCATGTGAGGACAGATGGCGCTGAAGCAAACGAGGTTCTCTCCCACCTTGCGAAGATAGATGGTGCCGATCTCTGCGTTGCGTTCCAGGTTCCAGGCGTCGCGGCGATCGTCGATCACTTTGGCGGCAACCGGTGTGCCGTCGTCGGGAATCATGTTGAGCGTGGCGACTTTGATGAACCCGTCTCCCGCAGCTGCGTCGTCCTTCTTCCGCAGTATCGGATCGAGCACAAAGACGGCGGCGGCTCCCACCGGGGCGAGCGTGCATACCGCGCCCGTCAGGAATGCCGTGGCGGCCAGAAAGCCTCGGCGGTCGGAGCCCTCGGGCTCAGCAATCTCCGAGTTCTTGGGAAGTTTCGGTTTGGATTCAGCCATGGATGCCTCCTCGGGATCGATGATCGCGGCAATCGACCATCGTCGATTGCGACAACACAGTTCAGTGGGAGTGAACCCCAAGTGGGGCCATTCAGGTAGGTGATGCCGACGGCATTTTGCCGGAAGCATCATGTTGTGGGTGGGTGGCACTGTCGATTCGACAACGCCTGTGTGAGGGCTTCAATCACGCGTTTTTGTGCATTCGCCAAAGGACCAGGAACCATCGCCCCCGATGCCTGACGATGGCCGCCGCCGCCAAAGGACTCGGCGATCTTGGCGACATCGACATCCGATCGGCTGCGCAGGCTGACCTTCATTGTTCCGGAGGGTTGCTCGACGAGGATAAAGGCGCATTCGACGCCTTCAACGGTCAAGCAGACGTTCACCAGATCCTCGGTATCGGCCGGATGCGAACCTGTGTCTTCAAAGTCCTTTCGCATGACGAACGTATGAGCGATCGCGCCTTCGCACTCCGTCTGTACCTGTCCCAGCACACGTGAGTGGAGCTTAAGGCGGGACAACGACGATCGCTCGTATAACTCTCGATAGACTAGCGCAGGCTGTACACCCTGGTCAATCAGAGTCGCAGCACGCTCGTAGGTTCTGCGGTCGGCGTTGGGGAAGCGAAACCACCCAGTATCTGTGGCGATGGCGCAGAACATCGCCGTTGCCGCTGCCGGAGTGGGGATCACTCCCAGAGCCTCCGAGAGTTCCGCGATGAGGACACCTGTTGCTGCCGCCGTCGTGTCCTTGAATTCCAATGCCCCGAGATTGTCGCTGCTGACGTGATGATCGATGACGACTTTCCTGGCCGGCGTCGACTCCAATACCGATCTCAAACTGTTGAGCTGTTGCCAACTGCTGGTATCGACCACGATGTGGACGTCGCACTCTTGAGCCTGTTGCTTGGTGACGTTCTCGCCAATCTTCTGAATGCGTGATTCGGGATCGAGAAACGCCAGATGATTCGGCGTGGCCGAAGGGTTGATGATTCGGACCTGTTTTCCCAACCCGTCGAGAATGCGAGCCAAGCCCAGTTCGCTGCCGAGCGCGTCGCCGTCGGGACGGACGTGGCTGGTCAGGACGAACCGCTCCGCCGAACGAATTAACTCACACAGCGGATGCCAATCGAGTGCCAAAGTCAGCCTGCCTTTCCAGAAATGCGGTTTAGTTCCCTGGCATCCCGTCAGGTGCGGGCCGACGTACTGGTCAACGCCCCTTCCACCAGCCGGTTGCGCTGCGTGTCCGATAGATTCTGCATCTCGCTCGCCTCCTGTAACGCCAGTTGATAGAGCTTCTCGCCCGCAGGCGTCGGGTATTGCTCGTTGATGCACGCCTGGCAGAGTTGATCGGGAGGAATCTGGACGCAGCGTGCAATCGCGTCTCGCGGCAGGTATCGCAACGTGTCGGCATCCAAGTCAGCCGCCATCTGGGCTTCGACTTCGGAACTCAATTCGGGAGTGATCGGATACCTCGCGGCGAACAGCTCCGTCTTATGCGACATGTCGATGCCGTAAAAGCACGGTGCGATAATCGGAGGACAAGCAACGCGCACATGAATCTCTTTTGCCTGACCCCGTTCGCGCAGTTGCGAGACGAGCACTTTCATCGTTGTCGAACGGACAATCGTATCTTCAACAAGCAGAACTTTCTTGCCTTTCAAGACCTCCGGCAGCGGCGTGTACTTCACGCGTGCCTTTTCAGCGCGCCCCGCCCCTTCGATAAACGTGCGGCCGACGTATCGATTGCGCATCAGACCTTCGAGGCAGGGAATTCGCAGGGCATACGCCATCGCGTCGGCTGCCGCCTTCGCCGTATCGGGAACCGGCACGACGATCGTGTCGTCGTCGATCGGAACCTGCTCCTGGGCCGCCAGTTCTTCACCCAAACGCTTGCGCGACAAGTAAACGCTGTGATCGTCGAGCGTGCTGCAGACGTTGGCGAAATAAATCCATTCGAAGAAACAATGGGCCCTCCGGTCAGTGCGAGCGTACGGAATCGGAATCGGCTCGAACGACCCATTCGGTAATGGCTGCCCTTGTTCGATGATGATCGCATGCCCCGGCGGCACATCATGCACCTGCGCTGAAGTGAATCCCAGGTTGGTCAGTGCGACGCTCTCGCTGGCTGCCGCGAACAGGCTGCCATCGAAGGCATAACACAAGGGCCGAATACCGAGCGGATCGCGGGCGACGAACATATCCCCCTGAGCGTTCAGGAAGACGATGTTGTAAGCTCCATCCAGACGGCGTGACAGACTCGTGAGCATCTCGACCGCATCGAAGCCTCGCGCCTGGCGCGAGATTTCCTGGCTCATCAGATGCATCAGCGTTTCGGTGTCGGTCTCCCGCGACAAATGAAAGTCTCCTTGACTGCGGATGCGGTCCCGCAAATCGAGAAAGTTCGCGAGTTGCCCGTTGAACCCGAAACTGAACCATTTGCGTTTCTCGAGATGATGCCGCTCGAACGGCTGTGCGTAGCTGCGGTCATCCTTGCCACAAGTCGCATAGCGCACATGGCCAATCGCGACCGGACCTTCGTATTCGTCCATCAGGTTCGAATAGGCCTCGGGATGGCTCAATTCGAAGACTTCGGTGACCGAGCCGACGTCCTTGTGCGTGTCGATCAGCTCGTTGTGCTGTGGACGGTAGACCGACATCCCCGCCGCAAGTTGGCCACGGTTTTGAATGTCGAGCAGCATGCGAGGCATCAATCGCGACGCCGCATTGCGTCGTCCCTGCGGGACCAAGGGGCTGACCGGCGCGTGAGGCAAATGGTAGACCGCGACGATTCCGCACTCGTGATGAAGGTCGGCCATGTTCTCTCAAGGGATGAGCGTTGCCGAAATCCGTCCTGACGTTTCGGTCAATCACTTTGCCATCATCATAGTGGACTCCGCCCTTGATGCGAATCGGTCGACGGGTTGATTGGTACAGATGCGAATCCAGGGAAATTGCAGTGGCCGCGGCTCCACAAATCCTCTGGATATCCTTGTTTCCACTCAACAACATCACGCGGAAGAACGATTCAACTACGGAGAATTCGGTTCCTCGGGCGGCATTCCGGCTTCCGACAGGCGTCGAAAATACTCGTCCACCGCGTCGGCATACTGCGGAGGAGCCGGGTCGCGGTCGATCGGAGTCGTACGGTCATCGGGATTGCGGCGTGCGATTTCCTGAGCAATCTCCTGCTGCAAGTCGAGGAGAGGCCCGTAGATCTCCGCTCGCACGAGTTCCCAATCTGGATTCTGAGAATGGCGGGCGTAATCGATCCGCACCTGTCGCGCCCGTTCGCGAATCTGCTGCACATCCCCTTGCCAGGGGGTGTCGGCCAGCATTTCTTCGACATCTCGCAGTTGGTCGGACCACTCCGCAAAGTCGTCGCTGGTGAGTGGCATCAGCCGCGACTGATCTCCATCTTGACTTCCCGAAGGGCCCTGGAAGAAGTTGGAAAGGGCAGAAAGGCCATCGGATCCGCTCGTGCTGCCTCCACCCATCGGCGACCCCGATGGCTGCTGACCCTGCGAACCTTGTGAACCCGGCATGGGTTGTCCCTGCCCAGGTTGTTGACCTTGGCCCGGAGTTTGACCCTGTCCAGGCTGTTGTCCCTGACCGGGGGTTTGACCTTCTCCCGGCGTCTGGCTCTCTCCAGGAGTTTGACCCGGTTGCTGGCCCTCTCCTGGAGACTGTCCCATTCCCATGGGGCTCTCGCCTTCCATCGGCGAGGGCGATTGTTGCGAAGCTCCGGGCATCGGACTGCCGTCCATCGGCTCCCCTTCCATCGGTTGCCCATTGCCACCGGGTTGTTGCCCTTCTCCGGACTGCTCGCCTTGCCCTTCTCCTGGTTGTTGTCCTTCCATCGGCTGTTGCTGGGATTCGGACGACTGGCCTTGTCCCATCGGTGACTCGGTTCCTTCTCCATCTTGTGGCGACTCGCCCGGCTGAGTTCCCTGTCCCGGTTGATTAGCCTGCATTTCGTCATTGAGTGACTGTGCGGCCTGGGCGAGTTCGGTGTTCGCTCTTTCGAGTGCCGAGAGTTCGCTTCCCAACACATTGTCAGCTGCCTGAGCAATCGCGTTCTGCAATTCCTCGATCCCTGCCTGTGCCGACTGCTCGGCCTGAAGGGCTTGCTCGCGCAACCCTTGCCTCACAAGATTCGACGCCGCATTGAGTGCTTCCTCGGGCGAGAACTGGTCCGAAGATCGCATCCCTTCGTAGAGAGTTCGCGACAACAAAGGTTCGTTCTCCTCGGAACTCTCGACGACCTCCTGCATTCGGTCGAGCAGGTTATTGAGCCGTTCAGTCTGATCCGTCAATTCCTGCGCCAACGGCTGACGATCATCCCCTTCGGGGCGCAGCGAGGGAGGAGCGGTCTCGTCTGGAGATTGTTGACCAGACATCTGTTCTCGCAATTGATCTTCGCGCTCGACAAGTTCGTCGACGGTCTCTTGAAGTCCGCGCACGGCATCGGCGAACTCGCCCTCGGCCTGTTGACGGACCTGATCTTCCAACTCTCTTAGTTCCCGCTCCGCGCGGGTGCCTTCCGCCAGGGCGCGTGAAAGCTGCCCCTCTTCCAACGCTTCAGAGGACTGGAACATCCGTTCGCGAGTTTCGTCGAGAGCCTGCCGGGCTTCCTGACGCTGCTCGGGATCTGCCTGTTGCTCGGCCCTTTCCCTCAGTTCATCCAGATCCTGCAACATCTCTTGCTGCTGCTCTCGCAGTCGTCGCAATTCGCGTTCAATGCGGTCGCGCTCTTCCTGGTCCTCTGCTTCCCGCAATTGCTGTTCGAGTTCCTGCAGCCGATCGTTGACGGCCTCCTGACGTCGCGCGAGTTCCTTCAGACGATTGAGGATTTGTCTCTGTTCTTCACCCTGTTCGGGCGTTTGTTGCTGTTCTTGTGTTTCGTAGCGATTGCGGTCGTTGCTGAGTTCCAACTGCTCCAATTGTTGTTGTCGCTGCTGACTTTGCGAAGATGAAGAGGAAGACGACGAACTCTCGCTCCGGCTGATGAGGTGCTCCCGCGCCTGCAGTTGCAGCAGTTCACGGTAGGCCGCCTGAGATTCCTGTAATGCAGCGGGAAGCGGGATGATTGTTTCATCCGTCCCGGCGTCGACGAGTTGCTGCTCAGTATTCTGCATGTGCGTGATGGCTGCTGCCGCGTGCTGCCGCATCAATTCGTCCGCGTACTGAGCCGCCGCTTCTTCGAACGTCGTGCGGACTTCTTCCTGACCAAGCCGAATGACTTCGATGTCTTCAACGAACACGGTGGAAGGAGGATCGGTGTCGTAGCGTCGGATCATGTTCCAGATGGCAGAGACGATCTCCTTCTGCTCAGAACCGGCCTGTTGTGCCCCACCCCCTTGTTGACCCTGTTGCTGTTGTTGCTGACCCTGTTGGCCCGCCATCTCGCGAAAGATTTCTTCGAACGGACGCACTTCCGCAAAGAACAGATCACTGTAAGTGCGCCGCGTTGTGCCGTCGGGTCCGATATCGTCTGCGTAAAACGAATACGAGATCAGATCGTCCGGCTCGACGCCCCACTCTTCGAGTGCCAGTAAGTGCTGCGCGATGATACTTTCGGTGCTGGCAGTTCCGCTCGTCGATTCTGTTTCCGGCATCGGAGGTCCATCTCCCGACGTTGTCGCCAGCGGGATCGTCATCTCCTCGGCGAATGCCCCCTCGGCTGGAGGCATTTGCAGCATCAGGCCGAATTCCGAGACGCCGATATCGTCCCAGGCCTTGCCTTCCAGCAAAAGTTCTTCCAGCGGTGACACCCGCACATCGCGTGAAGGAAATGCCACTTCCAATTGCGGTCGCTCGTTGGGCAATACCGTTATGATGAACCTGATTTCATCCTGATTGACACGGCCCGTGTCATCAATGAGTCGTACGCGCCATTCGCCGTCGCTCTCGGGAGTAAAACCAGCCAGCCAGTTTTCAGATTCGTCCTGGTCGGCGATGAACTCCACGGTCTCTCCACGAGAGTTTTCCCAGATCGCCGATGCCACCGGCTTGTTAAGTTGCATCGCCAGCGACAGATCGGAACCTTCGAGAACCGAAACGCGGCGGACGTCGAGCAAATGCTGTGTGTCGCGTCTCGTGTACTCCGGCGGAGCAACGTCGGCGTCGATTTGTTCAACGGTTGGGTACTCAAAGACAGTCAATTGATACGTATCGGTTGCCTCGCCATCGAACTCGACGCGATAGGCAACATCATCATTCACCTCGGCGAGATACATCCCCCACACGGGATCCGACAGGCTGCGATTGAGCGGGACGCGCGACTCGACACCGTCGGGCTGTATCGTCACCAGTTCTACATCGCGCGGCACACCCCCAGCAAAGGTTGCCGTGATCGACAAGCCATGGCCTCGTTCAACCTCGGCATCACCCGGCAAGACGGCTGCCTCGGGATGCCCGCCCATCGTCTCATCATTCGCCGCGTCGGCCAGTTGTTCGGCCGCAGCTCTTTGAGGCCCCGGTTGGATTCTCCAGAGTCCGACGGCCATGAAGAGTGCGAACGCGCACCACCCCGCGACCCGCCAGCCACGAATCGAATTCGCGGAAACGGCTTCCGACCACGCATGAGACCGACCATGCCGCAAGACTTCGGTGAACAACTCATCCTGCAGTAAATGGAACTCGCCCGTCTCGATGTCGGGCTGCTGTTGAGCAGCGGTCACGAGTGCCGCCTTCAGGTCGGGGTACTTCGCTTCGACAGCTCGAATGGCTCGTCGATGATCGCGAGCTTTGGGCATCAACATCACAATGCCCAGAACAGTCACGCCAGCCGCCAAGAAGGCGAGGATCGCGACACGACCGATCATCGCTACCGGTAGTGAATTACCGATCAGCAAGACGCCGACGATCGCCAGACACCAGCCAATGCAGCACCAGCGCTGGCTGCGCAACTGCTGAACACGCTGCTCGACACTCGCGAGCCGATCACGCAGAAGCGTTTCCGCATTGCGGCCCCAACTGGTAACTGGCTTCTGCGGTCGATTCGTCTTGCCTGCCATACACTAACTCCCTCGCTTGGCGAGAAAATGGATCGATGTCGAAACCTCATTATCACATCAACTTCAGCGAATGGGGAGTGCAAGCCGGCGGAAATCCGATGAGAACGACACGTCGGCAATTCGCGAAGAATAGAGCGAAACCTTTTCGAGTCGTTGGAATCACCACCGTGCATGGCCTACTTTGCGGCAATCCAATGTGCCCATCTCCTCAGACCGCGAGGACTCCATGCCCTCCTGCCGAAGCATTATCATCACTTTCACCTGTCTTGTTCTTGGGCTTTCATTCGGGCCGCAGGTCGCAATGGCCCAGCGGCCCAACATCATCGTCATCCTCGCTGATGACATGGGATTCTCGGACATTGGTTGCTACGGAGGTGAGATCCAGACGCCCCATCTCGATCGCCTCTCCGAAAGGGGCCTCCGGTACTCGCAGTTCTACAACACCGCGCGTTGCTGCCCGACTCGTGCCTCGCTGCTGACGGGCCTCTATCCCCATCAGGCGGGAGTCGGTCACATGATGGAAGACAAGGGCCACGATGGTTATCGCGGCGACCTCAATCGCAACTGCGTCACACTGGCCGAGGTATTGGGAGCGAATGGTTACGCGACCTACATGGCCGGTAAATGGCATGTGACGCCGAAGGTTCAACCGGGTTCGTCGCAACACAACTGGCCGATTCAGCGCGGCTTCGACCGCTTCTATGGGACGATTCACGGTGCCGGAAGTTTTTACGACCCGAATTCACTCACCCGCGACAACACGTTGATCTCTCCCTTCGCCGATCCCAAGTATCAACCCGACACGTACTACTATACCGATGCCATCAGCGATCAAACGGTGCGTTTCATTCACGAGCACGAGGAGCAGCAGCCCGAACAACCCTTCTTCTGTTACGTGGCCTACACCTGTGCCCATTGGCCGATGCACGCCCTGGAAGCAGACATCGAGCCCTGCATCGGTCGCTATGACGCTGGCTATGGTGCCATTCGCGAACAGCGGCTCGCCCGACTGCGCGAACTAGGTCTGATCGATCCTGAATGGGAGCTGTCTCCTCAGGCGAATGAATGGGACCGTGTCGAGTATCTCGAATGGGAGATCCGCTGCATGGAGGTCTATGCTGCAATGATCGAGAACATGGATCGCGGCATCGGTCGCATCGTGGCCGAACTCGAAGCGAGCGGCCAACTCGAAAACACGCTCATCCTCTACATGCAGGACAACGGTGGATGTGCGGAAGGCTTGGGACGCACTTCCCGTAATGATTTCGCCACTGAACTCGCCTCGTCACCGACGTTGCCGGCGATGGCTGCCGGCGAACTGCAACTCGATATGATCCCTCGACAAACACGCGATGGCATTCCCTTCGGCATGGGCCCCGGCGTGATGCCCGGCCCCGACGGCGGTTACATCGCCTATGGTCGCGGCTGGGCCAACGTGTCGAACACTCCTTTCCGCGAATACAAGCACTGGGTACATGAAGGGGGGATCAGCACGCCCCTCATCGCACACTGGCCGTCGCAGATTCATCGTCACGGAGAGATCGAACATCAGCCGAGCCATTTGATCGACATTATGGCGACGTGCGTCGACGTTGCTCAGGCGGTTTATCCCGATGAATTCGACGGACACACGATTCAGCCGATGGAAGGACGCAGCCTGACCGTCACATTCGACGGTGGCGACATCGACCGCGAAGCCATCTACTGGGAACACGAAGGGAACCGCGCCATCCGCGTCGGCAACTGGAAACTTGTCGCCCGCGGAGCCAACGGCCCCTGGGAACTCTACGACATGCACGCCGACCGCACCGAGATGCACGACCTCGCGTCAGCCCATCCTGACAAGGTAACGGAACTCGCCACAATGTGGGACGAGTGGGCCACTCGGGCAAATGTCTATCCGCTCAATCCGTGATAGATGATGTATCTAGTTCTACAGCATCAGTTTTCCAGAGGTGTCCGAGTGGCGTTTGATCCATGTCTTTCGGTGTGAGTATGCGGCGATTTCGCTTTGAGCAAGGCGGTATTCCATGCTTCTCGGGGCTTCCCTGGATTTCGCGTTGCACCGCCTGATGACTCCACTGCCCCTGACTCAGAAGACGTTGCATCGCCAGATCTGCGGTCGATACCGTCGTCCGTCATTGAAATACGTCAGATACCAGACGGTGCCGCGTTGATCGCCGCGGACTTTGCCCACGCGGAAAGAGGTCTTGCGACCTCGTCGGGGTTGGGACTTGCGGCGTGCAGCGCCGCTCCGCGAAATACCTTTGGAAGTTGACATCCGGCCACCCTGTGTCAGAGAACATTTGTGCTACAAAACGCCACAAATGGGCGTTCCCTGACAAAGCCAGAAAACATAAAGACCTGCAGGACAACGGGTTGTGTCATGCAGGCCACTCAAGAAGCGGAGAGGGGGAGATTCGAACTCCCGGTACCCTTTCGGATACTCCGGTTTTCAAGACCGGTGCAATAGGCCGCTCTGCCACCTCTCCGTTTGTGTTGTAAGACTCTTATTAGAAGAGACTTAAGTCTACAATCGCTTTCCCGATCGATCCGGTTTACGGCTGCATACTAGGGGCGGCCCCGAATGGAGGAAAAGTCGCCCACGTCCGTTTGCGGCGGACACGGGCTGACACCACCTGGATCGGTTCAATCGGAGGTGATGCACTATGGCGAAGTCTAGTACGAAACGACGTGGCGGTAAATCGCTGACGGAGCAGGTCAAGAAGTTCATTCCCGCAGCGAAGCGGCGGACGTTCCCCCTCTCGGCGCATTCGAGCGGTGCGTGGCAGAAGTGGATCAAGCCCAAGGGGTCGGCGAATGGGCGCACCTTCTACTTCGGACGCTGGGGGAAACGTGTTGGCGGCAAGATGGTGATCGAGCCGGAAGCCGGTTGACCGAAATGCGATCGACCCGATTATGGGGCATACGCACAGAGAAATCGCCGGCGTGGTGGCGTACTTGACATACACACAATAGATCGGACTTGAATCAGCCGTTTTTTTCGACCAGGAGACACCAGGCGCCGGGTGCCTGGGGTCAAGTTGCGGAGAGTTGGCATGGCTGAGGGGCCAGAGAGCATCGTCAACCTGGAGCACAATCAGCAGTAGGGAATGCCACGAAGTGCATTCCCTACTGTGTGATCGCTGCGCGATGATCCAAGATGTGTATAGGAGACCGGGTGAGGGTGAGGGGCCAACGTCAGACGTTGCAACGCCTTCCTTGAACACACGCATCGACGCGGCGATTGTGTTGCAAAGATCTTCAGTGGGGGAGAGGGGGAAGATTTGTTGCGCCGCTGGGAATTGCTGCGGGCGCAACCGCGAACCTTTGGGTCGACGGACCGTGTATTCGGACGAACCATCGTCCGCGCGGGCCGGCGACGGGAGAGCAAGAGTATCACAAGTGTGTGTCTCTACTGTTGTACTCTTGGATTCTTGGCCGCCAAAACGGCAGGAACTCAATAATGCGGCGGGATGGACAGGTCGAGGGCCAGGACGACCCCAACGGGCACGCGCAACTCTTCCGGCGGTGCGATTGGGAAATTCGGCCGATTTCCTCTGAAAAGGGCAAGTGGCTCCGTGCCAGTCAGCAGACAGTTGGCTGGTGCGGGAGGCACCTTTTCGACAGGCGACTCCGTGGAGACTCACCGTGCATCGGGTCGCAATTCATAATCGCCATCCGGCCTGACGACGATGCTCTTCTCTCCACCCAGGCCGCTGGTGACGTACCCATCCAGCTGACCACGGAACTGCACGTCTTGTTGCTGAGCAGCAAAGTCGAGCGTACCGTCGCCCAGGAATTGGAAATGCCTCTGTACCCGCCGTCCGGGAGCAATCGGCCCCAACTCAGCACGAATACCAGGGCCGGTGATAACGAAGCTCTCGATACGTCGATCAGATTCGTTCTCAACATCGACTGTATAGTGTGTCACGACGTCAATCGCCGAGCATGTGTAGAAGGCGGCGGCTGGGAAGTTGCTGAGCAAGAGTGCGAGCGCGAATGCTCCCTGCCGGCGAAGATGTCGACGGGCCACGAGATCTCCATCTGCGTCCCATGACTGATTGAACAGGCAACCCAAGCCCGCGACGAACGCCAGTAGGCCGAAAAGAATGGTCCACACACCCGCATTCATGAGGCCGTCGATACGAGTCAGCCGCCATGCGAAATAGATGAGCGTGCCTGTCAGCAACGGAACTGCACCGCAGAGGATCGCGACTTTGATGAGTCGTGGCATTCGCGAAACAGACTGCATGACTGAAGGTCCAGTAGTGATCCGTCTATCTCAATGTCAGGTGGCACAGACATTCCTGTCTGTGAATGCGCGTTCATGGTGCATGCCATTGAGCAATAGACCCACCACTATGGGTGCTGTCAATGAATTGGTTCGCTGAGGTGTCGTCATGCGGAGCCAAACACATCTCATTCCGCGCCGATTTCCCCCGGTCAATGAGGTCATTGACCGGGGGCTCATTGATTTGAATGCAGTGACCGGCGTGGCAAGCCAAGAGCAGCGATCGTGAAGCTCAACAGGAATGGAACGCTCACTCACCACCCGGCTGGGGGCAGGTTGCCGATCTCCGCGCGTTGACAGTCAGGCCAACTCAAGGCAACCTGACCCCAGGCACCCGGCGCAAGTCGACTCTCTGTGCAGGACAGGTTCTGAAGGAAGAACAGTGATTCTTAGGTGAATTCCGTGCATCTTTCTTAGACTGCAAACGAGATAACATGCAATCGGGTGTCACCATGCAGGCTCACAATCGCCTCCTTGCCGCTCGAAGAAAACGCCACCCCTGAGATTGCAGCGGACGGGTCCATCGCTTCAAAGTTCTCGAAGACATACCGTTCCGTTTGACCATCGGATTCTGCCATACGTAGATCGACGCGAGTCGTTTCTGAAACTTCGTACAAACACTCGAGATGGGTCGCCTTCTCCAAATCCCAGAGACGTACATCGTTTCCGAAACCGGCGGTGAGAGCCAGTTGTCCATCCGGCGAAATAGCGGCACCGCGGATACTGTTCTCGGCGACTCCCATTAAGTTCACAATGTCGGCTACTGGTTCTCCGCTTGACGTGTCCCACGAGCGCAGCGACGTAGAGTTGACCTGTGCGGCGGTTGCGATGGCTTTGGCTTTCATTTCCTTCACCGATCCCACTAGACCACCGATTGGACCACCGATCAACGCCCCCATCATTCCATAGTTTTGTTTCTGATAGGTGTTCTTCTCGCCACTTGCCGTCAATAGTCGAGTGCCACACGTTGAGAATTGCAAAGTATGGGGCAAAATGGGACAAGGTGCAGCCCTTCGCCTTTTCACTCCCGGGATCTTGAGTTCGCACCTCAGCTCACCGTCTGCAAGTTTCCAGACTGAAATACTTGGCGCCCGGAACTCAGACTGCGCAGCGACGGCGAGCAAGTCTCCTTTCGCAGAAAACGCGAATCGAACTGGTGGTTCTTTTAGGTTTACGGAGAATTCCGCCTGCAGCGTGCGAGTGTCGACGTTCCATCTCTGAACATGAGCACCGTTTTTTGCCCCTTGGGCGAACCACAATGAGTTGTCGCCACTTGCAATGCTCATCGCTTCAATGCAGCCTTCCACCGATGTTACTTCGGTCAAGACGTCTGGATTTGCGGTATCGGCAAGCAACACGCGTGTCGTGTACTTCTTTACCAGCGAAAAGCTCGAACGTTTTTCGGGGAGCGCGATCACAACTCGTTTCCCATCCGCACTCACACACATCCGAGCAGACATCAAAGCCCCTTGCACCTGGACACCGTCAAGCGAAAACAAAGACTTCAGTGTCGAAACTGTCGCAGCGAGACCGACTTCCGGTTTGTATAGTCCGCCACAGTTCCATTGGTGAGTAATTTTTCCAGTGTCTAATTCCAAAAACCCAAGCGTGTCTTCCTTTGTGCTCACGGCAATTATGTCGGCGCTGGATGCGACTCGGAACCCAAGTATTGTACCAAGCGACTTCAGCTCTCGTTTGTTCCCGGTTGCCGTGGAACGCGAACCGGCTGATGCAATGGAGTCTTGCGACGGTACGAGATTCGGACCTCTGGACGGAGCGTCAGCAGTCTTGTTCTTCTTTGCAGTCTCGCTTCCGCCGAACAATCCACGAATCTGCTTCGCAAGCATCCATTGCAATTGCGGCAGCTTTCTGATTCTGTGAGTAGGTTTAAGGCGTCCTGCCTTCGCCAGCCCTCGCACCTGCTGCGCTGTAAGCGGCCCGAATTCCTTGCCGTCAATCTCACAAATCCAGCTTGCCGAGGACGAGGATGGAGAAGGCGATTGATTCATCGATACGACCCTGCAAACATACGACTCGATTGTGACCTGACGAGTGGGGCTGTAGTTCGCGATGAACCGGTTGGTTTATTGATGAAGTAAACCAACACTGCAGTCGAATCTCAACTGCGTCAGCTATCGTCGCCTTAAAACACTGGAAAGTCCAGTAACCCCGCTGCATGATTCGTGACGGAAGTGAGACCGGCCATTGAATACGCTGTTCGCCCCTGAGGACTCGTCATGTCGAAAATGTGGTACTGCAAGATCAATGAGTCTCAAGTTGGGCCGTTGACTCCATCACAAGTGAAAGGTCTTATTGCTGACGGATCGTTTACCAAGTCCGACAAGATCCGCCGCGAAGATTCTGAACGTTGGAGAACCGCTGACACAATCCCCGGACTATTTGAGCCGCTGCCTTCAACCGCGAAACCACCTGTTCTAAGAGCAAGTATCCAGGAGTCGGATCTTCGTGTCGACGGAAACAAGCCGCGACCTTCGTATCTGGAACTGCATCTCGTACGACTCTCCGAACGCATCACGTTTTGGCTCTCTGCCACCAGTTTCTGTCTTATCCAGGTGCTGAGATTTGGACAGAACATAAAAGAGTGGACTCCTCTTCTCCTCGGCTTGGTTATCGGAATGCTCCTGGCTGCGGTTGCGTCGGCTTTCGGTGGCCAACTCAGTCACAAGATACTCACGGAAGACGAACGGTTGGCGATGGGTAAGTTCGCCATATGGCAAGCTGGCATTCTGTCGACGGGACTCGTTGCATTCAACTTTCTGGTCGTTTGTTCATTCTATTACGTTTACGACACCGATCCTGTCCGTAGTGGCGATTTCGTCATCCTTGTTGGTACACTTAAGCAGAATATCTTCCTCCAAGTGGCTGGTGTGGTCGTTCTCATTCTTGCGATCGTAGCGTCGCAATTCATTCGTGCCGCTGCCCGTGTTCGTTTAGATGAAATGAGGGCAATTGGAAACTGAAGTCCCCATCGTCGACGGGTGGCTGGTGGTCGACCAACGGGAGCCCCCAGTCGAGTGGTGAGTGGGCGATCTGTTCCTGTTGAGCCAGAAGTGAGTGTAGGGCAGGCTGTGCCTGCCGGATGGGGAGTCGGGGACGCGCGCTCCTCTGTAGGGAACGGACTCCTTGCCGTTCCCCTAGACTAGTGCCTGACGAACTCCAGGATCAGAGTCTCGCTCAAATCCGTCAGGCACAGCCTGACCTACTGGTTCTCAAGGCAACCTGACCCCAGGCACCCGGCGCAGCCGCCCCGCCTATTCTTTAATCAGGGTCTGCTCTCATTGCGAAACAGTCTAATCGTCTCAACCGGAACAATCGAAATTCTCCGATTCGCACCATGTCGTCAATGCGGGACGCCGCTTCCATTGCGTGCGGACTCTCGTAAAGATGCGGTCTGTCACTCTTCATTCCGGGTGGGTTTTCAACGATGGCAAAGCGGCGATCATTCAAGGCTGTTGTTCTGGATCCAGGGCCCCCCAAAGAGATCATGCAGGGCACTGCGGACGATTTGCGTCCAGAAAACCTTCTATTCGATCCTGGAAATCTTCGCCTCCTTGAGCGTGCGCCTGAAAGGATTCAGAAGGCACCTGCAAAACTGATTGGGCAGCGAGCCCTACAAGAGAAACTGCACTCGCTCTTGCTGGATGATGTGCTGTTCGCAGTCGAAGACCTTGCGAAGTCCATTGTCCATAATGGATTCCTCCGACACGAACAACTGATCGTGGCGCCCTATGACGGTGAGTGTTTCATCGTCCTTGAGGGGAATCGAAGACTTTGTGCCGTGAAGACCATTCTTCTGGATAAGAGACGTGCGGAGTCATTGTCAGTCAAAGTTATTGGCAGCCTCAAGACGTTGCCTTGCTTTGTATTGGACGGTGCCCCCATCGGCGATTCTGATGGGCGACTGCGATCATTCCGCCAAGCGGCTGAGATTTATGTTGGCATGCGTCACTTGATGGGCGCAAGAACTGGGAGCCTGCAAGTCGTTACGAGTTTCAAGCAAGGCTAGTTCACGAAGAAGGATGGACTCCCGAGCAAGTGGCTGAGCATTTCGGGCGCGAGAAATCGGCCGTTATGCGAGATCTAAAGGCGCAGGTTCTGTATCGCGATTTCTCTGCTTACGAACAAAAGCGGGGCATCAGTCACCAGCTAACATACAACGCATTCGCAGAAGCGGCCCGCGCGGGTTCGATCATGACATGGTTGGGCTGGTCGAACAGTTCGATGAAGGTGGAAAACACCAATGCTAAATCCGCGTTCTTTCGGTTCCTAATCACTAAGGTGAAGTCTGCAGACGCGTTGTCCGAGGACGAAGAATCCATTGGGCGAGAGGAATCTGCCGAAGCGATTGTCCGAAAACTTCGCGACATGCTCAAGATGAAGGATGCGGATATTCAAGAGGCTTTGATTGATGGGGACATCGAACAAGCCGAATTGTTCTATGAGGATCGACGCGAAGGAACGTTTACCAAACGGCTTCGAACATTCTTGCGATCGCTGAAGAACGTGAAATTCGGAGACCTGACGCATGACAGCGAGGAAAACGTCAAGCTGTTGAATGACCTGGTGAGCCAGGCGCGAGATCTCGTCGACGTACTGAAACAGCGTCGATCAAAGGCACGTAAATAATCGACGTTGCAATGGCCATCGATCCGCATCAACTGCGAGTGCTTATCGACGCTGCCAGCCGGGTTGCGATTGATGCCCCATCGCAGCGGCTCGACAAGTTCATTGCCGCTGTACTGAAGTTGAACCCGTATCAGGTCAACGCGGTATTTCCACTGCCGGACAAAAGCGGAGAGCGCGCCCTCCTGATAAGCCAAATCACAAATCGCCGACTCGATCTCTTGCGAGAAAAAGGGACGATTCCGGACTTTGTGATTCACAAAGTGAAAGACGTCCCAAGAATTTCCGGACTTGAAACATATCTGAAGAGCATCAAGGTTCCGCATCCGCTGCCGACTCGCGTCCGGCAGCACCGAAGGATTTCCACTTGGCTTCGCTCAATCAAAAGGCCGGCGAACCTAGAGCTGTTGGCCGAAAAGATCTTGGCTGAGAGCGTCGGTGCAGCATTTCGGACTCCGTCATCACGAGATGAAGGATTCGATGCAATTGGCGGAAGTGAATTCCTGGCAATCAGCTCAGCTTTCAGTGCGGGCGACATCGAGTCGAGAGAAATTGGGCCCAAACTTTTCGTTGTCGCTTCAGCCAAAGCGAATATTGGAAAAAAAGCGGTTCTGACGCCGACGCACATCAGGGATCTGATAGGCTCGGTGATGATGCACCGGACAGCTTCAGGAAAGTGGAGCAAGGAAGGGATCCGGCACCTCACTCCCGTGCAAGCGATTCTGGTAACAACGTATTCGTTGAGTGCACCTTCAAGGGAACTTTGTCATGGAATGGGCATTGAGATTTGGAATCTCCCTGAGTTGGTCTATTGGATCTGTCGCACGGCACCTCCCGCAGTATTTGGCGAACCAACGAGCTTGAGCTTTGATGGGACAGAGATGAGGCGATGGATTCAGACTCCCACTGTCAGCCGGGTTGTTTCCACAGTCTATTGAAGGTGGTTGCCACACATGTGGCGGCCACAATCTGTGCGACGGGTGGCGGGGGCGCACCGTGAAACGGAAGCCCCCGGATCGCGCCACGGGTGCTTCTGCTACGCAGTGCGCACCCGCCATCTATGAGACGCTGTGTGTCAAGTGAGTGTAGGGCAGGCTGTGCCTGCCGGATGGGGAGTCGGGGACGCGCGCTCCTCTGTAGGGAACGGACTCCTTGCCGTTCCCCTAGACTAGTGCCTGACGAACTCCAGGATCAGAGTCTCGCTCAAATCCGTCAGGCACAGCCTGACCTACTGGTGGGTCTAATGATAAATGTCATGCCATTTGAACGAGTTTCGTGCGATTTGTCCTGACGGGAATGTTCGAGGCACATGACATCTATCGATAGACGAACCACTAGTTCTGTGTTGACCTTCCACTGGTACGCAACTCCAAGAGAACTCTCTCCCGACCCGTTGATGTTCAGATGCTGCCGGAAGCGATGGCAGTCAGCATCAGTACGGCGCACGCTCTCTTGACTTTCATTCCGAAGTACCTGCATGCCGGGGTCACGTGCGCGGCGGGGTGGACTATCCCCCCGCCCCCACGTATAAATCCGCCATGTCGTGCACGTCACCGATGAGTTTGTTTTCTGCGCTCTTGGGCGGCATTCTCGGGGTTGCTGCTGTGCTGTTCGGTGCCCGGGCCAACACGCCGGGCTTTTGCGTTCGGGATGGTTTTTGGGGCACCCACGGAATCGGTGGCTTTCTCTACGCACTGGGAAACGACACGGCGGCACTGTCGATCGTGGCTGCTATTTGGTTCCTGTACGGCGCGATGATCGTTGGCAGCTTGGTGTTTCTGGTCACCATGCTGCTGAAGATCCTGAATCGAAGCAACATCCATATCCCCCCACCGCACTCGAATGAAGTGTCGAGTTTGGAGGAGTAAACACACAGGCATTTCGCGGCAGCTCCGCCTGGTCGTATCGTTCTGTGTGTGGACGGAGTCTGACATGACACGAGCGTCACGCCCGTTCGGCGAGGCGATGTTTGTGGAGAGTTGTCCAAAGCAAGCGCAGTGAGTGTAGGGCAGGCTGTGCCTGCCGGATGGGGAGTCGGGGACGCGCGCTCCTCTGTAGGGAACGGACTCCTTGCCGTTCCCCTAGACTAGTGCCTGACGAACTCCAGGATCAGAGTCTCGCTCAAATCCGTCAGGCACAGCCTGACCTACTGGTTCATCTATCGATATATGTCAGGTTGTTCGAACATTTACGTCAGGATAAATCGCACGACATTTGTTCAATTGGCATGACATTTATCATTAGACCCACCACTACTAGTTCTTGAGTTTGATTCTGGCGTCTTTCGTGGTGAATCGCCAGTTGGTGCCGGCGTGGGGTTGGTTGCGGTCGAGGGTCCAGGCATGGACGGCGGCATCGAGCGCGGCGGCATTGCCAAAGCGTTGATCGAGGCATTGGCGCTAAAGGATGCTCAATTCGATCTCAGCCATGTTAAGCCAACTGCCGCTTTTGGGCGTATGCACCAGACGCAGTCGACGGCGCACGCGGCTGGCAGTCTCGGCATCAAACGCGAAGTACAGGCTCGCGACATCGTGTGTGTCGACTTGCCGAAGTCATCTCGACCCTCTCTCGGTTCTGAGATAACGTGGAGCGTGTTCCCCGCCAGCCGTAAGGATCGAAATGGAAGCCGACCTCTTCAACGCGACAACGTCTGCGATGCGGCAGACGGACAATCACCCCCGGTTCTGGTTGTCGTGGAAGATCTGGACGGTGATGTGTCTCTTGAGTCTTGCAGCCATTGCTGCCCTCATCGCGCTGCCGTTCTACCGTCGATGGGAGGCATTCAAATATCTGGATGAGCGTCGAGTCCGTTACGAACTGACAGACGAAAGCGAATGGATCACGGAACGTTTTGGCGACCGGGCGCGTGCCTTCCGAAGTGTGAGGTTTCTTGAAATGGCCTCCGTGCCCGAAGATGCGTGGACACGAGTGGCCGTTTTCAATGAGACGGAAATCGTCTTTGGGAGTATCTTTTATCTGCCGTTTCCGGTTTCTCAACAAGCTGTCGATGCGTTGCGGCAATTGTCATTGAAGCAGTTTCAGGTACAGAATCGTTACTTTACGGACGAACTTCTTGCAGATCTGTTCTCGGCACGTCCGCCGCTCGTCGACGTGAGTGTGTCATCCAGCGGAATGTCTCGTCGCGCGCTATGGGAACTCTCGCACATTCCGTCCATCGAAAAGTTAACTCTCCACTACAACGACAGTCTGGTTGACGATGACTACCGGGACTTGCCTCCGTTGCCGGCGTTGCGGAGAGCCAGCATTGATTCAATCGGCGATCAAGGGATGAAGTGGCTCGGCCAGTCTCCTCTGCTTGAAGAGATTCTGGTCGGTACAAATTCATCGGGCATCCCGATCACTGCGGAAGGACTCGCTGCCATCGGTGAATTGAAGGCGTTGACTTGGTTGGCTCTCTTTACGCAAAACGTAGATTCGGGCGGTATTGCACATCTCGAACAGTTGCCCCGGCTGAGGACCATTAGTCTGCCGTCGGAATGCATTACATGGGAGACGATTGAGTCGTTTCGACGTATGCCGAGCCTTGAGAGAATTAGCGTTCGTGGACCGCTAGCGAGCGACCTCCAGACAGCACTCGCATCCCAATGGGAGGTCTCCGTCACTGATCTCTCCGCACTGATTCCCCATTCGGACACTGCCAGCGATCAAGACCAAACAGAGTGACGACGACGGGTGGCGGGGGCGCACCGTGAAACCGAAGCCCCCGGATCGCGCCACGGGTGCTTCTGCTACGCAGTGCGCACCCGCCACCCTGCCGCTTTTATCGAGTCTCCTCGTTCGCAACGTTCAAACCTCTGAGCCTCGATCAATGACCGGGGGGAATCGACGTGGAATGGAGCGGGCGGGTGGTGCAGCGAGTCGACGTTTCAACCATGCCATGTAATGACGCTTCACGCGAACTCTGCGTCGATGTGCGAAGTTGTTTCAAAGCCTCTTCCCGCAAGCGGGACGATCTCTTCAACAAGTCGAACTTCACGTCGCCCTCGATAACACTTCGGGTTTCCACAGGTTGTGAAACAGGCCCGCATGATGACCGCCCTATTCCTCCGGTCATTGACCGGAGGCTAAAGGGCCATGCATGCGCAACCGCACAACTTAGGGTAGGCGGAACGTGAACACGGACGAATCTGCGTCCGCGCGGGCCGGCAAGAGTATTTCAAGAGTATCGCAAGCGTATCACGAGGTGTGTGTCTACTCGTACTCTTGTACTCTTGGACCCTGACCCTTCCAGAACGGCAGGAGATCAACAATGAGATGCAACGGACATGTCGAAGGCCGGGACGACCCGAATGGCCACGCGCAACTTGTTCGGCTGTCGGATCGGGATTCGACCGATTTCCTGGTTGTGTGAACCAATGATTTCCCAATCGCAGACTCACGCCGGGTGCCTGGGGTCAGGTTGCCGTGAGTTGGGGGGACTGTCAATGATCGTGATCGTGTCGATGCCCGTGGTCGTGGTCGTGGCTGTGATCATGATCGTGACTATGGTCGTGATCATGACTGTGGCCGTGGTCATGATCGTGCTGATGGACCACATCGCTCGCACCGGTCGGCTGTTCCGTATCGGTATCAGCAAAGAAGGGGAGTGCGTCGCCTTCAACCTGAAACGCGGCCGATGCTGCCTGGTAGACTTCTCGCAGAGGGACGGCGTGCTCGGTCGCGATGCGGGCGCAGTCGTTGTACTCGGGAGTGAAGACCACATCGCCCCCCGAACGCCAACCCACTTTGCCTTGCACGGCTCCCCAAGGGGTTTCGACTGTGAAGGCCGCTCGCTGGCGAATGCTGCGAGAAATCGTTTGCTTGCGAATGCCGAATGTTCCCGTCTCTTGAAACACGATGCGTTCGAGCTTGTCGCAGTCTTGTGGAGTGGCGAGAACGCTGAGCATCACGCCGGGGCGTCCTTTCTTCATCTGAATCGATGTCGTGAAGGCATCGAGTGCCCCCGCTTCGAGCAACCTGCCGACGGTATGACCGATCAATTCGCCGGAGACGTCATCGAGGTTCGTCTCCAGCAGCACGACGGTGTCGGTTTCACCTTGCTCGATGGCTTCACCGAGAAAGACCCGCAGAATGTTGGCTCGGCCGGGGAGGTCCATCGTGCCGGCTCCATAGCCGATGCGGTCGATCGACATCTCCGGGAGCGAACCAAACCGATCGGCCAGCACCTTGATGATCGCCGCCCCCGTCGGAGTGGTGAGTTCGGCATTGATCGGCACGTCTCGCAACGGCATTCCTTTGAGCAACTCCGCAGTCCCGGGTGCAGGAACGGGGCATTGGCCATGCGCGATGTGGACCGTCCCGCGACCGGTGGGGATGGGAGCGCAAACCACTTCGTCGATGTTCAGCAGATCGAACGCCACCGCCACGCCGACGATGTCGACGATCGAATCGATGGCACCGACTTCGTGAAAGTGAACCTTCTCAATCGTGCTGCCATGCACCTTGGCCTCGGCCTGTGCGATCGCGGTGAACATCTCGAGAGCGATCTCGCGCTGCCGAGGAGTCAACTTCGTGGCGGCATCGACAATGGCGGTGATGTCGCTGAGTCCGCGATGAGCGTGCTGCTCGGGATGGATCACCTTGATCTGCGTGGATCGAAAGCCGGCCTTCACGATCGATGCGACGTCGAGCGACACGCCCGGCAACTGGAGGGAAGCGATGGCATCGCGAACGATCTGCACATCGGCCCCGAGGTCGATCAGAGCGGCCAGCGTCATGTCGCCGCTGATGCCGGTATCGCATTCGAAAAACAGTGTCTTCATGGCAAGAGCATAGAGCAGGGAGCCGAGAACAGGGAGTCTGAGACTTGGAGAATGCCAGACTTTGCGAGGGGCTCAGGCGGAGGTTGTGGCGGTCACCGGAGCCGGCCGCGGCTGCGGTTTCTCGCGCGGCATCGTTGACGTCGCTGGTGAAAGCATTGAATGGACGGCATGGTACACGAGCGGGATGGCGAACAGCGTCATCAACGTGCCTGTCGACAACCCGGCGACGACGACACGCGCCATGGGAGCCTGCAACTCGCCTCCCGTGCCGAATCCCAAAGCGATCGGCAACATGGCGAGTACGGTCGTGAGAGTCGTCATCAGAATGGGGCGCAGTCGGCGCGTCGCGGCTTGTACGACAATCTCGGCCAAGGGAGTTTCTGGCGAACGCACTCTCAACTGATTCGCATAGTCAATCAACACGATGGCATTGTTCACGACGATACCCGCGAGCACGATCAACCCGATAAACGACTGCACGTTGAGTGTCGTGTTCGTCATCGTCAGCACGAGCAGCACGCCGATGCCCGCAAGCGGCAACGTGCCGAGAATCAGCAACGGGTCGAGCAGCGACTCGAACTGCGAAGCCATGATCATATACATCAAAACGACGGCGAGAATCAGCCCCATCTGCAGAGCGGCGAAGCTTTTTTGTTGTTCCTCCCAATCGCCTGCGATTTCGACGATGAAGTCATCGGGTTTCGGCAGTGCGGCGAACTTTGTCTGCAACTCCTCCACAATGCTTCCCAAATCGCGACCTTCGATCCCTGCCGTCACGGTAATGAATCGCTCACGGTCGAGACGGTCGATTGCCAACGGCGTGTCGTCGGATTCAAACCGCATCAGGTTCTCCAGAGGCACCAGCGATCCCGAGGGTGTGGTGATGCCGATGCGGCGCAAGTCAGCCTGCCCCTGTCGATCGCTCGGCCGTAGTCGCACCATAATGGCGAACTCGTCGCCGTCTTCGCGAAATACGGTCGCCTCGACACCTCGCACCGTGGCCTGCAATGCCTGCGAAACGTCGTCAACCGTAATACCCAGTAGCGATGCTTTCTCGCGATCGATTCGCGTGACGAGTTGCGGACGCTGGTCTTCGCGTTGTGATTCGACGTTGACCAGGCCGCTGGTTTCCTTCATCACGTTGGCGACGATTTCGGAGAGTTCGGCGGCGGTTTCGGGATCGTGTCCGCGAACGAGCACGGCGATGTTATCCCCTTCGTTGGAGCCAAACATGCGCGAGAAGGGGAGGGCACCGAAGATTCTGGTGCGAACTCGCATCCCCGGCGTCGGGGGGAGCGTCTCGACAATATGTGTGCGGATTTCCTCGGCCGTCATGTCGCGTTCTTCCGCCGGCGGAATCGTCACGATGAACATGCACTCGTTCCATTCGTCCCCGTCGTCGGCCTCGTCGCCGATGAAGGCCGTCACCGAGCGAACGACCGAGTCCGGCATTCCCAACAGGGATCCTTCAATCAGCCGCGATTGCCGCTCGAGTGTCCCCAATTGAATACCGGGGGCCATCACGCCAGTGACGCCAATGCGGCCATCGTCGGTTTGCGGCAGGAACTCGGTCCCCACGCGGGGCCAGAGACCGGCCACTGCGCATGCAATGAGAATAATCGGAAACGTCGCCCACGCGGGGTGCTTGAGTGACCAGCCGAGCAGTTTTCCATACACTGTTTCGAGTGCTTGAAACGCTCGGTTGAGCGCGTGGATCACGGCTCCCGTTCCGACGTTGACGATCCGACGGACACGTTGCCACACCGTTCGCGGTGCGACAGTGTCGTTGGCTTCAGACTGAGAGAGCGACTTTACAAACAGATGCGATGCCAGCATCGGCGTGAGCGTGAGGCTCGCACCCAGCGAACACAACAACGAGAAGCTGACAACATAGGCCAACTGATGCAGCAGAATGCCGGTGACACCTTGAATAAACAACAACGGCAGAAAGACGATCAAGGTCGTCAACGTACTGGCGGTGATTGCGGATGCAACTTCCTTCGTCCCTTCGACAGCAGCCGTCTTGCCGTCGAGTCCCTCTTCGCGTTTGCGGTAAATGCTCTCCAAGACGACGATCGAATTGTCGACCAGCATTCCGAGTCCCAGCGCAAGGCCGCCGAACGAAACCAGGTTGAGCGTGAATCCCTGGAAGTAGATCAGAACCAGCGTTGCCAACACCGACAGCGGCATCGAAATCGCAATCACCACGACGCTGCGAAAACTGCGGAGAAACACCACCAGCACCGCCATCGCCAGACCCATCCCGATCCATGCCGCTTCGCGAACATTGGAGATCGCGTCGCGAATGAAATCCGACTTGTCGAGCCGCACCGCCAGCGTCGCGTTGGGAAGTTCGCGGTTGATCTTCTCGACGGCTTCGTGGACGGCGTCACTCACATCGATTGTGTTTGCGCCCGATTGCTGAAAGACGTAGATCGTCAACCCACGTTCGCCGTCGACGCGCGTGATTTGCGTCACACGTTCGTGCCCGTCGATCACGTCGGCCACATCCTGCAGATGCACAACCGCTCCACCGCTCTGCCTGACGACGAGTTCTCGAATCTCCTGAATACTGGTGAACTCGCTCTGTCCGCGTAACAGGCGGTGGAAATGTCCTTCTTCATAATCACCGGCGGGGCGGCTGACGTTGCCACGTTCGAGTGCGGAGACGACTTCGTTGACCCCCATGCCGAGCGAGGTCAGTTTGGCGTAGTCGAGATCGACTTGAATCTCGCGGTTGACTTCACCTCGCATGCCGACGCGAGCGACGCCATCGAGCCGCTCGATCTGTGGCAGAATGACCCTCTCCGCCAATTGCGTCAGTTCGATCGGCGGAATGTCGCTGTTGAGCCCCAGATAGACAATCGGCGAACTGTTCGAGTCGTAGCGGCGAATCGACGGAGGCTCGATCCCATCCGGAAGTTCCGGCAGGATGCCATCGATCGACTGTCGCATGTCGGCAATGGCGACATCGAGGTTTACGTTCCAGTGGAACTGCACGCTGATGCTGGTACTCCCCTCAATGCAGCGGCTTGACAGCCGATCGAATCCGTTGACGGAACTGAGAGCCTGTTCCAGCGGCCGGGTGACGAGCGTTTCAATTTCTTCGGGGCCTGCACCCGGATAGAGAGCCGACACGGTGACGGTCGGGAACTCGATGCTGGGCATCAAGTCGACGCTCAAGCCCGCGAGCGCCATCAGCCCAAGGATGACCACAATAATCGAGAGCATCACCGTGGTGACGGGTCGATCAACGGCCAGACGAGGGAGAGACATAACGTGCTTGTTGAGGGTGTCGCTTCGAGAACCTCATTGTGGGGATTGATGCGACGCGTTGTCCAGAACTCGCGGCCTCTCAATCAACCTGTCTGGGGAAGTCGCGCGAATGGTGAATTCGAGCGTCAGGTTCGGGTCGTATCGACTGTATGACGAAACATCGAGGGACGGCATTGGACAGGCCGATGCAGAAGATGAGGCGGTCTGCGCGTCTCACTGAGTGGCTGTGACTTTCACAACCAGGTAATCTGGGCAATCTGCATTGGGGATGCCTTGCAACTCGCGAGACTGAGATTATGATTCATTTTGAACGACGTTGATTGTTTATGAATTGAAATGAATCTTTGTGGGGCATTTCGGAGGCCCTTGTTCCCAAATGCTGCCCGCACAACGATTGGATTCGATTCTGCAAGCTGTTCAGCAGCAAGGATATGCAACGATTGATGAACTGGTGGCGCTGACCAGCACCAGTGAATCAACCGTTCGAAGAGACCTGAAAGACTTGGTCAACAACGCTCAGATCCGACTGACACGGGGAGGAGCGGTCTATGTGGGGACGGCACTCAGCGGATTCGAGGAACGGAGGTCGAGTGCCTCCGAAGAAAAAATCAAAATCGGCAGGGTCGCGGCCGAACTGATCGAATCGGAAGAGACCATTCTCCTTGATGGAGGCACAACAACTCTGGAGGTTGCCCGGCATCTCAACGGCAAATCGGTTCGCATCGTGACGAACTCGTTGCCGGTCGTGAATCAACTTGCCGGCTCACCCAACATCGATCTGACATTTCTAGGCGGATACATCTACCCGAAGACGGGGGTTGCACTGGGTGACCTGACGATCGAGGCCCTGAAGCGAGTGAGGGCCAGAAAACTGGTGATGAGTGTGGGAGGCATCAACGAGCAGGGACTGTTCAACAGCAACCTGCTGCTGGTGGCCACCGAACTGCAGATGATCGAAGCGGCCGACGAAGTCGTGGTTGTGGCCGACAGTCACAAGTTTGGAAGAAGCGAACTAGCGAGACTCTGTCCCCTGGAGGCCATCGACACCATCGTGGTCGATGCGGGACTTACCGAGGAGTGGCGAACGATTCTCAAACGAAACGACATCGAGATCGTTATTGCCGAATAGTCCCAACGCCCCTACCTCATTCTTGAATCCTTACGTCCGAAACCTGATTCCCAATGCCAACTTTGACACGCAACGAAGTGGAATCCGTCGTGCGACAGATCCTGTCCCGGCATGTCGGATCGTCTGCCGCAACGGGCAGCGGCGCGAAGAGTGGTCAGCCCGGCGTCAATCCTCTGGTGGTCAATATCTCCGCGCGGCATTGTCACCTCACGGAAGAGCATGTTGAGATTCTCTTCGGCAAGGGGCGCACACTCACGCCGACGAAGTGGCTTTATCAGGAAGGCTACTACGCTGCCGAGGAGACCGTCGCGATCGTCGGCCCGCGCAGGCGAATGCTCCCTGAAGTCCGCGTGCTGGGACCATGTCGCGGCGACACGCAAGTCGAACTGGCCTTTACCGATTCGGTCTCGTTGGGACTCGATATCCCCGTGCGAATCAGCGGCGACATTCAAGGGACGCCGGGTTGCCTCCTCGTCGGTCCCGCGGGAAGCCTGGAACTCAAGCAAGGTGTCATCCGTGCGATGCGGCATGTCCATATGAATCGCGCAGAGATGGAACATTACGGCGTCAAGAACGGCGAAGGGATGCACCTGCGTATCGAATCACCAGGCTGCACCACTCTGTTGGAGAACCTGGCCGTTCGTGGCGGCGACGACAAGATCAAGCTCGAAGTCCACCTCGACACCGACGAAGGAAACGCCGTCAATCTGACACACGCGACAAACGTCGAACTGGTCAAAGCAATTCCCTGCGCCTGCAAACATTGATTCTCACTTCACTCACACTCACCTTTACCCCCAGTTTTTCAGGAGAATGATTTCATGGCCAAACCATTAGAAGCCCTCGGGATGATCGAGACCAAGGGTCTCGTAACACTCATTGAAGCGGCCGATGCCGCGATCAAGGCCGCCAACGTGCAGATGTTGAGCTGGTCCAAGATCGGCAGCGGGATCGTCACCGTCTTTCTCGCCGGCGACGTTGCCGCCGTGAAAGCCGCCGTCGATGCGGGTGCCGCAGCGGGCAGCAAGGTGGGCGAAGTGATGAGCGTGCAGGTCATTCCACGCCCACACGAAGAACTCACCAGCGTGATCCCCGGAGCCAAGGCCACCAGCAAGTAGTTTGACGCGTTCGACGCCGCTCAACGGATGAGGCACTCAGCCTTGTCACTCCACAACTCACACATTCATAAAGATAAATACCATGAACGACGCCATTGGATTGATCGAAACTCGGGGCCTCATCGCCCAGATCGAAGCTGCCGACGCGATGCTCAAGGCGGCCAACGTCACTCTCGTGAAGCAGGTTCAGATCGGCGGTGCCTACATCACCACGATCATCAAGGGAGATGTCGGCTCGGTGCGTGCCGCCGTCGATGCCGGGGCATCCGCCGCCAGCAAAGTCGGCGAACTGATTTCGGCCCACGTCCTTCCACGCCCCAGCGCGGGATTGATCGAAAGCTTCTAAAGTCGCCTTTCGCTCCGCAAGAGAGCGAAGGGTGACGAGCGGGATTTCAAGTTTTCGTGAGATCATCCGCGATGCGGACGCCGAAGTAGTTCCCGCGCACTTTCGCGGAGCGAAAGGCGACGAAAGAGTGATCCATGTACGTTCTGGTCGCCAATCTCGGTTCGACGAGTTTTAAGTATCGGCTGTTCGAAATGCCGGTCGAGGCTCAGCTCGCGCGCGGCGGGATCGATCGCATCGGACAAGATGCTGACTCGATCTGCCAGGTGGTGATTGGTGATCGCAACGAACAAGTCTCGCAGCAGATTCCCGACCATGCCGCCGCCGTGAGGATGTGCCTGGAGCAGTTGACTCACCCTGAGTATGGCTGCTTGCAGCGTGTCGAAGATGTGGCCGCCATCGGATTCAAAGCCGTCTTCGCCGGCAGGCTGAGCGGCGTGCGAGTCGTCGACGACACATTGCTCGAAACGATGGAGGCGTTGGCCGATGTCGCGCCGGCCCACAATCCCCCGTACGCACGGGCGATGCGGCAATTGCGTCAGGCGTTTCCCGACATCCCGCTGGTGGCCGCGCTGGAGACAGCGTTTCACGAGACGATCCCCGCGAAGTACCGATCGTATTCCGTGCCGTTTGAATGGCAGGAGAAGTACGAAGTGCAGCGCTGGGGATTTCATGGGGCCAGTCATCGCTACATCGGCACGCGAATGGCGCAGCTCCTGGGAAGGGACGACCTCAAGGTCATCTCATGTCACCTCGGCGGAAGCAACTCGCTGTGTGCCATGCAGAGTGGCGAGTCGATGTCGACCACGATGGGCATGACGCCTCAGTCGGGTTTGCCGCAGAACAATCGCGTGGGAGACTTCGATCCCTTCGCATTGCGGCTGCTCAAAAGACTGACAGGCAAGGATTACGACACTCTGCTCGATGAGCTCTCCAACAAGAGTGGTCTGCTCGGCATGAGCGGCATCTCGCCAGACTTGCGTGACATCGAACAGGGAGCGAGCGAGGGCAACAAGCGCGCCCAGTTTGCTCTGGAGGTCTACGCCGCCGACATCAAGCGATACATCGGTCAGTACCTGGCAGTGCTGAACGGAGCCGACGCCATCGTCTTCACGGGAGGCATTGGTGAGAACAGTTCACTCATCCGCCGCATGTCCCTGGACGGGATGACCTACGCGGGGATCGAACTCGATGAAGCGCACAACAACACCGCCAAAGGCGAGGCCAGCATCGCCGCCGAAGGAAGCACCGTTCAGATTTGGACAGTGCCGACAAACGAGGAGATCGTCGTGGCGCGACAAACTGTGGCGGCAGTCAACAGCAATTAGCAATCAATCGTGGGTAGGGAGACCGGAAAGGCCTCCGCAAGTTTCTCTCAACTCTCATCACTTCCGACTCTCGACCCTAGACCTAGACCAATACCGAATGTTTCTCGCAAAAATCACCGGCACTGTGGTTGCCACTCTGAAGGTCTCGGAGATGACGGGGCAGAAGCTTTGCATCGTCGAGCCACTGCGTGTGGATGAGAAGTCCCGCAACGAACTGAAGTCGACGGGGAGAACGTTTATTGCCGTCGATGCGGTCGGGGCCGGTGAAGGGGAAGTGGTGCTGATCGTGCAGGGGTCAAGCGCGCGATTCACCGAAGCCACGAAAACACTGCCGATCGACTGTGCCATCGTGGGCATCGTCGACAACGTCCGCCTCGGGACCGACACGATCTACAAAGGCAACGAGTGAGCGTGACCGCGGGAGGGAGCCATGTCGAACGATGAAATCATCAACGGTGCGGTCACGGTCCTCAGGATCATCACACTGGCGATGGTCGCTGGTGTTGTGACGTTTGGAATCTTTGTTTACTTCAGTCAGATCGCCATTCAGCAGCCACCCGAAGTCGACGGGGCCCAGGGCGCGAATGCCGAACATGCCGAAAAGTTGCCGTTGCTGAGCTATGTTGCCGCTGGTGCGACATTTGTCGCGTTCGTCATGCATTTCGTGATTCCCGGAATCGTGGGACAGCAGGGGCTCAAGACCGTCGATGGGGATCTCAAGCGTCAAGTTGGTGTCTATCAGACAAAGACGTTGGTTGCCCTCGCGATTCTGGAGGGAGCAGCCTTCCTTAACATCGTTGCATTCATGCAGGAGCATCAACTCTGGTCGCTGGCACTAGTCGCCGGACTCGTGTTTTGGATGCTCGCCCGTTTCCCCAATCGCGGCATGATCGAAAACTGGATCGAGCCACAGCAGTTCTAACACTTCAAGCAACTCACGGATCAACCGAATCATGAATGAAACCGCCATTCGCGCTGTCGTCGAAGAAGTCCTCAACGAAATCGGGAAGCGTCCACGCGCGGGTTCGCCCGCGATACCCGCTGCACGGCCAGCATCCTTCAGTACCGGGGGACGCGGACGTTTCGGCGTGTTCGAGTCGGTCGATGACGCCATCGGCGCGGCCAAGGACGCCTTCAAGCAACTGCAGACACGCACCATCGCCGAACGTGAAAGGATCGTGCAGATCGTGAAAACGATGTGCGAACGCAACGCCGAGAAATGGGGCCGCGAAGAACTGGAAGAGACCAAGATCGGTCGACTCGATCATAAGATCGAGAAGCTGAAGATCATCAAACTCGTTCCCGGCACCGAATGGCTCAGGACCGACTGCTTCAGCGGCGACAACGGGTTGGCGGTTGAAGAGTACGCCCCCTATGGCGTGATCGGAGCCATCACACCGGTCACGCATTCGCTCCCGACACTCGCGGGGAACATCGTCAACATGGTGGCGGCGGGGAACACCGTCGTCTTCAACCCGCATCCCTCAGGTGCCCGCATTGCGTGCGCCGGCGTCGAAGCCTTCAACCGCGCCATCGCCGATGAGCTGGGCATCGAGAATGTCGCCACGGCTGTCAGGAATCCGACGATCGAGTCGGCTGATGCGATCTTTGGCCATCGCGATACCCGCGTGCTGGTGGTTACCGGTGGACCGGCTGTGGCACGAGCGGCGTTGCAGGCACGCAAAAAGGCCGTCGTCGCCGGACCGGGCAATCCTCCTGTGGTTGTTGATGAGACTGCCGACATCGAAAACGCGGCTCGCTGCATCGTTCAGGGAGCCGCTTACGACAACAACCTGTTGTGCATCGGCGAGAAGGAAGTCTTCGCGGTCAATTCGATCTTCAACCCGTTGATGGATGCCGTCGGGCGACATGGCGGCTATCGCCTCAACACGCAGCAGATCGAAGCCCTCACGCGATTCGCGTTCTCACCACCGAAGGAGCCGGGAGGGCATGCCGTTCTTAATCGCGATGTTATTGGCCAGGATGCAGCCGTCCTGGCGAAAATGATCGGTGTCTCGGTCCCGGCAAACACGCAACTTCTCTATGGCGAGACCGACACGACCAACCCGTTCGTGCCCGAAGAGCAGATGACGACATTCGTCCCGTTCGTGCGTACCCGCGATGTCGAACAGGCAATCGACCTCGCCGTCGAGTTCGAGCATGGCTTTGGGCATACGGGAGTCATTCACAGTCGCGACGTTCGCAACATGACGACCATGGGGCGGCGGATGAACACGACCCTCTACGTCAAGAACGGCCCCAGCATGGCAGGCCTCGGTTTGGGTGGCGAGGGGTACTTGTCGTTCAGTGTCGCGACTCCGACTGGCGAAGGAGTCACGAACCCCCTCACCTTCACCCGCAGCCGCCGATGCGTGATGGTGGGGGAATTGCGTGTGGTCTAGGGTCAAGGGGCTAGGGTCTTGGGAAAGATCGACAGGCGTATTTCGCTACTCAAAGTCTGCGGACATTCGCTTGGTCTAACCCCAACCCACAATGATCCAATTCCGATTCGAGAAACTTGAAGCGTGGCAATTGGGGATTGAGTTTTGCAATGAGGTTTATGAGGTAACCAGAGTATTCCCCGATGATGAGCGTTACGGACTGACAAGCCAACTCCGAAAGGCGGCAACATCAATTCCCGCGAACGTAGCGGAAGGTTCCGGAAGAACATCCGATCGCGACAATCTGAGATTCATCGATATTGCATACGGATCCCTGATGGAAGTGGTTTCTCATATCGAAGTAGCACACAGAAGAATGTTCGTTGCCGATGAAAGTCGTCATCAACTGCGACAACTCGCCGATCGACTTGCCCGAGTCCTCAGCGGATTACGCAATCATCTCTTGAAATCGACGCCCAAAAGCTAAGTGAACTTACATTCGTTCATCCCTGATCCCTAGCCCCTCGACCCTAGACCAGGCCCAATGCAACTCGCTCGCGTCATCGGCAAAACGACGGCCACGATTAAGCATCCGACGCTTAATGGGTGGCGGCTGCTGATCATTCAGCCGTTGATGGCCGATGGAAGTGCGGAGGGGGAGCCACAGGTTGCGATTGATTTTCTGGGGAGTTCGGTCGGTTCGTTCGTCATCGCGGCGGCGGACGGATCAGCGGCCAAGGAGATTATGAAGGTGAAGAACACACCCGCCCGCTGGGTGATTATCGGCCAACAGGATCCCACACGAGAAAACGACACGTAACATATGGCAGGCGAACTATCTCTCGTCGATCAGATCGTCAACGGAGTGCTGAAACAACTCGGCACTGCGGACGATGAAGATATGCGCGGGAACTCGTCGCCGACAGCGTCTCCAGCGAAACAGAACTCAAGTCGAACTGGCGTCGTCGAACTGGCAGAGACGGTCGTGACAGCCGATGTTGTGACGGAGAACATCGGTCAGGCCGGCACCGTTTCGATTCCCGGCAAGTCAATCATTACGCCGGCGGCATGGGATGTGATCAAGGAGCTGGGGCTGCAGGTTCAGCGACCTTCTCTGAAAGGTGACGGCACACAGAAATCGAAGGGCACTGGCACTGCTCCTGCGGCAACCGCGAATCGATTGTTGATTGTCGTGCGAAACACCGATGCCGTCGATCGACTGTGGCAGGATCTTCAAGCCGCATGGCGTCGCGAGCTTCTGGGATGTCCTGATGACGCAGCCAGCCTGGCGATCAGTGAGCTCTCCCGAGGTGAGCCAGCCAGTGTGGTGATCCTGGCGGAGCAATCTCATCGGGCGGCATGTCTGGCAAACCGAAACAAAAGCGTAAAGGCCGCCGCCGTGCGAGATGCGGCCGACATCAAGGCGATCAACAAGCAAATGAAGACCAACGTCTGGTGCATCGACCCCGCTGGAAAGAGCTGGTTCGAGTTGAAGAATCTGTTTCGAGCAATTGGATAACACTATCACCATGCGAATCGCAGAAGTCATCGGCAGCATTTCGCTCTCCCGCTGGGATCCTTCTCTAACGGGAGCCAGTTGGAAGATCGTGGTCCCGATGAACATCGATGGACTGCGTGGTGACGTAACCGGCCGCGGTGAGCCGTTCATCATTTATGATGAACTCGGCTCCGGCAACGGCTCGATGGTCGCAGTCAGCGAAGGTGCCGAGGCGGCCGCTCCGTTTCATCCTGGGACGAAGGCAATCGACGGCTACAACGCCGCGATCCTTGATTCGATCGATCTGGAACCAGCGGAAGGTTGATGGACTGAATCAAGACTTCGCTTACTTCGATGGTTTGCCGAGTTCCTTGCTGCGCTCCGTCGCTGCCTTGACGGCGTTGATCAACGCGGCCCGCACGCCGCCTGATTCCATCGCCGCCAGACCTGCGATCGTTGTGCCGCCCGGACTGGTGACGGCGTCCTTCAGCGCGGCCGGATGCTGACCCGTTTCGAGCACCATTTTCGCGGCACCTAAGACCGTTTGAGCCGACAGCCGCGTGGCGACATCACGTGGCAATCCGACTTGCACACCACCGTCGCTGAGTGCCTCGATCATTTGAAAGACATAGGCCGGTCCGCTTCCCGACAAGCCTGTGACGGCATCCAGCAGATGCTCGGGCAATCGAATCGCGACGCCCACGGTCGAGAGGAGTCCATCCACAAACTCGGCATCGGCCTGAGACGTGCCTTCGCCCATTGCATAGCCGCTGGCTCCGTGCCCCACCAGGGCCGGTGTGTTCGGCATCACTCGGACGAAGCGAGTCACTTTCGGCATCAGGGTCTTGAGTTTTGCGAGAGTCACGCCGGCCATGATCGAGATGACGAGGAGGTCGGCTGTCGTTGTGTTTGCCAACTCAGCACCCACGGCATCCGCCTGCTGCGGCTTCACGGCGAGAATCAAGACCTGCGAGTCCTTGGCAAGATCGCGGTTCGACTCGGCCGCCTCGCCCCCTGCTTCAGCGACGAACGTGGCCAGTGCCGTGGAATCGACATCGCATCCCGCGATCTGTTCGCGAATCGCGAACCCGCTGGAAACAATCCCTTTCGCCAAAGCCGTCGCCATCCGGCCGGCCCCGACGAAACCAATTCGCGGTTGAGTGAGTCGATCTGTCATCGCTGCATCGGACCAAACCACACGACGGCATTCAAGTGTGAGGCCAACCGACCTCGATGGAGCTGGAAATCGAGCGGCACAATTGCCACTCTAAAGACCGTTCCAATTCCTGTAGGTTCCGCTTGCCGAGTGGGACCACGGACGGCGAAACGCACTGTTGTCAGGTTCCGTCCGGCAGACGGGACCTACTGATTCTTCTTCCCTCGCCAAGACCTACTTTGAACACACCGCTCTCAATGAACAATCGAATTCGCGTCTCTCTACTTGTCGTTGCCGCCTGCACTCTGCGAACTGCCGCGGCACAGGAACTTCCGTCGGGTGATGCCGTCATCCGACGAGTGGCCGGAGACTCGGAGATCGTCATCACCACCACCGATCGACTGGCGGGAGCCATCGGCTCGCTGACCTGGAATGGGAAAGAGTTCATCGATGCGGCCGACCATGGGCGGGAATTGCAGTCGGCTTCCAACTTCGATGCCGGAGGTCGCATTCGAGCCGAGACGTTCAATCCCACCGAAGCAGGCTCGCGTCATGATGGAGCAGGGGACGAGTCTTCAAGTCGATTGCTGCATCTGATTGCAGAGGATGGCGTCCTGCAGACGACGACGCAGATGGCCTTCTGGTTGACTCCGGAGGAAGCCTCGCAGAACAACCCGGCGCGAAACATGACGGTCGTGTCGAATCATTTGCTGACGAAGCGAGTGCAGATCGGCGAACCGTTTCCGCAGGCGATCAGTTACGACGTGACGTTTCATGTTCCGGTGGGTGAGCATCACACGCAGGCGGTGTTCGAAGTCGTCACCGGTTATATGCCCGCCGAGTTCGAGACGTTCTGGGTGTTCGATCCGGAGACTCGCGAACTCCAGCCGCTGAGCGATGGGCCGGGCGAACAACCGTACCCGGTGGTGCTGGCGACAGCCGCTGGCGAGTATGCGATGGGCTGTGCGGCCGTTGGAACACTCACTCCAGGCGCGGTCGGTCCAGGCTATGGTCGATTTCGCTTCGAACGCGAACGCGTCGTCAAATGGAACTGCGTCTATCGGTACTTCGCAGACGACGGGATCGAACCGGGCGAATACTCCTTCCAAACGATCGTGCTGGTCGGGAATCTGGAGACGGTCACGGAGATGCTGAACGAATTGGTTCCCTGAACCAGCCGCAAACAATCGACATCAAGTTCACAGATCCCCTGCCGCGCACGATCAGCCTGATCATTGACTCTTGTCCTCAATGATTGCCTTCAGCCTCGACAGGACGTCATGCGGATCGAGACCTCGCTGTTGGCAGGCATACTCCAGCGACTTGCCTGCGCACGAGTCATCGATCCGCAGATTCTGCAGAACGGACGAGACCTCCGGGTGGTCAATCATCCAATCGACCACGGATGTTTCCAGGCCGTGGTTCATTGTTCGCTGGGTAGCTTCTCTCGAAACGAATGCCCGGTCTTCAACCCGGCCACGAACAGAACCAGTGCGACCGCTCCGAGAAAGAAGACCGTGTCACCCGGAACGCGCATCCAGCGCAACGTCTGCATGATGTCGGTCTGCATGAACTCGCTGCTGCGGGCGTACCAGTAACTGTGTTCCACCGACGCTTTCGTCTGCATCAAGCCGACCGGCAACAGGCTGAGAACGCACATCGCCATCAGGCCGCCGTTCAACGCCCAAAACGAAAACCTCAACAGGCCGTCTTTCCATTCTCTGCCGGGGATCAAAACTCGCAGGCACACAAGCATCAGGCCGATGCCGAGCATGCCGTACACGCCGAACAACGCGGCATGACCATGTAACGGCGTCGTGTTGAGACCCTGCATGTAGTACAGAGCGATCGGCGGATTGATCATGAAGCCGAACAGTCCCGCTCCCACCATGTTCCAGAAGGCGACCGCGACGAAGAAGTAGATGGGCCATTTGTAGCGTTGCACCCAGGGAGACTTTCTCGACCGCCGCAGGTCTTCAGTGGCATCGAATCCGACTAACACGAGTGGTACGACTTCCAAGGCACTGAAGACCGATCCCCAAACCAGGGCCACCGTCGGCGTCCCAGAGAAATAGAGGTGATGGCAAGTACCAATGATGCCTCCCGACAGGAAGATCGTTGCCGACAACAATGCCGCCGCCGCCGCAATGCCCGGTCGAATCAGGTTGAGCCGCATAAAGATGAAGGCGATAACCGTGGTGGCGAAGACCTCGAAGAAACCTTCCACCCACAGGTGAACAACCCACCAACGCCAGTATTCGACGATCGACAAATGCGTATGCTGTCCCCAGGTGAGACCTGCTCCGTAAAACAGCGCAATCGCTCCGGTGGCGACCGCCAGCAAACTGACAAGCTGTTTCGTCTCACCCGTCTTGCGCAGCGCGGGAAGCAGCACGCGGATCATCAAGAACAGCCACAGCAATAGCCCGACCATCAAGGCGATCTGCCACACTCTCCCCAAGTCGACGTACTCGTAGCCTTGATGCCCCAAGTAGAACGAAATGGTATCGGTCGGCATCATGTTCTGAACGCTCAGCCATTCACCGGTAAGCGAGCCGACAACAACCAGCAGCAATGCGCCGAACAGCACATTCACGCCGAGTGTCTGTCCCTTGGGATCTTCACCACTCACTAATGGCCCAATGAACAGCCCGGCTGCCAACCAGGCGGTCGCAATCCAGAACAGCCCCATTTGCACATGCCAAGTTCGTGACACGCTGTAGGGCAACCAGTCGGACAGAGCGAATCCGTAAAACCCATCACCCTCGACGCCATAGTGTGCCGTGATGACTCCCAACAGCATTTGCACCAGGATCAGCGCAGAGACGACCCAGAAGTACTTGATCGTCGCCCTCTGTGATGGCGTTGCCTCCCAGAGTGCCAGGGGATCGGCCTCGGGGGGAGTTGGTTCTTCTTCTTCACTCCGCTTCGAGGCATACCACCACGCCATCGCCGAGATGCCTGCCAACAGCACGATGATGCTGACCCCCGTCCAGACGATGTTGTCCCCCGTGGGCCGGTTGCCGACAAGGGGTTCATGGGGCCAGTTGTTCGTGTAGGTGCTGATGTCGTTCGGTCGATCGGTCGCGGCCGCCCATGCCGTCCAAAAGAAGAATGCAGAGAGTTTGCGAAGTCGATCGGAGTCGGAAACAGCTCCCGCAGGAATGGCATAGTCGGCGTTCCCTTCCGAGAAGACCTCGGTGTAATGAGCCAGGTTGGACTCGAAGGCTGCTACGCGAATCGGATCGACGGTGACCGTTCCGTTGGTCGAATCGTAGGTGTTCGTGTGCAGGAGCTCGGTGAGTCGAGCGATGAGTTGCGCCTGCTGTTCGTTATCGAGTTCGTCGAATTCGTACCCGTGGTCGGTGTCGGCCCAGCGGTCGAGGATGAAGACCGCTTCGCGATGCAGCCAGTCCGCGGTCCAGTCGGGAGCGACATAGCTGCCGTGCCCCCAGATCGATCCGACCTCCATCCCGCCGAGTGACTGCCAGACATTCTGCCCGGCCGTGATTTCGCCAACGTCAATCAGCGTTTGTCCGTCGGTCGTGATGACCTTCTTAGGGATGGGAGGCATCTCCTGATAAATGCGAGTACCAATCCAACCCAGGACCAGAAACGAAATGACCATCACGGCCACAAACGCCAACCACAATCGCTGCATTATTTCCTCTTGGTGCTGCCGGTCGAATTGCCGGCGTTCTTGTTCAATCGAGGTTCATCAAGTCCCAACCAAAGCGGACATTCATCAATCGCATTTCGGTTCTCGCATTGACCGATGACTCTCTTGAGCGATCGCTTCATCTTCTGAAGCGATCGAATCTTGCCTTCGATGTCGTCGATCTTTTGTTCGGCCCGCTGCCGAACGTGCTCGCAACGTGTTTTGGAGTCGAACCACAGACCCAGCAACTCCTTGATCTCGGCGAGTGTGAAACCCAGATCCTTGATGCGTCTTATGAACAGCAATCGCGACACGACGGAATCGTCATATTGCCGGTAGCCGGATGGCCGTCGGTCCGGTTCCGCCAGAAGGCCTTGCCGTTCGTAGTACCGAACCGTCTCGATCGCGACGTCCGACCGCTTCGCTACCTCGCCAATCTTCAGGACACTCACGACAGCCACTCCTTGAAGGGTGGGGTATACTAAACTCCGTACCATACTACAGAGTCAAGCGTCGGGGAGCGAATTGCCATTTGCCGCAACCCAAGGGAACATTGGCGAGCAAGTGCTTCGCGACGACCGCGAGGACGCAAGGAGTCGACGGCATGGCAGGCCGTCACTCTCTCGATCGATGCCGAGAGCATCCTTGTTTTACGCGACTGAGTGTACACGAGAATTGGGGATCACTGCCGAGATCGAGGGAAGTCAGTTCCCGCTATTCCCGCCGCCGTTGAGTGAGCCGGCTGCGATACCAAGCAGTGCTCCTTCGAGGAGGTAGCGCTCGAAGAACGCCCCGACGGCTTCGTGGCACTTGTACTGCAACAGAATCATGTCTCCTGGCTGGATGATGATGTCTTCATCCGCGAAGCGAAATGCTTTGTAGAGGTCGACTTCGATCTGTGCGCGCTGGCCGCATGGCAGAGTGCGGATGACCACTACGCGACTGGCCGAGATCGAAACGTCCTGATTCAAGGCTGAAACTCCGCCGACGGCTCTCGATGAACTTGAATTCTGGGAATTACCGGAAGCAATGGAGACAGCTTGCGTTACGGTCAAGTCGTTGTCGCGTGGGAGGGTGTACTGTCCTCCTCCGAGAAGTCCGCCGGTGTAGAAGACCTCGGAGTCGCGAGATTCGATAAAGACGATGTCGCCGTCGTACAGCGTGATGTCTTCCTCAGTGATGTAAGGCATCTCGCCGGGAGCAAGACGCACGGGAATCTTGATGACATCTTGACTCTCGACGGTCGGAGACCAGTTTCCCAGCGTCGAGGCCCATTGACGGTCGTAGGGCGTCCCTTGCATGGCAGCCATTTGCTGAATCGACGGATCGATATAGCCCGACGATGTCGGTGAATAAGCTCCGTATGCAGGTTGACCGGAGCCAATTCCCGGTTGCCATTGCACGTCTGGTGTGTATGTCGGCGATGGTGCTCCTGACCCGGCGTCGGTGTGGGTCGGCGTGGCTTGCCAGCGGGGATCACCTGTGGCGGGTGAAGGCTGCGGTGCGGGCGCGGCCTGCACAGGCGACCCCGCTGAATGCGGAGCCAACGACGGATGCAGTAGAGGAACTTCCGGAGCTTGAACTCGCAGCGGAGGATCGTTCGCGGGTTGAGAATGGGGAGCGGTCGAATGTCCGCTGAATCCTGTTCCCAATGATGGATGCAAGAGTGGAACGTCTTGTGGTTGAGCACTCAACGGATTCGGCGACATTCCGGGCATCCCAGATCCCGAAAGGGGCGAAGGTGTCGGCACAGGCATCGGAGCATTGCCATTCCAGACTGGCGGTGTGGTCTGAGAGACATTGTTGAAGGAATGCCCCCAGGTCTGCGGTCGTTCAAGCTGCTGCATCTGGCGTTCGTGTCCACCAGGAGTCCAGTATCCGACCGGCATGATGTCCGACTGACCGCGGATGATCATTCCCTGGGACGTCTGGCCGTAGGGATTCGACGTCATGGGTTGCGCCGGCTGGGGATATTGCATTCCGGCGGGAGGCACCATTCCGCCGTTCCATTGCTGCGGAACACCCATCTCGCCTTGGTAAGTCGACTGAATCGGCATTCCCATCTGAGGCGGCATTCCCTGAACGGGGCCGGCTCCCATGCCGGGCGCGCTGGCGCGTGGACCGCGCCTGCCGCGAATGACATAGATGAAGTTCTTCGCATCGAGCCCGGGAAGACCGGTGTTGCCGCGGTTTCCCATCAACGCATGCAGTACATCGTTTTCGTAAGCGGGCAGACTGACAAGCTGTGCCGTCCCGCGCTTGGATGTCCCCATGTTGATCGATCCGGGTTGCGAACCTCCTCCGACCTCCGAAGTCGCCTCTTGTCGCACAACCAGAATGCGGTACTGACGGGGCTGCTGCAACGTTACCAGCACGCGGTCCTTCCCCAACTCTGATCGCAGAATGCCGAGGTTAAGAGCCGTCTGACGAATGCGTTCGGCGGCCTGTTCCGTCGTCAGTCCATACAGATTGATTGGTGGGAGATAGGGCAACGCGATTGTCTGGTCGTCCTGCACAAGAATGGGATAACCAATCGTGGGGAGTTGATGCTCACCCAACGGATTGCTGATCGGTGGGTTCTCACCCGATGCGGCGTCGGTGTGATGGACCGAGCCGAGGATGCCCGGAATAAAGACCGCCAGCAGGTCGCCGGCTTCAATACGATGCTGGTCGGGCTGATTGCGGACCAGCAGGCTGAGGTTGATCGTTTCTCGCCCACTGCGCTCTTCACCAAGATAGTCTTCGGGAACATAAACGGCCGGCACGCCGCGCACGGGATGAAAGGCCGCACACCCCGCGAATCCGCATAGTGACAGCGACACCACAACACACGTCATCAGGCATTGGAGTCCGCAATTGCGGATACTCGCCGTGAGTATGAATCGCTTACTGATCGGGAAGGTGCTCATCGATGCCCTCCCTGACACGTTTGACATGGTGTCCCTGGTCCATAACTCTGGCCCTGGAGCGTCTGGTGAGCGTGCATGCCCAGTGGAGCCGCCATCATCGAAGGAGGATACCCTTGAGCGGAGACCTGAACTTCGTTGATTCCGTAGCACTGTCGGGCTCGCTCGGCTCCATCGCAATATCCCGCGAACCAGTCCTGTGCGAGTTGAGCCTGCGGCCCCGTGCGGAAGCACCCATTCCAGTATTTCTCAGGTGGAATCGCGGGCAAGTCTCCCGGGTGTCCGATCGCTACATCCTGGTAGGCATCGATGAAGCCGTCGCGATAGTCGGGTTTCGATGACCAGCAATCGGGGACTGACCTCAACGCGGCATATGCATCCCAGTAAGCCGCGTGTTGCGCGAGTTTGTCGTCGATGCAGCGGGAGAATCCATTACAGTGCCACAAACAAGGGAGTTCACAGCGCCGACAGGTTGTTGGTGTCGGCGCGCTTGGCCAGACCGGCCATTGGCAACCTGGCAACAGGGAGCCCATGGTCAGGGCACCTGCGACCAATAGATGTTGTGCTCTCCGTCGAACCATTTGTCCCCCCGGGTGATCAAACGGCACACCGGTTCCCGTATGGAACCCTGCGCAGCAGACACCGTCCCCTGGCAACGCTTATCGGCAGTCCGATTGCAACGAATGGAGCGATCCTGCCTGACGTAACGGAAACGCCAATCGTTTCGGCTGAAACAGCCGATGAACGGACATCGATGACGGATCGGACCGCGAACGAGTAATGCCTCGACCCATCGATCGGGCTTGATTCGTCCTCGTGGTCCGGTACACTGGAGTCTGGAAAAAGCGGTCTTCAATCACCCGTGCGGAGTCCTTGAATGTTCACGATCCCCGGTCAGGCCACTCGGTTTTGTGATGGCATCTCGCGCCGCGGCTTTTTGCAAGTCGGAGCCTTGGGTATCGGCGGGCTCACGCTGGCCGACATGTTTCGCATGGAAGCTCTTGCTGGTGAGGCGGCCACGGGCAAGTCGATTATCAATATCTACCTGCCGGGCGGTCCGACCCACATGGACACGTTCGATCTCAAGCCCGATGCTCCCAAGGAGTTTCGGGGTGAGTTCACGCCGATCTCGACGAACGTCTCCGGCATGGAGATCTGCGAACTGATGCCGCGACTCGCATCGCATGGCGACAAGATCGCACTCGTCCGCTCGATCACCGACTTCAACAACGAACACAGCCCCCGGCAGTCGGACTCCGGCTGGCAAGAGAGGTCGCTGGAGTCGCAAGGGGGACACCCTGGCATCGGCTCGGTGATGTCGAAAGTCTTCGGCCCCGCGCAGACCACTCCGCATGGGACGGCACCGACCTTCATGGATCTCAACAACTGGACGCGACCTGGATTCCTGGGGCAGGTCCACGCCGGCTATCAGCCCGATGGCAACGGCAGGCAGAACCTCGAACTTTCACGCGGCATCAATGAAGAACGCTTCGTGGATCGCCACAATCTGTTGGCAGGTCTCGATCGAATGCAACGCGATGTCGACAACCGCCACATGATGGATGCGATGGACAGCTTCTCGCAGCGCGCCGTCGGCATCATTACGTCGGGAGAAATTTCAAGGGCTCTTGATACCCGTGAGGTTGAAGACGCGATCAAAGAGCGCTACGGCATTAACCAGGATCGCAACAACGAACGATTCCTGCTCGCCAGCCGGCTGGTTCAGTCGGGCGTGCGTGCCGTCGCGTTGTCGTGGGGTGGTTGGGATACACACGGCAACAACTTCCAGTCGATGCGAACCCAGTTGCCGAAGCTGGATGCGGCTCTTAGTTCGCTGATCGAAGACCTGCACAATGTCGGCAGGCTCGAAGACACCATCATCCTGATGTCGGGTGAGTTCGGACGCACGCCTCGAGTCAATGGCGGAGCGGGTCGCGACCACTGGCCGCAAGCCAACTTCTTCTTCATGGCAGGGGGTGGTCTCAAGACCGGCCAGGTCATTGGGGCCACGAATCGATTGGGTGAACGGCCGATCGACCGTCCGGTCCATCTGCAAGAAGTCTTCTCGACTGTGTACCGACAACTCGGTATCGATCCGCAAACGACTGTTCTCACCGATCCCAATGGTCGGCCGCAGTTCCTGGCGGAGCATCGACAGATTATCGAAGAACTTGTTTGATCAATCACAGCGAACGACGCGTTCGTTCGTCAGCCTTTATTGCTCCGCAGAAACGACCCGAAGCCGACTCCGGCAACGGGTCGTTTCTCATTGGTGCCGATCACTTCGCGGCAATCGTCCAGATCTTGCGGTTGCCGCAGATCGATCGAAGAGGCTTTCTGGCGTGCTTTTCAAACACGTCACTCTGCCGATCCTGGTCGGAGAGCAGCGATTGCGACGTAATCTTGAGTCCATACTCCGCCAACAGAGAATGAACGCAGTCATCGTCCGTGAACGGGTTGGCCGATACCACCTCGCGCTGAGTCGAAGCAAAGACATTCTTGACGGCGACTGCGACCGACCGATGGCTCGTGAACATCTCCGTGAGGTTCTTCTGAGTGACGAAGTCGGCCACCCAAACCGCCTGCGGACGTTGGGCGAGGATCGTGTGCATATTCGTCAAGAATTGCTGCATCTCCTCGGTGCTGAAGTAGAGCAACAGACCTTCGGTGACGATCACCAGCCCCGCCTGTGGATCGGTGTATTCCAGCGCGTGTTGCAGGCTCGCGAGGTCGAGCGCATCGATCCCGCAGCAATGTAAAACCCCCCGACGCGCGACCGTGTCGGCCTGAATCGTGTTACGAATGATCTTGGCCTTCTCCCGCATCAGTGTCGGCAGGTCGGACTCGATATACACGGTCCCAGGATGCTCTCGCGACCAATGCAGTCCACGCGGAGAGATCCCCGAAGCCACTTCCAGCACCTGCGGTTTCGTCTGTGCGGCAACGACCGCGTTGATGCAGTGATATCGCGCCCGAAACAGCAGCGACATTGCTTCCTGCACGCCGGAATCAGTGATTCCCAGGTCTTCGAGAATCGTCCGCGACTCCTGCGGACACGAGAGCGATTCAGCAAACGTCAGTGTTGCATCCCGACCGCGCAGATAACCCACGACCTTTGCCGTCGGGCTGACCAGATCAAACAGTTCGACCGACTCGGCACCCTCCAGCAACAACTTCGGCTCGATGCTGAAGTTCGTCTGCTTCACCATCTCCAACAGGCTGCTCGGCAGGCGGGAATTCATCGTGTAAAACGATTCGAGCGCGTTTGATGGGGCGGCATCATCCGCAAGGTGCCCGCGGACCATGTGTTCAAGTTGTCGCACCGCGCGCATCCGAGCGCTCAGTTCTTCCATCTGAGCCTCATCCCGAGAACCGGGGCCGAGCACCTTGAGTTCGTTCTGAAACCACCCCTTCAGCGGATAGCCGTCATAGATGACATCGATCTCAAGCTGGACCTTCTGGATCAGGCGGATGAGTTGGTCGTAAAGATTGACAACAGACATCGTGGCTCGCGGGGGTCTGTCTGGTGGTCACATGATTTTACTGAACAGCAGAGCCAAGATTACCCAGACGTTCGTCCCATCGCCAGCGATGCTTTGCGAAAGCCATTGCGGACAACGTCAATTGCCCTCTCGTATCCGCTCGATACTATGGCATGCGCAGTGACTCATGCCGTGACTCGTCGACAATTAAATGGGAACCGGCCGGGATGTCGAAAAAGGACTCCGTCGGCCCCTCACCCGGCCAATCAACTCGCAGTTCGTCGATTGTGTCCTCTGCTCCGATTCCAATCGTCAGTTCCAGCGGGTTTGCACCGAAGCTGCTGCCTGTCGTGACATGGCGATGAATCTCGCCCGAAGATGTGACTGCCGTGATTCGCGCGCCGATGGCCGACCGGTTGCAATCTCTCCCGATGAATCGGATCGTGCAGGAGTTACCTCCTTGATTCGGGTTTTCGTAGAGCATGTTGTGGGCTTCGTCGCCGATACTCGCTCCTCCCATTTGCACGAACATGTCGAGGAATCCGTTGCGGTCCCAGTCGGCAAACGAAACGGCGTGCCCCTTCTGCAGATGTCCGGTGCGCGAACTCGCGGTGACATCCGCGAATCGAGAGCCGGCGACGTTTTTGAACATTCGATTCGGCACCAGTGTTCCCAGATCGGGGTCGCCGGTACCGAGGTACATATCCAGAAAACCGTCGTTGTCGATGTCGCCAAAGTTGCAGCCCATCGTGGCGAAAACCAGATCCAGTCCGGCATCGGCAGTCACGTCGAAAAACGCATCGCCTTGTTCGTTGTGATACAGACAATTCGAGGAACGTGAATGGGGTTGGCCAATCAGTCCATTCACGATGTCGTCGAGTGTCAGGTCATACGATGTCGCAAACACGTCGAGCCAGCCGTCATTGTCATAATCCCAGGACCAGCAGGAAAAGCCTCTCTGTGGACCGTCGATATGCATATCGAGTGTGCTGTTGATGAAGGTGCCGTCTCGTTCGTTGTGCCAGAGCTGAGCCGTCCCTTTCAGGTGATTGAGAAACAGATCTGGATAATCATCGTTGTCGTAGTCGATCCAAGTTGCTCCCTTGCAATAAAGGTCCGCAGCCACGACGAGTTGTGCCTGTTCGCTGACGTCGACAAACGTTCCGTCGCCACGATTTCGGTACAGTCGGCTTGGCGTCAACTCGCAGCAGACGAACAGGTCGAGGTACCCGTCGCGGTCAAAATCTTCCCAGGCAGCCGAGTTGGAAGTTGTGGGAACAAGTAGTCCCGCTTCAAGCGTCGCATCTGCAAACGTGCCGTCGCCTTCGTTTCGCAGCAAGGTGGGGCGCATGGGAGCCATCTGCCAGGCACCGCGCGGGACAAAGACGTCGGTCCAGCCATCGTCGTTGTAGTCTGCCTGCACGCAATACAGTCCACCAAGTTGGTCGGCCACTCCGGCCTGTGTGGTCACCAGAGTCAACTTGCCGTCCCCTCGATTGACGTAGTGCTCCATTTGCAATGCTGGATCGAAGCTCGTCACGATGAGATCAAGTAGGCCATTGTTGTTGAAGTCGTCCATGATCGCGCCACCACTCTGGTTCAGACGATTGATCCCGACCTCCTCACCGATATCGAGAAACTCTCCGACGTCGAATTCCGATGATTGCCAGTCGCCCAACGAAACGAGGAAGCGCGCATCGACCTGGTCGGGGTACTGCCCCAACGTCATGTGTGCCACGTTCAGCAGCCAGCGCACACCGAGATCGTCAGGAAACTCTGCGAGGTATTCCGTGAAGTGTATGACGGCGCGTTCAGAACCGGTGCGGTTGGTATGAAAGGCTGCAGGTCTCAAGGGCAAAATGCACGAGGCATCACCCCGGCACATGATGCAGTTGTCATTCTCACCCTGACGCAAACTCGTAACGCCCTGAAAGTAGATCACGGTGTAGAGCCATTGCTCTGCGAGCGCGGGTTGTGACTCCAAGGCGAGGCGGAGTTCCGATAACGTCGCGTACGCTGCCTGAGGATTCGAGACGTAGTTCAGAAACGTCGCCCGCGTGGCCACAAGCTGCAACCGAGCGTCGGGAGGCAAGTTCGACGAGAGCAATTGCTGGTCGATGACGCCGAGACCGCTCGTAACGGCCGCTTCCCAAGCGTCGGCGACTTCACTCAGCGAGGCGTCGGCATTCCATCGCGCCATCTCGGAAAGCAGCGAGAACCCGCTCGTGTCGAGATACATGCGCGGCGCGAAGTGGAGTTCCTCGACAATATCTTGCGACGGGGGGAGTTCCTCTTGCGGCGTTTTGAGTACCAATGCCAGCACCACGCCGAAGACAACCATGCCGCCCAACAAGAACAGCGGCCGCAGGTGATTCGGGTTCAGTTGCATCGCATTGCCGGCGTCGACGATTGATGGAAGACGACATCCACTGTAGTGAAATCGTAACTCCCTCGACAATCCGTGGTGATGCGATCAAGTCAGCCCATCGTCATCCGCCGGCGGGCATGAGTTGCCCTGCCGACACGGAATGAGACGATACCGCGTCGTGGACACGACTGAATCGTAACGAGTCACTGAACCTGCCCACATTGCAGTTCTTCGCTGGTTGCATTGCGAACATCGGTGACGGTTACGTCGAAGTTCAACGGCCGGCCGGCCAGCGGATGGTTGGCGTCGATCGTCACTTGAGCGTCGTCGACTTTCGCAACCGTCACGACTCGCGCCCCCTCGGGCGTCTCGACCTGAAACTGCTGCCCCACTTGAGGAGGCGTTTCCTCGGGGAACTGTTCGCGGGGTACGTCCATCACAAGGGCGGCGTTGCGTTCCCCGTAGGCGTCCTTGGGAGGGACGAGCACTTCGAGTGTTTCACCTGGCGACTTGCCGTCCAGTGCTTTCTCCAACCCGGGAATGATGTTACCGGCACCATGCAGGTATGACAAAGGGGCGCGGCCGTTCGACGTATCGAGCACGTTTCCCTGATTGTCCTTCAACGTGTACTCGATACTGACGACTTTTTGGTTCGTGGCTTGCATGAGTTCTCCTTTCAGTTTCGAAAAAACAGCGTTCGACCCTAATCAATGAGGCCGGGAGAACAAGTCCGATTGGCGAAAAAACCGTAATAACCGGAGATTGAAACCGTGTCTCATGCTCGCAATTCACCGAGAATTCGAGAGTCTTTGGGTTTTGATGTCCCCTGATCGCGATGGCTCCCGCTGAAAGGTACAGAGGCCGGGACAAACAACTGACGTTTGCGACCTTTGGCCTCTCACACACCACACCATTCCTCAGGGAGAAAACAAGATGTCAACTCGTAACCTTTTCACTGGCTTGTGTTTGCTCGGTCTCGTCGCGGTTTGTGGAACGGCCAACGCCGGCAACCTTCGCGGCCCCGCCCATATCCACGGAGTCGTGCAGGCTCACAGCGTCGAAGTCTTTCAGTTTCGTTTCTGCACCCGTCATTGTGCCGAAATCACCATCCACGGTGATGGCGACACCGACCTCGATATCTATGTCTACGACGCCCACGGCCATCTGGTCGCGTCGGGCCTCAGCTACTCCGATTTCGAACACCTCCACTTCCAGCCCCGTTGCAACGGCACCTACCGCGTTGAAGTCCACAACCTCGGCTGCGTCTGGAACGCCTTCCACCTGGACACGAACTGATTGAAAAGTCGATCTCTACAAAACTTCACACCACACTTCCCGAGAGCGGAGTGTGGTGTGTTTTGTTACACGCCTGTTTTGAAACGGCCTCGAACACTTTGAAACTCTCAAGTATACCCACTGACAACAGAATCGCTCTCCCCCACGGCGATTCGCCGCAAGTACAAGGAGATGACGTTTCCTTCGTATCCGCGTCTGTCCCCAGACGCGGGGCAAGGCAAGTGCGGGTCAACAGGTCCGATCGAGTGCATCAAAGGAGGAGACTTGGTGCAGCGATGGCTGGTTGCAGGATCTTCACAACGTTGCAGATCCACTCTTCGAGCCCGAGTCTGGGACAGACTCGGCGACTGGATCGATGAGGCATCGCAACCGGGGGTGTCGCTTAAGCTCAACCACCGGCTACCGGCATTGAACCATTCGGGTTTACTTTCACATCACCCACGTTTGATGACGTAGTTTCTCAAATACCTCGAACTTTGCATCAGCGATGCCTTGCGGGCGGGGAGGGTGCCTTCGAAGGCGCGGTCTTCGACTTCGACGCAGACGGGGCCGTGGTAGCCGAGGTCGGTGAGAATCGAAAAGAACTGCCCCCAGTCGACATCCCCCATGCCCGGCAGCTTGGGGGAATGGTACTCGTTGGGATGGGCGAGGATGCCGACGGCGTCGAGCCGATGACGGTCGACGCGCACGTCCTTGGCGTGAATGTGGAACAGTTTCTCCTTGAAGTCGCGCAGCGGTGCGAGGTAGTCCATCTGCTGCCAGACCATGTGCGAAGGATCGTAGTTGAGCCCGAAATGCTGACTGGGGATCGCTTCGAACATGCGTCGCCAGATCGCGGGACTGACGGCCAGATTCTTCCCGCCGGGCCATTCGTCTTTCGAGAAGAGCATCGGGCAGTTCTCGATGCCGATCCGCACGTCTTGCTGTTCGGCGGCACTAATGATGGGCTTCCACGTCTTGAGCATGCGTTCCCAATTGTCATCGACCGACTTCGTCCAGTCGCGGCCGATGAAGGTGTTCATCTGATTGACACCCAGCAGTTTCGCGGCGGCGATCACCTTGTGAATATGAGCCACCGCGGCGGAGGCTTCGGCTTCATCGGGAGCGAGAGGGTTCGGATAGTAGCCGAGTCCGCTGATGCCGATGCCGGTCTCATCACACAATCGGCGAACTTCGTCGGCCTGTGCGGGACCGAAGTCGGTGACGTCGATATGCGTGATCCCCGAATAGCGACGTTCGGCCTTGGAAGGAGGCCAACAGCAGACTTCGACACAGTCGTAGTCGGCGGCCTTTGCGAGTTCGAAGACTTCCTTCAAGGACAAATCGGGAACGATCGCGCTGACGAATCCAAGTCGCATGCTTCACCTGGTGCTTCAAGGGTGAGGGATCTATGTGGTCGAAATGGCCGGCAAGGTTGCGAGGGGACCGATCCCCACTGTGCTGGTCAGAGCGAGCGGATACTCATCAAGCAGTCGACGAATATCGCTGAGCGTGACCGCCTGCACCGATCGCAGTTCGTCTTCGATCGAACGGTATTCGCGGGCGTAAACCCAGTTGCCTCCCAGCGACGAGAGCCGGCCCATGGGACGTTCGCCCGATAAAACAACCCGTGTGGCCACTTTGTTCTTGGCCAGCGCAAGTTCGTCTTCGGTAATGCCGTCGCGGTTGACTTCGCGAAAAATGTGCATCATCGAATCGAGATTCTCAGTCAGGTCTTCGGGCTGACAGCAAAGATAGGTCGTCCAGGCTCCCGTGCCGTCGAAGTCGTTATGGCCCAGTTCGGCCGCATCGGCGAGGCCCCGGTCGATCAGTTCCCAATAGAGACGGCTGTTGTCATCGTCGCCGACCGCGACTGCGAGCAGCCCGGCGGCATACCTCAAGGGGTCGACCGACGACGGCCCCGCGGCCAATGCCATCAAGTGCTGTTGCAGGCTCGCGCTCTTTTCAATCGTGATGATCGAAGGCGTCGGTCGCGCATCAGGCGTCGGACGCTCGGTGCGTCCCCCTGGCCAGTTGGCGCAGTTCAATTCCGCGAGATCGACGATCTTCTGGAAGTCACAATTCCCCGCAACCACGAGCGTGATGTTTCCAGCAATGTACGCCCGCGAGAAATAGTCGGCCATCTGCTGCGGCGTGAGCGCACGAATACTCTCGACCGAACCGAGAATGCTGCGACTCAAAGGGTGACCGCGAAAGTGCTGCTGCATCGACTTCTCGTAGGCCGTAAAGGCCGGCAGATCGTCGTACATCGCGATCTCTTCCAAGATCACTTGCTTCTCGGTGTTGAAGTCTTCTTCGCGCAGGCTCGGCGTCAGCAGGCTGGCGAGGAGTTCAAAAGTCAAGTTGAGGTACTCCGGCAATATGGCCGCGAAGTAGAGCGTCACCTCTTCGCTCGTCGACGCGTTGTAGCTGGCACCGATGTCGTCGAAGATTCGATTGACTTCTTCAGCCGTGAAGCGATCGCTCCCTTTGAACGCCATATGCTCGAGAAAGTGGCTGACACCCGAAACTTCGGTCGTCTCGTCGCGCGATCCGGTGCGCACGAAGAATCCCAGAGCCATGCTGTGCGCCCGAGGATTCGTCTCTCCGATAATGTCGAGGCCGTTCGCGAGCTGAGCGTGTTGGAATCGCATTGATTGAGGAGTTAGGAACTAAGATTCAGAAGTTGAGGAAACAGCGAGGCGCACCCGATGAATGAACTGCTGCACCTTGACGCGGTCTTTCATCCCAGGGGAGACCTCGACGCCGCTGGCGACATCGACTCCGTAGGGATTGGTTCGCGCGATCGCCTCATGCACGTTATCAGGCGTGAGTCCTCCCGCAAGGATGAGGGGTCGCCAATCGGCACGCCATTGTGATTTCAGCAGATCCCAGGGAACGGTCTGCCCCGTCCCGCCCCAGGCACCGGGAACTTGAGCATCAATCAGATACCGGATGTCGTTGTCCTTCTGCGTTGCGATCGATTCCATCTCCGCGGCCAATTCCTTAGGCCACTCCTGGCCGCGAAGCCGCACGACGCGGATCACTTTGAGGCCTGCTTCTCGACAGACATCGACATCATCGAGCGAATAGTCGCCGTGCAATTGTGCGGTCGAGATTCCACAATCTCGACAGACGCGAATGATGTCGCTCACCGAGTGTTCGACGAACACGCCGACGGCTTCGACGTTGTCGGGGACAGCTTTCGTAATCTTCGTCGCCGTCACTTCGTCCACTCGGCGTGGAGACCCGCTGTAGAAGTTGAGGCCGATCGCATTGGGATCCAACTCCGCCACCCATGCTGCCGTGAGGGCATCGTTGATCCCGCAGATCTTGACCCACATCAGCGTCCATCCTTGGCGGGCTGCGCTGTTGGAGCCGCGTCATGCTCTGTATCGAGTGAACGGGATTCCGCCATCGCGGCCAGTGTTCTGCGTCGATCGAACAACAGCGCCAGAAAGCCGACGACGACCGTCACTCCCATCTCGATGAAGATCATCCACGGTGCGTACTCTTCGAAGAACGCGATCTTCGGATCTCCCGTCGTATCGAATGCGGCAATGACGAGAATCAGTGATGTCAGACAGAACATCCCGCCGCAGGCTATCAAGAGCGGAAAGAAAATATTGTCGGCCACGCGACGAGTCGCCGCGGGACGTTCGATGTTGGAAGGTAGATTCATAACGGCAGTCACGTTGCGAAGAGGAAGTTATGACTGATTGTCGCTCAACACGTTGCTTGATTCAATCACCGATGCTGCCCATGTGTTGTCCGAGATCGACTATAGCAAGCGCCAATGCTGAACGGGGGCCAGGGGGCCTTGGCTCTGCAACTGTTTCCAGGCTTCCGGCAGAAATTTCGGCAGATCCGATGCAATCAACCCAGGTTCCGTCAGTTGCTCCGCCGCCAGGTCACCCGCCAAGCCATGCACATGCACTCCCAGCCTCGCCGACTGATACGGCGGCAACCCTTGTGCAAGCAACCCGACGATCAAGCCCGTCAACACGTCGCCGCTGCCGCCCGTGCTCATGCCGCTGTTGCCAGTTTGATTCACGGCCACACGGTCGCCATCGGTGATGATCGTCCCGCGCCCTTTAAGCACGAGAATCAACTGATGCTTCGCGGCGAACTCGACAGCCAGTTCCTCACGATGCTCCTGGACTTCGTGTGTCGTGCGGCCGATCAATCTTGCGAACTCCCCCGGATGAGGGGTGAGGATTCGCGGGGCGGCCTTTTTTCCAGAATCCAATTTCGTGGTTGCCAACATGTTGAGACCATCCGCATCAATCACCATCGGAACATCGCAGGTTGCGTACCACTCGTGAACCATCGACTGCAATTCTTCCGATTGTCCCAATCCCGGCCCGACGGCGACCGCCGACTTCTCGGAGGCCGCTTGACTCACGATGATGCCTGCATCACCCGCGATGCGCCCTCGGTCGTCGCACGGGAGACCAATCGTCAGGTACGACGGCTCATGGCCGGCCACGGTCGACTGGACAGCCTCCGGCACCGCCAGGAAGACCAACCCCGCTCCCGATCGCAACGCTCCCAAACCACTAAGAATCGCGGCCCCACTCATTCCGGTGCTGCCAGCCACGATCAACGCGCTGCCATAGGTTCCTTTATGGCTATCGGCGGGCCGTGCGGGTGGTTTCGGTATCGATTCGTCGTGAGTCGGCATGGTGGTTCCCTCGGAGTCTGGGCGTCGCTCGCTATTATAGCGTCTTCGTCGCCTTTCGCTCCGCGAAAGCAGCGTTGGATATCGAGTCGATTCTGCCATTTCATCAGTCAGTCACATTAGCGGCTGTCGCACGCTCCGGCGCGACTTTCGCGGAGCGAAAGGCGACAATGCATATGAAACAGTCCTTCATCTCTCTGATCGCGGTCGCGTCGCTGACTTGGATGCTCCTTGCGTCGTGGCCAGTCGATCCGCCTGCTGGCACCACTGCATTTGCCGATGACGCTCCCACGTCAGTTGGCTCCTCCGACCCTCTCAAGGTCGTCCTCATCGCTGGTCCCAAGAGCCACGGCCCCGTTGGCAACGGTATTCACGACTACCCCTGGTCAGTGCGGCTCATCAAGGTGATGCTCGACAACTCGAACGTCGCCGACCGGGTCGCCGTCGAGTATCACCTCGATGGCTGGCCCGCTGATGAATCGACGTTCGACGATGCCGACACAATTCTTGTGATCTCCGATGGCCGCGATGGCGATCTCTATGCCGAGGCACCGCATCTGGAGTCGGCGGAGCACATCGCCACGATTCAACGTCAGGTTGATCGTGGTTGCGGCTTCATGACGTTTCACTTCTCGACATTCGCCCCCGATGCGTACGCCGACCAGATACTCGACTGGACCGGCGGCTACTTCGACTGGGAAACCGATGGTCAGCGCGAATGGTATTCGGCCATCACCACAGCCGAGTCAGAGGTAACGCTCGCCACGCCTGATCATCCACTACTGAGTGGCATTGAACCTTTCGCGCTGCGTGAAGAATTCTACTACAACATTCGTTTTGCCGATGACGGAGTCACGCCCCTTTGGAGTGTCCCCACGTTGGAAGGCCGTGACCCCGATGGCACCGTTGTCGCCTGGGCGCGTGAGCGCTCCGATGGGAGTCGAGGGTTCGGCACCACCTGCGGGCACTTCTATGACAACTGGCAGGTGGCCGAGTTCCGCAAGCTGATTCTCAACGCGATTCTCTGGACCGCAGGCGGCGTAGTCCCTGAAGGAGGCGTCGAAGCACGCTACTACGAGCATGCCGAGATCATGGCTGCGCTCGATGGAATCGAAGGGACCGAGCCTGCCGTTCTGGATGACGAGCCGATCAGTGCCCTCATTATCACCGGAGCGCAGCATCCCGCGCACGTCTGGCAGGACACGACACCCGCGCTGCAGGAAGCGTTGGAGCGCGATCCAAGAATCGATGTCACCGTCAACGAAGACATCGAATGCCTGAAGGACGATCTCTCACGGTTCGACTTGCTGCTCATCAACTACTGCAACTGGCAACAGCCGGGCTTGAGCGAAGCTTCGAAGCAAGGGTTGCTTGATTATCTCGCCGATGGCGGAGGTTTGCTGCTCATTCACTTCTCGAACGGAGCGTTTCATTTCTCGTTGCCCGGTTCGGAAGAGAGTGACTGGCCCGAGTATCGCACTAACATCTGCCGACGGGTCTGGGATCACACGGCAGGCCTCAGCGGACACGATGCCTATGGCGAGTTCGATGTCGAGATTCTTGACGAAGAACACGATGTCACTCGCGGCATGGAGACGTTCCGCACCACCGATGAACTCTACTTTCGCCAGCAGGGAGACCAGCCGATCCATGTTCTCGCCCGGGCACGATCGAATGTGACCGGCGAGTGGGAGCCGATGGCGTTCGTCTACGATTACGGCGAGGCGCGCATCTTTCAAACCGTGCTGGGACATGCCGCCGAATCGATTGCAAACTCTGGGACTTCGGAACTGATTTCGCGTGCTGCCGCGTGGGTGGCGCAACGGGAACAGATTCAGGCAAGCCTGAGACGTGCTGCCGGCTCAATGGATGACGCATTCAGTCAAACTCCTGCGACTATTCAGGAAGGTCGATTCGGGACTGCACTGAATGCACAAGCTGGTGGAGCGTACATTGTCGGTGATGAAGACTTTCGCCACGCACCTTTCACAGTCGAATGCTGGGCAAAACTCAACAACTCGAACGGCTTCAACATTCTCGTGGCTCACGAAAACAAAGATTCCGCCACGCATTGGGAGTTGTTCACACAAGCCGGCAACGGTTGTCTCGCGGCCTACTTGCCAGGGATGAGTCCCGATCACGCTCGGTCCGACGTGAATGTCTGCGATGGCCAGTGGCATTTTCTCGCGATGACGTATGCCGCCGACCGTGTATCGCTCTTCGTCGATGGCGTGCAAGTGGCCGATCAGCCGATGGAACGCGTTTCCGACGCGACCATCCCTGCGGCGCTCTCCATCGGTCGACTCGTCGATGGCGGCATTGGATGCAGCGGCTTTATCGACGAAGTTCGCATCTCTCGCGGCCTGCGAGAAGTGTCAGCCGATCCCACCGAACCGTTTGACGTTGATGACGACACACTCGCCCTCTGGCGATTCGACGCCGTCGCTCCACGCACTGCCGATGGCAGCGGAGGGCTTTTCGTTGATGAAACGGGAAGGCATCCAGCCGTCTTGGGACAGAATGCGAACGTGCTTGATCGTGAGACTGCATCCAACGACACACCAGCTGATGATGATCCGGCAAAGCCCGATCACTGGGGGCGGGAGGTTGTCGGCTTCGACTGGACCGAGAACGATTCTCGAGACAGCCGCTGGCAGGAGATGGAGATCGGTCCCTCTCTCGCCAGCATCGTCGAACTGCCCGGCGGCGCGGTCGCCAAGGGCCTGACGATTCGGCTGCAACACGGCGATTCAACCGCCAGCGCATGTTACGACACGGCCACGTTGCAAATGCGGGCCGCGTGGACCGGGGGCTTCCTGCAGTTCGATCCCGCGAGGTACGGCATCATCGTCGCTCCGCGCCCATCAGGAGTGCCGCTGGTCGCATCCGCCCCTGGCGAGGGCTGGCCGGGACATGAGGTTGCGCATCAGGGACATTACATTTTTGTCGACCGCGTCGTGTTGTCATATACGGTGGATGGTATTCAGGTTCTGGAGTCCCCCTATTTCGTTGATGCCGTAGAGCCGGACGGCGTGCTGGGTGTGATGCGAACGTTGAACGTCGCGCCACATTCAGATGCATTGAGAATGTTCATTGCTGACGGTGTGGATCATGTCGTTCGAGCTTCTGGCGCGGAGATTTCGAGGGAGGGATCACAGATTATCGCGACGATCCCTCCCAACGAATCACGTAGGACGGTGAGCGTCATACTCGCATTCAGCGAAACGACCGAGGAAGCACTCGATAGATGGCAGACTGTCTTGGCGCTCGATCGCGACTTCGAGCGGCTCACGCGGGGTGGAGGTCCGATGTGGGGAGATCCCGTCATGACGGCAGGCGTCCTCGACAGCAATGCCGGCAATGCACCCTACGCCGTCGACACGATCACGCTGCCGTTCGACAACCCCTGGAAGGCGCTGATGTTCATCGGCGGGCACGATTTTTTTTCCAATGGCGATGCGGCGGTCTGCACGGTGCACGGGGATGTGTGGCGGGTGAGCGGCATCGATGCCGACCTAGATCGCGTCACCTGGACGCGAATGGCGTCCGGGCTGTTTCAACCGCTTGGCCTGAAGATTGTAGATGATGAGATTTACGTACTGGGCCGAGACCGCATTAGCCGATTACACGACCTGGATGGCGACAGCTCCATTGACTTCTACGAGAGCTTTCACGACGGCATCAACACATCGGCAGGAGGTCACGACTACGTGACTTGTCTGGAGACCGACTCACAGGGCAACTTCTACTACGTCCATGCCATCGACGGCGTCGTGCGCGTGAGTGCCGATGGTGCATCGAGCGAAATCGTCGCCACGGGCCTGCGAAATCCCAACGGCATGTCGGTCGGCCCCAACGATGTGATCACCGCTGCTCCGCAAGAAGGGGAATGGACACCGGCTTCGTATTTGTGCTGGGTGCGGCCCGGTGATCATTACGGCTACCTTGGTCCAGACGTCACTGACGAACGGCCACTGGGTTTCGATCCGCCGATGTGTTACTTCCCGCGACTGACCGACAACTCAAGCGGTGGACAAGCGTGGGTACCGCCAATGGGCTTCGGGACGCGTCCGGCGGGAGAGATGCTGCATCTGTCGTTTGGCCAGTGCACCATGCACTCCATTCTGTATGAGCCTGCGTTCGGCAATCCGAGTGACGGCATTAGCCCCAACGACACCGCAACGCCAGGCCGGCGACAAGCCGGGAGCTTCACATGGCCGTTGTCGTTTGAGTCGGGTGCGATGCGCGGTCGGTTCAATCCACTCGATGGCAATCTCTACGTCAGCGGCATGAGGGGTTGGGTGACGAGCGCGGCCCAGGACGGCTGCCTGCAGCGGGTGCGTCCAACCGGCAAGCCCGACCCGATGCCGATCGCGGCCCGCAGCTACGGCAACGGCCTGTTACTCGAGTTCCCCGTCGCGCTCGATGCTCAGACCTCTCAAGACCCCGGCCGCTATCGCGTCGAACGTTGGGACTACCAGTATCGTGCCGAATACGGCTCACCCGACCTGCTGCCGGGACGCACGTCCGGTGAAGGGCATGAGGCCGTCGCACTCCGCTCAGCCACGCTGCTGGAAGGCAACAAGCTCTTCCTCGAAATGCCCGACATGCAGCCGGTGAATCAACTGGAGATCGAACTCTCGATCCGCCGAGCCGATGGCGAGCCGTTGCGATTCACGTATTTGCACACGTTCAACTATGTGCCAGACGAGCGATTCGACGAGAGTCTGCTGTCGCGACCGGAACCGGCACTGGTGCTCGATCCCGAATTGGAGGCGAGATTGCGAAGGGGATTGGCAATGGACATCAGCTCTCCTGATCAACAGGCAGGATATGATGCTGTGGTGTTGCGCATGGCGGCCTGGCAAATGGGAATGAACGAGTCGCTACCCATGTTGATGAAACAAAATACAACGGAAACCAGGATGCTTTGCACACTGTATGGCTGGCTTCAAGTCGATCTGACTGATGAATACGAGTTTCGCCTCGATGCATCGGAGTACGCGATTCTCAAGGTCAACGGCGAAAAGCCAATTGAATCCGGTGTTGGATTAACCAGATCAACTACAACCTTGCGGCAGGGATGGAATGAAGTCTCTATCGATCTGTTCTCGACAGGTTTTTCAAACGGCGATCTCCGAGTCCTCTGGCGTGGGCCCGGATTCGACTGGGAACCATTGCCGCCCGACCGACTGTGGCATGATCCGGAGACGCCAGCGCTTGTGGAATCGACTCAATTGCGTGAAGGGCATGCGCTGTTCGCAAACCTCAAGTGTTTTCGCTGTCACGGCGACCCGAGCGGGTCATTGTCGGAATGGGATCTCGCTCACGCAGGGCCGGATCTGCGCGGCATCGGTGAACGTGTGAATCACGAATGGATCGCGGATTGGCTGACAGATCCGGCGGGGCAGGGGGGGCATGTCACGATGCCTCAAATGCTCAGCGATGACCCGGCCGCCGCCCTGCGCGACGCGAATGATGTCGTAGCGTTTCTGTTGACGCTGACCGGCGACACACCGCCATCGACAACGCAACTCGGCGAACCTGCCGATGATGACATCGAAGCCGGCCTGCAGCTTTACGAAAAGCTCAGTTGCATCGCGTGTCACCACTTCGATGCGCCAGAGGTCGTCGATGATTTCGATCGCATCAGCCTGTTTCACGTAAACCAGAAGTATCTGCCGGCCAGTCTGGCGGAGTTTTTGTCGGAGCCTGGCAGACATCATGCCTCGACGCGCATGCCCGACTTCAATCTCACGCCGGAGCAGGCGGCTCAACTCGCGGCCTACATCGCCGATAGCGTGCCTGATTGTGATACTTCGCTCGGTGATCCGCCGGGAGATGCGGCACGCGGGCGGGAACTGTTCACATCACTGCGGTGTGCGGCCTGCCACACGGTTCCCGCGGAAGTCCGTATCGAGACACCGGCGATGATCGCGTTGACGCCTATCTTCGATGTGGCGAACGCCTGCTTCTCTGTGGAGGAAGCAAACGACGAGCGACAAGACTTGCAGCCGCGTTACGCTCTCACGCGTGCGCAGACGGAGGCAATAATCTCCTTTCTCTTGTACGAGTTTCGCTTTCAATCCCCCGAGCCGCCGGCCGAGTTCGCGGGCCGCATCATGGAGTCGTTGCGCTGTTCCGCGTGTCACGACCGCGATGGAGAACGCGCCCCGCGGTCGCTGATATTGGCGGAGGAAAGCGAAACGGGTCTCACTCCGGAGATCTATCCGTCGCTCACCTGGACCGGCGAGCGCGTCGACACCAATTGGCTGGCGGCCTTCCTGAACGATCACGAGCGCGATCCGCTGCGGCCGTGGATTCACGGACGCATGCCGCACTGGAATATCCCCGGTGATCTGCTGGCACAGGGAATTGCCGCGCAGCATGCCGTCGCGGCCATCGAATCATCGGCGACGAGTGAAGCGGACGACGAAACGATTGCCATCGGCGAACGACTCACGCATTCAACCGCCCTCGACTGCCGGCAGTGTCATGGCATGCAGGGACGCGAACCTTTGGGGGATGAGCGCACCTTCTTCGCACGCGGACTCGATTTCGAGTTGATCGCCGAACGCACACGGCATGAGTTCTTTGAACAGTACGTTCTCAATCCGCCTCGGTTCGATCCCGCCGTGCGCATGCCGCGACTCTCTGCCGATGGAGAGACAACAAAGGTGACCGACATCTTGGACGGAGATGCCGACCGGCAGTTCGATGCGGTCTGGGCGTTCATACAGTCGCTGGAGCGCGAAGGTCGGCCTGAAAATGCACCGGCCCATTAAGGAGTGAACATGAGTCGATGTCTTCTGCAACTTCTGGTTTGCATCACGGTGCAGTTTCATGTCGCCGTGTCCCTCGCGGACGATGCAGCAGATCGCGTGTCGAACGCTCAGAGATTTCACGAACTGGCTCAGCAGCGGTGTGGAGTGCTGGTGCCGATGTATGTGTATCCGGCGGACATTCATACGAATGCGGCGTACAACCGGCTGATCTCGATCAAGCGACAGTTCGAAACGGTGCCGATGTGGGTGATCGTCAATCCCGCATCGGGGCCTGGCGAGCAGATCGATCAGAATTATGTGAAGGCCATCGACCGATTGATCGGCGCGGGATGCGTCGTCCTGGGATACGTCTCGACGAGCTACGGAAGCCGCGCTGCCGATGATGTCGAACAAGACATCGACGCCTGGCGGGAGATGTATCCGCGTGTCCACGGCATCTTTTTCGACGAGATGGTTTACGAAGACACTCCAGAGGGCGCGGCGTATCAATCCGAAGTGAATGCCTATGCTCGCGACTCGGGGTACTGGCCGACCGTTGCGAATCCCGGGGCCGACACTCCGGGGCGGTACTTCGAGGTCGACGCGGCCGACGTCATCGTCGTTCACGAAGGAGACTCGTGGCCGACCGAAGCACGGCTGCATGGCGACTATTTCGGCGGGTATGCAGACCATCCTCCGTTTTCGAGAGCACTGTTGCTCTACTCTCAATCCGATCTCGACGGCGACGCCCTGCAGATGGCGAGGCGATACGTACGGTGGGTCTACATCACCGAGGATGAATATCGCGCCGGCGATCCCTCCGCCGACAATCCCTGGGACACGCTTTCGGCTCATATGGAGGCGATGTGCCGCGAATTGTCGAATGGCCGATGATCGTCGCAATCACGCATCGGCATTCCCCAATCCTCAATCCCAACGATCACTTCGCGGTTCGACTTCAGCCGTAGCCCCCGCGAGTACGATGGATTGGGGAGGGGGCACGTCGCGGCCGATGTGATGGATCACGGTCGGCAGAAACCGCCGGTCGATCGCGCGGATCGGCTGAGGTCGGCACCCTCATCAGGGATGGAGATCTGACTGTGAACGACCAACTCTTTGGATTGCCGCTGGCCCCATTTTCCGCTGTGCCCGACGTCAACGTGTTCGTCGAGACGCCCAAGGCGTGCGCGGCCATCCATCAACTCACCCGCTCGTTGTTGCGCGACGACGGCATCGCCGTTCTGACGGGAGAGGTCGGAGTCGGCAAGACCATCATTGGTAAGGTTCTCGCAGATCGCTTAAGCGAGAAACTTCGCCCGCTCGTCCTCTCTTCCGCAAACTTCCCGACCCGCAGGGCATTGTATCAAAGCGTCCTCTTCTCGCTGGGGAAGGACTTCGTCGGGCTGAGCGAACAAGAGGCCCGTCTGCTGGTTCTCGAGTCGAGCAAGGAACAACTCGCCGATCGTGGAAACCTGGTCCTTATTATCGATGAGGCCCACCTGCTGACCGATCGCCTGCTCGATGAACTCCGCAGCCTCGTCTCCAACGCCGACGAAGGGAGCCTGCTCGTGCAGGTCGTGTTGATCGGTCACTCGAGTTTGCACGAACGACTACAGGATCCACGGTTTCTCGATTTGCGGCAGCGCATCGGCTGCTTCACGCATCTCGACCCACTCTCTCCCGCCGAGACCATGGACTACATCCGGGAAAGACTTTTCGCGGCTGGGAGCGATGTCGTCGACGTGATCGACACCGACGCGCTGCATCTGATCGCCGACGTTTCCAACGGCTACCCGCGCTGCGTGAACACGCTGTGCGATCGCGCCATCGGCCTCGCGGTCGAATCGAAGGCCGATGTCGTCGATCATGCGTTCGTGCGGTTGGCACTGTCGGAACTGCGTCAACTGCCGCTCACCTGGAACGAGTCGAATCTCGTCGATGCCTCCGCAGTCGAGGATCAGGCCGGCGAAGCGTCGACGAATGTCACGGAAGCAGAATCCGCCGAGGTCATCCCCATGGAACCCGAGACGATCGAAACCGCCGTCGACCTGGCACCAGACGAGGAATGGGCCTCCTTCGAGATCGGCTCGGACTGGTCCGAAGCGAATGACGCCGACGACGCCAACGCATCCACTCACCCCACCGGCGCCACCACGGCGGATGGTTTCGAAGAGATTGCCGTCGTCGACCCGTATGCTCAATTCGACGCACTGCTACAGGGAGAACATCACCAGCATGCGATCAAGGAGAACGTGGCCCACGGCGTTGGAGGAAAGAGTGCTCCGGTGAAACACTTGTCGGTCGTCCACGACGAGTGCAATGCCGACGACGAGATGGTATCAACCGTTGAAACATGTGACGTCGATTGTGCAGCGGAAGCTGTCTTGGAAGTCGCGCCACAGGTCGTCGCCGACAGTTTGGCCGACGAGCCTGCTGATTCTCGCTGGGAAGAAGAACTCGTCGAAGAGAGTTGGGACGAGATTAGCGTGCTCGAAGCGATTCACGAACTTCGCGCGGAGATTCGTGGACGCTCGCATGCCGATGAAGACCGTGACGAGTCGGATCTCGCGTTCGATGAATTCAGCGAAGAATCCTTCGCCGAGGAGTCTCAACTCTTAGAGACGTCGCGCACTCACCTGATGATCGAACGACTCCCACTCGATGAAGTGGTCGAGTACGACGTCGTTGAGCCGGAACAATGGGTTGCCGAGGAACCGCAAACCGATCCCGCGGTTGAAGCGCCGCCGATGGAGGCCGCCGTTCCGACGCCGCCTCCTGTCGCAGAACCGGTCGCGACCATCGAAGAAATCGAGACTGCAACGACGGAATCGCACGAGGCGTCGCCTGTCGAACCCGCCACGCGCTTCGCGGGGCTCTTCACACGCCTGCGCCGCAAGCGGCGCGAATTGGCGGAGGGAACAACCACGCAGCGTTAGCCGCTGCCGCTAAAGTTCATCGTCCTCGTCGAACTCATCCTCTAGGTCATCGTCGTCGAAGTCGTCGTCCGACAGATGATCAGGATGGAGCGGATTCGAGGGATCGAAAAAGAAGTCTCCCAGCCCCATCGGAATGGCCGACCCTCCCAGCGTCTGTCGTCGGCGATCGGCGAGCGTCTGCAGGTCGAGAGCTTCGTCTCCCAGGCAGCGCATCAGCGACTCTCGCCAGGCATCGTCCATCGACATGGGATGGTCGGTTGCGGCCGCCATCCGCTTGAGAGCGTAACGCAGCACGTTGATGCCGTCGCGCGTCGAGAAATCGAGCTTGAGTTGATGCGACTGCTGCAGGAATTCGACCGTCAGATTGAGAATCTCCTGTTCGGCAAACGGCAGGTGGTAACTCAGAATCGCGAGTTCATCCTGCCGATTGGGATGCGATAACGCGAGCGTCGGCTGCAGTCGACTCAAGATGTAGTCGGGGATTTCGAACGTCGAATCGTCCTCGTTCATCGTCACCGCGCAGCGGAAGTCGGGATGGGCGGGGATCGTCACGCCCGCAACGATCGACTCGACATAACGGCGATGGTCGAGCAGCGGAGCGAGACTGGCCCACGACTTCTCGTTCATGCGGTTCCCCTCATCGAGAACGCACACGGCTCCCTTGATGATGGCCGTCACCAGCGGCGATGCCTGATACTGAATCTTTCCGCTCTCAGCGAGTACGGGCGTCACCAGCAGGTCTTCAGGACGCGTGTCGGCCGTACACTGATAGATATAGAGTTCTTGCTTTCGCTCGTGCGCGCCAGCCATCGCCAGCGTCGTCTTGCCGATGCCCGGCGGGCCGACGAGCCGAGGCGTGAGGGGCAAATCGCGTTCATCGACAACAAGCCAGCAGGCCAGCAGTTGCTTGAGGACCTCGCGCTGGCCGATCCACTCCCCCTGAGTGACATCGGGATGCCCCAGATGCAGGCGAACACCATCAATCTCGTACGACTCTTGCATTTCAACGTGAAAAGGACAGTTGGGAAGGCCACGATGCTCCAGTGTGGAGCCTCCCCTTGCGCGTGTCCAGCGCAGGAGAGGTTCTTGCCAGGCGAAGCATGCATCCGCTCAATGGCGGTAATAACAGGAAATGAGTCGTGGGCATGAATCCTTCTCCCCCGCGATCGACACTGTTTGCAGCACACGCGTGGAGGCGGGGGAGAGGGGATCAGAGATTCTTTGTTAGAAGCAGTTACAAAACCGGGAGAGCGACTCCTGCCGAGCCGAAACCCACGAATCACCTCCACTCTCGATTCGGCTCCGCGGGAGCGCCGCCCTCCCAAAACCGTTTGTAACCACCGGACCGCGCAACCGCGACGGGTAGGGTAGAAAGTGTCGAGTGATCGACGGGAAGGCGTTGTGATCGGCATTGTGCCGATCATCGTGCGCTGCTGTGGCTGCAGGCTTGGGGAGGCCAGTTTTCCCAGGCTGTTCGTGTGCACACAATCGAGCCGCTGCAGCCGTGAGACAACCAGCCAACTGCGACTTCAGCCAATCACTCAATGATAGGGGCCGGCCGGCCCACTTTTTCGAGTATGGAGCGAGGAGCAAAGAGTTTGGAGATAGGAATCAGCACTCCTGCTGGCTTGTCGGCGGCTGAAAAAGGTTGTTCGGCTTGAGAGTGGATTGAGATTCCCTTCTTTCTTCGACGCCGTGTCCACATGTTGATCGGTTGCGGAATTTCGTGTGAAAACCGGTATTCCGTTGATTCTGCTTGTCTCTTGCCCTGTCGGGAGTGAAACTACACAATGAATGTGTTGATGGAGATGCGGCTCAGCAGTCCTGCGAGGAACGGGGACGCCACTCCCCTAGTTGGAATCATACGATGACTTTCGCGTTTTTTACTCCCGGCCCGGCTCAGATGATCATTCTGGCGATCATCGTACTGCTGCTGTTTGGGCATCGCCTTCCCGAAACCATGCGAAACCTCGGCAAGGGGATGACCGAGTTCAAGCGGGGGATGAAGGAAGGGGATCGCGACGACGACGAAAAGCACGTCGAAGAGTCGTGACCGGAGTTACAACGGTCGTGCACCCTGTTGATCGCGATGAAACTGCCGCGAAGCATGTTTCAGTCGTGCGATGGCCACGCTCTTGAAGTGATGTCTGTCACCGCAAGTTGTGCACCTTTCTTGCCGCGTTGCACTTCACGGCTCCCTTGCTCGCGCTGCGGGCGATTGTCGGTCGTCACTTGCCCGCATCAAAACAGCGTCGCCATGCGGTGCCAGAACAGGATGACGATCGCGCATCCCGCTCCCATGATCGCCACGCTGACGGCGGCAGACGCGATGCGGATGAGGGGCCTGAGGTTTTCGGGGAGCTGATGCTCGGTCTCCTTCCAGAGAATTCGCAACATCTGGTGGAACATCTGCGACGACAAGACCAGTGAGAGAGCCACCACGAGCACCGACCATTCGATCGTCGAGATGCCGAGCACGAAGCCCATCGTCACGACGACTGTCGTCATGAAGAAGTAGATGGCGAAGCAACTGTCGAAGCGCACGCCTTGTGCAAGGCCGCGCTCGACATCAACGAGCGCCTGTCGCCAGGCGGGCCGATGTGGCCTGCCTGCCGAATGTTCCTGATGCTTGTCGATTGTCACATGGCTCATGACGACTCCCGTGGCCCGAATGCTATGGCCCGATTCCCAACAGGTTGCTCAAACGTGTCGACGAGGCGTTGACCGGCCCAAACAAAGGTTCGACCGACAGTCCGACGCCGAGGTTGTCGCGGCTGCGGTCGTATCCCATGCCGACATTCAACACCCAGAACTCGAACAGCCGGGAGACCGTGAGCGACTGTCCGCGGTCGATGCCATTTTGAACATCGAACGCGGACCCGAAGGTCGCGATGTATCGCGGACTCATGGCGTAGGTGAAGCTGCCGACAACGAGTTGACTTTGCAGCGGTTCGGCTTCGACTTGTCTGTATCCGAGGTAAATGCTGCCTCGCGCGCTGCGCTGGCTAAGCACACCCGCGTTCCAGACGCCCTGGCCATGATTGAAGAAGTCGAACATTCCGTTCGCGACGAACTTCGTGCGTGACGAAGCGTTCCAGGTGTATCGGCCTCCCGCGAGACCGAAGTCTTCGCCGAAGTTATCGTCCGACGCATTGGGAAACCAGGTAGCCTGCAGGTCGAGCGTCATCCAGTCGGCGACTCGCGTACGGTCCGGAGGACCGACGTGCGTCTGCCAGCGCTGACGAACGGCAAACGTCAGCGCGTGCATGTCGTCGACGAGTTCATGATAAGGGGCACTAACCGAACGGCCCGCACCGGTTCGCACGGCATAGAATCGCGGATCAAGTTCCGGTGGAATCGCTCCGCCGAACTCCAGCGTGGGGAACCGCTCGCGGAACCGTTCCTGAGCATCGTCGTCGAACTCATTGTACTGGGCGACGGTATCGAGGTTTTCGGTCGAGTCGGCATAGAAGTAGTCAAACTCGAAGGACACGCGATGAGCGAGCCCGTTCAGCCCGAGGATCGGATCGTAGAGGTTGGGATAGGCCTTCCAGAATTGTAGGCTCGAACGCACACCCGCGCTGCCGTAGAGCCGCGACGCGGAATCGCCCAAGGCGTTCTCTTCCCAGTAGGCGATTTCACCGAGTGCATAGGGGACGACATTAACCGGACCAAATCTCAGCGGCATGTCGATCTCGTGTCGCGTCATCGCGACTCCCCCCTCGACATCGGGATAGTAGGGGAGGGGAGTAAAGACGTCGGCGGGATCATACGGAGCATCCGCCGGTCGGATCCGACCGTAGCCGACCGAACTGTGCGAACTCCAGGTCAACATGTCTCCGAAGAGAGGCTGACTGAGCAGAGTGAGATCCGCGCGAGGTAACCACTCGGTGGTGTTCTCGAAGTCGTTCAAGTTCCACCGGGCGAGTCCTCCCACGGTGAGGTTGTCTTGTTGATTCTGGATGCCAATCAGCGTTTCGATGTCTTTGTCCTGGTCGAACTCGGTCTCGAAATACTGCTCGCGGAAGTTGCGGTCGCGGGCATAGCCGAGTTCTCCGAAGATCGTCGTGCCGTCGGCAAAGTCCATGCGATGACGCAATACGCCGAGTGTACGATCGTCGTCAGGGAACGTGAGAGCGCGGCGATCCGAACCGAGGTTATCGGTGCCGCTATCATTCACGTAGTAGGCCCGGCCGAATCCACGCACGCGCCCTGGCATGCCTAAGGCGTTGGTCAAGAAGTCGTATTCGACATCGGTGCCGCCGGCAAAGCCTCGCTCTGAATACCAGTCGGTACGAACGTCCCAATCGATTCCCGACGGAAGGTCGAGGCCGAGCAGTGTGTCGGCATTCCAGATCGTCTCTGATGTGACGCCGAATACGCCGGAATGGCCGATGGTGAACGACTCGATCGGAATCTGCGGGATATCCGCCGGTCCGCTGAGGTACGGGGCGGCGAAGACCGGCACTTCGCCGAAATAAAGCCGGTTGTTCAAACTGGTGAGATACAGATTGGAGGTATCTGTCTGTTGCGGACTGACGATTCCACCCGCCTGCACGACATCCATCCGGCGTTCGAGAAAGATGTCCTGTGCCTCGATGCGGTATCCGGGACGCCCCATCTGACTGGTCGTCACCCACGCGTTCTGCGCGTGGAAGTTCGTTTGAGACAACTGTCGCACGCGGTCGGCTCGAATCCGCAGGAAACCTTCCAGCTCAGAGATGAATGTCCGGACTTCGGCGTTCATCAACAGTCCGCGTTGCTCGCGAGCATCGTAGAACGCGTGAGAACAGCGAATCTCGTTCATCCCCTGACGCACGATGATGTTCCCTTCCATATACACCTGGAACGGCGTCGTGCTGTCGAGATCGAGGTTGCCGCCGGGATTCTGCACGCGGCGGGCATCGGTCCAGATGACGGCCTGATCGGCGGTGAGGTCGAGACGCGTCAACACCGTCGTGCCGTCCACATCGAGTGGAACATTATCGACGACGATATTCACGCCGCCAGTTACCGTCATGACGAGTTCGGGCGGGTCGGTGTTCGTCGTTTCCGTGGTGCCGAAGACAATGTCCTGACCAAAGTATCTGGGACCGATCGTCACGTGACGTGGCAGCGAATTGGTCTGACTGGGAAGAAATGGCTCAGAGAACGCGGGTCCGGTTTGTTGTGGAATCGTGAGCTGCGTCGGGATCAACTGCTCTCGGCCGGCCAGTTGACGATGGGCCAGGGCGCGCTGATAGATTGGTTCTTCGTCGCTCAGCGGTTCGTCCAACGGGGGACGGCCGATCCATTCGACCCCCTTCGACGTGGTGAGGTGCATCAGCAAAGCCATTTGCTGCGAGTTGCCACCAGGACCATCGACGCTGGCCGGAGCATCATCCCCTTCGAGATAGATCAGCAGTTCGTCCACTTGGGGTTGATCGGTGGCTTGAGTCCACCAGATGACCGCCTGATCGGCCGACAGCGCCGTCTCGCCTTGCACGATGCGGCAGCGGCCGCGCATCCAGCAGACCGTCGAACGACCGTCATTCCAGACTCGCGAGAACTGAGCCGATAACTGAATCGGCTGCATCGCCGGATCGCTCGCGGTTTGCTCCGACCCCGCAATGACGACCGGCGTCTGGACGCCTGCCGGACTCGAAACGGGCCTCGCGGTGGAGTGTCCGCCGAGGCGCAATTCGTCCCCCGCGCCGACTGCCCAGAAGCAGAAAGCGACCACCAGCGACCCAGCGATTAGCCAGGGGCGGGCCATGCGAGGGTTGGAACCTCTATCGGATTGAAGGGGACAAAAGAATCTCGATCGCCGTAAGGCTTGACGAGACAGTAACTTCTGAGGTGTGTGCCGTGAGGCGTTTCTCGACAAGAGAAGGGGGCGGGAGTATACGGCCAAGTCGAAAGACAGGTCAATATGCGCTGAAACTGCCGGTTTTGGATGGGAGAGAAGTTGAGGACGGGAGAATGAAGAATGAATGACAATGAATCGCATTCCGTTCTCAACTCCTCCGTTCCTAATGCCTCCAGGATTCGAGTAACGCTTGCAACGTAGCTACGCTCGCTCTTGTGAAGTCAACCAACATACGCACCACCGGGCGAATCAATACAAGGACTGGAGAGACATGATCTTCATCGCGGACTGAAAGGCGATGCTGCCGAATCTGGGGGCAGACTTGGCTACTGAGGTGCGCCCTGTTCGGGCGATGTCGGCTGCCAGCGAAACTGATAGCGGTCGCCGAGTTGCTGTCGGGTGAGACAGACGATTTCCTGGGCGTGTCCTTTGAGGTGCGGAATGCTGTCGAAGACCGCCTCCCATCCCGTGACATCGAATCCCTGAATCGTTCTCTGCAAGAGCATCCCATCGGGACTTTGTGCGGCGAGTATTTGCTTGACTTCCACGATTGTCGACTGCAACTGCGCCAGAAGTGTCTCGCCGGAAATCTGTGTCCGCGCTGCAAACTCGGCAGGCCGATCGCGATCGTAGTTCGCGCCTCCGAGACCGGCGATCATCCATTGCCGCAGGTTGCCGTCGAGGTGCAGCAGCAGGTTTCCGATCGAGTTCATCCCTTCAGAAGGCCGATGCCAGAGTTGCTCGTCGCTCAGTTGGCCGACGCAGTGCTCGATCACCGACAGGCAATGGTCGACGCATTCACTGGTTGCATGGATGACGCTTTGATGCACTTCAAGAGCCGTGGCAGCCATGACGTTTCACCTCACCTATGCAGTCGCGGGAGCCTTCCGAGTGATCTTGCGCGTGAGGCTCTTCCAACTCATCGCGCCGCGTTTCTCTTGAACAATGAGCAGCAGCATGGCGGCACCTGCAAAGACGACAAAGTGAATCAGAATCATCATGAACGGCCCGCCCCAAGTTTCACTGCCGCTGCGTGAGACCGCTTCGAATTCCGAAGGCAACGTCGCTCCCGAGGCCTCGAAACCCCAATGGGCCGTCACGAAGCATTTGGCGAGGAACTCCGCAAAACCCTCCAGTGGCGCGATCAGACCGGCCAACACGATCTGTGGAATAAGCGTTAATGGCACCAGCGTGATGGCCATGTCCTCGGTCTTCGACACGACAGAAAGCAGTAGACCCAACGCCACACCAGTAGCCGACAGGCTGCAAAGAATTATCCATTGCCCAAAGGTCTGGCCTTCCAGTTGGCAGCCGGCCGCAACAATCCAGAACAAGAGCGTCGCCTGCAGCACGCTCAACATGCCGAAGAACAAGAGTTTCGAGAGGTAGTAGGCCACGGGACGCAGGTTAACATCGCGTTCTCGAGTGTAGAGTTCGCGTTCCTTGACGATCTCTTTCGCGGAGTTGTTGCACCCGAACCACAAGCACGAGATGACCATCAGAAACAACAGGCGTTCCGAATAGTCCCAGCGTTTCTTGGGAGGGGGCCAACCTTCGATCTCTTCAAGACTGCCGACCCCGTCGACATAACCTTGTTCGTAACCTGCTTGAAAATCGCTACGGTAATTCTGGCCGCGAACGATCGGTTCGTCGTCGGCGAGTTGCGAGACTTCATCTCCATCGGAGTCGTCCCACCATGATTCTTCTTTGACCTCGGTCAAGTTGCCAAACAGCATGATGAGCAGAATACCGACGAGCACGCTCTGACCGAACATGATCAGCAGCGACCGCAGGTCGGCCTTCTGAATGGCATTATTACGCTTGAGCAGGATTCCTAGCTGCCGGCGAATCATCCCCATGCGATCCTTAAGTGGGATCGTCTGCCGGGAACGCGCCGCTTCCGCTTCTCCATCGCTCGACGCCGGCAGGCGACTGTCGATGTACCGGCTGTAGAGTTTGCTTTCGATGTATCCGTTTCGCCATTCCTCAGGTGTCTTCTGGGCGAGGCGGTCGTAGACATCTCCCAGACGTTCGATGCCGAAGTAGCTGCGGGCCTCTTCCGGCGAACCGACAAAGGCGAGTTTGCCTCCGACTGTCAGAATCACCACCAGGCTGCACGTCCGCTCGACGTTGGCGAGATTGTGGGTGATGCAAACCACCGTCTTGCCTCCATCAGCAATCTGACGGAAGAGTTTCATCATCTCGCGGTCAGTCTGCTCGTCGAGACCAGACGTCACTTCATCGAGGAAGAGCAAACTGGGCTTGTTGAGAATCTCGTTCCCCAGGCTCGCCCGCTTGATCTGTCCACCCGAGAGATGGCGAATCTGCGTCCCTTTGCGTTCCGTCAGGCCGACAGTGCCGAGCATGTCGTCAATGCACTGATCGATTTCCCGCGACGAGGTATCAGGGGGCAGTCGGAGTTTCGCGGTGAACTTCCAGGCGTCATGGACGCTCAGTCGATCGTGCAGCACATCTTTTTGAGGCACGACCGCGAGGTTCTGCTTGAGTGACTCGAAGTTGGCATACAGATCCTGCCCGCTGACGAGAACTTGACCATCCGAACCTTGCACACGCCCGCTGATGGCCGACAACAACGTCGATTTTCCCGATCCACTGGGGCCGATAATGCACACGAACTCTTTCGGCCGAATCACGAGGCTGATCTGATCGAGCAGCGTGAGGGGCTTGCCCGTCGTGCGATTCGTGACGACTTGCGACAAGTCGCGACAGACCAGTTCGACGTTGTTGACGCGCGACAACGTCCGCAGATGCGTCCCATCGAAGACAAGTGAGAAGGGGCCGATGTCGATCTGCGTCCCGGCGGGGATCAACACCGGGTTCACAACCCGTCGACCGTTGATGAACGTCCCGTTCGCGCTGTTCAAATCCGCGAGTTCGGCCTTGTTCCCCTTGAGCGTGATCGCCGCATGCGTTCGCGACACCGACAGGTGGGGCAGGGCGATGTCGACTCGTTCGGAGTCGCGACCAATCACCATTCGCCCGCCGAGTTCGAACGCCTGATCGAAATCGGATGGGACACCGACGTCGGCCTGACCACCGATCACGGTGCGATCGCTGCGAATGGCGGGGTTCACCGGGGCGGGCGGGGGGAGCGACGGCTTCTGTGGGCGATCGGCACCTCCCGGTCCTCCCTTTTTACGGCCGGAATCGCGAGAATGCGGTGGTTTTGTGGCTCCGGTGTCGGTTCCCTTTCCCGTGGCAATCCGCACACGAAATGTTGAACCCGACACATCGATCAAGTCACCGTCGTCGAGCGTGGTGTTCGATGCCACTTCGGCACCATTCACCTGCGTCGTCGTCGTCGACGACATCTGTTCAAGAATGACCTTGCCATTCTGAAAGGCAATGCGGAACTGCTGCCGCGAGCAACTGGGGTTGTCCAGAATGACATCGGCACGCTGACTGCGTCCCACGACCAAACCCGATGCCGTCACCGTATGCTCGGTGCCGGTCGAGTCGTTAATCAGAATGACAGACGCTTTCGCCATGAATGAATTCAGAAGTGGTCAATCGTGGTTAACTCGATCGTGCGATTCGCATCACGCCGGCTTCTCGCCTGACAGTTGCCGTTGACGAATCCGTTTCTCAATCGCCTGCAGAACTTCCAGGTCGCTGCGATAGGGGGATTGAAAAGCCGGCCGGAGCGAAATGGGGACATCGTCCATACGATACACGGTCCCGGGAACGTTGATACCGTAAGTCGCCGTTGTGAAGGCAACTGCAGCCACCTTCGCCGTCTCGCTGAGCTTGGGATCGAGCGTGACGACGGGAATCCGCTTCAGATGCTCTCGTGCCGGCTGCGAGAAGTTCGACATCGGATCGGAAGCGATAATCAGCGCCGCATCGGCCTCTCCGCGAGCCAAGAGATCTGAAGTCGTGAACTCGCCAGGATTGAAACGCGGGTAACCGCGACCGAGGTTCACGCCGAACGGATATCCGGTCTGCCAGGTCACGACGTTGTCGGCACCGGTCACATTGCCGTGTCCGCGCATCGGTTTGGCGACCCAGCGCGTGTGGCGGTTCATGTCGCGGGCCAATGCGAGGACGGCTTCGCTGTTCATGTGTTTGCCGCGGGTCATGGTGACGCCCATACCGAACAAGATCGCGCCGAATTTCGCCTGCTTCATGCGGTCCATCATCTCCTTGAGCGTTTCGACAGAGATGCCGGTCTTCTGCTCGAGTGAAGGATCGGGATCGATACCCTTCGCGAGCAATCGCAGGCCCCAGGCAAGTTCGAAGTCCGATCGAGGTTTGATTTGCAAGAACTGGTCGGCGGCCTTGGCCGACTTCGTCTTGCGCACATCGATCAGCACGGCATAGCGGTCCTTGCGACCGCGCGGGACGAACTCTCCCTTGGGCATCAAACTGTATTTGGTGAAGTGTCGAGGATGACTCTCAGCCGGGTTCCCTCCCCAGAAGATCAGGAAGTCGGCTCGGTTCTTGATCTCGCCGAGCGAGCAGGTCACTTCACCCACGCCTTGAAACGCAATCCCCGACGGACCGTGACAGACCGACGTAGTCGTATCGACGATGCCACCGATCCAGTCGGTGATGGCGACCGCCACACGTTGGGCTTCCGTCGTGGTGTCCGACAAGCCGTAGGTGACGGGGTAATGGGCGTTGAACAGAATGTCGGCGGCCCGTTCGATCGCGACGTCGTAACTTGCGGGCTGGCCGTCCACCCGCGCTTCGGGACTGTCTTCGATGTGATGATTGTAGAACCACGCCTTCCCCAGAACGCACGCCCGCTTGGCCTCGACGATGCGATTGGCCTCGGTATCGACACTGAGATCAATGTCGTCGCACACGCACCCGCAGAACGTGCAGGTGGCATCCTGCACGACCTTGAGTTCGGCTTTGGCATCCCCAGGGGCATCAATGACGGCTGACATTTCAGATCGCTCCAGGACGTTGGTTGGCCGATGGATTATGGCTACTGGCTGACACCAATGACCCAATACTCCATTTCAGCACCAGATTATGCGGGCGACTGCCATGCCTCGCAACCGGCAGACTCCCTTGAAATTCCCAGTTATTGAATCGGCTCGACCCGCCGTGATCGTTGCAATTCAAGCACTTAGGTTGCAAAATCGACATTGACGCTCGCACTCGACTGATGCCTCCCACACGGTGGCCTCGATGACATACTTTCAAACGATCGACTTTCAATGAACTCAACAGCCCACCATCGTCCGGCGCGCTCGACAGCCGCTGCGATGCTCGTTTTCAGCCTTACTTATACCACAATCTCTCAAGCCGACGACCTGGAGAGCCTGATCGCGGGGACTGTTGAACAGGTCGTCGCCGAATGCGAGTTCACCGAAGGACCGGCGTGGCATCCCGATGGTTATCTGCTCTTTAGCGATATTCCCAACCTGCGAATCATTCGCGTCAATCAGGACGGCACTTCGTTTGATTGGATGACCGAGTCAGAACGCGCCAACGGCCTCATCTGCGATCAGGCGGGCAATGTATATGCCTGCCAGGGAAGCGCCAAACGCGTCGCCAGGCTCGCCGGAGACCAGACCGGGCACGTCGATGCCGTCATCGCCGGCATGTATGAAGAGCAACCGTTCAATCAACCGAACGATCTCGCCCTCGATGGACAAGGGGGGCTGTACTTCACCGATCCCAACTATTCGCAAGACCCGCCGACACAACCGGAGATGGGGGTCTATTACGTCTCTCCCGAAGGCGCCGTCAGTCGCGTTCTCGGAGTCGACGACTTTCCCCGCCCCAACGGCGTGCTTGTTACCCCCGATGGCCAGCACCTGATCGTCGCCAGCATCGAAGAGCGTAAGATTATCCGTTACGAAATCACCGCTCCCGGAGAGTTGGGTGAAGGACAACTTCTCTTCACCGGAGACGAAGAACTCGACGGCGGAGGACCCGACGGCATGGCCCTCGATTCCGACGGACGGATTTACGCGACCTACAAGTCGGTCGTCGTGCTCTCTCCAGAAGGTGATTTGATCGGGCGAATCGAAGTTCCCGAGAAGCCCGCGAATTGCACACTCGGCGGTCCGGAGGGAAACATCCTCTACATCACCGCCCGCACCAGCTTGTACGCCGTCGCGATGAACGTCACGGCTCCGCCTTTGATGGCCAGCGGTCCGCAAGGGGCACCCGCGTCACGCCAGGTCGAGGCTCTCGACATCGCGCTTCAGATTCCCACGAACTGGGAAGAGGAGACTCCCACAAGCAATTTGCGACTGTTGCAGTTCAAAGTGCCGGCCGCCGAGGAAGGTAGCGAACCGACAGAATACGTCGTCTTTCCACCATTCGGCGGATCACGCGAAGAAAACATCGGCCGTTGGGTCGCTCAGTTTGCGCCCGATGGGCGCGAGTTGGCCATGGTGCTCGGTACTTGTTCGCAGGGCGAGTATGTGCAGGTCGATTTGACTGGAACGTTCAAGAAGCCGGATGGACCACCCGTCAGAATGCAGACTGTCGATGCCCCCGGCTATCGCATGCTGGCGGTGATACTGACGACGGCCAACGGCAATTACTTCATCAAGATGGTCGGCCCGAGCGCCACGGTCGAGGCGAATCTTGCCGCATTCCGCGAAAGCTACGGTGCCGACCCGACGACCGAGTCGGACTTCGTACTGCCGTAGTTGACGGTGGTTGACGGGAGAGCGAGTTGACGGTGCCTCAATCTCCCGCAGACTTATTGCAAGAGACAGTGCGAGCGTTCCTCGAACGCCATGCGATCCGCAATGCACGAGCGCTGGTCAGCGTTTCCGGCGGCGCGGACAGCACGGCACTGCTGCTCTTGCTCAACCAATTGAGAGATCATTTTCAGCTCACACTTCACGCGGTCCACTTCAATCATGGCCTCAGGTCGGAGTCGGTCGACGAAGCGCGTTGGGTCACCGAGCTTTGTCAGTCGCTGAACGTAGAATCGCACGTTGAGTGTCTCGAAGTTACTCAGACCGAATCAATCGAGAGCACGGCGGGAATCGAGGAACGCGCACGCAAGTTGCGATACGCCGCATTGGAACGGCTGGCTGAGACGCTGGGTTGTCGCTTCGTCGCCACCGGGCACACTTCAAGCGACCAAGTGGAGACGATGTTGCAGCGACTGTTTCGTGGCACCGGTCTCTGGGGATTGACAGGCATCAGGGAAACTCGGCCGCTGGGATCGGCAACTCTCATTCGCCCACTGCTGCCGTTTCGTCGCGACAGTCTCGAAGCGTTTCTTAGGTCGATGAACCAATCGTGGCTCGAGGACGAATCGAATCGCGACCTCCGCTGGACCCGCAACCGCATCCGTCAGGAACTGCTGCCGTACCTCCGGGAGAAATTCAACTCAAATGTCGATGAACACATCGTCGGCCTGTTGAATCACGTGAACGATGCCATGTCATTCATTCAGCACCAGTCGGAATTGCTGCGTGATGCCGCATTGCTGGAGTCTCAGCCCGCGCTGCAAAAGTGGGATGCCGATCGGCTGAAGACTGCCGACTCATTTCTTCGCGGCGAGGCTCTGCGACTGCAATGGCGGAGGCTGCGATGGAACGAAGTGGACATGACCAGGCTCCATTGGGAATCGCTCTCGCAACTTGTCGAGAGTGCTCCTCCTGCGACATTGTCGCTCCCTGGGAGCATTACGGCCACGCGTCGAGGAAACTTGCTGGTACTGGAAAGGAATGAGCCGAGCACCTAATCAGCGGAATCTGCGTGGATCGCCTGTTCCGCTTACTGCGTGCGCGGCTCATTGCTGCTTAACGTCGAGCGCGCCGCGACCGCTCCCTCGCTGGACACTGCTACGTCCACCGCCGACAATCGCGGGCGTTCCTGTCTGGTTCCATGCACTCGCTCTCGGAGAAATCACCATGTCGATCCGCGTTCCATTGATTTATGCCTTGCTAGGAGGACTTTTCATGTCGTCGCCCGCATCCGCCGCACCACAAGCAGAACCCTTTGGCGAAACGGCCGACGGCACGGCCGTTGAAATCTACACCATCACCAACGATGCGGGCCTCACGGCCAAAGTAATGACCCGTGGAGCGAATCTCGTCGAACTGCACGTCCCCGACAGCGAAGGCAATATCGACGACGTCATCCTCGGCTTCGACGATGTTCAAGGTTACGAGTCCGAAGACAACCAGTACTTCGGCTGCACCACCGGTCGCGTCTGTAATCGAATCGCGGGCGCTCAGTTCACTTTGAACGGAGAGGAGTACACACTCGAAGCGAACGACGGGCCGAACACGCTGCACGGCGGAGGAGCCCACAGTCTCGACAAAGTCGTCTGGCGCGCCCAACCCTATGAAAACGAGAATGGACAGGGAGTGCGGTTCCGATACAGCAGCCCCGACGGCGAGGAAGGCTTTCCGGGGAACCTCGACATCACCGTGAACTACTTCGTGCCGAAGGACCGCAACAATCTGCGAATCAGCTATCGCGCCACGACTGATGCCGCGACTCCGGTGAACATCACCAATCACGCTTATTTCAACCTCGCCGGCGAAGGTTCAGACACCGTGCTCGACCATGTCTTGCAACTCAATTGCGAGCAGTACACGCCGACCGACGACACGCTGATTCCGACCGGTGAGACGGCCAGCGTCGAAGGGACGCCGCTCGACTTCCGTCAGCCGACGGTGATCGGCGAGCGAATCGAACTTCTCACCGAGACGGCCAACCTGGGTTATGACCATAACTTCGTGATCAACGAAGGTGAGCGGGAGCTGACCAGAGCCGCCCGCGTCGTCGAGCCTCACTCCGGTCGCGTGCTGACAGTCATGACCGACCAGCCGGGTATTCAGTTTTATTCGGGCAACTTCCTCAAAGGCCAGGTCGGAAAGAACGGCCACACCTACGCCCATCGCAGTGCTCTATGCCTGGAGACGCAGCATTTTCCTGACTCCGTCAATCAGGCCGACTTCCCGACGATTATTCTCGAACCGGGGGAAGAGTACCAGCACGTCTGCGTTTACCAGTTCTCCGTGGAGTAGACGCATTGCAAGGGTGTCCGTTCGATCGTCTCGAATTCTCATGTTCTTCATGGAACTGGAGCAATTCGATCTTGCCGACTGGCGGCCGATGATGAGAATATCGACAGAGGTCGTGTAGTACGCAACACGACGGGCAGCATTCCTGCGACGTAGCCGGTGGCGAACTGGCAGAAGCGGGAGGTCTAGCAAGAAAGGAGGTGGTCCTGTGGATTATTCCTGTAGTCTTCGCCAACGAGGTGGCACCGCCTGACGGTCGGCGGGCTGTCGCTTAAGGGCAGCCATCTCAAGCGCGGACCACCCTTGGTCCCGACGAGTCGAACCCGGATCGCGTTGAATCGAACAACGTCCGGGTAACGCGTGGCTCAGGCCGTCGGCACTCAAACGAGTGCCGACGGCTCTTTTTTTGATTGATGACTCGCCCCAAGTCGATCTCGCACTCTGACGCTGGCACCGCAGGCTAATTCAGAAGGCGACCCTGAATGTAAACGTCGCCGGCCACTTCGCGGGCGGTCGAGCTGCGCAGCTTGATTCCCTGTTTGATCTTCGACACGCCGAGACCGCCGACGGGAGATGTCGCTCCCCGGCCTCCGATGATGACGGGCGCGACGAAGACATGGGCTTCATCGACAAGTCCGGCGTCGAACACGCTTCCCAGGATGTCTGATCCTCCTTCAATCAGCACATGCGTCAGCTTGCGGGTTCCCAGCTCCTGAAGGACTTCCAGGAGCGGTAGACGCAGTGGCGGCGCATCGGCAGACGAGAGATCGGCTCCGATCGTCAACACTTCGACTCCTGCGTCCTGCAGCGCAGCGACGCGCGTCGTTGGTGCCGACGGGCTGACGCACAACAACACGGGGATGTCGCGCGCCGTGGCCGCCAGTTTCGACTCCAGCGGCAGCCGGGCCGCGGAATCAAGTACGACGCGCAGCGCCGTGCGTGGACCGGGCGGCCGAGCGGTCAGCAAGGGATCATCCTGCAGTGCGGTGCCAATACCGATGAGAATCGCCTCCATCCGGCCGCGCAGTTCATGCACGATCGCTCGACTCGCTTCGTTGGAGATCCATTGCGAGTCGCCATCACGCGTGGCCAGTTTGCCATCGAGTGTCATCGCCCATTTCGCATGGACCCACGGCAGTTTTCGGGTGACGAGTTTGATGAACGGCTCGACCAGCTCGCGGGCACGGGGTTCTTCAGTTCCGACGACGACGTCAATACCTGCCGCCTGGAGCAGCGCGATGCCTTTGCCGTTGACCCAGGAAGCGGGATCAGCCATGGCCACATGAACTCGCCGCACCCCCGAAGCAATGACTGCACCAGTGCAGGGGGGAGTCTTTCCGTGATGGCAACACGGTTCCAGCGTGACGAAAAGCGTTCCCCCACGCGCCCTTTCGCCCGCCTGCTGTAAGGCATGGACTTCGGCATGCGGCCCTCCGTACACCTCGTGCCAACCCTGGCCGACGACGCGACCATCGGAGTCGACGACGACCGCACCGACTGGTGGATTGGGTTCGACGCGGCCGATTCCCTGACTTGCCAGCTCGATCGCCCTGCGCATCACGTCCTTCGGCGAATCAAGTATCTGATCGAAAAACAGGTCTTTGGTCATTGGACGTTGGTTGTTGGCTTTTCTCCGAATCGCAATTGGCTACTGCCTACTTCCTTTCTCCGAGCAATGGATTCAGCGTCTCGTTCGTAGTATCTTAGGACTCTGTGGCCCGGCTGAGGAGCAGGCAGGAAAGAGGTGACTGTTGCCGCTGCTGAAAATCGTTCGCGGAGATGCTCCGCATTTAATCGTACCCGTGCGAGGGGAGCGGACCGTTATTGGTCGGCATCCCAATTGTCACGTCGTGCTCGATAATGGGGCCGTCAGTCGACACCACGCTCAAATCCTGGAAACGCACGGTGCGTATTACGTCGAGGATCTCCGCAGCCGCAATGGAACCTACGTCAATGGGAACCGCCTGGAGGGCCGTCGGGAACTCGTTGATGGAGACGAAATCCGACTTTGCGATGTCTCGATGGAGTTCGAGATGTCAAGCATCGACGGCCCGTCGACGCATTTGCTGCCGCAGCAGTTGACGTCGAGTGATTCCGGCGTGGCATTCGCTCACGATGCGTCTCAGTTTCCCGACCTCGACGACAGCCGGGTGTTTGTCCTGTCGGATGCCATCGAGGAGCCCGACTTCGAATCGTCGTCGAAACTCGAATCGGCCAATGCGAAGACCGGCAAGGCGAAGGCCAGCAGTGTCAATCCCGATATCAAACTCAAGGCCATTCTCGAACTGACCCGCGCGCTGGTGGGTCAGTTGGCCGTCGAGCAGGTGCTGCCAAAGGTGCTCGAAACGCTGTTCAACATCTTCCCGCAGGCCGATCAGGGGTTCGCGCTCTTCCGCGAAGGGGACGGCCCGAAGATGAAGGTGATGGCCACCCTCTCCCGAGCGGGAGAAGCCGACATCGTCGCCGTCAGCATGACGGTCGTGCGGCATGTCGTGCAGACGGGAGAGGCGCTCTTGTCGGCGAACATCAAGGAGGATCCGCGGTTCAACAAGAGCGCGAGCCTGGCACGGCTTCGTGTGCGATCCATCATGTGCGTCCCGTTGTTGACGCAGGACGGCAAGGCCCTGGGCGTGATTCAGATTGTCACGCGGCACGAAGGGCGGGAATTCTCACAGGACGATCAGGAACTCCTCTTGAGTCTGGCCGCTCAGGCGTCGATGGTCATCGAAAACGCGAAGCTCCACACCGAGTTGCTCGACCAGCGCGACATGGAGCGCGATCTCGAATTCGCGACTCAAGTGCAACTCGGGTTCCTGCCGAAGTCGCGGCCGAAGATCGAGGGCTACGAATTCTTCGACTATTACGAACCCGCGCTGCGAGTCGGGGGAGACTACTTCGACTATGTGCAACTCTCCGACGACAAGCTCGCCATCGCGATGGGAGATGTCGCCGGCAAGGGGGTTCCCGCCGCTCTGTTGATGGCCCGCCTCTACAGCACCACACGTTTTCAATTGCTGACGGCTCCGAACGTCGCCGAAGCCGTTCGCGGCCTGAACCGCGAAATGTCGTTCAGCGGGTTGGGACACCGTTTCATTACATTCCTGGTGATGATTCTCGACTCGGTGAAGAACGAAATCACGATCGTCAACGCCGGACATCTGTCGCCACTCCTGCGGCGGAAGAACGGCAAGGTCGAAATGATTGGGCGAGAAGAGTCGAATCTGCCATTGGGCATCCTGCCTGACCTGACGTATCAGGAGAAAACCATCTCGCTGGGAGCGGGCGAACTCGTATTGTGTTATACCGACGGCGTGACTGAAGCCATCAACTCCAACCGCGAAATCTACGGCCGGCCTCGCCTCGAGGAATTGCTGAGCAAGACGAACAAGCCGGTCGAAGAGACCGTGATTCAGGTGATGGACGACGTCGAAGCCTTTATCGACGACAGTGTTGCCCGCGACGACACCTGCATTGTCGCCTTCAAACGCCTGTAGTTGCGTAAGGACGTCGATCGGTTGCCGAGTTACATCAACGGAACAGATCCACTCCGTTGCTCCGGTGCGTCTACAACCATCTCACTCACAGTCGCTGGACCGGTGTTCTCTCATCCGCGACACTAACGTCGTGGGCATTCCCATCATCCTTCTTCCGTCATGAGTTCCGCCAGCGAAAAGAGACAGATCGGCCCCTTTCAGCTCGAAAAGAAGCTGGGCGTGGGGGGGATGGGGATCGTCTATCTTGGCACTTACCTCAAGACCGGCGCCAAGGTCGCGGTAAAGGTGCTCGCCCCCGATTTGTCGGGTGACCCCAAAGTCGCTGCCCGTTTCGATCGCGAAATGGAGATTCTCAAAAAACTGAAAGACCCAAACATCGTTCGCTACTACGGCGGCAGTTCCACTGGCACGCAACGCTTCTACGCCATGGAACTCGTCACCGGGGGCTCGCTTGATGTCATTCTTCGCAAGGAGGGTCGTCTCTCCTGGGAGAAAACTGTCGAATACGGCATACAAGTCGCCAAGGCACTCGAGCATGCGCATCGCGAAGGCGTTATCCATCGCGACCTCAAGCCGGGAAACCTGCTCCTCACTCAAAAGGGAGTCCTCAAACTCAGTGACTTCGGCATCGCCCGCGATACTCAAGCAACCGCTCTCACCGCGGCTGGCAAGACAGTGGGAACGATGGCCTACATGGCTCCCGAACAGATCACGGGAAAGAAGCCCGTCACGGCGCGCACTGATTTGTATGCCCTGGGTTGCGTGCTGTTCGAATTGCTGACCGGTCGCACGCCGTTCGCCTCGGAAACGCAACCGGAAATGCTCTTTAAGCACATTGACGAAGTCCCTCCCAAAGTGCGGACGCTCAATCAGGACTGTCCCGTCTGGTTGGAGGATCTCATTGATGATCTGCTCGAGAAGGAACCGGAGGACCGTCCGTTCGATGCGCTCGATGTGCAGGTGAAGCTTGAGAAAGTGAAGCAGAAAGTCACCGAGCAGGAACAGAAACTCAGGTCGAGTACGCAAGCGGGGTTGTCGGCCCTCACGACTGAAGACAACCCGACAGTCACCCGCCTGCTCGGACGGGACAAGGCCAAGAAGACGAAGAAGAAAAAGAAAGGCCCGCAGATTCCGGTCTGGGAGCGGGCTTGGTTCTTGGGCGCAGTGCTGGTGGTCATCATCGGTGCCTGCGTCTGGGCCTTCTGGCCGGCGAGCGAGCAGTCGCTCTTCAAAGAGGTCGAGCCGATCATGGCCAGTGGCAATCCCGACGACTGGTTCGCCGCCGAGAGCGATCTGAAGACGATGTTGTCTCGATACCCTGACGGTGACCACACAGCCGAGGCCACGAAGTGGCTGGCGCAGATCGATATGGAGCGGGCTGAACGCAGAGCCGACACGAATATCCGCTTGGGGATCGATCCCGATAGCGAAGCCGAACGACTCTATGTCGAAGCCCGTGGTTACGAACGATTCGGCGACCGTATGCTGGCACGGGAGAAATACCAGGCGATGCAGCGATTACTGGGTGATGATGCCGAGTCGCGTCCCTATTTGAATCTCGCGCAGCGTCAAGTGGAGCGGATCACTGAAAGCCTGGGGGGCGAGAACGACCGTTTCGCATTCATCAACTCGAAGCTTGATGAGGCCGACCAACTCTATCGCGATGGAAACAGTTTGGGAGCCAACCAGCGCTGGGAAGACATCATCAAACTCTACGGAGACCTCCCCGAATTCGAACTCCTCGTCGGTCGGGCGAGACTCCGTCTTGCGGACCCCAGGACGGCGTTACCAAGCACCGGGGATTAAGAGCGCACCGATGCTCACTGGCTATCACCCAGGTCGGCTGCGGCGCATGTGAACTCCAACCGACAAGAGGTCGAGCCGGCGACTTTCGCTGTCCCCTTCAGATAGAAGGCATTGGCGAGTTGATCGGTCAGTTCCACATGCAGATCGAGGGTGTCGCCAGGGCGGACCATGCGGCGGAACTGCACATTGTTGACGCGCGTAACGACCGGCACCGCATCTCCCGTCATTGGATGATGCAACGCGATGAGAATAGCACCCGCCTGAAAGATCGCCTCACACTGCAACACGCCAGGTAGAACGGGGAAATGCGGGTAATGACCCCGAAAGACATCGAGGTCAGCCGGCAGATGCTTGCGGGCATGCAACGAATTGGGCGTCGACTCGACGACTTCGTCGATCCACAAGAACGGGTCGCGATGGGGGATGAGGGATTCGATGTCCATTGTCTACTTGAATACTTCAATGAGCCGCGCACGCAGTAAGCGGTCGCGACAGCCCAATCGAATGTGCCGCTACTTCGGTCCGCCCATCGGCAGCATGTGCCCCAGCTTGTCCCGCTTGGCGGCCAGGTACTTCTCCCGATGCTCCAGCGGTGGGGCGATGATGGGGATCTGAGCGACGATCTTCAGATCGACCCAATGTTCGAAAGCCTGCGTCTTTTTGGGATTGTTCGTCAACAGGCGAATTTGTTTCAGTCCGAGGTCTTTGAGGATCTGCAATCCGACCATGTAGTCTCGCTGGTCAGCCGCGTAGCCGAGTCGATGATTGGCTTCGACGGTATCGAGACCACCATCTTGAAGTTGATAGGCCTTGAGCTTCGCCGTCAGTCCAATCCCGCGACCTTCCTGCGGCAGGTAGACGACGGCACCTGTGCCTTCGCGATAGATCATCTCCATCGCCATGTGAAGTTGATCACCGCAATCGCAGCGGAGCGAGCCCAGAACATCACCCGTAAAGCACGAGGAATGCATGCGGACAAGTGGGGCTTCGACGCTTGAGAGGTCACCCCACACGATGGCCAACGGCTCTTGGTCATCATGCTCGACGCGATACGCGATGAACTTCGGCATCCCGAAGAACTCCGTCGGCATTGCCACCTCGACCTCACGCGCGACAAGTCGTTCGCGAATGCGTCGATGTTGGATGATCTCCGAAATTGTGATCAATGGGATGTCGTGCTTCGTTGCGAGTTCTTCCAGTTCAACGATGTCGGCCATGCCGTCACCAGTACGGCTGCAGACTTCGATCAGACACCCGACCGGCGTAAGGTTCGCCATACGAAGCAGGTCGACGACGGCTTCAGTGTGTCCCGCGCGGCGAAGCACGCCTCCATCCCTTGCCACGAGGGGATTGACGTGACCTGGGCGGACAAAATCCTCGACTCGTGTCTCGGGATTCGCCAGTGCCTGAATGGTCCTGGCACGATTCGCCACGCTCACGCCGGTGCCGGCATCACGGTGGTCGACCATCACTAGAAACGGAGTCTGATGGAGCGACGTATTCGACGCCGGATCGACCATTGGGCCGAGTTTCAATCGCTCGGCGTTCTCGCGGGACATCGGGGCGCACAAGAGACCTGCCGCCTCGCGAAGCATGAAATCGACAATGGCCGGGGTGACAAACTCAGCCGCGCAGACGAGATCCCCTTCGTTCTCGCGGTCGGCGGCGTCGATCACGATGACCATCCGCCCCTGCTGCAGGGCTTGCAGGGCGGCATCAAGTCGGCTGATTTCAGCAGGTGAAGTCATGGAAGCTATCGAGTTTGGTAGTGTCGTCTGTCAACATACCGACTGCCGGTGCGCCCGGCCAGCAGGTGGAATGTGTCTATTGTAGGGCCTTGGCCAGTCTGTTGCCTGGAAGCATCACCCGAGTTGACCACGATTGTTGGCCGCGAACTCGGGTTTCACAAAATCAACCACTACACTTGTGAGTCGTGGCCGACCCCTGGTCGCCTCTTTGTTTCACCCCGATACCCCAAAGGTCCGGCTAGTGCTGAACACACTCAATCTCAGGCGATTCGCCTGGTCTCACGCCGCCCCGTGTTGTCTGATCGTCACCTGTTGCCTGGGATCACCGACGGCCCCAAAGGCCGATGATCCGGCAGCATATTCCCCTCCCGCCGCCGGCGAGTTCCCCACGATTCATCTGATGCCCAAGATCGAAACCGGGGCATACGACTTTCTCTTGGAACACCCTGAGTACGACGGTCGGGGTATTACCGTCGCCATCTTCGATGACGGACTCGACCCCGGCGCACCAGGTCTGCAGGTGACTCCCGATGGCCGACCGAAAGTGATCGACATCATCGATGGGACCGGAAGTGGCGATGTACCACTGTCGGATCCCGTGGCTCCCGAGAACGGACAGGTCGAAGGACGCTCGGGAAAGATGCTCACCATCCCCGCTGAGTGGGGCAACGAAATTCGACTGGGAGTGAAGCCCGCATACGAGTTCTTTCCTGAGGAGTTGGTCCACCGCATGGAGACCGACTGGACTCGCAAATGGAATGAACGTCAACAGGTTCGAGAAGAGGCTCTGGTCCGCGAGATCGCCGGTTGGGACGATGCCCACCCCGAGGCAGATGACGAAGTCAAAGAAGAAAAGACAGAACTCGAAGCCCAATTGTCGGCACTCCGCAGCGCATTGGACAACTACGAGGATCCCGGACCGATCTACGACTGCGTCGTCTTCAAGCAGGGAGATGCGTGGCGAGTTGCGATCGATACCAATGAAAACGGCGATCTGTCTGATGAAAAAGTGCTCAGCGATTTCAACATCGATCACGAGTACGGAACGTTTGCCGACGACTCTCGCTTGAACTTCGGCGTCCATGTCTACGAGAACGGGAAGACCTTATCGATCGTCATTCCCGCAGGGAGCCATGGGACTCATGTGGCGGGCATTGTCGGGGCCTACTATCCCGAAGACCCCGACCGCAATGGCGTGGCACCGGGCGTACAGTTCATTCTCGTGAAGATTGGCGACAATCGGATGGGAGGGATGGAAAACGGTCTGTCGATCATCCGAGGCCTCAAAGAAGTCGTCGAACACGATTGTGACCTCGTGAACATGAGCTACGGCGAGCCTTCGTCGTCACACAACCACGGCGACATCGTCGACCGCATCTCCGAACTCGTCAACGAGCATGGAGTGATCTTTGTTGCCAGCGCGGGTAACGCGGGCCCTGCCTTGTCAACCGTGGGAGCTCCCGGTGGCACGACAACGGCCACGCTCGGCATCGGTGCCTATGTCTCGCGAGAGATGATGAGCGCTCAGTACGCCGTCTACGAAGACTACGACGGCGTTCCCTATACCTGGACCTCACGCGGTCCGACGTTCGATGGGGACTACGGCGTCGACCTGTTTGCGCCGGGGGGAGCGTTTGCGCCGATTCCAAACTTCATGCAGCAGCCGCAGAGACAGATGAACGGAACCTCGATGGCCTCACCCAACTGCTGCGGCTGTATCGCGCTGGTTCTCTCTGGACTGAAGGCTGAAAACGTGGCCTACACCCCCGCGAGCGTTCGCCGAGCGTTGCAGTTTACGGCAGTCGACATCCCTGGTGCCGAGGACCAAGCCGAAGGGGCGGGGCTGGTACAAGTTGACATGGCTTTCAATCACCTGGTGGAACATGCTTCTGATCCTGGTGAACACCTGATGTTCGATGTCTCCATTGGAAGCGATCGCGGCGTCTACCTTCGCGAACCGGAAGAGGTCAAGAAAGAACACGAGCTACTCGTCGATGTGACACCCCGGTTTCACCCCGATGCAACGACCGAAGAAAAGCTGACCCTCACTCTCGATTGCACGCTGCATTGTGAGGCCGACTGGGTGAACTGTGGGGAAGCCGTCGTCATCATGAGCAGCGGAGGATACTTTCGAATTCACGTCGACCCCACAGCACTTGAACCGGGCGTGCATGTGACGGAAGTGCAAGGTCTCGATTCCAAGCACCCGGATCGCGGTCCGCTGTTTCGAGTGCCGATCACCGTGGTGGTCCCCGAAGCTCCGATCGCTCGCGTCTCGGGCATTCTGGAAACACATGCCGGCGAAGTCTTCCGTCGTTTCCTGACTGTCCCTGCAGGAGCGACGACAATGGATGTCAAACTCACTCTCACGGAAGCCGACAGCCAGAGGGTGATTCTGCTTCATCCGATGCAACTGCTCGAGGGGGACTCAGGCAAGGATGAAGACACGCTTCGATTCTTTCCCTTGATGCCGGGAGAAAGCGTGACCGATGTATTCCCTGTCACCGAGAACGGCACGATCGAGTTGTGCCTGTCGCAATACTGGTCACGGCTGGGTGAGTCGACGTTCGACTACGAAGTGACGTTTCGCGGCATCGCCCCCAGCGACGAACGCATTACGCTCTCTCCCAACGGCGGTGCGCAAGTGATCGATGTCGACTGCTCCGTCTGGCCGGAACAACTCTCGCCCAGTGGAACATGGAACACCTGGCGCAGACTCATCTCCCCTACGGACTCGGAGACGACACTGCTCGATCCGGTTCGTGACGGCCGTATTGGTGGCGGCACCACGTCGCGACTGCTGCTGAGGTATGAATTCGACATGCCGGAGTCGGCCAGCGTGACGATTGGTTCGCCGCAGCTCAATGGCCTCCTCTACGACTCGCCATTGGAATGCTATCAGTGGATGCTCTTCGATGAACACGACCGCCTGATCGCTTGTGATGACATGTTCCCGGAACCGGTCTCCCTCGAAAAAGGAAGCTACACACTCGAAGTGCAGTTGACCGATCCCGACCAGGATGAACTCGAAGACTTCGAATCGATGGTGATGGCGGTCGATGCCGACCTGTCGGATTCGCTGTCGGTGTCGGTCTATGGCAACGCACCTGCTGTGGCTTCGGGTGGACCTCGTTACCGTGGGGGGCAACTCTTCCCCGGCGACTCGGCTCGACTCTGGCTGGCGGCACCCAACAGCAGCGACCTGCCCGACCATGTGAGTAATGGCGACCTGCTGATCGGCTCGATCACGTTCGAGTCGCGAGATGATGAACACTCACCCCGCGCGTGGCCGATGGAATTGCAGGTCACGGGACTGGATGCATCCGACGACGATGACGATGACTCGGCAGACGACGATCTCGACGCAAGCTGGAAGGAACTGCGAATCGTCCATCTCAGCAATCTGTCGTTGCCGGACGATCAGGAAGAGTTCGATCGCCTGTCGATGGAACTGACCGCAGAATTCCCCGACGATCGCGATGTTCTCGTGGCGATCCTGGAATGCCTCGATGCCGAAGAAGGGCGGGAAGATCGTCGTGAAGAGATCATCGTGGCCGCCAATGCGGTGATTGCGACGTTCGATCAATCGGCCATCCTGCAAGGGTTGGGCCGCCGCGATGATGCCGAAGTGGAAGAAGGTCTCTCGCACGACGACGCCGAGGACGAGCGGGACATTCTGGTCGATGCCCTCTACAGCAAAGCGCGGGCGATTGCGTTTCGCGAGTTGCCTGAGGTCGTGATCTCGAAGCCGATCGCGAATCAGGCCGAACAGGATGCCGAGTTCGATGCCGCCTACGAGGCGCTTGCCGAGTGGGTCGACCCGACCGACGCCGATTACTTCCTCATCGAAGTGCGTCGTCATTGGCGGGCAGGTCACTACGGCCAGGCTCTCGAAGCCTTGAACGAGCATCTCGATGAAGATCATCCCGATTTGCTCCACCTTGAGAAGCGACGCGACCTTTACGAATTGCTCGGTTGGGAAGGCTGGAAAAAGTATGAGGCGCACTGGATCAACGTGCGGTTTCCCGAAGAGCGCGTGCCGTTCTAGCGTGGAAACGGTGTGTGCAAAATCTCGCCCGGCATGGTAGGATCCGGGCGGTCCAATGTGATGATCCGCGGCACGAAGCCGTAGCCGTTCACTTCCTGAAATCACGCTCATCCCAGAGGAGTATGCACATGCCGATGCTGCTTATTCCGCTAGGCGATGGGGATCCGATCGCGCTCGACAAGGCGATCACCTTGTTGGGTCGACACCCCGATTGCGATGCCGTTCTGGTTTCGAGTCGCAAGGTCTCGCGGAAGCATTGTGTACTGGCCCAGGTGAATCATGAATTCATGGTTCGTGATCTGGGGAGCATGAACGGAGTAAAAGTGAACGGCGAAGTCGCCAAGGGAGACACGCTCGTCAAGGAAGGTGATGAACTGCACGTGGGTGACATCGGCTTCAAGCTGAAGGTCGGCCCCAAGCCGGAGAAGTCATCTCGCAAGTCGACGGCGAAACCGGTGATGCCGGGCCAGAACGTCAAGCGCCCGCCTCAGAAGAAACTCGACCCGCATCAACTCAGCCAGGATGTGCCGGTCGCCATTCCCGACGAAGTGGCCGACTTCATCGTCGAGGAGACACGCCCGCCGCGTCCGGGATTGCAGAAGAAACCCAGGGATAAACCCACGCATCTGTCGGACGACGTGATCGTGCTCTCTGATGATGATATCATCGGTGATTGAAGCGGGTCGCATGTCCCCCTGGCTCATTGGAATTGCACCGAGAGGATTCTCTGTTCGATGATCGTCAGCAAACGGATTGCGAGTCTCGATTGCGTCGTGGTGGGCTCTCCGTCGGAGCCAATCCAACCCGACCTGGTCTGTATTCTGTGCCACGGCTTCGGCGCGCCGGGAGACGACCTCGTCCCTTTGGGAGTGGAGTTTCTGAACCACGAACCGGCTCTCACGAACCGCGTGCAGTTCGTTTTCCCCGAGGCACCACTCTCTCTGACGGCCCAGGGATTGCCCGACGGCCGAGCCTGGTGGCACATCGATATGATGGAGTTACAGCGGGCGATCGAAACAGGACAGCTCCGCGACCTGCGTGAAGCGAACCCTCCTGGGCTGGATCAATCTCGTGAACTTCTTCAGGGACTGGTGGCTCAACTCACCACTGACCTCGAACTCCCAACATCCCGTGTGGTGCTCGGAGGATTCTCTCAAGGGAGCATGCTGGCGACGGATCTCACACTGCATCTACTCGACAAGCCAGCCGGCTTGATTGTCTACTCCGGCACGCTCCTCAACGCAAAGACCTGGAAGACCTTGGCCGATTCGTGCAAGGGGCTCAAGATCTTGCAGAGCCACGGCCGCAGCGATCCCTTGCTGCCATTCATTCTGGCGGAAGAATTGAGAGACATGTTCCAGAAGGCTGAAGCCGACGTCGAATTCCATCCTTTCCCCGGCATGCACACCATTCCTCAGGTTGCGTTTAACGCCACGACGCGATTCCTGATGTCCCTGATCGAACTCTCGCCCCCTCACGGCTGAGCGTCGTCCATTATCCAATCATCATGTCGCGATCGGCTGTCAGGCAGGATCAGTTTCTCAACGTCATCAGTCGCGACGATGCCTTTTGCAAGTTTCACGAAGCGCTCCGACCGCAACCTCTGTCGGCTGTGCGTGTCACACTCCATGCAGCCCATGGCATGATCCTGGCCGAGGAAGTTGTCAGCGAGATCGATGTTCCCGCCTTCGATCGCGCCAACGTCGATGGGTTCGCAATCGTCTCTGCCGACACATTCGGTTCGCTGGATGAACACCCTTCACAGCTACTCTTGAATGATGAAGTGTTGGCGACGGGTGTGTTCCCGACGATCGCCGTTCAGCGCGGCACTGCAACCGCCATCGCCACGGGAGGGATGGTGCCACGCGGTGCCGACGCCGTGGTGATGATCGAACATACCGAAACGGTCGAGCTTAGTGACAAGCCGGGGATCGAAGTTCGCAGAGCCTGCGCGCCCGGTGAATCGGTGACGTTTGCGGGAACCGATATTTCGCGCGGTGAAACGGTTGCCTGGCGCGGAACACTCCTCACCGCGCGCGAAATCGGCGTCCTCGCAGCGATCGGACGATGTGACGTGGCCGTCGTCCCCAGGCCGAAAGTCGCCATCATTTCCACCGGCAACGAAATCGTCCCGCCTGGCGAGCCGTTGCCGGTGGGCTGCGTCTACGACTCGAACGCCGCCATCCTTGCTTCGTCGGTGCATGAACTCGGTGGCGAATCTGTCGTGCTGGGCGTGGTTCGAGACTCATTAGATGAATTGAAGATTGCAGTGCAGCAGGGCCTTGAGTCCTGCGACCTCGTCGTGATGTCAGGAGGCACTTCAAAGGGAGCGGGAGATATCTCGTACGAAGTCGTTCGCGAGTTCAATGATCCCGGCATCGTCGCGCACGGCGTGGCCCTCAAGCCCGGCAAGCCGTTGTGTCTGGCGGTCACGCGAGGCAAAGGAGTTGTCATTCTTCCAGGCTTTCCCACTTCGGCGGTCTTCACGTTTCACGAGTTCGTCGCACCCGTGATCCGCATGTTGTCCGGCCGGGAAGCGATCGGCGGCGACAATGAGGCAGCAATCGCTTCTCAAACCCGTCGGCGACCCACGATGACGGCAGTACTGCCGATTGCGGTGAACTCCGATCGTGGACGCACCGAATACCTGCTCGTGAGTCTGGTGCAGACACCTTCAGGTTGGTCGGCCTATCCGATGGGAAAGGGGTCGGGTTCGGTGACGACGTTCAGTCGCGCGGACGGCTTCATTACGATTCCTGCAACCATCGAAATGCTCGATGCCGGCACGGAAGTCGAAGTGACGCTGATCGACCAGCAGATCGAACCCGCCGACCTCAATATTATTGGCAGCCATTGCGTCGGGCTGGATGTCATCGTCGGCCGGCTGCGCGAGTGGGGTGTGTCCTCGAAGGTGATGCACGTCGGCAGCTTGGGAGGCCTGGCAGCGGCCCGGCGCGGAGAATGCGACATTGCTCCCATTCATCTTCTCGACCCGGAGACCGACACTTACAATGAGCCATTCCTGAGTGGCGAACTCACGTTGATTCGTGGCTACACGCGCATGCAGGCGTTTCTCTTCCGCCAAGGTGATCCGCGATTCGCAGGCAAGTCCATTGACGAAGCTTTCAATGCCGCCGTGACGGATGCGACCTGTGTCATGGTCAATCGCAATACCGGAAGCGGCACACGCTTGCTGATCGATCAACTTCTCGCGGAACACGGCGCTGATTCAGGAAACCGGCCTCCTGGCTATGGAGTGCAACCCAAGTCGCATCAGGCGGTGGCGGCAGCCATCCTGCAAGGCCGCGCCGATTGGGGTGTCGCGATCGACACTGTGGCTCAAGGTCTCGAACTGGGTGCGATCCCAATTCGCGCCGAGAATTATGACTTCGCGGTTCCCATCGAGCGCGCGTCGCGCGAAGCGGTTCTCCAATTTCAGCGGGCACTGGATGATCCAAAAGTGATCGCGCGATTGAAGAGTCTGGGACTGACACGCCACGCCGAGTCGTAAATGCGCAAAAGTCGATTGATGCGTATCCTCCGTAGCTTCACTAGGATCGCTGAATCGCGCCACGTCGGCATCCTGGTCAGATTCCGCTCATGAGTTGCAGGCATACTTGTCGATACAACCCGATGGACGCAGGTCCTTTTTGGGGGGGGAATCCAAGATGCGCAGAATCTGCTCATGGGGGCGGCTCGCCGCTCATACACATCCGACATTGGCATTTCTGGCGGCTGCCGCATGCGCCACAGGCATCGCGCTGCAGGGGTGCTCGCAAGGCACCAGCGGACGGAGCCTGCTCAGCCGCCTGACGCGCTCGGAAGCAACCGACAGCACATCCGGTCAGGCGAGTATCGCCACCACGGATGGCGAGGTCGTCGCTGGAGGGCTTCGACAGGGAACCCGCCGCGAACCGACCGAATCGGCAGCACCTGTCGATCGTCTCGCTACGGGTTCGCAGCCCGAGACTCCGCCGAGCAGCCCGCCCACAAGGGATCCCTGGGTCAGGCAATCCACGCCTGCGATTCCCGATGATGGTCGTCCCGTCGCCAGCGCCAATCAGCCGACACGCGCGACGCAGCAATCCCGTGGTGTGGAAGAGTGGCTCAGTGAGATTGGCAACAACTCAAACCAAGTTGCATCGCAGGAGACCGAGGGCTGGGCACGATTGAATAACATCGAAATCGAAACCGAGGCACCTGCGTCTCCCCGCAGTGCGTTCGATGGACAGGCATCACTCGCCTCGTCGCAACAGTCGGAAGATCGCCCCGTATGGGCGGCGAACCCGCGACCGCAAGCGGCACAAGCAGCTCCACAAGCGGCTCAGCCAGCCCCGCAGATGGCTCAACCGATTCAAACCCCGTCCGAGATTCCACGCTGGCCATCGGCGGCACCGACGACAACGGCGCAGCAGACTCAACAAGTTGCACAACAGCCTGAAGTCCCGCAGGTGTCTCGCCGCACCGATGCACTGCTGCAGGTCGATGCCCTGTTGTCTCGCGCTCACGACTTCGAAGTTCAAGGCCGGCCGCATGAAGCCTACCGCTTCGCACTGGCTGCCCATCGGATCGTGGAGACGGAGCAACTCGCGCTGCCCCCCGGTCAGGAACGACCCATCGACTACCTCGACGCCCTCTCAGCCGCGGCCGACACGACTCAGCGCGTACCGTCGCGGACAACTCAGCATATCACACCGTCAATACCGGCCGTTGAACAGTCTCCGTCTCCATTCTCGTCATCCCCAGATCAGACCATCGGACAGGAACGTCAACCGTGGCTCGAAGCGTCGTCGTCAACGGATACCGGTAATTCGCCGTTCCGTCAGGCGTCGAGCTTCGCAGAGTGGCGCACGTTGCCGCCGAACCAGCCGGCCACTTTGACGAGTCAAGCGGAGAGCAGAATGGCGACATTCGATGCTGCCGACGGTCCGACGATCCGTCCTTTGTCGTTCGGAGTCCATCGAGACGCGAGCGAGAGCAGTCAGCATGGTGCAATACGGTTGCCAAGCGACTCCGACTGCCAGGAGAATTACGGCCCCAGGTTTTCTGATCCAGCGAGATCGGAAAATGTCGATGCCGATCGAGCCAATGTGCGGCCCGCTTCACTCACTGCGGACCTGACGGATGCAATTGACACGGCCGCCTTGAACGAGCCTCAGCATGAGAACCATCAATCCATCATGCCGCCGGCTTGGCGAAGTTCTCCGTCGTTGCCGGCACCCAGTTCCGTTCCAGTGACAACGGCCATGAATCCTGTTCTGCCCGCACCTCAACCCGGACCATCGACCAACGGAGGCTTCGGACAACCGTTCTCGACGTTCCAAGGCCCGTCGTTCGGGCCAGCCGGAGAGGTTGTCGAACCCGCAGACGCCGACAATTCGTTGTCGATCAACAATCTCGACGAACTGGCAATCGAAGCGGATGCAATAGACTCTGGTCGTGTGGCTGGAAAACCGCTGGCGTTTTGGGCGATGATTGGCGGACTGGTTCTGCTGCTGGGCTGTGCCTTGCTGCGACGTCCGATTGAATCGCGAGAATCGTTCCATTGATCGGACTGAGGCGGCGATAAGGCTCGGCGCAAAGTTTCGCAGCGGCGGAACCACGCGAAATGAGCCTTATGCCTGAATCCAATCACAATGCCGAAGTGATAGTCGTCACCGGCCGCCTGGCCGAGCGACTCGTGACGCAGGTGACGGACGACATCGCTCGCGAATCGAACGGCTCGCTGCGAGTCGTCGTGGTTCCAATCAGCGTCGCGGCGTTATGCCACGTCGACTGGTTGCTGCAAAAGCTGCCCGGTGCGTGGCCACAGGACGCTACAAGCATCAGCAGAGTGATCCTTCCTGGCTGGTGTCAGGGAGAGATTGCTTTACTGACCGACCGATTCGGCGTCCCCTTCGAGCGCGGGCCGATCGATGTGCGCGACCTGCCCGCCTACCTCGGGTTGGGTGCGAAGGCTCCGGCGAATCTCGATGCCTACGACATCGAGATTCTGGCCGAGATCAATCACGCCCCCAGGATGAGTGACGGCGACATCGTCGCGCTCGCGGCAAGATATCGCGAACACGGTGCCAACGTCATCGATGTCGGCACCGTCCCCGGCGAATCGTGGCACCGTGTGGGTGAAGTCGTGGCCCTGCTCAAGCGTGAGGGGCATCGCATTTCGATCGACAGCTTCGATCGCGGCGAAGTGGAATCCGCCGTCGCGGCGGGTGCGGAACTGGTGTTGAGTTGTCAGCGGTTTAACATCGATTGGATGAGCCGACTCGGCGTCGAACTGGTCGCGATCCCCGACACGCCGGAGGACACTGAGTCACTCGATGATCTGGCCGCTCAGCTCGACGCGCTCGGCGTGCGCTATCGACTTGATCCCATTCTCGAACCGGTCGGCGTCGGTTTCGCCCAGTCGTTCGCCCGCTACTTCGACGTGCGTCGCCGACATCCCAACGCGGCCGTGATGATGGGCGTCGGCAATATCACCGAGATGGCCGAGACCGACTCCGCGGGATTGTCGCTGCTGCTGGCGGGAGCCTGCCAGGAACTCGGCATCACCAGCGTGCTGACGACTGAAGTGGCAACGTGGTGTCGATCGGCTGTGCGTGAGTTCGACTTGGCTCGGCGAATTGCCAAGGTGGCTGTCGATCGCGGCATGCCGGCCAAGTCGATCGACTCGGGGCTGTTGATGCTCCGCGACCGCAAAGAGCAGCCCGTCGGCCAGGAGGTACTGGATGAATGGGCGCGTTCGATCAAGGATCCCAACTACCGCATTATCGTCGAGCGCGGGGAGATTCACATTCTCAATCGCGATGGCTACTGGCGGGGCCGCGATGCGTATGAGCTGTTCGACCGCTTCACTTCGGAAGTTGCGCCGCTCGATGCCGCTCACGCCTTCTATCTGGGGTATGAACTCTCGAAAGCTGTGACGGCTCTCACGCTCGGCAAGCGATATGTTCAGGACGAAGCCCTCAACTGGGGCATCCTGACAGTCCCCGAAGCAAGCGCACACGAACGCAGACGTGCGGAACGCCGAGGGTCCAAGTAAAACTGCACCAGGATTCGCAGGAGCGACCTGCAACTTCCTCACGCCTTCACACTTGAATCGGATCACTCACATGCGAACCCGCAACAATTTGTGCTTGATGATGTGGCTGGCACTGCCGGCAATGCTGCTGGCACAGGGATCACTGGATGAATACCAGCGAGCCAATTCGGTTCGAGAGTGGGCACGCGGGGGTGTCTATCGCGATTCGCTGCACTTGCAGTGGCTGAATGAAGGCCGGCATGCGTGGTACCGAATTGAAACCACTCCCGGAGTGTTCGAGTTTGTCTTCATCAATGCGGAATCAGGCACGAGGACTCCCGTCTTCGATCATTTTCGTCTGGCCGAAGCGCTTTCCGAGGTGTCCGGACAGCCGGTCGAAGCCGATCGGCTTCCATTTCGGCAGATCACGTTTTCCGATGACTTGTCGAGCACAAGATTCGCGGCCTTCGATACCGCATGGAGCCTCGATCTCGAATCACAAGAAATCAACAAGATCGATGTCGACGCCATTGCTGAATCCAACGAGTCATTGCCGGTCTATGCCCGACGGCGTCGCTCGATCGAGTCGACGGACGAGACCTATGTCGAATTCATCAATCGGCTCGACCAACCGGTAAATCTCGATTGGATCGATGGAACGGGGAACACGCAAAGGTACGCAACTCTCGCACCGGGTGCTGAACGCATGCAGCATACCTACGCGGGGCATTCGTGGCTGTTGACGACCGAGGGGGGTGAGCAGGTCGCCGTCTACGTGGCCGTGAACGAAATTTCGCGGGCCATTATCGACGGACGAGAAGCTGATTCCGTGGGACAGCGTGACGAGTCGGACGACGCCCCCACGCGTCGACGGTCGGGACGCGTTTCCCCTGATGGAGAGTTCGAGATATTCATTCGTGAATACAACGTCTGGGCACGTGAACTCGAAACAGGCAAAGAGTTTGTCTTGAGCACCACGGGTACTGAGGACAACGCTTTCACCGAGATATTCCATTGGTCTCCCGATTCACAGAGTCTCGTCGTGCTGCAAACGACCTCCGGCGAATCGCGAGAAGTCTTTATCGTCGACTCGGCACCCGATGATCAGTTGCAGCCCGAACTGATCAGATACAACTACAACAAGCCGGGAGATGTGCTGCCCGTGTCGCGTCCGAGGCTGTTTAGCCTCGTCGATCGCCAGCAGGTCGATGTGAGCGACGCCCTCTTCCCCAACGCCTGGAGCATCGACCATGTGCATTGGTGGCCCGACTCGTCTGCCTTCACGTTTCTGTACAACCAGCGCGGGCACCAGGTGATGCGGATCGTGGAAGTCGAGGCACAGAGTGGCGAGGCAAGCGCCATCATCGATGAACAATGCGACACGTTCTTCGACTATGCTTACAAGGAGTACACGCGTTACATCGATGAAGCTCGCGAGATCATCTGGATGAGCGAACGCGACGGCTGGAACCATCTCTATCTCTACGACGGCCAAAACGACGAACTCCATTCAATCACGCAAGGCGAGTGGGTCGTCCGCGGAGTCGAGCGTATCGACGACGAGCAACGGCAAATCTGGTTCCGAGCCGGCGGCATCCATCCTGAACAGGATCCTTACTACATCCATCTTTGCCGAGTGAACTTCGACGGCAGCGGACTGACGATCCTCACCGAGGGGAACGGCACCCACGAATGGGAGTTCTCGCCTGATGGCGAATTCCTCATCGATCGCTACTCCCGTGTCGACATGCCTCCCGTGACCGAGTTGCGCCGCGCCGACGATGGATCGTTCGTCTGCACATTGGAGACAGCCGACTGGTCGCAGTTGCTGGAGACTGGCTGGCGGCCGCCCGAACGTTTCGTCGCGCCAGGACGCGACGGAGTGACGCCCATTTACGGCATCATCGCCAGGCCGACGAACTTCGATCCCAATCGGCAATACCCCGTGATCGAAAAGATCTACGCGGGGCCGCAGGGGGCGTTTGTGCCCAAGGAATTCAGTCCGCAGTACGAGACGCAGGCGCTGGCGGAACTTGGCTTTATCGTGGTGCAGATCGACGGCATGGGGACTTCGCATCGCTCGAAGGCGTTTCACGACGTCTGCTGGCAGAACCTCGGTGACGCCGGCTTCCCCGACCGCATTCTGTGGATGCAGGCGGCGGCAGAAGTTCATCCCGAAATGGACCTCTCGCGGGTCGGCATTTACGGCGGATCGGCCGGCGGTCAAAACGCCCTCCGCGGCATGTTGATGTATCCCGACTTCTACAAGGTCGGTGCGGCCGACTGCGGCTGCCACGATAATCGCATGGACAAAGTCTGGTGGAACGAACTCTGGATGGGCTGGCCCGTCGGCCCCCATTACGAGGAGCAATCAAACGTCACGCAGGCCCATCGGCTCGAAGGACATCTGCTGCTGATCGTCGGCGAACTCGACACCAACGTCGATCCCGCGTCGACGATGCAAGTCGTGGACGCACTCGTTCAGGCCGACAAGGATTTCGATTTCCTCATCATCCCCGGAGCCGGCCACGGAGCCGCCGGCACCCCCTACGCCCGCCGCCGTCAATGGGACTTCTTCGTCAGACACCTGCACGGCGTGGAACCGCGTTGGGAGATGGGGGTGGAGCCGTAGATGGACGCCACTGCAATTCGATATGTTGGTGAGTTATGGATCCCAATCCCCAGAATGCACCGAAACGGTTATTTTGCAGGTGGGGTTTACTGGTCCTGATCACGATGTGGGGACTGCTCGCTGCATTTGCAGTCTACCGTTACTTTGGAGTTGGTGAATCGCAATGGACCGACGTCTGGGTCGTCGCGATGATAAATGCAATGACGCTTTTCAAAGTGGCCGACGAACGCAGAGGCCTCGCCCTATTTGCGTCGACGGGTTGCGGGTTCTCAGCTGCTTTTCCGGGCCCCTTCATAACAGTCTCTCGTCTTAGCGTCACTCGCGAGCAACTAGCGGAAGATCTCTATTCCAACTGCTTTACACTGCGATTCGTTATCGGTGCCGGTTTCGGCGTCGGAGTCGTGTGGATCCTCTGGCTATTGGTCGGACGGCGGCAACGATCGAGTGGCGTTGGTCAGCAAACGGAGCCTCTGCAATGATGCTTCAATTCATCATTGACCAGCTTCTACCTTACCACCTGCTCGTCTGGTGCGGGTTCATTGCGATCGCGTTTGTTGCGGCGAAGCAGTGGCTGCTGCTCGGCATCATCGGCGGGCAACTTGTAATCGCCGTTACTATTGCCGTGATGGATATCCGCTGGATCCAGGCGGAGATGCGCGCCCCTGCCTGGAATCCCCTGGATGGCCCGGACATGGATGTCGTCTTCATAATCGGCGTCCTGCTGCGGGTCGTGCTGGTCGTCGCCGTGCTGCTGCCGGTGAACGCGCTCGGAGTGATGACGCGGCGACGACAGAAAGAGAGTCACGAAGCCGATGGACAGCTCCCCGCTGATGGTTCGAGACCTGATCTTCCCACGGACGATTGGGCTGCTTCTATACACAGAACACTTCGCACTCGCCAGACCGCCCTTTCCAGGATCAGCGAACGAAATCATCGACTCCGAATCTCAGATCCAGCGATGGATAATCGCGCACATCGACGTGCTGGCCATCCATGAATTCGACCAGTTGGGCGACGATGTCGGGATGGTCGGCGGCGATGTTGGTTGTCTCCGAGATGTCCTCATCGAGATTGTAGAGTTCGACCGCTGCATCAGGGCCGTTCTGCACGGCTTTCCATTCCTCGATGCGAGCCGCCCGGCTGATGCCGTTGCGTGTGGGGTACTCCCAGTACATCCCATCGTGTTCGATCTGCTGCCCACTTCCGTGCAAGGTGGGCCAGAATGAGATGCCGTCGAGTCCCTCGGGCGTTTCGAGTCCTGCGACGTCGCAGAGCGTGGGGAAGACATCCTGAAAGCCACCGATGTGGTCGCTCGTGCGACCCGGTTCGATGTGACCGGGCCAACTGACGATAAATGGCACCCGCAGCCCTCCTTCGTAGTACGAACCTTTGTAGCCCCGCAAGTTGGCGTTGTTATGGAAGTAGTCGGTCATTCGAGTCCAGCCTGCCTCCTGGCCTCCGTTCTGACCGCCGTTGTCGGACGTAAAGATGACGAGTGTCTCCTCCTCGATGTCGAGTTCCTCCAACAGTTCCAGAACTTCACCGATGTAGCCGTCGAAGCGATCGATCATGCCGGCGTAGGTCGTCAATCCATCTTCTGATCCCAGATATCCGGCGCGTGGATCTTGAATCGGAATCACTGGAAACTGCCCGCGGTATGGCTCCTCGGATTCTGCAGGCACCACGAGTTCCACATGCGGAATGATGTAGGGGAGATAGGCGAAGAACGGCCCATCGGCATGTTCGCGAATGAACGACATCGCATGCTCGTGAGTGACGTCGGCCACGTAGCGTTCCTGCTGATGGCCCTCGTTCTCCGGTAGCATCAGCCGTTCTTCGTTGTGCATGATGAAGTACGGGTAATAGAAGTGAGCATGCACTTGCAGATACTGGCCAACCCATTCATCGAAGCCTTGCCGATTCGGATGGCCCGTCGTTCCTTCAAATCCCAGACCCCACTTTCCGAAGCCGCCCGTGGCATAGCCTGCATCATGCAGCAACTCGGCAATCGTTACATCCTCTGCAAGCAGCATCTGATCCTGATTATTCGCCCGAACAGCAGTATGTCCGGTGTGCAATCCCGTCATCAACACGCAGCGCGAAGGCTGGCAGACATGCGCGCCCGCGTAGAACTGTGTGAACAGGACACCGCGTTCGGCAATGCGATCGATGTTCGGAGTCGCGACGAGTTCCTGTCCGTAACACCCCGGCCCGCCATAACCCATGTCGTCGGCCATGATGTAGATGATGTTCGGCGGCCGACTGACGTCGTCTGCGAAAGTTGGAGTTCCAACGAGACAAGCCAACAGAGCGAACGTGGCGCAGCGAAGAGTGAGCATAAGTGTCTCCTCAAGCACGCCCTCATCGGACGCGAGACAATGGTGGAAGTGGTCAGCGAGGTGATGGTGTGAACATGCATATCCACTCGCCTACGTAACATCCCAATCCAGCGAGCCTCCGGCAAGTCTGCAACCGCAATCGGATCGTTCGCGTCGGTCATTCACCATCAACCGCCCAAGACCTATGGTTTGCGACCACACTCGCTGGATACTTTCTGGATTCGTGGCGAAATTATCGACTTTCTGAGATCCTGAAGCGAAACTGCACGTTGACAGAGTAGCACCTTCTTCAATCGAGCCATGTTCTCGAAGTTGATGTTCCCGTGGATCACATCGGCTTCGTTGTTAGCATGTCTTGATGATGTGCGTCCTCAATACGAGAGACACCGTGATGCATGACCTCATCAACAGCCGTATTTTTCAACTGGCCGCAGTCTTCGGACTCGTTGGTTGCAGCTTGGTGCTGATGATGCAGTTGAACGCGAAACCACTAGCGAGAGAGCTGGCCGATCCAGTTGCGGCGGAGGTGCCGCCCGCTTTAGTACCTGTTGCTCCTCTCGTTCCTGCTGGCCCTCTCGCTCCCGCAGAACTCGTCACGTCGATCGCGAATTATGATTCTCAGCAAACAAAGGGGAGCTTTCGAGTGTCGCTCCTTGGCTTCACTCAAGGGGTTTCGTTTCTGGATTCACAAGAGCCTGCAATCGATGGCGGACGCGGGTATGGCAATAACGCCGTGAGTTGGGTGCGGGCGGCTGTACTCGTAGAAAGTCTGGGTGATGATCCCCCGGCATTCGGCCCCGTTGCTGTCGAATTCCAAACTCCGGATGGCAGCGAACTCGTCGAACAGATCAAGTACGAAATCGTCGTGAATGGCGAAACTCGCGTGATCGACGGTCACGGTAGTGGTGTCGCCTTTTTTGATATCGACGGCGACTTCTCCGAGCGGGCACTCTTTCCAGTGACATCACCGGAAGTGGAATCACCCGGGCATTCGATGGTGTTGCTCGCAACAGAATCGGGCCACATCGACACGACGCCGGGTGCGACAATTCTCCTGCGGTTTGGGGAAGGCGATTCTCGACAGGAGTTCCTCTTCGAGAATGTTCCCATTCCGTAGTGGCGGGCGATCGATGTGGCTGGCTAGTTGCCAACATGGACAGCAAAGTCCGTTGCGTATTGTTAGTATTTCCATCGTTCGATCAATAAGCGATTGCGGTGCGCCTCAACTGGGTAATGACACGGGCGCGCGGAACAATTCTGCTTTCATGAACGGCGAATGTCATGCACTCAATAAACCGTCGCAGCGCTTTGAAGTGTCTCGCTGCATCAGCCGGTGCGGCCATGTTGCCGATCTCGCGAAGAGCAGAAGCGCAAGGCTCGCAACGATCAGATCACTACGCAACTGGGACCAGCGTCGCGGTGACATCCACGTCACTGGAGGCAACAACAGCCGCGATCGAGGCGTTGCAGCAGGGAGGTAACGCGGCCGATGCGTACTTGACTGCCGCGTTGGCCCAGACGGTGGCCGAACCCGGTCTGACATCGATCGGCGGCGGGTTGGAGATGAAGTTCTTCCGTGCCTCAAGTGGGGAAATCGAAAGCTTCCTGGGACGGCTCGGCCCGGCTGCCGCGGAACCCTATGACTTTGAACGCGGGTCGCCGATTACTCGAACAGGTCGAGCGATGCCCGTGCCGGGATTTCTCGCCGGCATTCATGCGGCTCATGAACAGTGCGGTCAGCTCCCCTGGAGAAATCTGTTTGAACCGGCCATCGAATTGGCGACTGACGGAGTCGCAGTCCCCGAGTCGATCATCAACTCGGCAAGACGAAACGGGGTGAGTCATCCCGAAGGCCGGGAACTCTGGACCATTGACGGGAGATTCCTCGAACTGGGAGAGCGCCTTGTTCAGGCCGATCTTGCTCGGACGCTCCAGACTGTCGCCGATGATGGAGTGGCGGCGTTTTATGAGGGAGAGTTCGCCAGTCACTACGTCGAACGAGCAGCAGCCGACGGCGGCGTGATGACGCGAGAAGACATGGGGCGCTGGAGGGAAGTCATCCTCACTTCGAACAGGCATCTGGAAGGTGATTATCGAGGGCACAGTGTCGTGGGAGCCGGGTTGAACATTTACTCGCTCCATTTGAACGAAGCTCTAGATCTGAAGGGGAGCGGCCCTGCTGACAGCAATCCGGAGTCTGTCTACAAGCAGATTCGCATCATGGAGGAAGTCTTTCATTCGACCAAGCTGTACTCGGATGAAACGCACGATCAGTTTGTCTCGCCCGAATACGCGCGTGAACGAGCCGACTTCGTTCTCAACAGCCCGGTGCGTGAGCTGACGCTGGACGCCCTGTTCAACACCTGCTTTCTCGTTGTTCGCGACGGTGACGGGAATTGCGCGTGGGGCACGCACTCGATCAATACTCCGACAGCGTTCGGTGCCGGTATCCTGGTTGATGGCGTTTACGCCGCTCATGCCATCAATCGGAACCATGTTCACGGGTCTGGCGCGAGCGCGCCGGGTATCTCGACGAGTTTCGCCCTGTTCAAGGATGGAAGGCCGCGACTCATCGCCGGGTCGCCTGGCTTCGGTTTCGTCCATGGACCCTACCAGTACGGCACGGGAATCGTGGAATGGGATCTGTCGCCGGTAGAAGCGATGAATTTGCCGCGCTTCGCCCTGCCGAATCAGGACGGCACGACTCTGTTTGAGAATCACTATGATCCAGCAGTGTTCGAGATGCTTGCGCAACGTGAAATTGCTCACACACCAGGCAGGCATTCCGCAACCACCGGAGTCGTCGGCGCGCTCTTCATCGACGAAGACGAAACGCTTCACGTGGTTCAAGACGGACGGCGAAGCGGCTGGGCCAAAGCGATGTGAGATGCGGGTGTGCTGGTAACGGCAAAGCAATCCGTGCTTCCGTTGACCCGTTTTGTAACGAAGTCCCCTTGTCGTCCAGTCAAACCTACCGCTCGTTGATCCACGCCAGCCGCGAACTGTTGCGGCGGTAGAGGCTGCCGAGGGCGTGCATTGCCATGGTCAGGCCGGTGAACGTGCCCCACCAGCCGGCGATGCCTGCAAGCAGGCTGCCGGCCATGATGAAGCTCACGGCCCAGCTCAGAGAGTAGCCGATCGAAATCAGCGTGAGGACGATCATGTAATCGATCCACGTGAGACCGATCGCTCGCATCACCGTCACGGGGTTCACCGCCAGAAACGAGTGATGGATCGTGGCGCTCAGCAGTGCCATCGGGAAGTAGAACGCCGGCACTCCGAGCAGCAGCCCATCGAGAATGGGGTTCAGATCCCGGCTCTCCCAGAAGCAGACGATGCGGTACGCTCCCCACGGGAGAAAGCAGAGGGCGATGACGCCCATCGCAAGAAACAGATCGGTGAGGATGTTCTCTCGGCTCCAATCAGAAGCAACCGGCAAGTCTTCCTGCCCATGCGCGGCCGTGCGCAGAACTTCGAGCAGAAAGAAAATGAAGTAACCGATCACCAGACCGGCGATGATGCGCCCCGCCTGGCCGATCAGCAGGAAAAGCCCGAAGCGACCGACCAGACTGATTCCGCCATACAGCACCGAAAGGACGCCGATCGTGATGAGCGACTCGACGCGAAACGGGAACTTCAGGCTCGTCAGCCACCAGGTATTCGTTTGGAGCCGGCCTCCGGTGGCGGTCTTGGAAGCCCGTGTACGGCGTTTGCGGCGAGAGCTGATTTCCTTTCGGGAGACTTCCTCAGTCTCTTCGCTGCGATTCGCTTCGCGGAAGACGGGTCCCCTGCGCGAGGTTCGTCGGCGACCACCGGCGGAAGCGTCGTCGGGGGTGACCGGTTCGGGAATCTCGATGTCGGCACCGCACGACCCGCAACTGACGCTTCGTCCCGCCAACTGCGCGGGGGCCATTAAGACCGCCCCGCAACCGCATCGCACTCGAATGTGAGTCTTGGGGTTCATGTGAGGTCGACCCGCGTTCGCGTCGTCGCCGACCGGCGATCATGAGGAAGCGCGTTCGCAGGCCTGAAAGCCGATTTGCTTGTGTTGGCCATCGCAGAACGGGCGGTTCTCGGTCTTTCCGCAACGGCAGAGGGCGAATGTCTCTTTTCCCTGCAGATTGAACACGTTTCCTTCGGCATCTTTCAATGTGACCGGTCCGCTGACGAGCAAGGGGCCATTATCGCGCACGGTGATCGAAACTTCGGACATCGGAATTCTCCAATTGGGGATTTGTATTGAGGTCAGTCAAGCAACCAGAGATCGTACTGGCGCATACCTGTGATGACAAACAACGTGGATCACGACGTATTAGACATTGCGCCATCCTGCGTATCTCGCCCTGACTGACATTGCAATCCCGAAAACACTCGGCAACACTCCGTAGAGAACAAGGGGCATGACGTTGCTCCGCTGACCCGAGAACGTGGCTCCGTGTGTAACACCCGTTTCGCGTCAACTTTAAACATGGCTTTGCTTTCAACTCCCTGGAGGTTGTGATGCCGCGGAACAATTCGAGAGGAAACTGGATCCATTTGTTGGCTTGTTTAGGGATAATCGCGGCCGTTTCGCCAGCCACGTCAATGGCCGAAGTCATCCAGGAATCGGGCAGCCTGCAAGGTGGAGACGAGACGCTCGGCGTCAATCAGTATGCCGACTTCTTCGAGATTCAGTCCGAAGGGGGCGAGCGCGTTCAAGTCATCTTGACGTCGGAAGACTTCGACACTTATCTCATCCTGTCGACGCCTGCGATGGACGACATCGAGAACGACGATGCCGGCAGCACTCAGTTGAGCATGATTCGCGCTCCCATGGCGGAGCCTGGCACGTATCTGGTCACCGTGACCAGCTTCGGCTCCGGTGAAACCGGCGACTATCAGCTCTTGATCAAGACGGAGGAGAGCAACGTACAAGTCGAACAGGGCCGGCTCGGTAACAAAGGTCCGAGGATTTACGACATTGAAGGCGAAATCGGACAGCGCGTCAGCGTTACTCTGACGTCCGACGACTTCGACACGGTGGTGCGGCTCAATGGTCCCGATGGACTTGTCGCGGAAAACGACGATGGTGCAGACGGAACCAATAGCCAGCTCGAAGCGGTTCTGCCCGAAAGCGGTACGTTCCAGATTGAAGTCGATTCGTTTGGAGGGGGCGAGGATGGTCGCTTTGAATTGACGATCGACATCGGTGCACCGTTCGACATCTCGCAACAGGGAGAGCTCAGTCGCGACGACGACACACTCCCTTCTGGTGAATACTGTGACATCTTTGAGATCGACGCCGAGGCAGGCGATCTCCTCGAAGTACATGTTTATTCCAGCGATTTCGACACCTACCTCATCCTCGAGAGTCCGAGCGGCCAGCAATGGGACAACGACGACTTCGGCGGGGCGACCGATTCGGGGATGATCCGTGTATTGAATGAACCCGGCACTTACGAAGTGACGGTCACGACATTCACCACCGGCGAGACCGGGGCCTACTCGTTGACGATCGATCACGAGAGCGCGCAGGAGGGGCGACAGCCGAAACCGTAGTTTCGCAGGACACACACGACTGCGTTCGCATCACAACCGCACGCCGGAGTGAACAATCACTCCGGCGTGCTTCTTTGCTGACAGCGACAGCACTGGCCGGATCTGGCGACTAAGGGCGGCCTGCTTGCGAAAGTGATTCAGTGACATTCACCGGAACAGGTTGGAAGGAATTGAAGGATCGTCTCTTCAAATTCAGATCTGCCAAGCGATCTCTGGTCTTCCAGTTACAGACGCTGAACTTCGAGAAACGGTTGAGATTGTCACTGGCCAAGGGATGTGACGCGCCTAATATCGTTGTGGAAGCAGAACGATTTGAACGTTTTTATGCCGATCTGAGTTATTGGCCGACTGTTCTGCAATAACACATCTTATGGGAGAGACACATGTTACGACGGACACTCGGCGGAATGCTCTGCACGGCCATCCTGCTTACAGGAGCGAATCGCGGAATCGCGGCGGACGCCAACATCGTCGAGACGGCCGCCTCGGCAGGCAGTTTCCAAACACTTTTGGCTGCAGCGACTGCGGCGGGATTGGCTGACGATCTGCAAGGGGAGGGGCCCTTTACAGTCTTCGCTCCGACGGATGACGCCTTTGCAAAGTTGCCCGAGGGGACTGTCGAAAGTCTGCTCGAAGAAGAGAACCTGGAAACGTTGAAGGCAATCCTTCTCTATCACGTCGTGTCGGGACAAGTCACCGCAGAGCAGGTGATGGGACTTTCCGGAGCCGTCACGCTCAACGGCCAGCGGATCGACATCAACACGGAAGAAGGCGTGAAGGTCGACACAGCAAATGTGGTGCAAGCCGACATCATGTGCAGCAACGGTGTGATTCATGTGATCGACTCCGTGATTCTGCCCGCCAGCGGAACAATTCCAGAAGTCGCCACCGAGGCTGGCCAGTTCGGAACACTTCTCGCCGCAGCCCAAGCCGCTGGCTTGGTTGACGCACTGAGTGGCGACGGCCCGCTTACGGTGTTCGCACCAACTGATGATGCCTTCGCCAAACTGCCGGAGGGGACGGTCGCGTCACTTCTGCGTCCGGAAAACCGCGATCAACTGGCTGAAATTCTGAAGTATCACGTCGTAAGTGGCCGTGTCTACTCCGAAGCCGTCGTTGGTATCGACGAAGCCACCACTCTGTTGGGGAGCGACGTTCACATCACCGTCGAGGATGGCAAGGTCATGATCAACAACGCTCAGGTGATTGCGACCGACATCGATGCCTCGAACGGTGTGATTCATGTCATCGATACGGTACTACTTCCTCCGGCACCGGTTGTGGACGAAGAAGTTTCAGTTCGAGTCCAACCTTCCTGCCGCAATCGCACCTCGAACCGCACAGCTCACCGTCGATAAGATTTGTCGAGTTTCGCGTGATTCGAGTTTTAAGTTCAATGCAAGACGTCGAGGCACGATCCCCGTTGGATCGTGCCTCGCATTCGTCTATCACAAAGTTATACGCTCCACAGCACGAATTGTAACGAGTCTTGAAGGCTACCTCCGATCGGAATACATCCTCTATGTTGAGCCAAAACTCACCACTGGTGCTCGTCGTTGGGGGAACTGGGTATGTTGGTGGCCGGCTGATTCCACTGCTCCAGCAATTGCCGGTCAAATTGCGATGTGCGGCCCGCAACCCCGAGAATCTTCGTCAGCGACTCCGCGCGGAGACCGAAATCGTTCAGGCCGATGTGCTTGATCCGGAAACACTTGCGGATGCCCTCCAAGGAGTGCATACCGCGTACTATCTCGTCCATTCAATGGGGACCGCAAGCGACTTCGAAGATGACGACCGCCGTGGTGCCCGAAACTTTGCAATGGCCGCTCGAGACGCAGGAGTCTCGCGGATCATCTACCTTGGCGGTTTGGGAGTCACCGACGAACGGCTCTCAAAGCATCTTCGAAGCCGTCAGGAAGTGGGGCAGATCCTGAAGGAATCCGGGGCACAGATCATCGAATTCCGGGCATCGATCATCATTGGTTCTGGGAGTTTGTCCTTTGAAATGGTGCGATCGCTCGTTCGCAAGTTGCCGATCATGATCTGGCCGAAGTGGGTTTCAACCGAGGCTTCGCCGATCGCCATCGAAGACGTGTTGGCCTACTTAACCGAAGTGCTTGAGCATCCGCTGGGCGAAAGCCAGGTGTACGAGATCGGCGGCCTCGACCGCGTTTCCTACGGCGACATCATGTTGGAATATGCTCGACAGCGCGGCCTGAAGCGCTGGACGATTCCCGTTCCGTTCATTTCACCCCGGCTGTCAGCGTTGTGGTTGGGGTTTGTGACGCCGGTCTATGCTCGGGTCGGACGCAAACTTGTCGAAAGCGCAAGGAACCCAACGGTCGTCACCGACCAACGTGCCCTGAATGCATTCGATATTAAACCACGTGGATTGAGTGAAGCGATTGAGCGTGCACTGCGAAACGAAGACCAGGAGTTCGCCGAGTCGCGTTGGTCAGATGCAATGTCTTCCACGGGAAGGCCGAATCGATACGGCGGCGTCCCCTTCGGCAGTCGCCTGGTCGATTCGCGCACCGTGAACGTCGATGTGCCGGCGGCAATCGCGTTCGTTCCGATTCGTCGAATCGGTGGCACCTCCGGCTGGTACTACGCCAACTGGCTCTGGAAGGTCCGCGGGGCGCTCGACTTGTTGATTGGAGGCGTCGGGTTGCGACGTGGTCGGCGGAACGCAGAGGACATCGGAGTCGGAGAAACGCTCGATTGCTGGCGCGTGGAACAGTTCATTCCAGATCGATTATTGCGACTTTCAGCCGAAATGAAGCTCCCTGGTCGCGCCTGGCTGGAGTTCGAAGTGCAGCCAGAAACGTCCACAACCTCGGTCATTCGGCAGACGGCTGTCTTTGATCCCATCGGTCTCTGGGGGCTCGCCTACTGGTACGGAATCTGGCCGCTGCATCAACTTGTGTTCAATGGCATGTTGCGGGGCGTTGCGAAAGCGGCCCGAGGTGTCTTGGCCGCCCATCGCGAACAAGAAACAGTTGCTGACGACACGTCGGCCAAGAATCACTCGACTCCTGGTCAATGACAACCCAAGGGGAGTACCGATGAACTTAGAATCTAGCTCAAACGAGCAGCATCGCATGCAATGCATGGAGGTGTGGGGTGGCCATCAGGCCGTCGACAGGTCAGTGCGCATGACTGGAATCGATGTCGTAGCCTACAGCCGCGTCTATCGCGACTCCGACCGCGGGGGAGACGTGTTGTACATCTCTTCATGTGCTTCCGGGCGGATATCGCGCGTGCTGATCGCCGATGTGAGCGGCCACGGAGACGATGCCCAAGGCATTGCAAGGTCACTTCGCGACCTCATGCGGAAGAACATTAACCGCATTGACCAGCGACGAATGATGGCCGAAGTCAATCGCGAATTCTCTGAAGCACAGCATAGCGACCGCTTTGCGACGGCTGTGCTGATGACCTACTTCCTACCGAATCGTTCGTTGGTGGTCTCGACGGCAGGACATCCCGCGCCTTTGGTTTATAGGCACGCGCAGCGAAGATGGGAATGCCTGGCAAATATTCAACCCGCCAAGGTCGCGAAAGCGAGTGGGTTGCCGTTCGGCATCAGCGATGACGAGCAGTATGGCACAACGCGACTTCGACTGGATCAAGGAGATCTGGTGATCTGCTATTCAGATGCCTTCATCGAGGCGGTTAACGCCAACGACGAGATGCTCGGTGTTGAGGGGTTGTTGAATGTCGTTCGCGAATCCACACCTGATGAAGCGTCGTCGCTATTGCCTCACATCGTCAGCCAGATCGAATCGTTGAATCCCACCAACTTGCGGGATGACGACGCGACGGCGGTGTTGATCACACCCAATGCAGAGCGTGTCGCGTTCGCCGACAATCTGAAGGCACCCGGCCGCTGGTTAAGCGGCCTTTGGCGTTCGTGAACAGTCAATACCTCATGTTGCACCGCGTTCGGACAATTGCCGGTGCATACAACTCACCAACTAAATGACCACGAGGAAATTGATGGGCGATCACATGATCCGTACATCGCTCTTGGTCCAACGCGGATACCTTTGTGAGTGTTGTGGCCAGGCAATCGATCAAGAATACACAGGAGCGTCCCGATCATGCGAACATTGTCTGCCTGCTTCGGAAGAACATGTTGCACGAGAAGCGTCTAAGACGACTGATTGAACTGGCTCTACTCCCCATCTGCCCAGCGGTACACGGCGAGGCGTTCCAGATCGCGGACGAAAACCTGATTACCCGACACGGCCAGGTGCGCCCACGATTCAGATGATGCGACGTGCCGCTCAGAAACGAGCTGAAACTCTTCAGGCGACGCGGCGATCAACAGCAGATCTCCTCGCTCATCAAGTGCGAGAATACGGTTGCCGTTCACAACCATGCTCCAGTATTTGCCGTAGGGAGTTGTCGTCCAGCGAGCCTCTCCCGTGGCAGGGTCAATGCATGTGAATCGCTGATTCCGCAAGTGAAGGTAGAGGTAGCCATCAATCAGCACCGGTGACGACATGTAACCCTCGTTGCGATTGTCGGTCCATTTGGATGCCACTGCGAAACTCTCGCCTGCCAGTGTCACGCCGTACATGAATGTGCCTCCGCCATAGCTGCTGGTAAACATCGCATCGTTGACGAGAGTTGGAGTCAGAATATTCATCCCGCGAAAGGTCGGCACGTCGACTGACCAAAGCGTCTCACCGTTTTCGAGATCGACTCCAACAAGTGAAGTGCGAGTCTGCACCGCCATTTGCCGGGTTTCCTCCAGCGTCACGATGGTCGGCGAGGAAAACGCACTGCCGTCCATGCCTCCTCCGTCATCGAGCACGCGCCAGACGACTTCACCCGTCAGCTTGTTCAGTTTGCACAATCCACCACCAGCCTGAACGTAGACAAAGTCGCCATCGATCAAAGGCGAACAGACGAAACCGAAGGCCGGGAGAGGGGTGTCGAACTTCTCCATGAAGTCAACTTGCCAGACGATGTCGCCGTTCTCGACATCGAGGCAGACCAGCAAGTCTCGCATGCCGGCGACGTAGAGACGCTCGCCATCGCAAGCGGGAGTCGCTCGAATCCAACTGCCGTTTGAGGCTGCGAAGAAGGGGACGGACATCGCCCCGGCCCAGTCGGTGATCCAGAGTTGCTCTCCCGTGTTGCGATCAAATGCCCTCACCACCTCTCGATCTTCGTTGAGTGTTTCCGTGACGAACACACGATCTCCCACGACGATTGGACCCGAGTAACCTGATCCCAGTCCGACCGACCACATCTGGGTGAGTGTCGATTCGTCGAGGCTCTCGGGCCAGGCTTCGCTCGACGCGATATGGCCATCACGAGTCGGGCCGCGCCATTGATTCCAGTCAGTTGAGGCATCATCGGCGTACGCTGAGATGCCGAGACATGTCATCAACACAATGGTCAATAGAATTCGGGAAATCATCAGCAACTCCGTAGAAAGAAGAAGTGAAGTGAGAACGGTTACTTCGTCGCTTGCGGTAACAGGAGAGAACGGGCAAAGCTGTCGAGGTGTGCGAACGTGTCGCAATAGCTGCTGTAACGAATGGAGCGGCGGATATCTTCTGTAAAGGCCACGCCACCCAGTACGAGCGCCGTACCGTGCTTGAGAGACGTTTCAAACAGGTGATTCATCTCCGCCGCGAATTGTTGCGGATCGCGAATACTCGACACGCTCAACCAGACCAGTCGTGGGCGCTGGTCCTCAATCGCCTTGTGGATGGTGGCGAAGGGCAACAGGTTGCCGAGGGTCATCGCACGATAGCCGGCTTCCCACAACACGATTTCGGCCATGCTGGTTGCCAGCGTGTAGGGATCGCCATCGAGCGTGCCCCCGATTGCCACAGGGACCGACGCGGGAAGTTGAGGCAGCAGTGTCCGCAGATGAAACACCACACGCAGGCACAACTCGCACGCCCGCCGTTCTTGATAAATCTGCACGTCGCCGCATTCCCAAAGTTCGCCGATCTTGTGAAAGGCTGCGGTCAATACCTCATCGCACAACGTCGCAACGGGATGACCCGACAGATAAAGATCCGTGACGATCTGACGGCAGAGTGCCTCATCCCCCTGGTTCAATGCCTCGATCAACTGATCGCGGGCGCGGTCGAGCGTCCAATGGGTCTTCCCCGATAGGACCGGCAAACGGATTGCATCGGGATTGGCAAGTTCCTGGCCCCGCGAACGAATGAACGAAATGGCGTCTTGCAATGCCAGCCGCCGATGCCCCCCGGCGGTCTTCATGAACGGGATCAAACCCTGGTCGCACCAGCGCTTCAGCGAGGATTCGCTAACCCCAATGGCCCGCGCAACCTGTTTTGGTGAAAGTGTTTCCGACATGACTTGGTGAGTGATGTTGAACGTTGCTCCGATGCTGGCGACGTATCGTTCCCGCGGATGATGATAGTCCGCGAGCAGCATTTGGACACTGCAAAAGATCGTTTTGGACGATTCGCGGTGGCCAAACGAACGAGCGGTTCTACGATCGAACAGGGCGTCGCCGTGACGGCTCGCCTGCTCTCAACCCTGATGAGCCTCTGGACAGAAGGCTTTCTCACATGTTCACTACACATCAAGAACAACGGACTTCGAATCGAGTGGATGTCTCGCATTCTCCCACTTCTGTCGCGTCGGCAATAACTGATCTCGAAGTGTTCTACGATTCCGAGTGTCCACTCTGCGATCGGGAGATTGCATTCTTGAGGAGGCTGGATCGTCAGCAGCGAGTTCGCTTTACCGATCTCACGCAGATCGACTTCTCGGCCGAAGGGAACGAAAAGTCCTACGACGAGCTGATGGCCGAGATTCACGGCAGGCTTCCCGATGGGACCTGGATCACCGGTGTCGAGGTCTTTCGCCGGCTCTACTCCGCCGTCGGGCTGAAGTGGTTGGTGCTGCCAACACGCTGGCCAGTCGTCTCTCATCTCGTAGAATGGGGCTATCGCGTCTTCGCCAGCAATCGCCTCCGCTGGACCGGACGCTGCCAGGGTGCCTGTCGTTGGCCGAATGCATCGAGTCGCGAGGTGCAGTCGTGAAGATTGCCATCGTCGGTTCGGGAATCTCGGGCATGGTCTGCGCCTATCTCCTGCAACAGAAACATGAGGTCGTTGTCTACGAAGCCAACGACTACGTCGGCGGACATACGCACACGGTCGATGTTGAGTTAAGTGGCAAACGACTTGCCATCGACACGGGGTTCATCGTTTTCAATGAGAGGACGTATCCCAATTTCTGTGCATTGATGGACGAATTGGATGTCCAGTCGCAGCCGACTTCGATGGGATTCAGTGTCCGCTGCGACAAGTGTGGATTGGAGTACGCCGGAAACACTCTCGCGACACTATTCGCGCAGCGTCGCAACCTCGTGAGCATTCGCCACCATCGGATGCTGCGGGACATTCTGCGTTTTCACAAGCACTCGGTTGAAGTCGTCAACCAACTATCGCATGAAATGACGGTCGCGGAGTTCATGCATTCGGAGGGATACTCCAAAGGCTTCGTCGAGCATTACCTCCTGCCGATGGGCGCTGCGATCTGGTCGTGTCCGACTGCGACGTTTCAGCAGTTCCCCGTTCGCTTCATGATCGAGTTCTATCGCAATCATGGCATGCTGCAGGTTCGCGATCGCCCCATCTGGCGAACCATCACCGGGGGATCGAGGAATTATGTCTCGAGCATCACGTCAGGATACCGTGATGCGATTCGGTTGAAGACGCCGGTGCGGCAAGTCGTTCGTACGGAACTCGGTGTCGAGATCGCGACCAATTCGGGAACCGAAGGATTTGACGAAGTCATCTTCGCCTGCCACAGCGATCAAGCCTTGAAGTTGTTGTCGCAGCCAGCGCCGGCAGAGCGAGAAGTTCTTTCGAAGTTTCCCTATTCGCGGAATGTGGCGTTTCTGCATACGGATGATGCCGTCCTTCCTCGGCGCAAGACCACCTGGTCAAGTTGGAACTACCGCATCCCCGCCGGAGAGGAAGTCGCGCCGAGTGTGACCTACAACATGAACATACTGCAGTGCCTCAAAACTTCGCAGACGATTCTGGTGACACTCAACGATGAAGAGTCGATCGACCCCGCACGGGTCTTAGGTCGATACGCGTATTCTCATCCTGTCTTCACGACCGAGAGACGAACCGCGCAGTTACGACATCACGAGTTGATTCGAACCGACAATGTCTCCTATTGCGGAGCCTACTGGGGGAATGGTTTCCACGAAGACGGCGTCAATAGCGCGCTGGCGGTCTGCAGGAAGTTTGGCGTCTTCCCGCAGTGGCAGACTCCCGCGAACAACGACCAGCAGCCAAGACCGGTAAGCCGCGATGTTGTGGAGGTCGCATGAAGGGCGATCTGCACAGTTGTTTGTACGAGGGAGTCGTGCGTCACAAACGAACGACGCCCTTCCTGCATCAATTCCGCTATCGGCTATTTCTGGCGTATCTCGATCTGGATGAACTCGACAAGGTGTTTCGAGGGAGCTGGCTCTGGTCGACCTCCAAACGAGCGGCCGCCCGGTTCTGTCGCGGCGACCATTTGGGAGACGCCTCACGACCACTCGATGTTTGTGTTCGTGACATCGTCGAAGAGCAAATCGGTCGGCGACCAACAGGTCCGATTCGTTTGCTGACCCATCTGCGGTATTTCGGCTACCTGATGAATCCCGTCAGCTTCTGCTACTGCTTCGATTCGGCGGGAATTGAAGTCGAGGCGGTCGTCGCGGAAGTCAGCAACACGCCTTGGGGAGAGCGGCATTGTTACGTGCTGGACCGCGCTTCGGCTTCATCCCGCACACTGCTTCGCAAGTCTCATCCGAAGGAGTTTCACGTTTCTCCATTCTTTCCGATGGACATGGAGTATCGCTGGGCGTTGTCGACTCCCGGGAAACAACTCTTCATACACATTGATGACTGTCGTGATGGCCAGCCGGAACTGACGGCATCCATGCTGCTCCGGCGACGTGAGATCACACCGCTTTCGCTGGCGACCACACTGGCACGTTACCCATTGATGACCACCAAGGTGATCGCAGCCATCTACTGGCAGGCATTTCGTTTGTGGTGGAAGAAGGCACCTTACTTTCCCCACCCCGAAACAATGGAAACCGATCTCTCATCGTTCAGCCGTTCCATCGAAGGAGTTTCCCGATCATGACGTCGTCACTGACGCAACCAGCCGTTGATCAACCTGCCGTTTCCCCAACGCGTCGTGAACGCCGGTCATCCCAATTGGATTGGGTATCCAGCAAGGTTTTTAGTTCGTTGCGATCTCTGAAGCATGGAACCATTGACATCCGACTGCCCGGAAATGAGTGCCATCGGGTCGGCACACCAGCGGATGATGACTTGCAGGTTGAAGTGACAGTGCACGACTTGCGGTTCTTTCGCGAACTGGCAATGGGCGGCACGCTCGGAGCAGCAGAAGCCTACATTGCCGGTCGATGGTCGTGTGACGATCTCACGACGCTGATGCGTATCCTCTGCCGAAATCTCGACAATCTGGTCGGCATGGACCGGGGAGTTGCTCGGCTGGCAATGGCCGCCGCCCGCGGCTCGCATTGGCTGGCGCGTAACACAATCGGTCGCAGCCAACAGAATATCGCCGCCCATTACGACCTGGGGAACGAGTTTTTCTCGCTCTTCCTCGATCCCACGCTGACCTATTCGTCGGCCCTGTTCGCCAGACCGGACATGAGCCTGGAAGAAGCCTCAATCGCCAAGCTCGACAGAGTCTGTCGCAAGCTGGAGCTAGAGGCATCCGATCACCTCGTCGAAATCGGTACTGGCTGGGGGAGTTTCGCCATGCACGCCGCCCGTGAGTATGGTTGCCGAGTGACGACGACAACCATTTCACGTCGACAATTCGAGCTGGCTCAGTCGCGCGTTGACGCTGCTGGGCTGGGTGACCGCATCAACATTGTGATGGAAGACTACCGCACTCTCGCGGGCCAGTTCGACAAGCTGGCATCGATTGAGATGATCGAAGCAGTCGGCCACGAGTTCCTCCCTGCCTACTTCGCAGCGTGCGACCGCCTGCTGAAGCCGGGAGGCAGGATGGCGATTCAGGCGATCACGATGCCCGAGCAGCGTTACGACCGCTATCGGCGGTCGGTCGATTTCATCCAGAAGTATGTCTTTCCTGGTGCTCATCTCCCTTCCGTGGGCGCGATGCAACATGCGGTGAGTCAGGGGACGAAGCTCGAAATGATCGATGCGCTGCAGTTCCCCGACAGCTACGCCCGCACTCTTCATGAATGGCGAGCGGTATTCGTTGATCGACTCGACGAGGTCCGACAACTTGGCTTCGACGGCCGCTTCATCCGCATGTGGGAGTATTACCTCTGCTATTGCGAAGGAGCCTTTCTGGAGCGCGCCGTCGGTGTCGGTCAGTACGTTTGGGAAAAGACACGCCATTGAAACCCGCTTCGCCGATTGCAAACAGGAGATGACGAATGTCGATCATGGCTGGTGCTCTGGAACTTGTGGAACGAGGTCGGATTCCAGACGTCTTCGTCCGTCGTGGTATTCGTCATCTGGTGGGCCAGCGGGCTCGTCATGCCTTACGCGACACATCCGGTCGCGAAGCGGAACTCAATGCGTTCCTGCAGACGTGTGCCAACGGGAACATTGCCGAAGTGCCGGAACTGGCGAATGAACAACACTACGAAGTGCCGGCGGCGTTCTTCGTCCGCGCGATTGGTCCTCGGCTGAAATACAGTTGTTGCTATTGGGACGCTGGTTGCGACAGCCTGGCCGAGGCCGAAGAAGCCGCTCTGCGGATCACGTGCGAGCGCGCCCGCCTGGAAAACGGTCAGCGAGTTCTGGAACTCGGCTGCGGCTGGGGGTCACTCTCGCTATGGATGGCCGAGCACTACCCTGAGTCAAAGATCACGGCAGTCTCCAACTCCTCCGGTCAACGGCGTTTCATCGAGACGCGCGCCCGGCAACTTGGCCTGGACAATCTCGAAGTGCTGACGGCAGACATGAACAGTTTTGATATCGCGACCAGATTCGATCGTGTCGTGTCGGTCGAGATGTTTGAACACATGCGGAATCACCCGTTGCTGCTGAAACGCATCTCAAATTGGCTCAAGCCCGAGGGGAAGCTGTTCGTGCACGTCTTCTGTCATCGCAATACGCCCTATTTCTATGAGGATCATGGTCCACGGGACTGGATGACGCGTTACTTCTTTGCCGGTGGGATGATGCCTAGCGACGAGCTCCTGGCAATGTATCAGGATGATCTCAAATTGCTTGACCAGTGGCGGTGGAGCGGCGTGCACTATCAGCGCACGTCGAATGCCTGGCTCGAACGACTCGATGCGAATCGCGACAAAATCGTTGACGTTCTAAAAGACACCTATGGGTCAGACCAGTCAAACCGCTGGATGCAGCGCTGGCGGATCTTCTTCATGGCATGTGCCGAGATGTTTGGTTATCGCAACGGCAGCGAGTGGTGGGTTTCGCACTACCTGTTCGAGAAGCCTTCCAGCGGACAACAGGTTAGCGAGCCGATTGCATGACTGCCATACTGCTCACGAATGCAATGACCGTGATCGGGCTGATGCTTATCGTCTGGCTCGTGAGTCTGCCATTGCGCAACGTCAGCATTATCGATCTGGTATGGGGGCTGGGATTCGTCGTGGTCGCCTGGATGACGTTTGTTCTTGCCCGCTCGAGGAACATGCTTGCCTCGGAAGACCTGTTCAACTCTCCATCGGCCTGGTTACTGCCGACGCTAACGACGATCTGGGGAGTCCGGCTCTCGGCATACCTGACTTGGCGCAATCATGGCCAACCCGAAGACAAACGCTATGCCGCGATGCGCGAGAAGCGATCGCAGAGCTTCTGGTGGCGAAGCCTGTACATCGTCTTCCTGTTGCAGGCCGTTTTGCTGTGGTTCGTTTCGCTGCCACTTCAGTACGGCATCCCATATGCTCAGCAGAAGTGGTCGTCGCTGCATATCGCGGGACTTGTCGTGTTCGGTATCGGGATGTGCTTTGAAGTCATTGGCGACTGGCAGTTGGCGAGATTCAAGTCGCAGCCGGAGAACCAGGGACGCGTGCTGGATACCGGACTGTGGCGCTACACGCGTCACCCCAACTACTTTGGCGACTTTTGCGTCTGGTGGGGGCTGTACCTGATTTCGATCGCCCACTTCCTGCACATCTGGACCATCACCAGCCCGCTGCTGATGTCGGTGCTGCTCATGCGAGTTTCCGGCGTCACGTTGCTCGAGAAATCAATGTCACAGAAGTCCGGGTTCGCCGACTATGCGCGTCGAACGAGCGCGTTCTTTCCACTGCCGCCGAAACCATCGCGTTGAAGTCTTGAAGCCGTTGAAGATGCCGTCCGTCCCGCCGATTCGCATTCAAGATCTCAACACAAGGCCGCCGCGAGGCGATGGCGACTATGTGCTGTATTGGATGATTGCCAATCGGCGATCGTCATGGAACTACAGTCTGGATCGCGCGATCGAGTGGTCCAAGGCGCTGGGCAAGCCATTGCTGGTTTTCGAGGCATTGCGGTCGGGCTACCCCTGGGCGAGTGATCGCCTGCATCGTTTCGTGATGCAGGGGATGGCCGATAATCGACGCAGTTTTGCGAACTCGTCGGTGCGCTATTACTGCTACGTCGAGCCGAAGCCCGGGCACGGTCGCGGCCTGCTGGAGCGACTCGCCACGCAGGCATCCGTGATTGTGACGGATGATTTTCCCTGCTTCTTCCTGCCGCGCATGATTCAATCGGTTTCGGAACGTGTCGTCGTCAAGCTCGAAGCCGTTGACTCGAATGGTGTGCTCCCGATGCGGGCCGCCGATCGTGTCTTTGCACGAGCTTACGACTTTCGCCGCTGGCTGCAGAAGCATCTTGTGCCCCATTTGAATGAGCACCCGCAAGCAAAGCCTCTCAGCAAAGGCGATCTGCCCGCGGCTCCCAGCGTTTCAAGAGAGATTCACAATCGTTGGCCGGAGGCAAGTGATCGATTGCTTTCCGCGACATCGGAACAGCTCGCCGGATTGCCGATCGATCATCAGGTCGGTCCTGCGGTGTTTGATGGTGGGTCAACCGCTGCTCAAAAAATCATCAATCGTTTCTTAAAACACCGATTGTCGCGGTATTCAGTGGATCGAAACGATCCCGAGAATGAAGCCGCCAGCGGGCTGTCGCCGTATCTGCATTTCGGTCATGTCTCCGCGCACGACATTTTTCATCGATTGATTGAGCGCGAGGATTGGACACCTGAGATGCTCGCGGACAAATCAACAGGTGCTCGCGAGGGATGGTGGGGGATGAGTCCCGAGGCCGAGAGTTTTCTGGATGAACTCATCACCTGGCGCGAGCTGGGTTTCAACATGTGCTGGCAGCGGGACGATTACGATCAATACGAGTCGCTCCCCGAATGGGCGCAGCGAACTCTGGCCGAGCATGCAGGAGACGAGCGAAAGCACCTCTATGAGATGCAGCAATTCGAGTCGGCGGCAACGCATGATCCCCTCTGGAATGCGGCCCAGACTCAGCTTGTGTGTGAAGGCCGGATGCACAACTATCTGCGAATGCTTTGGGGCAAAAAGATCCTCGAATGGTCGCCGACTCCCCAGGACGCCCTGGCGACGATGATTGAACTCAACAATAAGTTCGCCGTCGATGGACGGAATCCGAATTCGTACTCAGGCATCTTCTGGGTGCTGGGCCGATACGACCGTGCCTGGGGCCCGGAGCGTCCCATCTTCGGAAAAATTCGCTATATGAGCAGCGACAACACGGCCCGCAAGCTGAACGTCAAAGGCTACCTCAAGACGTATTCCGGCTGACTCGCGCCCGCCCGCGAGTCGTCTCAAATGGTGCGATAGTGGATGCTTGCGCCCTTTTCTGGCCACCTAAATGACCGAATTGAATGTTTTAAATGAGCAGTGCACCTACTGGGATCGCATTGAAATGTCGCCATTTACCTTGAATTACTGAAAATATTGCGAACTGCCCATTGACGCCCGAGAGAACTCTTGCAATCATTGATTGAACGTTTTGAATGTTTTTAGTTTTTGCGAGGTAACCAATGGCGACTGCAGCAGGGAATCACATGAGGTCCGGAACAAGCCGTGAACGAAATGCACGATTGGCTGATCTCGAAATTGCCTTCATCTCCGCAAGCGAGTTCGACGGTTTCGAGTACACCCAGGTGGAACTTGATCGCGTCGACGAACTCGTTTCCGAGGTGGCGACAAGGCCTCGAGTTGGCAGAGAATCATCGGCGGTGGGAACTCTGCTGGCGGCTGCGTTGCCACCACTGTCGGCAAGCGACGAACGGATTCTGTTTCGCCGAATGAACTTCGTGCGATCTCGGGCGGAAGCTCTCCGTACAGGCACATCTGGCCGTCAACGACGCAGCGAAAGACTGCAAATGATCGCGTCGTTGCTCGACGAAGCAGGCAGAATCCGTGGCAGATTGGCCGAGTCCTACGTGCGACTCGTCGTTGCGGTGGCTCGGAAGTTTTCCCGGCAGTCGCAGGACTTCCAGGATCTTGTGGGCGAAGGGATGCTCATTCTGTTGAGCGCAATCGACAAGTTCGATTATTCGCGAGGGTTTCGATTCAGCACCTATCTGACGCACTCTCTGCAAAGGCAATGCTCACGAGTGCTGCAGCGCATGCAAAGGATTGATGCCCGATTCGTTTTGACACCGGACAACTTGCTGGCCGAGAGCGCGCCAGCCAATGAAGCCGAATACGTGGAGACACCTCCCGATTCGGCGGTACATCAGTTGATGGATGCTGCTCGAGAACGCCTGGAAGAACGCGAGCAGTCGATCCTGCATCGACGCTACGGCACGGGAAGCCAGTCGAAACCGCAAACCCTCCGTCAGATCGCCACTGACCTTGGAATGTCCAAGGAGCGCGTACGTCAGATCCAATGCCGAGCTCTGTCGAAGCTGAAGGGATTGGCAATGGAACTGAAACTCGCTTCAGCCGTAAGCTGACAACCTGCAACTCAAAGCTAAGTAGGCCACGGCGTCATATCCATCTCAGCAACCACTCCCACGCGTTCCTGTGCATGTCCTACGGGTCGAAACTGTTGACCCGATCCTGTGTCACCGGGGGGGGGGGGAGGGGAAGATTTGGCAGGAAGCCCGATCTATCTGTGAATGTCGTTTACACTCGATAGGGAAGTGCCGACGAACGAACCGAGATCGAGAGAACACGATGCGTCGTTTCTGCGACATGCCGTAGCCACCGAAACCGACTGCGACATATGAATTCGAGGGCCACCGCTAGAAGAGTTCTTTCCTGGCGGCATCGCAGATGGCGACGACGGCGGGGTGCTTGAGTCGGCGTTCGACCGAGATGGCATAATAGCGTTCGCGTACGTCGCTGGTGCGGCCGACGACGCGAACCGAATACTGTCGACAGATCTCATCCTCGATCGCCGACGGCCCCGGGAAGATGCCGATGCCGTCCTGGCCGAAGACCTTCATGAGTGCCGTATCTTCGAACTCAGCGATGATCTTGGGTCTCGAATCGGCAGAGTAGAACCATTGATCCAGATCGCGCCGCAAGGCCGTCTTCGCGGTCGGCAGCAACAAGGGCGCGCCGTCGAGTGATGCGGGAAATCGACGACGATGCGACTTCACAAGTTCAGCAGTCCCGAAGAATGAAACTCCACATTCCCCCAGCAAGTGGTTGAAGGCGCGAATGTTGGCCGTCGGACCGGCTGGTGCGTCGGAGAGGACAATATCGAGACGATGCACGGCTAATTCGGCGAGCAGTTCATCGTGAGAGGCTTCGCGGCAGATCAAATGGACGTCCGTCCCGAGAGTCAGAGCAGGCTCCAGCAGGCGATGACTGATGAGCTTCGGCAGCACGTTCGGCATACCCACGACGAACTGCAAAGGGCGATCCCCCGGGCGCCCCCGGATGGCATCCTGCAATTCCCGCCCGATGGAGAAGATTTCATCAGCGTACCGGAAGACGGTCTGGCCAAAGTCGGTGAGAGCGAGGTTGCGACCAACCCGCTTGAACAGTTTGTCGTCGAGCGAGGTCTCCAACTGCTGGAGTTGTTTGCTGATGGTGGGATGCGCGAGCCGCAGCAGTTCGGCGGCCTGCGTGATGCTCCCTTCGCGGGCCACCAGCCAGAAGTAATAGAGATGGTGGTAATTGAGCCAGTCCATGCCACTAATGATATGTAGGTATTATCTTATATTCAACGACAACTAATCTGTTTGTCTAACTGTCATGCGTAGCCGATACTGACCCCGTCGACTCATCGATAGGAACTCACGACATGTACAAGCTTATCGCTTCATTTGCAGCCGAGCCGACAACGGCCCATTCGCGATGAATTCGCAGTCTTCATGTTTCGGAACACAGGAGTATCATGAAGCTCAACATACGGTCGAACAGTGTCGATCTGTCGGACGAGATCCGCGCGCTGATCAAGCTTCGCGTGTACTTTGCCCTCAGCCGGTTTGGTCCGCGAATTTCGAGCACGTCCGTGCGAATCGAGGACATTCACAACGATTCGAAAGGCATCGACCAGCGCTGCCTGATTGCGATCAAGGTCGACCGCGGTGACGAACTGATCGTGGAAGCGGTCGACACCAATGTTCGCGCCGCCATTTCGGTCGCGAGTGACCGAGCGAGGAAAACCGTCCAGCGCCACTTGGATCGAAAGCATTCCGAATAAACAACCCGCGAACAATAAACCATGTTCACAGGAGTCGAAGTCATGACCAAAGAACATCAACCTATCGTCGGCGTGGTGATGGGGAGCAAATCGGACTGGGAGACGATGCGGGCCGCGTCCGAGACCCTGAACGAGTTTGACGTGGCTCACGAGTGTCGCGTCGTGTCGGCTCATCGCACGCCGCAATGGATGTGCGAGTACGCACACACGGCGGAGCAACGGGGGCTGGAGATCATTATCGCCGGTGCCGGTGGGGCCGCTCATCTCCCGGGCATGATCGCGGCTCAAACGGTGCTACCCGTTCTGGGAGTGCCGGTGCAGAGCAAGGCTCTGAGCGGCATGGATTCTCTACTGTCGATCGTGCAGATGCCGGCTGGCGTCCCTGTTGGAACATTGGCGATTGGCGCAGCCGGGGCGAGGAATGCCGCGCTGCTTGCGATCCGACTACTCGCGTGCTCACGAGCCGAGTTGCGATTGAAGTTGCACGAGTTTCAACGTCAACAGACCGAAAAAGTCATGGCGGAGTGTGAACTATGACTCGCAAAATACTGCCGGGGGCAACGTTGGGGGTGCTGGGAAGCGGTCAGCTCGGCCGCATGTTTACGATCGCGGCGCGCCGCTTGGGATACCGCGTGCATGTTCTCTCTCCCGACACCGACACGCCGACGGGACAGGTCGCCGACCTGGAGATCAACGCCTCCTACGACGACCTCGATGCCGTCGCCGCTTTCGTTCGTAAAGTCGATGTGGTCACATTCGAGTTCGAAAACGTTCCAGCCGCGACGGCTGAAATCGCTGCGCGCTACGTTCCCGTGCGTCCGGATGGGAACGTGTTGCACATCACGCAACATCGCCTCCGTGAAAAGAAGTTTCTACGAACGGCCGGGTTCCCCACCGCACCGTTTGCTGTTGCGGGTTCATGGCCCCAACTCCAGGAGGCATTGGCAACGATCGGATGTCCCGCCGTCGTGAAGACAGCAGGCTTTGGCTACGACGGTAAGGGGCAAGTGATGATTCGCGAACCTCAATCAGCAACCGCGGCGTGGGAGACTCTCGCGTCGAACGATGTCGTTGTCGAAGGCTTTGTCGACTTCGATTGCGAGCTCTCCGTGATCGTCGCCTGTGGCATCGACGGATCGATGGTGACCTATGGCCCCATCGAGAACACGCATCACAATCACATTCTGGATGTTTCGTCGTCTCCATCACATCTTCCGCAGCGGCTTTGTGACGAGGCCATCGACATGGCGCGCGAGGTGGCGGTCGCGTTGAACTGCGTCGGTGTGTTATGTGTCGAGATGTTCCTCACGCGCGACGGTCGACTGCTGATCAACGAAGTGGCTCCCCGTCCGCACAATTCAGGACACATGACCATCGACTCGCATGTGACCTGTCAGTTCGAACAGCAAGTCCGTGCTATTTGTGGCCTGCCACTGGGGTCGGCTCGCCAGCACTGCGCAGCCGCAATGGCCAACCTGCTGGGGGATCTCTGGCAGGATCGCTCGCCCAACTGGGGAGCCGTTGCCGCGCGGCCCGAGGTCAAGCTCCACATCTATGGAAAACTGCAGGCGAGGCCGGGACGGAAGATGGGGCATTTGACAGCACTGGCCGAATCCTCGGCGGCGGCCAGATCGCTCGTTCGCGATGCCCGCAATGACTTGGTATCAACAAATTCGAAGTGAGATTCCTTGCGTGTTTTTGATGGAAATTCGATCTAATAACTGGCAAGCAGAGATTTCATCTCATCAATTTCGGAGAGAATAGCACACGAATGGCTCGAATCTTCACGGTGCCGACAGACCTTCTCGACGCCGAAGCAGGCGCGATCGCGGCGTTGTGCGCCTCCGCGGGAGTCGATCACGACGCGACATATATCGGTCAGGTGGTGCATGAGACACTTCGCGAGCAGGGGGAATCTGGCACGATGTCGCCCCTGGCACTGGCCCAGCAGGTGCTGCCGAGACTCGATCTCAACTGTCGGCAGGTCGAACTGGCGGCAGGGCCGCTCACGGAACTTCTCCGTGCTGACGCCCACGTCTTGCTGCAGGCTGAAGAGGGGGCCATGCTCCTGGTGCGCGGTCAGCGGGGCCAGCCTGAAAAGCTTGATGTCGACCGAGGCGCATTCGTGCCCCTCACGCGCCGCGATCTGCGACGCATCTTCAAGTCGGCGCCGGCTGTCGCGGCGCTCGTGGTCGACCCTCCGCAGATGATTCGTGGCCTGAGCCATTCCTCGGCTTCGCCACTCGTGCGCATCTTTCGCGTGCTGCGGGCTGAACGAACCGATATCGGCATCGTGGTACTGTTCGCATTCGTCAGCGGTCTGTTGATGCTCGCGACTCCGCTGGCGATCGAATCGCTGGTCAACACGATCGCCTTCGGCAGGTTCCTGCAGCCGGTGATCGTGCTGGCGCTATTGCTGCTCGGATTTCTCGTCTTTCTGGCCGGGATCCGCATCCTGCAGACGATCGTGGTCGAAATCTTTCAGCGGCGAATGTTTGCCCGCATCGCGGCCGACTTCTCGTATCGCATCCCGCGAATCGACGCCGATTTCGAGGCCGAACACGATGTTCCCGACGTCGTAAACTACTTCATGGAAGTTCCCACGCTGCAGAAGACGTTCGCGCAACTTCTGTTGGACGGCGTGACACTCGTGCTGAGCGCCCTCATCGGACTGGCCGTGCTGGCGTTCTACCATCCCTGGCTGTTGGGATTTGACATTCTGCTGCTATTGCTGGTGTCGGCAATCATCTTCAGCCTCGGGTACGGGGCCTTCAATTCGAGCATCAAGGAATCGAAGAAGAAATATGGTGTCTTCGGCTGGCTACAGAGCTTGGGAAATCGATTCGAGATACTAGCGATTCCCGGGGCGCGGCAACTGGCGGCATCTCGCGCCAGTCATCTCATCGACGGCTACCTTGAGGCCCGCCGGCAGCACTTCGCGATCTTGCTAAGGCAGATCGTGGCGTCGCTCTTATTGCAGGCCGTCGCCAGCACCGCGCTGCTGGGACTGGGTGGCTGGCTCGTCATTTCCGGCGAACTGACTTTGGGACAACTGATCGCAGCCGAACTGATCGTGACGGCTGTCCTCAGCTCATTTGCCAAGCTCGGCAAGCACATGGAGTCGTTCTATGACCTGGTGGCATCGGTCGAAAAGATCGGCCACGTCCTGGACCTGCCACTGGAGACCGCGACCGGCACATTGACGCTCGATTCCAGCGCGCCAATGGCGGTTTCGCTGCAAAACGTCCGGCATGCCGCTTCCGGAGGCCTGCCTGGATTGGAGCCGCAAACGCGGGAGATCGCTTCGGGCGCACATATCGCGATCCTGGCTCCACCGGGTTCACAGGCCGAGGTATTGATGAATCTGCTGGCGGGACGAACGCCACCCGGAAGTGGCCGAATGTTGTTGGATGAAATCAACATCCGTGAGATTCGCAGGCAGTCGTTGCTGGATGACGTCGTGCTGGTTCGCGAAGTCTCTGCCCTGCCGGGAACGATTTCCGAGAACGTCCATCTGAATCGGCCCGATACTTCGCCGATGGAGGTCTACAGGATTCTGAACAGCCTGGGAACGACCGACGACTTTGAATCACTGCCCGACGGACTCAACACGCAATTGCAGCCGCGCGGATATCCATTGAACGCACGGCAACGTGTGCTGCTGAGCATCGCCCGGGCGATGGCGGCCAAGCCGAGACTATTGCTCATTGATGGTCTGCTTGACACGCTCGATGCCGAAACGGGGATCGACGTGCTGCAGATGTTGTGCGGTCCGGAGCATCCCTGGACGCTCGTCGTGCGGACCGCTCGTCGCGAGTTCGCGGATTGCTGCTCGGATCGTTGGGATCTCGGAATGATGGGGCGTTCCAACGACGCGCCTTCGGCATCGCCCTCGTAAAGTCTTCGCATCGCACGGGTCATTGTAGAGGATTCGCAAAGTGGACAAGAATAACAGCATGCTGCAATCGCTCGTGGAGGGACGGTTGACTCAGGTCGATCACGTCGCGCCTCCGTCGGTCAAATTGATCAAGACGTCGCGGACGATCCGACGACTCGCACGCATGTTGCTGGTCGGTCTAATCGGCATGATCGTCGTGATGGCCTTCGCTCCCTGGCAGCAGTCGATCTCGGGCAAGGGAAGTGTTGCGGCTTTCTCACCGTCAGAGCGGCCGCAAGTCATCGAAGCACCGATCAAGGGCCGTATCGTCGCCTGGGGAGAGGGGATCGTCGAGAACACGCGCGTGGAGGAAGGGGAGTTCATTGCGGAGATTCGCGATCTCGATCCCGGCCTCACCGAACGGTTGGAGAACCAGTTGGAATTTGCGGAGCAAGCCGTCGCTGCCGTCCAGGGACAGCTTGAAGCGAACGGCCGCACGCTCGAAGCGGCCGAACAGGTCGTCACCACGTGTCAGGCGCAGTTGGTCATCTACGGGCAGGTAAGAGAAGAGATTCTCGCGGCCGCGGACCTGGCGATCGCGGCCGCCGCGCAAAAGGTTCTCGCGGAAGCGCAGTATCTTGCCGAGCAGCAGGCCGGCCTGGAACAGGAATTGGCGAACTACGAACGTCAGCAGACGCTGTTCACCGAAGGGATTGTCGGTGCCGACACGTTTCAAGTCGCCGAACGCAAGTATCGCGAAGCTCTGGCGAAGGTCGCCCGCGCGGAACTTACCCTCGAAGCGGCAAGGTTGGACCAGCAGTCGCGCGAACGCTCGCGGGAAGCGAGCGCGCATAAGGCTCAGACCGATATCGAGTACGCCCGATCGCTGCTGCAGAAGGCGGTCTCCGACGCCGCCAAGGCCGAGAGTGACATTTCCAAGACGCAGTCGGAACTGACGAAGGCGCAGTCCGATCTCATCGATGCGCAGATCAAGCTGGAACGTCAGCGAAGCCAGGTGATCCTCAGTCCCTGCGACGGCATCATCACGAATATCACGCCGAATCTCGGCACAGGAATGGTCTCCGAAGGAGCTCCGGTGTGCACGATCGTGCCCATTTCGACCGTCAGTATTGTGCAGATCTGGGTAGACGGGAATGACGCGCCGCTGATTTCACCAGGTCGACATGTGCGATTACAGTTCGAAGGCTGGCCGGCAGTACAGTTTGTGGGCTGGCCCTCGGTCGCTGTCGGTACATTCGGTGGCGAAGTGATGTCGATTGATGCCACCGACGACGGCACCGGCAAGTTCCGCGTGCTCGTCCGACCCGCGGAAGGAGAAGAGTGGCCCGATGCTCAGTTTCTGCGACAGGGTACGAGAGCGAATGGGTGGATCCTGCTCGAACAGGTCGACCTGTGGTTTGAAGTCTGGAGGAAGATCAACGGCTTCCCCCCGACGGTACAGCGCGATACCTACATCCCCAAGCCGCCGAAGCCGGCCTACTGAATGGATGCCGATGCCGTAACTCGGAGGCCAAGCCTGGAAGCTGTAACGGTTATGACGATTCGACTGCATCGTCTGATCGTACTCGCCATTCGGCAGAAACCGAGTGTGCGGACTGTGAGAGGATTTCATTCGCGTTCCTCCTCAACCCGATGCTAAAGAGGGTCGACCTCTTTACCAGGTTTGCGCCCGGCCTGCGTCAGAAGAACAGGGACGTTCTCAATGGACCGCTGGAGTTACTTCGTCATCCTTGCCATGCTCGGTGCCGGTTGCCGCACGCCGTCGCGGACCGTGCAGCACGAAACGCCCCTCCAGCCACCACCCGCTGCGAGGGTCGTTCTGCAGGAAGACATTTCAGAGACAGCAGCTACCGATACCCACACTCTCCCGACCGCCACACACGATGTGGGCCGGGTCAGCTACGTTGTCGACGATGATTCGCCGGCAGAAGATGACCTGACCATTCCGCCGGCTCCTCTCCCTCTGTCAACGACGAACCAAGACCACCCTGCCGAGGCCGGGGCCGATCCCGAATTGGACGATCTGAGCCGCATGCTCAATGCCCACATTCCGCGCAGTCAGGATGCCGCCGGAACCCCACTCGACGAAGTTATCAGCTCGGTTTACCGCTCGTACCCATCGCTGCAGGCTGCGATGTTCCAGTTCCAACGGGCCGATGCCGCCATCCTGGCAGCGAATGGCGAGTTCGATACATCCCTCAAGGCGTCAACTGAGAACGGCCCCGTAGGGTTCTACGAAACCTACCGACACGCGATCGGAATCAGCCAGCCGATCTATACTGGCGGAGAGTTCTTCGCCGGCTACCGGGTCGGCCGCGGCGAGTTTCAGCCGTGGTACCTGGAACGCCAGACCAATGAAGGGGGCGAGTTCAAAGTCGGCGTGGCACTGCCGCTGTTGCAGGATGTCGACATCGATTCTCGACGGGCTCAGTTGTGGCAGGCCGAGATTGCACGACAGCAAGTGAATCCTGACGTTCAGGCGCAGCTCATCTCGTTCGTCCAGGCTGGTTCCGACGCTTACTGGGACTGGGTGGCCGCCGGTCACAAGCTTCGCATCTACGATCGCGTCTATCGTCTGGCGGCCCAACGGCAACAAGGGCTGGTACGGCGAGCTGAAGTCGGTGACGTCGATCCGCCGGTGGTCGAGGATAATCGTCGACTGATATTGTCGCGTGAAGCTCTGGTCTTCGAGGCGCGCCGCAAGTTTCAGGAATCGGCCATCAAGCTGTCGCTCTATCTGCGTGATGACTCCGGGATGCCGATCGTGCTTGGATTGGAGGATCTCCCCGACTTCCCCGACGTCACACCGCTGGCGACAGAGGAATTGCCGTTCGACATTCAATTCGCGCTGGCCAGTCGGCCGGAACTCCGCGCGATGAGTCTGATGCGTGAACAACTCGAAGTCGAATACGATCAGGCCGAAAACACATACTTGCCAACGCTCGATCTGGTGATGTCTGGGTCGCAGGATGTCGGCTACCCGACCAGCAGCAAGGAAGACAAGTCTCCCTTCGAGTTCGAGATCGGCCTGTTCGGTGAAGTTCCGCTGCAGCGGCGCGAGGCAGAGGGCAAGCTACGGATGATCGAAGCCAAGCTCGCGGAACTCAATCAAAAGATGCGTCTGGCTCGTGATACGATCACCGCCGAGGTGCAGGGAGCGTATGCCGCGATTATTGCGGAGTACGAGCAAATCGCACTGAATCGCGAAGCAGTCAGCATCGCGGAGAACCTGGCTGACATCGAACGTCGCAAACTCGAGGTCGGCGAAGGCGATTTGCTGTCGGTCATCCTGCGCGAACAATACGCCGCCGAAACCGCAATCTACGAGATCGATGCTCTGCTGCGCTACTACAAAGCGCAAGCCGACTACCGCGCCACGCTCGGCACCGATCGCCTACAATAATTCTGCTAAACCAAGTTCAAATTGAGAGGCGGAGTTTTTCGATCTGAGGGTCGAGTTCGAAGCGTGGCCAGAGTCGTTGGGTGATTTTCAGAGGTTCGCGATTGAGGGTGTCGATGAACTCTTTGCAGGCGGTGAACAGGGCTTCGAGTGTTTTGTGGCAGACGTGTTGAGTCACCTCTTCCCGCATCCATTTCCAAAGTCCTTCGATCGGGTTCAGGTCTGGACTGTATCCCGGAAGTGGAATGAGTTCGATGTTCAGGCTCTGGGCTTTTTCCTTGAGATGCTTGGCGCGATGCCACGGAGCTCCGTCCCAGAGGATGATGCCCTTCGATTCGAGCGTTGATTGTGGAACGCGCCAGTCCCTCGGCGATCAACGCCTCCCGGATTGCCTTGAGTTTCATTGGACCAAACTCACTCACAAGCGTGCGGCCGTAATGCCGGCGGAGCGCCCGGGCGGCGTCCTTCATGTCTCCGTACCCGCTGCTGAGCCGGCCACCCTTGACGTAGTAGGTCTTGGCCCATTGGAGGTAGCGGCAGATCAGGGCATTGACGCTGATCGACTCGGTGTGGGCGGTCGCCGGTGGCTGCTGACGCGGGTCCGGGAGTTGCCCGCTGAGCCATTCGGCAATCAACCGCCGGTAGCGTTCCTCGGCCTCCTCGCTGCCATAGGTGCCCAGATAGATGTCGCGACCCTGGAGGCGGACGCGGGCTTGGCCGGTGGCCTTGTGGAGCGTCAATCGCGGGATGCGGAGCGTGGTTTTCTGCGGAGATTGCGACATCGGCGGGCCTTCCGAGTGGAAAGTGGTAGTACTACCACCGTTTCGGTTCGGTTTCGGGCCGCGCTGCCGCACTCGGGCAGGTACGTTACTTCACGTTCGGCAAACAGTTAGAGCAAATCGGGATGATAGGATTTGAACCTACGGCCTCCTGCTCCCAAAGCAGGCGCTCTGCCAAGCTGAGCTACATCCCGTGTGATTAGTGGTCGGGATTCGGGGGATAGAAGTCAGGATGCGTGATGCGCGTACTGACAACTGGGACTTTAATCCGCGAACCTGTGGCGAAGTCTATGGCGGCGTGGTGAGTGAGTCAATGTGCGAGCGTGTTGCGAGCAGGGCCGGAAGTCCGATGACGCAGTTTCATAACTCAATAGGTCGACCTTCCCTGGCCGTCAATTACAGGCAGACGGGCTGGGAAGCCCGTCCTACGACGTCGGTGAATCAGACAACCACACTCAATCTCGGGTTCACTCAAGACCCTTGGCCGCCAGCCAGCGTTCGGCGTCGAGGGCGGCCATGCAACCGCTGCCGGCGGCGGTGATCGCCTGACGATAGTAGCTGTCGGCCACGTCTCCTGCCGCGAATACGCCCTCGACGTTGGTGTACGTGCGTTGGGGCGTCGTCCACTGGATGTAGCCCTTGTTGTCGGTGGTGATCTGCCCTTTGAGGAAGTCGGTGTTCGGCGTGTGGCCAATGGCGGCGAAGTAGCCGGCAGCTGCCAGTTCCTCAACACGGTCTTTGTCGTCGGTGCCACGAATGCGGACGCCCGTCACACCTTCGTCATCGTTGCCGAGAACTTCATCAACCTCAGAGTTCCATTTCACTTCGATACGGGGATTCTCGAGCGCACGTTCCGCCATGATCTTGCTGGCTCGAAACTCATTGCGACGATGGACGATGTAGACTTTTGGCGAAAACTTGGTGAGGAAGGTCGCTTCTTCCATCGCACTGTCACCGCCGCCGACGACCACCAGCGGCTGATCGCGAAATCGAGGGAGCGCACCATCGCAAACTGCACAGGCCGAGACGCCGCGATTCTTGAAACGGTCTTCCGACTCCAGACCCAGATAGTTGGCACGAGCGCCGGTGGCGATGATGACCGACAGGGCCGTGTATTCTTTCCCTTCGAGCGTCTTCATCGTGAAGGGGTGCTTCGAGAGGTCGATTTCGACAACGTCATCCGTGATGACGCGCGTGCCGAAGTTGACGGCCTGCTGACGCATCAGCTCCATCAACTCCGGGCCGCTCACTCCCTGCTTGTGATGTTCCGACATGTATTGCCGCTTCTCCTTGGCAATCGACGTGTCGAGATAGGTCGTCATATCGCCGGCGGGAAAGCCGGGATAGTTCTCGACCTCGGTCGTAAGGTTGAGTTGCCCGAGCGGAAGGGTTCCCTTCTGCTGGTTCTCCATCGTGATCGCCCCTTCAATCACAAGGGGGTTGAGGTTGGCTCGCGCGGTGTAAATCGCAGCCGCCCAACCTGCGGGGCCCGAACCAATAATGACAACTTTCTCCGACATGGTGTGACTCCTTCGTTGAGAATCAGTGAGTAGCGGAACTCGTGAGAGTTCCGATGCGGGCCATATCGGAAGTCTCACGACTTCCGCTACCCCTATTCATCCCCGTGATCGACGATCTTCACGACCTCGGCCTTCAGGGTGCCTCGGGGGAGTTCGATCTCGACCTGGTCGCCGGGCTTCTTTCCCAGGAGGCCTTTCGCGAGGGGGCTGGTCGTGAGAATCTTGAGAACCGGGCCGTCGAAGTCTTCTTCACCGGGGCCGACGAATTCGTAGATCTCTTCGTCGCCGTAGTCGAGATCCTTGATCGTGACCGTCGAACCAAACGTGACGATCCCTTTCGGCATGTCGGCCTTCTCGACGATAAAGCAGCCGGCGAGCTTCGACTTCATCTGATTGATCTTTGCCTGAAGACGTCCCTGTTCTTCGCGCTGGCCGTGGTATTCGGCGTTCTCCTTCAAGTCTCCTTCGGCCCGTGCCTCAGCGATTTTCTCAGCAATCGAGGGCATCACCTCGGTCTCGAGATGACGGATCTCGGCCTGGAGTTTATCGAATCCCTCACGGGTGATCGGTTGCCGTTCCATGATCAACTCCCTTTGTCTACGCGGTTGATCGGCCTTACGCCCAGCCGACACTTCGAGTTCGATGGGCGGGTACAAACAATAAAACACGGGGCGCGGCAGCGACGCCGCGACCCGTGATGGGTGAATGGTTTGGGAGATTCTAGGAGAGGGGTGTGCGAACAGGAAGGGTGAAATGGGCGGAAGCAGCGCCTCGCGACTTGTCGGCAACAGCGACGATTTAAGGCCAAACACGACAACAGGGCCATAAATACCGCGATCACAGGGGAGACGACGTGCAGGCTCGTCCGTTCCGTTCGAGCAGCTTTCACTGCCGTCGTTGTCGGCCGAATGGGCAAGATGTCGTTCACGACTTGTTGACTCGTTCATGCCATTCGAAGCAGTTTCAAAACCGTGAGGGCGAGGCTCCGGCCGAGCCCGCTCTCGTTTCAGCTCCACGAGAGCGTCGCCCGCCCAAACCGTTTTGCGACCGCTTGTAGCAGATCGTAGAGCGCGCTCAGCGCCATAAGGAGAACGCGGTTTAGCAACGTCGTGAGAACCAGGCACGAGCGTGAAGGCTGTCTCTGACCAGCCCGGCCGACAGTGGGACGACCGTGACGACGCCAACATGGCTATCGACCGCGAAGAGTTCGATCAGGCTCGCGCTCTGCTGGCACCATGCTTTGCCGACAACCGTCAGTCGCGGCGAGCGTACCTGTCCGCTATTGCACACCGGCATCATCAGGATTGTCAACATCGCACACTCAAGGCGAAAGTGTGCGTCACGTCACGCAGAAAAGTCTCATTGGTTTCCTTTGACGATCCGTTGGTCCCATTGGTACACCGCATGCACAGGAAGTGAATCAGCAATTCGAGAAACTCCATCGATCCCTAGCCTACGGAGACGCCACCATGTTGACGCAAGCCAAGACTGCCGCCGATCTCATGTCAAAAGACGTCGTGACGGTCGCGCGTAAAGACACGTTGCGCGAGGCGATGTCCCTCATGGTCGACAACCATGTCGGCGCGCTCCCCGTCGTCGACTCGAAAGGGCGTTGCGTGGGCGTGATCTCGGCGACCGATGTGCTGAATCGCGAACACGAACAGGCCGAGGAACCCGACCACGATGCCGAGGTTGAGAATGGCGCGTTCTTCGACATGGACTCGCAGCGCTGGGAGAACTTCAGCGTCTACCGAGGGATCGATGAGATTCCCGATCAAGAGGTCAAGGAAGTGATGAGCGACGAAGTCGTCTTCGTGCTCCCCACAACGTCGCTCGCCGATGTCGCGCAGGCGATGGTGAGCCAGGGAATACATCACATTCTGGTGGTCGACAACGAACGGCACCTTCACGGCATTATCTCGTCCCTCGACTTCGTGCGATTGTTCACGGAAGCGTGATCGAGTCGGTTTTCGGTCAATGGCGACGTGAGTTCCAAGGATCACGATGCCCAACGTACGCCCTTCATTCGGCCAGCGGCCAATCCGATCGCAGCGCATTTTTCAGGACTCGCAAGGCGTCGAACGAGCGAGTATGCTCACCTCGTGAATGTGGCGTGCTGTTTCTCAATGCCGCAACAAAGTAGAGGTAGCCCATGCGCGGCAACAGGCGATGTTCGATATTCCCACCGATTGCGGGATGCTTCGCAATCCTCGCCGCGCTGCTTCTACCCGTGAGTGCCACAGCACAGGATGCACTCGAACAAGAACTGCTCGACGCGTGGACGGAACGCCAGGCAAAGATTGATTCGGTAATCGTTGAATGGACGACGGTGAGCCGCATCTCCGAATCGGCACTCACGGCGTTCGACGACCCCGGCTCACAAGCCTTTGTGGCCCAGGCGACGTTCGATGAGACCAACCAGAACATTCGCGAACACGAAATCCCATTGCCGATCACGGATGGGTTCGGCACTTTCGAAGAGTCGCACACGCTTTTCATTCAGGGCGACCGTTATCGACTGGAGAGCACGGGGGCAAGTCCACTCAACAGTGCGATGCAGCTCGTGCCGTTCCATCGTGTCACGGTGAGCGACGGCACCCACGCCCAGACGCTCGATGACAGTCTGTCCATTGCCAGATGGCCGATCGTTACGGTCTGGCGACATGCACCCTACAACTGGCTGGGGATGGTCGCCGGCAGCAACGGTCGCGAGATCTTTCATGCGGTTCGGCCACTCGAGTTCCCAGGACTGTCGTATCGTCCTGAAGGATTCCAACTGGACGAGAACCCCAGGCTGCTGGATGGAGAGCGAGGCATTGTCATTCGCGCGGAGCTTGGCCAATCAGGCAACTTTCGAGTTCGCTGGATCGATCCCGCCAAAGACTACCTCATCGTGTACGACACCTTTGAATCTGCACAAGGCCCAGTTTCCGGAGGGGAGATCTATTGGGAAGGGGAATCCACCTTTAATAGCGACCTCGATCTCTGGCTTCCCTCCGGCACATTCCTGAATCGGACGGTCGGTGTCGACGGCAGCATCAGTCGAGATATCGAATCGACAATCACCCGCTGCGAGGTCAATGTGGACATCCCGGAAGAGACTTTCGATCTGATGGTTCCGCCGGGCGCGATCATCATGGATCAGCGCGACACAGCCGACGGTTACGAACCGCAACGGCACATGGCGTTGTACTTCGTGCGGCCCGATGGCAGCCATCGGATGATTACCTATGCCGAGCGGTTTGCTTCGTATGACCTGATTTCCCGGACCGAAACAGGGGAAGCCGTCGTGGATCCTCCGTCGCGAGACGACTGAATTCGGCACATCGGTGCAGGCCGCTCCGAGTTCGCCGAACCTGCAAAATCTGCCTCGCTTGGCAGGGGCGCGCTGTCGGGTATCATCATCTCAAGAACACTCGAAAGTCCGGCAAGAGGCCCTACGGAGATGATGAATACGATCCAACATGGAGACTGCATCCGCAAAATGCAGGGGATGGAGGCCGGCAGTGTCGATCTGGTCTTTGCCGACCCCCCATTCAACATCGGCTACGACTACGACGTCTATCGCGACTCGCTGAGTGCCGAGAAGTACCTCGACTGGTCGCGACAATGGATCGGGGCCGTCCATCAGGTACTCAAACCCAACGGCACGTTCTGGCTTGCCATCGGCGACGAGTTCGCGGCCGAACTCAAGATCGAATCGCAGAAGATCGGCTTCCACTGTCGAAGTTGGGTGATCTGGTACTACACGTTCGGCGTGAACTGCTCGCGGAAGTTCACCCGCTCACACGCCCATCTGTTTCACTTCGTGAAGAACCCAGATGACTTTGTCTTTCGGGCGGATGAACTCGAAAACCGCGTCCCCTCGGCAAGGCAACTGGTCTACAACGACACCCGCGCAAACTCACGCGGTCGACTTCCGGACGACACTTGGATCAGCCGCCCGGCAGACGCCATCGGCGAGATGACGGATGATGAAAGTAGGTCCCGTCTGCCGGACGGGACCTCGATGCAGCTTGGACGCACTGATTCCCCGCGTGACGACGATCACACCTGGGTGCTTCGTCCTCAAGATGTCGACAACGGCTTTCAAGCCGACGAAAACACCTGGTACTTCCCGCGCGTGGCGGGGACGTTCAAAGAGCGGTCAGGTTTTCACGGCTGTCAGATGCCAGAGCAACTGCTGGGGCGCATCATCCGCACCTGCAGTGAACCGAACGCGCTGGTGGTCGATCCGTTCTCCGGCAGCGGCACGACGGTGGCTGTCGCGAAGAAACTGGGACGACAGTATCTCGGCTTCGATCTTTCGGACGACTACGTGCGGCTCGGCAACGAGCGTCTCGCATCGATTCGTGTCGGCGATCCGCTCGTTGGCTCAGCCGAGCCAACGATGAGCGCGCCGAAGACCGATACGGCTCGCGGTAAAAAGGCGAAGAAGCCGGCTCGTCGCAAGGTCGATGACCGGGAGAAAGGGGCGGTGCTGGAGGCTTCCGATCGCCAACTGCAAATGACGATGGACGGTGTGATCCGCGCGTTCGCGGCGACGCATGCCGGCTACTCAGCCGATCGAGTGGTTGCCGACCCGGACCTCAACTTGCAGTTCACCACGACTTGCAAAGAGATGGGCCTCGTCGGTGAGGCACGAACGTGGAATATGTTGCTTTTTCGTTTACGGAAGGCGGGCAGACTGGCAGACGTGGCGACGACGGAGCGGTCGCCTCAGGATCGCATCACCTGGAGCGATTGTGATCCATTTCTCTATGCCAGCGAGATCGCGTGGAAGCTGATCCTGGATGAAGAACTGGCGACGAGCCTCGATGAAATCCTTTGCGATCCGCTGCTGACTCAGAGATTCGATGCGATTGCCCGTGAGTTTGCGCCGGGGTTCACGGCGTTTCAGTATCGCTGGGGGGCGCTCAAGCTGCGGAAGGAATCGAAGGATGCCCGCGTGCGGGCAGCTTCGCTCTCACCGCCGTCGAAACTGGGGAAGCCAATCCCGTTCGACGAGTTGGCGCTGGATCAAACCCCCGCTGTGGCTGGCGTCTACTTGCTCGGCGATCCCAACTCGCAGCGTGCAAAACTCTATCTCGGTGAAACGATCAACCTTCAAGGGCGACTGCACCAGTTGTTCAGCGACGATCGTCGTGAACTCTGGTGTCGTCATGCACATGACGCAGGGATCACTCCCGATAGCCTGAGCGTCTGGGTCCGCCCCATCGAAGCCGACGCCTGTGAAATGCTCGCGTGGCAGACGTGTCTCGTTCAACAATACAAGCCACATCTCAATCTGCTCACAGGCTGATGCCTCTCGATGGCCTACTCCCTACTCGCAAATCACTACTCGCTCCCCCATCACTTCGACAACAACTCCTCCCGCCAGGCGAGTGAGAGCACGGGGAATTGGGCGAGTTCGGCTGCGTCGCTGGGGTTGTCGGAGAGTCCATACATCGCGCGATGCGCTCGCGGGATCGGCCATTCAGGGTGGGGGCGGTCGATCAGTTCCACTAGTTCGCCGGCGGACAATGTGCCGGGAGTGATGACTCTCAAATACCAACCAGTCCAGCCGCGTTGCACAACTTCCTTCACTAGCGTCGGTCGGTTCCAGCGTCTCGCCAACGTGTTGCAAGGCTGACGCGGTTGCGAGACCTCGACCACGACCTCACCCAGTCGCCAGCGGTCGCCGATGCAGACATCTTCTTCGGCGAGACCGGTGAACGTGAGATTCTCGCCGAAGGCTCCTGGTCCAAGACTATCCTGGATGCTTTGAGCATCCGGGATGGTGGCGTCGTTCGCGAACACTTCAGCCCAGTGCGGATAGTGATCTCCGCAGTACGCCAGCAAAGCCTTATCGACGCCCCCATGCACTTTGCGATTCGCCTGCACGTCTCCCGCGACGCCGAGCGCGGTGATCTCGGCCGGCCCTTCAATTGGCCGCTTGTCGATCCCCGATGTCCACTCCCGCACCCGCCCTGTTCGCGCATCGAGTGAGTGATACGTCTGCGACAAACCGATCTGGATGGAGACGAGTTGCATACGGCTTGCGTTAAACGAAATCGATCCCAGTCTCGGCAATCTCGAACGGCACGATCGAGTCGTCACACGCTCGGCCGCGGTGTTTGGCGATGTGGAGGGCGCGGCGCATCTTGAGGCCGTCACGGATCTTGCCCATCACGATGATGGTGTTGGCGTTCGAGAGGACATCCCCCGTCTCGATGGGACGGGCCACCAGTTCGTCAAGCAGCACCTCGTGAGACGTGCAGAGCATCAGGCACGTCACTTCGCGATGGTCATAGTTGTGCTGCTTCACCTTCTCTTCGTTCTTGAGATACTCGACTCGCAACAAATCGCGGGCGAGCCATTCGGCCTCCTTGCGGAGAATCTGATGATAGACGTACTCGAACAGATCGAATTGAAACGACTCGCTCGCCCGGTCGGCTGGTTCGATGCCGTCGATCACGCACCGCCTCACGCCGTGAATGAAGTTGCCGTAGAAGAACGCAATCGTCTGCGACAACTTACGATTGAGGTCGGCCTTCCACTCGCGAAGCTGATCGGTATCGAGATCGCGCGTGCTCACTCGCTTGCCCGACTGCCGAAAGAGATGAAAGCTGTCGAAACGAGCCGACTGTGGATCCCACAGCTGGTCGAGGTCGACCGGCAGATCGACGGGTCGATCGGAAAGAGTCCAGTCACAAAGCCGCTGGGCATACTCGTTGTGAGACTGCGAGTCGCCGCGAGACGTCATGTCGAAGATGATGCCCCGCTGACCATCGGCTTGTAACCCTTCACCCGCGAAGAGCAGGCCCAACTGAGTCTTCCCGATCCCCGTCGCTCCGAGCAACACGGTCAGCGTCCCCGGTACCAGCCCCCCACCCAGCATCTCATCGAGCCGAGGGACGCCGGTGGACACGGATTGAGGATGCGGAGGCATGTGGGAGGGTGGAGTGAGAATTCAAGTAGCGGCGACGCTTTGAATCGATATCAACTGACAACGATCACGGATGATATGAGAACGCCGATTCCCCCGGCGACTCGCCGGGGGCTAATTGAACCGGTGATTCACGGCGTCAGCTTTCCTTCGGTCACGCCCGGCCAGTCGTCGGTGCGGAAGGGCCACGCGGGGAGGTAGGCTTTGTTGTAGAGGTTTCCTTGAGGGTTGTCGGCCCAGTTGTATCGCACGGCCAATGGCTCGGGGACATCGGGATGCGACACGACCACCGTGTCGTCCTCGATGCGGGCTTCTGCCCAATGCCACACGTGGTCGGCTCCCGCGATCGCGAACCCTGTGAGGGGCTCGTTGTAATAAGAAGTCAAGCCGTTCAAGTTGCCGACGCCGAGGTTGTCGAAGTGAATCACGCATTCACTACCGACAATGTCGAGTGACCGATAGGTCGGCCCGCATTTGGTGATATTCTCGAAGCCGTATTGTTCGACCAAAGCCAGCCGGGCGAGACGCCTGCCGACGTTAACTTTGTCCTTGGGGTGAATGTCCCCCGCGGCTCCGATATCGGTGATGCACGCCATGCCGGTGTTCGGTTCGACATCGAGTGTGAGAGTCTGTGCTTCGCGGAGTTCGGCCCAGTCACTCTCGCCCGGCTCCGACTGGATGGCGCGAAAGTTCGCCAGTTGCACCATGTAGAAGGGGAAGTCTCCTTGCCCCCAGGCGTCACGCCAACTGCGAATCATGGTCGGCATCAGCGTGCGGTACTGATGAGCACGTCCGGCGTTCGACTCACCCTGATACCAGATCGCGCCTCGGATCGCGTACGGGATGAGGGGGTTCAGCATGCCGTTGTAGAGCACGCTGGGATGATGCGGATTGCTCGTTGGCTCCTGCGCCAATTGAGGTCGTCGCGGCGGTTGACGGCCAGCGGCGCGCGCTTCGGCAGCCTGATCTTCCCAACGGGCCATCGCAGTGTCGAACTGCTGTCGAGCCTGATCAGGATCGTAGTTTGCCACGCGCTCGGCCCACGTGGCCTGAATCGGTTGCAGATCGGCCTTGGCGGCCAGATGGTCGTGACTCGTCCACGCTTCAGCCGGGGTGCCGCCCCAGGCGGACTTTACGAGACCGACGGGAACCTGCAACGTTTCGTGAAGTTGGCGACCAAAGAAGTAGGCCACGCCAGAAAAGCCAGCCAAGGACTCCGGATTGCATGTCTGCCACTGGCCGTCGACATCGTCTTGTGGCTCCATCGCGGTTGTCCGTTGCGCGCTGTAGAGCCTGAGGCCTGGGTAGTTCGCGGCAGCCAGTTCGAGATCGGGATCAAACGAGTTGCCGACGGTCCATTCCATGTTCGATTGACCGCTGCAGACCCAGACTTCGCCGACGAGGACATCTTCGAACGTGAGCGTGTTCGACGCAGTCACTTCGAGAACGCCAGGTTCACCAACGGAAAGGGGCATCAGGCGCACCATCCACGAACCATCCTCACCGGCGACCGTGGCTTCTTCCTGATCACGAAACGAGACAGTCACTTCTTCACCGGGATCAGCCCACCCCCAGACGGGAACTTCCATTTCGCGCTGCAGCACCATGTGGCTGCCGAAGACCGAAGGCATCCGCACTGCCGCGTGAGAGGTCGCGGGAAGGAAGAGCAGGCCAACTGACAAGGCCAGCATCGTGCGCCGAAGGCTGTACATGAGTCGCTCCTGAGGGGTGTCGTTTTGAGATCGAGAAGAGTTCCAGAACGCCCCAAACATTGATGCATCCGGTGGAGAGATGCAAACGTTTGGGACGGGAATCGCGTTTCCGTCCATCTCATTCCGGCTGAGTGCGCGGCGACTGCATGCATCGCCGCGCTCACCGAGAGCAGTGGATGAGAGATCCAGATTGACCGATGCCCCCTCTCACATTGAGCATCGGTGGCAAAGGACTTAGAGTCTGTGCAGAACCGGCAGGGAGCAATAGCCAATCGCGCGAAGTCAACTGTCACTTGTCGTTGGTCATTTGGAATGCCTTCCGAATCCCATGACAGATGACAAACGACAAGTACCCAACAACCTCTATGCAACGCCTCGCCATTTTGGGATCGACCGGCTCTGTCGGGGTCAGCAGCCTCGATGTGGTTGCGGCACTCGGAGAGCGGATTCAGGTCGTGGGGCTGACGGCTCATCGCAACGTTGATCGGTTGCGAGCTCAGTGCGAACACTTTCGACCGCGGGTCGCCGTCGTCTCGGACGAATCCATGAAGGATGCGTCAACGGCCGCTTCCGATTGGCCGAGTGGCACCGAGTTGACGTTTGGCGCAGGCGCGATCGAAGATCTGGCTCGGGCCGACGATGTCGACATCGTGCTGGCCGCGATTCTGGGGGCGGCGGGACTTCGTGGCACCTGGGCCGCAGTCACCGCCGGCAAGACCGTCGCCATTGCCAACAAAGAGACGCTGGTCGTGGCCGGGTCGCTGGTGATGGAAGAATCGCGGCGGAGCGGTGCCACTCTGTTGCCGGTCGACAGCGAACACAACGCGATCTTTCAGGCCCTCGCCGGGGGACGCAAAGAAGAGGTGCAACGCGTGATTCTGACGGCCAGCGGCGGCCCTTTCCGCAACTGGACGCAGGAGCAACTCAATGACGTGACGGTCGAGCAGGCGCTATCGCATCCAACTTGGAACATGGGTCGGAAGATCACGATCGATTCGGCCACGATGATGAACAAGGCCCTCGAGGTGATCGAGGCCCGCTGGCTGTTCGATCTCGATGTCGATCAGATCGAAGTGGTGGTCCATCCGCAGTCGATTGTCCATTCCCTGGTCGAGTTTCGAGACGGTTCGGTGCTGGCCCAGCTCTCCCCCCCCGACATGCGACTTCCGATTCAATTCGCTTTGACGTATCCTGAGCGTTGTCCGGGCATCAGTCCTCGGCTCAGTTTCGAGCAGGGATTGTCGCTCGACTTCCATCCACCCGATCTGGATTGTTTCCCCGCCTTGTCGCTGGGTTTCGATGTGGCCCGGGCGGGAGGGGCGCAGAGGGCCGTCCTCAATGCCGCGAATGAAGTCGCGGTCGAGCGGATCCTGGGACGGCACCTTGGTTTTTCCGAGATGCCCCGCATGCGCAAAGACATACTGGAGTCTCACCGCTTTGAATCGCATCCAACATTGGACGAACTCATCGCCCTGGATCAATGGGCATACGGAGGCAAGGCTTTGGAAGTCATCGCAATATCGCTTCAATCCCCAGTCTGGGGGCCGTCATCAACCTGCTCACCGTTGCCATCGGGTTGGGGCTGGTCATTTTCTTTCACGAACTCGGGCACTTCGCCGTCGCCAAATGGTGCGGCGTGAACGTCGAACGTTTCAGCATCGGGTTGGGCAAGATCCTCTGGAGCTTCAAACGGGGGTATACCGAGTACGCGCTCTCGATGATCCCGTTCGGCGGCTACGTGAAAATGCTCGGCCAGGATGAGGTGCGGACCCCAGCCAGATGACGAGTGAAGAGGAGATCACATCCGACCCGCGTTCGTATCCCGCGAAGTCTGTCCGTTTCAGCGGATGGCGATCATTTCCGCCGGCGTGATCATGAACTTGATCACCGGCATGATGTTCTTTGCCAACGCGTTCATGCTGGGAGTGCAGGTCCAGGTCAACGTCATCAAATCGACTCAGCCCGGCATGCCTGCCTGGGAATACGGAATTCGCGATGGAGACACGATTACCGAAATCAACGGCAGTCGCGTTGACGATTATGCCGACATTCCGAATCAACACCACGCTCTCCCGCGGCGACATGACGATCAAGGGGACTCGCGCGGATGGTGAACCGTTTCAAGTGACGCTCACTCCCGACGCCAGCGGTATCCATCGACGCATCGGCGTGCTCGCAGCCGACAGTCTGCAAGTCTACTACATCGAACAGATGCCGGATCTGCCATACCTGATTCCCGAAAGCGTGGCCGACCGATTGAGCAACGGTTTCCAGCGCGGCGACACGGTGGTCGCGGTGGACGGCGTGGAAGTCAGCACGATGGCACAACTGATGGATCATCTCGCGCTCCATCGAGACAAATCTGTCGAATTCAGCGTGGCCGCCCTGGGTGACCAGGAAAGCTCGTCGACACGAACTGTTACCGTTCCGCCGCAGCCGTTCCTCGAGTTGGGATTGACGTTCAGCAACGGCAAGGTGACCGCGCTACGGCACGAGTCTCCCGCGACGACCCCCGATGCTGAGGGAGACATCAGTCAAGTCGGGGACCGCATCGTCAAAGTCGACGGGCAGTTGGTCGGTACCGACATCGATCCCTTCGCGCTCCCCGACTACTTCGGCGACCGCAGTGGGTCAGGAGGTCGTCGTCACCGTCGCTCGGGAACAAGGGGGAGGCCCCCCGAGGAACTCGAGATGCGACTGACGCCGGAAGACCGTGTCGGCTGGACCGAGCCTCCGATTTTCGAAGACTCCCCGTTGTCGATCCCTTCGATCGGCGTCGCCTTCCAGGTGTTGCCAACGGTCTTCGCGGTCGAGGAAGGGGGGCCGGCGGCTCAGGCAGGCATCAAACCACGGGAGACCGTTGTTTCAATCCAGTTCAAGCTTCCCGATGGTGTTGAAGAGACCGAACTCATGCAGGACGTCGACGTCCTCGAGATCGGCGCGAACGGAATACCTCACGCCTTTTGGTCGATTCAGAATTACGCCGCATGGAACGTCATCTTGAAGGTCAAGAGCGCCGACAGCGACGACATTCGCGAAGTGGCGATCAAGCCGCGTGCTTCCAGCGATTGGAACGTTCCGCTCACCCGAGGTCTGTTGTTCACGCCCAGCCTGCTCGACCAGAAGTCCGACACGGTGCTGGGGGCAATGGCGATGGGGCTGGATTACACCGGCGATTCCGTGGCCCAGATTTACTTGACGCTACGGAGCTTGTTCACCAGGGGATCTCTCGATCAAGGGACTCAGCGGCCCGATCGGCATCGCGAACATTGCCTGGCAGATGGCCCAGCAGGGCTTCTCCGACTTTCTGCTCTTCCCTGGGACTCATCAGCATCAATCTGGCGGTCATCAACTTCCTCCCGATCCCCGTCCTCGACGGAGGGCACATGGTCTTTCTGATCTGGGAGGGTGTCACGCGCCGCAAGCCGAGCGAAGCTGTCTTCCGCTGGGCCACCAATCTGGGATTGCTCTTCGTGATGGGCCTGTTGATCACCGTTATCTTTCTCGATCTGTTCGTTTCGAAAGTGTAACACTCGCTGCGGGTAAGCCGCCGCAAGGCGGAAGGGAGAGTTGTGGATCATCCTCCTCCAATGGTTGCCACTGCATGGACCTGCAAACTGGTATCAGGGATGGTACCCCCCCTCGTGGAGCTTCAGCGAGGAGGGGTCGCTGGTCGTGCTGCATCCCCCAAACTCGGATGACGCCTTGACCTTAAGCGTCCTCTGGTTGGAGGACGACTCCACCGATCTCCGCAATCAACTCGTCGAGGCCGCCAAGCAGTTCCCGAAGACTCGCAACGTCGAAGAGGCTCTGGAAGACGTCAAACTTCCCAGCTCGAAGGCCACGCTGGTCGGCGAAGCCTCGCTGGATGATCCAGGCAGTTGGTGGAAGCGGGTCTTTCAGCCCGGCAACTGGCATCGCTGGCGACTGTGGGGTTTTCAGGAAGGAAAGCTCGTCGTCGTCGCCGCCTGGGTGCGGCGGGAATCAATACCGATCCGGAAGCCGAGTCGATCGCCCGCATGATTCTGCAGCGATTGGAACTCTCCGATGCCCCCGCCGCCTTGCCAGACGACTTCATGCGGGAGGCGGTCGAACTCGCACGACGCAAGTTCCGCTCCTCAAGTGCGAGCCGGGCACCGATTTTCAGATTACGATCGGCGACTCGGCCATCAACCTTGTCAACTTCTATCGCTCGTATCTGCACAACCCCGGAAGGTTCGAGGAAATTCTGCTCCCCGCGCTCACGACATTGGTGCAAGTGCAGGAATGGGGCACCGAGCAGACCGAGCCTCCCTTCGAGGCGGTGCGACACCGCATCATGCCGATGCTCTACCCGGAAGAGTTGTGGAAGTCGACGCTGTCGTGTTTCGTCGGGCGTCCCTGGATCGCGGGCCTGTCGATTATGTACGTCGTCGACGAAGCCCGGCGCCTACTGGTACGTCCGCAAGGAGTTGATGGACAAGTGGGAACTGACCGAGGAGATGCTGCATCACTTCGCAATCGAGAACATGCATCGCTACTTCGACGAGCATCCGATGCCGCTGGCGGTCGGATCGGCCGAAGAGGGAGACAACTCGATGGTGATGCCTCAGAAACCCGATTCCTACAACGCCTGTCGGCTCTTGAGTGATGACTTTACTTCAAAGCTCAGGCATCTGTTGCAGGGGAACGTTGTGGTCGGCGTTCCCGGCCGAGATTTCTTCGTGGCCGTGAAGCCTGAAAACGCCCGATCTGGTGGAAAACATTCGCCGCCGTGTCGCCGCCGACTTCCGCAACATGGACCACCCCCTGACAGACCGCATGCTCCACCTCAGCGCCGACGGCGTGAGCGAATTCGCGATCGTGAAATGAGAATTCGAGAGGGCAGGGGGGCGTGGTATGACGTCGAATGTAGGTCGCCGATTTGAACCCTTCTCCCCTGCGGTCGACACTGTTTGCAGATCGCGCGGAGGCGGGGGAGAAACTGGCCGTAGGCCGGGTAAATTCGTTTAACGCCCAGCCGATAGCGCCGGCTGATGGGCAAAGTGGCTCTGCGATCACCAACCGCTCCTCGCGAAACATGGACTCTCATCAAAGGTCCACCTCGTAAGTCCAGCCAGCACGACCGTTCAGCCGGTGCCTATCGGCTGGGCGGTAAACGAAATGTCGGACAGCCGCTCCTGCGTATCCTGCGTAAATGAACCAGCGACGTTTTGTGTTCAATCACGCCAACACATCGGATAAGATTAATGGATGCAGATCCAGAGTTGACGTCTGGATCACAACTCCTGATTTTCTCGTCCTGACGACTAAGAACAATGTCCCCCTGCACCGCACTCGCCGTCAATTCCTGCAGCATGGCTCTCTCTGGCCTGGCGGCCTTGCACTGTCGCAAATGATGGGCAACGGTGCCTTCGCGGGTGACATGCCGAGTAACGCCCGCTGCTGCACTTCGCACCAAGCAAGAAGCTGGTGATCATCTGCACATGGCCGGGTCGCCACCCCAGCACGATCTGTTCGATTACAAGCCTGAGCTCAGTCGATATGCACCTGCAACCGTGTCCAGAATCAGTTGTTGAAAGGAAAGCAATTCGCCTTCATCAAGGGCACGCCGAAACTGCTCGGTCGATCTCCAGGAATTCAACCAACATGGGGATCATCGAGCCCATGGTTTACCGAAATGCGTTGCCCCATCTCGCCACCCACGCCGACGACCTGTGCTTCGTCAAGTCGATGAACACGGACCAATTCAATCACGCTCCCGCACAGCTGCTACTCATACGCGGAATCCCCACCCGGGGCGGCCGTCGATGGGCTCATGGATCACGTATGGCCTGGGTTCCGAGAATCAAAATCTGCCCGGGTTCATCGTGATGGTCTCCGGCGGAACCCAGCCCTCCGGTGGCAAAAAAGCCTTTGGGAAGCGGCTTCGCCCCCAGTCTACCAGGAGACTCAATGCCGTGGCGATCGAAGGGAGACCCCGTGCTGTACGTCAGCGATCCACCAGGGATTGACCGCCACGTACGGCGCCGTAGCCGATCGACGCACTACGAGATCTCAATCAACTGGAGTATCAACGCATTCGGCATGACCCGGAAACATTAACACGGATCGCAACAATACGAACTGGCGTTTCGTATGCAAACGTCGGTTCCGGGTGTGATGGACATTTCCCAAGAATCTGCCGCAACGATCGCATCATACGTACGGAACACGGACCGGCGATTCATTCACCAATAACTGCCTGCTGGCCCGCCGACTGGTCGAACAAGGCGTACGTCTGTTCAGCGTTTGATTGGGGATGGGACATCCACGGCAGCTCGGCCGACAACGACATCTTGAACTCGCTACCCGGCAAGTGCCAGCCGATGGATCAGGCGGTGACGGCGGTGCTGATCAACACCCCGGGCGCGGCCTCCTCGATGAACGCCTGGCCGGTCTGGAGCGGCGAGCGCTTCAGCCGCACGCCCTCAACGAAGAACGCAACGACTTCTACCTGGGCCGCGACCACCATCCGCATTGCTTCACCATGTTCATGGCTGGCGGCGGCGTAAAGCCCGAAAGGACCTACGGAGCGACTGATGAACTCGGCTACTTCGTGGCCGGTACCGAAGTCCACATCCACGACCAGGCCACAATCCTGCACCTCCTTAGGCATCGACCACCTCCGCCTGGACCACCCGGAGCCTCCAAGGCCGCGACTACCGACTGACGG
>CALOES010000006.1:0-37118 GCA_942492405.1 uncultured Planctomycetaceae bacterium
CGACGGTCGATCCCTTGGGGTAATCGTTACAGCCGATACAGCAGGTAAACATCATCATTCGTGGGCCGCGGGACGTCGTTGGCTGTCGACCGGTCAGGAAAGTGGACCGTATGCTCAATGTGAATGTTGCTTTCGGGCAACATGGATCCGGATCACGAGTTCCGTCAATGGCCGGGTTCCTTCGTGATGAACTTGAATGGGTGATACCGCCTTCGTCGTTCGTACAATGTCTCATTCGGTGGCTTCTCAACAGCACGACAGCTCGCCCCCCCACAGGAGCGAGAGGGGCAAGCCCGTGAGTGACGAACACGCAGATGAACTTCGACTCCCTGATGCTTCGGATCTGCACGATCGAATGCCAGAACATCTCAGGCTCAGCCGAACGAGCTTTCTGCTCATCTTCTGGCTCGGTCTGATCTTCGTGCTGCACAGCTACACCCCTCGGTTGTGGTACACCGATCTCTGGGGACATCTGTCCTACGGCAAATACATCTGGCTGCACGGTGCGATTCCCGAGACCGAGCCATTGATGCCCCTCGCGGAGGGCATGGAGTTCGTCGATACCGCCTGGCTCAGCCAGATTGCCGGATACGGCATGTTCGAGACGTTCGGGATCACGTCGATTCAATTCCTTTATTCCCTTTGCATCACTCTGACTTGCGGAGTGGTCGCGACTGCCGTCTATCGCCGCACCAATAGTCTGGGCGCGGCGATTGGAAGTTCCGTGCTGCTGTTATTCATTGAGAACCAGCAGTTCTTCGTTGTGCGTCCCCAGTTGGCGGGTATCGCCTGTTTCGCGATCACGTTCGTGGTTGCGACTCAACATGACTTTCGGCGATGGACTTGGGTGGGCTTACCGCTGGTATTCGCGGTATGGGCCAATTTGCACGGTTCATTTGTCGTCGGACTGCTGGTCCTCGGCGCCATGTTGTGCGGGCGCGCCTGGGACGTATGGCGACGAACGAAGTCGCTGCGATCCGCGATGACGGCAGGAACTGTCTTGCGACTACTGCTCATGCTGCAACTGTGCGCGGCGGCGTGTCTGGTCAATCCCTACGGATTGACAATCTATACCGAAGTGCTGACGTTCTCCCGCAATCCCAATCTGGCCGACCTGGTGGAATGGGATCCGATGACGCTTCCCAGCAAGCAAGGGATGGCGGCAGCCGTTCTGGCCGTCATTCTGATAATCGCCTACCGCATGAGTCCGCGCCGCGTCACTGGTGGCGAAGTCTTGTTGCTCTTGGGCCTTGGGGGAGCCGCCCTGTGGAGTTCTCGCATGCTCATCTGGTGGGGACCAGTCGCGGCCTACTACGCATCCATTCATCTCGTCGCCTGCTGGAGGTCGTGGAGAAAGACGATTTCGACCGAATCTCCGCGCGGCGGATTATGGACAATTTCGACCATCGGCATGCTGTGGATTGCCTTTGCCTTTACTCCCTTCGGATACCGAGTCGTGCATGGCGAGCGAGCCACGGCCGAAGAACGTTGGGAGCAGTTCGAAGGCCGAACTTCCGAGTTCACGCCGCACGGTCTCGTCGCGTATCTGAATGAGAATCCCCCCGAGGGACAGGTCTTCAACCCTTATGAATGGGGGGACTATCTGATCTGGGCCGGCCCCGAAGACATGCAGGTATTCGTGGCCTCCCATGCCCATCTCATCCCACCCGAGGTCTGGCGGGACTACATCGGCACGATTACGGGGGAAGGAGATTGGGAAATGAACCTGCGTCGCTACGGCGTGAACACGGTAATCCTCAACAAACCCACACGCCTGGATTTCATCGAAGGACTGAAGGACAAGCGCAACGACTGGGATTTGGTCTACGACGACTACTTGTCGGCGGTCTTCGTCCGGAGGAATCCTCTGTAGCGGAAGTCGTGAGACTTCCGACTAGACGCTCGACGAACAGAACGCAAAGACAATCGCCTGCATCACGCACCCCGCGCTAACGCGTCGGGCTACCATGGCCTGAACACCCTTCGTTGTAAACATCCATCATGCCTGCACGTCGTCCCACATTGCGAATGGCCCTTGCCGTCCAGGTGATCTTCCTGCTGGCGGTGGCGACGGCATTTGCCGTCAGCTATCGCGAAGGTTTGCGGCCGGCCGATCGCGTTCTCAACGTCGGCGGTGTCGTGATGTTCGAACACGTTCCCGTTCCCCGCACCGAGCCGCTGCGAGTGACACCGCTTTACGACCGCCCCGACCTGGTCAGCGACGAGAATCTGGCAGCCGTGCTGGAACAACTGCATCCGCGATTTGCACGAGAGCATTTGCGACCCAACTACATCGAGCATGCCCTGCGAACCTGGGGAATTGACGCGACATTTCGCGACCCGCAGTGCATGTCCGGAGCCGAGATGGCCGAATTCCTCACGAACAACGGAAGGTTTCTCGCTTCGTGGGAACGAGGCACGCCCCCCTTGCTGGAGGAACTCCCCACGGGAGTCGCTATTCGCTGGGGAACAACTTCGGGATCGTCGGCGTCGGTCCATCACGATCACTGGCTCGCGAGTCTCACGGAAGCGGGGATTCAACTCGATCACCCGATCTACGGTGTCGGCAGAGATGGTCACACTATCGACGATGTGCTGCAGGAATCACTGCGGGATTTTCATCTCGATGAACGTGAAGTCGAATGGTCGGCCATGGCGTTCGGATACTGGATTGCTCCTACCCGGGAATGGATCGGTGACGGCGGGCGCCACTATTCTTTTGACCTATTGGTCGATCGGCTCGTGCGCGGCGACTGCCAACTCGGAGTCTGCAGTGGCACACATCGTCTCTATTCTTTGATGGTGTTGATCCGTTTGGACGACGATTACGACATCCTTACCGACGAGGCGCGAGAGATCGCCTGGTCTCACCTCGAAGACATGCGGGACCGCATTTCGGCGTCTCAATGGGAAGATGGCCGCTGGCCGTCCAACTGGCCCGATGGAGCAGCGGCAGCCGAAGATCACATTGATGAAGAATTCTTCAAGCAAGTGATTGCGACGGGGCATCATCTGGAATGGCTGGCAATCGCGCCGCAGGAATTGCATCCGAGCGAAGAACACATTCAGAAGGCGATCGACTGGTGTATCGCGACGACGCTCAGCAAGACGCACGCAGAGATCGAGGCGAGCTACACCTTCTACAGCCACATCGCCAGCGCCCTGTCCCTCTGGAGGCATACCCGCCCCGCCGACTTCTGGCACACATGGGAAGCAAGTCTGGAGCCTGCGCTCTAAGGTCGGAGTGAGCGCCGCGCTGGTTGCTCAAGTGGAGTTTCCTTGCAGCCGCTTGCTACTCGTCGCCCGAATTGCTTCCCGACTCTGCGGGTTGTTCTCCTGACATGGCCGGCTGCGTGACCGCTGTGGCCAATGAGTAGAGCGGGTTGTCGCCCATTTTCTGAGTACATTTCGGGCACTTGACCTTGGCGATCCCTTTGCCCCCTTTTCCGCCGAGTTTTTCCTTGTTTCTCGCGGCTTCGCAAACCGCCAAGCCGCAAGACCCGCAGCGATATCCGGCCACGGTGAGTCCCGCCGTCGGGTCGGCCTTGTACCATTCCAGGTTCTTGACGGCTTTGATCGGCACTTCCATGTAATGGCACTTGTACTCCTGAAACGCGTCTTCCATCGGAATACCGGTCTCCTTTTCGAGACCCGAAATGCCAAAGTGCTCTTCCAGATGATTGGCGAACTTTCGGAATTGCAGCACACCGAGTGACAGATAGCGCGGATCCGCTTTGTCGTCGACGTTCGGCAACTGAATCGCAATGCGGTGATCTCCAAAGACGGGGATACCTGCGAACATCGAAGACGCCCGGTTCGCGACTGGCTGTGCAACCTTCATTTGGTCGAGTACATCCTGATTGTAGACCGTCGCCTCGCCGGTCGCGAGACCGCCGGCGGGTTTACCCTCGGCGAAATGTTGCCGGACAGCTTCTCTCGCTTCGGGTTTCTTCTTGGCATCGCCACCACCACCGAACAGGCTGCCGCCACCTTTCTTCTGCAGCGTCGCCACGACAAGTCCATCGGTTGTAAATGCCACATCGGCTTCGACGAATTCCTTGAGCAGGCTATCGGCCTTGAGTTTGAGTTTCTCCGGGCTGACGACGTGCAGATGGAGGTCGTCCATCCAATGAACCTGTAGAGCGACCTTCTCCTCTTCTGCTTGCTCCTCTTCCTTCTTGACGTAGTCGGGCGGATCGATGGGCACAATAAACGGCGCTTTGCATTTGGGACACCGCCCCGTCATGCCGCGATGGGAATCCTTCACTTCGATGTGGCAACCGTACGGGCAGAAGATGATGAAGCCCCCTGGAGTCTTCGCACCACCGGCAAATGTGCGTTTCTTCTTGCGGCGTTTCTGCGATTCCGCTTCTTCCTGCATGGCGATGTCGAGCAGAGCATCGCCGCCGGTCGCGATGGAGTGTGCCGTCTGCGGCCCATCGTCGATTGCTTTAGACTTGGTTGGTTCCGGTGTCGCCGCGGGAGCCTCACCTTTCGCCAGCGGCACGCCTTCGCTTTCGGTCGCCGCATGTGGCGTCGAAGATTGCTGCAGGCTGAAGCCCATTTCGTCGCCTTCGTCCGCAGCGACCGCTTCACCTTCCGGAAGACTGAAGATGATCGGGGCAGGATTCGCCTGCATCTTCTGATACTTTTCTTCCAGCTTCTTTTGCATGAACGCCCCGCAGTTCCAGCAACGGATCAACTGTTTGCGGACCAATTCACCGCATTCGGGGCAGGGGATTTCGTTGGGGGTGGCGGCAGCAGGCGTCGCAGGTTCTTTGCTCATCAGAACGAATTTCAGAGTGGAATTGAAATACAGGCGTCATCGGCCGTCGAAGGCAGCCAGAAGTGAAGCCCAGAATGTCTGCACGAAAGGTATCGAGTATAGGTTATACGGGATTGGAGAGTCAGCAACGCCAGAAGTGCCGAATCTTGAAGGGCTGGCTGGCAAATTCGCAACGAATCGGCGCGACCGAACCACTCAGCGTGCCCGGAATCCTCTCTCAAAGGGGGCGTCGTGGTTGCCAAAGCGCGTTTGGCTGCGACGGATGGGCGAATTGGAGTGTTGATTAGGTCTACACGTTGAACCAGGCCGTATGCCTTTGAAACCACAGCAGAATCTATGGAATCACAGGAACGGTTGATCGAAGACTTGCGAAAGCCCACACTGTCGGTCGAAACGAATTACTGGAGATCCTTTCGAGAGGCGCTCTCCATTGGCGCGACTCCGGAGTGGCCCAATGTCTGAAAATTCCCGTCCGAAGCCTAATCCGGTTGCGAACCTTCCTAAGTGAATCCTGGTGGAAACCGCACTACAACTTTTACTCGTCATTTTTCTTATCCTGGCAAACGGCTTCTTCGTGGCCGCCGAGTTTGCCCTCGTCAAGGTCCGCCTCAGCCAGTTGGAAGTGCTGTCGGCGCAGCAACGCTGGTCGGCTCGACTCGCCAAAGGGGTGGTTAACAACCTCGACGCCTATCTGTCGGCCTGTCAGCTTGGGATCACAATCGCCAGCCTCGCTCTCGGTTGGGTGGGTGAACCGTTTGTTGAGAATTTGATTTTCCCGATTCTCAATAAGCTGGGTCTTGGAGAGCATTCTCACGCGATCGCGCTCCCCTTGGGGTTCATTACGATCACATTCCTGCACATCACCATTGGTGAGCAAGTGCCGAAGATTCTGGCCATTCGCAAGGCAACCGCGGCCAGCCTGATTGTCGCCCCGCCGCTAATCGCGTTCTATTCGATCTTTCGGCCGTTCATCTGGTTCCTGAATGCCTCCAGCAATTGGATGCTGCGAATTCTTGGGTTCGGTACCCCCAACAAGAAAGAACAGACGCACTCCGAAGAAGAACTGCGTCTGATTCTCGCCGAGTCGGCGGCAGGCGGGAGTCTCTCACTCGGCGAACGCCGGCTGATGGAGAACGTACTCGACCTCGAGGACAAGACGGCCCGCAGGATCATGGTGCCGCGTAACGACATCGTCTTTCTCGACGTCGAAGATTCACTTCAAGACAACTTGCGGACGATTGCCGAGTCGCGCCACACACGGTTTCCGTTGTGCGATGGCGGTCTCGATCGAATTGTCGGGATGATTCACGCGAAGCGCGTCCTCAGAATCCTCGTGGGGAATACCGATGTTTCGCTGACCGATCTGGCAGCGAAGATTCCGATCGTTCCTGAAACGGTCAAGCTCGACCATCTGCTGCGGGAGTTCCTCACCAGCCGAGTCCACATCGCTTTAGTGGTGGATGAATATGGCTCGGTCACCGGGATGGTGACGTTTGAGGATGTGCTGGAGGAATTGGTCGGCCCCATTCAAGACGAATTCGATCGCGAGTTGCCGCCTATTGTACGGCGATCCGGAGGCAAGTTTCTGGCCGATGGAAGCTGCCCGCTCGATCTGTTTCTGGAACACTGTCCCGTTGAACTCCCGACCGTTGACGCCGAGTCGGTCGGCGGGCTGCTGGTCGAAGTCCTCGGACACATTCCCCAGGAAGGGGAGTCGATTCGCATTGGACGCTACGAATTGATTGCCAAGTCGGTGACCGACACTCGTGTCCAGAAAGTCGAGATTGTTCCTGCCACGACTGAACACGATTCAGGCGGCGAGTCGGGTTCTTCTCAAATCGTGCAGGCCTCGTCACGCGACGGTGAATCCACTTCGTGAGGCATCATCGCTCGGTCAAATCGACTCGGACAATCTCATGGTCGTTCCTCGCGAACACACTGCCGTGAGCGAAAGCCGGGTGTGACCAGATCGTCATCCGGCGGCGAACGGGACGCGTCGGTTCGATCAACAGACCGCGACTGACTTCGGTATAGCCCTCGGGGCTGAGGCGGGCCACGATCAATTCCCCTTGTTCGTTATGAATGAAGACGTGGTCTTCGTGCGGCACGATAAAGCCGTTCCACCAGCGGTCGGCTCCGGTGGCTTCGTACGTTTCCCAGACGCGCTCGCCGGTGGTAGCATCGAGACAGCGGAGTTCGCCATGGCTGCAGACACCGTAGATGTAGCCGTCGTCAATCCAGGGAGTCGACATCAGGCAGTGCAGACCGTCGGTCTCGCGAGAGATCTCACTGTTGCTGTCCCCTTGCCAGACAACTTCGGCGCTGTTGCCGTTATCGGCGATCTCGATCATGCGCGGGCCGTTGTAAAAGCTGGTGACGAACAACCGATTGCCGACGAGCCGCGGAGTGCTGATCGTCAATCCAGACTGGACGTGATACGGAACCTGCCAGCGCAACTCACCCGATTCGGGATTCAGCGAGCAGACCGCATCGGGATGCCAGATGATGAGGTGTCGAATGCCATTCACTTCAAATATGACCGGCGGAGTGTAACCGATGTCGGGGTTGTGGAGTGATCGCCAGATCTCTTCCCCCGTGCGTTTGTCGAAGCTCATGACCAGTGACTGAGGCCCGCCGACGAGAACGATCAGTTGGTTGCCGTCGACCAACGGCGGGGCGGCGGTTCCCCAGGCAGCCAGTGGAGCGTCGAAGTCGTCGGCAAACTTCTTCCGCCAAATCACGTCGCCGGTCTCGGCATCGAGGCAATACAGGTCTCCCACGGCACCGAGGGCGTAGAGCCTGCCTTCATCGTAAGAGGGGGTGGCACGCGGTCCTGCTGGGTAGCTGATCGCGTAGAGGCACTCGTACTCGTGCGTCCAGATGATCTCCCCTGTTTCAATGTCGAGGCAGTGGACCCGCTCGGTGATCTCGGCCTTGCCGGAGTCAGGGGCGGGATGAACGGCATCGGTGATGAAGACCTTGCCATCCGCGACCGCGGGGCCGGAGTACCCCTCGCCGATCGGCGTCGACCAGACACGAGGCAGAAGCCCTTCGGGAAGTTGTCGTGTGATTCCCGTCTCTCGCCAGACCAGATCCCGCTGTGGTCCACCCCATTGCGGCCAGTCATCCGCTTGCAGCGGCAATGTGAACAGCAGGGTCAGCAGCGAGAGCCTGAGAAATGCCACGAGGTTCCTCCATGTAAATAGAAAGGGAGTGATATCGATCGCGACTTGTAGATTGGAGAAACGCGACTGGTGATGCAAGGAAGCGCACGCGAAACGCTCAATCGTTCCCGGACGACGACGGCTCACGGCAGTTTCCGCGCCGGTGGCGCCTGCCGTACTTTAAGTCGATCCGCCGGCCATCGACTGCAACTTTACAGCACACGCCTTGTACGAGGGCTGCTTCGAGTAGGAGTCGAAAACTGCGTCGGTGAGGCGGTTCGTCTCTTCGTAGTGCATCGGGATAAAGATCTGACCCGGTTGCACGTTATGGGTAAGAAACGCAGTGGCTGTCATCTTTCCGCGTTGCGATTCGATGGTGACCCTTTCATTTTGACGGACTCCGTACTGTCGAGCATCGAGCGGGTTAATTTCGACGAACGGATGCTCGGGGTACAGCTTGCGCAACACCGCCGACTTACTCGTGCGAGTCTGTGTGTGCCACTGCGATGCCGACCCGCGACCAGTGAGCAGGATGAGGGGATACTTTGCCGAGGTGGGTTCCGTCAGCGGGCGCGATTCTTCAAACAGAAACTTCGCCCGGCCATCTTCGTGATAGAACCGGCCATCCTCGAAGAGCCGCCGCTCAGGTTCGAGTTGATCCGCCTCGCGCAGCGGCCATTGCACTCCGCCGCTGCGATCGAGCATGAAGTAGTCATCAATCCCACTGAAATCGCACGGTCGCTCGCGAGAAAGCTCCTTGAGTAATTGAAACACCGCGGCGGGCGAATCCCAGCTTTCGAACATCTCACCGCAGCCCCAGGCATTGGCAACGAGTCGAAAAATGCTGAAATCCGACAACGCTTGACCCGGCGCACGGCGGACTTTCTTCGTCACTCCAATGCGTCGTTCGGAGTTAATGAACGTCCCTTCCTTCTCCCCCCAGCCTGCTGCCGGAAGGACGAGGTCGGCCATGCGAGCGGTCTCGGTCGTGTGGTACATATCCTGCACGACCAGGAAGTCAAGTCGATCGAGCATGTCGCGGGCGAGGTTCTGATTGATCCACGAATGAGCCGTGTTCGTGCAGATGACCCACAGCCCCTTGATCTTGCCGCGCAGCACTCCTTCCATGATTTCGTTGTACGCCCACGAGTTTTCGGTTGGGATCACTTGATGATCGATGCCAAGCACATCCGCGACCTGCGCGCGGTGCTCGGGATTGGTGAACTCGCGTCCCCCGAGCAGGTTTGTCGTGTTGCTGAAGAGCCGCGATCCCATCGCGTTGCATTGACCGGTGATCGAATTAGCCCCCGTTCCAGGCCGACCCATATTGCCCGTCATGAGCGCGAGGTTGATGATCGCCTGCGCCGTGCGGACCCCCTGATGACTCTGGTTCACTCCCATCGTCCACCAGAATGAGACTCGCTCGCCATTGCGAATCGTTTCTGCGAACCGCTCGATCTGCGCCTCGCTGAGCCCAGTCTCCTGAGCCACGCGTTCCAGCGTGAAGGGCTCAATGAACTCCTTAAATTCCTCGAACCCAGTCGTATGAGCCGCGACGAATTCTTCTGCGACGGCTCCTCGTTCAATCAACAGCTTTGCGATGCCATACAGCAGTGACTGATCGCTCTTGGGAAAGGTCGCCAGATGCTGCGTGGCGTTCATGGCCGTTTCGGTCATCCGAGGATCGATGACGATGATCTCCGGCGAATGCGGGTTGCGCAGCACACGTTCCCACATGATCGGATGCGCCAGGCACAGGTTGCTGCCGACCAGCACGATGACATCTGACTCCTCGAAGTCGGCATAGGTGTACGGTGGAGCATCGAAGCCGAACGACTGCTTGTAAGCGACGACTGAAGTCGCCATGCATTGCCTTGTGTTGCCGTCGCCGTGCAGCATTCCCATACCGAACTTGGCGAGGGCACCGAGAAAGGCCATTTCCTCGGTAACCATCTGCCCGGTGCTGAGGAACGCCACTGAATGGGGGCCATGCTGCTCCTGGATCGTCTTGAACCGCGAGACGAATTCCTCTATCGCCCGGTTCCAGTCAACGGGGTGGAGTTGACCATCCTTTCCTCGCAGTAGAGGAGTGACGGCCCTATCGGGAGCATCGAGCACCGTCAACGCTTCCCATCCCTTGGGACAGGCCATGCCCAGGTTGACGGGATACTCCGTTGTCGGTGACAGCCCAATCGCTTGACCGTCCTTGAGATGCACATTCAGTCCACACCCCGTCGAACAGTAGCCGCAAACCATCGTCGTTGTGGCATCGGGACGTTGAGATGCGGGGACTTGACCGAGTCCGAACTCCCCTGGAGCGCGGAGCAACTCGCGAGTCAACGGCCCGGTATGCGCTCGCAGCAGTTTCTGGAGTGGCATCATCGTCGAGGGCCTCCCGGCATACGCGGTGCGGCCACCGCGGCGAAGAACTGATAGCGTTCGAGCAACTCACCTCCGAGGCACGCCACGAACAGAAACAGCACCATGATCAGCGCCGCGATATCACCAACGATGGAATTCGTATGACGCAACAGGAGGAACATCGGCATCACGATCCCACCGAGCAGACCCGCGGCCAGTCGCGCCAGGCTGCTGCTGGCGAGTGGCCCCACCAGCAGGAGAGCCGACCGCTTGAGGGGCGAATTGCGATGCGTGCCGAGGTATCGCAACAGGGACGCCTCGAACAAGAGTTTGGCCGACATGCCGATCATCAACGCCTGTGCCAGCGGCCGGCCCGCCACTCGGAAGAATTGATCGGCACTTTGCCGATCACCCAGCAGGGCGAACATCAGCATGACGAGAAACGTGGACGCCAGTCCGAGGTTGACGGCTGTCAGCACAAACTTGGTGGCGGTCTGTCCGAAGCTCCAGAACTCTCGCTGCGTGAAGACATAGATCATGATGGAACAGAAGATCCCCAGCTCTCCCGTCACGACGACGGCCCACCCCACGGCATGCAGCACGTCCGGTGGCAGGAGATTGAATTGAATGAGGGCAGCATACACGCCTGCCGTCCCTGCGAAGAGACCGAACGCGACGATCTCACGGCTGAGCCACGAGTGACGCAAACCGATCACCGCGCGAAACGCATACTGCGGTCGGCCCAAGTGCAGCGTGCTTGCCCCCAATGCCAGCAGACCCAGCATCAGGGCCAATAGCGACTGCACGGGGCGAAACGTCGTAAGCAGAGACTCGCTCAGCACCGATTCCAACGCGAGGCCGACGGCGAATGTTCCCACCGACAGTTGAGTCAGCACGAGCATCACGATCAATGGCCAGTGAGGATGCTGCGGATTGACCGAGTAGTAGTCGGCCGGAAGCATGTTCCGCGGATAGACCCGACTCGTTTTGAACGTCGTCGTTGGATAGGTGATGTGCGGTTCGGGAGCGGCCGGCAGAAATGAATCGGCTTCGGCGTTGTCTCGAACTTCTTGAACGTTGACCACCTTAATGGCGATCGCTTCGTGCGGGCATGCCTGCACGCAAGCTGGTGCCTCTCCGACGGCGAGTCGATCAGAACACATATCGCATTTGCGGACAATCCCTTTGTCGCTGTGATACTTCGGCACATCGTAGGGACAGGCGAGCGTGCAGTACTGGCAGCCGAAGCATTGGTCGTCGAGATGCTTGACGATGCCGGTCGTTTCGTCCTTCTCATAGGCATCCACCGGACAGGCGATCATGCAGGCCGGCTCCAGGCAGTGATGGCATGCCGTCGTGACATGCTGCATGACCGGATTAGCCCGTGTCCCTCCGACAAGCAAACCGACATCCCGCCAGGTTTCCTCTTCATCAAGCCCATTGAGAGAATGACAAGCGACCACGCATGCTTTGCAGCCCGAACAGCGATCGAGATCGACCTCGAAGGCGTACTGTTCTCCTGCTTTCGGCGGAGACGCCGGGAGCAGTTTCTCGTAGTAGCGTGACTGCGCGGGAAGAGTGCCGGCTTCGTGCTGTCGCGAGAATTCTTCAACCGCGGTTAAGTGTCGTTGTTCATCAAGCAGAAGTTGCAGCAAGCCGTCGTTATTGGAGGCACTGTTTGAGTTGGACGAGCAGCCATTCGCCGCCACCATTGGCAGCGCGACAAAGCCGGATTCAGGAGGCTGATACGAATCAGGAGTGCGTGCCTCCTCCCCACGGGCCAAAGCACCGTCGTGATATCGATGAAGGTTTGCTCCAGATGTCATCGTTCCGTCACGCTGCCTTGTAAGCCGGCTCAGTTGGCCGCTTACGACGTGCGTGGCTCTTTACGCCCCTACGGTTTCACACAACTCCACGACTTCGCCGTTGGTCTTGCACGATGTCGCCAGTTTGCAGCCGATCTCGGTGGCGAGCAGTTGATCCAATACCTCGGTGGCCGGGAGATCGAGGTAGACGGCGTCTCCTTCGACCTTCACTTCGAACGTGCGAATGCTGTATTCCTCGTCCTGCAGCGACTCGCCGGTTTGAAGTGAAAACGTCTTCTTGTGCAAAGGGCAGGCGACCTTGGGTGTCTCCCCAGCCGTGCCGATGATGCCACGAGAGAGAACAAACGCCTTTTTGTGGGGACACATGTTTTGGCTGGCGTACCACTCCCCCCGGCTCGAGAAGTTGAAGACCGCGATCTGGCACTTGCCATACTTGATCGTGGCTCCGCCATCGAGCGGGAAATCTCCAACCGTACCAACTTGCACCCAGCGGGTTTCGTCGGGGGTAGGCTCATCAACGAATGCCTCTTCACGCTGCTTGAGCGAATCGAACTGCTGGAGCGAAACGAGTTCACTGGGCCAGTCACCCGGTCGGCATTGACCCCGTTCTGAGACAATCTCGATGCAGGGTTCGGTCTCATCGGTGTTGACGAACTGCCGGAAGCGCTTGCGCTTCTCGGGATCGTCAACGACGCCTTTCCATTCGCACTGATAAGTATCGATGAGGTGCTGCATCATCTGTTCGAGTTCATCGCAGATGCCGAGCTTGTCCTCGACGACGACTTCGCGAATGTGATCGATGCCACCTTCAAGCTTATCGCACCAGACCGATGTGCGAGTAAGTCGGTCGGCCGTCGAGATGTAGTACATGAAGAAGCGATCGATGTAGCGTATCGCGGTTTCTTCGTCGATGTCGGTGGCCAGCAGTTCAGCATGCCTCGGTTTGGCACCTCCGTTGCCGCAGACATACAGGTTGTAACCGGCTTCGGTGGCAACGAGGCCAACGTCTTTGCATTGAGCTTCGGCACACTCGCGAACGCAGCCTGAGACAGCCATCTTCACTTTGTGTGGAGCGCGAATCCCCTTGTACCGGTTCTCAATTTGGATCGCGAAACCGACCGAGTCGTGCATACCGTATCGGCACCAGGTGGTTCCGACGCAACTTTTCACGGTTCGTAGCGCTTTGCCATAGGCGTGACCGCTTTCAAAGCCGGCATCAACGAGCCTCTCCCAGATGTCGGGCAGGTCTTGAACCTGTGCGCCAAACAGATCGACTCGCTGTCCACCGGTAATCTTGGTGTAAAGGCGGTATTGTTTCGCGACTTCACCGAGGACGATCAGTTTCTCGGGAGTGATTTCTCCACCCGGCACGCGCGGGATGACTGAATACAAACCTCCCCGCTGCATGTTCGCCAGGAATCGGTCGTTGGTATCCTGAAGTGTGTGATGCGAATCGTCGACGATGTTCTCGTTCCAGAGTGATGCGAGAATCGAAGTGACTGCCGGCTTACAAATTTCGCAACCATTGCCTGTTCCGCAATGAGCGATGATCTCACCAAAGGATCGAAGCTGCTTCGTCTTCACGATCGCGAATAGTTCGGTCCGCGAATAAGCGAAGTGTTCGCAAAGATGATTAGTGACCGTCTTTCCTGCCTTCTTCATCTGAGCCTGGAAAAGATCAGTCACGAGCGGGAAGCAGCCTCCGCAACCGGCACCAGCTTTGGTGCATGCCTTAACTGCAGCGGGTGAATCGAGATCGTGTTCTTCAATCGCAGCACAGATCTTTCCCTTGCTGACGTTGTTGCATGAGCAGATCTGTGCCGAATCGGGCATCGAATCGATGCCGCCCATCGCTGCCGCTCCTCCGGAGCTACCGACGATCAACTCGTGCGGCTTGCAGGGGAGTGGAGCATCTCCCTTGGCGAACATCGAAAGTGTGCCGTACTCCGAGGCATCGCCGACGAGAATGCCTCCCAGGAGACGTTTGCCATCCAGTGAGAAGAGGAGTTTCTTGTAGATGCCTCCGAAAGGATCTTCGAATGCCAGGGGTGTGGCGCGATCGGCTGGTGCTTCGTAGTCACCGAAACTGGCGACATCGATTCCCATCAGCTTCAGCTTGGTCGACAGGTCGGTGCCGGAGAATGATCGATCGCCGCCGGTGAGGTTCGCGGCTACTGCTTCGGCCATCTCATAACCCGGGGCGACGAGTCCATAGACCATGCCGCCATGCAGCGCACATTCGCCGATCGCATAGATGTTGGGATCGGAGGTCTGCAGATGATCGTTGACGGCAATTCCTCCTCGCTGGCCGACATCGAGTCCGCTCTCGCGAGCCAGATCGTCGCGAGGACGGATGCCGGCCGACACGATAATCATATCGACATCGAGTGAAGCGCCATCCTGAAACTCCATCCGCTCGACCTGCCCGTTGCCGTGAATCTCCTTCGTTCCCTTATTGAGATGCACCTGCACGCCGAGCTTCTCGATCTGCTTCACCAGGATGCGCGAGCCGGCGTCGTCGACCTGGCGAGGCATCAGGCGTGAGGCGAACTCGACGACATGCGTTTCCAGTCCCAAATCGTAGGCGGCCTTGGCGGCTTCGAGTCCGAGAAGTCCACCGCCGATCACGGCGCACGACTTTGACTTGCCTCCATACTCGATGATCCGCTGTAGATCTTCGATTGTGCGATAGACGAACACGCCGCGTTTGTCGATGCCCGGCACCGGCGGGACGAAGGGAATCGATCCGGTCGCGAGAACGACGCCGTCGTAGTCGATCTCGACGCCTTTATCCGAGAAGACCTTTTGAGCTTTGCGATCGATGCGGGCGGCACGATCGCCGAGGTGCAGCTCGACTCCGTTCTCTGCATACCATTCGAGCCGGGCAAGCATCAGCTTCTCGGCGTCGCGATGTGCGAAGAATGACGTCAGTCCCACGCGATCATAAGCGGCACGTGGCTCTTCACAGAACGTGACGATGCGGTATTGCTTTTCGGTATCGAACTCGACGAGCTTCTCACAGAAGCGAAGCCCTACCATCCCATTGCCGATGACAATGATCGTCTTTCTCGCGGCGAGTGTTTTTTCGGGTGACGCGTTCATGTTTGGGTTACGATTGGTTGAGCGGCATGTGAGTTGGTGCAGGAGATGTCTTCATGTTTCCATCACACCAGCGCGGCCTCCGGCTCTCTTTCAGACTGACGCCGCCGGTCTTCCAATGCGGCCGCATTAGCGGCATGGGCCTCAGTCTCGGCTGCTTCACTGAAGTTCACAGCGAACGCGCAGAACGAGCAGCAAGTCACGATTGCGCCCAGAATAAACAGTGCTGTCGGCCAGGTAATGGCCTCAGCCTTGAACAAGAAGCCTGCGGCAACCGCGCCGGCATTGCCGCCTGCGCCGACGATGCCGGCCACTGAGCCGAGTGCGCGCTTGTTGATGAACGGCACCACCGAGAACGTCGCTCCTTCGCTCATCTGGACGAACAAGCTGAATACGATCAATGTGGGAATCGCCAGCACGAGGATGTTCATCTGGGAGAAGAGCATCAGCGCGAGGCCTTCGCAGAACAGCACAATGAAGAGCCACTTCACTCGTCCCGACAGCCCCCAGCGTTCGCCGAACTTGTCTCCGAACACGCCCCCCAACGTGCGGGCAAAGATGTTCATCAAACCGAACAGGCTAGCGATCAATCCTGCCGTCCCGACAGCCTTGAGCGGGTCCATGTTCCTGAAGAAATCGAAGTAGTCGACGAAGTAAAGAGCCGCAACATTGTTGATCGTCAGCTCGATGCCGAAACAGGCTCCATAGATCAGGAACAACGCCCAGACTCTGCGATCCTTGCAGGCATCGAGAAACGCCCCCTTCGTCATTCGCTTTGCGGGCATCTTTCCTTCGGCCCGTAGCTGAGCGAAGTTGCCTTCAGGAGTATCTTGAGTGAGGAAGTAGTAGGCGACGCCAGTGAGAGCACACACCGCTCCCGCCATCACCATCGCCGCTCGCCAGCCCAGCGCCTCACTGAACCCGAAAACCGTGACGAACATGCCGAAGACGAGGGGCATGACAAGCTGCGTCACTCCGCCGCCAAGATTCCCCCAGCCGGCAGTTGTGGCGTTGGCGGTACCGACGCAATTGGGGGCGAACATCACCGATGTGTGATACTGCGTGATGACGAACGATGCCCCGATCACGCCGATCAACACGCGAAAGATCAGAAACGAAGTAAAGTCTTGAGCGAACGCGATCCCCATGACAGGCAGCGAACCAAGAATCAGCAGCCAGGTATAAGCGATGCGCGGTCCGACGCGATCGCACAGCCAGCCGATGATGAGTCGGGCGATCACAGTGATCGCGACCGACCCGATGATGCACCAGCCGATCTGGTCCTTGGTGAGAGAGATCTCTTCTCGCACGACCGACATCAGCGGTGCGATGCCGAACCAGGCGAAGAAGCACAAGAAGAACGCGAACCACGACATGTGGAACGCCCGCATCTGCGGAGAGACAAAGTCGAAAAGGCGGATGCGCGTGGCCTTGCCGGTCGGCTGCATGGGAAATCCATTTATCATCGAGTGGTCGAACTCCGCGACCGGGCGCCGACGCGGTGAGAATCCCCATAGGCAACTGGAGTACCGAACCACCAGCGGTAACTAAAATTGTTCGGGAATCCGAAGCGATCGCATTGCCTGGAGCCATCAAACCAAGATCGGCTTGCGCGATTCACGTGCAGGATTGTGTGCAATGTTGGCAGGGATAGTGGCGAACTTGTGTCGTCTTATTGAATCTCATGCACAAATCCCGGCATGCACTGAGTTTGAGTGGAAAGGGAATGCCGTTTTCTTACTAGCATCATCAGCTCAAACCCCTCAACAATGACGACTGACGTCGAAACTTCATCCGAAGCGGTCTCGCCTGCGATTCGCCTGATTCGCGGACTGGAGCGTCGTTATCGAGTTGTGCTGTTGTCGGTAGCCGTCATTCTTGTTGTCGATCAGGTGGTCTTGCAGCCATTGCTTGTGCAACTCAATGGACTTGCGCCGGCAATCAACCTTGCTGGTCGGCAGCGCATGCTGAGTCAGCGTATCACCAAAGCCGCATTGGCCCTGCAGGTTCCTGGCACGTCAACAGCGCGCGACACATACCGCAGCGAACTTGGACAGGCACTTTTCGACTGGCAACGAGTGCATCATGGCTTGCGAGAAGGTGATGCCGACTTGCAGCTGCTATCTGCGGCCACTTCGGAGATTCTCTCAGCACTGAATGAACTCGAGGCTCCCTTCTCGAGCATCTGTGAAGCCGCTGAACGCATTGCCGCCGGTGAGGATTCACAAAGTGCCGATCTCGATACCGTGTTACGCATGGAGCCAGAGTACCTCACACAAATGGACGCGATTGTGGCGCTCTATGAAAGTGAGGCGCGTCGCCAGGTCATTCAACTCCGGTTGCTGGCAGTGGGAGCGATGGCGCTGGTGCTGCTTCTGCTCGCCGGATTAGGACGTGTCGCATTGCGTCCGGCAATCGCCCTCATACGTCGGCAAATGGAGGAGCTGATCTATCAAGGAGACAACCTGCGTGAGGCTCGCGATCAACTGGAAGTGCGTGTTCGTGAGCGCACGCGTGAACTCTCTGCCACCAACTCGGCACTGGAGCGCGAAATTGCAGAACGCAAACTTGCCGAGGCCCGCAGCTTGTCGCTTCAACAACAACTGGCCCATGCCGGGAGAGTGACCAGCTTGGGACAATTGGCGACGGGACTGGCCCACGAAATCAATCAGCCGTTGGCCGCCATCGCCAACTACGCCGAGGCGGCCGACCTGGCACTCTCTCGTTACGAAAGTGATGCTGGCATTCAGGACTGTGTAGAACGCATTCGCTCGGCTGCATTGCGGGCGGGACAGATTGTCCACAGGATGCGCAACTTCGTCCGGCCCGCGGAGCCGAGATATTCGATCGTTTTCCTGCGAGAACTGATCGCGGATATTCTGCAAATGTGTGCCTTTGAGTTGCAGCGAAAGATGGTTCAAGTGACAGTGACATTCGCCCCCAGTCTTGACGACGCTGTCTCTGTCGATCCCATTCAGATTCAACAAGTTCTAGTGAATCTCTTGCAGAACGCATTGCAGGCGATGGCTGAAGTCAAGCTGTCGCAACCAAGATTGTGGATGAGTCTCAATCGCGAAGGGGATGAGCTACTGATTTCCGTTGAAGATAACGGTCCCGGCTTCGATCGGCATGCGGTGGGGCTGCTCGATTCCACATTCATTACAACAAAGTCCGATGGGATGGGACTGGGACTGGCGATTAGTCGGTCAATCGTCGTCTCCCACGGCGGACGCCTGTGGACTGCCAATCGTGAATCTGGTGGGGCGTGCGTCTCGTTCTGTTTGCCTGCCGCGAATCTCAATGTCGACACCAGGGAATCTTCAGCCGACTGTCTTTGTCGTGGATGACGACGACGACGTGCGGCAGTCGCTCGTTACGCTCGTTCACGCACTTGGATACAGCGTGCGCGGGTATTCAACATACACGTCATTCAAAGACGACTATCGATCCGAGTGGCCAGGTTGCCTGGTTCTCGATGTCCGCCTGCCAGAAGGATCCGGAGTGACCTTCTACGAGCAATTCGTGCGTGAGGGGAATCAACTGCCGGTCATCTTCATCACCGCTCATGCTGATGTCTCAACTGCGGTTGCCGCGATGAAAACGGGCGCGATCGAGTTTCTTGAAAAGCCCTTTGATCGGCAGGGACTCGCGGCGCGTGTGAGCCGCGCCATTGAACTCGATGCTCAATGGCGAAAACGACGCGTCGAATATCGAGAGTTGGATGCTCGCATCACGGGACTCAGCCGGACTGATCGCGAAACGCTTAAGCTATTACTCGACGGCTTCCCCAATAAAGTGATGGCGACACACCTCGGCTTGACCGAGCGAGCTGTCGAACTTCGCCGGCAACGCCTGATGCAGCGCCTGCACGTCGACTCACTGGCCGAGCTCCTCGATCTGGCCGTCACCCACCGGGTGCTTTCGGACTTGCGAGGTATTTCAAATTCTCCATTTGTCTAGCCTTGCAGCGTTTGGTGAATGCGTGAACGAGGCGAGACGGCCAATTGCGACGCCGGCGTGAGACGTAACCTCTCCTCGCCCCAGATCTGACAGTGATCCGGACCACCCGCGATTTGCTCGGATTGAAGACATTTGCTGAGTGGATCTCGCATTCAGTGACCTGTGACGCCCGACAGGATGCCGGTCGTGTCCAGTTCGTGGGCCGATGGAAATGGTCGCGACGTCGATCCCGGGATGCCCAACTGTAGCTCTTCAAACCAAGTCGCGATTCGCTGATGCACTCCAGCCGACTGAGTAATGACGAGCCAGGTGTATGTGGGAACCTCGACTTCGACGGGAGCTTCGTCGTCCTTGTCGGCTTCCGTTTCGTCGGCTGCCCCTTCCGGTGGGGACTGAAAGAAACCGCCGCCGCGAAACGGAATGCGTTCCCCTTCCTGTGCCTCCATGGCATGGATGACGCCGACACCATCGGGCTGAGCTTCGCTCCGCCATGTTTCGGGGGCGAGCAGCTTCGGCAGGTGCAGAATCAGATCCTCCGCCGTCGGCGATTCGAATTGGTAGTAGCGGGTTTCGACACGATCAGGATCGAACGGCTCAGACTCGAAGGGGCCATCAATGCCTTTGCGAAGGTGGTCGATGATGACGGCAATCTCTTCGTGGGTCTTCTGAGTCGCCCGAATCGCCAGCCGGCCGCCAGGAAGGGGATCGCAAATACTGCTGAAGTCTCTGTCGGGAGCGACCCATTCGTTCGATGTCAGCGCCTGAATGATGTCGATGAGCGCCATGTAGTCGGGCTCTCCATGAGCCGGCGGCATCGCATCGAGAATGTCGGCCACGTGATAGATGTTGGTCGCATCGACCTCGCTTGCCGCCGTCGCCGTGGTGATGACGATCGCCCCGTCTCTCACGATGTAGGTCAGGAACGCTCCATTGACGTCGGCGAGCATCAGGTGGAGATCATTGCGAAGCGGACGTGGGCCAGCCGGGCAGTCGACCTCATCGTCTTGCGTCACTCCTTCGCGTGCCAGCTCGTGCAGATCGAGTTCGACAGTCACTCCGGCGACTTCGGAGATGTAGTCCGCTGCCGGAGACAGTGGCATTCGAGAGAATTCGAAGCCCCACTCGGCCGCGAGCGCCTGATCAATCAACTCATGCTCAGGCGGTTCACCAATGCGAACCAGCCGGGCGTCGGTGCGGAGTGCGCTCAGCAACACTGCAACCTCGCGCTGGACATGCCCCGTCTGGCTGACGAGCAGCACATTTCCGCACATGCTGGCGACGCCGTTGAACCCGGAGACGGCGTACCAATGGCCGCTCGTGTGCGACATCAACAGTTGAAGCAGCCACTCTCCATCATCGTCCGGACCCAGCAGATCGCCGACGTCATAGGCCCTGGGCGAAATGAAGTCGTCCGCGGACTTGCGGGACGTGATGGTCACGATGCCGTCCTCAATTCCCCACGTAAGTTGATTGTCCGCCACTTCGCGCAGGGCGCGATCGAGGGCGACATGCAGCGGCACTCCCGCCGGGATCGCCACCAGATCGTTCGCGGTCAGGCCGACGCGTTCCAATCCGTAATCATCGATCTCGACGTAAACGCCATAATCCCGCGCGAGTACAACGGCCGCATCGGCAATCGAAATCACGGACAACGGTTCCGATAACTCCTGCCTCAGTGGATCGGGCATCGACTCCGCAGCGTCGACGAAGGCGACTTCCGATTCAGGGAATTCTGCGGTGGCCCAGGCATCGAATCGCTCTGTCGGCGGCCAATCGGGATCGCTCAAGACGTCGGAGCGGACGCCCGTCACGGGGCGTAGATCGTAGTACCAGAGACGGGCTTGAAATCCGCGGCGCAACAGATCGAATTTACCGGGATCATAGAGTTCCACGATCAGATTCTCGATCTGCTGGTGGACGCGGACGCTCTGCCGGATGATCAGCAGAACTTCGTGTTCCATGTAGACATGCTCCATATACGGAGCGGTGACAGAGAATGTGGCAGAGCTTGCTGCAGACACGACGCTGGAGACCGCAGCAATCTGAAAGAAACCGCCCTGGCCTCCGAAGCCGCCTTGCCCGCCGTAGAAGTCGCCGGGGCCCCATTGCTGCGGGATCCGCACTCGATGGATCCATGTCGTCTGATCGCCCATTTTCATCAGCCACGACTCAGGTGCGAGCAAATCGGGGAGCAACTGTTCCAGTCGATCGGCCACGATGGTAGAGACGCAGTAATGTCGCACCTCGAAAGCCTCTGGATCGACCTCGGGCGGCACATCGAGCAGCCTGAGATTCTCGCGAAGCAATTGCAGGACGCTCGCGATCTCATCATGCACACTGCTCTCCTGTCGAACCAGCAGGTAGCCTGTCGGCAGGCAGTCGCATTCGCCGAACCAGCCATCGACGGGGTTCCACATGCCCGTCGTGTGTTCCTGAATGAGATCACGAACCCGGCCCGCCGAGGCGTACTGCAGCAAATCACGCACGTCGTAGAGCACGATTTCGTAGTTGTCCCCCGCGGCAGCTTCAGTCGTGATGCAGATCGCCCCCTGGTCGACCACGGCCGTCAGCCAGCCGCCATTCACGTCGGTGAGCATGTGCTTCAGCACGTCTCGCAGCGGCCTGGGGCCAAAGTGATACTCAACGAGATCAGTCGGCCGGACACCCTCGTCGGCGAGGTCTTCCGCTCGTATGCGAAAGGGAACGCCCGTCAGTTCCTCAAACCGGGCCGTGGCTGATTCGAGCGTCTGCGCCTCGAACTCGAACTCGATGTCGATCAAACGGTCGAGCGCCTCGAACAGGCGCTGATGATGCGGCGGATGCTCGACGCGAATGATCCTTCCTTCGCGCGACAGGGCGTCAATGAGAACGGCGATCTCGCGATTGATCTCGGGCGAATGTCGCACAGTCAGCGTATCGCCGACGAGAACGACCTTTCTGTCGAAGGCTCCACCCCTCAGAGCCCAAAAGTTTAATGAGTCCTGCTGCAGTAACTCAAGGTCGTTTTCATCAAAGCGAAGATGCGAGATGTCGAATGTTTGGAGTTGGCTCGTGTCTCCCACACGATAGTACGAGGTGATCTTGAGGAGCCCGTCTTCCATGATCCACGTCAACCGCGCACCGTTGATGTCCTCCAACCCCACATCGAGAGCTTGACACAATGGCAGACCGGCAGGCAGAAACGCTTCATCGGTGGGATCGACCCCCTCGTCAGCCAGGTCGTTCTCCAGGAGCAGCACGCCGAAGCCGTAGTGTTCCTCGATGTGTGCTGCCAGATCCCGCAGGGAGACGTTCTCCAGAGTCTCTTGCGTGATCTGGTCCATGCCCTCCGGCAGATAGGGAGCGGGATCGATGTAGACCACTTCGGGAATGGTGCCGGAGTCGTCCCCCTGCACAAGACCCGCGCTGGTTGCACTCACGACAATCAGAGTCAGGACGAGTCGCTGCATCGTGTCGCTCCGGAGATCGATGTGAGGAACGAAGTCGAGGACTTATCGGTTGAGTCGCCAGTTTACCACTCTGTGCGGCTGGTCCGTATCCTCCGCGCCTGCAACTTGGTTGCTCCTGAGATAAACGGGGAATCGCTCCGCCTCTCAACAGAAATTCGCCTTGCCGCTTACTGCGTGTGGGGCTCTTTCGGCCGTCTATGTCAGCAGATCGCGAATCGTGTCGCGTTCGCTGCGGAGTTCGGCGAGGGTGGCGTTGATCTTCTCCTGGGCGAAGGCGTCGTGCTTGATCCCCTGGATGATCGTGTGCTTCTTGCCGTCGCTCGTCAGCGGAAAGCCGAAGATCAGACCTTCATCAACGCCGTAACTGCCGTCGCTGCAGACGGCGGCACTGAAGCAGTCGTTCTTGGCGGTCGGTCGAATCACCCCCATCACCGAATCGAGAGCGGCGTTCGCGGCTGATGCGGCGCTCGATGCTCCACGAGCCTTAATGACTGCCGCCCCGCGCTGCTGAACCGTAGTGATGAAGTCGCCCTGAAGCCACGCGGCATGGCCGATGATTTCGGGTACGGGCTTGCCATTGATCGTCGCATGGAAAAAGTCGGGGAACTGCGTGGCCGAGTGATTGCCCCAGATCGCCAGATGCTTAACGGCTGCAACCGGTTCGCGAGCCTTTTGAGCCAGCAGGCTCGCGGCCCGGTTCTGGTCGAGCATCGTCATTGCGTAGAAGTTCTCGCGCGGAATCTTCGGCGCGTGATGCATCGCGATCAGACAGTTCGTGTTGCAGGGGTTGCCGACCACGAGTACTCGCACATCGCGGGCAGCCGACGAATTGATCGCCTTGCCGGTCCCGGTAAAGATCGGTCCGTTGATGCGGATCAGATCACCGCGCTCCATGCCCGCCTTGCGGGGTATGCTTCCCACGCACAGAACCCAGTTGCAGTCGGCAAACGCATCTTCGAGGTGGGCACTGTCGAACGCCTTCGCCCCGGCCAATGTCGGAAAGGCACAGTCCTCCAGTTCCATCAACACGCCCGTCAGCGACTCGAACGGAGCTCCGGGGACTTCGATGAGATGCAGTTCCACCGGTTGGTCGGCACCAAACACCTCGCCGCTGGCGAGACGAAAGACAGTCGCATACCCAATGTTTCCCGCGGCCCCGGTGACAGCGACACGAATCGGCTTGTTCGGCATATTAATCTCCTTGATGATGATTCTCAGTTGAGTCTTGATTGATGCTGGTGCGCCTTCTGATATAGCGTTTTGCGGCGTCAATCTCAACATGCCGGAACTGTCATTCCGCTTGTCGGAATCCAAGTGGTTTCAATTGTCGAGCGAAATCCCATGCTCCGTGAGAAATCTCCGGCGGCGATCATTCGCGTTGAACCGCGACGCGGCCGTTTGATACATCGAGAGAGACTCCTCGCCGGGCGTCGCCTCCTTGAGCAGATGGTTCTCGCAATGAGTGAGCACGACGTCGGCGGAAAAGTCGGCGGAATCGCCCGGGCAGGATGTGAAGTCCAGCCGAGTCTTGTGAACCGTCGACCGCCAGCTTCCCGCAGCGGTTTCGATTTCATCCGGTGCCTCGACAAACGCGAAGTTGATGCCGGTAAACGTTTGGAACGAGTTTCCCATGAAGAATTCCGACTCGGGCACCTCCAGCAGCGGCACGTTGCCATAGGAAATCTCGTGCGTGTAAAGCACGGCTCCGGTTCCTGGGTTCAACACATGGACGGTGGAGGGAAACAGGCTGCGGTGGACGCTGAATTCGACGAAGTCCGATTCGCCGTTGGCGAAGGTAAACTCAGCTCGATGGTTTCCTCCCACCAGCGTCATTTGAGAATAACTCCGAGGCTCGATTTCAAAGGACTCGCCCCCATCCAGAGCGACTCGCAACGGAAACGAAAAGCCGTTCACGAAATAGACAGTCGTGGGGGCGAACCACCAGCCGAGAAGTCCGGCGAGCCCCAGAACTCCGATGATGATCAATCGACGACGCCAGCGCGATCGTCTTGCAAGTACTACCGATGAAGTGGGTGAAGCTGGGGCGTTCTCCCTCATGTCAGCTCCCATGCAATCATTGTCGTTGTGGAGAACTCGTTAGAGTCCACGGTTCGTCACTCCCCGGGCACTGGCGGACGATGCCTCTCGATCTGTGCTCCGAAGTCTCCCAGACTCTGCCAGTGCAATGGCTGATTGAGATCGGCTTCGGTGATCGCGATCGTTCCCCATTCCTCGGCTTGTGCCAGGGGATGGCCATCGTGGCCGTAGATGGCGGAGATCGTCCAGTTCGCCGACACATCGGTGTACGTGCTGCTGACGAGGTAAACGTGGTTCTCGCACGCTCTCGCAGACGCCAGCAAAGGGTTGCAGCCCCAGACCGGCCACGCGATGACTTCGGCTCCATTCTTGGTGAGTTCGCGGGCCACTTCAGGGAAGAAGCCATCATAGCAAACCATCATACCAACCTTGCCGAACTCGGTATCGAAGACGGGATACTCGCTGCCGGGCGTGATGCCTCCTTCAATCTCGCCGCGCGGTAACGTCACTTTGCGATAGCTGCCGATGATCTCGCCATCGGGTCCGATCAGCACGGCAACGTTGTAGATGAGATGCCCATCGCGTTCGAGCAGTCCCGCGACGATGTAAATGTCATGCTCTGCGGCGAGTTGACCGAAGTAAGCCGTCGACGGTCCTGGGATCGGCTCGGCGCACTCAGCGAACGACAAGCCGGTGCCGTAATAGGTGAGCGTCTCCGGCAACACGACCAGGTCGGCTGCTTGTTCAGCCGCCTCGGCAATGAGGGGGGCGAACTGTTCTCGTTTCTCACACGGTGTACTGCCTTCATTCGGACAGTAATGCACCGTTGCCAATCGCACGACGCGTGGTTCTGCAGGAGGAACCTGTTCGAGTGTGATGTCGCACCATTCAACTTGCGAATGAGGCGGCCCCCAGCGGAATCCCAACTCGACGACGGCCTGTGTGGCTGCCGACGGGACAAAATAAGTGCCGGTGACTTCGGTCCAGTCGTCAATCGTCTCGCCATCGTGCGGAAACTCGGGCTCGGCTCGAGGTCTTTCTCCCGGACGATACGAAGCAAACGAAGGTTCATCATGCTGCACATGGTGGCCAGTGGAATCAAGCCAGATGATTCTTGCGACACCCGTCCGCCTGACGAGATCGACGCCTTCCGTGTGGCGGAATGCCGAGAAGCGATAATGCCGACCTCCTTCGACGGCGAAAGTGCGTTCCCAATGTCCGATCAATCCTTCGTGTTCGTCGGCAGCGATGATGAGCGAACCATTGCCGAAGCGCCCCCCTTCCGCATGTCTTTGAAAGAGTGGTGTGATTTCCTCTCGCGGTGACTCAGCCGTCCAACTGTCGAGATTGGCTGAAACGTCAATGGCTTCAACCGTCGGGCCGCCGAGTGATTCGTTCCCGTCCCGCGGCTGATCTTCTCCGCGGGCTGATCCTACCAGCGCGATTGCCGCAGGCAGTATTGTGGAAAGCAGAAATCGACGCATGATGCCTCCGACGGAGAATGGGTCTTGGCCCGCACGTTGGGCGTAGAATAATCCGCCCCAAGCACAAAAGTCATCCGCGTTTGAAACAAGCGACTCGAACAGCCGTTGAAAACGATCGTGGTGAGACGCATTGTGTTGTGTCGCATTGCGCACACGGCCTCGGTACGATTGAAAGGCATTTCCAAGTCAAAGCGGTCTGGTCCAGATAGAGATGCCCTCAACGGAGTCCGACTGCCGCGTCCCGGGGAGAACAAATTATGCGATGTTTGAGCTTCGTGATGTTGATGTTCGCGGCCTGCCTGTCCGCCACGAAAAGCCATTCTCTTTGGGCCGACGACGCGGCGTTGCAATTGTCGCTTCGGTTTCAGACCGAGACCGCCGAGGGGTCGGGGCGGTTTCATCAACTGACGCGCGACGAGAGTTGGGATCCAGATCGCACGGCCATCATTGTGTGTGACGTGTGGGATTCGCATCATTGCCTGAATGCCGTCCGCCGACTCGAAGAGATGGTGCCGCGAATGAACGACTTGTTGCACGAACTGCGCGAGCGGGGTGTGACAATCATCCACGCTCCCAGTGGTTGCATGGAGTTTTATGGCGAGCATCAGGCCAGGCAACGGGCTCTCGCAGTTTCCATGTCGTCGAATCTTCCTGAAGAGATCGAATCGTGGTGTTATCAGATTCCCGAGGAAGAGCAGGGGACTTATCCCGTCGATCAGACCGATGGTGGAGAAGATGACGACCTCGAAGAACATGCCGAGTGGGCCGCCGAACTAGAGTCTCGTGGACGCAATCCCCGCGCCCCCTGGATCAGGCAGCATGAGGGGGTCGATATCGATGGCGAGCGCGACTACATCACCTGTGAAGGAGACATCGTCTGGAGCATTCTCGAGGAGCGACACGTCGACAACGTGATACTCGTCGGAGTCCATACCAACATGTGCGTGCTTGGCCGTCCGTTCGGCCTCAGACGCATGGCCAGCAATGGCAAGAATGTCGTGCTGCTCCGCGATCTGACTGACACGATGTATAACCCGCAGCGCTGGCCCTACGTCAGCCACTTTACAGGGACCGATCTCATCGTCAGCCACATCGAACGGTTTGTTTGTCCGACGATTACGAGTGACCAATTGATTGGCGGCGCGCCCCAAACGTTCTCACTCGATGATCGCCCAAGACTGGTGATCGTCTCGGCGGAGGATGAATACGAAACCGAAACCACACTTCCCGACTTCGCCGCCCGCTGGCTGGGACATCACTTCCAGGTGACATTCGTGTTCGGCAATGGTAATGAACGCCACGACCTGCCGGGGATCGAAGCCCTGCGAGATGCCGACGCAATGCTGCTGAGTGTGCGTCGACGTCCGTTGCCGGCTGAGCAGTTGCAGGTGGTGCGTGAGTTTGTCGCGTCGGGCAAACCGGTGATCGGCATCCGCACGGCCAACCATGCGTTCTGTCTGCGGAATCAGGATCCTCCCGATGGACTCGCCGACTGGCCCGAACTCGATGCCGAAGTCTTCGGCGGCAGCTATTCGAATCATTACGGCAACGACATCGTGGCGACGATTACAGCGGCCAACGACTCGCATTCACTGTTGACAGGCGCCGATGAACTCCCGTTCGAGGCGGGGGGATCGTTGTATGTGGTCAATCCTGTGAATGCTTCGGCTTCGATCGTGTTGACGGGTGAGGTGTCGGGGCAGTCTCCAGAGCCTGTTGCCTGGACGTTCGAGCGCGCCGATGGAGGGAGTTCTTTCTATACATCACTCGGCCACAAGGACGATTTCGCGGGGGATGTCTTTCCGCGATTACTCTTCAATGCCTGCCTATGGGCGACCAGGCAGGAGATTCCCGAAGAGTTCACACCGTCGGCGATCGAGATTCAAACCGCGATGCCATGAGGCCCACGATGACCAAGACAACGACACCCGTCCGCGTGCGATACATCGACCATGTGACGCTGGTCGTGAAAGACCTGGAGCGCAGCCGGCATTTCTATGTCAATGTGCTGGGGATGGAAGAGACCGCTCGGCCGGGGTTCAACTTTCCGGGGTTGTGGTTCCAGGCAGGGCCGAGCCAGATTCATCTCATCGAAGAGCACGATGAGTCGGGGCCCGCGAAAGTGTTCGTCCCCGAGAAGTGCAGTATCTCCCGCACACGGCATTTCGCATTCGAGGTCGAAGACGCGGCCGAGGCAACCCAAAGCTTGACGGAGCAGGGTTTCCCACCCGTCCATGGCCCGAAGTTCCGTCCCGACGGACCGACGCAAGTCTACTTCATGGATCCGGATTCAAATCTCGTCGAGTTGTTTTCGCATTCGCGGAAGACTCCGTAGGGAACGGATTCCGTTTCCTACATCACGGTTGCCGCCCCTACTTGCGCCGCCGAAACGGATACACCCATTGCGCGAAATAGGTCTCGGGAACATTGCCGTGGAGCACTCCGTATCTTTTCGGCCATTGTCCCGCAGGGAGGTAGTAATTTCCGAACAACATGCCTAAGACGGGAAAGTGTACGGCGAAGTTCTTGTCGATCCCTTCGACATCCAGAGCGTGGTGCCAGTGATGAAACTGCGGTGTGGCGAACATCTTAAAAAACGGGCCGAAATTGAAACGCAGATTGGCATGGATAAACACCGAGTGGAGTGAGACGAATACGATATAGGCCACCATTGGCACATCGCCGAAGCCAAGGATGAACGACGGCACATAGATCAGGCTTCGAGTGATTGCGAGGTCGACGATGTGCAGCCTGTTCCCCGCCATCCAGTCCATCGTTTGAGCCGAGTGATGAACGTCATGAAACGGCAACAGCCACGAAATCTGGTGAAACGTGCGGTGCACCCAATACTGCACGAGGTCGACAAGGAACATGATCTCCAGAAACTGAAGCCATATCTCCTTGGCGTCGGCGGTCAGGGAGAAGTCTGGCTGGCGCATGATCCACAGTTCGACCGGTTTGTGGCATTGAAGGTCATCAAGGAGAACCAACGCGGTTCACAGGCCACGGCCGCCCGGTTTTGGCGCGAGGCGGAACTGACAGGCAAACTGGAACATCCCAACATCGTGCCGGTCTATGAAGCGAGACGGACCTCGGAGCACACGCCCTCCCCTTTCTACGCCATGCGGGTCTTCGGAAACCGGCATTTCTTAAGCGCCATCACGGCCTTCCACGCCCGACCGAGAACCGAGCAGGACTGGCCACTGCTCGAGGCTCTCAAGGCCTTTCATGAGAATCGCACGCCCGAACACGATCAGCAACTGCACCAGGCGCTAAACACATTCCACGACGATGTCGATCACCAGTGCGATCGAGATCTGCGGGCCGCCTGTGAGGCGTTACGTAAAGATCCCGCCGGTCAATCAGGCCGCAGTCTGCAGGAGGCGATCACGGCCTATCACGCCCATGGCCGACCGTCGAGTGAACTGCGGGAGTTGCTGAACCGCTTCATCGACGTCTGCAACGCGCTGGCGTACGCCCATAACCGGGGAGTGATTCACCGAGACCTCAGAACGTGATGCTCGGCGAGTTCGGCGAAACGCTGGTTGTCGACTGGGGACTGGCAAAGGTCATCAGTCAGCAGCCGACGCAGTCGTTGACACACTCAGAATCGCGCCCGATTCATCCGCGGGGGACTCCCATATTCGTACGGTTTTGTCCCATGAACCACTGACGATCTGCGTCCCATCCGGAGAAAACGTTGTGCACCAGATCCAACTCTCATGCCCGGTAAGACACTTCAACTCTTCTCCGGAGAGCGCATTCCAGATACGAAGGGACGTGTCCGCTGACCCGCTCACAATCAACCGCCCATCCGGAGAATAGGCGACACTCCTAACCACACCTGAGTGCCCGCATAACACCGCTTTCTGACCAGTTCCCAAGTGCAATTGCGGTGGGCGGAACGACCGGAGCCAGGGAGTGCCGGGTGAGCACTGTTCCTTCAATTGCCTCCAGCCCTCCAAGATGCGGGATAGATTTGATTCCTCCTGCTCCCAGGATGGCAGATCAGTGGTTCGTTCCTTCGAGACGGATTGATAGTGCAGATGCGCCTCCGGGCAGTCGTACCACCAGCAGGTGTTCCACAGGCACTGAAACAGTGCCTGTGGATAGTCGTCGGCATGCCGGTCGATGAAGTGGACATCCCGCCGGATCGCCTCGTCGAGCAGCTTCAGGATCCTCCGCCGTGGATGCTCACTCGGCATCGCATCGAGCACGTCGGCGAAGTCTTTGACGAGGTCGAAGATCATGGTGCGGCGCCCGCAGTAGTGGACGTTTCACCGGTGGAATCTTCCGGCCGGGCGTAGGGTTGCGCTTCAGCCTTGGCTTCCAGGAAATGCAAATCCGTGAACAGGTCGGCGATGGCGTCCCAGTGGGGGGATTTGGGGTCGTCCTTGCCGGAAAGCTTCGCCACTTGCAGCAGTTGCCAGGGGAGTTCGTCCACTTTGCGGATGTTCGCCGGTCGCGGCGTCGGTGGCAGCCGCTTCGCCCGAGCCCGCTGTTCTTCGAGCGACTCCATGAAGTAGTCCTGCTCTTTGAAGTACGACGCCAGCCGGGCATGAGCGGCACTTTGACGCTCTTCATCCCGCAGATAGTCGGCGTGCACCGCCTTGTAGAGGTTGCGATGGAAGAAGTCCCACAACTCGCCGCGATGCTGCAGGTACGAGCGAAGTTGACGAAGTATCGGAAACAGGTCGCTGGTGCTGCTTTCGATGGCAAGGCCCGTCTCCTCGATGAGGTCGAGCAGTTCGCGATCAGAGAGCCCTCTGCGAGCGCTCGCCAACAGCGTCAGAATGCTTTGCGCCGTCTCTTTGTCAAATTCGTACTCCAGCCGTTTGATGACCTGCAGGAATACTGCCGTCAGCGGGTCTTCGACAGGCACGTTCTGTTTCACAGTCGTTTCCATCAATTCGAGTCGTTTAAAGTAGCGCTGACGGGCCTTGTGTGCCTTTTCGGGATCAGCCTTTCCGTCCTTGCCTTCAAAGTCGGGAAGGCTTTCCCGACGGTTTGCGAAACACTGGTCCCAGTCCGCCGGTTTGCCGCTTGGCAATGGAAACAGTGTGATGCGGCGATCAACCTGTTCGAACGTCCCAAATCCACGGAGTTCTTCGAGTGTCACCAGCAAATAGAGCGGATTCTCGGTCGCCGGGTTGGCTAAGAGCAGTCCGATCTGCAACTCGTCGAGAGACTTTGCGGACAGCGACGGAACCTCTTTGATGATCTCTGCTCGGTCTTCAATTGAAAGAGGCTGTACCGTGATGTGTTGTTTCTTGCGGTGTTCAAACGATTTGAGCACCGTCTCTTCACGGTCGGGGTCGTCGATACAACTGGTGATCAGCTTCACATGTGCCGGGAACTGCCAGGGGAGCCAGTAGAGCTGATGGGCATTCTCACTCTCATCAAGCTGATTGAGGGCATCGACAATCAACACGACTCGACGGTCTGCCGGCACCTGTGTGACGAACTGTCGAAACGTGGTGATGAGCGAGTTCGTATCGGGGGGGACATCGTCCTCGAACGCGAACCTCTGCTTGAGCTCCGAACAGAGTCGCAAGAGCGTCTGCCGCAGACTCGTCGATCCGGGGCTGGCACCGATGAAATGAGTGAGGATGATTGAATCGGGATGTTCGTTCTTATAGCTCACTGCGAACTTGGCCAGAGCCGCCGACTTCCCCGAGCCGGAGCCGCCGGTCACCAGGCAAGGTTCTTCGCCATCACTGTCGGCAAACTGAGTGAGTTCATTCTGCAGCGACTGTCGTCCGACGTACACCCGCAATCGCGACTCTGCGAAGCGCTCATGGAAGCCACGCTCGATCGCCAGCGGGTCGGATGCAATTGTTGTCGGCCCCTCTTCAAGCTTGAGTTCCACACGAATGGCATTCCACAATCGATCGAAGACCTGCTTTCCAAACTCCTCCAACCCGGACAGGTAAACGACTCCGTATTTGTGGACGATTGCTCTGAGGTGCTCGTTGAGGCCAGCATACTCGGCGTTGTCGACGAGGCCATCCGAGGCGACCGCTTCCAGAGCCTGTTGCTCGGCTGCAGTCAGTTCAAACCTCGCTAGATTCCAGTTGATCCGGACTCCGGCGTATTCGCACGGGTAGCCATCCATCACGGGAATCGGGAGACCCGCCTTGCGAATGCTCTGCTTGAGCTTCCGCAGGTTCGTTCGTCGTTCGATCACTCGTTGACGAAGTTGCTTGGGAGTGATCTCACGTGCGGCAACATCATGCAGATCATCCCAATTGGGAAACTCGGCGTAGGTGTGGAGCAGTTCCTGGCTAGGAATCTCTTGCATGAACCGAGGATCGCGAAAGAAAAAGAGCGCGTGATCCCACATCATCTTTTCCTGGAGCACACCCCAGAGAATCTCCAGTTCGGTCACGCTCTTTCCGGTGTGGGGCTTCGTCCATCCCGGTTTCCGTTCGAGATCCGGTAACGTCGACGGCACCCAGCCATAACGCTCACCCAGCAACCCGACAAAGAATGGCTTGCATTCGACGATCGTCTCAAGGCAGAGCTTCAGGACTTCGCCGTTCCGTTCCTGCTCCTCGGTAATGCCCCAGCGCAGGTCGATGTCGACCAAGTGGACGCGATACTTTTCCAGCCGTTCACGTAACGCCGGAAAGACCCGCTTGACAAGCCAGTCCCTCTCCGAGTGCATGTCCTTGAAGGTGGATGAGATGAATACGGGTTGGATCCGCCAATCAGACATGAGCGCGCTACCATCCAGGATGGGGGGTGTCTCGACTTGAGAGGTCGATCACTAGCGTAGTGACCACGCGTCACTGATTCGAGCGACATGCCTCATCCTTCTCGCACCCGACAACTCCTGGAGTTGCGATTCATTCTCGATCGAACGACGATGTCAGTCCATCGCTCAACAAGATGTGAATCCTATGATCTTCGACCTCGTCAAAGACTTCGCCGACGTGTTGAGTGCGATGCCTGCGGAACATTCGCGTCTTCGCATTCTCAAGCTGCTCGATGAAGCAATCCGCCGGGACGCCGACTTTCTTAGCCGGTATCCGACAACATTATTCCAATGCCTGTGGAATAGTTGTGCCTGGTATGGCAATCCCAAATCAGAGCGATTCATCGAGATTCTCGACTCGAAGTTGTCACCTTTCGGGAGACCATTTGAACAGGATGACGTTGAAGAGGATGACGTTGATCAATCCAGAGTGAACGAAACACCGATCGACTCGAACACTGCCAACAAACTGCATTCGATCGTGCGGAATTGGCAGAATGATAAGGGGAGGACTTCGGCCGGAATGTACTGGTTGCGGTCGCTGTGGCCGCCAGGTGTTCAGCTGGGTCAAGGGATCAGGGCTGTCCTCGATGCTCCCGGAGCCGATTTCGTCAGACTAGCTCCCAATCAACGATTGTTGGCGAGTTGTTCAACCACAGGAGGAGTCCGATTGTGGGATACAGCCAGTCACCGCCAGATCCAGGATGCTCAATTGCTGTTACCCAAAGGACAGATCACCGACGAGATGTTTGAGTCACAGGAGTTTCTGCAGTTCGATTTCCAGACAATCATGGAGGACATCTGCTCGATCAATACGTTCGAGTGGTCGCCCAATTCCAAGTCATTTTCGACGGGAACTAATCAAGGGGAGATACTGATCTGGAACCGGGAAGGAGGTTCGCCAATCAGGACGCTCAAGCCGACAGGCTGGATCATCGCCATTGACATTTCACCGAATGACGGACATCTGGCCATTGCATATGCCGACGGATTAGTCGTCATTCGCAAGGAACCGCTTGTCTCACACCATACGGAATCGAATTCCAGACTGATTCCGATCCCTCACATACCCTGGATTGAAAAAGGCCACAGCTTTGGCGATCGGGATCAAGGTCTTTGCTGGAAGCTTCGTGGACTGAAGAGTTTTGTCTCCGCGCTCGAATACTCTCCATGTGGGCGCTGGTTGGCGGTCGCTTCGGAGAACTTCCTGCTGGTCTACGCTTGCGTGAGTTGGGGCTGGGACAACGAAGAGAATGGCCTCGAGTATCGATTTGAGGCCGACATTACCTACATCCCTTCGTCTGCAGTTGACCGGCCGCTCGAGATAGAAGGCGACCAAAGTGTCTGTTCGGTTGGCTGGTCCCCCGACGGGAGTCTGTTGGCCACAGCGTCGCATTCCGGAGGCTTCCGCATTCTGGAATCAGAGACCTGGACCGAAATCCACCGTTTCGATCGCGACTCTGATGGGCGACGAACTTGTTGTGCGTGGTCTCCTGACGGAAACCACTTGGTGTTGGGAACTGATGTCGGCACCCTCCTGCTGCATTCACGCATCTCAGGTTCGACAACGGTCATTGAACGAGCCCACGATGATGCGATCACGGGGATTGCGTGGATCGGTCGTTCTAATAGTTTTGTGACTGTCAGTCTCGATCGGATGCTCAGCGTCTGGAATTCTAAAGATTTCCAACTCGGATCTCGGTATCGCATCGCCTCCGATCAGCCGCTCACTTGCTGTCATTCGACAGGTGACGATTCGCAGCGCATCGCCGTGGCGGCGGCAGGAACTCTACAACTCTGGGAGTTCAGTCCGTTAGACGACGTGAGTCCGATCGGTCGGATGATCGAAGAACGAGACCTTGGCTCAGAGACTGATGAGCCGATCTACCACGTTGTGTTTCGAGATCAATGCTGGGTGTGCACGGGACAGTCAATGGTGGCACACGGTACGTTCGACTCAACAAACACGGGTCGAATGCTCACCGGGCTCCAGACGGAGAATTGGAATCTCATCAAGCAGGAGATCACCGCCCTGGCTTGGAGCCCGGATGGGAGACAGATTGCTGCAGGAACCAAGCGTGGGACAGTGCGACTTTGGGATGTAGAGTCGGGATTTGACGAGTTGGTCTCGCACACGTTGGGCGACGAAATCGAGCAGATTCTCTGGCCGACAGAGTCAGGGGTCCTGTATGCCAAGACGGCGGCGGCGTACCCGAATCCGAGCCGCGTCTACATCTTGAGCACTGAGGATTTGTCGCTTTCAGGTAGTATTCCCGATGCCGAGTCGCCAGGAGAATCCAGCGATTCGGACGGGAGCGAGGAGATTCTCGGTGTCGCACTCGTGGGCGAGCATCGCCATCTGGCCGTGCTCGACAATGACGGGCTGCGTATCTACGCAGATAATTGGCGACAACCCCAAAGACGCCTGCGCCTCAGCGGTGGTAACAATGTGTCCTCAGCCTCAGATGGGAGCATGTCCGCGATTGTTGGCCATGAATCCGTATTCGGGCTATCTCCAGGTGACGACTCCAAACTACACGTCATCGGGCGGCATCCAGCGGCATTCAACAAGTACAAAGGGCGGATCGAGTTTGGACCGAACGGGCAAGTCATCTACATGTATGAACCGGGAGGTGCCCCGAAGATTGAGGTTTGGGATGCTCAGAACTACGGAAGCCAAATCCATACTTCGCGGTTCGCTTACAGTGGATATCGTCGGCAAATTCTCCCCACCAGCACCGGTGAGTCTCTTCTAATCAAGGAAGAGCGGGCCTTCGACTACAAGATGGTATCAGTCAAGAGAGTCGCCGATGGTTCGCGCCTGCTCTCGTCATCGGGAAAGATTCACGACATGGTTCTCTCGCCGGACGAACGCTTTGTGCTGGTGATCGCGTTTGTCCAGGAACACGGATTCAGTTGGATGCAACAAGACCTCACAGCGTTGGAGTCACCAGAGCGGTCGTATCAGTTCTCTGACCGTCATTATTACGGGATGGCAGAACTCCAGAATAAATTGGAACCGGAGCACGATAATGACGTGCGGCGGAGAATCTCCGTCGCGCAAACAGATCGGGAATCTGCAAGAGTTCTCTTTAGACACGACTACGGCACCCCTCGCTACATTCTGCGGTCGATGCCCGATGGTGCGGAAGTGCTGTCCTTTCCGATCGATGAGATCGGTTCGATGATCGGCTTTTCCTTTGCTCGGGAAGAACTGATCTCTGTCGATGACGACGGTGCAGTTCATTCATGGGGCATCGACCAGGAAACGCTGCAACCAGTTGGTGTGCTCGGGACCGTGCCCCGTGACGACCTGCATTGGATCAGACGGATGACAGAGAACGAGGTGTTGGCGAGATATTCGATTCGGTATCCAGCCAACAGTTCGGAGAATCAAGGTCTCGATATTGTGGAAAACACGATCCGAGTAGTCGGCCTAGCCACCGGAGACACGGTCATTGAGATGACCTACAGAGAGCTCGTAGGTGATGGCCGCGGAGTCGGCAAGTATGAAGACTGGAGTTTGTCGGGCAGAGCGAATCTCGACGAGGCCGTCTGGCATCAGTTCGGCATGGGAAGAATTCGTGGTGTTTCCGCTCTGAATTCCATGTCCTTGATCAGCGATCTACAGAATGTCGAAATTGCGTTCGCAAATGCTCATGGCCAATGCGCACTTGCCCGACAGCAGCCCCGTCTCTTTGTTGCCAATGACCAGGAGATGCATGCATTTGAGCTGCTACAGTTCTCGGATGACGATTCAGCGGCTCCATCCGATTTGAGTTAGCACCGTTGCCTTCGGGCAGTTGTACCTCCAGCCGGTGTTTCACATGTACTCGAAGAACGTCGTCGGGTGACAGTCAATGAAAGTGGACATCGTGTCGAATCGCCTTGTCAAGCAGCTTCAAATTGCGTTTTCGAGGATGCTTGCTGGGAATCTCTGTCAGCACTACCGTGAGTCCCCGTCCAAAGGCCGAAACGCCGCAATGCCGTACAGACAACTTTGGAATCGTCTGCTGACTCGAGGTGATCGCAACACCGCGGCGTGGCTGATCGTCGATCTGTTCGACATGCACGACAAGAACCGAGGTGTCTCCGGATCGATCGACCCCGAGGGGCGCTTCAACACGAACGACGTGCGCTCAATCTGGATGTATCACCTGCTGGAAGTCCTCGACGATGGAGATGGGGTGCTGTT
>CALOES010000007.1:0-2932 GCA_942492405.1 uncultured Planctomycetaceae bacterium
GAACGCGGCATGAACCCGGCCGTCGCCCTAGCCGACTGGGGGCAGTCCCTCGTCACGCGGTTGCTCGCACAGGAAGTCCCCGAAGGTCTCGACTGGATCGCCACGCCGTTGCCTGGCAATCCTCCGCAGGAGTCGGCTTTTGCTCATCAGGAACGGCCATCGGCTGATGGCGATGCCGCTTCACTCTTCTTCTGCACGCTCCCCGTGGGTGAACAAGTCACCGGCGTCTTGCAGTCCGATCCGTTTGAGATTCCCGAGACGTTGACGTTCTTTATGGCGGGGCATGACGGCTTTCCCGATCAGCCTTTGAAGGGAGCGAACTTCATATGCTTGCGGGATGCCGCCACTGGCGCAGTGCTGATGCAGACATCGCCGCCGCGAAACGATCTGGCTCAACGCGTCGAGTGGAATCTCGCGGAACATGCAGGCCGCCGGGGCTATCTCGAAATTCTCGATGGCGACACGGGTGATGCATATGCCTGGCTCGCCGTCGGCAGGTTCTCGATTGATGAACTCAACCCGGGAGCGGCATCACCATCACGTCAGGCGGCGGCACTCATTGCCTCGCTCAAACTCACCGACATGCTGCCTGACCTGAAAGAACTGGCGGCTTCGACCGAATCTCCACTTTCGCTCCGTCGACAATCGGCCGAGGCGATCCTGGCCCTGAACCCCGATTCCCGACTGAGTGTACTAACGTCGGTCGCCGGCGAGCCGACCACGGGTGACGAACTGCGAGAGTCGTGTTTCACATCAGTCATCGAACCGGAAGAAGAACGGCTGAGCGAAACGCTCGAACTCGTGATGCGCTCGGTCCCCGCCGATCGACAGCAAGCCCTGGCCGAACGACTCGCGGGCGATCGGCTGGGTGGCGAAGCTCTGCTCAAGCTGATGGACGCGGGAGTGGCATCACCCCGATTGCTCAGGCAGCCCGCGCTGGTGGAACGTCTGCAAGCGTTGAATCTGGCCGACTTCGACACGCGATTCGACGCCCTCACTCGCGATCTGCCCGAACTCAGCGCGGAGATCGAAGCGTTGCTCAGCGAACGGCGGGCGGGCTTCGAGGCGCGCGGCGATCACTTCGATCCCGAGCGCAGCCTCGTCCTCTTCAAGAAGCATTGCGGGGCGTGCCATCAAGTCGCAGGAGAAGGAAACCGCATCGGTCCACAACTCGAAGGCATCGGCAGCAGGGGTGTGTCGCGACTGCTCGAAGACGTCATCGATCCGAACCGCAATGTCGATGCGGCGTTCCGCACGAGCGTCATCGCCCTGGCTGATGGCCAGATCATTACGGGCCTCGTTCGTCGCGAGGAAGGGGCCGTGATGATCGTCGCCAACGAAAAGGGAGAAGAGATTCGCATCCCCATCAACGAGATCGACGAGCAACGCGTCTCGAACCTCTCCCTGATGCCGGCCAACATGGGAACCGCCGTCCCCGAAGACGAACTCTACGAAGTCCTCGCCTGGCTGATCGCGCAACCGAAACAGGAGGAGACTGCGGAGTGAGGTTATGTGTTTGACCGAAGTGTCCGGGCGACTTTACCGCGACGCGAAAGTATGATGAATTATCGAACGACGAACTGCCATGAGGCTCTCAATGAAGATTCCGATATCACTTCTCCTCATCTCCGCGCAGTTGGTGTTGGTGGGCATCGACGCGGCATGGGGTGACGACTTCCCCACCCGGGAGGAGTGTGTCCAACGGTTTGAGGAGTTAGGTGAGGAGTTTCTTGGAGGCTTCTGCGCGACTGGCGAGTTTGCCGGCACGCCGGATTACTACGACACAGTGACTCTGGCTGGCCCTGCCTTTACAGATCGAGAGATAGAATGTCTGCGACTCTTTCCGGAGTTGACGTGGGTGGAAATCAGCAATGCCAACATCACGGGCGCATCGCTCGACGTTCTCACCAAACTTCCGAATCTCGACTGGCTACACATAACTGAGACCCCGCTTGGCAGCGAGGGGACGGAACATATCGGTCGCTTGCAGTCACTCACGTCCCTCCGCCTGCGGACGACAGGGATCACTGATGATGACGCTGTAGATTTCGGCCAGCTACACAACCTGAACGAGATCCTGTTGATAGACGAGGAGATGCTGACAGACGATGGACTTAGCCTCTTTAGTGAACTCACGAGTCTAAGAACGATTTGGCTGTACGACATGCCAGCGCTGACAGGATCAGGCTTGGCTCATTTGAAGTGCAAGGACTTGGACTGGATTAATCTCAGCGGCACGTCGCTCTCCGATGAGTCGCTTGAACACCTGAAGAGATTCGAAGCCTTAGACCAGATTTCCGTCGATCGCACATTGGTTACGGATGCGGGTCTCACGTCACTTGTAAACCTACCGTCACTCACGCGACTGGATCTCGCCGATTGCCGGATCACCGATGCCGGGGCGGAAACGATCTCAACCATTCGGTCCCTAGCCGTGGTCGACTTGAGCGGCACGGATATCACCGACGATGCATTTACGGCACTCGCGACTCTTCCGCAACTCAAGACAATCTGGATCGAGAGAACGAATGTATCGGATGCGGGGATCGATCACTTGCATGAAGTAAAGACGCTTGAGTATTTGCTTCTCTCGGAGGACGGGAGCGTGACGGAAGAAGGGATTGAACGACTGAAGATGCATCTTCCGGAATTGCATGTCGTTCGACTGTCCAACCCGTCACAATAGTCGAACACGAAAGCGCGACTTGCCGCTACACAAAAGCTGCGAATTGACGGACAATCTCTCGGGCGGAGCGGAGGCCGTCGACGGCAGCGCTGACGATGCCTCCGGCGTAGCCGGCACCTTCGCCGACAGGGTAGAGGCCCGTCACTGTGGGGCTTTGTCGAGTGATGAGGTCACGATCCAGCCGCACGGGGGAACTGCCGCGCATTTCGGGTCCGACGAGTGTGGCATCTTTCAAAAACTTGCCAT
>CALOES010000008.1:0-63045 GCA_942492405.1 uncultured Planctomycetaceae bacterium
ATGCGGTCGCCTTAGAATCCCGGACTTCAAACACTTCTTTTTGCAGGCCACCACGACGCGTGCGCTCAACTTGGGACGACTCACATGAATGATGCGACAGATGCACTTGTTCCCGGCTCGATTGTGGTTGCGGGAGACATCTGCCTCGACCTGCTCGCGATTCCTGTTCCCGCGCCGCCTCCCTCGGAAACCGCTGCGGACAACTGGCGGCAGTCGGGTGAGACGCGGACACATTATCTCGCTGGTGGCGCCTTACTACTCGATCGTTGGGTTCGGATGGCAGCACCAGGATGGAACGTGCATGGCATCGTTCCTTGCCGCCCACCGCAATTAGGCGATGGCAAGAGTGGTCTGCAGCCACTCACCACGGATGAATTCGTAAAGATCGCCGAACGACTGACTCGCGACGAGGTCGTTCACTCGCTGCTTGGTGTCGATGCGTTCCCCGCGAAACCAGGATCATCGGACAGTTATCGTCGTCGACTGCGCACAACACACGGATTCTCGGGTCCAATGCAGGGGGAGCCGAGCCTGCCGGTCCTGCCGCCGAAAGTTGACGGTGCGCCCGACATCATCGTCCTGGACGATACCGGTAATCGCTTTCGGCGCTCTCCGGACCACTGGCCGCACGCGGTCACTCGGGATGATGTCAACAAAGAGTCCGTGGTTGTCTATAAGCTGCATCGTCCGTTGCCGGTTGCTTCTCGCGCAATCGAAACAGCGGCAGCAGTTGTCGAGCAGTCGCCCAATCTTTGGCGGGAGGTAACACGACGATTCAATCGGAATCGCGTCGTCATTGTTTCCATCGACGACCTGCGGAGTCTCGATGCTCCGATCAGCCGAGGACTGTCGTGGGAACGCACCGCCTTGGATGTCGTCTGGCAGCTGCTCAACGTGGAATCATTCGCGGAACTGCGCGATTGCCCGCATTTGATTATTCGCATGGGACTCGATGGAGCCATCTATTGGCGGTGCATTGATCGACAGACCTACAAAGCCTGGCTGATCTACGACCCACAGGGGATCGAAGGCACGGGCAGCAGTCAGGTGGAAGGGAGCATGGTCGGATTCGGCTCTGCGTTTACGGCTGGGCTCGTGGGGCACCTGGCAGCGGCCTGCCCGAAGCGCGGATCGATGCCTGCAGTCTTAAGCGGCGATCCCAAGGGATTGCCGGAGCCAATGAAGACTGGCATCATTGCGGGACTGCGTGCCTCACGCCGACTGCTGTCGCTGGGATTCGGTGACGCCAAGGAGGAGTGTCCGGCGTATCCACGCGAGGAACTGTTTACGGCGGAGAGTGCGAAGGATGCGTTTTTTGCTTGCGAACAGATCCCCATCATCCCCGGAGCCAATACACCCGATCGTGGCTATTGGCGGTTGCTCGATACGATTTTCTGGGGGAAGACGGCCAAGCTGCACAAGGCGGTCGAACTGTCAGCCACAGGTGCCAAGCCGAAGAGTCCCGAGGAAGTCGAAGCCTCCGACTTGCTCAAGCGCGTCCCGATGGCGGTCTTTGCCAAGGCGCTCCGGACATGCGACCGACGCGAGATCGAGAACTATCGGGCGCTGTATACGCTGATGCTCGACTACATCAGCAATCCGAAACCGCCAAGGCCGTTGAGCGTCGCCGTCTTTGGACCGCCTGGCGCCGGGAAATCGTTTGGCGTGAAGATGGTCGCCAAAGCGCTCGGCCAGGCCGGCGGATCGAGAACCATCGAAGCGTTAACGTTCAATCTCTCGCAATACCAGAAGCCGAGTGAACTCGCGGATGCCTTTCACCTCGTGAGAGACATTGTCCTGCGCGGACGGATTCCGCTGGTCTTCTTCGACGAATTCGATACGTCCCTGGGAGGCACTCCCCTCGGCTGGCTGAGATATTTCCTGGCCCCGATGCAGGACTCGGAATTCCTCGACAACGGCACGCCGCATCCGATCGGTCAGGCGATCTTTGTCTTTGCGGGGGGCACAAGCAGTACCTACGCCCAGTTCGCGGAGCCGTTCCTGTCCCCCAAGAATCCGAAGACGGAAACGGATTTCAGATCGGCGAAGGGGCCCGATTTCCTCTCCCGGTTGCGCGGCACACTCGACATCCCCGGACTGGACTTGAATGTCGCGTTCGATCCGTACGGACCCGTCGAGGCGTTTCCCTGTGAGGCCGCCATCCTGCTGCGACGGGCCGGAATCCTGTCGCATCAGTTGCGAGACAAAGCGCCACGGCTGGTGGATTCCTCTGGCGCGCTGCAAGTCAGCCCGGTCGTGTTGCGCGCGTTGCTGCACACGCCGGGATTCCTGCATGGGAATCGATCGTTCGAGGCCTTGCTCGACATGAGCCGACTCGCCGGTGCCGACACGTTGACTCCGTCGCTACTCCCCTCCGCGTCACATCTGGAACTGCACGCCAACGCTTCTTATCTGTCGCAGTTGATCGCCACAGATTATCCGTATCCTCCCCGGGCGCGGGACTTGATCGCACAGAGCATTCAAAAAGCCTACATCGCCAGGAAGGCGGACCAAAAGGAATTCACAAGCGGAAAGCCGGATGACCCGCTCAACGAATGGAAGGCACTCGCCGAGAGATACAAGGAGTCGAATCGCGAACAGGCCGACCACATCGCGGTGAAGCTGAGATCGGTCGGGTTGTGGTTTCGCAAGCAGATTCCAGGCTACGCAGCCGACCCCGATGCCAAAAAGCGTCTGGAGAAGATGCTGGAACAACTCGCCCAAGCCGAACACGATCGCTGGGTCGCTGACCAACGTCGGCAAGGCTGGATCGCGGCTGCCGGCATGGACAAAGCGACCTACCGTGACGACTTCCGCATGCTGCACAATTGCATCTTCACCTGGGAAGTTCTCTCGGAAGATCTCAAGGAATACGATCGCATCACGGTCAGCAAGATCCCCGATCACCTGGGTGCGGCAGGCTACGAAATCATCCAGGCGTAGTGCGCGAGTGGTTGGCTTAAGAATCTTTGCGTTGAATCTCGTATCCCAGGGCCATGATGGCTTTCAGCGTATCGAGAGACGTATTGCGATCGTATTCCTTTTCGGATTCCGGCAAGTCCGCATAGGGGATCAAGCACGGGTGGTGCTTCTTCGCGTCATCACGCGCCGGTCCGAGTGTCCAGCCATCCTTGAGCCGCTGCCGGGCCCAAACCTCATGGGTGTGTTCGGCCAGTCGTTCCGTGAGTTCCAGGATCTCGGGCGACAGCGTCACACCACCGGTGTCGATTGGCTGAGGAGTATAGCTTGGCAATCCGTCTGACATTTGTTCCCCTATCACGCACTCGATGGCTGGCGCGATCGATCGATTCCAGTCTACTCTCAAAGGCCCAACAAGGTGGGAAAGTGTAAGACATGAGCCTCGAACAGGAAAACCCTCGGATCGACGAACGGAAAGATTCGCAGAGCAACATCCGTGACGTGCGGGAATCCGGGGCCGACACTCAACACTTCGCGCACGGCATTCCTTATGAGTTGCGGTTGGGAGTGACGGGTCACTGCGAACTCCCCAACCCTGGTGAAGTGCGAGGAGCCGTAAAGGAATTGCTCGATCAACTGTTGCCGACCTTCACCCAAGCGTCGCGACATCCGCGCGGGCCTCATGGCTCACAGCAGACTCTTGTCAAAAAGCTGGATGGGCGATTGACTTGCCTGCTCGCATTGTTGAGCCGGGCTCTCTGTCCCCTCGTCAACGTCGTGTTAAAGCTCTTTTCACTTCCGACATGGCCCGTAGTGCCCGTATCGACCAGTCGCCCTGTGAAGGAGAGGCAGACGCCGCTGAAACTTACCGTCATCTCCTCACTGGCGGCAGGCAGCGATCAAATCGTTACCGAAGTCGTCCGAGACCTGTTGCAGAATCCAACCGACCCCGGATTGGTGCGGGCTGCACGTCGCAATCGCTATGTTGAAGCGGTGTTGCCGATGCCCGTGGAACAGTACGAGGCGACATTCTCAAATCTCGAAGAACTTGCGACCTTTCAAGACCTGTTGCAGCTCGATCGTGGTCGATTCGCCACGACACCGCATCCGACGATTGTTTGTGCGTCGCGTCCATCAGATGCAGTGAACGACTCCCAGGATCGTCACGCAGCCTGCGCCGCAGCCGGTCGGTACGTCATGGATTCGTCGGAGATCGTCCTCGCGATCTGGGATCCCGATCGGGTGGAGACCGCTGACGGCACAGGAGAGACCGTTCGCTATGCCCTCGACCAGGGAAAGCTGGTTGTCTGGTTGAATCCGAGCCAGTTGCCACAAGGACCACGCGTCTTGCAGTTAGCACGGAAGGGCGATGCCGAGGACGAAGCAGCATCCTCCGTGTCAGCACCAGCAGGCATGGTCACACGGCCACTGTCACAACGCGCCAAGAAACTCTCATCCCACTTCCATCAACTGGCCGCATTCAATCGGGACAACGCCGTCAGTCCGGAGGAACTGCAAATGGCCATCGCGAGCGCGTCGGCCGAGTTCGCGAAACGGGCCAGCGGCAAACTTCCGGACAAAGTCATCCAAACGATTGCCACTCACGTTCTGCCACACGTCGTGCGGGCGGACCAACTGAGCCATCGCTACCAGGCCCTGCGCGGAGTGGCCCTGGGGTTGTGGCCGACTCTGGGAGCATTCGCCGTCACGCTCATGGCGTTTCAGATTCTGTTCCTGCCGTCTCTGTATTGGTTGGCTTGGATTGAGCTCGCCCTCCTGCTGATCTGCGCGATCGCCTACCGCGTGAGCCTGCACGAGGCTTGGCACGATAAGTGGCGCAACGACCGCCGGTTGGCGGAGGGCTTGCGCGGCGCACTCTTCCGTTCACTCGTCATGGTGGATGATGAACCGGTTGCCGCGCAATCCCGGTATGCCACTTGTGGCGGGATCCAATCGCAGGTGGAGAATCCCCTGCCGTTCTACAGTGCAACTCAGTCGTGGTTCATTGGCACACTCAAGCGGATCGCGCTGCAGGAACGCCGCCGATTCGCGGCGACCATCGACTGGACACGTGATCTGTCGGGCATCAAACAGTTTCTGGCAAAAGAATGGATTCAACGACAGGCCGACTACCATGCAGAGAATGCCGACCGGCATGATCGCAAGGTCAGCCGCAACACCATCTGTCGTCTGGTCATGATCGGATTGATCATCCTGGTGGCAATCGTGCATGCCTTTGGGATCGGTCACGACGATCATCATCATGCGGAGGTCTCGACATTCGTTCGCGTCGATCTTTGGATCGCCTGGGCGACGGTTGCCTTACCCGCGTGGGCCGCCGCCCTCCACGCGATGGCCTCCGCGGAAGATCACGAGCGTCTGGCTGAACGGTCCACGCGCATGGTTCCGCTGCTGAATGGTCTCGTGGACCGAGTCGGGCGCGTTGAATCTCGCAGCGAACTCGAAGCCTGTGTCGACGAAGTCGAGGCGCTCCTCGGCCTGGAGAATCAGGAATGGTCGGAATCGCTTTCCGAGCGCAAACCTGAATTCACGGGGTAGCGGTTGCGTTGCGACAATTGTTAACTGGGTTTTGCAAGACACTCATCTCACCTCGCAAGAACAATCTGTTTGCATGCCACCGACCGCCCTTGATTCCGTTGTGAGACCACGCGTGATGCGTGTCTTTGTTTCATCGACGTTTCGAGACATGCATGCGGAACGAGACGAACTTGTCAAACGCGTGTTTCCACAACTTCGCAAGATGTGCGAGGAACGGGATGTCGTGTGGAGCGAGGTCGACCTGCGCTGGGGCGTCACGGATGAGCAAGTCGCCGAAGGCCAGGTTTTGCCCGTCTGTCTGTCGGAAATCGAACACTGCCGACCGTACTTCCTCGGACTGCTGGGCGAGCGCTATGGCTGGGTGCCCGATGAGTATCCGCCTGCCATCGTGCAGCAGGAGCCGTGGATCAAGCAGCACGCCGGTAAGTCCGTCACCGAACTCGAGATCTTGCACGGAGTGTTGAACGACTCCGCCATGCAGACTCGTGCGTACTTCTATTTTCGTGATCCGGCATACCTGGGATCGATTCCTGTCGATCAGAGGCAAGTGTTCGGTGAGAATCCGACTCCAGAGGACATTGCCCGAATGGGGAGTGACGCCGCTGCACGGATGTCGACGGATCGAAAACGTAAGCTGACTGAACTCAAAGATCGCATCCGACGCAGTGGACTGCCGCTGCACGAAAACTACCGTGATCCCAGGGAACTGGGTGAATGGGTCTTAAGGGATCTGAAGAAACTGGTCGAAAGTCAATTTCCTCTGAATGAACGTCCGGACCCACTTGATCAGGAGCACTTCGAGCAGACGACCTTCTCACGACTTCGCAGCCGAGTGTTTGTCGGTCGGACCGACTGGACGACTCGACTGAATCAACATTTGACCGAGGATGGCCCTCCGTTGGTGATTGAAGGGGATCCCGGGTCAGGCAAATCGGCGCTGATTGCAGATTGGATCACCCACGTCGCGGACATGACTCATCGAGTATCAAAGCCCAGTGCGTGGCAACGCTTGATTCGCGCATTCACGCGACCGAACAGGAATGCGACGGCATGGCTGTTCCATTTTGTCGACGCCTCCGTGTCGAGCAGTGATTGGCAGGCATTGGTGACGCGACTTCTGGGAGAACTGAAACGCACCTGCCGAATCCGCTGGCCGATTTACGACGGGCCGGATGATCTCCGCGCTGCTTTGGGTGACTGGCTTCCCCACGCGGCGGAGTGCATGCGACTCGTCATCGTGCTCGATGGAATCGATCAACTCGATGACCAGGATCATGCGAGAGACCTTGTCTGGTTGCCGGCAGTGATGCCTCCTGGAATCAGACTGGTATGCACAACTCGTCCTGGACGAACCTGCAACGAGATGAAGCAGCGGGGCTGGCAGGTGCTCAAGCTCCCCACGCTGTCGCGGGACGAGCGACGTGAATTGATCATCACGTTTCTGCGCAGTTTTGGCAAAGAGCTGGCCGTCCCAACCCGGGAACTGCTGGTCGCATCTCCTCAGGCGGGCAACCCGCAGTTTTTGACTACGATACTGGAGGAACTACGGCTCTTTGGAGAACATGAGAAACTCGTCGAACGCATTCAGCATTATCTCAGCGCTCAAAATGTCGAAGAGCTTTTCATCAAGGTGCTGGAGAGGTACGAGCAGGATTACGAGTCTGACCGGCCGCATCTGGTCCGAGATGCGGCATCCCTGATGTGGGGAGTACGTCGCGGATTGCAGGATGGGGAATTGCTCGAACTGCTCGGACAGGACGGTCAACCACTGCCAAGACTGCAATGGTCACCGTTGTCTCTCGCGGTTCGGCAGTCGATGGTCGGCCGGTCGGGTCTGCTGAGAATCGCGCACGACGATCTGCGACGAGCGGTCGTCAGAAAGTTTCTCGAACGCCCCACTCTCAGGCAGTCCGTGCATCGTCGGCTGGCAGACTACTTCGGCCGACAGGAACTCAGTCGGCGGAGTGTCGAGGAACGGCTCTGGCAACTCTCCCAGTTAAGTACAAACGCTGAGGGCAAAGAACAACTCGCCAATGCCCTTTGCGACCTTAAGGCAATGAGCTTTGCCCGTGATAACCTTCCCGACTGGACTCAGCAATGGATCAGGGGCTGGAATGCCGTCGGCGATCCCGAGCGAGCAGTCGATGGATACATTGCTGAAGCGAAACGACTGCTGACGGATGAAGTAAGTGACGCCGAAGCGGCAAGGGCGGTGCAGGCCGCAGCCTCACTGTTGCATTCGCTGGGCTATCCTGCGGCGGCGCAGCAGTTGCTGGAGTTAGCAACGGCCAGAGGCGGTGCGTTCGCGTCAGATGCAGACCTTTCCGCTCGGTCTCAACTCGGACGAACATTACAGATGCAGGACAAATTCGACGAGGCGCTCCAGGTTTTCCTGGAGGGGGCGGACATCAGCTTTCGTCGATATGGTCGTCATTCCCTGCAGCACGCGCACTTCCAAGGTTCGATTGCCGGCGTCTATCATCAGCAGGGGCGTGACCAAGAGGCGCTGCCGCTATTCGAACAGGCATTGCAGGTGACCGAGAAACACGGTTTCCCGGACGACCATGATGTGCTGAGTCTGCGTAACAATCTCGCCCTGACCTACGTCGGTTTGGGCCGATTCAACGACGCCCGCCAAATGTATTCCGACAACTTGAGAATGGAAGAGCAAAAGTTCGGACGCGAAGCCCCTGAGATCGTGACGGCACTGTCCGGGCTCGCCAGCGTTGAACTCCACCTTGGCAGACATCAACAGGCCATCCAACTCGAACAGCGTGCTCTGTCCATTCGCGAGTCCGCGCTGGGGCGGGATCATCCCAAGACATTGAACATCGTGCACAACTTGGCCTCAACATATGCCTACATGAAGATGCCCGAACGGGCCGTCCCGTTGTACGAACGCTGTCTGGAGACGGCTCGACGCATCCAGGGAGAACAACACACAGATTTCGCAACGACCGCCGGCGCTTTGGCCGAGGCCTATTCGCAGCTCAAGCAATTCGACAAGGCGCTGCCGCTATTTGAGAAGTCCATCGAGGTCTTTGACGAAATCGCTCCATCCCACCCCCACGGCATTACGACACGCAACAACCTTGCCAACATGCGTCTCCTTGAGGGACGCTTCACGGAAGCCCGAGAATTACTGCAGGAGGTCGTAGTTCGCCGACAGAACTTACTCGGGCCACAGCACCCGGAAACGGCGCGTGCTCATTGGGCCTTAGGCAACGCGCATTGGCATGAAGGAGACATCGACGAAGCCGAGAGTCACATGCGACTGGCAGTTTCGATCTTCACGCAGGCGCTTGGAGACCACCGCGACCTGGTCGGAATGCTGCTGCAAATGGAGCAACTCATGCGTCGCCGCGGGAATGACGCAGAAGCCGAAGAGGTGCGTACGAAAGCTGAAGAGATGGCAGCGAGGTTGGGACTCACGTTGTCGGTGCGCCAGTCGTCCGCGCCTGGGACTCAATCGTCTGCAAGTGATCCCGCCGCACAGCCTTCTGTGAATCAGGAAGCTCTGGACCAGGCCAAGGAACAGGTCCGGAAACTCTTTGCTCAGACAATCGAAATCGCTCGCTCAAATCCGGAGCCGGCCATCTTTTTCCGCGAGTGGTTGTCGCGCGCGGTCACTGCTATGGGTGCCCACGGAGGTGCCGTCTGGAGCATCGACCCCTTGGGAGTCGTGCAATTGGAAGCCGAACGGAACCTGCCCCCTGAGTGTCAGGCGCAACATGTGAATGCCACGCGTCACTTGCATGTCCTGCGAAAACTCTCCGGTCGGAGTTCCACCTACTGCATGTTTCCCGGAGCTTGGCTTAATGATGCGCCCGATGTCGTCAATCCCACTCCTTACACGCTCGTGCTGGCCCCATTGCAAGTGGGAAATGAAAAGCTTGTCGTCGAAATCGTGCAACGAGGAGATGCCGCGCGGAACGCCGGACCAGGCTACGCCCGATATCTCTCGGAGCTCTGCCGTGTCGCGATGGAATACCTTCGGCAACGTTTTACAGGCGTCGACTGAGCAACCGCTGCCGGCTTGATTCGGTGTTGTTGATGCACTCTTAGTTTCATTGGCCATGATAGCCAATCCGATTGCTGCTTTATCGCGGAGTTGTGTCGATCAATCGAACGTCGCGACGTTAATCACGGTAGTGTTCTACCGCTTTGCAGTTGCCTGAATCTTTCCAGTACCAGGGAACTCTTCATCCTCTGTCGTCGCCGCCCCAAACTGATGATGATTGGTAAGAGAACTGCCAGCCACTCGTCGGCTCACTCATCTGTGTGTCCGCATTTACGGCATTTCCACCACACCATTGCCATATCGGTGAAACCGTCGTAGCAGTCGATTCGTTCGAAATCCAAGGAGCCACATTCTGAACAGCAGCGAGCGCGGCTGTTCACATTCACGGTCAATGTCAACCGCATGAATCTTGATCATACAGCCTTGGTCGCTGGATCCTCTCGCTGCTCCCGATGCAATGAGGCCTGAGTCATTTGAAAACGCCAGTGATACGACATGAGTTCTGTGTGACGAATGTCGCATGTGAAGGGGACCTCCGACTGGTATTGCCGGAGGCAACTGCGACTGCACCCAGAGGAATGCCGGAGTGTGAGATTCCTTTCGCGACCGCCATTGCTCAAGCAACCTGAAGAGAGCCCGAACGCGAACTGACTCCTCAATGGTATCCCGTGCTTCGAGCACCGAGGCTTCGGTTCTCTCCGCCGCCTCCGGGCAGTCGTACCACCAGCAGGTGTTCCACATGCACTGAAACAGCGTCGTCGGATGCCGGTCGATGAAATGCACATCCCGACGAATCGCCTCGTCGAGCAGCTTCAAGATCCTCCGTCGGGGATGCTCGCAGGAGGAAAATTCACTGAACCGCGTCCGCGACTGTCGCGCGTAGATTCAGACACCAGGGCTGATCCCAGATGGATTTCCGTTGTTGGCTGCGTCCAGATGACCCTCGGAATCTGTCATTCGGAAGCTGCGACCAGATTTGTGCTCGGCCACCATTGCTGAACACCAAGACGGCAGAATCTAGTGCGACCAGAGGCTCGCCTGCGAAGATTCACACCTGATGGAATCCGTGCATGTCGATCAAGAGGCACACCTGATCGGGATCAGAGTCGCAGTTTCGGTGTCGAAGACGGCGCACCACCCGTCAACCACGGCAGCAACGACGACGAGGTGACGCGAACTTGGGTCGAGAACCAGTGGTGATTCGCCGCTCCACTCGACACGCCCCGAGGGGGTCATGACCAGCCATCGATGAAAGTGCCCCACGAAGAGGTACCGCTCAGAAACGGCTGCGAAGCTACGGGCTGCCTTCTCTGGTACATCAGGCGGACCGTCGAAATACCAAAGGTCTTCAATTTTGCGGGCGTCGAGCCAGGGTTCGATGTGGCTGAAGCGGCTGTTCTCCACGACCAGGCTTGCCTGCATCCCGGCCATATCGTTCAGTAGTTCCGGGCTGGCTTGATCGCGGATGTCTTCAGAAACCTCAAAGCACAGACCGACATCGTGATTGCCCCAGACGCCGACAGCGCTCGCCTCGCGCAGCGTCGCGGCGACTGCGTCGGCACGGCTAGCGGGTCCGAATGCATTACACGCATCACCCAGCGAGACGATCAATTCCACTTGGCGGCGTTGAAATTCTCCGATCGCCACGGACAGTTCGTCGACCGCTTCATGAATGTCTGCCACGATGCCGATTCGCATCTTTGTCAAACGGGCTCGAGCCTCGATTCGGTGTTTCCGTGTCTCACAGCCTATCTGTGACCGCCCGTGCATGGAAGCAAGGACTGCTGTTTCTCCTGAGAGTTGCCTGCCCATTCGACCTGACCCAGATAAGAACCTTCTTCCGGTGCCTCGATCGCCAACCATCACAGCCGCCTGTGCTGCGGATGGTCGCACTTGGGCAATGAACACCCTGAACAATATCCAGATCGTCCGCGTCGAAGCATTTTGAGCATCCCCTCCCCAGACGGAATGGCCACATCGCCGACAATTGAGCGATCGTCATTCGCCAGCGGACGTAGTGCCAAACACACGGAACTCCCTATTGTAAGAAAGGGTGGCTGCGTCGTGCAGACCACGGGCGAGACCGAAGGTCAGAGTTTCGAAGTCGTTGACCACAAAGTCCCCCCACTAATGAGCGAAAACCGACTTTGAGCCAAGTGCCCCCCCCAAGCAAGGCAAAAGCAAAGACCCCTGAAAACAGGGGTCTTTGTGAACATCGTCTAAGTGATAGGAAAGGAACCAGCAATTCCTAAACCGAAGGTCGCAGGTTCGAATCCTGCCGGGGGTACTTGCTAAAGTGCTTTGAGTAACGCCGTGAGTTGAAAGGCTTCTCTTCTCGCGACTTTGAACGAGGTTCGCCTGTCACGGATCAGACGTCGATATCGTCCACTTCGCCCGCTTCTTCCATGATGATGCGGTAGCGTTCGGCGGGATCTTTTCCCAGGAGTTGAGCGAAGATGGCATCGGCGTCGACGGCGCTCTCGATGTCGACCCGCAGCAGTGTGCGGGTCGCTGGGTCGAGAGTGGTTTCCTTGAGTTGGTCGGCGTTCATCTCGCCGAGACCTTTGAATCGCTGCACGCTGAACTGTTTGCCGTTGAGCTTCGCCAGAATCTCTTCCTTGTCGACATCGTCGCGGGCATAGAACCGCTGCTTGCCAACCTCGATCTTGTAGAGGGGAGGCTGAGCGAGGTAGACCCGCCCTTGCTGGATGAGCTCCCGCATATGGCGGAAGAAAAACGTCAGCAGCAGTGTGCTGATGTGGTAACCGTCGCTGTCGGCATCCATCAGCAACACGACACGATGATATCGCAGTCGGTGAGCATCGAAGTTGGGGCCGAAGCCGGTGCCAAGCGTCTCGATCAGGTCTTTCACTTCTTGACTGGCAAGTATCTTCGACGCGGTGAGTGATTCGGTGTTGAGGATCTTCCCCTTGAGAGGCAGCACCGCCTGAATTCGCGAGTCGCGTCCACTGGCCGCGGTTCCGCCGGCTGATTGACCTTCGACAATGAACAGTTCGCACTCCTCTGGCTTCTCGGAACGGCAGTCGAGCAATTTGCCGGGGAGGTTGTTGCGTTTCGAACCGACTCCTTTGCGTTTGACTTCCTTCACCGCCTCACGGCTCGCCTCGCGGGCACGGGCGGCGAGGATGATTCTGCCGATCACCGCATCGGCCACCGAAGGATTGTTGTTGAGCCATGTTTCAAGTCCCGGCCGCACGACACCTTCGACAATCGAAGCCATCTCGGGATTGTTGAGCTTGTCCTTCGTCTGCCCCTGGAACATCGGGTCGTTATGAAAGGCCGACAGAATGACGACGACCCCTTCCCGCATGTCATCGGGAGTGATATTGAGGCCTTTTTGCCGAATGTTGTGCACCTCCATGTAATTCTTGACGGCCTTGGCGATGCCGCTGCGTACGCCCGACTCGTGCGTGCCACCGCCGCGGGTGCGGATGCCGTTCACGTAACTGCGAATGTGTTCATCAGTCGCCTCGGTCCATTTGAGGACGATCTCAACCCGCACGGCCCCTTCATCCTTCTCGGCCGCGAATGTCGGTTCGTGCGTCGGCTTCTTGCGATCATCAGCAATGATCTTGTCGAGATATCCCTTGATGCCGTCGGGATGATGCAGTTCAACCTTCTCACCCTTGGACTCGTCATCGAACGTCAGGCTCAATCCGGCGTGGATGTAGCTGATGTCTTCCAGGTGCTGCTTGATTGTCTCCGCATGAAACTGCACCCGGCGAAAGATGTCAGCATCGGGGCGAAAGAAGATCGTCGTCCCATGACCGCGAAAGGGTCGCAGCTTCTTGACGGGCGTCGTGGGCTTGCCGCGTTTGTAGCGCTGCTGCCATTCGTGACCATCACGGTGCACCGTGGCGACCATTTCCTCTGAGAGCGCGTTTACCGCTGAAGAACCGATGCCGTGCAGCCCTCCGCTGCGGACGTAGTTCTTGTCGGAGAACTTCCCTCCGGAATAGAGGTTCGTGAGGATGACTTCGAGAGCTGACTTCTTCAGCTTCTTATGTTGATCGACTGGAATGCCGCGTCCATTGTCTTCGACCGATATCGAAGCCAGGTCTTTATGCAAAGTGACCGTGACGCGATCGCATTCGCCGGCGAGATACTCATCGACCGAGTTGTCGACGATTTCCCAGATGAGGTGGTGCAGCCCGCGAGCGTCAACGCCGCCGATATACATCGAGGGGCGCTTGCGAACGTGTTCGAGGCCCTCCAGGACTTCGATGTCGTCGGCAACGTAACGCGACTTGGTCTTAGAAACTGCAGACATGAATGAGAGTCGTCCGTGACGGGGAAAGGCCACACTGCCAACGCCTGGCGCCAGCAATTCTGACGGGATTATGAAGGGAATTAGCAAGCGAGGGAAGCGTAGACGAGTCTTTCCATTGCGAGACAGACAAGAGAGGTGGGCGAGGTGCTTTGATTCGACTCTTCCACCTGTAAACGTCCACTCGTGTTGCCGCCGCGACTGGGACAGCTGCGGCTTCTGGATCGGTATTCCCCAGATTCCCGCAGTTGACCATAATCCGCGAACCAGAATGAAGCCGGGCGCAACTGTCTTTCACGGAGGAATGACGAATGCCGATCTTCAACTCGAATGCCGAAACCATTGGACGCACGCCGCTCGTGCGCATCAATAAGCTCACCGAGGGATTGAAGGCGACCGTTCTCGCCAAGATCGAGGGCCGCAATCCGGCATACAGCGTCAAATGCCGCATTGGTGCCGCCATGATCTGGGATGCCGAAAAGACCGGCCTCCTGCGGCCCGGCATGACCGTTGTCGAACCAACCAGCGGCAATACGGGCATCGCTTTGGCCTACATGTGCGCCGCCCGTGGTTATCGCTTGATCCTGACGATGCCTGAAACAATGTCGCTCGAACGGCGGATGCTGCTCAAGTCGTTCGGGGCCGAATTGGTCCTCACGCCCGGACCCGACGGCATGGGAGGAGCAATTCGCAAAGCGGAGGAACTGGCCGATATGCCGGGACACTTCATGCCGCAACAGTTCAAGAACCCGGCGAATCCGAAGATCCACATGCAAACGACCGGCCCCGAAATCTGGGAAGCCACGGGCGGAGCCGTCGATATCTTCGTGTCGGGCGTCGGCACGGGAGGCACGATCACCGGCGTATCGCGATTCTTCGAAGAGATCAAGAAACGGCCGTTGCATTCGGTGGCTGTCGAGCCGGCAGGGAGTCCCATCCTGTCTGGCGGAGCCAAGGGACCGCACAAGATTCAGGGTATCGGGGCGGGCTTCATTCCCGATGTGCTCGATACTTCGGTCATTGATGAAGTCATACTCGTGAGCGACGAAGAAGCCTTCGCCACCTCGCCGCGTCTCGCGAAGGAAGAAGGCATCTTCTGCGGCATCAGTTCCGGAGCCGCGATGGCCGCCGCCCTCAAACTGGCCGCTCGCCCGGAGTGTGCCGGCAAAACGATCGTCGTCATTCTGCCCGACTCTGGCGAACGCTATCTGTCGACAGCGCTGTTCGATTACGCGAAAGAACCAGAACGCCAGGCGGCTTGAGTCAATCGTCATTCATTTGTCGTGTTCCACGCCGACGACAATTCATGCACGACAATGCGGCGCGCGATCACTCCGTCGCCTTGTGCGTGAATTGCGACCGTTTCGGGACCATCGGCAAGCGTCGCCGCCATCGGCATGTAGACGCGGCCATGGCCCGCGAAGATCTCAAGGGACAGACGGTCGGCGAGCAGTTCGAGGTGAATGTTCCCTTCTTCGAGCGGTAACGTCGCTGAATGACCCTGACAGGTGAGGGTCTGCGACTCGACATCATAGGCAACCGGCACGCCGCGCACGGTAAACTCGATCCGGCTGGCGTCGCCGACGACGATATCGGCTTCGATGTGGAACAGTTCCCCTTCGATCTCACTGAGCGGATTGCTGGTCGCGTTCAGTTCCACATCGGTGAACTCGTGAGACACTTCATGCAAGAGTGCGATCTCTTCCACCGGTTCTGCAAATTGACGGAGACCTTCGGGAGTTGATCGCAGTGTCAGCACTACTGGAAAGTTCATCTGTTGATTGAACGGCATCGAAGGATGCCCTGCTCGTCCCCACGCAATCTGTATCCGCCGGCCGTCGTCGTCGGGCACGTCGCTGAACGTCTGCGATGCGTAGTAGCAGTTGCCGAAATTGAAGGCATGCTTTCCTTCATGCTCGGGCGTGAACGTCTCGCCATCGAAATCGCCGATGGCGTAGGCTCCATCAGCGGCATAGATGACCCAGCGCGTGTTCTCCCAATTATCATCGACGGGGAGTTCATAGATCTCGGGGCACTCGAAGTATCCGTCGATGGCGCTGGTGAACGTCCACTCTTTGAGATCGGTCGATCTATAGAAAGCAATCTCCTGAATCGGCACACCATCGGCATGGGTTTCGTTGTAGACCGCCATCACCCAATGCTGGCCTGGCTCGTACCAGATGACCTTCGGATCTCTTCCCTTGATGCACCACCACTGGGTTCCCCTCGTACTCGGTGAAGGTGCGACCACGATCGTTCGAGTAAACGATGCATTCGCCGCGACCAGTGCTGGTATAGAAGGCTACGATCGGTGGCTCATCACCAGTCTGAAAGCCCGCCGAGTTGGCCCAGTCGATGACCGCTCCGCCCGAGAAGGCCCAGTCACCAAACTCGTAGGGGTAAAGGGCGATCTGTAGCTCGTCCCAATGCACCAAGTCTTCGCTGACCGCATGTCCCCAGTGCATGTTTCCCCAACCCCAGCCATATGGGTTGTGCTGGTAATAAAGGTGCCACTCCTCAGCGAGGTAGACCATGCCATTGGGGTCGTTGTTCCAACCGCGACGCGATGTGAAATGAAATTGTGGACGATAGCGTTCCTCATACAGTTCACTGGCACCCGGTAATTCATCCGACTGAGTGATCGACGAAAGCCCGGTCGAATCCAATGGCAGTCGATCGACCGCAATCGTTGCACTTTCTCCTGCGTGCTCAGCCATATCGAGAAAGACCCAGAAGTCGGGCTCGCCATTCGCAAGTTCGATCGTAAACTCATCCACAACCGACTCTCCAACGGCGACCTGCATGCGAACCTGTCGCTCTCCATTCTTCACCGGGAAGTGGAGGTAACGTTGAGCGACGACCAGTTCGCGCTCGTCAGGCCCCGCGCCGCGTGGCGTATCCGACTGCGTGATCTGATCGACATTGATATGTCCCCAGCCCCCTTGACGCCTGTCGACGATTCGAATTCTCGCGGACTGACCTGCGAGATCGGCCACATCCCACGACGCCCAGTCGAGAGCTTCGCTTCCTCCGGGCTGGTCGTTTGGTCCGGTCGCGGTGCGAACAACCTCGCCGTCCACCATCAGATTGATGCACGCCTCGCCAGGATGATGGCCTCCACCGATCAAGAAGTTGATGTGGCTGCGCTCGATGACGAACGCCGGACTCACCAATGTGCCGACGGTGTCATCGCCGTTGAAGAACGAATTGACGAGCCGTTCACCTTGATACCCATCAACTCCCATTTGTCCCGGCAGCGTCCCCTGGGCAGGGCCTGGACCGAAGGCCTCGCCGGTCACGATCCACTCGCCGTAGGTCTCCGCCTCGAAGTCGGCGATGAGCAGATCGTCCCGCTGAGCGAAGGCCGAATTGGAGATACTCATCGCCAACAGAACGAGCGACATGATAAGTGATGTTTGGAGTGTCTTGATACATGGCATGGGTTGCGAGCCTCATTGTGGATACGGGACTCGCTCAATTCTGACGCTTGCACGCATGACTGCAACTAACCTGCATTCACGGCGGCTGTCGGTCGTCGCTGGAGCCATCGACGATGAGGGACGCGGCAGCCACGCACGGTCAGTGCGGTAGCGTCAATCGTGAAGCTGCGACGAGATCGTCAGAATCAGGGCGGCCGCGACGAGGCAAGCCCATGTTCCTTGTGGGATCAAGTACGCCATCGACATGCTCAAGCCGACCAAGGCCGCGCCTCCGGCGACGATCCATCCAATTGCCGAATAGAGCCGATGACGTCGTTTCCGCTTGAGGTGCTGGCGAAGTGCCAACGCCGAAAACGAATTCGCGACATCGCGCAGCGAAAGAACCAGATCTTGCTCGCGGACGATCGCGGAATCGCTGTAACGGCTCACCGGCAACTCTTTATCTGCGGCGACTCCATAGTCCTGTTGGAGTTCCGAAACCAACTGGCTGAATTCGAGGGGAGGCAATTCGTAGGTCGTCGGATTCTTCGACTTCTTGACAACAGCGCCATACTCCCAAAGGCCATTCGGTAGTTTCTTTTCCCAGGCGATCTTTAAGTCGATGCTGTAGTCGTCCTCGTCGAGTACTGACGCGGACCCTTGGCAAACCACCGTTAAGTGACGGGACTGTAATCGCTTGTAAGAGCGAAAACGAATTCCGCTTCTCGAGAGATCCTGCGACCAGCCCCGCGTTGATCCTGCTTCATTTAGGGGCTTCCCCTCCGGGGATGATTCATAAAGAGCCAACGGCAACATCAGGTTCTCCCGCCGATTATCACGGCGGTCAGAAAGATCCGTTTCGCGCTCGGCATCGCACAACAAGTCGAGTCGAGGATTCATCGCGATGGCCCGAGGAAAGGTTCGTGGAAGCGGTTCTCGTCAATCCACTGTATGTCACGTCAACATGTGCCAATGCATTCACTCGGAAACGGGACGTTTCCGCGAATCCTTTCCGAGGGATGCCTCGGACATGCATAATGAACCGATTTTTCCGGCCCTGTGCGACGTGATGAATCCAACAACGACGCCGTTTGCGCCGCTGGGCATCGTCAGCTACGGGGAGCGCTGACCCGCCATTTCGCATGAAGCTGTCGGCACTCGATCGCCATGCACCGTCGCACGGGTCGAACGACGTCTCGCACATCGTTGATAATTGCCCTTGCACCCAGCACACTTGCCAGGGTTTCGACTCGATAACAGGAGCCACGGCGATGCGAACACGGCGAACAATTCTTGCGGTTGTCATCTGCCTCTGCGGCACCATCGGCACGCGGGCCGACGAAGTGGTGCTCTTCGATTTCGAATCAACGACTCATGAAGACTGGGAAGTCGAAGGCAACGCATTTCGCGAGGCCCCGATCGAGGGAGCACGGTTCGACATTCATGGCTATCGCGGCAGTCGGCTGATCAACTCTTTTCAGGATGGTGATGCCTCGACGGGCAGCATGATATCGCCAGCCTTCGAGATTGCCGATGATTACATTGCCTTTCTCATCAGCGGTGGCAACCATCCCGGCGCGACCGGCGTTGAACTGCTGATTGATGGCGACTCGGTACGCGATGCCACCGGCGTCGACTCAGGCGATATGGTCTGGCGAAGCTGGGATGTCGCCGAGTTCAAAGGTCAGACCGCGCGTCTGAAGATCTACGATCGATTCGACGGTGGCTGGGGGCACATCAATCTCGATCACGTCATCCAGACGTCCGAGCCGCACATCGGATCGGGATTCTGGCGACTGGACGAGTATCGACGATCGACTCAATACTATCGCGAGCGCTATCGTTCGCAGTTTCACTTCAGTCCCGAGATCAACTGGATGAACGACCCCAACGGGCTGGTCTATTTCGAGGGGGAGTATCATCTCTTCTATCAACACAACCCGCACGGTAATGGCTGGGGACACATGAGCTGGGGGCATGCCGTCAGCCCGGACATGGTCCATTGGGAACACCTGCCGATCGCATTGCACGAAGAGTACGGTGTGATGATCTTCTCTGGTTGCTGCGTCGTCGATTGGAACAACACCAGCGGCTTCGGCATCGACGATGAACCGCCGATGGTCGCTGTCTACACGGGGCATCAGAACGGACGGCAGACTCAGGACATCGCCTACAGCACCGATCGTGGTCGCCATTGGACCAAGTACATCAGCAATCCCGTGCTCGATCTGGGGATGGCCGAGTTCCGCGATCCGAAGGTCTTCTGGCATGAGGGGACACAGCGCTGGATTATGGTCGTGTCACTGGCAGTCGAGAAACGTGTACAGTTCTATGCGTCTGATGATCTCAAGTCGTGGACCTATCTGAGCGACTTCGGCCCCGCAGGCGCGCCCGACAAACCAAACTGGGAATGTCCCGATCTGTTCGAACTTTCGATCGACGGCGAGCCAGGCGAAACCCGTTGGATTCTGGAATGCGACATGGGGAACGGCTCGATCGCAGGCGGCTCCGGCGGAGAGTACTTCATCGGTGACTTTGATGGCGTGACTTTCACCAGTGAGTTCCCACTCGATGAAGTCCGCTGGGTCGACTACGGACGCGACTTCTATGCTCCCGTCTCATGGTCCGATATCCCCGCCGAAGACGGCCGACGCATCTGGCTCGCATGGATGAACAACTGGGAAACGTGCCTGTTGCCGACCGCTCCGTGGCGGAGTGAGATGTCGATTCCGAGGTCATTATCACTGCGGCGTACGGTCGACGGTTTACAATTGATCCAGATACCCATTCGCGAACTGCAGTCGCTGCGCGGCGAACCGTGGACGATCGAGAACTTGAAATTCGACGGCGTCCTCGATCTCACGACGGAGTACGGCATCGCAGGATCACAACTTGAGATTATCGTCGAGATCGAACCGGGGCCGGCATCGTTGTTGGGGCTGGCCGTGCGAGTGGGGGAAGACGAACAGACCCTGATTGAGTTCGACACCGTCCCCGAGCAGTTGATCGTCCATCGCGATCGGTCCGGATATATCGACTTTCATCCCGCGTTCGCCGGCAGCCACGTCGCGCCTCTCGTGTTGAAGGACGGGCGCATCAAGTTGCATGTCTTTGTCGATGCCTCATCCGTCGAAGTCTTCGGCAACGATGGCGAGATGGTCATCACCGACCGTATCTTCCCGTCCGAGACCAGCCAAGGAGTTCAACTTCGCTCGATTGGTGAAGCGACCGTACATTCCCTGCAGGTCTGGCCACTGCGATCGGTGTGGCACGGAGAGTGATTCCCTTGGTTTCAATCGCCAGCGATCGAACAATGACTGCAGGAGAAGTTGGAGAACGACGTTCCTTGAATTCCACGTCGAAGGACGTTGGAATAGGGTTAATTCAAGCGAAACGAGGATTTCGATCGAGAGTCACTCGAGTGACGGCGACGAGGCACTGTTCGCTAAGAATTTCAAGCAGCGTTTCCGATACGCCCCGGAAAGACTCCATCGATAGGAGGAGTTCATGATCGATCAATACGATGTCAGCGATTCCGATCGTCCCGCATTCGATCCTGGATTTCTGCAGACGCGTCGTGAAGCGCTGTCGGCGGTGTTGATTTGGTTCCTCGCGTTGTGCTGGGTTGTGCCGTTTTCGTATGTGTTTGGCTATCAGCAGCCGACGAATTCGGTGGAACTCTCCCTGACTCTCGGGATGCCGACCTGGGTGTTCTGGGGCGTCGCGGTCCCTTGGCTGGTCTCCTCCATCGCAGGCATTTCGCTTTGTGTGTGGTTCATTCGCGAGGAAGAATTTGCAGAGCCTGTGCCCGAAGAGGATTGAATCGTCGTCGGTCAACTGGTCGAAGTCGCGAGCCAATGTTCCAAGACGACTCCGACGAGGATGTCGTAGCAGACATGGCTGCCGACGGCGACCGCGAGTCCTCGAAACAGAAACAGCAGGCAAAACGCGACTCCTGCCGACAGGCGGAACATCCAGCCGAACCATTGGCTCGGATCATGGAATACGCGCTCGCCTGCCGAGACGAGACTGCTGAACGAAAATGTCTCGCAACCTGGTTCCAGGTAATGTGCCGTGGAAAATAGGAGCGAGTTTCCGGCAATCGCCACAATCCAGGCACTCCGGACGGGGATGCGCAGCAGTCTCAGCACGCCGAACGAAGCAGGCAGCAGCAGTAGTCTAAAGAGAACTTCCTCATAGATTCCCGCGCCAATGAACGACCCGATCGACGACATGCAGGTTGCCGAAGGCTTCGGTGCCGACACGCTCAAGCAGAGGGCGTGCCCAAACAAGATCAGTAGAGCGGCGAAAGCCACGCTCTCCGCGAGAACTCCCATGTAAGTCGAAGTGCGGCATCGAAAGGGATGCTTACCGGCCCAATGCCATGCCAGCAGACACGTTATCAGCAACGTGGGGAGCATCAGGGGGTGAGTCAGGCCGCATGTCGCGAGATATTTTCTCATCCAGAGGTCGGCCGCGTTTCGAACGCCTCCACCGAGTCCCGAGGCCGCAACGAACTCATAGGCCGCGATCAGCGGGAGAAGAAAGAGAATCGCGACGCTTGGCAGACTGGTCTCACTCCAGTAGTCCAGCGTTGCCGGTGCTGTCGAGACAGAAGGCGTGGGTGAACTTGCAGTTCCATCGGCTCGGTCCCGTTGAAGGCGATGGAGAAGTGTCACGGCAATGCTTCAACCTGGGAAGACTTGGCAGACTTTTCCTGTCGTGCGATTTGCACAGGTTGAATGTGTCATCGGTTGCAAGCACAGAGACTCCGCAATCAAACAGGGCGATCAGTTGATTTCGCGTGGAGACAAACGCGATTTACGCGTTGAAATTGTCGTCAAATCAGCGACAACTGACATCACTTTGGAGGCTCGACGAGCGACGTCTCCATTATTGAGATCGTGCATCTCCAACGAGGCCCGAGAGTTGTGGCGATCAGTCGCTGAAGTCCGATGATGGCACTCATGTTGCCGATTCTGCCGGTGAGCGGCGCGTTGTCGACTTCGAGGTTGACAGCGCCGCCGATCCCTGCCCTTGCGGAGCCAACTTCGTTCCGTGAGCGAGACGCAGCAGGGAATCATCAACGGAAATGGAGGTCTCCTATGCATGATTGCTTGAAACGGAGCCCATTTCATCTTCCGATCCGCGCTGACTTCAGCGCACATCCCTTTCAGGAGTTGATTTGATGAAACGCATTCTGATGTTGTTCGTTGTGGTAGCCGGACTGATGGCCTGGGGGCTAGCTGATTCGGCTCAAGCCGGTTGCGGTTATGGAGGATATCGCGGTGGCTATGGTGGCTACGGCGTCAGCTATGGTGGCTATGGCGGCGGATGTGGTTACGGCGGTGGATACGGCGGCATCTCATATGGTCGCTACGGATATGGCTCGTCCAGTTGTGGCTATGGCGGATACGGCCGAAGCTATGGTTATTCGCCCGGCTACACCGCGTATCGAGGTGGATACGGAGGCTACGGCGGTGGATATGGCGGTGGCTGCGGTTATGGCTGGTAAGCCTGTCGCCTGAATTGAGCGTGCTTCAACGGGCAACCGGTTGCGTGTCATTGGATCGACGTGCAGCCGGTTGCCGTCATGCGCAGAGGTCGGTCGCCTTAATGCTGCGCAGAATCGCAATAGGGACAGTTGTCGCTATAGATGATCTTGTGACAACGCCGGCATTCGCGCGGCCCGTATAGCTGCGGTGGATCCATCTTGAACTGCTGATACGTCAGGTAGATCAGCGCCAGAATGGTCGCGGTGGCGACTGCGATCGCACCGGTGCGACCTTCGAAGGTAACATTAAAAATAATCACCAGACCACAGCAGGCATAGAAGCCGGTGATCCACCAGCGGTTCCAGCGAAAGGCCGTCCGCTGGATCTCGAGATTGACGGTATTTGCGACATGGTATTCGAGTAGATCCGTCTTCTCGGATTCGATCTTCTCCAAATGTTGCGAGTCGACAGCCTTCAAGAGTCGGTGGACGCTGTCGAGCAATCGATAGGTGTCGTCGAAGTCGAAGTCGTGCTGATGAGCCCAGCGATTGCGGAACTCCTTCAGTTCACTCACCAGACTGCGCTCGTGGTGTCCCAAGTCATGGCGAAAGAGCGAGTTCCATTGATCCCACATCACCGTGAGGAGTGACTGAGCGTCCCAGGCGATGCCGTGGCCGTTCTCGCCGGCGCGGTCGCGGTCGTCGCGAAAACTCGAACGCGCGGCGTTGACCCAGCGATCTTTGTAGATGGCCTGTAGTTTCTGCTCGAGGTAAGGGGAGAGCCCTTCCGTCAGCAAATCGAGACCAGCGGCGATGCGATCGTTATATGAGGACACGAGGCGACCTGTTGAGCGGCCCACAAGGGGAAACGTGTCTCAACTGTAGGTCAAATTGCGGAATGAACTCGCGAATTGTTGCCATTCCGCAACATTCGAGGTTCGTTGCCGCCTTCCCGCGGGATGTCTGCCGGAACTGTCGATCTTGCTGTTTCACCCGTTGCGAACGCGCCATCCGGTCAATTCAGTGGCATCACGAATGTCAGTAATAGCGTCATCCCGAGGCTCACAAACCCGAGCACACACAGCATGGGGGTCCAGGATTTGAGGGCTTCGGCCTCGGTCAGCCCGCTCATCTTGGCGAAGATCCAGAATCCGCTGTCGTTCATCCATGAGCCGACCAATGATCCTCCGCCGATCGCAGTCGCCAGATAGACGGGATGAAAACCAAGATCGGTCGTTGCCACGATCGGTGCCAGCATGCTGGAGCCGACAATCATCGCGGTCGTACTCGACCCTTGCGCAACCTTGAGGAGAGATGCAAGTCCGAACCCCATAAAGATATAGAACATCCCGCTCCCATTGCTCCCGGCCGAGAACAGGTTCTGAATCGAATCTCCGACTTCAGCGACCTTCAACATCTGCCCGAAGGCATACCCGGCGGCCGTGATTAAAATGATGGCTCCCCCCGACATCAACGATTCCTCGACCGCTTGCCCCATTTGGTCGAGCGAGGGCTTGCGCTGCTTCCAAAGGACGAAGAGTGCAATCGCGGTCGAGAACAGCAATGCGAGGTTGGCGTTGCCCAACAGATCGGAGACGCCCGCCGCCTCGCGCAGCGGTGTGTTCCATTCGTGTCGTTGAATGTACTCAGGAAATGCGGCATCCAAGGCAATGCGATGGAATCGCTCGCGGTCGATCGGCTTCGTCAGATCCTTTCCGACCCACGAAACGAGAGCCTCCTGTCGATCGAGGACGTCGGCCTCGGCATCCGTGATTGATTCATCGTCTCGTAGTTCGTCAATCTTCCATTTGGCCACGACGACGGTATCGAAGGCGCTGTTATCAAACAGCAGTTCGGTCGCGTCGGAGTCGCTGACAGCGACCCGTCGCGACAATGCTTCGTTCAGATCATCGACAAACGCCTGCTGCTCCTCGGGAGTAGCAGGGGCGGCGGCCTCCAGATTGGTTTGCGTTTCGTCCGACAAAAACAGCCACAATCGCGCAGCGGGTGTGTTCGGTTCCGCGTTCACGAGTGCCCCGCGAAATCCCTCGTAGTCGGTCACGTCGTCGACCTGGATGTACTGATTCCCTTCATTGTCGGCCATGGTGCTAAGAACGGTATTGGTCGAAATCATCAGCACTGGCAGCACGACCGGCAGCAGCGACATGAACAGTCCAGGAAGTTCCTCATCCTTCAAGGGTTCTGGCTCCACACCTGGGCTTCGCATGGGGACGTTCATCGTCTTGTCCGCGATGCCGGCGTAGAGAATCCCGACGAGGGCAGCGGGAAACGCGACGATCAGACCGACGAGAATCATGTAACCCACATCGATTCCGAGCGTGGCGGCCATCACCAGTGGTCCCGGAGTGGGAGGCACCAGCGTATGTGTGATCGCCCCACCGGCCGCGATGGCCAAGACATACTTCAGGTAGTTCTTGTTGGTCTTGCGATAGAGCGAACGCGCGAGTGGCACCAGCAGGTAAAACACCGTGTCGAAGAAGACGGGAACGGCCAGCACGAAGCCCGAACCCATCAGAGCGAACGAGGCACGTTTCTCGCCCAGCAGCGACAGGAAAGCACGCACAATGCGGTCGGCAGCACCACTGTCCATCATGCACTTACCGATGACAGCAGCGAGCGCGATCACAATTCCGATGGCCCCGGCCCCTTTGCCGAACGATTCGGCCACTCGACTGATCTTGTCGGCGATCGACCCACCCGAAAGAATGCTCACCACGATGGCGGCCGTAATCAACGAGATGAAGGCATTGATTCGCAGAAGCAGGATCATGCCGAGCACGATCCCGATACCGATGGCGAGGATTACCAGGGGGTCTATCAGAGGTTGCATGTTCGAGGCTTTCGACGTGCCGATGATTACAGAGTTGTCTGCGAGACACTCTGCTATCGTTTACAGACGTGCCGTGTCAAGTTTGACGGGTCGTAACGCGCGGATTCTGTGCCTCAGACAACAGTGTGCCTGCTGAGCCAGCAGGCGGCGTCAGGGTCTCACGCAGCGCGGCGGGTGGCGGAATCGTTCGCAGCCGATGGGAGATCCACCAGCGTGTGGATGTTCCCCATCACGGGTGGTGCCACGTGATGTCCGTCGGCAGGTTGCACTTGCAGTTCAACCGATCCGGCCGGAAAGAGCATTGTCGAAAGCACACGGGCACCGACCGAAGACCAAGGAATGGCCTGCAGCTTACAGCGACCCAGCACGGTCGCGAGAGCCAGCTTGATCTGCATCGTGCCGAGAGCCGCACCGATACACATCCGAGGACCGGCTCCAAATGGCAGGTACGCATAGGGGCTGGGCGTGATCGTCTTCCAGCGCTCCGGAATGAACTGGTGTGGATTCGGATAGAGACTCTCCAGATGATGCGTGATGAACTGACTGAAGATCACAACCGCCCCCTGCTCCAGACGGAACGGTCCAAGTTCCACGGTGCTCGCGGCGATGCGTTGCGAATACGACGATGCAGGCAGAATGCGCATGCTCTCCTTGAGAACGCAGTCGAGTGTCTTCAAGCCGTCAAGCTGATCAAGCGCCGGCGGGTTGCCTTCCGTCGTGGATTGCAATTCCTGAAACAGCGCGTCAGCTACTTCAGAATGCTGAGACAGAAGGAAGAGTGTCCAAGTCAACGTGTGAGCCGACGTCAAATGAGCCGCGCCGAATAACAACGCCAGATGTCCCAGTAATTGATCGTCGGAGATGCCACCCGATTCGTCATGCGCATGGAGCAACAGCGACAAGACGTCGAAGCCCATTTTGGAATTGCGCTTGCGATGAATCAGTTCACGCAGAGCCGCTTCGAGTTCGTTGGCCGCGGTCAGCAATTCGTCGTAACGGCCGACGAGATCGGAATCCGGCATGAAGGCCGCCGGCCCGATTTCGTGATTCAGCGACACCCAGCGCTCGATGAGCTGGCCGACGTGATGTGCAAATTCGGGTTCATCCAGTCCAAAGAGAATGCTGCTCGTCAGGCGCAGCATGAACTGAATCATTTCATGCGAAACATTGATCGTCTCACCGAACTCCCAGGAGTCGACCATGTCCTGAGTGAGCGAGACAATCGTGTCGTGATAGTTGGCAATCGCCCGTTTCTGAAATGGCCCCATCACGATCCGACGATGTGTGCGATGTTCATCCCCGTTCATGCTCAGCAGCCCGCTGGTCAGCCGGCGCTGTGCGGAGTTTCGCCCTCCGCGAAGTGCGAAGAAATGACTGTGATACCGCGCTTCGTCCGCCAGTACCTGCTTCGTGTAATGGGGACCAAAGACGAAATGCAGCCGCATTTGATCGTCGACCAGTGCGGCCACTTCGCCGTGAGCCGCGTGGAGGCTCTTCATGCACGCCAGCGGATCGCGTGCGAACGACGCCACATCACCCCGAGTGATCGGAAGTGATGTACCGAATGGTGAGGTCTCGCTAACTTCGTGCAGCTTCATGCGGCAGCCAGATCCCGCTGGGGTTCATCCTTGAACGTGGCCGCGAGTTTTATTTCCTAAGCCGTTGGCAGGACAAGACCAATGTCTACGGAGCATCGTCCTCCGATGCATCTGCGTGAGGCTCGACACGACCGTACATATGGCCGCCGACCTCGCCATGTTGCCAGGTTCCGGCATAGCGGTCGCCATAGAACATGACTCGCGAGGTAAATCCTTCACCCAGTAAAGGAAGAGACAAATCAGTTACTGACAGGACGGGCGTGTCCCCAGCCCAATCGACTTCGACGGGCACGGGAATCGGAACATTGAAGTCCCCGTATTGAATGGTCGCTTCAACTGTCCATTGATTCCCTTCCCGCTTCGAGACCGATTGAATGAGGTATCGTTCGGCGTGACCATTCCCTTCGCGGCCATCGAAGGTAAATGTTCCGACCAGGTCGGCATTCGTCAGAAGGTCGACAAACGCAGCCTCCTGCTCGTTCAGTTCGGGAGCCTCTGCCACGTCGTCGGCGATCAAGGATTGAGCACACAGCACGGCCAGGGTCAAACAGGCAAATCCAGCAACTCGGCGATACATCTCATTTTCTCCTGATTGATTCGAGGAAACCGACGATTTTGAGTCTTCAGGCATTCTATCAGAGACGATGCCGCCGCACAGTTCGTCGACGCCGCCCCGGAGACTATCATCCGGCAATGTTGTCTCGCATCAAGATGTTTCTTGAGCTGATTCGCTTCAGCCACACCGTGTTTGCGTTGCCGTTCGCGCTGCTGGCGGCGGCAATCTGTTGGATTGGAACTGCGAATTCTCCCGCAATACCGTTTCGCTGGCATCATCTCGTGGGCATCGTCTTGTGCATGGTTTTCGCCCGTGGGGCGGCCATGGCCTTCAACCGGATTGTCGATCGACGTATCGACGCCGAAAACCCCAGGACGGCCCGTCGACACATTCCCGCCGGGTTGATGTCAGTACAGACAGTGGCGGCCTTCACGCTCGTTTGCTCGGCGGGGTTTGTGGCTTCGACACTGCTTTTCCTTCCGAATCGCTGGCCCATCATCTTGTCGATACCAGTGCTACTGTTTCTCTTGAGCTATTCGTACACAAAACGCATGACATCGCTGGCCCACTACTGGTTGGGAGTGGCCTTGATGCTCTCCCCCATCGCCACTTGGATCGCCCTTCAGGGCCGAGTCGACTGGCTGCCGGTGCTGTTGGGGCTGGTGATTCTCTTCTGGGTTGGAGGTTTCGACATCATCTATGCTTGCCAAGACATCGAAACCGACCGGCGACTCGCGCTTCGCAGCATCCCCGCTCGGTTCGGTGAACGTGCTTCGCTTCGAATCGCCTTCTTCAGTCACCTGCTGATGCTGGGCTGCTTGATGGCCTTCTGGTGGGTGACGGGTCTGGGCATCGTGTTCCTCATCGGAATCGTCGCCGTCACTTCGCTCATCCTTTACGAGCATCGCATCGTCAAACCCGATGATCTCAGCCGAGTGAACGTGGCGTTCTTCAACGTCAACGCGATCGTCAGCCTGGGCCTGCTGGCCGTGGGCCTGGTTGATCTTCTCCTCTCTTAGGGAACGCATTTCGTGGCGTTCCGCCAGGCCGGAATTCTCACCAGTTCGTTGAAACATGTCGACTCGGTTGTGAAAGGAATTCGAACAGTGCCGAAACCTCGGCCCCGTCAAAGTTGCGCTTCCGTGTACTGGAACCGGAGAAACGAGCGGCGGGACAGAATCCCCGCCGCTCATTTCCTTTCCAGCAGACCTTTCCACTTGCCTTCCGGCCATTGGCCATCGACCAACAGCCATCAGCGCGCAAAAAGGCACCGCCTGGGCCGATCGACCCTCCGGGGGAGTTCGTGGCAAGGGTGACGCAGTGGCTGATTACACGCGCCGGGCAGTGGACTATTGTCGTGTGCGCACACATTGGACGACGGGCAGGGCAATACACCTCCCTCCCGCCGGCTACCACTGACCGACTACGCCTCACGGCACATTGCCCCAAGGATCGTCACCGGACGAACTCACATTTCTACCCAAACCGTCGCGGTTGCGCATCGTCGGCAAGTCTGTCCCCAGACTCGCAAGTGTGCGGGTCGAGTGCGCCATGCACGGCACTTCCAGCAGGCCAACCTGCCACGCAAGCGGATGCATCGAGCGTCACACGCAGATCTCGCCATGACTGCTACGCGATACCGGCATGGTGAGACATCCGGGCTAGAGGCGGCGGTGTGGCCGGGGCGCGAGCAGATGCATCGGACGTCGCAGTACTCTCCACGCAGTGATAGCTTTGAGGTAGGCTGATCGTCATGACCCCAGCCCCTCACCAGACCGCCGTGGCGATCGCGGAGAGAGGATAAATGGAAAGCTGAGCGCGGTCCGCGCTCAGGACTTGTCAAAATCAGGCATCGACACGCGATCTACGATCGACACGCCCCTCACTCCGGCAGTCGCTCGCGACGAGCCACCTGGCCCGCTTACGGAAGGGAGACATTGTGGTAGATTTCCTGCACGTCATCGCAATCGTGGAGCAGTTCGAGAAATTTCTCGAACAAGGCCAAATCGTCCCCGCTGAGCGTCTTTGTTGACTGCGGAAGGAAAGTGATTTCCTGCACATCCAGCTCAATGCCTGGGAATGCTTCGAGCAATGCGGTTTTGGCTTTGAAGAACTCGGCAGGAGGGGCGAAGACGGTGATGTCGCCATCCTTGCTTTCGACCTCTTCGACGGCGACGTCCGCAGCGAACAGGGCCTCCAGCACTTGGTCCTCATTGTCCCCCGCGAAAGACAGGACCGCCAGGTGATCAAACGACATCACGACGGATCCACTGGCAGACAATTTGGACCCTGTCCTGGTGAAACAATTGCGAACTTCGGAGATGGTGCGTGTGTTGTTGTCGGTCAGGCAATCGACAATGACGAGCGAGCCGCCAGGACCAAACCCCTCATAACGTAGCGATTGAAAATCCTCGCCTCCCTTGCCGGCGGCTTTCTGAATCGCCTTTTCAATCACATGCGCCGGAACATTTTCACGTTTGGCTTTCTCGACCATGCTGCGCAGAGCCGGATTGGCATCCGGGTCGGGCACGCCATTCTTGGCCGCCACGTACAGTTGTTTGCTGTACTTGGAATAGAGCTTTGAGTTCTGTGCAGCGGTTTTGAAGATGGAGTGCTTGCGCTTCTCGAACATTCTTCCCATAGGATTTCTGCCTTTTTTATTGTTCCAAAGGAGCCGGTCGGATGGCTGGGGCGTGAAACGAACTGAACTTCGGCGAAGTCGTCGATGGCCCCAGCCTTCCCAGGACGTCGAGTGCAGCCATACGGGCTATGAAGCCCGTCTTACGACTGCTCTGAAACCGCTGCCGGCAACTTAATCAGCCGTTCGGGATAGAGTCGTCGTGCCGACACAGGCGATCTCGAATGCAATTGGACTTAGAACTCCCCGACGACGACGCCATCCGAAATACCGGACAGCGCTTGGAAAGTTCCCCATTCCGTTGAGTCGGAACATGCGCCGACTCCGGAAATATACGAGTGCATATTCTCACTCATAAAATGCACCGCTCCATCAGCAAACAGGAAATGGGCACCTCCGTCATGTTCACTCGAGTACATGTGGCTATGTCCCGTGATGGGATTGATCAGGCCATACGAAAGCCCCATGACGCAATCCGCGGAATTACTCGGTAGAGTTGTTGAGAACGTGATGTCGTCAGCGACTGAAACTCCGGCCCAGACGCCGGCACCACCCGTCTCCGTGCCTCGAATCTTGTCGGATGCCCGTTCTCCGAGCAGGATCGTGCTGCTTTGCCCGTCGCGAATGTCCGAGAACTTCGCTCCCCAGTTCCACGCGAACGGTCCGGGTTCACGGCCCGACGCCTTGTTCCAGGCGCAGACGCCGTGCGAGGCGATATAGTTGCTGGTCGACACCGGAACCGACGCGCCCGTTTCGTCGAGCAATTGCCGATTGATATTCGTACCCGTTCCCAAATCCGAAGGGCAAAGCATCGCGGGGACAACGAGTTGCAGCCCCGTTCGCTTCGCCGGAATTGCGAGAGCCTGCGAAATCATTGTCGGTCCGGGATCGACGATATTGTACATCGGTGCCTGGTCCATCCCCGGCATGATCATGATGGCCCAGCCCCAGGCACCGCCGCTCGATCCAAGCCAGCCCGTGGTTTCCCCAGGGGGCAATCGATCGTGGGTGTCGTGGTAACTGGTCAGCGCCACCCCCAGTTGGTGCAGATTGTTTCTGCATTGTGTCCGCCGAGCGGCCTCACGCGCCTGTTGGACGGCCGGGAGCAGAAGTGCGACGAGAATCGCAATAATTGCGATGACGACCAGGAGTTCAATCAGCGTGAAGCCGCGATTGCGAAACGTAGTTTTCGAGCGCATGGGGCGACTCTTTCATCAAAACTATGACGGGAAATGAAGAATTGAGAGCGAAATTCAGAGGTCGAAAAAACCAGAATGGATCAGTCGAAATTGAGAACACTTCCGGCAGGAGGCTGACTCATTGTTGCGTTGGCGGCAGCCAATGAAAACACGAACAAGTCGTCGGCATCGGAGCTGGTGTCGATCGTTGTTTCAAATGATGCACCGTTGAGGTCGGCGAACGCGGGAACAGCGGTGAGTTCCGGAGGCGGGCCACCGAGTGGATTTCCGATCACGACCACCACCTTATGTGGACCGCTCCCCAGGACGTCGTCCCGAGCCGCTACGAACTTCCCATCAAGAATGGGAATGCTCAACGGACGCCCCTTCGTGCCGACATTGGGAGTGAAGCTGATCGAACCAACAGGAATCGGCAGGCTGTCGACCGTCACCCGGCCGCTAACTGTTGGCTCTTCGGTGCGCCCAACCAGAAAATAGACCAACGCGATCACGACGATTCCGATCCCTCCATAGATCGCCGGCTTGCCGAAGCTGGGCATCTGCATTTTCCTGGTCGCTTTGCTCGTCGTCGTCGTCGGCATGATATCGTCGAAACGACTGGACGAGACCGGCGTCTTTGGAGGCGACGGTGGGGGCATGACAGGGCGGGGCGGTTCCGAAGAAACTGGTGCCGGTGTTGCCAGCAGCGGATTCGGAGTCGTGACCGGCTTCGGTTGATGGACGGGTTCCTCCTCCGCTGGTTCCAGCGGTGCCGTTGAGCCGGGCGTCTCGGGCTGAACAAGCACTTCGTCGATCAGCTCGTCGACAGTTGGCTTTCGAGATGGTGGTCGAGGCGCCGAAGGTTTCTTTGCCGTGACCGCCGGCGTCGAAGGGGTCTTCAATGCGGACGACGCCGACTCGGGAAAGTGAATCTCCGACAGTTCTTGCGCAGGTATCCAAGCCTTGCTCTCTTCACGCTTGACCCGGTCGAACGGAGAGAAAATCCCTTCGTCGGCCCGCTGCTGCAACTCAGACAAGGTAAAGGGCCCGGTCTCCTTGCCGTTCACGCGGCAGAAATACCGCGGCTTAGATACGTTCGGAGAGCTGGCACGATGGGGATCGTGACCGAGTTGATCTTCCAGAAGGGTTCCGATGCGTTGCCCAGATTGGTGCATGCCATCATCGACCGCCGCGACTTCGAGAATGTCGTCGAAAAGCGAGTCAGCATCGTCGTCTGAGCTGGAGTCGGAGTGATCGAACAAGCCGACGATGTCGGCCGCGGGTTGCCAGTCCTGCTGGTGGCCACGCCTCAACTCATCTCGCGGCGAGATTTGGCCTGACTGCGCGAGATTCGTGATTGCATCGAATGAGACAGGGCCTGATTCAACTCCTGCAATTCGATAAAACCAGCTATCGCGCATTCAAATCTCCCTCAGCCTCTTCAAACGCCGAACACAACGGATCAATATGAGGCTATTGAATCCGGCGGCCCTGCGGAAGCAAGGAAGCCCTATTTCATGCTGAAATCGGGCAAATGCGTTGCCTTCAAACCGATGCGATCGGTTGGCTCGACTTGTGAATCGCTTTCTCGAGATCAGCGATCTCACGATAGCGCTGTTCCCGCTCGGCTTCGACTTCTTCCGACCAGTCGCGAGTTTCCAAGGCGATGGAACTACGAACGTAGCGCAAGCCCTGAAGCAGGAGTTGCTGTTGGCGATCTGTGAATTCAGGAGAATTGTTCATGAGACACCTGGGTGGAGTCTGGGCAGGCAGCCTATGCAATCTTCCCTGATCGCCGAGCCAGTATGATGCCAGTCCGTAAATGGCCTGGATAAAAGTCTATCGTGGAGGCCGAGGCAGTCCCTCTCCCTCCAAGGATTACATTGTAGGATCGTAGTTACAACAGGAAACCTTGAGAATTCTCTTAGCCCCCCAGATCATTCTCACATCCGGATCAGCTCTCAGAAGTTGCGTCCGCACGCAACCGTCCCGAGGAAAACGAGTCGGCGATCGCCAGCGGAACTGCCGCTTCCGCGAGAATCACGTGAGCCCGGTTTTCCTGTGTTAATGCCTGCATTTCTTGTTCCGCAGCGACCGCTTCGGCACGTCTTTCTTCTGCACGTGCCCGAGCGACCCGCACATCGGCCTCGGCCTGATCCGCCTGCAAGCGAGCACCGACATTGTCCCCAACATCGATGTCGGCAATATCGATTGAGACGATTTCGTAGGCGGTATGGGAATCGAGACTCTTGCGAAGCACGGTTTGTGCAATCAGCATCGGGTTCGCCAGCACCTCTTTGTGCGTGGCGCAAGAGCCGATAGCCGACACGATCCCCTCGCCGACACGTGCAATAATCGTTTCCTCGGTGGCCCCCCCGACAAGTTGTTTCAAATTCGTCCGCACGGTGACGCGCGCCCGCGCCTTGAGCTGAATGCCATCCTTTGCCACGCCGTCCAGCGTCGAACGCGCCGAACGCCGTGTATCGGGACAATCAATCACTTTCGGATCAACACTCGTACGGACGGCATCCAGCACGTCGCGTCCCGCCAGATCGATGGCCGAGGCAATATCCCAGTCCAGATCGATTCGTGCACGGTGCGCGGCAATCAGCGATCGCACGACACGCTGCACATTGCCTCCCGCCAGATAGTGCGCTTCCAGCCCCTTCGTGGTGATGCCGACCAACCCGGCCTGGACAGAGGTGATCTTCGCGTTGACGATCGTCTGCGGGTTCACGCCGCGCAGCGCCATGAACACAATCGCCGGCGGGCTGATCTTCGCCCGCGTAAAGAACGCGCGAATCCATAATCCGATATAACGGAAAAAGAAGATCAGAAACACGATGACCAGAATGGCGACGATTGAAACTGCTGCGATAATCGCAATCGTCGTCAAAGGCACATCGCGGTCTTGTGCCAGTATTGGATCGATGAGACTGAAGGCCATTTGACCGTCGCTCCCTGTTCCTTGAGTTGGTGTCTACGATACTTGGGCAACCAGTTCCTCGCCCGTTGCTGTATTGTAGAAGACGGGGAACTGAATGCAATTTGACCCGGCCTCGGCCGGAGAGAATCGCGTTTCACCTCGGAGGGCCATCATGCGTGGGGACATACCTCCATTATTATCGAAATGCGATGCAGGAACTGATTCACTCATGCTAGGTCACTCTGCGGCTGCAGCAGCACCATTTCCGAGGAAGAAGAAGCGGAGACGTATGTGGGGAATCGTTCTTCTACTGACGGCCACTGCGTTGTTGCTGGGAGTTCTCGGAATCACTCTCGTCTCCTGGCAGCGACCCACGGATCTGGGGCCGACGGCGGCGGGAACGTTGCGCCCCTGCCCGGGAACACCCAACTGCGTCTGCAGCGAGTTCGCCGATTCCGACGCGGCCATTGCCGCCATCGAATTTGAAGGAGACCCGATCGAAGCCTGGAAGACCTGGTTGATGACCGTGGCGACCTCTCCAGGAGCCTCGCTGCTCTTCGGTGGGCAAAGTTATATGCATGCGGAGTTCGTGACTCCCTGGATGAGGTATGTTGACGATGTCGAGTGTCGATTGGATTATGAACACAACCTGATCCATGTCCGTTCCGCCTCGCGCGTCGGACGAAGTGACATGCAGGCAAACCGCCGGCGCGTGGAATTCTTGAGAACCGAGTTTGCACGACGTTGTAATGCCAACAATCATTGAGCACCGTGCTGCGAATGGGACACCGCCAATGGCGATCACACGTACTCTGCCGAACAGCAGGAATCGCTTTCCGCCACACTTGTTGGCGATGGCGATGCTCGTCGTCACTGCGCTGCTCCGTGCGGACGATCAATTTGCGGCAGGCGATGAAATTTCTCATGGCGAACGATTGTTTGCCATCGATGTGCAACCACTACTGGCGCGCAAGTGCTTCGCCTGTCATGGAGCCGACCCCAACGACATTCAAGGTGGCCTCGACCTGACTCATCGCGCTGGCATGCTCGCCGGTGGCGAATCGGGCGAACCGGCTCTGGTTGAGAACGAGGCGGCACAGAGCCCACTCTATCAGGCCTTGACCTGGGAAGATGAACTGCTGCAGATGCCTCCCAAGGAAGCCGACCGGCTGACCGAGCAGGAAACGTGGTTCATCCGCGACTGGATCAACGCCGGGGCTCGCTGGCCGGACGAGGACCGGATTCGAATGATCCGCGAAACTCACACGGACGAGAATCGACAATCCGTCGCGACCAGTGGCGGACAGAGTCAGGATTGGGACGAACGCACCTACACGCCCGATCAACTTTGGGCCTATCAGCCGCTCGCTCGTCCCAACATCCCTGGAGATGTCAGAGCGACCAATCCTATCGATGCATTCTTGAACGTTGGGATCAATGCGGCAGGCATCACACCCGCCCACCGTGCCGATCGTAGAACATTGATCCGCCGTGCATCGTTCGATCTGTTGGGGCTGCCTCCCTCACCTTCCGAGATCGATGCCTTTCTCAACGACCCGGCTGACGACAAAGATGCATTTGCCTCCCTCATCGATCGCTTGCTCGCCAGTCCGCACTATGGCGAGCGGATGGCTCAGCACTGGCTCGATGTCGTGAGGTACGCCGACTCGGCTGGCTTCGCCAACGACTACGAGCGGCCCAACACCTGGCGTTATCGCGACTACGTCGTTCGGGCGTTTAATAACGATGTCCCTTACGACGAGTTCATCAGGCAGCAGATCGCCGGAGATGAGTTAGATGCCGAGAACCCCGAGTTCCTGGTGGCGACCGGCTTCCTGCGCATGGGGCCTTGGGAACACACGGGGATGAGCGTCGCTCGTGTCACCCGGCAGCAGTTCCTCGATGATATCACCGACGCCGTGGGGCAAGTCTTCCTGTCGCATCCGCTGCAGTGCTGCCGTTGCCACGATCACAAGTTCGATCCGATACCGACACGCGACTACTACCGCATTCAGGCCGTCTTCGGGACGACGCAGTTTGCCGATCGCGAAGCAGCTTTCCTTGATGCCGAGAATACAACTGGTTTCGAGCAACCTCGCTCGTACCTGGAAATTCAGATTCAGAACTATGAAGAGATCCTCGCCGCCATCGATGCCAAGGAAGAGGCAGCCGCTCGTGCATGGTATGCCGAGCGCGGTCTCGAATACGCCCCGCGTCAGGAGTTGATCCGGCGTGGCGTGCCTGAGGAGATGATCGCTCCGCGGCGGATCGGACTCACCGCCACCGACCACGGCCTCGAACGGATCGCCCGCAAGGGGCTGGAACGACATCGTTGGGAACTCGATCGCTATCAGCCGATCGCCTATTCGGTTTACAACGGTGCCACGCGCGAGGTGAACGGCAACTACGGTCGTGCCGTCATGCCAATGGATCCGATGACATCCGGCGACGTGGAGCAGACTCACATCCTGGCAGGAGGCGATGTCTTCTCGCCAACCATTCCGGTGACGCCCGGAGTCTTAAGTTGCCTGTTTGCATCGCAGGCACAACCGATACCGGTTTCTGAGCCAGGTGGATGCGAATCCCTGGAAGGTGATGAGGGCCACGAAATCGAAGCCGGCGAGTGGGCCGACTTGCTGATCCCCGATACCGTCGATGGCCGTCGGCTCGCATTCGCCAATTGGCTGACCGCCCCAGATCATCCACTCGTCACGCGTTCGATTGTCAATCGCATCTGGCAGTGGCATTTCGGACGCGGCCTCGTCGCCACGCCGAACAACTTCGGCACGATGGGCCGTCGGCCCAGTCATCCCGAACTGCTCGACTGGCTGGCACGGCGTTTCGTCGATGAAGGTTGGTCATTCAAAGCGATGCATCGGCTGATCATGACTTCGGATGCCTATTGCCGATCGTGCGAGCATCCCGATCGATCGCAGTTGGCCGAACGCGATCCACAGGGAACGTCGTACGCCGTCTTTGAGCCGCGACGACTCACGGCGGAAGAGATTCGAGACGCGACCCTGACGGTCACCGGCGAACTCAATCGCGAGATTGGCGGCATCCCGATCTGCCCCGACATGAATCTCGAAGCCGCCCTGCAACCCCGGCAGGTGATGGGAACCTACGCCCCGGCATGGCAGCCATCGCCATTGCCAGAGCAACGTCACCGACGCAGTCTGTACATTCTGCGTTTGCGTGGGTTAAACGATCCCTTCATGGACGTCTTCAACCGCCCCGGCCCCGATAAGTCGTGCGACCTGCGTGAGGCATCGACCGTCACGCCGCAAGTCTTTGCGTTGTTCAATTCGCAATCGACCTCCGATCGATCGCTGGCGTTCGCTCATCGGCTCCTTGAGTCAGCACTCGATGACACAGAGACGATCCACCAAGCCTTCGAACTCGCACTCGGCCGATCTGCCACTACCGACGAAGTCGAGGAATGCCTCGCCCACTGGTCCGAGATGACACAGCTCCACGAGTCGCTCGAGTTCACGCCGACCACATTACCCGAACGCGTCACCCGCAGCGCCATCGACGAACTCACCGGCGAAGTCTTCGAGTTCGTCGAAGAACTCGAACAACACCAAGACTACATCCCCGACCTCAAACCCTGGCAAGCCGACGCCCGCAAACGCGCCTTGGCCGATGTGTGCCTGGTGCTGCTGAATCTGAATGAGTTTGTGTACGTGTATTGAGGCAGTGTGGCACGCCAGAACCGGTGTTACTTGATTGGTGGACTCGGATATCCATTTTGCCTCAAACCTTGTCCAGAACTATTGAGGGTCGGTGCCGTGGAGTTCAGAACTTCAATCCTCAAAGTGGCATCGTCTCAATCATCGTATTGCTCATGCCGTTGGATGATCGATGCCTGAATCAGACGAACACTCTGGGGATTGGTACTGCCTTCTTGATGGAGAAGAACTGGGGCCATTGCCTCTCAAGGAGATTCGGCGGCTTGCCAAGAAGGGCAAGATTCGGTCACACACCTGGGTTAAGCTCGGAGCAGAATCAAGCTGGGAATCATTCGCTCAGATCGAACAGTACGTAATGCCCCACGAAAGGCGTTCGCAAAGACGGCAAACGACAAATTCCCAGGCCGTATCGGATCCCGCATGCGCTGCAAATTCGAAAACTGGAGCCCCTGCCCCTTCTGGTAATTGGAAACGCGATCCTGTCCGGGCTGATTGTCTGGTTGGTCTCGTCAATTGAAAAAAATGGGGTGTCGATACCGCCTTCCGAACTTGTTGGAGGCTACTTTCTTATTTGGATGCTATTCAATTTGTTTTTTTTACCATTCTTCTGGATATTCAAATCTGAATGGGGCGGCATTTCCGAATTTGAAAAGCGATTCCATGCGCGGTTCATCTTTCCCATGTTCATCCTAGGGATTAATGGTGCCGCGCTCGCGATCGGCGGTGCGGTGGGACCACACGTTCGACTCGGCGGATCAATTCGAGAAACCGATCAACCCGCGTGTTTCATCTGTGGCGCACACACTCTCGCGACTCGAAGCATTGAGTATGAGATGGGTGTGGTCATGCACGTTTGTGACCGGTGTACGGCACCGCCAGCCATTCGAGCACACGAGAATCAACCGATGTTCAAAGAAGTGACCAGAGGGACCATCGTCCCGATCTTCCGCACTCGAGTACTGCTGGGACTGGTCGGTGCGGTCGTGGCATTCTTTGTATGTAGCAGTTTCGTGGCCATCTACGGTGCTTTATTTTCCAGGTGGCACCATGATCCCGCCAGTATGGAACTCGGCAAGGGACTCCGCTTTTGCCTGATGACGATCGCATTCTTCGTGAACTGGGCTGCGTTCGTATACTTTATTGGTGTCTCGAATTCGTGAAGTCGAGGGGGGCGTTTCGCCGGGTGCCTGGGGTCAGGTTGCAGGGAGATGGCTTGACTGTCGACGTGAGGGTATCGGCAACCTGCCCCCGGTCGCGTGGTGTGTGGGCGGTCCGTTCATGTTGAGCCTTCAGACCGCTTGCGTGTCACTCCGTTCCAAGAGTTCGATCCTCTTAGCCCCCGGTCAATGACCGGGGGGAATCGACGCGGAATGGAATGAGCGGGTGGTTCAGCATGTCGACGTATTCGTGATGCCGCACTTGACGGTTGTCTGGAACTCCACGTCATTCTGCCAAACGACGCCCCATTCCTCCGGTCATTGACCGGAGTCTAATGGGCCGTAGCACGCGCAACCGCGCGCCTTAGGGTAGACGGAACGTGTACACGGACGAAACTTCGTCCGTGCGGTTCGGCGACCGGAATTCAAGAGTATATCCAAGAGTATGGATGGGATGGCCAAGAGTATCACCAAGTGTGTGTCTCTACGGTTGTACTCTTGGACTCTTGAACTCTTGGCCACCAAACGCAGGGTCTGCACGCGCGACCATCCGGGACGCAAAAAGAGCGGCCCGGATGGAATTGATGGAATTCATGCGCAACCGAGACGGATAGGGTAGAAATGTGAGTTCGTCCGGTGACGATCCTTGGGGCGATGTGCTTCAAGGCGTAGCCGGGCCGTGGCAGCCGGCGGGAGGGAGGCCTATTCCCTGCTCGTCGTCCAATGTGTGCGCACACGACAGAAGTCTCCACGGACCCGGCGCGTGAATGAGCCGCTGCGTCACTCAACACGGGCTCCCCCGTAGGGTCGATCGGCCCAGGCGGGCGCCCTGCGCGCCCGTCCCTGAATGTTGACTTCGGATTCAGGCATCATCCCGAATGCATATCTAAAGGCATCCGGAATGATTCTGGTCAGAGCGACAATCTCCGGTAGCAAGCGAATGAACTACCGGAACGGTTTTCTGAGAAGAGAAATGGGGGGCGAGGAGTCACAACCGCGTCTCTCATTTCTCGACTCTCAGAACCGCTCACGCAACTTCAACGAGGCCGAAGGTTCGTCATCGATGGTGAATCGTCAAGCTGTTCGCGAAGTTCGAGTGTCCACTGCCTTGTCATGTCGAACGACGCTTCAGACGGCGCCTGTCGGTTGGGCGTTGAGTCACTCGAGACAGCAACACGAACGATTGGAGCGACGCCGCTCACTCCGGGAGCTGCAACTGGTAGACGGGGTTGCCCATCGACGATGCGTAGATCAGGTTGTTGATCGGATCCCAGGCGTAGCAGCCGAACCAGTTGGGAGTGAAGTGGAAGCCTTCCAGGTTGGGTCTAAGGTCGGCGACGTGTGTCCATCTGGTTCCGCCATCAGTAGTGCGGAACACTCCATGTTCTCCCACAACGACCATCGACTTCTCATCCGCACCGAAGAATGGCCCCAACCAGACGTTGACCGGCGTCATTTGCGATTGCCAGGTCGCTCCCTGATCTCTGGAGACGAGCAGGCCGGAGTCGGTACCCAGGTAGTGGACGCCATCGAACAGCACAGGAACTCGCGTCTGCGGATTGGCTTCCGAAACTTTGGTCCAACTTGCGCCGGTGTCGGTGCTGCGGAAAATGCCGTCGCCATTGCCGTACACCAGCGTCTCTGGGCCGAGCGCGCCGACCATCGACACCTGATCTCGATCTCGTTGAAGATGAATGGAAAGCAGCTGCCACGATTGGCCGCCGTCGGTGGTGACGTAGACCTCGCCGGGCGGGTCGGTTTCGTGCTTGGCGGCGATGATGGTAAGGGGATCATCGGTCCCCCAGTCGACCGATCCATAGTCCCAGTTTCGCCCCAGGTCAGCGAAGGGGTCCCAATGCGTGCCGTCGGTCGTCCAGCCCGCGGTGCCATCGAGCGAAAAGCTGGCGATGCGCGTGGGATCGTTGGCGTCGGCATTGGTCGCCCAGCCGGTTTCATCCCGGCCGGAGATGGTGCCTTCATCGAGCCGGGTCCAGGTCTCCCCCTGATCGCTGCTTCGCCACAGACCGAGTCCGACGACCTTGATCGTGAGATCGCCATTAAGACGATTCACAACCACGCCGGAACACCCTCCGGGCCAATCCGTTTCCATGCCGTCATTTTCGAGCCGCTCCAGTAGCGGCGAAGTGACATCGATCCAGTTGTCCTCGGCAACCAATGACTGGGCAAGGGCCGGGAAGGCGGCAAAGAGGATCGCGGCAGCAAGGCTCAAGTTGACTCTGGATTTGCACATCGTGACCTCATTTGGAATGAGTGGAGTTGCCAAGTGCGTGCATCACGAGCCGCGTACGAAGTAGCCAGAACAGCCAGTCGACGCGAATTCCGCTTACTGCGTGTACGGCTCTGTTCTTGTGTGGCAGCCCGGCCGACTACTGGAGCCGTTTCAAGTCTCAGTGCTTTCCGGGAGTTTGCGAACCTTGGGGCGGCGCTGTTTGCGGGCGCGCGGTGGAATGAGTTCGCGCATCGACTCGAGTTTGCCGAAGCAGAGCAGGCGATCGCCGGCCACGATCTGGCGGTCTTTGTTGGGATTGGGGATGACAGTCGTCCCACGGTTGAGCGTCAATACGTTGATGTCGCGTTCCCTCAATCCCGACGAGCTGATGGTCATGCCGACATACTCGGAACCGTCTGGAATGGAAATCTCGGCGACTCCGTATGCCTGGCTGACTGTCAGTCTCTGACGGATATCCAGCTCGGGGAAGTCAACCTGAGCGGCGATGTAGTCGACCACCGCGCCGGCAATATCAAGCTGCGTAGCCGTCTCGATCCCTTCCAGTCCCGGCGACGAATTGACCTCGATAATCTTCGGACCGTCTGCCCCTTCCAGCATGTCGACGCCGGCAATCTTAAGGCCCATGATCTGAGCCGCGCGGACGGCAGTCTCTGCGGTCTCGGCATCCAATTCGATCGCCTCGGTGCGTCCTCCACGATGGACATTGCTGCGAAATTCGCCCCCCTGCGCCGTGCGGCGCATGGCGGCGACAACACGGTCGCCAACGACAAAGGCGCGAATGTCCTTCCCCCGGCTCTCGGCCACGAATCGTTGGACCAAAACGTTTTGACGTGCCGTCTGCAGCGTTTCGATGATGGCTTCGGCGATCTTGGCGGTCTCCGCAAGGATGACTCCCACCCCCTGCGTTCCTTCGAGCAGTTTGATGATGACGGGCGTTCCTCCGACCCGTTCGATCGCCGGGAGCACGTCCCAGCGATCACGGACGAAGGTCGTCTCCGGAATGCCAAGCTGGTGCCGACTCAGAATCTGCAGGCAGCGCAATTTGTCACGCGAGTTCGTGATCCCGTTCGACGAGTTTGCGCAGTAAACATCCATCTGCTCGAACTGCCGCACTAGGGCGGTGCCGAAGTAAGTGATGGACGCCCCGATTCTCGGCAGGATCGCATCGTAGTGGCTGAGAACCTTGCTCCGAAAATAAAGGTCGGGCGAACCCGTGGCGATGTCGATACCAAACCGGAGCGTGTTGAGCACTTTGCAGCGGTGACCGCGACTCAGAGCTGCTTCACGAAACCGCCGGGTGCTGTAGCATTGGGATTGCCGCGAAAGGATGGCCAACTTCATCAGGTCTCTTCCTTGTTGTTGAGGGAGAGCGTCCGTGCTCGTGGATCAGGATTGCTTGAAGGCTCTTTGCAGTTCCTCCATCGACGTCTTGCCCATCGCGACCATCCGCAGTCCGTCGGACTGGAAAGATTGCATTCCTTCCTTACGCGCCTGTGCTTTGATGGCGACAGGGTCTCCTTTCTCGAGAATCAACTTCTTGATTCCGTCGGTCATTTCGATCGCTTCAATCAGGGCCACTCGACCGAAGTAACCGAGGTTGCCGCAACGGTTGCAGGGATCGGGTTCTTCGAGTTCACCATCGACCTCGATCGGGCGCGGATGGCGATACAAGACCTTCGTTTCCGGCGGCAGCCCCAACTTTTGCAGCATCATGGGATTGGGTCGGAACGCCTGCCGGCATTTCGTGCAGAGCAGTCGGACCAGTTTCTGGCTGACGACGTACTTCACCTGATCGGTGACGAGTTGCGGATCGCGAGTCCACTGCACGAGTTGCAGAATGGCATGGGCCGCGTCCTTGGCCTGCATCTCGGTGACCATCGCCACTTTCTTCGATCCCTCGAGTGCCTGCTTGGCGAAATCGGCATCCTTAATGGGATCGATGAACAGCACATCTCCCTCGGCACGCGAGACGCGCGTCACCGTGGTCGTGAAATCGTCTCCCGGATTCCGCTCGAACTCGGCGATGTGCATCATGTCCTTGCCGCCGGCGGCGATCGTCAGGACGTTGTAGATATAAGCGTCGACGCAACGCAGCAATCCCATACAGGTCGTCGATGTCCCCGACAACGGCGGTCCCGCGGCCAGGAACAGACCTTCCTTCTCCGCGGTCAATTCGCGGACGCGCTTGCGCAACTCTTCGGAGAATCCGAGTTCTTCCGGCGATTCGAGTTTGACCTTGGGATCCTGACAACGCACGATCAGTCGTTCGGCCCCCCCCTGCAGAGGATAGGTGTTAACACGAACGGTCCATTTCTTTTCGAGGTATTCGGTATTGATCCCTCCCGACTGCGCGCTGGTGCGGTCGGTAATGTTGAGGCCAGCCAGCAACTTGAGCATCTGCGTGATGGCCATCGCCGCGGGGGCAGGCATCCGCGGCCCCGGGAAGGGGACACCGTCGACGAAGAATTGAGCCATCGCCACTTTGCCCTTGGGCTCGAGGCGAATCATCTCCGCACGGCGCGAGAGTGCCTCGCTCACCAGCATCTTGGCAGGCATCAGTCCAGCCTGAACCAGCCGGCCATTAGCGGCTAGGTTGGGGTCGTTGCCGTTCAGTGCCCCCTGAAAGAGAACCTGTTCGCGTTCCTCTTCATCATCCTCGTCGTCGTCCTCGTCGTCATCATCGACGTCGCGACCTTTGCGTTTGAAAATCACGTTGCAACTCCAGGAACACGGAACAACATCACAAACAATAATCAGTGGTCATTCTGAGGGAACCACCGTTCGGATGCAAACCGCTTGCATCGGCCATGCACGGAATTACATGCGTCTGCTTCGTTGCGATTCATCCAAACTCGAGAATCTCGCGCTCGGTCATGACGCCGGTGGTGGCTCCGATCGATTCGACGCAGCGTGCCCCGTTGGCGGACGCGTACTTCAGGCAGGTGCCCAACGGATCGCCTCGCAGCAGCCCGAACATCAGCCCCGACAGAAACGCGTCCCCGCCACCCGTCCCGTCAATCTGCTGGGCCTTGCAGGCCGGATGCTCTCGCACGCCGTCGGCGTCGCACACCATTGCTCCCTTGGGACCGCGCGTGACGATGACATGCCGGGCACCCATGTCGAAGAACCGCTGGGCCTGCTCCTCAGCGTCGGAGATCCCGGTGATGAGCAGTGACTCGTCCTCGTTGGGGAGGAAGAAGTCGGTATGCGGTAACGCGACCTCAAGCATCGGAAGCAGCGACGCGGGGTCAGAACCGACGACGACATCGAGAAACGTCATCACACCACGCCGCCGTGCTTTCTCAAAGACTGATGCGACATTCGCACCCGACAACGCGGGATTGAGTCCGAATCCGCCGACGGCGACGGCTCGGGTTTGATCGAGTAACGCGTCGGTCACCTCAAGGCCCGTCAGTTCGACGTTGGCTCCGACGGCATGAATGAATCGCCGATCTTCCCCCTTCACGTTGACGACCAGCGTCGCTGCCGTCTGCGAGGTTTGCGAAACAACAATGGGATCGCAACACACCCCTTCCCGTTCGAGTGCTTCCTTGACGTATCGGCCGAGGACGTCGTTTCCCACGCGACCGACGACGCCGACCTTCAGTCCCAGCTTGACCATGTCGACAGCGGCATTGGCCGCACTCCCGCCAATGGTGAGCGTCAAGTCAGGAGTCATGATCAGCATCCCTGCCGGCGGGAAGCGCTCAATCGGCTGGCAGACATGGTCGGCCACGATCAAGCCAACGCAAAGCACATCGAAGGATGAGACTTCGTTCATGAGCACGCTTCAGTCGTGACGGACAACATTACGGCCGTCACCATTTCCAGTTGGTTACACCCTTCAGGTTCTGAATGCGATCCTGCGGCCAATCTCCTCGATGCAATTGCAGAATCGTGTCGGCAGACATGGTTAAGGTGTCTCGCTGCGATTCGGCATCAAGTCCGGCCACGTGTCCTGCGAGCATGACGTTCTTGAACTTGAGCAACGGGCTGTCGAGTGGCAACGGTTCGATCTCGAACACATCGAGCCCGGCTGCCCGCAGATGTCCCGATTCCAGGGCCGCGATGAGGGCGGTTTCATCCACGAGTCCGCCCCGCGCGGTGTTAATGAAGACCGAACCGGGCTTCATTTTCGCGAAGCGGTCGCGATTCATCAGATGCTTCGTCTCAGCCGTGTAAGGATTGTGCAGTGAGACGTAGTCCGAACGGGAGAGCAGGTCATCCAGGTCGGTCAGTTCGATATCCCATTGTTTGACGAACTCGTGATTGGGATACGGCTCGCAGGCCAGCACCTTCAAACCGAGTCCCACGGCCCGCGTGGCGACGGCTTGTCCGATGCGCCCGAGGCCGACGATTCCCATGGTGCAACCCAGCACGCGCGGACGCTGCATGCGAACCCAGTCTCCCACACGCACCTTGCGATCGAGTTCGGGAAAGCCACGAGCCAGACCCATCAACATGGCAATGGTGTGCTCGGCCACGGAATGATGATTCACTCCCGGCGTCGTCGCCACGACGATCCCCTGGGCGTCGCATGTGGGCAGATCGACGGCGTCGAAACCGACCCCGGTGCGTGCGATCACGCGCAGTTTCGGTGAAGCCTTAAGGACGCGCGGCGTGAAAGGCTCAGACCCGGCGATGACGGCCACGCAGTCCTGCAACTCGGAAATCAGGTCGTCTTCGTTCCAAAGGTTGAGTTCGCGACTCCCCTGCAGAACGGTGAACCCCGCCTCCTCGAGCATCGGAAAATGTGGCCCCTCATCCGACACCAACGCACAACATCGCACTCTCAGATCCACGCGATTCTCCTGATGATTGTCTAGTTTCAGCTGCGTTTCGCTCATCCTGAAACGGCTGATCGTTGCCGAACGTCGCTCGAATTGCAACCACGTGAAACTACTCTCGAATCGGTCTCGAAACTATCCTTGGCCCATGCCACTTCAAACCTTTGACGAATTGTTCGCACGGGCGGATGCTCTCGCCGCTCCCGTCACGGTCGTGGCGGCCGGTGGGGCCGATCCGACAGTGTTGCAGGCGCTCGCCGAGGCACACAGCCGGGGCTGGGTTGAGCCGACTATCACCGGGAACGTGCGGGCGATCGAACAATTGGCGGCCGAGGTTGGTGTCGACTTGAAACCATTCCGCATTGTTGCCGCCGAAGAACCTGCGCAGGCAGCTGTCGCGGAGGTCCATGCGGGAGCTTCGCTCCTGATGAAAGGGCAAATCTCGACTCCTGATTTGATGAAGGCCGTCCTTGATCGTGACCGCGGCCTCCGCACGGGGCGGACGATCTGTCAGGTCGTGCTGATGGAAATCCCACGCGATGAGCGAACGTTTCTTCTGTCGGATACGGGAGTGACGATCGCTCCAACCACTGAGCAAATGATCGACATCCTGCGGAGCCTGGTCGGGGCGGCCAACGGCTTGGGACTGACTCAACCACGAGTCGCGGTGATGTCCGCGACCGAGAAATTGAACCAGGGAATGCCCGACACCGCACAAGCGATCGAATTGACCGAGCGCGCCCGACGCGGCGAGTTTGGCGACATCCATCTCGAAGGCCCTCTCTCATTCGATCTGGCCTACGATGCGGCAGCCGGCCAGAAGAAAGGGGTGACGAGCGAAGTGGTCGGCCGAGCGGATGCGATGCTCTTCCCCGATTTACTCTCCGCGAACCTGACCGTGAAAGCCATTATGTACACCGCAGACTGTCGATTCGGCGGCATGCTGGCGGGCGTCAAATGCCCTGTGGTCTTTATGAGCCGAGCCGACGACGCCCCCACGCGATTGCGGTCGCTGGCGTTGTCGCTACATGTGGCGAAGTCGATGGAGTGAAGGCTGCTGTTCTGAAATCGCGTTGGCTGGAATCTGACCTTCGCGGTTGATAGATTTCCTCAAGCAAACCTCTAGTAAATCCGAAGTTCTCTGCATGATTCATAGCAAGCACTCCTGTTGTTGTCGAAATGTGGCTTCGACCACTCCAGGAGGATTGCGCTAACGACTGGGGGCTTTGCCCCAAACCGCAAACTAACGGAAGGGTTGGAAGTCTCGGCTTCCAACCCTTTTTTCATTGGCACGCTCTCCAATTGAACTCTGAATTCCAAACAAAGCCGTATCCGCGACAGGAACTGAAAATGTCCTTCCTCGAAATGATGACCCCCGAAGGTTGGGTGACGCTCGCCACCGTGGCGGCACTCTTCGTCGCGCTGGTCAGGAACTGGGCTCCTCCCGACATGTTGTTTCTGGGAGCGGCGGCGCTCCTGGCAATCCCGGCTCTGGGAATCATCACGCCGACCGAAGCCTTCGCCGGGTTCTCCAACGAAAGCATGTTAACCGTGGGACTCCTCTTCGTCGTGGCCGCCGGCTTGCGAGAGACCGGAGTGCTCGAGTTGATTGGTCATCATGTCTTGGGGAGCGTCAAGACCGAGCGCGCGGCGATCTTCCGCCTGGGGCTGGTCGTCATTCCGCTCTCGGCGTTTCTCAACAACACTCCGATCGTGGCAATGTTCGTGCCGATCGTGCTCGACTGGAGCCGACGCAACAGCATCTCTCCGTCGAAGATGCTGATACCACTCTCGTTCTTGACGATTCTCGGCGGCACCTGCAGCTTGATCGGCACCTCAACGAATCTCGTCGTTAACGGGTTGATGGTCGACAATGAACTCCCCGGCATGACTTTGTTCGAGATCAGTGCTGTCGGAATTCCTTATGCCATCATCGGAATGGTGTATCTACTGGTCATCGGCCCGAAGGTGTTGCCAGAACGGAAGGAACTCCTCGAGCAGCTTGGCGAATCACGACGCGAGTTCCTGGCCGAAATGCAGATTCAACCCGACTGCCGGTTGGTAGGGAAATCGGTTGAGGCAGCCGGACTGCGACAATTGCCCGGCATGTACTTGATCGAAATCGATCGCGATGGCCGGAACATCGCCCCCGTCGGCCCTGAAGAACTGCTTGCCGCGAACGACCGGCTGATTTTTACGGGAGTGGTGAGCAGCATCATCGAACTGGAGAAGATTCCCGGACTCGTTCCCGTCGCGGATCCCGACTACGAAGTCTCTTCGAAGAAGCAACGTAAGCAACGACTTTGCGAGGCGGTGATCTCTGAGAACTCCCCACTCGTGGGTCGGACGATTCGCGACGCCGACTTCCGTGCGACCTACGGCGCCGCCGTCGTGGCCGTGCATCGTGGTGGTCAGCGCGTCGAGAGTAAGGTTGGTGATATCGCCTTGAGGCCCGGCGACACGCTGCTGTTACAGACGGGAGCCCACTTCGTCAGGGCGCATCGTAACAACCCCGCGTTCTACCTGGTGAGCGATGTCGAAGGTTGGAGTGCTCTCCGACGAGACCGAGCAGGGATTGCGGTCGTGCTGTTTCTCGCCTTGATCGCGTTGATGTCGAGCGGAGTCGTCTCGACAGCCGTCGCCGCAACATTAATCGCCGTCCTGATGGTGGCGTTCGGCTGCATCTCCGCCGGCGAGGCGCGCCGCAGCGTCGAATGGCAAGTCCTCGTCACCATCGCCGCTGCCTTCGGGATCGGAACGGCACTGCAGAATTCCGGCGTGGCCACCGCCGTAGCCACGTCGTTTGTCGAAGCGACGCGGCCGTTCGGTCCAATCGTAGCTCTGGCCGTCATCTACTTGTTGGGATCGCTCATTACCGAAGTCATCACCAACAACGCCGCCGCGATTCTCATGTTTCCATTCTGCCTGGAGACGGCCCGGTTGTTCGAGGTCGATTCACGTCCGTTCGTCATTGCTCTGGTTCTCTCGGCGTCTGCCAGTTTCATGACACCCATCGGTTACCAGACCAACATGATGGTCTACGGCCCCGGCGGTTACCGCTTCTCCGACTTTTTAAGAATCGGCACACCGCTCAACCTGATGCTGTGGCCCGTGGCGGTGCTTCTGGTTCCCTGGTTCTGGCCATTTTGACGTCGATTCGCCATGAAATGACGATTGTCTAGGAGCAAGGAGGATCGCGTCCGTGACGTGACGCACGGGGTACGCGAAGCAACGTTGACCACTCTCGATCGGCGGCCACACTCGATATCATTCGAGTGGTATTCAATGGCCCTGTTCGCGAGGAAGCAAGATGTTCAGTAAATGCATGAGTAAGATCAATGCAACACTTCTCACGTTGTCGTCGCTGGTCTTCGCGATTTCCTCCACAGGGATGGCTGACGACGCATTTGAGATGAACGCCAGGCTCGGACGCGGCGTCAACATGGGGAACATGCTCGACGCACCTCGCGAAGGAGAATGGGGTGCCGTACTGAAGGACGAGTACCTCGAGGCGTGTGCGGCGGCCGGCTTCGACACGGTTCGCATTCCAGTGAAATGGTCTGGACATGCAGCGATGGCAGCACCCTACACGATCGATCCCGCGTTCTTCGAACGTATCGATCACGTCGTCGAAACTGCGTTAGAGCACGGATTAAATGTGATCCTCAATATGCATCACTACGACGAGATTCATCAACAACCGCTGGAGGAGAAGGATCGGCTGATCGGGATGTGGACCCAAATCGCTGAGCGCTACCAGCATCTGCCGAAGAATGTCTACTTCGAGTTATTGAATGAGCCTTCGCAACAATTGAACTCGGAGATCTGGAACGAGTTGTTCCCCGAAGTGCTTGCGGTCGTGCGGGCGACGAATCCCGACCGTATGGTGATAATCGGTCCAAGCGACTGGAACGGCGTGCATGCGCTATCGCGATTGGAACTCCCCGAGAGCGACCGACGGATCATTGTCACCTTTCACTACTATTCGCCGTTTCCGTTTACGCACCAGGGGGCGAGTTGGGTGGACCCGTCACCGCCGGTGGGGGTCGAGTGGAATGGCACCGAATCTGAGCGCGCCGAGGTGACGGACCAGTTTGATCAAGCGGCGGCTTGGGCCGAAGAACATGAACGTCCCCTGCTGCTGGGTGAGTTTGGCGCGATTACGAATGCCAACCCCGAATCGCGGGGACGCTGGACGCGATTCATCCGCGAGCAGGCGGAAGAGCACGGCTTCAGTTGGGCCTACTGGCAATTCACGTCGAATTTCGGCACCTATGATGCAGACTCCGATACCTGGGACGCCGGGATGCGGGAGGCGCTTCTCGAACGCTGAAGCCACTTCGCTTCGCGGATTTCTTCGATTCTTCACATCAATCAGTCGCCTGATTGCATCCAACTTGCGACTGCGGCAAGATGAGTCGAGTGCAAGGTGTTCACTGCGTTCATCGGAAGGTCGAGTTTTAGATGTCCGTACCGATCAAATCATCCCTGAGTCGTTCGCAAGTCTGTGCGTTCGTGCTTGTCGTGCTCGTGTCGGGTTGCGGAGGTGGCGAGACCTCGGCTCCGCCACCTGTCTCGGCGGCACCAGCTCCTGCGCCACGGCCAGTTCAGCCAGCTGCTCAGGCAAATCCAGGCGCGGGACGGCCCGCAAATACAGTCCCGCAGAATACGGGACAAGCGGGAACCCAATCGACCGAAGACCCGGAGGAACTGCCGCCAAACACATTCTTACTGGGTGTGGAATCGGCGAACTTCGTCCTCCCCACGGAAACTGAGCCCGATCCCTCGCAGCAGTTCGCTCTCGTTCGGCTCGATTCAATGGATCAGGGTTGGACGCGCATCGACTCGACGCAATTCATTCGGGAACCGATTGACGCCAGAACTCAAGCGCCCCGGGGGCGCGGTGGTTATCAACCGCCGGAAGACTTCACGGCATTCGATGATGCGCCTCTCAATGAAGCCGGCCTGCCGCTTGGCATCCATTGCAATACCGACGACGGTTTCATGCGGCTCATTCCTGGCGGAGCCTACGTCCAGGGGACAGATCAGGGGACGCCCGACGCCGCTCCGGCGCATCCGGCAATCGTCGGCCCGTTTTATATGGACGCCTACGAAGTCACCGTGGGGCAATACCGCCAGTTTCGCGAAGCGATGCGAGAGGCTCGCGAGTCAGTTCCGGCAGAGCCGTCGAATCTCAGCAGTCCCGACGACCATCCGGCACTCGGCATCACCTGGCGCGATGCTCAGCGATACGCCGAATGGGCCGGAAAGGCTCTCCCCAGCGAGGCGGAATGGGAACTCGCAGCTCGCGGACTCGACAGTTATCCGTACGTCTGGGGAACAACCCGTGCTGTTTGGCCGTCGCCGCGCACCTTGGGGCAGATTGATCCTGTTGGCTATTTCCCGACCGACTGCAGCGTGTTTGGGATTTACGATATGGCGGGGAACGCTCGCGAATGGTGTCAGGACTTCTATCATGAATCGGCTTATGCCGACGCCCACGCAAACGATGGCAGTCCGTTGACGAACTGGCTCGGCCCCAACCGCGCGTCCGTCTCGGGCCACCGAGTCGTTCGCGGCAGCAACGAGGGCTGGGAAGCCTGGAGACGTGGGAGTCATCACATGTCCGAAGCCTCCGGCGACATCGGCTTTCGTTGCGTGTTGCGGATTGATCCGCAGGCGGAGCCGACGAGTCCTGCGGTATCCGACGATGACGATTGAAAGTTATGGGCAGGTTATTGAGTTGACATCCTTCACGCGCATCGAGTCACGATTTATGCCATCTCTTGTCAGTGTCGCGGCGATACTTGTTGGGCTGTTTTCTGCCGTCTGCAGCGCGGATGATGCAGTTGATGAGGCGGCTCGCGAAAGGGTCGACGACGCGATCATTCGTGGCCTGGAGTATCTGCATCGAGAACAGCAAGACAACGGCTGCTGGGGCACACAGAACTGGGGTGAGTCGACCGCGACGACGTCACTGGCCGTCATGTCGTTCCTGGCTGCCGGCCATCTTCCTGGTGAAGGCCGTTACGGCGAGGCGATGAACCGAGGCATTCGCTTCGTTGTTGAGCAGCAGCAGGACAATGGCCTGCTCGTGGTGCGTGGCAGCCACGGACCAATGTACAGCCACGGGATCGCCACATTGATGCTCGCGGAAGTCGTCGGAGTGTGTGCAGAGGAAGATGCCGACGACGTGCGCGACGCCTTGGAAGAGGCCATCCGCTTGATCCTTGTCTCGCAGGAAGTCCGCAAAGACGACCGACAACGGGGCGGCTGGAGATATCAGCCCGAAAGCACCGACAGCGACTTAAGTGTTACCGCCTGGCAAGTCCTCGCATTGCGTGCCGCCAAAGACGTCGGCTGCGACGTCCCGGCGGAAGCTATCGACGATGCGATCGACTACGTCCGCGGCTGTGCCCGCCAAGACAATGGGACATACGTTGGATTCGGATATCAGCAGGGAAATGGACAGACGCCGACACTTACGGGAACTGGCATCACCGCACTCGAGGTCTGTGGCGATCACATGTCGGTGGAATCGGTCGGTGGAGCCGACTGGCTGCTGACACATATGCTGCGACCCGAGCACGACTTCTTCTATTACGGCGTCTACTACAACGCCGTCGGCATGTTCAAACTAGGGGGCGAGTATGCCGACGAGACTCGCAACCATCTCGTCGAGACCTTGCTCCCGATGCAACAGGGGGACGGATGCTGGGTCCCCGAGCAGGGGAACGAACGCGATGCCGGACGCGTCTACGCCACGACAATGGTGATACTCGCGCTCACGGTGGACTATCAGTATCTGCCGATCTACCAGCGCTGATTGATCCATGCCACTTCATCAATTGAATCATCCGCTCGCTGGCGTTTATCTCAGCGGTCTCCGCGACCGGCGAACATCGGCTCCGGAGTTTCGTCGTTGTCTCGGCGCGCTGGCCGACATGCTGATGCTGGAAGCAACGCGCACGCTTGAGACAACCGACGTGGAAATCGTCACACCGTTGTGCCCGACATCGGGCTGCAAGCTGACCGAAACAATCGGGATCGTCCCGATCTTGCGTGCAGGACTCGGGATGGTCGAGTCGGCGCTCGCGCTGTTGCCCGAGGCGCAAGTCTGGCATCTCGGGCTCTATCGAGACGAAGAGACCGCCAGCCCCGTTCATTACTACAGCAAGCTTCCGGAGGGGCGTCCCGTCGATGTGGCGTTCGTTCTCGACCCCATGCTGGCGACCGGCGGATCGGCCTTGGCGGCCATCGAAGCACTCAGGGAGTGGGGCGTTCTTCGCATCAGTCTGCTGTCGGTGATCGCATCGGTCGCCGGTGTCGACCGTGTGTTGAACAAGTTCCCTGATGTGGGGATTTACGCCGCCGCCGTCGATCCCGAACTCAATGATCGCAAGTTTATCGTCCCGGGCCTGGGGGATGCCGGCGACCGGGCGTTTTGCACTCAATAACGATGATTCTCATACATCAGAGGACGCCAGATTGTCTGGATTGCTGAGTCTGCCCAGAGCGCGAATACGTTAAAAGTCCAAGCTGTCTGCCACTGTTTTTCATGCCCAGACGGTAGACCATTGACAGTGGATTCCTCTCCTACTTAGAACAGATGGAGGGGTTCTACCCTTTAAGTAAAGGTTTCACGCTCGAGTAACACGGCAGGAGAGGTTAACGACAATGAATTCACGCATTCGCGTCCTGGCGGTAACCGCCGTCGTCTTGATGGGAACAGCCGCGCAGGCACAGGCATGCTTCTGGCCGTTCTGCGGCGGATACGCTCGACAGTGCTGCTATGGCGGCTGGGGACGCCCCGTCCATCCCGTCGCCTACCGACGTGGGTTTTATGCCGGCTATATGGCGTCGAATACCGGCTACTCTCCCTGTACGTCTTGTGGAACAGCAGGCTGCAGCAGTTGCGGTGTGACGTCGTACTACGGATCGTCGTGCTGCTCCACATGCTATTCACCTTGTGGCAGTTGCGGTGTCTGTTCGTCGTGTGGCGGCTGCGGAACTTGTTCGTCGTGTGTCGGCGGAAGCTGTTCCGGCTGCTCTAACTGCTCCACGAACTACTATCCCGAGAGTTCAGAATCGACCTCCACGTATTCCAACTCTGACGATCCGACCGAAGCAACGACCGTACAGCCGCGTGACGACGACTTTGGCCCTGGATCGCGCTCGACCGACAGCAGCCAGCCCAATACAGAGGATGAGGAGTTCGAGGCTCCGATCAACCCTGCTCCCGGCGAGCCGACGAACACAACGGAGCCTCCGATGGCGGGCCCACTCGAGATCGGCCCGCAACTCACTTGGCAAGTACTCCCCACTCGCAGCCGCGTGAACGTGGAAACCGAAATCCGCACTCCTCGCGTCGCCCGCGTCGATGCGGCCACTGAATCGGTCCCCAATCTCTCGGTGCTGCGAGTCGCCAGCTTCGAGAACTGATTCGACTTGACGTATCGAAAACAGAAACGCCTGACGACAACGTCAGGCGTTTTTTTATTTACTCGTTTATCGCAATTCGCTGTCACACCAGTCCACACTGCTTGAGCAGCGCTGTCGGTGACGGATCGCGTCCGCGAAACTCGCGAAAGACGTCCATCGGGTGGCGTCCTCCACCCAGCGCGAGTACCGTTTCGCGAAACCGACGACCGATCGAGCGAACAGCGGTATCGTCGTCGAGCCCGGCTTCCTCAAACGCCGCGAAGGCATCGGCGCTCAGCACCTCGGCCCACTTGTAGCTGTAGTAGCCGGCCGCGTATCCACCGGAAAAGACGTGCTGAAAGGCACACAAGAAGCGGTTCTGCGGATGCATCGGCAGCACCGAAGTCTTTTCGAGAATCCGGCGTTGAACGTCAATGATCGACTCGTCTCCTTCGGGATCGAAAGTCGTATGGAGTTCCATATCGATCATGCCGAACGAAAGTTGTCGCAGCATTTGTGTAGCCGCCTGAAAGTTTCTCGCAGCCTTCACCTTCTCGAACAGTTCCTCCGGCAATGGGGCACCCGTTTCGTAATGGGCCGTCATGCCGAGTAGCGTCGGCCGGTCATAGCACCAGTTTTCCATGAACTGGCTGGGAAGTTCGACGGCATCCCACTCGACGCCGTTGATCCCCGACGCATCGACGTAATTGACCTTCGTCAGCATGTGCTGCAGGCCATGGCCAAACTCGTGGAAGAGAGTCTCCACTTCGCGAAATGACAACAACGACGGAACATCCCCGGCGGCAGGCGTCGCATTACAGACGAGATGGGCGACTGGAATGGTCAACCCAGCGGGAGTGATGCGCCGCGACAGACAATCTCCCATCCACGCCCCGCCCCGCTTGTCTTCAGGTCGTGAATAGGGGTCGTAGTAGAAGCCGGCAATCACTCGGCCCGACTCATCCTGAATATGAAAGAACCTTACATCTTGATTCCACTTGGGTGCCTGATCGTCAGCCGCGACGATCGTCACGCCAAATAGACGGTTCACGACGCCGAACAGGCCTTCGAGCACACGCTCGTGCGGAAAGTACGGCCGCAGCTCGTCGTCGCGGAAGCCGAAGGTTCGCTCCCTCAGACGTTCTGACCAGTACGAGACGTCCCAATGCTGCAGCGGACCAGCTTGTCCCGAGGCGATCGCCAGTTCGTGGACCTCTTGGAGTTCTGCATTTGCCGGATCCCACGAAGCTTTCAGCAGCGTCTGAAACATCTCTTCGACGGCCTCAACCGAGCCGGCCATCTTCTCCGACAGACTCACAGCCGCGTGATGTTCGTAGCCCAACAGCTTCGCCTGCTCGCGGCGAAGTGCCAGAATCTCGACACAGGCATTCGAGTTGTCGAACTCACCAGCGGAGGCCCGACTGATGAACGCCTCGTACACCGTGCGTCGCAGCTCGCCGTTGCGGCAGTGTTGCATGAATGGGACGTATGAAGGGCCTTCCAGCGTGATTCGCCACGGTCCTGCACCGACGCTTCCGTCATCATCGGGATATTTTTTATGGAACGAACTCGACGCAATCTGCTTGAGCGATTGCGGCCAGCCCTCGGCATCGGCCGGGTCGCGCACGATCAGCTCGAAGGCTTTGGTGGCATCGAGCACACGATTCGAGAACTCAGTGCTGAGTATCGACAACCGTTGGGCGATCTCGTTGTATCGCTCCCGCTCCTTCCCCTCCAGGGCGATGCCCGCCAGTTCCGCCGATCGAATTCGCTGCTCGACGATCCGGTGTTGGGCCTCCTCGAGTTTGCCCCACGCGTCGCTCTCCTGCAGCGACTTGAGGGCATGATAAATCGGCTCACTCTGACTCATGCGGAGTCCAAACTCGACCACTTTCGGCAAGACGACTTCGTACACTTCGCGCAGCTCGGGCGAGTTCTTTACAGAGAAGAGATGCGATACCGGCTGCCAGCCATGCTCGAATCGCTCTCCCAGCGCATCGAGCGTGGGATAGATGGCGTCCCACGTCGGCTTCAGGTTCGTTTCGAGTTCTTTGAGCTGTGCCTCGCATTCCTGCAACATCTGACTGACGGCGGGAACGACATGTTCCGGACGGATGCGGTCGAACGGCGGCAGGCCGCTTCTCGCCAGCAAGGGGTTATCGGCACCGAGGTCATCGCGCGCGGTATCACTCACGGAATATCTCCTGATTGTCAAACAGTTCCATCGGATTTGTGTCGCTGTCGCAAGAGCCGGAACTTCATTCTTCGACTCGCGACGAATGGAGCAGTATCGCCGCTCCCTGGTTACCCGACAACCTGAGTGCCTCAAACAACTTTTTGGCCTCTGGTTCCATCTCGCTGTTCGTCAGTTCGACGACGATCGCGATGGTGCCTTCTGAACCCGAACGGCGGCGATTGGCCTCCTGAATGTTCGAAGCCTCGCGGCGATTTCCCATCGCCAGCACTCGAAACGGCCCGAGGATCTCCGTTGCTCCCGCGGCAGGGGCGGGAGCGGTTCCCACTTCTGTTGGTCCGCCGGCACCCATACGTGTGACTTCGAAGGAGACCAGATCGCCGGGGTTAATCTGCTCCGGCACGACGCTGCGCGCATCGATCGGCACCCATCGGGCGACTTCGTTCTCCTGCAACGTCTCGGCCAAGTCCTGATACGCAGGACGCCGCAGATCGCTGTCGAGCAGCAATTCGCCCCCATTGAAGTTGCGAATCGCCGGATGCCCCGCCACGGCTTCGCGGCTCTGCCACAGCGGTGCAACCTGTTCAAGATTGCCAACGGCGGCTCGCGGAATCGGAACCTCCATCAGATGCTCAGACTTGATGATGTCGCCGATCTCAAGCTCCACATCATCTCGAATGGCGATAAACACCACCTGCTCCTGATGGCGGGCCAACTGCTCAAGATAGAACCAGTTGCAGATGGCACCGGCAATTCCGAGGCCAGCCGCCACGATCAGTCCAATAGCACCTTTCATGCAGTCACCTTGCCGTTATTCCATCAAATCCAGCGAACGTAACACTTGATACTGTAGTCGATTGAGAATTACTCGCCAGTGGGGACGATTCGTCCAGCAAAGCCGCGTTGACCGAATCTGTCATACGTGTTACATCGCGCCCCCTTTCGCCTCTCCACCCAGCCTGATTCCCAGCAATGGCCCGTTTCTGCATTCTGGTGACCATGCTGTCGGCGGGATGCTCGCTGATGCCGCACGTGTCGCGGCAGGACCAACGTGACCGACGCGACGATGTTCAGTTGGCGTCCTACGAAGTCGCTGCCGAACCTGCTGCAACGAAGACCGTGTACGTCACCAGCAATGGCTTTCACACGGGTCTGGTCGTCCGGCGTGCTGATGTGTCGCCCGAACACTGGCCCGAGATCGAGAACGGCTCGAACTTGCCCTGGGTTGAAGTGGGTTGGGGGAGCGAGGCATTCTATAGAGCGCGCTTGATTACGCCCCTCATCATCGCGAAGGCTGTCGTTCCCAATGTCAGCGTGCTGCATGTCGTCAACTGGCCTGTCACTCCCGACGAGATTTTTATGGGAAGGGTCGTGAAGCTGGAAGTGGACGCGGAACGATTCGATGCGATGTGCCGATTCATTCATGGGACCTACGATCTGCGTACGGGGGCAGCCGAGTTCCTCGGACCAGGAATCTACGGTGAGAGCGCCTTCTACCGGGCGCGCAGTCCGTACTACTTCCCGAACACCTGCAACATCTGGACCGCCCGCGCATTGCAACACGCGGGCGTTCCCGTCATCCCCGAACTCTGCTCGACCGCCCAGGCCGTCATGTTCGCCGCCGGACAATCCGGAGCACCAGTCGGCCAGTGAATCGGAAACAGGAGCCATGACAATGGACTGCAAGCGATTGTTTAGAAGCAGTTGGACGTTGGCGATTATTTTCGTGACGATTGGATGCTCGCGGGAAGGATTCAACGAACCAAGGTCCGTTACCGACGACGCTGCATCGGCACCATTAGATGTCGGATCTGTAGTTGTAGAAGACATGGATCCTGAAATCGTACTTGCTTCAGCAGTTGCCGAGATGTCGAGCGAGGCCGATGGCTTTCAAACGATCGAAACATCAAGCATTGATGGCGGAATCTCATTGAACGATGCTCACGTGGCGAATCAACTTATTGCGATGTACTTCCCTGCACGATCGATGAGATTGAGTCTCGACGGGGTGTTGTCCGATATCAATCGCGGTATTCGGGCCCGAAGCGGTAGCCGTGCGTCGCCCAGTGCCTGCGTTTGGGCGTTGGATCGCGGCGAAGCCGACTCGCGAATCACAGTTGCCTTCAAACTGCGGGTTGAATCGGAGTCCGAAAACGACATTCCGCTCCATGTGGCAATTGATCGGGTCATTTACATTCATATCAGCCAATGCTTGAAAGGGGAGAATCGAACTGTCACTCCCGATCAATTCGAGATCGACGGAGTCGGCATCATTGCCCTATTCCAGGAATGTGACGAGCGAGCACGTCGGTATTGGAATGCTGAGGAACGGCTACTGGATCCGACTTCTCCGTCACATCGTTCTGATAATTATGTTCCCGTGCCGGCACCCAGCGCGTTGGATTCGGCGATTCAGTCGCTCCGATGGCCGAACGTCTCGAACCCCGTCATCCGCGTGCGTTCGGACAACGATATTTTCGAGCCGTTTCATGGGTTTTCGACGCCTTCCACTTCCACGAAAGAGGCTGAATCGTCCCAACTTCAACTCATGGTCACCCCATTCGATTGAACGGGCGGCGCACGAGAGAGGAGATGCCATGCCACAGAATCCCGGAAGGAGTATTGACGTGATTGCCGGTAACAACGGAGGCACCGCAATGGATTGCATGCATTCAGCACGGTTCTGTCCGATCGTGTTGCTGCTCATCGTGGCTTCGGGATGCTCGCGAGAGAGCGGTGAACGAACGGAATCCGTCGCGGAACGGGCTGCGGGAGAGACGATGGCAGTTGAAGACGATGGCGGGACAAAGTCTGACATCATGCCGGCTGCGGCTTTCGACAACATCGCCGTGAAAGACGACACCCGTCGCACTTCGAATTCTTTTGAAGAAATCTCGCCGCGTGATGCCGATACAGCAAGTGAGATGATCACGCGATATTTCCCGATTCGAAACATGGAGTTGGAGCATTTCGGAGTCTTGTCGACGTATTCTCACGGCGTCGGCTCGGGAACAGTTCGCCGTCCGCCGCCGGGAAACTGCTGCTGGGAACTGACACGCGGGGAAACCGAGGAGTCTCGATTGGCGATCCATTTCGAATTGCTGGCCGCTCCAGAGTCCGAGTACGACATTCCTTTGCAAGTGGGCATCGATCGTGTGGTGTTCATACATCTCAAACGCTGTGTTGACGGCGAACAGGGAGTTGTGCCGTGCGACGAGTTCAAAATCGATGGCGTCGAGATTGTTGAACTCTTCCGGAGATGCGATGAAAGAGCCATCTGGCATTGGGATCTTGAGGAACGCGAATTGCTTCACTGGCAAAGGTTCAAGGAGAGAGAACTCGCGCGGACTGCAGCTTCCGCTGAATCGGATGGCTACAACTCGACATCAGACATCGAACTCGCAGGAGGCGTGAGCACTCCAACGGACTCTGTCTCAACAATCGATGCCGGCGACTTGTCGTCGCCAGTTCCCATCCTGCGTCAACTCGCTTTCCGGCGATTCATCGGCAAGCCCCTCGATGAGATGGTCAGCGAACTCGAATTGAGCGGACCAAGTCTCGGCCCCGGCTTGATCTACGGAAGCATGCGCGGTAGGAACTCCTGCTGGGTGTCGCCCCAGTTTCCCGACAACTATATCGAAATCTTTTATGCGACCAGAGGAGAGGGTTCCGTCGTGTGCAGTATTCGACTGCTTGAACGTGATCGCCGGTAACGATGTTGTGCGGAACTCAGTCGACGTTGTTTCCGCTTGCTGTCGTTCGCGGTTCTTTTGGGAAATTGCTTCCCGTTCCTGCCGACAAGTCCCCGCGATTCTGACTTTGTTCAATCGATGAACAGCCGGGCGATAGTCGTTGTGCGCATCCAGGATGATGGCCGGTGTCAATTACTAAAGAGAATCTGCGCCCACCATGGTTTGCGAGGCGGTTCCATCACGCTGACCACCTCGTGCAGATCTTCGAGCGTTGTGGGGAGTTGCTCATCATCCCATTCAAGGGCCCCGGGCCGAAGCGTCACTTCGGTGATAAACGGCATATGCCTTGCCAACTCTCGATCTTCGACCGTGTCGGATTCGATAAGTAGGCTTGAGGAGGTTATGTTTGTCAGACAGGCAAACTCGGCAAGGGCCAGTTCGCGTTCATATGGGCTAATGACCGGCCTTTCAACTGCGTTGCACAATTCGTGGAGAGCTTGGTCGCTGATGCCTCGTTCATGGACTCCGTACTTTTCACGGAGGCGAATCTCACCGTCGTTGATGGTGCCTTCGTAAACGATTTCCTCGTTGCGGTCGATGAGCGTGAATGTGTCTTCCTCGTTGATGCCGCCGATGCGACAAGTGAAGGTGTCATTGAAAATGACATCCAGCGAATACTCCAATGGGCCATCGTCGAAAAACGCCTCCTCCGCAAAAAGGGAGACCGTGCAGCGCTGACTGATCGATTGATGCTCGGTCTGCGACTCCCGAGCGCGTTCCGCATCCTGAGCGCGTAGTTGAGCCAGCAACTCCGCCAGCGTGAATGGCACTCGCTCGATCGGCGGCTCTCGAAATCCCGCTTGCAGAGAGAACTCGACAATCGTGGGAGCGACCGCGTGCAGATGCTGAGCAATCGCCTTGAATTCGTCATTGACCCAAAAGCCCTGCGAGAGTGTTCGTGTTGTTCGTTCCTCATGGGAAAGATCCTTCAAGTCGTAGACCATGCCGCCCGAGAACAGGTGCGACACTCTCCAGTCCCGGATCCTGTCCCATTTGTGGCTGAGCTCCACTTCGCCGTCTTCGAACACGCCGCAGTAGACGTCGGCCTGTTCGTCAATCAGCGAGAAGATCACCGACTCGTCAACCACGCACAGGTTGTATGTGAGATCCTCTCCGATGCCGACCTGCACATCGGCCGTCCAGGGAGCGTCGCCCAGGAAGCCCTCCTCGATGCGGAGTTGGTAGGTGCAGGTGAAGGGATCACCTGCCAGTGCCGGCCCGTTGGCGGCAACAATCACAAGCAGACAGCAAGTTTGCGAGATTCGGTTGCGCGGCATGACGCCTCCTGAGAACGATGGACGTGCGTTCCATCTTCGCAGTCCTGGAACGACTTGGCCAGAGACATGGCCACGAGTGCGCGAGTCATTCCGGATGCTTTCAGCATCAGGGATGATGATTACGGCCGCCGCTCCCCTGCATTCGCCGCATCCGGCAACGCCAATGGTTCTCCCGCCGCTGGCCAGCCGGCTTCATCCCAGGTGAGGGGGCGAACTTGCAAAGCGGATCGGCCATTCGCATCGGCATCGTAGAAGTGATGCACCAGCCAAGTCGCATCGCCATCCTCAGCGACGTCACAGTGGCCGGGGCCAATGATTCTACCGTCGGTCTGCAACATCAGAGTGCCGCCTCCCTCCCGCATCGGCACTCCGTCGCGATCGACGTAGGGGCCTTCGATGCTCGGCGACCTTCCAACGCGAAGGTTGTAGGTGCTATTCACGCCTCTGCAGCAAACGTCGAACGACACGAACAGATAGTATTGATCGCCACGCCGATGAATGAAAGGTGCCTCGACTGCCCCCGGACTGCTGCGCGTTGCCAGCAGTCGAATCTCGCGATCCTCGGGATGCCATAACCCGGTCTCTGCATCGAGACGAACGAGTTGGATGCCACTCCAGAAGGAGCCGAACGACATCCACGGCTGGTTGTTCTCGTCGAAGACAACATGCGAATCAATCGCATTGAAGTGGCGATGCCCTTCATCACCCGAAGTGATCACTGCACCGCGGTCGATCCACTCGAAATCCTCGCGCGTGGGATCGAGCGTAGCATTCGTCGCCAGGCCAATCGCGGATGTATTCGATCCAAACGATGAAGCCGAGTAGTAGAGATGGTACTTTCCCGCGAAGTAACACACATCGGGTGCCCACAGCGACCGGACCATCGGCACCGTCTCGCGGGTCCACGCGGGCAACTGATCGAATGGAGGCTCGGAGGATTCCCAAGTCAGCAGATCGGTCGATGTCCGCAGTTGCAGCGTCTGACCACGGCGAGAGCCTGTCGAGAACAGGAAGTACGTGTCGTCCTCGCGAATGATTGCCGGGTCGTGGACACCGTAGACGTCGCC
>CALOES010000009.1:0-6731 GCA_942492405.1 uncultured Planctomycetaceae bacterium
AGCCATTCTTGACGGGGGTGCGAGAATCGGGGTTTAGTGACCTCGTTTCCGGAGAGTGGAATGGCACGGGCAGCGGATCCTGCGTTGGCGGAATGGTGGTTCGAGCTGATTGAGTTGGCACGTGAGAGTTCGCTCACGGTCGCCGAACTGTGTCGGCAGCACGATGTTTCCACAGCATCTTATTACAACTGGCGACGGAAGTTTCGGGACACGGATCGTGATTACGGCGGGTTCGTGCCGGTGAATGTCGTGGAGACGGAGCAGCGAAACGACCAGGCTCTGCCTGTGCGCATCGTATGGCCGCACGGTGTGGTCATGGAGATTCCGGCAACCGATCGCGAACTGGTGCTCCTGGTGGCCGGCACGCTGGCTGGTTCGGAGGTTCGGCCATGATTTCCCTGCCGACATCCGCATCGATCTTTCTGTATTCACAGCCCACGGACATGAGAAAAAGCTTCTGCGGTCTTTCCGGCATCGTGCGGTCGGAGCTCGGACGCGAACCGAACGACGGCAGTTTGTTTCTGTTCATCAATCGTCGGAAGGACCGGCTCAAGGCGCTGTACTGGGAGACCGACGGAATGATTCTGTTCTACAAGCTGCTGGAATACGGAACCTTCGAACGCATTGAATCGGGTGATCGTCCGGCCGTGAAGATTGATGCGGCGGAATTGTCGATGCTGCTGAGCGGCATCGACATTCAGTCAGCTCGGCGGCGAAAACGTTTTCGCCCGGCCGGTGAATGCGGACGCTGCTGATCGCGGATGTGGCTCCGCGTCAGCGATCGGCGGCGGCCACACGGCCTCAACCAACGAGCAGGCCTGCCGTCGATCGGTCGACGAAAAAACCTGCTCTCATTTCCTGAAAAATACGTCAACTGATCTGGCGCGATCGAGAGACGCTGTTACGCTCCGCGACATGAGTGAGCTTACGGAACTTCGTCGACGTTTCGCACAACTGCAACAGCAGAATGCCGCGCTCACCGCAGACAACGAACAGCTCGCGCGCGACAACGAGCGGTTCCTCAATGACGCGAAGTCAGCCGCCGCACAGGTCAGCGATCTTCAGCGGGAAAACACGGACCTGCGGACGCAGTTGCAGCACAGTCGCGATGAACTGGCGGCGTTGATACGTCGGATCTTCGGCCGCACCAGCGAACGATACCACGGAGACGCTGCGGGCCAGTTGCTGCTGGCATTCGATTCCGAAGACGACATCGAGGATGCTCGTGCGGGAATCCTGCAGGCGCTGGAAGAACACCGCGAACAGGAAGCGGGTCGCAGACAGACGCGTCGCCGTCGCCCCCGCGCCGGCGAACTGTTTCCGGATCATCTGCCGCGTCGCGAGGTGGTCATTGACCTCAGCGATGAGGAGAAAGAAGGCCTGCAGCGGATCGGCGAAGACATCACCGAAACGCTGCACTTTCGCCGTCCGGTGCTGCACGTCGTGCGGAAGATCTTTCCGAAGTATGTCCGTCCGGAGGAACCTGCTGCCGGTGTCCTGCAGGCTCCGCGGCCGCCGTCACTGATCGCCGGCGACCGCTATGAGACATCGATCGCCGCAGAACTGATCACGGCCAAATACAGCTACCATCTTCCGGTCTATCGTCAGGAAGACATGTTTGCCGGCAGCGGCGTGCATCTGCCACGCAGCACACTGCTGAATGTGCTGAGTGCTGCGTCGGATCTGGTCCGATCGTTCGTGGGCTATCTGAGTGACGTGGTTCGCACGGACTCCCACATCGGCACCGATGACACAGGCGTCTGCCTGCTGCTTCCGCGCGCCGTGCCGCCGATTGACGCGGACGACCCGAAAAGCCAACGCGTCCATGAAGTGGTCCGTCACGCGATCGAGACGAACAAAAAGAGCATCACGGCAAAGATGTGGGTGTATCGCGGATTGAGCGTTCCGCTGAACATCTTCGACTTCACGGTCAGCCGTCACCGCGACGGCCCGGACCTGTTTTTGATTGATCATCAGTACCAGGGGACGTTGGTCGGCGATTGTTACGGAGCGAATACCGGGATCCTGATGCGTTCGAACGGCTCGATCGTTCACGCTGCCTGCAATGCGCATGCGCGGCGGAAGTTCGAAGCTGCGCTGGACAATCATCAACGCCACGCGAAGTTCGTTCTGGAAGCTTATACGGTTCTGTACGACATCGAAGACCAGGCGAAGGATCTGGACGTCGCGGACCGCCTGGAACTGCGTCGCCGCCGCGCCCGTCCCGTCTGGGATTCCCTGCGGCAGTACATCGACACGCAGATGACGGATGTTTCGAAAAAGGAGAAGATTGGCGAGGCGCGTGGCTACCTGCGGAATCAGTGGGACGGGCTGGTGCGTTATCTGGACGACGGCGCCCTGCCGATCGATAACAACATCAGCGAACAGCTGATGCGTCAGGTCGCACTCGGAAGAAAAAACTGGCTGTTCAGCGGGAGTGTGCCGGCCGGTTACCGGGCTGCTGACCTGATGACCCTGGTGAGCAGTGCGCAGCGAAATGATCTGGACGCATGGGAATACGTGAAGGATGTGCTGGACCGGCTGCTGGCCGGCTGCACCAACTTCGAGTCACTGCGCCCGGACGTCTGGGCAGCGACTCACCCGGACTCAATCCGTACCTACCGCGTGGAAGAACGCCGCCAACAGTCCGCCCGCCGCGACCGCGACCGCCTGCGACGCCGCCTCAGCCGACTCGACCGCCCAGAAGCAACGTAGCCAAAGCCGACCACGCCATATGGTGCCGATGTGCGCTTACCCGCCTGCGACGCCGCCTCAGCCGACTCGACCGCCCAGAAGCAACGTAGCCAAAGCCGACCACGCCATATGGTGCCGATGTGCGCTTACTGGTCGGGGACCGCACGCCGCTGATGCCGGCCGTAGTCGTCCCCCGGCTTGCGACCGGGCGGTTTCGGCTGGGCCTTGGGCGGCCCCTTCGAGAACGGCGCGGCCTGCCGTTTCCCCGAGCGTGTCTTCTCTTCGAGCAGCTTGGTCAGCTTCTCGACCTGCGCCGTCAGCGCGGCGACCTGGGCCTCCAATTCAGCGACCCGCTGCTGCCATTCCTCCTGTGTCCGATGATGACCTTCCATGGTCTCCACAGCATGCACTCACAACGCCAGACACACAAGACCAATCAACAAGGCGGTAAACTGGTACCTCCGGATAGCGCGGAACACCGGTCACACCCCCCCAGGAAAGGTTACCTATGTCGCACTAAACATAAATCAATGTCTCAGTGAGGATCTTGGGGGTCTCTCGGAACTAGGTCGATCGGAATGAGCGTTCTGCGATAGAACTCAATGTAGTGTTGTACCCCTGGTGCCGGCGTGGTCTCGAGTTCGACACCGATGGCCCCAAAGTCACCTCCTGCGGCATAGATACGGTTCCATTGTTCAAGTGTGTAATGTACGGTCCCACCGAAATCGGTTGCACCTGATTCCGTGGACTTCACGATGTAGTCCATCCCAAATATCGGTTCGCCAACTTGAGTTACCGTTTGAAGGCGATAATCGACCGTAACCTTCACCGTCATGTACAATTCGTAGCTGCTGATTAACGAAACACTTCGTGTTCCACGTCATCTCCCCACGCGATCCATAGTGCGTGATGAAGTGATCTGCTTCTCCGAAGTTCTCCTCCATCTGTCTCGCAACAGGTATGCGAGTGGCCGCCGATTCGTGCACGGCAACGTACTGTGCCATCCACCGTGCATCGTCCATGAAGACACTCCCGCGATCATTGAGCAGCACTGCGAAGAGAATGAGGCCGCCAACGGTCGCCAATAGGATGAAACCGACGACAGCCTTTACGATACTTCCCCTGTCGCGGGTGTTGTACGGCTCTACGGCCACGATCCCTCCTCAACGAATCGCGTATTTCGCGGATCCGCATCCCACAAATCGCCGAATGTACCTTGCGGTAGCGTCTTAATATGGGTTCCATTGATCCAGATACGATGGGTTGGAAACTTACTACCGGTGAATTCGACGAGGGAGTGCACTCCTTGACCATTGACGCAACAAATCTCCACAACCGCACGATGCCAGATGTCGGTCGAGGTTCGACGGGCAACGAACTGCATTCCTGGCTCTACCAATGGATTTGGCCGTCCCCATCCTTCCATGCTTAATCGCAGACATGTAAACGATGATCGCACCAAATAAAGGTTAGAAAACATCAGTCCGTAAATGTTGGCTGGGGGAACAAGGGTGATATTTGTCCCTATGCGCAAATTCCAGTCCCCCATCATCGGCCTTGGACCACTCGAGGTCACGAGGGCGATCGTCGCAGTCACACATGTATGTGACATTTGCCATTGTAAACAGACGGTATTCGCCATCCATCGCATCAGTGCGAGGGTCCTGATTGAAAGCTGGTAATCGCGAAACGCGACTTGCCAGACTCCACAGGCGGCGAGAGGCAGCCAAGTCAGTAGCCGGCCGCGGAAACCGTAGGTGAATCGTTCCCGGGATAATTGGCCCAACGATAAAGCTCTTGACCACAACGTGTGTGTGGAAACGCGTCAGAGCCAGTCGTAGTCGAGTACCAATTGCCTTGAGACGCTCGTCCAAGTCCGCGGATCCTAGAGCAGGTGAAATCGGCCCGAATATATCATCATGCGTCAACGGGCCCAAATCTGTTATCAGTCCGAAGCCCGACGCGTCGAAGGCCATCCCGGTTTGGTTTTGCACATAAGCATATAGATTAAGTCCGTCGACGAACCCGATCGGATCCTGACTGATCCACCTGCCAATCCCCGGCTGATACACCCGCGCGCGGACGGAGTAGTCTGCTGTGGACAGCACGAACAGATACCCGAGTTCCCCGACCCAGCGGAACGGCACCGCCATCGTGGGGGCCGAACCCACCAGGTTGCCCCAGGCGTCATAGAGCAGGCTCTCGGAGATGTTCTCACTGGCGTCGGTCAGCAGCCGCGTCGAGCCGAGAGCGTCGAACAGGTAGTAGTGGCTGGCACCGGCTTTCCGCTGCGAGATCAAGTTGCCATAGGTTCTGGGCTCGTTGGTGTAAGTCACCTGCGTCACGTCGGAGGCATTAGTCTCTTGCAGGTAGTTCTGGTTGTCCCACACGTATTTGGTGGTGGAGGCCGACTCCTGCAGCATCACCCGCTTCCCATCGGGGTCGTAGGCCATCGTCTCTCGGCTGCCGGCAGGATGCTGCACGCCGATCAGCTTGTTCTCGTAGTCCCAGAGGTTAGTCACCCGGTCTCCACCGGGGGAGAGGACCACTTGCTGGTTCCCATCGGCGTCGAACGTGTACGTCGTTCGACCTGAAGCATCCTGAGACCAGGCCAACTGGTTGGCGGCATCGTAGGTCGACGTGGTCCGCTGACCATCCAGGTTCTTCAGCGTGCGATTCCCCCGGTTGTCGTACACGTAGGTGTTCCGATAAGCGTTCGATCCGGTCCTGTGTTCTGCGGTGAGCTGGTAGGCAGCATCGTACGACCACGTCGTGCGGGCCGTCGTCGCGCCGGTCTCGGCCATGGCCGTTCTGTTGCCCGCTTTGTCGTGCTTGTATTCGTACTTGGCCTGGAGCGAGGCGTCGCTCTTCAGATGCGCCACGCTGGTGATGCGGTTGGCGGCGTTGTAGCTGAACGACGTGCGGCTGCCGTTGGCCAGCTTCTTGACCGTTCTCCGTCCCGCCGCATCATAACTGTAGCTGGTCCGCTCCCCCTGGGGGTTGATGACCTGCGTCAGCCGCTGCACGCTGTCGTAACTGTAAGTGAACCGTCCCCCGTCCGGGTCGATCAGAGCCGAACGCTGGCCCGTGGGAGTGTAGCGGTATTGGATTCAACATAATCACTCTGTGCAACCGGTATCTCGGTGACTGGATTTCAACATAATCACTCATTTGGGTCGCGATCAACCAGCGATGAAGAGAGATTACGATCAAAGATTCTTTCATCATGGCCATGAGCCTTCTTCGACAAATCGAGGATTACTAGGGTCTGGCGTCCAGAGATCAGAGAAATCACCTTGATCCAAGGTTTCATGAGATCACCATTGACCCAGAGCCGATGCGATGGAAAACTGCTTCCAGTGAATCTTACGACGCTGTGCTCCGCTTCTTGGTTGACACAACAAACTTTCACGATAGCTCTATGCCAGATGTTGATGGATGTGCGAGTAGCAACCCACTGCATCCCCGGTTCAAGAACTGGATTTGGATGCCCCCAGCCTGCGAGGTGTAAGTCGATACAGTTGCTTCTCTGCGTATCACGATACACCAAGGCCTCTGAGTCAATAGTCCCTTCGATTCGACCAATAGGTATCTCTCCAGGGAGCCATGAAAGTATTGGGAACTGTATGATCAGCGGTATCTCCGTTCCTGAGATTTCAAGGCCTCCGTCCTCGTCTGAGGAGAGACGTAGGTTTATTGGACGGTCGTCGCAATCACACTGATACTCAACTCGTCCCAGCGTAAAGAGTCTGTACTCGCCATCCTTGTCGTCAGTTCTAGGAAGCTGGTTGAACGCGTCCAAGTTCAAACCGCGGATGATCTGCGAAAACTTATCGAGCCGGATATTCGCGGTAGGCACAGGGCGAGGTGGGAGAAAACGATCGAGAACAATATTGGGACTTCCTGGACGATCTGGATGAATGCTTCCTATACTTTTGAGGCCATTGATGTAACTTTTTACCACGACCTCCGTGTAGAAACTGGGCAACGGACACTCTGCTTGCAACCCCGTTGGATCATTGCTCAGAACAGGGCTG